>NZ_CP109199.1:3940500-5254000 GCF_036250065.1 Micromonospora sp. NBC_01699 | reverse complement strand
CGACCGGGGGTCGGCGGGATTCGCCGGCCCCCGGTCGTGGTTCCCGCCTCGGGGAGGAGGAGCGGGGAACCAGGTGGGTCGGGAAGGTCAGCCGACCTTGACGGCCGCTGCCGGCCAGCTGTCCTGGAACACCTGGCTGCCGACGTCGGCGCCGATCCGGGTGCCGGCGAAGAGGCTGCTCACCCGGTTCGCCTCGGCGGTGCTCGGGTACGCGTTGGTGCAGCTCGTACCGGCGCTGCCGCCCGACATCAGCAGGGCGCAGTTGCCGTTGTAGTTGTCCGGCAGGCCCAGGATGTGGCCGATCTCGTGCGTCATGATCCGCAGTGGGCTGTACTGCGCGGCCTGCTGGGTGTCGATGTAGACCCGGCCGTTGCCCAGGCTGGTGCGGACGGCGTAGGAGCCGCCGCCGGTGATCTGGTAGATCCGCAGGTTCGACCCGCAGCCGGCGGAGAGGGTGAGGTTGACGGTCGCGTTGTTCCAGATCGTGGCGGCCTGGTTGGCGATGCCGGCGTAGCTGCCGGCCTGGCTGGTGTTGTAGCAGACCGTGGCGTTGATCGACACGTCGGCCGAGGCCGGTGCGCTGGCGATCGTGGCGCCGAGCATGGCGCCCGCCGTCGTCACGAGTGCGACCAGGAGCCGGCTGACTCTTCGTGAGGTCATAGCTCACTCTCCAATGCTTGCCGAGGGGTGCCAGGATCTTAGACATCCAGATCTGTCGATTTCAATATCCCGTTGTGTCCGATGATCTGGTATGCGTACGCGTCCTCGTTGAGCTGCGATGATCCCGGCGGGCGCCCGGCCCGGACCCGGACCCTCGACGGATGGCGCAACTTCCGGGGCGCCGCCCCGGTAAACCCCGGACCGGCGGTACGCGTCAAAGGTGCATGACACGTCAGCGCGTACCATTTCTCGCATTTGTGGTCGTCATGCTCGCCACCGGCTGCACGTCGGCCGACCGGGGCGACCCGGCCACCCCGCAGCCGACGGCCGCCACGCCGCCGGTCGGACCGTCCACCCCGGCCACCGGCCCCGCGACCACGCCGGCCGCCCCGACCCGTGGACCCACCTCCGACCCGCCCGTCGCCGACGAGCGGGTGACCTACGGCTGGGCGGTGCCGAGCCGGGAGGTGCGGATCAGTCACCAGGTCCGGCTGCCGGTCGCGCCGCCACCGGCACCGCCGCTGCCGCTGCTGGTCGAGGTACGGGTGGGTGACCACCCGGCGGAGAACTACACCCGGATCACCTTCGCGTTCCGGGGCGGCCCGCCCTCCTACACCCTGGCCTACGTGCCCCGGGTGCTGGCCGACGGAACCGGCGACCCGGTGCCGCTGCCCGGCAACGCCTTCCTGCTGATCCGGTTCGACCCGGCGCAGGCCCACGACGAGCGCGGACGCAGCTCGCTGACCGGCTCACCCGAGCCCCGGCTGGGCTACCCCACCCTGCGCGGCTACGCCCTCGCCGGTGACTTCGAGGGGCACCTCAGCCACGGCCTGGGCATCCAGGTGGCAGCCGGCAGCGACCAGGCGCCACCGATCCGGGCACTGGAACTCACCCGTCCCGACGGCACCCGGGTCGTCGCCGTCGACGTACGCCGGAGCTGACCGGCGGCCGTCCGGTCAGCCCCGCCACCGGTGTGTCGTACCGGCACGGGCCAGTGGTGCACCCCGTGCCAGCGGAGCGCGATCGCCGCTCAGTGGTGCACCTCGCGCCGGACGATCGCGATCGCCACCCGGCAGAACTCGTCCATGTCCGGCGTGAAGCCGGCGGCGATGTCCGGGTGCAGGCCGGCCCGGGTCTCGTCGAGCAGCCGCCGGCAGACCTCCTCGACCGGCTCGCCGTCGTACCCGGCGCGGACGCGATCGCTCGCCACCCGCAGCGCCGAACTCAGTTGTTCCTCCAGCGGCCCGCGCAGGCTCTCCAGGGCCGGGCTCAGCCCGCCCGGGTCCAGTGTGACGTGTGGCTCCGACATGGGTACTCCCTTCGTCGGGTCCGCGGTACCCAACCGCGGGCGCCGCTCAACCTGCCGCCGGTATCGCGGCGACTCGAACCTCGTACGACGTCGTCTCCGCCGGCTCCTCCCGGTACGACATCCGGCGGATCTGCCGGTTGTCGACGTACAGCTTGACGTCGACCAGGGCGCCGAGGTGAGCCAGACCGATGTTGACCGCGTGCCGCTTGTCCTGGAGCACGGCTCCGACCCCGCCGAGCAGGGTGGCCGCGTCCGCGCCGTGGTGTTCGGGCGGGCAGTGCAGGACCAGATCCAGTTCGATCGGGTCGGTCAGCGCGGTCCAGCCGCTGTCCTGGGCGGCGGCGCAGGCGGCTTCGAGCAGGGCCCGCACCCGGTTCGCCTGGCGGTGCCCGGCCGAGAAGATCGAAAGCGCCTCGGTCCTGATCGGGGGCAGCCCGCTGACCTGGAAAGACAGCGTGCGGGTCCGAGTGTCCTGCACAGCGGCACCTCCTCGTTGATGACGATCCTGCCGAATGGATCGCCGGGACGGGGCACGTTTCGCCGATCGGGCGCGCGAGCCGGGGACGGTTGGTCCGGGGAGCGTGCCGGCGGCGGGTGGGTCCGGAGGTTCCCCGTGGGCGGGGACCCGGTCGCGCCTGGGTTCCGGGTGAGCCGGCCGGCATCGACGACGACCTGCTGTGACCGGAAGTTAACAACCACCGTATCCGACCGGTCGACCGCCCGGAACACCACTGTGGACGCGTCGGATGATCGATATGCCTGGCCGGGGCGGGGACGGACGGCCGGACCCGGCCAATCGATCTTGTCGTCGCCCCTCCCGTGGAAGCGCCGTCGACCCGCCGGCCTCCCCCCGTTGCCGCTCCGCCGACCCGTCCTCGACGGCGGTTCCGGGGTGACACGGTCGGATTCCGGACGGGGTAAATCGATGTTTTTTCGTGAACTGAGCGGGTAGGTCGCGTCGGGACAAAGCGGGCGAGGTCGGGCGAGGGCAGTCGGACGGTACGGGCGAGGGCAGTCGGACGGTACGGGCGAGGCGGGCGACGGTGGTCGGGACGGAACGGGCGAGGGGAGTGACCTGATGGTGAGCCGGACCGGCGCCGCGACGAGCTGGCGTGCTGGCCGCCGTCGGTGGGCCGGCGACCGGTCCGGCACCGGGCCGGTGATCGGGGACCGGCCCGGTGCCGGGCCGGGCATGGCGGCGGAGGCTGGGGTGTCGTGGCGCGGGCCGGCGGACGGCGCCTGACCACGCGGGACGAACCGGTGGTCCGAGCGAGGGCTCTCGACCCGCTCGAACCACCGGCGTACAGAAGCCCTACCCCGGATCCGGGGAGATATGCCGAACCCGCTCGCTCAGCGTGCCGGCGCCGCCGGGGTCGGCAGCAACTCGCCGAGCAGTTCGGCCAGCACCGCCAGGCCGTCCTGGCTGAGCACGGACTCGGGGTGGAACTGCACCCCGGCGAAGGTCCGGCCGCGCAGGGCGTGCACCGCGCCGTCGGCGGCGTCCCGGGCCACCCGGACCGGCCCGTACGCGGTGACCAGTTCGTCGGCGTCGGCGAGCGCGGTGAAGGTGGAGTAGAAGCCGACCCGCCGGACGCTGCCGAACAGCTCGACCTCACGTTGCAGCCCCTGGTACGGCGCGTCCCGCCGGTGCAGGCGAAGCCCGAGCAGCCCGGACAGCAGCTGGTGCCCGAGGCAGATGGCGAGGGTCGGCCGACCCTGGTCGAGCAGGCCGGTGAGCAGCCGCCGCAGGCTGTCCATCTTCGGGTCGTCGACCTGGTTCGGATCACCCGGACCGGGCCCCACCACCACCAGATCGGCGCCGTCGGCGAGTGCGTCGGCGGCGTCCTGCCAGAGGCGCAGCTCGACGGTGAGTCCCAGGGCCCGCAGCTGGTGGGCCAGCATGCCGGTGAAGGTGTCCTCCCCGTCGACGATCAGCACCCGCCGGCCGGCGAGCGCCGGCACCAGAGCGGCGCCGGGAGCGCGCTGCTCCAGCCAGAACCGGGCCAGCCGGTCGTTGCGGGCGGCCAGCGCGGCGCGTACCGCCGGGTCGTCGGCCAGGCGGTCCGGCAGCCCCGCCCCCCGGACCGGGGCGGCCGGGCGCAGCCCGAGCGCGGCGAGCACGCCGGCCGCCTTGGCGTGGGTCTCGGCCACCTCTCCCTCCGGCGTCGAGTGGCGGACCAGGGTCGCGCCGACCGGCACCCGCAGCGCCCCGGCCGGGGAGATCTCGGCGGTACGGATCAGGATCGGCGCGTCGAGGGTCTGCCGCCCCTCGTCGTCGAGGCCGAGCAACGCCAGCACCCCGGCGTAGTAGCCCCGGCCCCGCCCCTGCTCCCGGCGGGCGATCACCCGGCAGGCGTTCTCCATCGGGGAGCCGGTCACCGTGGGGGCGAACATCGTCTCGCGCAGCACGTCGCGTACGTCCAGCGAGCCCCGGCCGGCGAGCAGGTACTCGGTGTGCACCAGATGCGACATCTCCTTCAGGTACGGCCCCACCACCTGCCCGCCCTGCTCGGCCACGGTCGCCATCATCTTCAGTTCCTCGTCGAGCACCATGTACAGCTCGTCGGTCTCCTTCGGGTCGGCGAGGAAACGCAGCAGCGCGTCCCGGTCCGCCGGCCCGTCCGGGTGCCGGAAGGTGCCGCTGATCGGGTTCATCATCGCCAGCCCGTCCTCGACGCTGACGTGCCGCTCCGGGCTCGCCCCGACCAGGGTGCGGGTGCCGGTGTGCACCACGAAGGTCCAGTACGCGCCGCGTTCGGCGGTCAGCAGCCGGCGCAGTGCCGCCAGCGCGGCGGTCAGCGGCTCCCCGACCAGGTTGGCCCGATAACTGCGGTGGATCACGAAGTTGGCGCCCTCGCCCCGGCCGATCTCCTCCCGCAGGACCTGTCGGGTGATCTCCGCGTACTCCTCGTCGGGCAGGTCGAAGGCGCCGCCGTCGGTGCGTACGGGCTGGTCGGGCAGGGCCGCCAGGACCCGCTCCAGCGGGACCCGCTGCTGCGCGCCGATGGTCAGGCACTCCAGCGGGGCGCCGTCGTCGACGCAGGCGAAGCCACGCTCGGCGATCTGCCGGTACGGCACCAGGGCCAGGGTGCGGGCACCGGCCGGGCCGTCCGGCAGCGGGATGTCGGCCAGTCGCTCGACCGTACGCAGCTGCCCGGTGAACACCTCCAGGTCCGGGGCGTCGGCACGCCGGATGATCGCGAACGGACCGGGTCCGGTGCCGGCGGCGATCATGCTGAGCAGGTGCGAGAGCAGGTCCATGGGCGTCTCCTCGGGCCGGGGGCCGTCCGGTGTGGCGGCCGGGGAGCGGGGAGGACGCTGGCGGCCACCGGGTCGGGCGGCCGCGTGAAAGAACTACGCGCGAAGGTCGGCCGCCGGGTTGGCGGGCCACCAGAATTGGCATCGCGCGATCATGTTCCGGAGGCTACGAGGGGCCGCGGCCAGCGTCGGCGACCGCCCCACCCGCCGTCCACCAGGTGGACCGAAATCGATCAGTCAATCGGTACTTGTCGATGCGGTGCGGGCCGTCGGGCCACCGGGCCGCCGCCGGCCGCCGCCACCGTGGGCATACCGGCCGGGCCCGCCGGGTACGGTGGCCGGCGATGAACATTCTCGCGCTCGACCTGGGCACCTCGTCGGTACGGGGGCTGGTCCTCGACGCCGACGCCGTGCCGCTGCCCGGTGCCCTGGCACGCCGGAAGATGACCATCACGATCGGCGACGACGGGGCCGCGACCCTGGACGCGACCGACTACCTGACGGCGCTCGAAGCCTGCCTCGACGAGCTGAGCGAGGCCGGCCACCTCGACAACATCGGCCTGGTCGCCACCGCCGCCCAGTGGCACTCGGTGCTCCCGCTCGACCAGCACGGAAAGCCGCTCGGACCGGTGCTGACCTGGCTCGACAGTCGCTCGTCGCCACCGTCGACCATGCCCGGCCCGGCCGACCCGGACGACTTCCACCACCGTACGGGCACCTGGTGGCACCGGTTCTACTGGAGCGTACGGCTGCCCTGGCTGCGGGAGTCGTCCGACATCCGCCCGGCGCGCTTCGTCGGACTGGTCGAGTACGCCTTCGGCGCCCTGCTCGACCACGCCCCGATGTCGGTCTCCCAGGCATCCGGCACCGGCCTGCTCGACCTGCGCACACTGGACTGGGACCCCGAGGCGTGCGCGCTGGCCGAGGTGGGCCGCGGTGAGCTGCCCGAACTGGCGGCGGTGGACTGGACCGGGCGGCTTCGCCCCGACCTCGCCCGGCGCTGGCCGGGGCTGCGGGACGTACCGTGGTCCTGCCCGACCGGCGACGGCGCCGCGTCCAACGTGGGCTCCGGCTGCGTCGACCCGTACCGGGCGGCGGTCACCGTCGGTACGTCGGCGGCCGTCCGGCTGGTCCAGGCGGCGCCCGCGGGAGCGGTCCTGCCGCCGCTGCCGGACGGGCTCTGGCGGTACCGGGTGGACCACCGGCACATCGTCACCGGGACCGCCTACTCCGCCGGCGGCAACCTGTTCGCCTGGGCGAACAAGGTGCTGCGGCTGCCGTCGGGAGCGGAGCTGGAGCAGGCGCTGGCCGCGATCCGACCCGGTGCCGGCGTGGTCGCCGACCCCCGGTTGGGCGGCGACCGGCCGCCGGGCCTGGCCCCGGCCGGCTCCGGCAAGGTGTACGGGCTGAGCTTCGGGACCAGGGCGGTGGACATCTTCGCCGGCCTGATGGAGGCCCTGTGCCGGCAGGTGGCGGCCGACCTGACCGAGATCGAATCCACCGTGGACTACCCGGTCGAGGTGGTTCTCGGCGGCGGTGCGGTGGCCGCGTCGCAGTGGTGGCGGGACGCCTTCGTCTCGGCGCTGGCACCGCGCCGGGTGAGCCACGTACGCAATCCGGAGATCGGCGCGACCGGTGCGGCATTGATCGCGATCGGTCGGTTCCACGACGGCGTCGTGCTCGAACGTATCAGCCGGACGGATGAGGGTCACTAGGCGAGTCCGGTAGCACCGGCTGGGCCGCAGTATCCTTCCTGTGCCGCGCTGCTGTTCGGATGGTTGACAGGGCTCTCCTACCTGGTTGAGATGAACCCCGCTCCTCGACGTGCCCGGCATCGAGGAAAGTAGGAGGCGTGGTGGCTGCTGCTCTTGACCCCTCGGGCAGCGGGGTGCCCAACCACCGTCGCCGCCGGCTCGACGTGCGCGTCGTGCCACATCGACGACGATCTCCGCTGCGGCTGCGGGACTGGCGCCTGCGGGTGAAGCTCGGCGCGGTGCTGGTCATCCCGTCGGTGGCGTTCCTGGTGCTGGCCACCGTGCAGACCGGCACCCTGCTCGGACAGGCCAACGTGCTGGGCGAGTTCGCCCAGGAGGTCGCCATCGGTCGACAGATCACCGCCCTGGTGCACGAGTTGCAGCAGGAACGGGACCGGACCGCGGGCGAGCTGGCCGGGGCGGGGGCCTCGGCCGACGGGCGCGGCGACCCGGCTCGGATCCAGGGCGCCCTGAAGGCGACGTACGACGCGGCCGACCAGGCGACCACCCGGTTGCAGGAGGCCGCGGCGCCGCTGGCCGACGTGGATGCCTCCTGGCGGGTCTCCTACGCCCGGGTGATGGACGCGCTGCGCCAGCTTCCCGACGTCCGGTCGGCGGTCCCGGCCGGTGTGCTCAACGTCAACACCGTCCTGGGCACCTACAACCGGGCCATCGAGGCGCTGCTCACCCTGCTCGCCGAGCCGTCACCCGGCGACGACGAGCAGGACCTGACCGACCGGGTCCTGCGCTACGTGCAGATGGCCCGGGTCAAGGAGATCGGTTCGCAGATCCGGGGAACGCTCTACAGTGCCGCCCGAGCCGGCCAGTACGGCCTCGACGACTCGGTGGAGCTGACCGACCTGCGGGCCCAGCAGCTCACCGCGCTCGGTGACTTCCGGGTCGCGGCGACCACCCCGCAGATCCAGCTCTACCAGCAGGCCGCCGCCGATCCGGGCTTCAAGACGGCGATCGAGCTGGAGGAGGACACCATCGCGGTCGGCGCCAACGGCGCGCAGGTGCTCGCCCCCGACACCTGGTGGCAGGTCAGCCAGCAGCGGCAGGAACTGCTCCGCCAGGTCGAGGCCGCCGTGCTCGGAGACGCCGTACGCGTCGCCGAGGACCGCAGCTCCGACCAGTTGCGCCGGACCCTGCTGGTCGCCGGCGGGGTGCTGGCCGTACTCCTGGTCGGTCTGGCCACCTCGGTCATCATCGGCCGGTCGCTGAACCGCTCGCTGCGGATGCTGCGGGGTCAGGCCCTCCAGGTGGCCCAGATCGATCTTCCCGAGGCCCTGGAGCGCCTGCGTACGGTCGAATCGGGTGTTCCCCACATCGAGGTACCGCCGGCGATCGTCCGGTCGATGGACGAGATCGGTGAGGTGGCCGAGGCGTTCGTGGCCGTCCACCGCAGCGCGGTCACCGTCGCCGTCGAGCAGGCGGTGATGCGGCGCAACGTCAACGCCATGTTCGTCAACCTGGCCCGCCGCAGCCAGCTGCTGGTCGAACGCCAGCTCGAACTCCTCGACGAGCTGGAACGGGAGGAGGGCGACCCGGACCAGCTGGACAACCTGTTCAAGCTCGACCACCTCGCGGCCAGGATGCGCCGTAACGACGACAGCCTGCTGGTCCTCGCCGGCACCGAGTCCACCCGCCGGTGGAACCGGCCGGTTCCGCTCTCCGCCGTGATGCTCGCCGCCGTCGCCGAGGTGGAGCAGTACCAGCGGGTACGGCACGAGAGCGCCGACCAGCTCTACCTCGTCGGGCACGCGGTCGCGGACCTGGTCCACCTCCTCGCCGAGCTGCTGGAGAACGCGGCGACCTTCTCCCCACCGGACACGGTGGTGCGCATCTCCGGGCGCGCCGAGGCACCGGGCGCGGCGCTGATCGAGATCGTCGACGAGGGGCTGGGCATGAGCCCGACCGCCGTGGACGAGGCCAACGCGCTGCTCGCCGTACCGCCGGCGGCCGACGTGGCCGCGTCGGAACGGATGGGCCTGTTCGTGGTCAGCCACCTGGCCGCCCGCCAGCACGTCAAGATACGGCTGCGGGCGATGGATCACGGGGTGACGGCGTCGGTGCTGCTGCCGCCCGCGCTGCTGGCCGCGCCGCCGAGCCAGGCGGAACTGGAGCAGGCCCCGAACCGGCGGGTCCTGGCCGGGCTGCCGACCAACGCCGGGCCGCCGACGAACCGGGCGCGCAACGGCAACGGCACCGGACCGGCGGCGCAACCGCCGGTCGCCGACGAGTTGCCGGTCGCCGGCCGTCAGCCGGGCCTCGGCGCCTCCCGGCGACCCGTCCGCAGCGTGCCGACCCGGGCCGAGGACGTGCTGACCCCGGCGGCGGGTGGCTCGGCGGAGAACAGCACCTGGTGGTCCCGGCAGGGCCGGGCCGGTGGGCAGCCGGCGGGCCGGGCGACCCCCGCCGCCGCGCCGTCGCCCGCCGAACCGGTCACCCGGGTCACCGTGGCGGTGAACGCCAACGGCCTGCCGGTCCGGGTGCCGATGGCGCAACTGCCGTCGGCCAACGAGCCGACGCCGCAGGTGGTGCGGGTCCAGCGGCACGAGCCGGATCCGGATGCGGTGGGTGGGATGCTGTCCAAGTTCTACGGCGGCGTACGGCGGGCCGAAGCCGAGGAGACCACCGAGATAACCATGGCGCCGGCCGGCGCGGGCAAGGAAGAGGAGCAACAGTGACGACGCTGAGCCAAACGGCACGAGACCTGAACTGGCTGGTCAGTGGATTCGCCGAGCGCGTGCCCGGGGTGGCGCACGCGATCGTGGTCTCGGCCGACGGGCTGCTCGTCGCGGTCTCCGACCACCTGCCGCGCGACCACGCCGACAAGCTGGCGGCGGTCACCTCCGGGTTGATGAGCATCACCGCCGGTGCGGCCCAGATGTTCGACGGGGACATCGTCAAGCAGACCGTGGTGGAGATGGGTCGCGGTTACTTCCTCGTCATGCAGGTACGCGACGGCTCGATCCTGGCCACCCTCGCCGCGACCGACGCCGACATCGGCGTGGTCGGCTACGAGATGGCCCGGCTGGCCAAGCAGGCCGGCGAGATGCTGACCCCGGCGCTGCGCGCCGAGTTGCAGCAGGCACTGCCCCGCTGAATCGGGGACGACTCGGTGGCCGGTGTGCTCAACGGAGCTGGCCGAGCTGGGTGACCAGCAGCTCGGCCAGCCAGCGTTCGAACCCCTCCCGCTCCGGGCCCCGCCACCCCCGGGTGGCCCCCTCGACCAACATGACCAGGTAGAGGTAGCAGGTGTAGAGGGCCAGCCTGCACCGTACGTTCGGGGTCGGCTCGATCGTCGCGTGGCCGGCGGCGGTGTAGGCGGCGAGCAGGTCCGGCAGTTCGGCCGGGTCCCGGAACAGGGTCATCGACACGAACTCGGCCACCGGGTCGCCGTAGAGGGCCCGCTCGCCGTCGATCAGCCCGGTCAGCGTGGCGCCGCCGGTGCCGTCGGGCAGCACGAAGACGTTGCCGTCCCAGAGGTCGAAGTGGACCAGCGCCGGCCGGTCGACCTCGTCCAGCACGTCGCCGTGCCGGCCGAGCAGTGCCCCGATCTCGTCCACCGGGACCGGCAACCGGCTGCCCAGCCGCCGGGCGTCCGCCAGGATCTCCCACACCATCGCCCCGAACGCGGCCCGCCAGGTCGGTTGCCAACTGCGGCTGTTGCGCAGCGGATACCCGTACGCCGGGCCGGTGATCGTGTGCAGGCGGGCCGTCTCTGCGGCGACCTGCGCGCGCACGGCGGCCAGAGCCGCCGGGCCGAGGCCGTCGCGCACGCTGTCCAGGGACACCCCGTCGATCCGGCTGAGGAAGACGAAGTCGCTGCCGACCAGGTCCCGCTCGCCGTCCGCGAAGACCACCTCGGGTACGGCGACACCGGCGGCCCCGGCCCGGCGGAAGAACTCCACCTCGGTACGCATCAGGTCGACCTCGTGGCTGAGCAGCTTCAACCCCGGCGGCGGGGCGATCTTCAGGACGAGTTCGGCACCGTCGGTGAGCCGGATCGCGTAGGCGACGTTGAAGTGCCCGTCAGTCAGCTCCCGGGACCGCTCGATCCGGGCGGCGGCGCCGAAGCCCCGCCGCACCAGCGCGCCGAGTTCGGCCTCGCTGACGCGCAGCTTCGTCATGCTCTCCACGTCGTCCCCCGACTACCCCTCGATGTGCGGATGGAGCGCTCTCCCGATCGGGCTCCACGAGGATATCCGCCGCGCTGTCACGGCTCGACCCGGTACGCGGGCGCGAGGCGGGCGAGTGCTCCCGTCTCCAGCGCTGTCCAGACCGCACCGTCGGCGCCGACCGTGATGCCGTGCGGTTCCGAGGCCGGGCTCGGCAGGTCGTGGTGCCGGAATCCGCCGGTGGGGTCGATCCGCCCGATCCGGTTGGCGGACCATTCGGTGAACCAGCACCCGCCGGCCGGGTCACCGACGATCGCGTGCGGTCTGGCCGCCCGGTCCGGCAGCGGGAACTCCCGGATGCCGCCGTCGGGTGTGATCCGGCCGATCTGGCCGGCGCCGATCTCGACGAACCACAGCGCGTTGTCGGCGCCGGGTGTGATGCCGACCGGTCCGGCGTCGGGAGTGGGCAGTTCGTGCAGGCTGACCGTGCCGTCGAGCCCGATCCGGCCGACCGCGTTCGCCTGGTTCAGGGTGAACCACAGCCCGTCGTCCGGACCCGGGCAGATCATCGACGGGTAACCGCCGCCGACCGGGAGGGGAAACTCGGTGATCACGCCGTCGGTGGTGATCCGACCGATCGCGTCGCCGTTCATCTCGGTGAACCACAGGGCGCCGTCCGGGCCCGAGGTGATACCGAACGGTCCGCTGCCCGGCGTCGGGGTCGGGAACGACACGATCTCGCCGTCGGTGGTGATCCGGCCGATCCGGTGGTCGCGCGAGCGGGTGAACCACAGGGCGCCGTCGTCGCCCGCTGTGATGATCGACGGTCCGCAGGTGGCCGAGTCGAGGGGGTGGACGACCACCTCGCCGGCGAGGTCGAGGCGGCCGATCCGGCCCGCGTGGACCATGGTGAACCACAGTCCCGCGTCCGGGCCGGCGACGATGCCGTACGGGCCGGCCTGCGGGTCCGCCAGCGGGGTCTCGATGATCGACGGGCTGGTGGTTGACACGGGATGGCCGTCCTTCGGGCAGGTGGGACTTGACTGGGCCGCCAGGACACTGTGAACCGCCGACGGGGGCGGTGCAACCGGATTGGTGGGCGCCGGTCGGGGCATCCGCCGAGGCTGGCGCGGTCGTCAGAAGGCTGACGGGACCTGGGTGTAGAACAGGCTCGGGTCGGCCGCGAGGGATGCCTTGACCCGGGCACTCCAGTCGTCGACGAGCACCTCGAACCGGCCCGCCTCGATGCCGTCGAGTCCGGCGCGTGCGACGTCGGCGGGGTCGACCATCGCGCCGTCGTAGCCGGCCATCATGTCGGTGTCGGCGGCGCCCAGGTGCAGCCCGGTGACCAGGGTTCCCTGACCGGCGAGTTCGAGGCGGATGCCGTTGGTCAGGCTCCACTGCGCCGCCTTCGCCGCGCCGTACGCGTTGGCGCCGTCGTACGAGAACCAGGACATGGCGGACAGGATGTTGAGGATCGCGCCGCCGCTGACGCCCAGTACGGGTGCGAAGGCGCGAACCATGTGGAGGGTGCCGTAGAAGTTGGTGTCCATCTCCCGGCGAATGGTGTCGAGGTCGCCGGTGACCAGGTTGGTGTACGTGGAGATGCCGGCGTTGTTGACCAGGAGCGTGACGTCCGGGGCAGCCTCGGCGGCGGCCCGTACCGAGGTCGGGTCGGTGATGTCGAGGCGCAGCACCTCCGCGCCGGGCAGGTCGACGAGTTCGGGGCGGCGTGCGGTCGCGTAGACCTTCTTCGCGCCGCGTTCCAGGAGTTGCCGCGCGAACTGCCGGCCGATTCCGCGGTTGGCGCCGGTGACGAGCGCGATGGAACCAGAGATCTTCATGGGTGTCTCCTCGGATGGGCACATCGACGATTGCGCTGTGCGGTGGTTCGCGGACTACGCTAAAACCTGACGTTGACGTCAAAGGCAAGTGATGTGACCCACGGCATACGTATGAGGAGTGGTCGATGCGCATCGGCGAGCTCGCCGCCAGGTCGGGCGTCAGTACGCGCGCCCTGCGCTACTACGAGGAGCAGAGGCTGCTGGCATCCGAGCGCAGCCCGAGCGGGCAGCGGACCTATCCGGAGAGCGCGGTCGACCGGGTGCGGCTGATCCAGCAGCTCTACTCCGCCGGCCTGGCGAGCAGGTCGATCGTCGAGCTGCTGCCGTGCGTGGTGACCGGGGTGGCGAGCCCCGAACTGCTCGACCGGTTGGCGGCCGAGCGGAAACGCATCGAGGGCCAGATCAACGACCTGATCGATACCCGGGACCGGCTCGACACGGTCCTCGCCTCGGCCGCCGAGAGCATGTTCCGGCCCTGTGCCCCCGGCTGAGCGCGGTTCACCCTCTGTCGTCGTCCCCGCTGAGCAGGAAGTCCGGCCGGTCCGCGCGCCAGCCCGGTACGTCCATCGAGTTCAGTACGGAGATCAGCTTCTTCTCCTCGTAGATGAAGTGGGTCTCCATGATGGCCGACAGGCCGTCCAGTTCCTCCCGTACCCGGGTGGCGGTGGCCGGATCCGGGTTCACCGGCAGGTTGTCCAGCAGCTTCCCCAGGCTGCCCAGGATCCAGTCGATCCGGTTGTGGTCGGTCTTCAGGTCGCCGATCACCTTGCGCAGCTCCGGGAACTCCTCGGCGATCACCGGGAACGCCCCGCCGTCCTCGCCGGTGTGGTGCCGGGCCAGGGCCGAGCAGAAGCTGAGGCAGTGGACCCGCAGGTCGCGCGGGAGCAGGCCCTCGCCCGCGAAGTAGGCGTCGACGTCGTCCCGGAGGTCTTCGAGTCGCTCCCGAAGCCAGAGGTGCACCTGGACCAACTGGTTGCCGAAGGCGGTGAGACGGCTGGCCGCCTCGAAGTCCGAACCCAATGCTCTCCCCAGGATCGGGCGTCACCGTGGCGGGACGCCGTGGACCGAGGGGCCAGTATCCCAAGCGGCACCGGCCGGTGCGGTGCGCGTCCCGGCGACGGGACGCGCACCGCACGACCGGGGATGCTCAGACCTCGTTGTCCTTGATCACCCGTCGGTACCAGTGGGCGCTGCGCTTGAGGATGCGCCGTTGGGTGGGGTAGTCGACGTAGACCAGGCCCCAGCGCTGCTCGTACCCCTCGTTCCACTCGAAGTTGTCCAGCAGCGTCCAGACGTGGAAGCTCTCCAGCCGTACCCCGTCGGCGATGGCCCGGTGGGCGGCGGCGAAGTGGTCGCGCAGGAAGTTGACCCGGCCGGGGTCGTCGACCCGGTCGCCGTCGAGTTTGTCCGGGGTGGGCAGCCCGTTCTCGGTGACGGTGAGCGGTACGTCGCCGTAGTCCCGCCGTACCCGGGTCAGGATGTCGTACATCCCGTCGGGGTAGATCTGCTGCCAGTCCGCCTCCGAGGTGGGCCACTTCCGTTGGCTGCCGCCGGCCGGGGTGACGTAGATCGGGGTGTAGTACTGCACGGCGAGCAGGTCCACCGGCGCGGAGATGATTTTCAGGTCGCCGTCGCGGATCCCCTTGACCATGCGGCTGTCGGGTCCGAGGTCGTCGAGCACGTCGGTGGGGTAGCTGCCCTTGAAGATCGGGTCCAGGTAGAGCCGGTTCTCGTAGCCGTCCCGGAGGCGGGTGGCCGCCTCCGCCTCGGCACCTTCCACGGCGGGGTAGCAGGGGTGCAGGTTCAGCGCGGGGCCGATCCGGGTCTTGCCGCCGGTGGCGCGCAGTGCGGCGACGGCGAGCCCGTGCGCGAGTTGCAGGTGGTGGGCGACCAGGTAGGCGGCGTCGGGGTCGCGGTGGCCGGGGGCGTGGTGGCCGGTCACGTACCCGTTCTGCACGACCGTCTTGGGCTCGTTGACGGTCAGCCAGACCGGCACCCTCTCGCCGAGCGCGCGGAACACGTGGTCGGCGTAGTCGGCGAAGCGGTAGGCGACGTCGCGGTTCTCCCAGCCGCCGGCGTCCTGTAGCGACTGGGGGAGGTCCCAGTGGAAGAGGGTGGCCATCGGGGCGATGTCGCGGGCCAGCAGGCCGTCGACCAGCCGCCGGTAGAAGTCGAGTCCGCGCTGGTTGGGCGTGCCGGTGCCGTCGGCCTGGATCCGGGACCAGGAGATGGAGAACCGGTACGTCTTGAGGCCCAGGTCGCGCATGAGGTCGAGATCGGCCTCGTACCGGTGGTAGTGGTCGGCCGCGACGTCGCCGGTGTCCCCGCCCCGGGTCCGGCCGGGGGTGTGGCTGAAGGTGTCCCAGACGGACTCGCCCCGGCCGTCTTCCTTGGCCGCTCCCTCGACCTGGTACGCCGAGGTGGCCGCGCCCCAGCCGAAGCCGTCCGGGAAGCGGAGGCCGAGCCGGGTCTCCGGGTCCGGGCTGCGGTCCGGACCGGAGTCGGTGTCGGCGTCGCAGGCGGCGGTGACGGCGGCGCTCGCCGCGACGGCGGCCGTCGTCGAGGCGCCCGCGCTCACGCGGGCCGCGGTGGCGGCGCTGGCGGAGAGCGCGGCGCGGCGCAGCAGGTGGCGCCGGGTCAGTACGGACATATGGCTTGTCTCCTCGTGTGTGGGGCCCATCCGCGAATGACGCGTTTCGGGAGCGCTCCCATCAGAAGGTAGCGGCCGCCCGGGTGGTTTGCGTATGGGTTGTTCGGCTGGCGAAGACTTCGGGCTGGGCCTCGTCCTCGCCCGCACCCACGTACCGGTGACCACGCCGTCGGGGCCCCTCGCGGTCGGGGCGGACTGACTCGTTCGGCGCCGGGCACGCAACAGGTCGACCGGGTGGGCGCGACGCGCCTGTCCTGTCGACCTATTTCCCCCTTGCCGAAGGGGGTATAGCGTGGGGACGGGGAGGGCAACCCCCGTCCCCACCATCAGTTACACACACGCACGAACGGAATTGGCGTCCAGGTCGTGCGTGTCGCGCGGGAGCCGGGCCACGCGAGTGGCTCTGGTTCCACCTCCTCTCGACGGTGGTGAGTCGGCTGACGGCGGAGTCCGGGCTGGCCCGTCGTCAGCCCCACGGCTGAGCGGTTGACGCTGCCCGGGGCTACCGGGTAGCGCCTGATCGGAAGGTCGGGGGCGTCGCGTTTCCGGTTCGACCCGTGCTTCCCAGACGTGCTGTAGGTTCAAACCACTTACATCGCTATCGATGGAAGCGCTCCCATCGACGTGATTGGACTGTATCCCGCGTCACGGGTTTGTGAAAGACCCAAAATAAGATCGAAACATCCGACCAACGTCGATGTAACGCCAACGTGCTGGCCTTGATCGGTCATGGATGCAGGTCAATCCCCCTCGGCTCGTCGTGACCATGCCGTCGCTGGGGGGCCGGGGTGGCTTGCGCCTTGCTGCGGGAGCGCTCCCATGCAAGACTGTCGAATTATCGCGGAGCGGGAGCCACGCCGACCGCGGGCCGCCGAGGGCATCCGACTTTTTCGGTACGGCGCCCAGCACCGACCAGAGCCGTCACGTCCGGCGCTCTGCCGTCGATCGCCGACCCCGGTCCGGGACGGGTCGACCACCTTCCCGGCGCCTCCCACCCCATGCGCGGCCCACTCACCACCACATCCGCGTACGGAGGCGCCCAGCCGAGGCGGCAACGCCACGGCCTGGTCCGCGAGGAGAAGTCAGAAAAATGAAGCTCATCGCAAGAAGACGCCGGTTGGCGATCCTCGCCACCGGTGTGCTGGCAGCGCTAGGCGTGGTCGTCGTCCCCGGCGTCGCCCAAGCGGCGCCGGCCTGCGACGTGGTCTACGCGACCAGCGACTGGAACAACGGGTTCAGCGCCAACGTCACCGTCCGCAACACCGGCGACCCGATCAACGGCTGGACGCTGCGGTTCACCTTCCCCGGCAACCAGCGGGTGACGCAGGGCTGGTCGGCCAACTGGACCCAGTCGGGCAACCAGGTGACCGCCACCAACCTGTCCTGGAACGGCAACCTGGCCACCGGCGCGTCCACCGGGATCGGCTTCAACGGTTCCTTCACCGGCACCAACGCCAAGCCGACCTCGTTCTCGGTCAACGGGGTGACCTGCGGCGGCACCACCACACCGCAGCCGCCCACGGTGACCCTCAGCATCCCGGCCGGCCCGTTCGTGGCCCCGGCCGACGTACCGCTGACGGCCACCGCGAGCGACCCCGACGGCACCATCGCGAAGGTCGAGTTCTACCGCAACGGGCTGCTGCTCAACACCGACACCACCGCGCCGTACAGCTATCTGCTGGAGGACCAGCCGGCCGGCAGCTACACCGTGCAGGCCCGCGCGTACGACAACGCGAACCTGACCGCGACCGCCGAACGCGCCTTCACCGTCACGCCGGGCTCGGGACCGGTCCTGGTGGCCACCCCGTCCTCGGTGAACGTGACCGAGGGCGGCAGCTCCTCGGTGAACCTGAAGCTCAGCGCCGCGCCGACCGGCAGCGTGCCGGTCACCCTGGCCCGTACCGGTGACACCGACGTCACCGTGACGCCCACCACGGCGACGCTGACCACGGCAAACTGGAACACCGGGGTGAACCTCACCGTCGCGGCGGCCGAGGACGCCGACACCGCCGGTGGCACCGCCACCATCACCGCCTCGGCCACCGGTTACGCGCCGCTGGCGATCGTCGCCACCGAGATCGACAACGACAGCCCCGGCGGCAACAACGTCTACACCGCGCGCTTCCTGGAGCAGTACGGCAAGATCAAGAACTCCGGCTACTTCAGCCCGGAGGGCGTGCCGTACCACTCCATCGAGACGCTCATCGTGGAGGCGCCCGACCACGGGCACGAGACCACCTCCGAGGCGTTCAGCTTCTGGATCTGGCTGGAGGCCCAGTACGGCAGGGTGACCCAGAACTGGGCCCCGTTCAACAACTCCTGGACGGTGATGGAGCGCTACATCATCCCGTCGCACAACGACCAGCCCACCGCCGGCGTCGCCGGCACCCCGCAGTACGCGGCCGAGTACAACCTGCCCAGCCAGTACCCGTCCCAGTTGCAGCCCTCGGTCCCGGTGGGCGTCGACCCGCTGCGCAACGAGTTGCAGTCGACATACGGCACCGGCGACATCTACGGCATGCACTGGCTGCTCGACGTCGACAACACGTACGGCTTCGGCCGCTGCGGTGACGGGACCACCCGGCCGGCGTACATCAACACCTTCCAGCGGGGTCCGCAGGAGTCGGTGTGGGAGACCGTGCCGCAGCCGTCCTGCGACACCTTCGCCCACGGTGGCCCCAACGGCTTCCTGGACATCTCCATCGGCGACCCGAACAGCCCGGCCAAGCAGTGGAAGTACACCAACGCCCCGGACGCCGACGCGCGCGCCATCCAGGCCGCGTACTGGGCGCTGACCTGGGCGAAGGAGCAGAACAAGCAGGCCGACGTGGCGGCCACCGTGGCCAAGGCGGCCAAGATGGGCGACTACCTGCGGTACGCCATGTTCGACAAGTACTTCAAGCGGATCGGCAACTGCGTCGGGGCGACCGCCTGCCCGGCCGGTACCGGCAAGGACTCCGCGCACTACCTGATGTCCTGGTACTACGCCTGGGGCGGCGCCACCGACCCGGCCGCCGGCTGGTCGTGGCGGATCGGTTCCAGCCACAACCACTTCGGCTACCAGAACCCGTTCACCGCCTGGGCGTTGACCAACGTCCCGGAGCTGCGGCCGCGTTCGGCGACCGCGGTGACCGACTGGACCAACAGCATGAACCGGCAGCTGGAGTTCTACCAGTGGCTCCAGTCCGCCGAGGGCGCCATCGCCGGTGGGGCGACGAACAGCTGGGACGGCTCCTACGCCCAGCCGCCGGCGGGCAAGCCGACCTTCTACGGCATGTTCTACGACGACCACCCGGTCTACGAGGACCCGGGCAGCAACGGTTGGTTCGGCATGCAGGTCTGGTCGCTGCACCGGGTCGCCGAGCTGTACTACGTGACCGGCAACGCCAAGGCCAAGGCCATCCTGGACAAGTGGGTGCCGTGGGCGATCGCCAACACCACGATCGGCACCGGCGGGAACTTCCAGATCCCGTCCGACATGTCGTGGACCGGTGCCCCGGCGACCTGGAACCCCACCACCCCGGCGGCGAACACCAACCTGCACGTCACGGTGACCGCCAAGGGCACCGACGTCGGCGTCGGCGCGGCGTACGCCCGGACCCTGATGTGGTACGCGGCGAAGTCCGGCAACACGGCGGCGAAGACCACCGCCAAGGGCCTGCTCGACGCGATGTACGCGCACGCCGAGTCGAAGGGCATCTCGACCACCGAGACCCGGACCGACTACCAGCGGTTCGACGACGTGTACAACGCCTCCACCGGGCAGGGCCTCTACCTGCCGCCGAACTGGACCGGCGACATGCCCAACGGTGACGCGATCGCCGCGGGCAAGAGCTTCGTCGACATCCGGTCGTTCTACCGCAACGACCCGGACTGGCCGAAGGTGCAGGCGTACCTCGACGGCGGTGCGGCACCGACGTTCAACTACCACCGGTTCTGGGCCCAGTCCGACATCGCGATGGCGTTCGCCGACTTCGGCAACCTCTTCCCGAACGGCTGACCCTCCCCGAGCGGCCTGATTCCCACGGTCAGGCCAATCAGTGGTGGGCTGGCCGGCTTGGTCAACGCAGCGGGCCGGCCGGCCCACCACCCCGGCGAAAGCGCCGGCGTACGACCCCCGGGCGGGTGGCACCACGGTGTCACCCGCCCGGTTCCACCTCCCGTACGGATAAATTCCTTGCGCGGCACGCTTTCTCGACTCGCGCCGGGCTCCGGTGCGGGGTACCGTTCTCGGACGGAGAGGCCGCTCCCCCCGTGGCGGCCTCTCCGCCTTCGTTCTGCTCCATCGGTTGCTTCGTCCGCGCCGGCGCCGCTCCTACCGTGGTGCAGGGGCCGGCGCCGGGTCGACCGGGTGCCGCAGCCCGGGGTGGCCGGCCGGCAGGGTCCGCCGGATCACCCACCAGCTCACCGCCACGCACCCGGCCACCAGCGGCCAGGTCAGCGCCACCCGGGCGCCGACCAGCGCCACCACCTGGTCGGCGGCGTAGAGCGGGACGAAGACCAACAGCCGGACCAGGTACTGGCAGACCCACACCCAACTGCCCCGGCGGTAGGCGCGCAGCAGGTCCGGGTCGCGCCGCCACCGTCCACGTTGGCCGAGCAGGGTGCCGACCACCACGCCGAGCAGCGGCCAGCGCAGCAAAATGCTGACCAACCAGGCCAGTGCGCTGGCCGCGTTCGAGACGAGTTGCAGCAGGAAGAAGTCGCTGGCCCGTCCGGTGCGCAGGACGACGAGGGCGGCGAGGCAGACGGCGAGCAGGCCGACCAGCACCGAGGCGGGCCGGTCGCCCCGGCGCAGCCGCCAGCCGGCGACCGCGACCCCGACGACGAGCGCGGCGAGGGTGCCGTACCAGACCGAGCCGTCGGCGAGCAGCCAGCCGACGCCGAAGGCAACCGGCGGCACGGTGGCATCCCAGCCGCCGCGTCGGCCGCCGAGCAGGTCGGCGAGGGATTCGGGCCGGTCCCGGTCGAGCGCCATCGACCACCTCCGCATGTCTTAGGGGAGCCTAACTTATGGCCTCGCGCAGACTCCCCGGACGCGGCCCCGACGGCTCGGTACGCGGGGATCCGACCGCCGATTTGCTGTACCGGGGGAGTTCGTTACGGTGGCCGGGTGCATGGGCGGAGAACGGCGTTGACGGTGGCGTGGCTGGTCCTGCTGACCGCCGTCCAGGTGGCTGCGTTCCTCCTGATCTGGCGGTTCGCCGTACGCACCGAGCACGGTCAACTACTCGACACCATCGCGTTGACCGGCAACCAGATCGGCCAGGATCACATCGACGAGCTGGTCGGCACCGTACTCAACGCGATGTCGGTGGTCTCCCTGGTCGCCGCGACCGCGGTGATCGGCTTCATCGCGCTGATCCGGGGCCGGGTGGCGCTGGCCGTGGTCGCGACCCTGCTCGTCGTCGGGGCCAACGTCACCACCCAGGTGCTGAAATACCTCATCCACCGGCCGGACTTCGGCGTCGACCCGGAACGGGCCGGTGCCGGCAACAGCCTGCCCAGCGGGCACACCACGATCGCCGCCGCGGTCGCCGTGGCGCTGGTCCTGGTGCTGCCGCCCAAGGTCCGCGCCTGGGGGGCGCTGGTCGCCGTGGCGTACACGGCGCTGGCCGGGGTGGCCACCCTGTCGGCCGGCTGGCACCGGCCCAGCGACGCTGTGGCCTCGCTGCTGATCGTCGGTGCGTGGGCCGCGGTCGCCGGCATCCTGCTGCTGCTGTTCCAGCGGGAGGACGCCCAGGTGGAGTCGCAGGACGCGCACTGGCGGGCGGTGACCCTGTTCGGGCTGGCCGGGCTGGTGCTGCTGGCCGTCGCCGGGTACGCGTTGTACTCGACCGACGAGGTGCTGTCCATTCCGGTCGAGGAGCTGAACCGCCCGAGGCTGTTCGACGCCTACCTGGGCGGCGCCTCGGCGATCGCCGGCACGGCCAGCGTGATGATGGCGTTGCTGCTGGTCAGCGTCTACCGGGTGGTGCCCCGACACCGGGGCTGACCGGGCCCGGCGTCGCCCACCGGCCGGACCGGTCCGGGTCCGACCGGCGGGCGACGCCGCGAGAAAACATCGGGCGGTACGTCCTCAGCCGCGGCGCCACTTCTGGTTGGCCGTGCCGGCGCAGTCCCAGATGACCAGTCGCGCCCCGTCACCGGAGTTCCAGCCCTCGATGTCGACGCACTTGTTGGCCTGCGGATTGACCAGGTCCCCGGCGGCGGAGAGCACGAACTGCTGGGCCGGGTTGCCGCTGCACGTGACGATCTGGATCACGGCGCCGTTCGCGACGGAGCCCCACGCGACGTCCATGCACTTGTTGTTCGAGGTCTGCAACGTGCCGTTGACGAAGGTCCACCGCTGCGCGTTGGTGGAGTTGCAGCCCCACATCTGGAGCAGGACCCCGTCGGAGAAGTTCGAGTTCGGTACGTCGATGCACTTGTTGTTCCAGTTGCTGACCAGGGAACTGGCGCTGCCCCCGCCGCCCGAGGTGGTCAGCGAGAGCCCGTACGCGCCGAGGATCTCGTTCACCGGCTGGAACCACATCGTGCCGCCGGTGGAACAGTTGCCCGTACCGCCGGAGGTGACGCCCTGGGCCTGGTTGCCCGAGATCCAGGCGCCGCCGGAGTCGCCCGGCTCGGCGCACGCGTTGCTGCGGGACATGCCGGAGACGGCACCCTGGGCGTAGACGATGGTCTCGTTGCGGCCCAGGATCGTGCCGCAGCGCCAACCCGTCGTACGGCCGGAGCGGCAGACCGAACTGCCGATCGCCGCGTCCTGCGAGCCGGCCACGACGGCGTTGCCGCCGGAGTAGTTGTTGACCCACGGCTGCGGGGTCCACGAGCCGTTGGTCCGGATCCACGCGTAGTCGTTGCCGGGGAACGACGAGCCGGCGAAGGTGCCCTGCGAGACGTTGTTGTAGCCGAGCGTCGGGCTGCCGGTGCCGCCGCAGTGGCCGGCGCTGACGAATCCACCGGCGACGGCGAAGCCGACCGAGCAGAGGGTGTTGCCGTTGATGACGTACTGGTCGCCGCCGCGGATGTCGTACATCGGTTTGGGTGCCTCGGCGGTCTCGACCACGGTGACCGCGCCCGCGCCGCTGTCGTGCGCGAACGCCGTCGCCGCCGGTGTGCCGCCGGGTCCGGCGGTCACGACGACCCGGTTGTGCTCGACGTCGACGTACCAGCCGTGGATCGTGCCGCCGGTGGCCTTGGCCGCGTTGCGGTCCAGGGACCGGAACGCGGCGTCGAGGTGGGCCGCGCCGCGGGCGACAACCGTCGCGTTCGCGCCCGCCGCGCGGACGACGGTGGCGGCGGCCGGGTCGGTGACCGCGACGGTGAGCCGGTCGGCGCCGGCGGGGATCCAGGCGCCGCCGAACACCGGGCCGAGCCGGTCGCGCAGCCGTTTCTCGACGGCCGGGGCAGCCGCCTCGGTGGCGAGGCGGGACGCGATCTGGTCGTCGGTGAGCCCCAGGTCGCGGCGCATCGCCGCGACCATGCCGGGGGCCATGTCGAACCGGGCCGCCGCGGCGGGTGTGCCGACTGTGGGGGTGGTCTCGGCGAAACTCGTCGAGGGCAGCAGGGTGGTCGCGGTGAGTGCCACCGCGGCGATCCCGAGCCCCTTGACGGTACGGATCATCGGAGTCCTTCCGTGCACGCCGACGGCACGCCTCCGGTGTGGACTCCGGGGCGGCTCGGTCGTGCTGGCTGGTGTCGAGGGGGAAGGAGAGCGCTCTCTGCATCGGAGTCTTTCGATAAATGGGGGTCTGTGTCAAGGTTTCATTAAGTTTGTTAAATGTGGTCTTGGGTCGCCGCTGACAGCACGAGCGGCGGGAACGGATAGACCGATGCCCTCCCGGCAGGGCGTCTGGAAGCTGTCCGAGCTTCCGTACCACCGAGCCGAGAGGGCATCCCGCGGGTGCGGTCGTTGTCCGATCTATCGGGTGGACTCGCGGTTGAACAGCTTCTTCGACCAGAGGTAGCTGCCGAGGGTGATGACGACACACCAGCCGATGGCGATGACGGCGCTGTTCCCGATCGGAGTGCCCATCAGGAGCCCGCGGATGGTCTCGATGAGCGGGGTGAACGGCTGGTACTCGGCGAACCAGCGCAGCGCGGTGGGCATCGAGTCGGTCGGGACGAACCCGCTGCCGAGGAACGGCAGCAGGACCAGCGGCAGGCCGACGTTGCTCGACGACTCGACGGTCTTGCTGACCAGACCGAGCGCGACCGACAGCCAGACGAAGGCGAAGGTCATCATCAGCAGTACGCCGACGAGGGCGAGCCAGTCGACGGGACCCGCCGACGGCCGGAAGCCGATGAGCAGTGCGACCCCGATGACCACCGCAACGCTGAGCATCGTCTGGACGAGGCTGCCGATGACGTGTCCGGTCAGGACCGAAACCCGGGCGATGGCCATGGTGCGGAACCGGTCGACGATGCCCTCGGTCATGTCCATGGCGACCGAGATGCTGGTGCCCTGAACCGCGGCGGTGATCGCCATCAGGATGATCGCGGGGGTGACGTAGTTGACGTACTCCGCCCGTCCGCCGGAGGGGCCGCCGAGCCCGGCGCCGAGTGTGCCGCCGAAGACGTAGACGAACAGCAGCAGGAAGACGATCGGCATGCCGACGAGCGTCACCGTCATCGACGGATAGCGCGCCATTCGCCTGAGGTTGCGGCGCAGCATCGTCGCCGAGTCGGTCAGTGCGTACGACACGGTGCTCATCGCGTGGCCACCTTCTGGTTGTCGGGGTTGCCGGTGAGGGCGAGGAAGACGTCGTCGAGGTCGGGGGTGTGCATGCTCAGCGAGTCGACCTCGACGGCGTTCTCGTCGAGTCGGTCGAGCAGGGCCTTCAGTGCACGGAGGCTGCCGTCGTGCGGCACCCGCAGGGCGAGCGTGTCGCTGTCACGGGACGCCTGACCGACGGCGGGAGCGGCGGATTCGAGGTCGCCGAGGCTGGCGAACCGGAGCAGGATGTGACCGCCGGGGATGCGGCGCTTGAGCTCGTCGGCGGTGCCCTCGGCGACGATCTTGCCATGGTCCAGTACCGCTATCCGGTCGGCGAGCTCGTCGGCCTCCTCCAGGTACTGCGTGGTGAGGAAGATGGTGACGCCGCCCGCGACCAGCTCCCGCACGATCTGCCACATGCCACGGCGACTGCGCGGGTCCAGCCCGGTGGTCGGCTCGTCGAGGAAGATCACCCGGGGGGTGCCGACCAGGGTCATCGCCAGGTCGAGCCGCCTGCGCATGCCGCCGGAGTACGTGACGGCCGGTTTCCCGGCCGCGTCGACCAGGTCGAACTGGTCGAGCAGTTCGGCGACCCTGCGCCTGCCCGCCGCCCGGCCCAGGTGATGCAGGTCGGCCATCAGGGTCAGGTTCTCCCGGCCGGTCAGCAGGTTGTCGACCGCGGAGAACTGGCCGGTGACCCCGATCGCGGCGCGGACCGCCTCGGGCTCGGTGGCCAGGTCGTGGCCGGCGATCCGCGCGCTGCCCCCGTCGGCTCGGATCAGGGTGGACAAGATCTTGACCATGGTGGTCTTGCCGGCTCCGTTCGCGCCGAGCAGCGAGAAGACGGTGCCCCGTGGGACGTCCAGGTCGATTCCGTCGAGTACGACGTGGTCGCCGAACGACCGGTGCAGTCCGGTCGCCGTGATCGCCGACTGGGATGGCGTGGTCATGGGGGTCCCCTTCGAGAGGTGTCTGGTCAGGAACAGCGGACGGGGGTCTGCTCAGGAACGACGGACGGTGATGTCGCCGAAGGAGGTGTGGGCACGGACTTCGACGGTCTCCTCGGACTTCTCGGGCTCGTGTCCGATGTCGTCCAGCGCGTTGTGCACCCGGCCGTGCCCGGTCTTCAGATCGAGCCATGCGGCGGCGCCCGCGGCGATACCGACCTCCAGGTCGCCGGCCGCGGTGTGCAGCGTGACCGAACCGCGGGCGACCTCGCCGATGCGAACGGTTCCGTTGGAGGTCTTGGCCTCCACCGCGGCATCGGCCCGGTCGACGGAGATGTCGCCGTTGGCCGCACGCGCACGCAGTTCACCGGTGACGGTGCCGATGTCGGTGTTGCCGTTGGAGTTCTTGACGACCGCGGCACCGTCGATGTCGCCGATCTGAATGCGCCCGGTGCCGGTGGCGACGTCGGCGTTTCCGGCGATCGCGTCGACCGCGATGTGGCCGGCGGAGGTGTTCAGGCGGAGCGGGCCGGTCCGGTCGAGCCGGAGGTGCCCGACGGACGTCTTGAACCGGCACTCACCCAGTACGCCGGTGCTGTGGAAGTCCCCGAGCGCCAGGTCACCGTTCACCGCCGAACCGGTGGGAAGTTCGACGAGCACGGAGACCGACCTGGTCTTCTTGGAGAAGTCGAATGCGCGGGACTTCGGCCCGCGTACGGTCAACGTGCCGTTGGCGTACTCGACGCGGGTCTGCTGCGCGGCCTTCACGTCGGACTCGTCGGACTGGTCGCTCGGCCGTACCTCGACGACGGTGTCGGTGCGGTCGCTCGCGACGAGCCGTACGTCGCCGACGGAGAGTTCGATCGTGACGGAAATCGGTTCCGGGGTGGCGAAAACAGGCATGGTTGTCCCCTCAGAATGAGTCGGAAGAACATCCCCGCTGGTAGGGGACGTGGAAGGAAAGGGGCCGGGCTCGGCTATCGCGCCCAGCCGGTGTAGCGCTGCGCGCCGGGCTTGCCGCGCCGGTCGGATCCGTGGTCGCGCTCCCCGGCCCGCAGTGCGATCGAGGCGGCCCGCACCAGCCACGCGTTGACCGACCGGCCCTCCTTGCCGGCCGCTTCCTCGACCGCGGTCTTGAGCTGTTCCGGCAGGCGGACGTTGATGCGCGCGGTGGCACCGTCCTCGAAGCCCGTCGCGGCATCGTCGGTCGGCCCGGCACCCCGGTCGGTGGCGGCGTCCCGGGACTGCTCCACCAGGTGCGGTGTCACGACGAATTCCGGGTCACGGCCACGCAGGCGAACCTGGACCGAGCCGGGAGCCAGTTCCCTGGTGATCTCGTCGGCGGCGTCCGACAGCGCTTCGAGCAGGGCGAGCCGGATCGCCGACTCCATCGACACGGTCAACCGCTCGATCAACGCGGTGTCGTCGTCAGCGCCGGTCTCCGCGGCTGTCAGCAGCTCGCGCCCGAGAGAGGCCACGTACGGGTTCAGGTCCATGGCATTACTATGGCACACGATGGTGCCACTGGCAACACAATCTGGCTCAACATGGCTCAGTGTGGCTCAGGAAGGCGCCATGCTGGTGCCAGCGCTTCTCTCGCGTCCCCGGCCGCCGGAGATTCCTGCTCGGTGGGGAGCCCCGGTCGGCAGGGGGATCCCCGGTCAGGCGCGGGTGCGCAGATGGGCCAGGACCACCGGGTCGATCCGGCCGGACACCATCCGCTCCTCCAGGTTCTCCACCCCGGCCCAGTCCACCAGCGCCGCGTCGACCGCGACGTCCCCGCCGTCCGCCGGGGCGTGCCCCGCCGCCGTGAGCAGGGCCGCGACCTCGGCGGCCAGCTCACCGGTCAGGTCGAGCAGGGTCGCCGGATCAGGCCGTTCGAAGAGCATGACGTGTACGTCCAACAGCCGGGCCAGTTCCGTCACCGGATCCGGGTGGTCGTCCACCCGCAGGTCCACCACCACGTCGCTGCCGCCGCCGTACCCGCCCCGGCGGGCGACCACCAGCAGCCCGGCGCTCTGCCGACCCCGCCGGTCGCCGCCGGCCCGGTCACCGGCGCGTAACGCGTCGACCAGCCGTTCGGCGAACCGCCGCCGGGCATCGCCACCCAGCCAGGCATCCCGGATCGCGTCCACCACCTCCGGGCCGACCAGGATGTTGCCCTGCGCGGCCCAGCCGTCGCCGGCCTGCCCGCCGGCCCAGTCGTGACAGTCCTCGCCGGTGTACGTGGCGGCCCCACCGTCGGCGTCGACGACGCCGAGTTGCCGGGCGGCGCGACCGGAGTCGGCGGCGACCAGACCGGCGATCACGTCGGCCGCCCCGAGCCCGGTACGCAGCAGGGCCAGCCCCTGCGGCCCGTACGCGAGATTGGCGTGCGCCTGGGTGGCCAGCGCGCCGACCTCGGCCTCGGCGGCCGGCACCACCGCACCGGCGGCGAGAAACTTGCTGGCCACGGCGACACCGTGCAGCCGCCCGTCGTCCGAACGCGCCACGATCGAGAAAGTCACGCGGTGAGGCTACAACCCGACGGGCTCCGCCACGGACCTGCCTTTTGCCACAGCAGGCCCGGCCCGGCCACCGAGCCGGTGGCCGCGCGGAACGTGGGCTGTCGGAACCCGGCCCGACCGGGGGGCGGAACGTGGGCTGTCGGAACCCGGCCCGACCGGGGCGGAACGTGGGCTGCCCCGGCCGGGCCCGACCGGGGCGGAACGTGGGCTGTCGCGGCCGGGCCCGACCAGGATGGACACCGGTGGGATATTGCCCGTACCCCCGGTCACCGGGCACGATCGATCGGTGACGAAACGTTGGGGTATGACGGTGCCGTTCGGTGGCGTGCCGCTGGCCGACCACGCCGCGACCTACACCGCGCTCGCCGAGGCCGGCTTCACCGATCTGTGGTCGGCGGAGGTGAACGGTGCGGACGCGTTCACCCCGCTCGCCCTGGCCGCCGCCTGGCGTCCCGACCTGCGCCTCGGTACGGCCATCGCGTCGGTCTACACCCGTGGCCCGGGGCTGCTGGCGATGACCGCTGCGGCGCTGGCCGAGGCCGCGCCGGGGCGGTTCGCGCTCGGCATCGGCGCGTCGTCGCCGGTGGTGGTGGGGGACTGGAACGCGGTCGACTTCGTCGAACCGTACCGGCGTACCCGGGACATGCTCCGGTTCCTGCGGGCGGCGCTGCGCGGTGAGGCGGTCGACGAGCGGTACGAGACCTTCGCCGTGCGCCGGTTCCGGTTGGAGCGACCGCCGGCCGTACCGCCGCCGATCCTGCTCGCCGCCCTGCGCCCCCGGATGCTGCGGCTGGCCAGCGCCGAGGCGGACGGGGTGATCCTCAACTGGCTGGCCGCCACGGACGTGCCGAGGGTGCTCGCCGAACTCGGTGACCGGCGGCCCGGCTTCGAGGTCGCCGCCCGGATCTTCGTCTGCCCGACCGAGGACGTCGGGTACGCCCGCAACCTGGGCCGACGGATGATCACGAGCTATCTGACCGTGCCGGCGTACGCGGAGTTCCACCGCTGGCTGGGCCGGGAGTCGGTCCTCGGGCCGGTCTGGGAGGCGTGGCACGCCGGGGACCGCCGCGCGGCGAGTGCGGCGGTGCCGGACGAACTCGTCGACGCGCTGGTGCTGCACGGGTCGCCGGAGGAGTGCCGCGCCCAGGTCGGCGCCTACGCCGACGCCGGGGTGGACGTACCGGTGATGGCCCTGCTGCCCACCCCCGAACTCGCCACCCCCGAACTCGCGACCGGCGGGATCGCCCCGCTGGCCAACCTGATCGCCCAACTCGGCCCGGCGCAGTCCGCGGAGCGGCCCACGGCGGGGACCCCCGGCCCGGTGTACGCCCCGGAGCAGATCGCGGCGGTCGTCGACGGAGGCTGAGCATGGAACTGGGCGGGCAGGTGGCGGTGGTGACCGGCGGCGCGGGCGGGATCGGGTCCGCACTGGCCCGCCGGTTCGCCGCCGAGGGGGCCCGCGCGGTGGTGGTCGCCGACCTGGACGCCGACGCGGCGACCCGGACCGCCGCCGGCATCGGGCCGGTCGCCCTCGGCGTCGGGGTCGACGTCACCGTCGAGGAGCAGGTCCGCGCCCTGGTCGCGTTGACCGAGCAACGGTACGGCCGGATCGACCTGTTCTGCGCCAACGCCGGGATCACCACCGGGGCGGGGCTCGACGCGCCGGACACCGACTGGGCACGTGCCTGGGAGGTGAACCTGCTCGCGCACGTCTACGCCGCCCGTGCCGTCCTGCCGGGGATGCTGGCCCGCGGCGGCGGCTACCTGTTGCAGACCTGCTCGGCCGCCGGGCTGCTGACCGCGGTCGGTGACGCCCCGTACACGGTCACCAAGCACGCGGCGGTGGGGTTGGCGGAGTGGCTCGCGGTCACCTACCGGGACCGGGGCATCCGGGTCAGCGCGCTGTGCCCACAGGGGGTTGCGACCCCGATGCTCACCGACGGGCTCGACGCGGGGCATGCCGGCGCCCTGATGACCGCCGCCGCCGGCCCGGTGCTCAGCCCGGACGAGGTGGCGCGGTCGGTGGTCGAAGGGTTGGCCGACGAACGCTTCCTCATCCTGCCGCACCCGGAGGTGGGCCGGTTCGCCCGGCGCAAGGCGGCCGACCCCGACGGCTGGCTGGCCGGAATGCGTGCCGCCGTCGCCCGGCTGCGTCCCGCACCCCACCGACCACCGACGTAACCGCGCGGGCCGGCGATGCCGGCGGCACGGTCAGCCGCACCGCCAGATCCGGTCAGTGGCTGCCGGCGCCGCCGGTCGGGGTTCAGTTCGGCGATGCCGGCGCCGCCGGTCGGGGTTCAGTTCAGCGGCGCCAGCGCAGCGGGCCGGGATGCAGCGACCAGAGCACCCGTCGCCACCAGGGTCGTACCGCCCGCAGCGCGGTGGCGAACCCGACGGCGAGGCTGCCCGCGCGCCGGGCCTGCTCGTCGCTGGCCGTACCGGGGGCGAACGTCGCCACGTTCACCAGCGTCGCCAGCTCGCCGATCGGCGGCACCACCGGCTGCCCGGTCCGGGTCCGCTCGGTCCCGGTCCGCTCGGTTCCGGACCGGTCAGGGGTCGGCGCCGGGGTCGGGCGGGGTCTCGGCGACGGGCGCGGCTTCGGCGCCGCGCCGGTTCCGCCCGGCGCGCCGGGTCCGGTGACGACGGAGGTGCCCGCGATCTCGGCCGCGTACGCCGCCACCTCGGTCGCGTCCAGCGAGGCGGCGACCGGGTGACCGGCCAGCCGCAGCGCGTCGGTCACCTCCCGCCACGCCCCGGCGATCCGGTCCGCCGGGCTGCCCTCGTCGAGCCGGCGCCGCCGCAGCCCGCGCCGCATCATCGTCACCGCGAGTACGAACCCGGCGAGCACCAGCAGCAACGCGCCCGATCCGCCACCGGCCAGCACCGGCAGCGAGGCACCGGAGCCGGTCTGCGGTGCGGCGGCCGGGCCGGCACTGGCCTGCGGGGTCGGCGTTGCGGCCGGCGCCGGTTCGTCCTGCACCGGCGGTGGTTCCTGCGGCTTCGGGGTGAAGTCCTCCTCGACCGGCCGTGGTTCGGTGTCCGGCCGGGGCAGCGGGTCGAACGCCACCCAGCCGAGTTCGTCGAACAGCACCTCCGGCCAGGCGTACGCGTCGCCGCCGGTGACCGGGCCCTCGCCGGTTGCCGAGTGGAAGCCGACCACCACCCGGGTCGGCAGGCCCATCAGCCGGCCGAGCACCGCGAACCCGGCCGCGAACTGCTCCGACGTGCCGCGTTGGCCGCCGCCGTCGCGGGGGCCGAACAGGAAGAAGTTCAGGTTCGGGTACGCGTGGCCGCTGGGCGCGTCCGCGACGAGGCGGTAGTGCTCGGCGAGGAACTCCTCGATCGCCACCGCCCGCGAGTACGGGGCACCGTTGTCGGTGGCCAACTGGTCGGCGAGGCGGCGGACCGGGTCGGGCACCCCCTCGGCGACCCGCAGCACCCGGGCCACCTGGTCACCAGCGGGTACGTTCGCCGAGGCGAGCAGGTTCACGTCCGGCGTTTCGCTGGCGGAGGTGACCGCGTACCGCAACCCCGGTGTCAGGCCCTCCGGTCGGATCAGCGTCCCGCTGCCCTGGTCGTACGCGACCCGGGCCCCGGCGACCTCCCGTGGCGTCGGCACCGCCGGCAGCAGCCGGCCGGCCAGTTCACCGATGGTGATCTCCTGCTGGATCCGTCGCACGGTCACGTTCGGCGCCGGCTCAACCGTGGGCAGGATCCGGCCGGCGTTGCGGTAGGTGGCGCCGACCCGCCAGGTGACCCCGTCGTAGTCGCTGAGCACGGCGAGCCGGACCCGTACGCCGCCGGCGCGGGCGGAGGTTTCGGCCGAGCCCGGATCACCGACCCGTCCGCCGGTGTCCCCGCCCTCGTCGTCGGGCTGTGCGTCCCCGTCCGCCGGGGTCCCGCCGTCCCCGGCGGGCGGCGCGTTGTCGCCGGCCGGGGCCGCCGCACCGGTGGTGCGCAGGTCGAGCAGCTTCTGGTCGGGATTGAGCGCCCAACCGGAGATCCGGATCAGCGGGTTCTCGTCCAGACTGTCCACCCGGGGTGGTTGCACGTACCGGCGGGGGTCGACCGGGGTGCTGCCGACCCGACCGGCGACCACGGGTGCCAGCAGCGCGGCGAGGCCGACGACCAGGACCACCCCGGCGGCGGTGCCGGCGAGCATCCGGACCCGGATAGCGGCCCGTACGGTCGGCGGGACCGTCGCCTCGGCGTCGGCCGCAACCGCAACAGGTGTGGTCGACGCAGCCGGTACGGCCAGCCCGATCGCGGCGGCGGCGGCGAACGCCACCGTCCACCAGATCGCCGGCTCGGCGTTCGGGCCGACCACGTACAGGGCACCGGCGTAGAGCAGGGCCGGTGCGGCGTAGCCGAGCAGCACCCGGCCGGCGCGCACCGCCACCTCCGCCCCGGCGAGCCCGGCCAGCCAGGTCGCCACCAGCGGCACGATCACGGTGTCCGGCACCGGCTCGACCGGGATCATCGCGGTGAGCAGCCGGGGGATGCCGTTGCGGCCGGCTTCGGCGACGAGGTCGGCGAAGCCGCCGGGCAGTTCGGCCCGCTGCGCCGCCAGCCGCAGCGCGAACCCGACATAGCCGGCCATCGCCAGCACCGACACCGGTGCGACCAGCCAGGACGGCAGCCGCCGGGCGGCGACGCTGACGCCGACCGAGCCGACCGCCGCGCCGAGCACCAGTTGGCTGAGCAGTCCTCCGGCGTAGACCCGGCCGAGAACCGCACCGGCCAGGCCGATCATGGCGATCAGGGCCAGCGGCACCGGGACCGCCCGCAGCAGCGAGGTGACGCGGGCGCGGCTCACCATCGGCGTACCCCGTCCCACTCGGCGGCGAACTCGACCCCGTCGGCCACGTCGAGCACCCGCACCCCGGCCGGTTCGGCCGGGGTGCGCACCGGGTCACCGAAGACCCCGGCGAGCACCGACGGGTACGTCGCCCGCAACGTCCCGAGCTGTCCCAGGTCGTCGCGGCCACCCGGCCCGGTGAGGAAGATCAGGGTGTCACCGAGCCGCTGCTGACGCAGCCGGTTGAGTACGGCCCGCAGCGGCTCCCCGCCGACATCGGCCCGCAGCGGCTCTCCGCCGACATCCGCCCGCGGCGGCTTCTCCCCACCGTCGGCCCGCCCGCCGTCGGCCCGCGGCGGCTGTTCGGCGCCGTCGGCCCGCTCCCGCGCCTCGCCGGTGATCCGCGAGGTGGTGCGCAGTTCGGCGGCGGCGAGCCGGTCCAGGAAGTCGTCGCCCGTCCCCGGATCGGCGACCAGGACCAGGGTCACCGGCAGTTCCTCCCGACGGGCGGCGGCGACCACCGAGGCGGCGGCCTCGCAGGCAGACTCGAAGGTCTCCGCGACCCCGTCGACCACCACCGGGTGCGCGGCGGCCCGGTCGTCGAGCAGCACCACCAACTGCGGCAGGCTGGTGTCGAGGTTCTCCCGGACCATCAGCTCGCCGATCCGGGCACTGGTCCGCCAGTGCACCCGGCGCAGTTCGTCGCCGACGACGTACTCGCGCAGTGAGTCGAAGGTGATCGAGCCGTGCGGCACCCGGTCCACCCGGCCGTCCATGCTCCGCGCCACCCCGGTCGGTACGGCGGTCAGCGGGTGGATCCGTGGGTGCACCCACACCCGGGCCACGTCGCCGTGCGCGCGGGCCACCACCACCAGCCCGAGGGCGTCGCGGCCGGTGACCCGCAGCGGGCCGACCGGCACCACGCCTCGGCGGTGGGTCGGCACCGGGTAGCTGACCGTGGTGTCCCGCCCCGGACGCAGCCGGAGCAGGGGCACCGGCACCGGGCGGTTGCCGCACCGGTCCTCGGCGATCAGGTTCGCCGACCGGACCCGGCCACCGTTGCGTACGGTCAGGGTCATCGTCGCCGACTCGCCGCGCCCGACCCGGTCCGGGTCGGCGTGCCGGTCCACGCCCAGCCTCGGGCGCCAGGCGGCGGCGGCCACCGCGCAACCGAGCGCGATCGCCGCGGCGGTGCCGAGCAGGGTCAGCTCGGGGTAGCCGAACCGGAATCCGAGCAGCAGGAGGAGGCAGGCGCCGACGAGCAGGCCGATGCCCCGGGAGGTGATCGTCATGGGCGTGTCGGGTCAGACCCCGGTCCGGCTGGGCTGACCGGAGGGCAGCGGCACCGGCACCGACGCCACCGCCTGGCGGAGTACGTCGGCGGCCGTCACCCCGCGCACCTGGGCGTCGGGGGAGAGCAGGATCCGGTGCGCGAAGACCGGTTCGACCAGCGCCTTCAGGTCCTCCGGCTGGATCCACGCCCGCCCGTCGATCAGCGCGTACGCGCACGCAGCGCGGGTCAGGGCGATCACCCCGCGCGGGCTCACCCCGACCCGGACCTGCGCGTGGGTACGGGTCGCGGCGGCCAGCCGGACCGCGTACGCGTAGAGCGGGTCGGCGATGTGCACCCGCTGGGCCATCCGCACCATCTCGCCGACCGTGGCGGTGTCGGTGACCGGTTCGAGCGCCTCCGGCGACCGGACCGTCGCCCCGCGCAGCACCTCGATCTCGACCGCCTCGTCCGGGTAGCCGATGGTCAGCTTCACCAGGAACCGGTCGAGTTGCGCCTCCGGCAGCCGGTAGGTGCCGTCCATCTCGACCGGGTTCTGGGTCGCGACGACCAGGAACGGCTGCGGCACCGGGTGGCGTACGCCGTCGACGGTGACGGTGCGTTCCTCCATCACCTCCAGCAGCGCCGACTGGGTCTTCGGCGACGCCCGGTTGATCTCGTCGGCGATGACGATGTTGGCGAACACCGGTCCCGGATGGAACTCGAAGCCACGGGTCGCCTGGTTGAAGATCGTCACCCCGGACACGTCGGAGGGGAGCAGGTCCGGGGTGAACTGGATCCGCCGCCACTGCCCGCGTACGGTCGCCGCGATCGCCCGCGCCAGGGTCGTCTTACCCACCCCGGGTACGTCCTCCAGCAGCACGTGACCCTGCGCGAAGAGCGCGGTCAGCGCCAACCGGACCACCTCCGGCTTGCCGAGCACCACCGAACTGACGGCGTCGGCGAGCCGGGCGGCCAGCGCGGCGAAGCCCTGCACATGCTGCGGGCTGAGCGGCTCGTGGCTGTTCATCGGCGGACGGTGCTCCTCGTGCGGTCGGTCCGGTTCGGTGGCGGTCGGGTCCTCGGCGGCCCGTTGGTCGGTCAGCAGTTCGGCAGCACGTTGATGTTGTCCCCGCCCTCCAGGTTCAACCACGCCCACGGGATGTACGGCCGGCGCCCCTCGAATTCCACCTGCACCCACCAGGTGCTGCGCTTCTGGTTGTTGTAGATGTACGAGTCGACGTCCTCACCCTGCGCCTTGCAGTACGCCTGCAACCGGGTGCCGGGCCTGGCCCAACCGGCCTGCTGGTTGTTGTCCTGCCGGGGCACCCGGAAGATCTCGTTGCCGTTGCGGGCGTCGGGCCGCTCCCGGTTGCAGTAGGTGGCGGTGTCGCCGTTCTCGCCGTTGTTGCAGGTCGCGATCCCGAACTGGTCGTTGGTCTGGCGGGTGCCGGTGGCCTCGCCGGCACCGGCGGCGTTGCTCGCCCGGACGGTGAAGGTGTAGCTCGTGCCGGGGGTCAGCCCGGTGGCCCGGATGCTGGAGCAGGCGCCGTTGACCGCCGGCCGCCCGGCCGGCGTCACCGAACAGGTGGCCTGCCCGCCACCGGCGTCCACGGTGAAGTTGACCGTGATCGAAGACGCGTCGGCGGAGCTGCCGGTGACCGTCACCCGTGGCAGCGCCACCGTACGGGCGGTGTCGGTCGCGTCGGCGCCGGCACCGGCCTCGCTGACCGCGTGCACCTTCACCGTGATCGTCTGGCTGTTGCCGAGTCCGGTCAGCTTCACCCGAGGCTCGGTCACCTCAGTGGTCTTGCCGCCGGCCGTGACCACGTACTTCGTCACCGGTCGGCCGTTGTCGCGGGCGTCGGCCCAGATCACCGAGATCGCCCCGGCCTCGCCCGCCACCGTGGTCGCGGCGAGATTCGTCGGCGCGTCCGGCTTGGCGAACGGCACCACCGAGTTGCTCACCGGGGACGGGGTCGAACCCGCGCCCTTCTGGTTCACCGCGACGACCTGGAACGCGTACTGGTTGCCGTAGTCGAGTTCACCGGCCGGGATGACCAGTTCGGTCTTGGTCGACTCGCCGGCCAGGGAGGTGGCGCCGGCCGAGATCGCGGTCACCGCGTACCGGGTGATCTTGTAGCCCTGGCCGTTCGCCGCCGGCCATTTCACCAACACCGTGCCGTCCGGACGCTCCTGCGCGGTCACGCTCGCCGGTGGGTCCGGCACCTCCGACGTCGGCACCACCGCGTTGCTCGTCCGCGCCGGCCCGGTGCCCTTCGCGTTCACCGCCCGGACCGAGAACCGGTACGACTGTCCGTTGGTCAGCCCGGTGACCTCCAACGACCGCTGGTTCGCACCGACCTGGAACTCCTTGCCGGCACCCTCCACCACGTACCGGGTGATCGCCGAGCCGTTGGCCGGCGCCGCCCGCCAGGTCACCCGTGCCTGCGAGTTACCGGCCGCGGCCGTCACGCTCCTCGGCGCACCGGGCTTGCCGACCAGCGGCTTCTGCGGCGGGGCCGGCGGCGGAGCGACCGGCGGCGGGTCCCCACCGAGAATGTCGTTCGCGTACTTGTTCACCGGCCGGGCCGCGTTCTTGTCGTCGACCACCTGCGCGTTCGCCGAGTTCGGCGCGTTGATGAACAGGTGGTTCTCCCGCACCTCCAACTCCAGTGGCCCGTTCGCCCCGGCAACCTCGATCTTGTCGACCTGCTTGCCGGAGGAGTCGAACGAGTAGACCGTCCCGGTCTGCTCGTCGGCGCAGTAGAACCGGCCCGCCCAGGCGACCGCCGGGCTCAGCGGACCCGCACCGGGGACCGCGAACCGCTGCTGCACCGCGCCGTCACCGACCACGTAGACGTTCCGGTCGTCCGACACCGTCACCGCCACCTGCGACCCGCCGGACCGCAACGGCATGCTGGCGGGACCGCTGGTGTCCAGCTTGACCGTACGCGGCTGCTCCTCGCCCCGGACCGTGGTCAGCACCCCGGCGGTCCGGTCCAGCACCGCGACCCCGTCATCCAGGGTGGAGAGGGCCAGGTCGTGACTGGGCTCGGCGACCGTGAGGCTGCGTACCTCCTTCGGGCTCAACCCGGCGGCCGACCCACCGCCCGGCGACGCGGCGGCCGACGGCAGCACCGCCGGGGTGATCGCCGAGACCGTGCCCTCGCTCGGCACCCCGATCCAGAGCCGGCCCTTGCCGTCGAACGCACCGCCGGTGATCCCCGGCAGGAACCGCACCGGCTCGCCGACCGGCGTCAGCGAACGGGGGTCGAGCTGCCGCACGATGCCCTGGACCGCGTCGACCACGAACGCCGAGTCCTCGTGCAGGGCCACGTTGACCCCGAGCCCCGAGGTCGTCTGGGTACGGGCGACGACCTGCAACGTGGCCAGATCGAGGGAGCTGACCTGGCCGGTGGTGAGATCGCGCAGCACCAGCATCTTGTCCGTCTGGGTCACCTGCATCGGATGGCTGCGGCCCTGCGGCAACTGCATCCGGGTGTCCACCCGCGCGGTGATCCCGTTGACCCGGGCCAACTCGCTGCGCGCCGTGCTCCACAGCCAGGAACTGGCGTCGAAGCTGGCGACCGCGTTGTCGGCCGCGCCGAGCCCGAGCACGGTCAGCCCCATCGCCGCGACCAGCGCACCCACCGTACCGATGGTGACCAGGCCGCCCCGCATCCTCCGCGAGCGCCGCGCCGGGCCGGTAGTCGTCGACGGGTCGCTGCCGTCGGGGTCGTTGGTGCTCGTGGTGCCGTTGTCTGTGGTGACCACAGCCGGCCGCCTCTCGCCTGATCGCGGCCGGATCCGACCGCGCGCCTCCCAGAAACCGGGTGCCATCATATGGCCTGGTCAATCCGGGTGGGAACCCGCCGGGTGCGGCTGTGGACACAGCCGGTGCCGACAGTGGACCCTACCGCCACGTCTATCCCCGGTCGGTACACACCTGCTCGGCGGTGGCGACCACCTCGGTCGAGTAGACGGCGACCACGGTGAAGCAGTAGTCGACCTTGGCGCTCATCCCGTTGACCGTGTGACTCGTACTGCCCGGGTCGACGGTCGCCATCGGACCCAGCGGCTGGCCGCGCCGACCACCGGCCACGATGAACGACACCGTACCGGCGCTCGGGTCGGTCCAGGTGATCGTGATCGCCGTACCGTCGTCGCGCAGGGCGAGCCGGCTCGGCGGATCCCCACCGGCGTCCGGCTGCGCCTCGGTCCCCGTACTCGCCCCGGCGTTCGGCCCGGCCGGCGTGACCGGCTGGTCGAGCAGCGTGACGACCACCACCACGATCGCGGCCAGCACCGCCACCGCGGCCGCGATCCCGGCCGCGATCACCGCACCGACAGCCCGGTTCGGCGGGGCGGGCGCCACCGTGGTCGGCGTCGAGATCACCTGGTACGGCGTACCCGGCGCCGCCGCCACCGACGGGTACGCCAGCTGTGCCGTTGCCGGTCCCGCCGGTTGGGCTGTTGCCGGTCCCTGTGGTTGGGCTGTTGCCGGTCCCGCCGGTTGGGCCGTTGTCGGCCGTGCTGGTTGGGCTGCTGTTGGGCCGGGCAGCGGCCACGTCTGCTGCGTCGGAACGGGCTGCGTCGGGGGCTCGTACGCCGCCAGGCTCCGGGGCGGCGTGGATTGAATTGACGTGGTCGGGGGCGGCCCGGATGGGAGCGGCGGCGACGGGACCGGGCCCGGCTGGATCGGTCCAGCCTGGATCGGTCCGGGCTGGGTTGGTCCGGGCTGGAGCGGTCCGGCCTGAGCCGATCTGAGCGGGATCGGTCCGGGCTGGATCGGTCCGGGTTGGATCGGTCCGGGTTGGGTTGATGCAGCCTGGGTCGGGGACGGCTGGGTTGGGCCGGGTTGGGTTGGCGCGGCCCGGGTCGGGGACGGGGTGAACCGGGGCGCGACCGGTGCCGGTGCGGCCGATGGCGGCTGTGCCGACGCGGCTGGGGTCGGTGCCGATGCGGCCGTGGTCGGCGCTGGCGCGATCGGCGGGTAGGGGCCGGCGGTCCCGAGGGCCGGTGGTGGGAGCGGAGCGCTCGGCGCGGCGACCCCGGTGCTGCCGGCGGGCGGGGCAGCAGCGATCGGCGCCACGATCCCGGGGGCGGTCGACGGGAGCACGGCGGTGGCCGGCTCCGGGATCGTCCCCGAGCCACTCGCCGAGGGCGACCCGCCGAGGTACTCACGCGCTGCCCGTACCGTCCAGTGGTCGACGCCGAGCGCCGCGGGCCCGGCGGTCGCCACCCGGCTGAAGTTGCGGCGGGCCTCGTGCCGGTTGCCGAGTTCCTCGGCGACCGTGCCCAGATCGAACGAGATCGCCAGCAGCAGCGGATCGCCGTCACCCCAGCGACGCAGCCCGGCGGCCAGCGCCTCCTCCAGCACCCGCCGCGCAGCGGCCGGATCATCCGCCTGTACGTGCAACCGGGCCAGCAGGTGCGCGGTGGTCAGCACCTCCCGGTCATCCTCCCCGTACGCCGGCCGCCCCGCCTCGATCGCCTGGCCGAGCAGGCGGCGGGCGGCGGGGGAGTCACCGGCGTCGGAGAGCGCCTGCGCGTTGCGTCGGACGGCGGGTAGGGGCGGCGGCTGGGACACGTCCGTCATCGTGCCCGCCGTCCCGGTCGGCACGCCACCCGGGAGGGTCCCGTTCCGCGGCGATCCGGTCGAACCGGCGATCTTCCGGGTGTCGGGTTCCGGACAGCGGGGTCGCAGGGGTCGTGGGCTAGGGCAGAGCGGCGGTGACGTCGAGTTCCACCAGTTGGTCCGGGAAACCCAGCTGGGCGACGCCGAGCAGGGTGCTGGCGGTGGTGAACGCGACGGCGAGTGGCGACTCGCGCAAGCGTGACCAGACGCTGGCCAGCACCTCCCGGTCGGCGCTGACCACATAGATCACCGTCCGTACGACGTGCTCGGGTCCGGCACCGACCGAGCTCAGTGCGGCCAGGGTGTTCGCGACCACCTGGTCGACCTGGGCGCCCACGTCCGCCCGACCCACCAACGCCCCGGTCGAATCGAGCGGGCACTGCCCGGCGAGAAAAGCAGTACGCCCAGCGGCCACCACCGTCACGTGGTGGTACCCCGGAGTCGAGTGCAGCCCGGGCGGGTTCGTACGCGTGATCATCATCCCGTCATCGTCCGTCGGGACGCCGTGCGGGACGATCGAATTTCGCTCGATTGGACATATGTCCTGGTCAAGAGGGTGGTCGGTGGGCGTTGTGCATGATCCACGCTTGCCGTGTACAGTAATCCACCGTGCGGCCCGCCGGGCAGCCGAGGGACGGTTTACCGCTCCAAGGTCAACGGCGGAAAGAGCATGTAAGTCCGGGTGGCGGAATGGCAGACGCGCTAGCTTGAGGTGCTAGTGCCCGTATAGGGCGTGGGGGTTCAAGTCCCCCCTCGGACACCACTTCTGGTGGATTTTCACCAGGCATGAAACAGATTCGATTCCGTACTGGTTCTTGCCCCGCATATCTGCGATAAGACGTGATCGTGGGCGGGCCGTACGTAGCCGTCGGCACGTTGCGCTGTTTCCGCGGTTGGGTCGGTCATGACACCAACTCGCCGCCGCGACCGCGAGCGACTCATCGGCGTGCTCATTCCGGCTCCGCTTCCCGACAGACCGCGCCCCGGTCCGGCGCCGCTGCCGGTGCTGCCCGCACCCCGTTCGTTGGCGACCGCCGCAGCGGACGAGGTCGTGATCGGTGTGGCGCGTCCGGACCGATCCGGCCGGGTGACCGAACGCGGCCTGCTGGACGCGTTGCGCTGGCCGGCGGGCCACCGTATCGACATCCATCCGCACAGCGGAATGCTCGTTGTCGCGTCAGCGCCAGCCGGACAACACGTGGTCGGCAGTCGAGGGGAACTGCCGTTACCGGCGAGCGTTCGGCAGATGTGCGCGATCGTTCCCGGGCAGCCGCTGCTGCTCGCCGCTCTGGTCGCCCACGATCTGCTGGTGATTCATCCGGCCAGCACCGTCGTGCGGTTGCTGGCTGATCTTCACGCGCAGGTGGTCGGTGGTCGTGGTGTCGGCTGATCCCGCCCGCGTCGCTACTGCGCGGCAGTTGCTGGCCCATCTGGGCGTCACCCTCGCCGATCTGCAGGCCGAGCCCGGTCCGGGCCTGCCGACGCTGGCCGAGTACCTGCCCCAGGTTGTCGCCGCGGCCGGTCCGGGCACCCGACGCACGTATGGCACCTACTGGAACCGGATGGCCGCCGTCTGGGGCGACCGTCCCTTGGACGCGGTCGCGGCCAGCGACATCGAGGCCATGCAGCGACAGGCTGCGGCGACTGCCCGGTCGCGGCGTAACAGCCGCAGCGGTCGCCACGCGGGCGAGCTCGTGATCGCCGCTGCGCGCGCCATTTACAACCGGGCAATCGCCGACGGGCTCATCGATCCCGGCGCCAGCCCCGCCCACCGGGTGGTCAAGCCCCGCCGACTACCGAGCACCCGCCGCGCACTGACCCCCGACGAACTCGAAGAGATCAACCTTGCCGCTCGTACCAGTGGCAACGACGTCATCCTCGACGCCCTGCTGCTGCGTCTGCACACCGAGACCGCCTGCCGCCGCGGCGGCGCCCTCGGGCTACGGCTGACCGACCTGAACACCGACCGCGGGCTGGTGCGGCTGACCGAGAAGGGCGCCACCCTGCGCTGGCAACCCATCACCCTCGACCTGGCCGCCCACCTCGACGAACACGCCCGCATCCGCAGCGCGGTACTGCCCACCGACCAACTGCTTCGCTACCGCAACGGTCGGCCGATCACCAGCCGCCGTTACGACCACCTGTGGAAACGCATCGGCGAGCGACTGCCGTGGGTGGCCGCCCAGGGCATCTCCACCCACTGGCTACGCCACACCACCCTGACCTGGGTCGAGCGCCACTACGGCTACGGCGTCGCCCGCGCCTACGCCGGACACACCGACTCCACCGGCCCAGCCACCACCACCTACATCAAAGCCGACCTACAAGCCGTCGCCACCGCACTGGCCGCCATGACCGGCCAACCACACCCGCTGTCCGGGGCACGGCTTAGGACGATCTAGTGGTTGTGGTGCTGGCCCCCCGCCCTCAGCGCTGCCGGTCGGTCGGGCGACCCCTGGTAAAGAAGGAACAGGCTAGGTCCCAGTCGTTCCTTCCGGAGGCGTCCAGTCCGGGCGAGATGAACAAGTAATTCGCGCTGTTCGTTACCTACGCGAACCAACGTGTCCCGTGCCGGCGAGCGGTGAGGTTTGGATGTACCCGGCGTCAGGTGGCCGATGACTGGTCTGGTAATCCTCGCCTTCGGGCCGACCCGCCTGCCGACAACGCCGGGCATCACGAAGTCCGGGGGTTTGCGAACCGGGGGAGTGCTCGCATGTTGTTAGCGGTGATCGCGGCAGCTCATGTGCTCAACCATGCCTTCGGATCTACTCAGCTCGCCGGGCTGCTTGCGAGAGGCTCGGTGCGTGTGCGTCGGATAGCCGAGCAGGCGGTCGTCCGACATGCATGCGAGACTGTGGAGGGTGGCCAAAGCCCGTGGACTGAGCGATGGGAGTTGCGGATGGACGGCGCGGACGGTGAGTGGACGTCTGGTGACGTCGCTGCCATGATTGGCAACCCGTACTATGCGGTGAATATCAGCCCTGATCTGGCTGTTCCGCATGATCCGATGATCTCCGAGGAAGAATGGGTTGCGGCGAACGCAAGGTTGATCAAAGAGCTTGGTCCCGAACCCTACCTACGTAACCTTCTGACGGTTCTGAAGGGCGCGTACCCGCGGGGCTGACAGCTCCTGCCGCCTCGTGGACCTGGTTTCCCTGCGACCCATCCGCTCATGCCAGGGGTCGCACAGCTACGTCCGTCCGCCGTGCCAACGCCGGCGGACGGATGTCACGTTCCACAGTCCGTTCGTCACGAAGTGGTTCAACGCCGGTCATGAATGTCCGGGCAGAGCCGGCCAGTTATCGGTCGGACCGACCTACGTCGCCCGTCACGATCATCAGCCCTTGCAGGTATCACACCTGCCCGGTCCCGCCAACCACCTCTGGCTCATCCTGACCGCGTCCGGAGGTGTCGGACCGAGCCCCGATTCGCCCCAGGCCGGTCGTGCGGTTGCAGGTCTTCATTGTTTCTAGCGATCCAGACCGCCCTCCAACCTCCTGTTCCCCGCTCGCTGTTCTCATCCTGGTCGTGGCTCAGGGAAAGAACAGCCGAGGTCCTGGCCGATCTCTCCCTGCGGAGTGCACATCCCGGGCGCGGTGAACAAGCAGTCACTTGTCCGTACCGGGACGAACACATTCTGCGCCGGTGAGCGGCGCGATGGGACCTAAATGTCCGTGCCGTCGAAATCGGCGGATGGTAGCGGTTGGTAACGGTCGCCCTGGAGGCGACCGTTACCAACCGACAGCACCGGGCCTCAGGAGGTTCGTGGCCGGCGACCTCGCGGTGGGAGTTCCTGACCGTAACGACCAGACGGGGCCATACCACGGACGCCCTCCTTCACGCGGCGGTGCTGGATGGTCACCCAGCTGTCGGCTACCTTGAGGGCACGATGAACACGCCGCCTGGGAAGCCGGACAGCACGACCGATTTCCTGGACGCCGGTGGCGCGCAGGGCCTGCAGGTCGGCTCCTACAACGTGCAACACAATCAATTCGGTTACATTCCGCCGGTCGTGCGATCGGCGTACCTGGAGCAGGTGCGTCGGATCGCGCCGTCGGAGCTGAAGGATCGCGACACCGAGCTGGTTGAGTTGGCAGCCTTCTGCACCGGTGCCCAGGAGTATGCGTACGCGTGGTGGCGCGCACCAGCGTGGGCAGGCAAGTCGGCGCTGATGTCGTGGTTCGCCCTGCACCCACCGCTCGGGGTTCGGATCGTCTCGTTCTTTGTCACCGCACGGCATGACCGGCAGAACGATCGAAAGGCGTTCGTCGACAACGTCCTCGAACAACTTGCGGAACTGCTTGAACACCGTGGTCTTCCCGCCGGTCTGACCGAGTCGACGCAGGATGCTCACCTGGCCAGCATGCTGGCTGCGGCTGCGGCGGAGTGCCAGCAATCGGGTGAGCGACTGGTCCTGCTGGTGGACGGGCTCGACGAGGACCGCGGTGTGACGGTCGGGCCCGCGTCCTACAGCATTGCAGCGACCCTGCCTCGCCACCCACCTACCGGACTGAGGATCGTTGTGACGAGCCGGTCAGACCCGCCCCTTCCGCCGGACATGCTGCCGGATCATCCGCTGCGTGGCCAATGCCTCGTGCGGGAACTCACGGCGTCGTCGTATGCCACGGTGGTCCGGGCCGACGCCGAGCGGGAGTTGAAGAGGATCCTCCTCAGCGGTGGCGTCGAGCGGGAGATCCTCGGGTTCGTCACCGCTGCCCGTAGCGGCCTGTCCGTGCGGGACCTGGCCGAGCTGGTCGATGAAGACGAGTGGCTGGTCGAGGACTACCTGACCAGCTTCACCGGACGTACCTTCGCCAACGTCGACGCCGCCTACGTGCTCGCCCACGAGGAACTGCAGTCGACCGCGACGAGGCTACTCGGCCCCGCCCGCCTGAGCGACTACCGGCAGCGCCTGCATGAGTGGGCTGACCGCTACCGCGAGCGCGCTTGGCCCGCCGGGACACCCGACTATCTTCTGCGCGGCTACTTCCGGATGCTGTCCGAGCAGGGCGACACCGCCCGTATGGTGCGGTACGCCGCCGACACGGCACGGCACGACCGCATGCTCGACCAAACAGGCGGCGATGCCGTGGCCCTCGAAGAAATCACGCTGGCGCAGGACGCACTCCTCTCACACTTTGAAACTGATTTACCGGCGATGTGCGAGCTGGCTCTGCGGCGCACAGACCTTGAGGAACGCAACACGAACGTTCCGCTCGCCCTGCCGCGCTTGTGGGCCGCCGTGGGCAACATCGCACGCGCCGAGGCGCTGGTCCGATCGATCCCGGAGGAGGGGAACCGACGCGCGGTGGCGCTGACGTTGCTGGCGCCCGAGGTAGCCGAAGCGGGTCACCACGCCCGGGCGGAGCTGCTCGCCGGCCTGCTTCCGGCCAACATGTTCGTCGACGAGAATCAGCCTGCAAAGACGATCTGCGAAATCGCTCGCATGATCGCCAGAGGTGGCGATCATGACCGGGCGACCGCGTTAGCGGGGAGCATCGATGCCCCGTTCTGGCACTCCCGCGCACACGGTGAGGTCGCCATAGCCATCGCGTCCACAGGCGGCGATCTAGAAGAGGCGGAGGCACTCGCCCTGCAGATCCCGATGCCCTATTGGCGGGCACAGGCGTTGGCTGTCCTGGCTCAGAAAGCCGCTACCCGTGGCCAAAGCGACCTGGCAGAACGCATGGCCGGCAGGGCAGAGAACGAGGCGGGCAGTTTACCCAGCGACAGCGACAAGGCATTCATTCACGCATTCCTAGCCCAAGAGATCGAGTCCTGGGGCGGCCGGGACCAGGCAAGACGACTAGCAGCCCTCGCCGTTACGGGAGCATCGACTGTCGAAGGGCCACACCACCGGGTCGACAGCCTGACGAAGATTTTGCCGTTTCTCGACAAGATCCTCGACCCTGCGGAACTGGCGCACCTGGCTGGCCTAGCTGAGTCGACGCTAATCACGGCTCGGGACGAGGACCAAATCCCCTCCAATTACTCGGTTCCCCGATTGATCAGCGCGACAGCGGTGGCTTGGTACACGGCGGGCGACGTCGACCGCGCGGTAGCGGCCGCCACCTCCATCACCGACCCATCTGAACGCGACGACGCCATACTCAGGGTGACCGGAGCCGCCGCCGCAGCCGGTGACCTCGTTAGCGCCCGGCAACTCGCCGATTCCCTCTCCGATCCCGCCCAGACAGACCGGGCACTCGTCAGGATCGTCAACAACCTGGCCGGCGAGAACGATGAGGACCACCTCGCCGACCTGGTGAACGCCGTCCGGGATCGCGCAGATCACGCTGCTGCATTGACCGAGTGGGGATATCGCGTGGCCAAACGCGGCAATCTCGAGACCGCGACCGATCTCGCGAAACGCGCCGAGGCGATCGGCCGATCCACCGGCGCCCCGGATGCCAAAGCCAAGCTGCTGACTCCACTGATAACCGCGCTCGTCTCGGTCGGCGACACCGAACGCGCCCGAGCAGCTGCTCGGCAGGCCACAGCGGCATACCACTCCGTGCCTGAGAAGCACCGCCTCGACTCGGAGCTTGCCGCCCTCGTCCGGGCCACCGTCGCAACGGGTGACTACGAAACTGCCGCCGACGCGACTCGGCTGATCCAGACTCCGAAGGCCCGCGTAGGGGTACAGGCCGAGCTGGCCTCCTCGATCACCCGGCGGGAAAGCCGCGACATCGCGGTGGGCCTGCTGGAGACCGCAGAGATGGCCGCCATGTCTATGCCCGGCCAGTACGAACGCCTCAAGGCACTAGGAAAGATCCTGACCGCCCTCTGGACCCTCGGGGAGGATGCACGCGCTGAGACCCTGGGAAGCCGCATGGTCGCGCGCGACGACATCAGCGAACCATCGCAACCGGCCCGGACACCAGTGTTCCCGGTCTTCCATGCCCCTGGCGAGAGGGTGCCGTCCCCCGCGTCAGAGCAGCGCGACCAAGCCCTCGCCAAGGCCGTCGAGGACGTGGCCGAGGCGAGGGACTTCACACGTGCCGAGACACTGAGCGGCTTTATCGCCACGCCTCGACTGCAAGCCGAGGCGCGAACCAGCCTGGTGTTGGCGCTGGCCCGCGCCGGCCAGCATGACCGCGCCCACGCACTGGCCCTATCGGACGGCGGCTCCCACTACCGCGATCGGCGGCTCAGCCAGCTAGCCGACACCCTCACCGATCAGGGCGACATTGATTCGGCCGAGAAGGTCGCAAGGTCCATCACCGACCACTTCTATCGCGTCAAAGCGTTGATCACTCTGGCGCGGAGGGTCGACCCAGCCAAGGCCCAGCTTCTCCTGCTTGTCCCCATACGGCACGGAAGGTTAGCGGATGTCATGGACTTGATCACCGAGATCTGCCCTCAGGCTATCCGTGTCCTCACCGACCATCTACTCAGCGAGGAACGCGCCGAGCAGGCCACGTAGCGCTGGGCCACCATCAGCGGCACCACCACGTATCACTGCTCACGGCCTGTTCCCGTGGATCGTTGCCGGCGTGCGCGCCTGGCAGGTGGGTTAGTCAGCTCGGGGGACAAGGTGGTCGTCAGAGGCTGCTAGCTGCCGCAACTCGTCTTCGCGATCTTGACTGGCTAGCAGGTCAGTCAGCGCTCTTCGGGCCGCCATGTCCCCTGCTGCGGCCATTTCCTGCAAGTCGCCCTCGCGTTCCTGATCGGCTAACAAGGCGGCCAGTAGGCGCCGGGCTGGCGCTACGCCTTCACCTGCCATCTTCCGAAGCTCGCTCTCGACTTTGTGGCCACGAAGCAGTTTCCGGAACTCGGCCGTGTTGCTACCGGCGGCCGAATCCGACGGAGTCGTCTCGTGTCTTTCTCGGGACAGCAACTCGGCCGCAAGCGCGTTCATCGCCGTTACCTCCCGAGATTCTCGCATGGCTTTTCTTGGTCGTTCTAGCAAACTGGCCAGATCGCAACGAAGGGCGAGGCCCGGCACTCGCATTTCCTCCATTCGCCCTTCCCGGTTCAGCATCAGCGCGAGTTGCCAACCGGCGTGGCTGTCGCCAGCAGTTGCCAAGGCGCGCAGCCTGTCCTCATTCCCTTGCTCGGCCAACAGTTCGGCCAGCAGGCGGCGGGCAACGGGAACGGTACTGTCTGTGGTGAGCTCCTGAAGCTCTTCCGTCGCACCCTGTGAAGCGAGCAGTTCAGCCAGCCGCCACCTGGCGGTTGAACTGCGGGGATAGGCTCGGCGGTAGAGGATTGCGGCATGACTGGGCAGGCATCGAAGCTCGGCAGCCTGAGCCAAGCTTATCAATTCCTCTGGTTCGCCGACGAAGGACGGCAGTACTGTCCAGAAGTCGCTGGGGATCACCTTATAGTAGCGGTGCACAGTCCCGTACTGCTGCAAGAAGTCGGCAACCTCGTAGCTCGAAACTGTACCGATCGTAGGCCCAGGAATCGGATGTAGCGCCCGCACTCCACCATGCAACTTCCTCGTGGCATATGACAGGGCGGTATCGAACCACGTACTGGATGCGTCAGCGGCGTGAAGGTCACTGAGATATGTCGGTGCGATTGCGGTGAGCAGCTCAACGGTTATTGGAGCCCTGACGCCCAGGCGGCGGACGTCGATCGCCGCAGTGAGTAATGCCCAGCCATAAGCCTGACTGGTTGCCCCGAGTTCCCAATGCTTGATCAGTTGCGGAGCCCCAGCCAGGTGCTGTGTCACACCGTACCGGGTGTCTGCCAAAGCGTCGGCCAGGCGACTGTCACCCGTGACGCTGGCCGCCTCGGCTACCCGATCGCGTTCGGCCCCACTGAACTGCTCCGGTACCTCGACCACGGGGCCGAGGGCGAGAGCAAGGACCTCGCGAGCGTCCCGCCACGAATCAACTGCCCGGCCATCCGGGTCATCGCCAGTCTGCGGCAGCGCGGTTAGTTGCTGATAGGGGGCTGGCCACAACATATCGACCACCACGACGGGACCCGACCTGCGATCGTTAGTGATCAGCGCCATCACATCCGTGCGCGTCAAACCACCGGGCGCCAAGTAGCGAGCGGTTGGAGTGTCATCCAGCCACACAACGGTCCGGCCAGGCAAACCAGCATCTGTCGCCTGGCGGACCGCGTTGGCATCATCCGCCAACAGTAGATGCCAGTCGTGACAGACGTCGTGAATCGCTTCGAACAGGCTTCGCGATTTCCCGGTCGAAGATCCGCCGACCACGATCAGCAAACCCCCATCTTTCGCTGCCTGCCCCAACCCCGCCCTCAACGACTCGTCATGGTCTCGCTCCACGTAGACCGGAAGCGTCAGATCTTCTCTCGCCTCCGAACTAGCACCCGCCGCGTGGACGCCAACCTGCTCAGGACGACAGTCAGCAACCGGAATCAGTCGCCACGGCTGCCGCGGCAGACCGGCCCCGACGGCCACAGACCGCCTCCCCCTGCCCTGACGTAACGCAGGCACGCCGAAGACCACGCCGGCCACCAAGCTGAGCAGCCCGGCCACCCAGCTAATCCGCTCCAACCAGACCCAGGAAGCTGCCACGCGAACGCCAGCTAGAACTTCCCCCCAGCCCAGCCAAGTGCCCGCAGATGCAGCTGCCACCGCAGCAGCGGACACAGATAACCCCCAGCCTCGTCGGCCCATCCCGACATCATCCCTGGGCACCGCTACCTCAGAGTCTCTAGCACCCGGGTCCGTAAATTGCTCGCGGCGACGGTCATGGCGCTCGTGACCGAGTTGCGCAAGCGCTTTGGGGTCGAGCTCCACGAACATCACACTGCCCGCTCTGACCAATGGGGCTGCGGCACCGTGTCGCGGTGCAGGTCCTCACCGATTTGCCGAGAAGTCGGCCGGCGAGGACCGGGCGAACGCCGGCCATGTTGCGGTAGATCGGTGCCTGTGGATGCCGGTCGATGAGCTACTCGACCTGTTCGAGCGGGCCGCCGGTCTCGCGATGCTGAGGTCGAGTTGGCGACGAGGGTCGTGGTCGGGCGTTGACGCGTTCCAGCAACTTCCCCCGTCCCATCGCGCCCTCAAACACCGGTGTCGGCGTACGGGCTACGGTGCAGAGCCAGGTACGCCGACACCGGGCGAGGATCGCAACAGCATGGTGTGCTGCTGTCTGGCCTTACGGGGTACGACGCTGCGCCCGGTCGACCGACCGGGCGAGGATCGCAACCCGTGGACGGCCGCGTACGACCTGACCAACAGCGTCGCTGCGCCCGGTCCCCGGACGGGGCGAGGATCGCAACGTGTACTGCGTATCGGTGCGTAGCGGTGACGCAGTGTTTCGTTCCAGCGAGCTGGGATCTGGCCGGAAGGTTGATCACGTATCCGGCGTTGTTGTCCCAGGCGCGGCTGAGCGGGTGCTTTTAGGGGTTTCGGGTATTGCTGTCGAATTCCGGGTTCGTTGGGGTGGGACGAGTCTGGCATGGTGCTGGTCTATGGCTGGTCAGGTGATCGTGGTGCGCGTAGACGACGTCGAGGTGCTGGTGGAGACGGCGCGGGTGGTGGGCACAGAGCCGACGTCGATGGGGGATCGGGCGCAGCAACAGGTGATGGACGCGTTTGAGCGGGCGCAGGATGCGATCATCGCTGTGTCGACGAAGGTGGCGGGGACGGTACGGCAGTTGACCGCGAGGGGAGCCCGGCCGGACAAGGTCGAAGTGGAGTTCGGGCTGAAGTTCACCGCGAAGGGCGACGTCATCGTTGCGAGCGGTGCGGGCGAGGTGGCGTTGAAGGTGATTGTGGGATACGACCCGAGGCGCGGCGCCGCTGATGCCGGGTCGCGCCGGGCTGACGACGATGAGGCCGACGACGAGGCGGGCGGGGTGTCGTGAGCGGCGACTCGCGTGTGCCGGGCTATCTGGGCAGGGTCCTCGACGCCGGTGGGGTACCGATCGGTACTTGTTTCCAGGTGTCGCCCGGCGTGCTGGTGACAGCGTGGCACGTGCTCGATGCGCTCAGGGCCGGCGACGTCGACGCGACAGTGGCGGTCGATGCGCTGGACGGCGGTACCGCTGCCCGTGATGCGCGGGTGGTGCGGGTCGCTCCAGTTAGTGACCTGGCGGTCCTGGTCACCGATGTGCCGCTGCCTGGGTCTGTTGGCGGCATGATCGCAACCGATGTGGTGCCGCTGCTAGCCGACGTAGTAGTGGCCGGGGTGGTACACGTTGATGACGGTCCGCGGCAGTACCGGTGGCTCGCGGCGGCTGGGCAGTGGAAGTCCGGGACGACCCGCGATGACGCGGTGCAGCTGGGACGGTTCACGTCGACGGACGTCCTGCCTGGCATGAGTGGCGGCCCGGTGCGGCGGTTGGTCGATGATGTGGTGGTCGGGGTGGTGTCAGGCCGGTACAACACCGCTGACGGCTGGCTGACAGGCACGGTGTGGGTTGCGCGCGTCGAGGAACTGCTGCCGCTGGTGGACGGGCTGGCACGGCCGGTTCTTCACAATCGGTGGGAGGACGCGGTCGTCTTAGACATGGCCGCGACACAAAGGCGTCACGCGTGGAGCGTAATCGCTGAACATCGAAAGCTGGCCGTTGCCGGTGTGCGGACAACCATTGGCGACGAGACGTCCGGTGGACTCAAGCTCGCGTTCGCCGACCGGCGCGAGCAGCTCGCTCCGGCCTTGCTCGAAGCGGGTACTCAGGGGTCTGCTCTGCTGATATCTGGTGAGTCCGGCGTCGGTAAGAGCGCGTTGACACTATCGGCCGTCGTAGACCTTGAAGCCATGGACCCCGCAGGGTTCGAGGCAGTGGTGGTGAACCTCCGCGGCCTGCCGCAGTCGAACTTGGAGCTTCGTACCGCGCTAGGTATGCCGATGGAGGACGTGCTCGCCGAACTATCGGCACCAAGCCGGGTCCTGGTTGTCGACGCCGCTGATGCTGCGCTGGAGCGATCCGCTCGTCTGTTGGGCGACCTGGTGCTTGCTGCGGCTGCCGCAGGTGTCGGGGTTGTCGCGGTCGCGTCTGAGCTGGCGTCCAGCTTTGTGCGGGAGCAGCTGGAACTGGGCTTCGGGAAGTTCGTTTCATCCTTCACGATGAAGCCGCTGGGTGATGAGGAAGTCTCGGTCGTCTCGGATCACTTCCCGCTTCTGCGTGCGGTACTGCGAGACCTGTCTGCGAACTCGCTGATGCGACGGCCCGTCGTGTTGGACTTGCTGGCACGGACCGGGCTGGAGCCGGATAGCTCACTGGGTGAGTGGGAGTGTCTGCAGTTGGTGTGGAGCAGGGTTGTTCGGGGCGACGGTCGCCCGGGCATCGGCTCGGCTGAGGCGCGTGAACAGACGTTGCTCGCGGTGGCCGCGTCGACAATGCAACTGCCTAGGGACCGACGACCTAGTGCCGGCGTCGACGCTACGGCGGTCGATGCGTTGCGCCGGGACCATCTGCTCGGGCCGGCCAGCCCGTATCACGACCAGCCGGAGTTCGCGCACGACGAAGTCCGGCGGTATGCGACCGCGATCCTTCTGGTCCGCGCCCAGAGCCCGAGCGAGTTGCTGGAAGCAGCTGGCGGGCCCCGGTGGACGCTGTCAGCCGCCACGCTCGCATGCAAGGGACTGCTTAAAGCACCAGGCGTTCGACCCGCCCGCGTGTTCGTCCAATTACTCTCGCAGATCAAGCCGTTCGTGGCGGCGTATGGCCCTCGGTGGGCTGACGTCCCCGTCGAGGCTGTTCTGGACACGCCGTTCGCGTACGAGTGCCTGAAGGCAGCGTTCGCGGATGAGTCCGTTGGCCTGGCGCTCGGTGACGTGGTTCGGGTGGTTCAGCAGAGGCACAAGGTCAACTCGCTAGTTGACCCCGTCATCTCAGCCCCCGTCGTGCAGATTCTTCTCGATGAGAGAGAGCCGTGGAACGTCTCGAAGGCGGCGTTCGAGCTGCTCGCGGATTGGTTGCAGGCCCTGTCCTTGGCGGACGTACCGGCAGGAGACGGTTTGCGCATCAGGCTGCGGGGCCGCCTCCTTGTCTACTGGGAGTCGTTCTCTCCGCGCAACACCAGCGGTGACCACCTGCCCAACCGGATGTCCGGGCGGCGACGTCGACGTGAGCTGGACTATCACCTCACCAAGGAAGAGTTCGTCGAGTCCTTAGCGCTGCTCGGGCCCGACATCGACGAAGCCGCCGAAGCCTGCCTTCGGGCTCTCGCAGACGACGCGCCGGCGTTCCTGGCCCCGGCTGCCGACTCGCCGTTGAGCGCCCGGGCCTTGGCTCAGAAGGACCCAGAGCTGTTGGCGACGTTGATGGAGTCTTACTACATCGACGACGAGCACAGCTGGCACCGCGATGAGGGCGTCCGAAGGCATCAAGGCCGCTGGACCGGTATTGGAGCACCGTTCTTTCAGTATTACTTCGGTGGATTCTGGCAGCTTTTCCAGGCCGCACCGTTGCGGACGTCGGTGCGGGTGCTGAACAATATTTTGAACAGCGGTGCACGGGTGCGAGTTGAAACGCTCTCGCGGCTCCACGCGCCCGAAGTCATCGCAGCGCCCGTCGCCAGATCTGGCGAAGGCTCCGATGACGAGACCGAAGGCACAGGTAAAGAGGGTGAGGACCGAGGTGCCGTCCTGAATCTTGACGGCACCGCCCGTCTGTACGTTGGCGACAGTCATGTGTGGAGTTGGTATCGGGGCACCTCGGTCGGTCCGTACTCGGCGATGAGCGGGCTCCTGGCAATGGAACGCTTCGCTGACAAATGGTTGAGCCAGGGTGCGTCGCCGACAAGGGTCGTCGAGGTACTCCTGAACGGCTGCGAGAATCTGGCCGTCCCGGGGATGCTCTTCGGGCTTCTGGTACGCCATGTGGAGAACGTCGACACCGAGCTCGACCCGTTCCTCGCCGAGCCGGTCGTCTGGGAACTGGAGTTCAGTCGCCGAACGAGTGAGTTCTCGGGGCTGCGTGCGACAACTGAAGGGCTTGCGAACCTGGAACGCCGCCAGTGGACACCGCGTGAGGTGGCCGTATGGCTGGTGACTAACGGCGGGGAGGCGCGCGCCGAGGCGTTGAAGAAGGTTGCCGAGCAACTGGTCGAGAACGGCGGCCGGCACGGCATCAGCCAGGAGCTTACGAAGAATTGGGCTGCAAGCCTGGACTCCGATCGGCACCGAATCACGCAGCATGGCGATGGGTACTACATCGAGGTCGTTCCGCCACCTGAAGTTCAGGCCGCGCAAGAGACGCGCGGGGCGTACCAGGAGGTCGTGCAGACCGTTTTGGGACTTGAGAACCGGTACTGGGGCTCGGCCAAGCACGATGCCGACTACGTGCCCCCCTCGTCGGAGGAGACCGCCGCGGACCTGGCTGTCGGCCGTTCGTTGCTCGAGTCCGATGGAAACCTGATGCCGTCCCGGCCTGTTGGCGCGGTGGCTCACGTCGTCCGTGCAGCGGTCGAACGAGCTGCGGCCGGTGACATGAGTGCGTTGGGCGACGAGGCGAGCTTCGTGACCGAGTTCGTTCTCGGGGTTGCGTTGTCGTTTCAGGATGCCGAGGACCAGCGCCATGAGGGTCAGTACTTCGACCTAGGCGCCGACCGGGCGGTGGCCCAGGCACTGCCGGCCTTCATCACATCTGCGATGAGCGCACCCCTGGAGGCGGCGGGAGCCTCGACCGATGATGTTGCCGAGGCCGGCCTTGCGATCGGAGGCAAGGCATCCCTGGAGACGCGGCTGTACTTGGCGCGCGGATGCGATGTCGTCTGGACGGCGCCGTGCCAAGGTGACCTTTGCGTTCACCGGATCGCGTTGAGTTGGTTGGTCGAGACTGCTCGTAGTGCAGAGATCGGGCCATGGGACCAGCAGAGCCAGCGGCGGTCGAACATCCAGATTGCCGGCGATGTCGCCGAACGCCTTCAGGAGTTGGCCGGTGATTCCATCGACATCGCCGTGCTCGACGCAGCCATCCGCGGACTCGGCGCAGCCGCAACCTCGGACCACTGCTGCACCGACGACTCAGCCACGCTGCTCGCGAGCCTACTCGACGTCGAGCGACGTGCCATGGTCACTCAGGAAGAGAAGGGCTGGACAGCAGACCACCGAGGGACACATACCCTCGTCGCGGCGCGAGCCCTGCTCGAAGGCTTTGCAAAGAACGGTGACGTCGGGCCGGTGCTAGGACACCTCGATGTTTTTCGCGCAAATGCAGGACTGATGTCGAACTTCCTTCACGGTCTTGCGGCAGCCGGCGCGGAGAACGAACGCCTGGCTGAGGCTGCCCGAGGTGTTTGGCCATCGTTGCTGCGCCACGCCACCGGCTACGTGATCGACGACCCGAACCCCTACCAGGACCACCATTGGGGGGACTGGGCCGCCGCTGCTCTCCTGCCCGACCCACTTCCGTGGACGCAGGGCCTGTACAACGAGGTCATTGGGGCACCCATCGACTGGGTTCGCGCTGAAGACCTCGTCGAGCTGATCGACGACTGGTTACCCGCAGCCCACGGAGAGGCCAAATGCGTCGACGGACTCATCGGCATCCTGCAGAAGCTGCCGGTGGAGGTGCAGGTCACTCGCGGCCTGCGCTGGGTGTCCGACCTGTGTATCCAAGACGGTCGTGTCACAGTCAAGCAGTCGTGGCTGTCGAACAACTGGCTCAAGGAAATCCGCAGCACGGCGGAGGAACTCGACCACCTTGCCGAGTGGCAGTTGCTCGTCGATTCCTTGGTCGTAGCCGGGAACGAAGGACTAGCGCCGTACAGCAGGTGATGTCTCAGGTTCCCAATCCGAACCCGTTTGAAAGGTTCCCGGAGTCGCACATGCAGTAGCGCGCTGCGGCTATCCGGATCTGCCGCGAAGCGCTCGCTAAGCAGCGCGACGGACGAAGGCGTGCGAATCGTGCCCGTGGGTCGTCCGTGGCGAGACGGTCGATGACCGTCCCTACGGCGAAGGCGGACGAGTGAACTGCCCACATGAGGTTGCGCCCGCATACGGATGACCGCGAGCCGCCATGGATGCGCGAACTTACCGTTGAGCTCGGTGAGCTTTGGGCGGCACTGCGGTGCGGGAATCGTAGTCAGCGTGGCTCGGCGGTTAGCGTCGGTTGCTGGTCGTGGATCGGTGTGCGCTGCGCCGGGGTCGTGGGGCGGGTCAGTTTCTGCCAGAGGAATTCCAGGGTCAGGGCCCAGAGGAAGGCGTGTTGCTCGTTGTTCGAGGCTCCGCCGTGGCCGCCCTCGATGTTCTCGTAGTAGTAGGCGTTATGGTGGTGCTCGTGCAGTCGGGCTGTCATCTTGCGGGCGTGTCCGGGGTGTACCCGGTCGTCTCGGGTCGAGGTGGTGAGCAGTATCGGCGGGTACTGTCGGCCGGCGTGGACATTGTGGTACGGGGAGTACGTCTTCAGATAGGCCCAGTCCTGTGGGCTGTCCGGGTCGCCGTACTCGGCCATCCATGAGGCGCCGGCGAGCAGCCGGTGGTAGCGACGCATGTCGAGCAGTGGCACCTGCGCGACGACCGCGCCGAATAGCTCCGGGTAGCGGGTCAGCATCACCCCCATCAGGAGTCCGCCGTTGCTGCCGCCCTCGATGCCGAGCTGTGCCGGCGTGGTGAGGCCCCGGGTCGTCAGGTCGGTGGCGACTGCGGCGAAGTCCTCGTAGGCCCGGGGCCGGTTCTCCCGTAGCGCGGCGCGGTGCCACTGTGGGCCGTACTCGCTGCCGCCCCGGATGTTCGCCACCACGTACCGGCCGCCCCGTGCCAGCCAGCCCCGGCCGATGACCCCGCTGTAGTACGGAAGCTGATCGAGTTCGAAGCCGCCGTACCCGGTCAGTAGAGCCGGGCCGGCCGCACCGGTCGTCTGCCCGACGACGAAGTACGGCACCCGGGTGCCGTCCTCGGAGGTGGCGAAGTGTTGGCGCACCGTCAGGGTGCTGGCGTCGAAGGACGCTGGCTCCCGCTTGAGTGTCTCGACCGCGCCGCCGATCCGGCCGAGTCGCAGCGTCGCGGGTTGCAGGAATCCCTCCGACGCGAGCAGGTAGTCGTCGCCGAGGTCGGGATCCGTTGCCACGATCCCGTTCTGCTCGTCCGGTCGTGCTCCGGGCAGCGGTTCACGCCGCCATACCGTCGGGCCGGGCGTCAACACCTCCAGCCGGCTGTGCACGTCGACCAGAGTGGCCAGGATCAGGTGGTTGCGGGTCCAGACGTGGCCGCGCAGCGCGCTGCGCTCGTCCGGGTGGAAGATCACCGTCAGCTCCCGCCCGCCGGCGACGAAATCGTCGAACCGGATCGCCAGCAGGCTACCGGCGGGATACTCCACCTCGCCGACCTGCCACGGCGTACGCGGTTGGATCGTCAACCACTCCCGGTACACGCCCCACGACGCGTCCTCCGGAACAGCGATACGAACCCGCTCGCCGCCCGGCGTCAGCAGATAACTCTCGGTGCGGTAGAAGTCGATCGAGCGGCCGACGAAGTCGCGTTCGAAGCCCGGGGTCGGGTCGTGTGAGGCGTACACCGAGACGTCGTCGGCCCGCGCCTCGTGAACCACCTCGGCAGCCGACAACGGCGTCCCGCGCCGCCACCGCTTCACCACGCGCGGGTATCCGGAGTTGGTCAGCGACCCCGGTCCGAAGTCGGTGGCAACATAGATCTCCTCGGCGTTGATCCAGTCGACATCGCTCTTCGCCTCCGGCAGCGAGAACCCGTCCGCGACGAAGGCCCGGCGGCCCAGGTCGAACTCGCGGACGACGACGGCGTCAGCGCCGCCTCGGGAGAGGCTGATCAGGCAGCGCTGATAGCTGGGGCGGAGCACCGTCACCCCGCTCCAGACCCAGTTTCCTTCCTCCGTGATCGCGAGCGCGTCGAGGTCGAGCAGTACGTCCCACTCCGGCTCAGGCCGCCGGTACTGGTCCAGGGTTGTCCTCCGCCACAGCCCACGCGGATGCGCCGCGTCCTGCCAGAAGTCGTAGTAGAAGCTGTCACCACGCCACCCCGGGTAGGGAATCCGGTTGTCGTCGTCGAGCACCTGCCGAATCTCGGCCTGCAGGGCGGCGAACCGCTCGCTGCCGGTCAGCGTGGCAAGGGTCGTGGCGTTGCGCTCCCGTACCCAATCGGTGGTTTCCGCCGTGTCCAGATCTTCCAACCAGAGGTAGGGATCATCAACCTCATCGCTCAGCGTCGCCATCCGAGCCATTCTTGCCCACGAACGGCCCGTCTGGTGGTATCGGCCCGACGGAGATGAGAACCGCGAACCGCTGGCTGGTGCTCCGTTCCTCAGCCTTGGCGAGCGTCGACCGCGGCCTTGCCATCCGCATCGCGCAACTGGCTATATCGATCACGCTGTCTAGTGGCAGCCGAGGACCGCCAGGTTTCCCAGGTGCAGGGCATTGAGCATGCGCAGGTCGCCGTGCTGGTGCCCGTGGGCGACGAAATTCCTGCACGCGTTCAGAGCGGATGGGGTTCCTCAGTCGGGGCACGTGAAGAAGTCCCGATCGCCGCCTGAGCAGGGCTCATAGCTCAGGCTACTGCCATGGTCGGGCGCCTCCCAGCGAGTCAACCGCTACGCGTCGCGACGACTCCTGCTTTCGCCTCCGGCCTATTACGGCGGAAGGCGGTCAGGGCTGCCGAGCATGGGTAAGCAGGTCGAGCAGGCCATGTCCGTCGGCGATGACGACATCCGCGGCGACGCCCGGCATGGGCTGCTCGCGGGTGGTACGCGCCGAACACATCAAGACCAATGCGTCGATTTCGGTGGATCCAGCAGGGTCGCGATGCCGATGGCATCCATAACATCGGTCAGCTATCCAGGTTGCCGAGGACGATGGTCACCAGCACGGGCGCGAGTATCGCGAGGCCGTAACCGACTGCAGCATCCTTGAATGTAACCAGCGGCCAACGAACACTCAACAAAGCAACCGGAATGTCGAACTTGTGCTGGAAGCGCCGGCTACGCCTTTCGGAGTGCATCGATGGGCAAATGGCACGATGAGGTCATGGGACGTGTACGGCGTTGGACGGTCTTCGCTGTCGGCGGCATCGCGACGCTGGGCTCGGCGGTGGCCGCCGTGCTGTTCGGCGTGCGGGGTATCGAGGTCGCGAGCTGGTTGGCTGCGCTCGCGAGCTTCGTGGTCGCGGTCGCGGCGCTGCTGCTGGCGCGTGCTGGCGGTGCGAGTGTCGACCGCGGATCTGGGCTAGAGCCGGGCTTGTCCGTTCACTCTGCCGGTGTGCGGTCGATCGCGGTAGGCGGCGATATCGGCGGGATCGCGTCCACCGGCGATAGCTCGACGGTCGGTCAGCACCGATGAGTCTTCGGACGCGTCGGCAGCAGTCGGAGCCGGCGGCTACGGCCGGAGCGTGGTCGTCGGTGGAGGCTGCCGGCGCGCAGTCGGTTGCGATCGGCGGCGATCTCCAAGGGATAGTCTCGACCGGTTCCGGTGCGACCAACGTACAGGTGCGGGCGACACAGGCCGTGGTGATGCCTCCGGGCGCGATGCTGCCGCCCTCGCAGGTCGAGGCGCCACCCGCCCTGGTGAATCTACCGATACGCCCAGGGGTCTTCGTCGGCCGCGGTGATTCACTGGATCGCCTCGATACTCACCTGGCGGCACCGGGCGGAGTCGTGGTCCAGGCCGTTCATGGTCTCGGCGGGATCGGCAAGAGCACCCTGGCCGCGCGATGGGCCGCAGGCCGAACGGGCGACTTCAACCCGGTCTGGTGGATAACGGCCGACACCCCGGCGGCGATCAACGCCGGCCTCGTCGGTCTGGCGGTGGCCTTGCAGCCGGAACTGATCGGGCTGCTGCCGTCCGAGGCACTGCGCGAACGCGCCGTGCAGTGGCTGACCTGCCACCAGGGCTGGCTGCTGGTCCTCGACAACGTCACCGATCCCGCGGACATCACCAATCTGCTCGCACGCGCGCCGAATGGCCGCTACCTCATCACCAGCCGGCGGGCAGCCGGCTGGACCGGCATTGCCGCCACAATCCGCCTGAACGTGCTGGACCTCGACGAGGCGGTACAGGTAGTCGCCGCCATCATGCGGGACCACTCGGATGAATTGGACCTAGCTGGCATAGCCGAGGTCTGCGTCGAGCTGGGGTACCTTCCACTCGCGGTCGAACAGGCCGGCAGCTTCATGGCGCAGGCCGGCGTGCCGCCCCGCGAGTACCTGTCGATGCTCGCCGTCTACCCGGCAGCAATGTATTCAGCAGCCGGCGAGGGAGCAGACGCCGAACGAACCATTGCCCGAATCTGGCGCGTCACCCTCGATCGTTTCGTCGACGAGCCGCTCACCGCCGACACGCTGCGGGTGCTGGCCTGGTACTCCTCCGAAGCGATTCCTCGGACGTTGCTTGACGGGCTGGCCGAGCCGCCGGCCGTCGCGCAAGCGATCCGTCGACTCGCCGTCTACAACCTGCTCACCACCGACCTCGACGCGGGGACCGTGACCCTGCACCGACTGGTCCAAGCGGTCGCCCGTACGGCCGACCCGGCCGACCCGCACCGCCAAGCAGACGACATCGAGGCGGCACGGCAGTTCGCTGCCCACGCCCTCATCGCCGCTCTTCCTCTCGACCGGCACGATCCGGAATCGTGGCCGACTTACCGCTTCGTGCTGCCTCACCTCGAAGCGTTCGCCCGGAACTCGCCCGAGCACCCCGACTCAGTCACTGGCCTTCTGCTCGCCGGGCTCGGAGCGTTTCTGCACGAGCAGGGTGCCGTGCACCAGGCCATCCGGCATCTTGAACGAGGCGTGGCCGCCCTGCGCGATGACGAGGAGAATGACCATCTACGAGTGCTGGCCGTCCAGACGCTGCTGGCCAATGCCTACTTGTCCGCGGGCGACCTGAGACGCGCGATCACGCTTCACGAGCAGATCCTCGCCGAGACCCAGCGGATCGCTGGTGACGACGACAAACGGACCATGGCTGCTGCCACCAACCTCGCGGCTGCATACAACAAGGCGGGCAGCCTCAAGCGGGCGATTCCGCTGCTCGAACAGACCCTCGCTGACAGCCGTCGGCTTCATGGTGACAAGGATCCCGGGACGCTGGTCGTGGCCAGTAACCTTGCTTCCGTTCTTCAAGCGAAGGGCGATCTGAGGCGTGCGATCGAATTCCAGCAACAGATCGTCACTGGAAGCATCGAATTGCTCGGCCCCGACCACCCGAACACCCTGACCGTTCAGAACAACTTAGCCTGCTCCCTGGCGAGGGCCGGCGAACTACAGCTGGCGATGTCCCTTCACGAGGAGGTACTTGAGGGGCGTCGCCGGGTACTCGGCAAGGATCACCCGGCCACGCTCGCGTCCGCAAATGCACTGGCCGGAGTTTACGAGGCCGCCGGAGACAAGGTGCGAGGCTTCAAGCTCTACCGGCGTACGTACGACAACCGTCGCCGCGTTCTCGGTGATGACCACCCCGACACCTTGACCTCCGCCGGCGACCTCGCCGACACGTACCTCCAAGCCGGCAATTATGGTCGCGCCATCTCCTTGAACGAGAAGACACTGGCAGCGCGTCGCCGGGTACTCGGCGACGACCACCCGGATACGTTGCAGTCCGCGAGCAACCTCGCCGAAGCCTACGGCGTAGGCAGGCGACTGGACGACGCTGTTCCCTTGGCGGAGCGCACCCTGGCCGACCGTCGCCGAGTCCTCGGCGAGCATCATCCGCAGACCCTGATATCGGCGATCAACGTGGCCTGCTCCTACTTCCTCGCCGGCCGTTTGAGCGAAGCGGTGACCCTGGCCAAGCGGACGCACTTGAGTGCCCGGCGCGTTCTCGGGGCGGATCACCGACAGACGCAGCGGATCGCAGAGTTGCTTGCTGCGTTGGCCACACTCCGACGCTGACTATTCGCCGAGCCAGCCAGGGGCTGGGGGCCTGGGGATCTACGGCTCTGGGAGCGCTTTCGGTGGTGACATTCCGTACCGGCCTCGCGTGTGTACGCGTGATGCCGCTTGCCACTTGTGACCTGTACCGTTCGGAACTCGGGCCTCGGAGCGTTGGCGTGTGGTTTTGTGCGACGTCGAGTGCGCGTTGGTGGCCATGCTGACGCCCATGACCCTGTCGTCTGGCTACCTGTTCCTATGCCAGGTCATGCAGTTGATCCTGCTCGGCCTGCGCGGCGAGCGGTTCAAAGAGGTCGAGATCCTTGCGCTGCGTCGGCAGTTGCGGTCCTGCGTCGGCAGGTCAGCCGTTCGGGTTTATACCGCTCCAGCTCGTCGTACGGGTCGCTCCGCAGCAAAGCGATTCGTCAGGGGCGCGTGTGCGCTGCTACTCGGAGCGCCAAGGGGCAGGGTGTCTCTGATTGACCGTTGGGCGCCGAGACTCTACTGTGCAACGCATGAACACCTGTTTCCGGCAGGTGTGCTGGGTACGTGTGGCCGAATCCCCCCTCGGACACGTACAGTTACCCCACGGTGCGCATTGAGATCAATCTCGGTGCGCACCGTTTGTGTGTCCGGGTAGTAGATCAACCGGAGTCCGAGTTGTCGGTAGACCTCGGCCTTGTCGACGGGGTCGGCGTCCTGTAGCACGGTGACCATGTCGCCGAGTGCATGCACGAGGGTCGTGATTTCGCTCCGTGTCATGCGACCGGAACTGGTATTCGCTTGTGCTTGTAGGTCGGCTTCGGCGCGGGCGCGTTCGGCCTGGGTCTGGGTGATCCAGGCGGTGACGACCGTGGGGTCGGCCCCGGCGTCGAGGGTGGCCCGGTAGCGATCGAGCTTGGCGTCACACTCGGCGATGATTGCCTTGGCTGCCGCGATGAGGGCGGGTGGGTGTTCGGCGGGTTGGGCGTCGGTGAGCGCGGTGATGGTTCGTTCGAGGCGGTGTGGGGTGAAGGCGGAGGCCAGCCAGGTGTCGAGCGCGTCGGTGAGGGCGTCTTCGCGGAGGTAGACGTTGCGCGGGTGCTTGATCCGGTTGGCGAGCGCGTACTCCTGGGCGAAGCGGCAGCGGTAGTAGGCGACGCCGTGGTTGTACTGCCCTTGCATCCGCCGGTCGCAGGCGGCGCAGTAAATCTTGCCGCGGAACATGTAGGGGTTTCGGGTGCGGTGCGTGACGTGTTGTCCGCCGGTTCCTCGGCCGCGTCGCTGTAGGAGGGCCTGAGCCTGTTCGAAGGTGCTGTCGTCGACGAGTGGCTCATGGATGATCTCTTTCGAGATGATCCACTTGTCGGTCGGGTTCCAACGAAGGACACCAGTGTGGCCCATGGCCACGTCATCGACGTCGAGGAGCACTTCGTCGGTGCGCTGCTTGTTCCATACCTGCCGACCGGTGTAGCGGGGGTTGGTCAGGATGACGCGGACGGCGCTCTTGGACCAGGCGATGCCGCTCCGGTGCCGGTTACGGGCACGGTCGTAGGCCGAGGGACAAGGGTGCCGGTCAGCGGTGAGCCCTTCGGCGATCGCGAAGATTCCGCTGCCGGTGAGGAACTCGGTGAAGATTCTCTGGACGATCGGTGCGGTTTGCTCGTCGGGGGTAAGGCCACGTAGCCGTTTACCGTCGGCGGCCTTCGCCGGATTGGGGTGGGGGCCGAGATCGCGCAGGGTGTAGCCGTATGGTGGGCGCCCGCCCAGGTATCGGCCTTCGAGAAGGGTTTGGGCGGCCATGGCGGTGCGGACGCGTAGCTTGATCCGGTTGCGTTCGCCTTTACTCATGCCACCGAACACGGACATGACCAGTTCATGAGCTTCGTTGTCGGGATCGATGGGGCCGCCGATCTCAGGCACCCATAGCTCGACACCGTAGTGAGTGAAGAGTGGCACGGTCAGTCCGAACTGGTTGCCGTAGAAGGCGCGGTGAGGCTCGCCCACGACGACGGCCGAGAAGCCACGTGATGGGTTACGTAGGGCGGTGAGAAGCAGACTTGCCTGGGTGCGACGTTGCCAGGGAAGAGATCGGCTCTGACCCACGTCGAAGAACTCCATCGCGATGCGACCCCCGTGTGGCTGGATCAGGGCGTTCGCGCGGCTGAGCTGCCAGCCGCGTGACGACTCGGGGTCCTGGTTGTCTTCCGTTGATACCCGGCCGTAGAAGGCGAAGGGTTTCTGCTGAGGGGTGTTCACTGCTACTCCTGTTCCTGGATGTTCCGTCGTTTGTCGTTCACGTGTTTGAGGAGGGCCAGTAAGGCGTTGGCCGCCCCTGGACGTAGGTCGGGTGGTTCCTCCGGAGGGGTTACGACTTTGGGTGCGCTGGGCGGTAGGCGTCTGTCGTTGTCGACCGTCCATGAAGGGTCAACCTGGCCCACCGGGTCAAGTGGTGCGCTGGCAAGGGGAGGAACTGGTGGGGGCTTGGTGTGTTGCTCTCCTCGGTTCTTTGCGCGTTCGGTTGGCGACGTCATGTGCCCCCGCCCGAGGTCCGATCTAGCTGAGGGTGGCGGCTCAGGTACTTTGGAGTGCGGTTGGAGACGACCGTGGCGGGGTGTCTCGCATGTGTGGTGGTTGTCGGATTAGTCGTGGCTGTGGCTGATCGCAGGGCGGGGTTAGCGGGTCGCTGAGTGCCAGATGCCGTAGGCATTGCAGAGGTCTCCTTGGCGGTGTCTGTGCGGGCCACATGGGTTGCGACCGGCGCCCTGTTCGGGTACCGGCCGTGGGTGGTTGGCTTGCTGATTACAGGTTGGGTGACGGCTGTAGGCTTCGTGGGTGAGGGCGCCTCGTACGGGGCCATCCACGCTTCTGGCGCTGGTGAGGCGGGCCGCGGAGTCAGTTGATCGTGTTTACCTGGTCGCGGCACATCTACAGCTCGACGAGATCCAGGGGCGGCGAGGGATCGAGTCGGATGCTTACCGGCACAGGCAGCCAGGAATCTGTGCTCGCCCATCAGGCGTCGGACCTCCCGGTGTATGCGCGGCCGGATGGATGGAGCGACCCGAAGCCACCGCAGTCCCGTCGCCCTTCGAGAGGGCATCGGACTACGGATCAGAAGGTTAGGGGTTCGAGTCCCTTCGGGCGCACAAGATCAAGAGGGGTCTGACCTGCCGGAACGGTGGTCGGGCCCCTTGGCTTGTCCGTCCCTTGTGGATGTTTGGGCGCTCGTGCGACGAGCATCCCTCACGTCCTGGCCCGTCCAGCGGTGGCCCGTCCTGTCCGGGTGGGTTTTGATCATGGTTCCCCGGGTCGGCCTGGAAGCCCAGATAGTGGGACGGGCTTCCGTGGGTGAGGCGCTGCTCCCTGGCCGGCTTCCTGGTGCTGGCGTGCGGCCTTGCCGCCGGATCTGGTGCGCGGGGCAGGATGCCCGCTGTCGCTGGTATCCGATAATGTCAGCTTGCCGTTAGGGGAACGTAGCAAGCGGTGATCACTTTCCTCCGACAATTGCGGTGGAGGGCCACCGTAAGGAGCTCGGGGACCAGGCGGATGGTTCGGGGCCTCTTGGGCGACGGCGACGGTTGGTCGTAGCGGCTGTACTTGGCGTGGTAGGCCAGGTCGATGACGTCTTGGACGTCGGCCGTCGTGTTGCCGGAAGCGAGGTCGGGCTCCACATCATCGGCCCGGATCCGTCCGATGCCCGATGGCTTTGCTGCAGTCGGAACGGCGCCGGGAACCATCAGAGGTCATGTGACGACTATCTGTATGCCGGTCGTACGGATCTTGCCCTGTGGGTATAAGCGCCCGGCGCCCGCGCTTCGGGATTCTCCGAGGTGGACCGATGACAGAAGGGCAAGCTCCCAATGGCACGAACCGGTGAGCCGGTTGTCCGTACCTCCGATTTCCGTTCTATCCGCATGGCACTGGTCGCTTGCATCGTGTTGGCCCTCGGCGCCTGTTCCGGGACGAAGGTGCCGGATGCGCCGACGGCGTCGTCAGGCGCTTCTGCGGGCGCCGGGCCGCAGACCACGTATCCGCTGACGATCGACAACTGCGGCCGCGTGGTCACGTTCACTCAGGCGCCGCGCCGGATCGTGCTGCTCAACGGTGCGTCGGTCGCGGAGGTTGAGTCCATGATCGCGCTCGGTGTGCAGGAGCACATCGTGGCGAACAGTCAGCGTTACGGCGTGTCCGACGATCCGACGATGGTCGCGAAGATCGACGCCGTCCCGACCGGTGGGGTGAAGCTCAACGAGAGCTTCGAGGTGCCCCGCGAGCAGGTGCTGGCCCAGTCGCCGGATTTGGTGATCTCGACGTGGGCGGGCGGGTTCGACGACAAGATCGGGTCGATCACCCGGGATGAGCTGGCCAAGTCCGGTATCAACAGCTTCGTGACGCCTTCCAACTGCGCCAACGGCGCGACATCGCCGCGGCCGGAGGATGTGACAACGTACGCGAAGCGGTCGGTTGAGTCGTCCTTCGACTTGCTGACCCAGCTCGGGTTGATCTTCGACGTCCAGGGTCGGGCGGCGCAGGTCGTGCAGCAGGCACGCGCTTCGCTGGCCGCGCTCCCGGCGCCGTCAGGCCCCCGTAAGCGGGTACTGGTCGCGTACCCGAGCATGACGATGATGACCACCACCGGGGCGCCGGCGGTGTTCGGAGGCGGGATTTTCGACGACATCATCGACCGGGCTGGCGGCGTCAACGCGTTCGGCGGCCTGACCGACCAGCAGCTCGTCGAGATCAACGCCGAGGCGCTGGCTGCGGCGAACGTCGATGTTCTGGTGGTCGGCCTGTATCAGCCGGACGACGACGCCAAGAAATATGCTGAGAAGTTGTTCGCGCAGTTCCCGCAATGGCCGGCATCGAAGACGAAGACCTACACCTCGGTGTCGGACAGTTTCTATCTCGGGCCCCTGAACGCGGTGGCAGTCGAGCGGATCAGCGATGCCGTTCACGCGGCCGGCTGAGCGCTCGCGGGCGGCCGACCGTGTTCCGGGCCGCCGCGAGGCTCGCGCCTACCTCGTGCCTGACCGTGCCTTTCCGCTGTTGGTCATGCTCCTCGTCGGCGCGGCCGTCCTCGCGGCGGCAGTCGCGATCGCTGTCGGTACGGTGCCGGTTCCCCTCGGCGACGTGGTCGCGGTGACCTGGGCTCATCTCACTCCCGGGGACACGGAGCGCAGCCTGCTGTACGACCAGATCGTGTGGGAGTTCCGCGCGCCCCGGGTGCTGCTGGCCGGAGTGAGTGGTGCTGGTCTGAGTATCGCCGGGGTGTGCTTGCAGGCGTTGGTCCGCAACCCGCTCGCCGACCCCTACCTGCTCGGCATCTCCTCGGGTGCCTCGGTCGGTGCGGTTCTGGCCCTGACCTTCGCCTCTGCGGTGACCGCTGGGCTGGGGGTGGCCGGTGCGGCTTTCGTCGGGGCGCTGGCCAGCGTGGCGTTGGTTGTCGGCCTGGCTCAGCGCGCCGGCCGGGTCGCCCCCGGCCGGCTGATCCTCGCCGGTGTGGCGGTCGGTTACCTCGGCGCCGCCGTGACCAGCTACATCCAGTTGCAGGCCAATCCGACCGCGCTGCGGGGCATCATGTTCTGGCTGCTCGGCTCGGTCGCCGGAGCGTCCTGGCACGACCTGCCAGCGCCGACCGTCGCCCTGGTGTGCTGCCTGCTCTGGCTCTTGGTCGTCGGCCGACGGCTGAACGCGCTGACGATGGGTGAGACGTCAGCCGCAGGGCTCGGGATCGACGTCAATCGGCTGCGGCTCGGGCTGCTCGTCGCCGCGTCGCTGCTGACCGCGACGATCGTCAGTGTCGCCGGGGGGATCGGCTTCGTCGGGCTTCTGGTGCCGCACGCGGTCCGTCTGCTGGTCGGCCCGGACCATCGGCGGGTGGTGCCGGTGTCGCTACTGGTGGGTACGGTCTTCCTGATCTTGGTCGACCTGCTGTCGCGGACCCTGGACCGGCCGAATGAGATGCCGATCGGCATTTTCACCGCTGCGCTTGGCGCCCCGTTCTTCCTGTGGCTGCTGCGCAGCCAGTCCGGTGCGGTGCGGTGAGGGTCACCGCGAGCGCCGTGTCGGTGAGCATCGACGGTACGCCGATCCTGGACGAGGTGACGCTGACCGCTGCCTCCGGCTCCGTGACCGGCCTGATCGGGCCGAATGGTTCCGGCAAGAGCACCCTGCTGCGCTGTCTCTACCGGATCATCCGTCCGCGGCAGGGCGCGGTGCTCATCGGTGAGCACGACGTCTGGCAGGTCCCGGCACGCCGGGCCGGTCAGTTGCGGGCGGTGGTGGCGCAGGATCAAGAGCTGGACAACGACTACAGCGTCCGGGACATCGTCGCCATGGGCCGGATACCGCATCAGCGACTGCTCGAGCGAGAGAGTTCCACCGACCGCACCATCGTGGACGAGGCGCTGGCGCGGGTCGGCATCGAGTGGGCGGAGAACCGTCGGTTCGCCACGCTCTCTGGTGGCGAACGCCAACGCGTCCTGCTCGCCCGCGCACTGGCCCAGGACGCCCCGGTGCTGCTGCTCGACGAGCCGACCAACCACCTGGACATCGGTGCGCAGTTGGAACTGCTCGAACTGATCCGCGAGCTCGGGCTCACCACCGTGGCCGCTCTGCACGACCTCGACCACGCGATGGCCTACTGCGACGCCGTTGTGCTGCTGCACCACGGCCGGGTCGTCGCGGCCGGCGATCCCGTCGCCGTACTCACCCCGGAACGCCTCGCCGAGGTTTTCGGCGTGCGCGGAGCAGTGACCGTCCATCCTCTTACCGGTCGGCCGCACCTGGTGTTCGCGGCGACCGCGCCGCCGCCCGACCGGACAGCCGACCGCGATGATCCCGTTGGCTGGAACGGTACCTCTGAGCGGGCTGTTGCTCGAAAGTCGCCGGGTCGTTCAACCTGACTATCGAGGAGATTTTCACCAAGATGGATGACGCGCTAATGGAAGCGCGCTATCCGTTTCTGCCGTTGGGGAAGAACGGACTCGGGCGCCGACAACCGGCGCCGCAGTCCAGTTCTGAGAGGAGAATTCACCATGAGTACTCACACCACGCTGGACGAACCCGGACGGGCCGGTCAGCAGCCCGTCCCCGATGCCCGGCGCACCGCGCCGCTCGACCCTCCCGCGACCGGCGACATCACAGTCGCCTTTCTCATCTCGCCCGATGCGGAACTCGTTGACTTCGCCGGGCCCTGGGGCGTCTTCGAGTACGCCTACCTCGGCGACGGGCGCAACCCGTTCACGCTGTACACGGTGGCGGCCACGACTCAGCCCGTCCGTATCTCCGGAGGCATGGTCCTCGTGCCCGCTCACGATTTCGAGAGCGCTCCCGCGCCGGACATCGTGGTCGTCCCCGCTATGGACACCGAGAAGGTCGCCCCCGAGGCGCTGGACTGGCTGCGGCGGGTACATCACCACACCGCAGTGACCATGTCGGTCTGTAACGGCTCCTTCGTGCTCGGAAAGGCAGGCCTCCTCGACGGCAAAACCGCGACCGCCCACCACGGCGGCTACGGCGCACTTCGAGCGACCTTCCCCAACATCACCGTCGTCCGCGGTCTCCGCTACGTCGAAGACGGCAAGATCGCCACCTCCGGCGGACTCACCTCCGGCATCGACCTCGCTCTGCGGATCGTCGAGCGCTACTTTGGTCGAGCCGTGGCGCGGCAGACTGCCACCCAACTCGAATACCAGGGCACGGGCTGGATGCACCCAGACAGCAACGGCCAGTTCGTCGAGCGCGCGGCGGGCTCATCGGAGCGACCGGTATGCCCGATCTGCGAGATGTCGGTCTCACCCGATACCCCGCTCACCCTCGAACACGAGGGCGTCACCTGGTACTTCTGTGGCACATGGTGCCAGGAGCAGTTCAAGGCGGCGCCAGAACGGTTCATTGACGTCGGCTGACTTGAAGTACGGTACCCAAGCCGGACAGGACGGTCGAGCCCTGCGCAAGGGGCGTGGGGCAGGTCAGTGGCAACTGTCCCCGGGGGCTTTGGGACGCGAATCGGGCCACGGTCCGTCCGGCGACAGTGGTCGGCTCCAGCGAACCGAGGCCGGTCGGGAAAAGTTGCCGGGAACCAGCCGTGCTGGGCCGCCGACTATTCATGCAAGTACGTCCCCGCCGTCCGCTGTGTCCTCAGCGACCGCCCCACCAGGAGAATCCGGTGCCGCGATCACGTTCGCTCGTTGCCGCCCTTGTCGTATCGATCGCGCTGACCAGCGCGTGTAGTTCCGACTCTGACAGCTCCGGAGCGTCCACGACGCTGCGCGTCGGGTTGGGTAGTGAGTCAGGCGCGGTGGACCCGCACGCGTTCACCGGGAACTTTCTGCTCCTCGATGCCATCTACGAGCCGCTGGTCAGCTACGGCGAGGATGGGCGGCTGGAGCCGGGACTGGCGGAGTCATGGTCGGTCGCCGAGGACGGCCGGCGGGTGACCTTCGATCTGCGGGACGGGGTGCGTTTCACCGACGGATCGCCGGTCGACGCGGCCGCGGTCAAGTGGAACTTCGATCGGTGGGTGGGCAACAAACGCTTCTCGTTCTTCCGGGCGTCCCAGGTCATCTCCTCGGTCCAGGCCCCGGATCCGGACACGGTCGTGTTGACCCTGTCCGAGGCGTACGAGCCGCTGTTGCAGGAGATGTCGATCGTCCGTCCGGTCCGGCTGCTCAGCCCCAAGTCCGCAGCCGCCGACGGGGCGTTCCAGAACGCGGTCGGTACGGGTGCCTGGAAGCTCGTGTCCAACGCCGCCACCGGCGCCGTGTTGGAACGCAACGACGACTACTGGGGGACAAAACCACGCCTGGAACGTGTCGAGTTCAAGGTCATCCCGGACTCCCAGGCGCGCGTCGACGCACTGAGCAACGGTGAGATCGACCTGATCGGCGGCGCCTATCTCGCCCCGATCACACCGGTGGAGGCGAAGTCCCTCGACGGGCGAGACGACATCAAGCTGCTCACCGGCGCGCCGGATGTCTCGATCATGCTCGGTTTCAATCCGGACGGCCCGGCCGGCGACAAGGCGGTACGGGAAGCCGTGATCCGGGCGATCGACACCGCCTCGCTGGCGAAGGCGCTGCTCCTGGGCTATGCCGAGCCGGCCCGGCGGGTGTTCCCGGCGGACGTGCCGGACTCCGGCACCGATCTACCGCTGGGCTTCGACAAGGCCGGTGCGAACAGCGTGCTGGACGCCGCCGGATACGCCCGCGCCGGAAACACCCGGGCTAAGGACGGAAAGCCGCTCGCCCTGCGGCTGCTCATTCCCGCTACCCCGGCCGAGGGCCAGCTCGATCCCCGTACCATGGCCACGGCGATCGCCGCGGCGCTCGGCGAGGTGGGTATCGCGGTCGAGATCGCCCCGGTCGACGCTGCGGCCTACTACGACGAACGGGCCGAGGGCACGTACGACATCACGTTCTTCGAAACCCTCGGGGCGCCCTACGACCCGTCCAGTTCGATCGTTTCCCTGTTCACCGCCGACGCGCGGGCGCCGCTGTGGGTGACACCGGCAACCGAGAGCCTGGTCGACAGGGCGCTGTTCGCCCGTGACCCCGCTGCCCGGGGTGCGGCCTACCAGGCGCTCTACGACGCGGTGGCAGCCGACGCCGGGTTCGTGCCGCTGGTCTACCGGCCGCGGGTCTGGGCCGTACGGGACGAGGTGAACGGCTTCGCGGTGCCGCCCAGCGATGTCGACCTCGAACTGACCGGGGTCAGCGTCGGGTGAGGACACCAGGGCGGTTGCGCTCCGTCGGCGGCTACGTCACACGGTGGACCGTCGACACCGTCGGGGTGCTCTTCGCGCTTTCCGCCGGTACCTTCGCCCTCGTCCTGCTCGCGCGTGGTGATCCGGCGGCGATGCTGGCGGCGACCCGGGCGGGTCGTCCGGCCACGCCCGAGCAGGTGGAGGCCGTCCGCGCCGAGTTGGGCCTGGACGCTCCCGCTCCGGTGCGGTACCTGAGGTGGCTTGCCGATGTGGGCACCGGCGATTTCGGGCTGTCGCTGCGGACGAACACGCCGATCGGACCCGAGATCGGCGACCGGATCGGCGTGACGCTGGGGTTGGTGGCCGGTTCCGCGGTGGTGGCCATCCTGGTGGGGGTGACCGTCGGCGTCGCGGGGGCGGTGCTCGATCGTGGCCTGTCGCGCGGTGCCCTGCGCATCGGGGCGCTGCTCGCCACCTCGGTGCCGGCATTCTGGCTGAGTTACCTCCTCGTGCTGGTGCTGGCCCTGCGCTTGGGCCTGGTACCGACCTCCGGAATGGCAGGTCCCGCGACGTGGGTAATGCCGATGGCGGTGCTCGGACTGCCGGCCGCCGGTGCCCTCAGCCGAGTCGTGGCCGTGACACTGCGCGAAGCGCTCGACCAGCCATACGTTCTCGCCGCGCAGGCCCGTGGCAGCGGGCCGCTGTCGATCGTGCTCCGCGACGGTCTGCCGAACACCGCCGGCCCCGTGCTGTCCGTCGCCGGATTCACCATCGGCACCCTGCTGGTGGGGACGGTCGTCGTGGAGCAGATCTTCGGCTGGCCCGGCCTCGGTGCCTACTTCGTACGCGCTGCCGCGGCCCGGGACGTCCCGGCGCTCCAGGCGAGCGCACTTCTCCTGGGCGGTGGGTTCATCCTCGCCAACCGCCTCGCCGACGCCCTACAGGTCCTCATCGATCCGCGATCCCGCCGTGGCCCCGGTACCCACCCGCTCGTGCCTCGGCTCTGGTCGAGGCGGTTGAGCCGCAGCGGCACCGACGAGCGCACAACGTGTCCCCGGGCGGAGACAACATGAACGGATACCGCCGTCTGAACATTCCGCCTATCGTGCGTACGACGCTGGTCGCCCTGCCCCTGATCGGGTTCACGACCGTGGGGATACTGGCACCGGTGCTCGCCCCGGCCGATCCCACGGCCACCGACCTCGCCGCCAGTCTGCTGCCACCATCGGCGGACCACCTGCTCGGCACCGACCAGCTTGGCCGCGATCAGCTCAGCCGGATCCTCTACGGGGCACAGATCTCGCTCGTGGTCACCGCAGCTGTCCTGACGATCTCACTGACCGTCGGCGTCGTCACCGGCACGGTGGCCGGCTATCTCGGCGGCTGGGTCGACCGGTTCATCTCCCGGGTCGTCGACATAGCTGTCTCCCTACCCGGGATGCTCGTGGCCTTGGCGGTCATCGGCCTACGGGGCCCCGGGGTGGAGAACCTCGTCATCGCGATGTCCCTGTGGGCGTGGGCACCGTACGCCCGCATCGCCCGCGCCCGCGTCGCGGGCCTGCGCGACAGTCCTCACCTGGACGCCCTCCGGCTGCTCGGAGCCGGACCCGGACGGATCCTCGGTCGACACCTGGTACCGCCGGCCCTCGCACCGTGCCTGGTCTACGCCAGTACCGACGTCGGTGCCATCGTCCTCGGCGTCGCCACCCTGAGCTTCCTCGGCCTCGGTATCCCCCCGCCCCAGGCGGAGTGGGGCCAGATGCTCATCGAAGGGCGGCCCTACCTGGCCTCCGCCTGGTGGCTGGCCTACCCGCCCGGCATCGCCATCACCGCGGTCGTCTTCGCGAGCAACCTGCTCGGAGAGCGTCTGGCAGCCGGTGAGGAGCGGCCATCGATCCTGCGGTGGGTACTCCCGTCGCGCCTGCGTAGACCGTCGGCCGATCGGGCGACTGCCGTGCCGATGGCAACGGTTCTCCCAGCGGCGATGTCGGCCGAGGACAACAACTTGCTGCGTGTGCGGGATCTGTCCGTCACCTATCCGTACGAGGGCGGACGCCGCCGCGTCGTTGCCGACATCTCCTATGACGTCCAGCGGGGGCAGATTCTGGCGATTGTCGGTGAGACCGGCAGTGGGAAGACCACCTCCGCGTTGGCTCCCTTTGGACTGCTCGACCCCAGCGCGGTGGTCACCGGTTCGGCGCTGCTGGGGGCCGAGACCGAGGCTCGGCAACTCGTCGGACTCGCACCGCGCGAACGTCGCCAGGTCAACGGTCGCCGCGTGGGCGTGGTCTTCCAGGACAGCCTCGTCGTGCTGAACCCGCTGCGGAGCGTCGGCGCACACGTCGACGAGGCCGTCCGCAACGCGGGCCGCGGCGGCCGCCGCGGTGCCACTCGGCGGGTCACCGAGGAGTTACTGCACCTGGTTGGTCTGCCCGATCCCGCCGGGATCGCCCGCGACCTGCCCCACCAGCTTTCCGGCGGGATGCGTCAACGTGTGCAGATAGCTGTTGCCCTGGCCGGCGAGCCGGAGCTGCTCGTCGCCGACGAACCGACCTCCGCGCTCGACGTGACGGTGCAGGCGCAACTGCTCGACCTGCTGGCCAGGCTTCGCGACGAACTGGGCATGGCCATGATCGTCGTCAGTCACGACCTGGCGGTAGTCACACGGTTGGCAGACAACGTGGCCGTCATGTACGCCGGCCGGATCGTCGAGTCGGGACCGCTCGCCACCATAATCAAGAACCCGGACCACCCCTACACCCGCGGACTGCTCGACGCCGTACCGCGTCCCGGCGCGGCACCGGGAACCCGATTCCGGACCATGCCGGGACGCTCCGGTGCCGGTCCGGACGATGCCAGCGGCTGTGCCTTCGCCCCTCGGTGCACCGCTGCCGTGCCGGTGTGCACGCGTGACCAGCCGGCGCTGGTGGCGCTGAGTCCGGCGCACCGGTCGGCGTGTCCGTTGCCGCACGGTGAGACCGCGCTCGCACCCGGAGCCCTCCCCGAGTGGAACGGCGGCTGACCGATGCTCGAAATCGAACGGGTCACCGCCGGTTACCCCCGCCGCCGAGGCTGGGAGCACCTGAACGTCGTCGAGGAGGTGACGATGCGCGTCGACAAGGGCGAGATCGTCGGGCTCGTCGGCGAGTCCGGTTGTGGCAAGACGACGCTGGCGCGGGTGGTCACCGGGCTCAACCGTCCCAGTGCGGGCGTGGTTCGTTTTGCCGGCGTCGACGTGCACGCCCTGCGCGGCGGAGCGCTGCGGGCACACCGACGGCACGTCCAGATGGTGTTCCAGGACCCGTACCTCACCCTCAGCCCCCGGCTGACGGTACGACAGTCCATCGCCGAGCCGCTGCTCATCCACCGCGTCGGCGATACCCGGTCCCGGTCCGCGCGGGTGGACGAACTGTTGGACCTCGTCGGCCTCGATCCTCAGGTGGGCGAGCGTCGGCCCCGACAACTGTCCGGGGGACAGCAACAGCGTGTGGCGATAGCCCGTGCGATAGCCCTGGGACCCCGCCTGTTGGTGTGTGACGAACCCGTCACCGCGCTGGACGTGTCGGTACAGGCGAAGATACTCAACCTGCTCTGCGACCTACGCGACCGACTCGGTCTGGCCTGCCTGTTCATCTCCCACGACCTCGCCGTCGTCCGGCAACTCGCGAACCGGGTCGCGGTGATGCGTAACGGCAGGATCGTCGAGCAGGGCCCGACCGTGGAGGTCACCTCCGACCCGCGTCACCCGTACACCCGGGCGCTGCTCGTGGCGACTCCCACGATCGACCTTGGTGTCGGTCAGGCCGGCGGCTCGGCCGGCTTCTCGTAGACGGTGACGTGGGTGCCGGTGCCGAGGTAGGGCTCGTTGCGCCAGCCGCCCCACCGGTGGACGCGGTCCAGCCCGGCGAGGCGGGCCATCAGATCGAGTTCGGACGGCCAGGCGTACCGCATCGACACCGGGGCCAGGCGGATTCCCTCGTTGGTGATGAGGATGTGCTGGCCGTCGAAGCGTTGGTCGATCGGGTCGTGGCGGACCGCGACCAGGCGTACGTGGTCCTGGTCGACCCGGTGGGCGTCGACGCTCTGGTTGCGTTGGTAGCGGGCGAGGTCCGGCACCAGGCACTCCAGGACGAACCGTCCACCCGGTAGGAGGCGGCGGGCGACGTTGGCGAAGCAGCGCACCTGATCCTCCTGGGTCATCAGGAAGAAGAAGGTGGTGAAGACGACGAAGATCATGGCGAATCGGTCGTCGGTGCCCGGGTCGACGTCGACCATGTCGCCGATGGTGACGGGGATCCGCTCGCCGCCGGGTTTGGCCCGGAGCAGGGCGACCATGGCCTCGGAGGCATCCACACCCCTCAGGTCGATTCCCCGCTCGGCCAGCGGAATGGTGACCCGGCCGGTGCCTACGGCCAGTTCGAGGACTGGTCCCGTCGGCCCCTTGGCGATCAGGTCGGCGAGATATTCCACGGCGTCGGTCGGGTCGAGGTCGGCGTGCCACTCGTCGTAGACGTCGGCGTTTCGCTCGCCGTAGGTCTCCGGTCCGTACGTACTCATGGGGCTCCTGTCGGGGTCAGTCCAGCGGTCGCATGTCGTGAGCGATGGTGCCGGCGGCGGCGAGTGAGTGATACAGGCCCAGTTCGGCGGTAGGCCCCTCGGCCATCACCAGGGCGGTGCAGCCCCGCTGGTCGGCGAGGTGGACGATCCGGTCCCCGAGTTGGGCGGTCGGGAAGAACTCGGGGGAGCCGGGAAAGAGCGGCAGCCGTTCGGGTCCGCGCCAGCCGACGAGCCGGCCCGGGGCCGGCGGATGAAGGAAAATCATGCCGTAGCCGCGATCGGGGGTCAGCGGCGTGTCCAGCAGCCGGGGTCGCCGGCCGAGTGCGGTGTCAACGACCGCGTCGTACACGTTCACCTGTAGGGAGCGGCACATCATCTCCCCGATGACCGCTCCGGCGATCCGCCCGTTGACCTCCACGACCTCCGGGCCGTCGGGGGTGTGGGCGAACTCGGTGTGCGCGATGCCGGCGGAGAATCCGACCGTGGCGAGGACCTCTCCGATCCAGGTCTCCAGGCGGTCCAACTCGTGTTGCGGAAACGCGACGGGGAAGGAGACGGCCTCCTCCCGCCGGACCGGCTCGGGTGTGTGGATGTGCACGGCGATCCCGAGCAGTTTCGTGCGCCCCTGCCAGCTCACCGTCTCGGCGCTGTAGACAGGCCCCGGGAAGTACGGTTCGGCCACGAGGTGCCGGCCCATCAGGGTTGCGTCGGTGATCTGCCGGGCGGCCCGGTCGCGTTCGGCGTCGTCGCGGATCAGCCACACCGACCGGGAGGAGGTGCCCGCCGAGTCCTTCACGATCGCGGGGTAGCCGATCGCCGACACCGCTTCGACGACCGCGTCGGCCGTGGGCTCCACCCGGATCGCGCCGGCGCGGCTCAAACCGGCCCGGTGCAGCCGGGTGCGGACCTCCGCCTTGTCCCGCAGGACGCGTGCGGTGTCCAGACCGAGGGTGGTCAGGCCGTACCGTTGCGCCAGTTCCGCCCCGGGCAGCATCCAGGTGTCGGTGGAGTTGACCAGTCCGGCGAGGTCGGGAATCCGGTCGAGGACCTTGGCGCAGGCGGCTATGTCGGTGGTGTCGACGTCGATCACCTCCAGGTCCTCCGGCCGCAGGCGGTCGAGTTCGTACGAGTAGATCGACCGGTTGCCGGTCAGCAGGCACAGCCGGTGACCTGCCTCGGTGGCGGCGTCCCGCAGCCTGGCGAGACCGAAGGTCAGTGCCTCAAGTAACACGAGCGTCACGGTTGGCTCTCCTCTGCCTGGTGAAGTGGGCGGGCCGCCTGGACGACCAGCCGCTTCGCGTGGTTGTCGTACGGTTCCTCGGCGAAGCCTCCATAGCAGCGGATCCCGGTGAACCCGGCGGCGGTCAGCATGGTGCGGATCTCGGCGGCGCTGTAGACGAACTGTTCGAAGAACCCGTGCCGGGCGGTGTCGCCCCGTACCAGGGTCCAGTCGCTGCGGAACCGGGTCCAGTCGTCCAGGATGGTGTCCCGCATGAACAGCCGGCCACCGTCGTGCACCTCGACCACCTTCGGTGTGCCGGCCCACCGGGCGAAAATCTCCTTGCTGAACAGGTCCATCAGCAGCCGGCCGCCCGGCACCAGGCTCCGCCAGGCGTTGCGCAGCACGAGTTGGTTCTGCGCCGGGTCGGCGAAGTAGCCGAAGGAGGTGTACATGCTGATGACCAGGTCGTAGGAGGAAGGCTCGACGAACTCCCGCATGTCGGCGCGGACCAGGCGCACCGTCAGGCCGGCCTGCCCGGTCGTCTCGCGGGCGCGATCCAGCATCGCCACACTGAGATCCACCCCGGTGACCAGGGCGCCGCGCTCGGCGAGAGGAACGGCGTACGTGCCCGGACCACAGCCCAGGTCGAGCACCCGGCTGCCGGCCGGCAGGTCCAGTAGCGGGGATGTCGCCACCCAATTTTGCGCCTCGCGTCGGCGTTTCGGGGCGAACAGCGCCCCTGCGAAGTCCATCCAGAACGTGTCGTCCTCATACCACTCCACCGGTAGCTCCGAATCATGCGACGACGGACGTACTACAGGTCGCACGGCGGTGCGAAAAAGTTCCGGACGTTGGAAGAAGAAAATCGACTTCCGTTCGGCCCGATTGGTGGAGGTGGCCACCTTGACCCATCGACAGCAGACATAGTCCAAGGCAGGCTCTCCGGTCTGCTGGAGAACCCCCGGAACTAAACCATCAACCGGTACGACCAATGTCTTGGCCGAGGAAGCCGGAGCCTAGGTCATCGAGGCGGGAACATCAATGCCGGATCCTCGTCGCCATCCACCAGTGGCAATGCATGTTTTCGCCGGTCCGGACCCCGCACCATCGTCTCTACCGCCATCGCGGCCTTCCCGCCACCCGACCCACCACGCCGAGGAGCGATCCGACCATGCCGTTCACGGGTACATCGACGACCACGCCCCTGCTGCACCCCCATGCCACCGACGCGATCAAGGCGCCGAGCTTCATCCAACTGTCGGAGAACATGGTCCTCGCCCGCTTCGAGACCCTGAAGGTCTACGCCGCCCTGGGAGCAGTACGGTCACTCCTGGCAGCGGGGACCGTACGTCCCGGTGACACGCTCGTCGACAGCTCCAGTGGCATCTACGCCCTCGCCCTGGCGATGGTCTGCCACCGCTACGGGCTGCGTTGCCACATCGTGGCCTCGACCACGGTGACCCCGACCATCCGGTCGCAACTGGAGATCCTCGGCGCCACCGTGGACCAGATGCCTCCCGAGAAGGACCTACGGCTCGATCAGCACCGACGGGTGGCCCGGGTCCAGGAACTCCTGCGAAGCAACCCCGGCATGCACTGGATGCGTCAGTACCACGACCCGGTGCACTGCCTGGGGTACAGGGAACTGGCCGAACTGGTGCGCGCCGCCCTACCCGACCGGCCGCTGGCCGTCGTCGCCAGCGTCGGCACGGGCGCGTCGAGCGCGGGTCTGATCCTGCCGATCCGGGAACACGACCCCTTGACCCGGCTGATCGGTGTGCAACCGTTCGGCAGCGTGAGCTTCGGCAGCGAGGGCTTCCAGGACCCGGAGGCCATCATCGCCGGCATCGGCAGCGCCATCCCCTTCGACAACGTCCGCCACGAACTCTACGACCAGGTGCACTGGGTGACCTTCCGGTACGCCATGGCCGGCACGGTGGAGCTGATGCGCGCGCACGCGGTCTTCGCCGGGCTCTCCACCGGCGCGGCGTACCTCGCCGCCCGCTGGGAGGCCCAGCATCACCCGGAACGGGTGCACCTTCTGGTCGGAGCCGACACCGGACACCGTTACGTCGACAAGGTCTTCGCCCGCCATCGTGAGGCCCTGGACGCGGGCACGCTCGAACCAGTCCAGATCGCTGCCCTCGACGACCTGACCCCACCCTGGTCGACCATGCCCTGGGCACGGCGCGGGTACCCACCCAACTCCGGCCAGGAACCTCCGACCTTGACCGCGCCGATCGTCAGCTCTGCGGGTTCCCACCCGGGACCGGCCGACCGATGACGGGGCAGAAACACAGGAAACGGTCAGCGCCCGTACCGCGATGGAATGGGTCTGTCGGCCGAACTCCTGCCGGTCCGGCTGCGACGGGCTACGAGAGCGTCGCAGCAGGGGTACTGCCGTGCAGCCGCCTCACCGCCAGCACGACAACCGGGAACAGGAGGCACTGGGCAGCCACGACCAGCCAGAACCCCGGCAGGTACCCACCACGCTCGAACAACCCGTACACGGCGCCGCCGACCACGCCGCTGAGGAAGGAACCGACGCCGACGGCCAGCCGCTGCTGACCGAAGACGACGGTCGCTGACCGCCTCGACCTCGCGAGCGCTTCGAGGTCGTTCTTGAGAAACAGTACGGCGCTGCCGACGCTGATCGACGCGACTCCGACCACGACCGTGAACCCGTTGGCACCGGCGAAGGCGACCATTCCAGCCGCCAGGCAGCCGAAACCGATCCCTATCGCCGCCGGATAGCTCATCCTCTCCACCCGCTGCGCCACCATGGGTTGGACGATCGCCAGGCCGAGGGAGTAGCCCATCATGGCCACGCCGAAGAGCAGCGTCGTCACCCGCCCCTGGGCATAGCTGGAAAGGTACTGAAAGAACTGCATGTGCAGGTAGAAGGTCAGCGCGGTGACGACGAAGGGCAACACCGCCAGACCGTGCAACATCCGCCGGAACGGCTCTACTGGTGGGGCGTCCTCGGTTCGTTGCTCTCGACGGAGGAAGACATGACCGATCGCCAGGCTGGCGTAGACCGCTGTGACGACGGCGAACATTTCACCCGGGCGCTGGATGAGCACCGCACCGACCACCGGCCCGACCGCGATACCGAGGCTACCGGCGGCGTTACCCGCCGACACCAGCCGGGGCCGCTGCTCATTGCTCACGCCGTGCAGGAGGTAGCTGCGGTACGCGGGGGAGTACAGCGACCCTCCGCCGGAGATGAGGAACAGGCCGGCGATGGTGAGCACCGGGTTCTCCCCACCCGCGAGGAAGGCGCCACCGCCGAGGCCGTACAGCACCAGGGCGGCGACCAGGGACCGCTGCAATCCCACCCGCTCGGCGACCGCCGCCGTGGCTGGAGCACTCGCGAACTGCACCAGGGTCGCCAACCCCAGCACCACCCCGACCTGGGCCATCCCCACACCCATCCGCTCACGCAGCAGCACCGCGACGTACGGATAGACCGAGAACGAGCCGACGTTGACCAGAAAGCCGCCCACCAGCACCGCGAACTGGGCGCCGGTGATATCGCGACCACGCAGGAACGCCAGCCCGCGGGCCCACGCGGCAGTCCGGGGCGAGGCAGGCGTGACCATCAGCAGCCCGATCCGCAGGAACCAGACCGAGCTGGCCCCGTAGCCGGCCTTTGACGTACGGAATGCCCGCTCACTCTGGTCCTCTCGAACTGCCTCGTCCGTTGACCGCCTGCCCCCGGCACCTGCCGCGCATAGGGCAACGCCTTGCTCGGGCCGGCAGCGAGATGGTCGTCGTCACACTCGGATAAGTTCCGGAGATCGTCATATCAGGTGCGGCCGTCGTGTCGGGCCGTGGACTTCCACTCCGTCGCGGGCCCCACCACGATGACCCGTTCGACTCCGGGCATCGTCCACGCGAGGAACGCACCATTCGATGGTTTCGCCATGGTGCGCCGACTCTCAGCGTCGGGATCCCGCCTCCGAGCTGAAGTCCGTGCCCGGGATCGAACCGCCGTCCTCGGTGGACACGACTCCCAGACCGGGCGCGTCTCCGAGGACGATCCGTCCCCGGTTGAGGCCGAGCCCGCGAAAGGGCGGATCGCGTAGGAGGAACTGGCTGTCGATGTCGATCCGATCGGCGAGCGGTGCCAGCAGGGCCGCCTGGCTGAGCGCCAATTCCGACTCACAGTTACAGCTGAGCATCACCGACAGGCCGAGCTGCCGGGCGGTCTCCATCACCCGGCGGGTCGCCTGGACACCGCCGGACTTGGCCAGCTTGACCACCACGCCGTCGGCAAGCTCACGCGCGGCGTGGACGCTCGCCAGGTCGGTGCAGCCCTCGTCCAGGAAGACCGGCAGCCGGTTCGGTAGCTCCCGGTAGCGGCGATAGGCGTCAACGGACGCGGTGGGGAAGGGCTGCTCGATGAGCTGGATGTCAAGGCCACGCAACCGTGGGGTCAGATCCCTGGCCGTTTCGAAGTCCCACGCCTCGTTAGGGTCGATGCGGATCGCACGGTCGGTTACTGCCCGGACCTTCACCAAGCGATCGAGGTCCTCAGGCCCGCGTACCTTCATCTTGAACGCGCCCACCTCGGGAGCGTTCTGGACCGCCGTGAGGGTTTCCTCCAGGCTGCCGATCCCGATCGTGTACCCCGTCGGCTCAGTGAGAGTGCGAGGTAGGCCGAACAGCTGCCAGGTCGGCACCCCGGCTGACCGGCCGAGCCAGTCGTGCACGGCCCCGTCGAGGGCCATCCGGGCACCGACCGGCGCCTCCCAATCCGCGATCCGGTCGAGAACAGTCTCGGGATCGGACAGGTCGGAACCGAGGATCCACTCGCCCTGCGCCTCGACCGCCGCGAGGACCTCCTCGACGGTTTCGCCGTGTGCCCACGCCGGGGTCCCCTCACCCCGGCCGACGATGCCACCGTGAACGACGGTCGCGACACAGGTGTCCGTCGAGTCATAGGCGACACGCGAACTCCGAAACACCGTGCGCAGACGCAAAGTCACACGACGAACGCGTACCTCCATGCGGGCAAGGATGTCACGACCCGGACGAGTAATCCATACCCGCCAATCCGACCTGCTCACTATCACGCGATCGATGCCCGAGGTCCGGACCGGGACGCGGTACCGGCCGACGTGCCCGCGACCAGCGAGCAATCGGTACGGCAACGAACCTGTGGTGTGTTCCGATGCGGATCCCTGAGTGGGCCGCGCCGCAGCCGGGACCTCATCAACGCGGTCTCATGTTCATCGATGTCATCGGGAACTTTTCCGTCCTCACCTCCGACTGTTCAGGCACGAACCGCTGTCGGAGGGATCATCGATGAGGCGACGGGCAATGTTGACGGGTGGTGCGGTCGCGGGTGTGGGCACGCTGATCGGTGGGCAGGCGGCCGGGGCAACGCCGCGCGGTACGAAGGGCCCTTTGCGGGTACGTATCGTCATGTTCGACGGTGTCGAGGAGCAGGACTTCATCGCGCCGCAGGAGGTGTTCTCGCTGGCCGGGTGGTACAGCAGCAGGGAGATCGACACCGGCTACACGGTGCTCGGCAGACCTCGTGTCATCACCGCCGCGTTCGGCACTCGCGTGACGGTCGATCGCGGCTGGCGGCCCGAGGAAGCGGACCTGATCATCGTGCCCGGTGGTGGTCGTCCCGGAGAGCCCGGTATCTGGGCGGAGATCAACAACGGGGCGCTCCCGAAGGCGCTCGCCGAAGCCCGCCGTCCGGGGCTCATCATCTCCTCACTCTGCACCGGCGCGATCATCCTTGCCGCGGCCGGCCTGGTTACGGGCCGCCCCTGCACCACCCACACCGTCGCGAAGAGGGAGCTGGCCGCGCGCGGCGGCGTCGTCAAGAACGCGCGCGTCGTCGACGACGGCGACCTGGTCACCGCAGCCGGCATCACATCCGGCCTGGATCTGGCGCTGCACCTGATCGCGCGCGAGCTGAACGCGGACGTCGCGGTCCAAGTCGAGGAGGCCCTCGAATACCAGGCGCGCGGCACAGTCTGGACCCGGTGAGGATCCGGACACCGCCGCCTGGCGGCACCACCGCCACCGCGGTACGGCATCCAACCAGCAGACACAGTGGTCCCTATTGCTCCAACATGTTCGGCAGGTTCCATTCGGGGTCCCGCGAAGGGTTGAGGTGGCTGTCTGAGCGACGTGTCGCACGAAGCCGAGGATCAATGCCTTCGAGGGAGGCCACCGGAGCGCTACCGAAGCTACGGCGGTAACTGGCCGGGCTCGTCTGGAGGTCTCGCTGGAAATGGGCCCGCAACGCCGTCACCGAGCCGTGGCCGCTGTGTTCGGCGACCGCCGTCACTGACAGATCGGTGGTCTCCAGGAGCCGGCGGGCCAGGTGCAGCCGTTGGTGGTGTAGCCAACCGAGCGGTGTGGTGCCGGTCTGCTCCCGGAAGCGCCGGGTGAGCGTGCGTACGCTGACCCGGGCATGGCGGGCGATGTCGGTCACGGTGAGGGCGTCGGCCGCGTTTTCGGTGAGCCAGGCCAGGGTCGGGGCGAGTGAGCCCTCGGTGCCGGCGGGCGTGTGGTCGATGAACTGTGCCTGACCGCCTTCCCGGCTCGGGGCCATGACCACCACACGGGCAGTCCGCGCGGCGACAGCCGCACCGTGATCGCGACGCACGAGGTGTAGGCACAGGTCGAGGCCCGCGGCGACGCCTGCTGAGGTGAACACCAGGCCGTCGGCGGTGAACAGGGCCGCCGCGTCGACGTCGACGCCGGGGTGCCGGCGGCCCAGTTCGGCCGCGGCGGCCCAGTGGGTGGTGGCGCGGCGGCCGTCGAGCAGTCCCGCTTGGGCGAGGACGAAGGCACCTGTGCAGATCGAAACCGTACGTGCCCCGCGTTGGGCCGCAGCGCGCAACACCTCCAGCACGGTGTCCGGAGCCCGGCGAGGAACTGCCAGGCCGGGCACCACGACCGTGTCGGCGTCGGCGGCGGCTTCGAGTCCGTACGGCGCCTGGATCTTGTAGTAGTTGGTGCCCGACGCGCTGGCGCTCACAGTCGACTGAACACCGCACACCCGGATCTCGTACGGGTAGCCGCCGTCGGCCAGCCGGGTACTGCCGAAGACCTGACACGGGATCGCCAGGTCGAAACCGACGACGCCCTCGATGGCGAGTACGGCGATGACGTGGGGATCACCGGGCATCGATCGTCCTTCGCGTGCAACTCCACAGGCAGGCCCGCTGTGGGCAGACGCACATCGGGCGCAGCTCGATCCGTGGCGAGCCGTCGTGCGCCGTGTCGACCACGGCGGCCACCCCGAACACGTCGTGCAGTATGTCGGGAGCCAGCACGGTCGATGGAGGTCCGGCCGCGACGACACGACCACCATGCAGGACCACCACCGCGTCGGCGTACCGGGCGGCGAGGTCCAGGCCGTGCAGGGCGGCGACGACGGTGACGCCGAGTCCGCGGACCAGTTCGAGGATCTCCAGTTGGTGGCGGATATCGAGGTGGTTGGTTGGCTCGTCGAGAACGAGCATCCGGGGTTGTTGGGCGAGCGCGCGGGCGAGCAGGACACGCTGCCGTTCCCCACCGGAGAGCTCACCCACTCGCCGTCCGGCGAACTCGGCCAGCCCGGTCGCCTCGATTGCCCGGTTCACCGCGTCATGGTCCGTCGTCGACAGACGGTCCAATCCCCGTAAGTGCGGAGTTCGGCCCATTGTGACGGTTTCCGAGACGGTGAACTCGAATCCCGAATGCTGCTCCTGGGTGAGTACCCCCGTGTGCCGGGCCGACCACGTCGCCGACTCGGTCCAGATGTCTGTGCCGTCGACCAGTACCCGCCCGGAGTCGGGCCGCCGGGCCCGGTAGACCGTCCGGAGCAGGGTGGACTTGCCGCTGCCGTTCGGACCGAGCAGGGCCACGAACCGGCCCTCCGGCACGGCCAAGGAAACCTTGTCGAGCACGACCGTCCCGCCGAGGGCGACGGACACGGACTCCACGTTCAGCGTCACGACGAACCTTCCGCAGCCAAACCTCGGGCGTGCATGACGAGCAGGAAGAACGGCACCCCGAGGAACGCGGTGAGAATGCCGATCGGCAACTCCGTCGGCGCGATCAGCATGCGGGCCGCGACATCGGCCCACACCAGGAACAAGGCACCGAGGGCGACAGTTACCGGCAGCATCCGCCGATGGTCCGCGCCGACGAGCATCCGGGCCAGATGTGCCACGATGAGACCGACGAACCCGATCCCGCCGGACACCGCCACCACCGTACCGACCAGCAGGGTCGTCACCAGCAACAGCTCGAGGCGCAGCCGGCTGGCGTTCACGCCCAGCGCCGCCGAGGCCTCGTCGCCCAGCACCAGCACGTTGAGCCGCCTGGCCCGGTACAACAGCAGCAGGCAAGCCCCCGTCACGATGATTGCCGGCACCCCGAGCAGCCCCCAGTGCGCACCCGACAGCGCTCCGAGCAGCCAGAAAATGATCTGTTGCTGGGCCGACGACGTTTCCGCGCGGGTCAGCATGAACGAGGTGACGCCGCTGAGCAGATGCCCGCACGCCACCCCGACCAGGATCAGCCGCAAGGGCAGCAGACGACCCCGATGGCGGGCCAGCAGCAGGACCACGGCCATCGCCCCGGCCGCGCCCGCAAAGGCCGCAGCTGGAAGCGTCACCGCACCGAGCACGCTGATGCCGGTGGTGATCACCAGGACCGCTCCGACCGAGGCACCCGACGACAACCCCAGCAGGTACGGGTCGGCGACCGGGTTACGAACCACGCTCTGGACCACCGCGCCGGCCAGCGCCAGCCCTGCCCCGACCACAGCGCCCAGCAGCACTCGGGGAAGCCGCAGCCGCCACACGATCAGATCGGCCGTGGATGTGGTGTCGCCGCCGCCGGAGAGATGGTGGAGCAGGATCCGGGCCACGTCGCCGGACGGGACGCGGACCGGTCCGATCCCGGTTGCCGTTACCACCGAGACCACCACGGCCGTGCACAGGACGCCCAGTACTACCGGGTACGGCACCGGGCCGGTGCGGATTCGCGACCAGGAGCGTCCCCGCGGTGCCGTTGCCCCAGAGGTACCTGTGGTGCTCACGACCCGCCTACGTGCATCGCAGCCGCGATCTGCTTGAGCGCGTCAACGTTGAGCGGGCTGGGGAACGCCGCGACGTACTGCGAAGTGGACAGCACTCGGCGGGTGCGCACTGCGGTGGTGTTCGCCAGCAGCGGGTTGGCGCGGACCTGGTCGACGAGCGCTTCGCCCTTGGCCTTGGCGAAGCTGTAGTCGGTGACCACCAGGATCACCTGCGGGTCGCGTTCCGCGACCTTCTCGGGTGACACCTGGCTGTGCATACCGCTGGCGTCGGCGAAGACGTTCTCCCCGCCCGCCCCGATGACCAGGGCGTTGGCTATGGTCGCCGGGCCGGAGGTCGGCACCGGCTGTCCGGCCACCGGGTTGTCGGGCAGGATCAGCACCCGCGGCTTCGTTCCGGTGCCGGCCGTGGCGACCACCGCCTGCTCCCGTTCTTTGAGGTCGGCGACGAGTTGCTCGGCGCGGTCTTCCACCCGGAACACCTTGCCGATGTTCAGTAGATAGTCGTACGTCGGGGCCAGGGTGGTCAGTGGCTCCGCCGCCTCGGTGGGGGATGCCGCGCGCGGCATGCAGGCGGCCAGCCCCAGGGCGTTCATCGTTGCCAGGTCAGCGTCCTTCGGGCTACCCGGCGCGCCACCGAACGCGGAGAATGCGGTCAGCACCAGGTCGGGTCGTTTCGCCGCGACAAGCTCGGTCGGCGGCACACTGTCAGCCGTCAGAACCGGCAGCCGTGACAACTCGGACCGGATCGGTCCCTGCTCCACCGAGAACGGCTTCGTGAACCCCACGCCAACGATGCGGTTGCCCAGACCCAGCCGGACCATCGACTGCGCGGCGTAACCATCGAGGACAACCACCCTCTGCGGCACCGCCGCAAAGGTCACGTTGTTGCCCGCGCAATCCTTGATCGTGACCGGAGTGGCACCGCCCGACGCGGGTCCGGCCGCCTTGTCCGAACCGCCGCAGGCAACCAGAGCCAGCGACAGCCCCGCAGCGCACATCACCCTGATCAGACGCGCCCGCCGCATCACGCACCACCTCCGGAGATCGGAGCCGGTGACTGCCATACCTGGCCCTGCCGTTCATACTCCAGCCCACGGGCGACCGTGGCGGCGACCTCGGCGCCGTGGAAGCGCTCCACCAGCCACAATGCCAGGTCCAGGCCGGCCGTGACACCTCCGGCCGTGACCACGTCGCCGTCGTCGACCACGCGTGCGTCCACCGGTTCACCCCCGGCCTCGGTCAGCGCTGCGATCGCCCGGTGATGGGTCGTGCATGGTCGCCCGGAGAGCACGCCCGCCGCCGCCAGCAGGAGCGCGCCCGTGCAGACCGAAGCGAGGACCAGACCCGGGCGTACGGCCGACCGCAACGCCGTCGGGATCCGGCCGGTGGCCAACTCCACGGCAACCCCAGGATGCTGGGCCGATGTGAAACCGCCGCCGGGCACGAACACCACATCCGCCGTCCCCGGTGACCACCGCTGCACGGGCGCGAGGCGCAGGCCGCCGGCTGTCGTCACCGTTGACACCGCACCCTCCGAGACCAGTCGCACCGAGACGGCTGCTCCTGCCCGCCGTGCCATCGACCAGGTCCCGTACGGCCCGGCCACATCCAGGTCGTCCACACCGTCGAAGACCAACATGTCTATCCGCATCACACCTCCAGGGCGCTGTCCCCGGGCGCCGTTCGGGCCCGCTGCACGCGGACCCAGTTCATCCGCTGCGCTGGGCCGGCGGAAGTGGCCCGTGGGCCAACCTGCGCCAGCTTCACGCCACGGCACCAGGCAGAGAACCGCTCGTCCAGTGAGTCGTACGGGCGCGTCGTACAGTTCCCGCTGACGTGCCGTCTGTCCCGGCAAAGGCGGGTGCGTGGTAGGGATCATCGTGGCCGGCGCGTTGCCGATGGCTCTCATTACGGGATACGGGACCGCGGTCCGCACACGGAAGGACGGCTGTTGGAGGCGCACCGACCGACAGGTCGATCCGACGAGGGAACCTTTCGACTGCTGCTACCGACTACCGGTAGGACGCAGCTCCCGCCCGTCTGCGTCGATCACCCAGCCCAGCAGTGCCCACTGTCGCGCGGTGCCACCCCGATGCGTGGAGCGCCGACAGCTATCCGGACGGGGGCACCTACACGACGGGCTACCCCGGCTACAACCTCCTGACCCTGGTCTTCGACACGTTGCTGGTCCTGGGTCCCGGCAACCAGGTCACCTCGCTGCTGGCGACCGGGCTGACCACCAGTCCGGACAGCAGGGTCTTCACCCTGCCGTTGCGTACCGACGTCTCGTGGCACGACGGTAAGCCGTTCGGAGCCGAGGACGTGGCATTCACCATCGACTACTACCGCAAACACGACTCGGTACGGTTCGCGGGCCCGCTGGCGGTCGGCGACACCGTCCAGGTACACGGCGTGGCTGCACGGCCGTGGCCGGCTGTTTCGCTCCGACAACCCAACGGTCGTCCGGAGACCGGACCGCGAAGCCCGTCACCGCTGCGTCCGCATCCGTCCGCTCGCGGTCCACCCGCACGTCGGGGCAGCCGGCGGTGGCCGGGTGCCAGGAGCCGTCGTCGGCGCGTACGGCGTGCGAACGGCAGTGCTCCTCGTCGACATAACCCCACGCCAAGAGAAGTTTCCGGCCCGCGTACCGATAGCGCCCGACGCTCGCCGTGCGTCCGCTCTCATCGTCGCGGTGGTAGATCTCCGCGCGCAGGCCGGGTACGGGGACGCCCTCGAACGCTGCGTCGGGGTCGATGCGGTGCGAGTGCGGCGGAGTAGATCCATTCGCGGGTGGGGTTCCAGCGCATCTTCGTTTCGTGGCCGAGGGCGACGTCTTCGATGTCGATGAGGATCTCGGCTTTGCGTTGCCGGTTCCATACCTGCCGGCCGGCGTAGCGGGGGTTTAGCAGGATGACGCGTACGGCGCTCTTGGCCCAGGCGTTGCCGTGTCGGTGGGGGTTGCGTCGCGGGTCGGCCGCAGACGGGGACGGGATGCCGCCGCGGGTGAGTCCTTCGGCGATGGCGTAGATGCCGGAGCCGGCGAGGGACTCGCGGTAGATCCGGGCGACGACTGGTGCGGTGAGCGGGTCGGGTTCGAGGCGGTGCAGTCGTCGTCCGTCGGCTGCCTTGCTCGGGTTGGGGTGCGGTCCGGCGTCGGCGAGCCGGTAGCCGTACGGGGGTCGGCCGCCGAGGAATCTGTCCTCGGTGGCGGCCTGGGCGGCCATCGCTGAGCGGACTCGGATCTTGATCCGGTTCCGTTCGCCTTTGCTCATTCCGCCGTAGAGCGACATGACGAGGTCGTGGGCGTCGCTGCCCGGGTCGACTGCGCCGCCGACTTCGGGAATCCACAGCAACTCGTCGCGGTGGATCATCTCCTCCGGCCGGCGTTGCGGGTCGAGGAGGGTGTCCGTCCGCATGTAACGTGCGTAGTCCGTGCTCCCCTGGCCGGGCAGCACGGGTGAGTAGTCTTTCTTTACAGAACCGCCCCTTTCGATGCCGATGAGCCCGACCCTCGGTCGTCTCCACGGATCGTCGCGTGGCCATTACCCAGTGACAACAGGCAATTGATCTTCGGGGCCCCGCCGGTCGACGTCGGGACGGGGGAGATCCCGATCTGCGCTTCTTGCCAGGAAAGCGCCCCCTTGTCGGTGCGTTTGATGGGCGAAGTCGGTCACCCGGCCGGTGAAATCGCCGGTGGCCGGTCGCGTCGTCGTGACGTCCGGTTCAGACGGTGGCGGGTCGGGTTGGCTCGTCCGGTGAGGACGGCGTCGGCCGTCGATCGGCCCGGGTGGGGCCCGTCACCCGGGCGCGCGGGATAGCCCGATCAGGTCAGTAGGAAATTCGTTCGGCGGGGCGCGTCGATTGCCGCCACGTGAAAGGTACGTTACGCCTGCGTGATGGCCCTTTCCGGACAGCTGTCCGAAGTAAACAAGGTCACCTTGAGTAGTGTGCGCTGGTCGGCGCCGGCAGGCCCCGTGTGCTGGCTGGTGTGGCACGCGCCGCCGTGGCACGCGCCGCCGTGGTGAAACCCCTGCTCGGGGCGGGCCGGCGGGGGATATTGGTCGGTCCTGATGGTTGTGGTCGTCGGTTAATCCGCAATGGAGCTTGCTCCGAAAGAACTGCTACCGATCCACAACAGAGCACCCAAAACCGACACCGTGAGGTCACTGAGCACTTTTCGCGTTCCACTGCTAGCATTCCCCTCGTGGCCCGCTGGAGGTTCGCGGGGGCGTCATCGGGTCAATGCTGGGACGGAATGCCGGGCAGGTGTTCTGGCCTTCGGGCTGCCGATACTCCTGCCCTTTTCCGGCCTGGCGCACACGGGCTGACGGTCGCTCTGCGTATTGAGGTGAGCTGTGGGGAAACGTCAAGGCGGACGATGTCCGGCCGTTCTCGGTCGGTCACATTCGCCGCGCCGACGACGCGTTCCGTCGCGGCGCCGAGAACGTGCCGTCCTGGCCCAGCCCACCACCGCCGTCGCCCTGAGCTGGTGAGACTCTCCCTGCCGCCCGGGGCGGCCCGCACTTCCTGACCCGTAGAACCGCGCCAGTCACCCACCGCGTCGGCAGCCTTCCCCGGTCGGCCCACCTCTCGCCGCGTACCGCTCGCCGGCGAACGAGCCCGGCCAGGTGGAGGATTCTCCCGTTTAGGACAAGTGCATGCGTCACGACGATCCGGAAGTCCCGAGTCACGATTCCCTCACCGCTGTCCAGGTGGAGACCTGGCTGCGGGAACGGCTGGCTGCGCAACTCGACCTCGACGCCGCCGGCCTGGACGCGTACGAACGGTTCCACCGGTACGGCCTCAATTCGCTGCGCGCCGCCGGCCTCATCGCCGCGCTCGCCGAATTCGTCGGACGGCCCCTTCCGGCAACGCTTGTCTGGGATCATCCCACCATCGACTCGTTGGTCCGTTTCCTTACCCGTGGCGACGAAGAGAAGGCCACGCCGAGTAGGCGTCCGATTACCCGGGAATCGGAGCCGATCGCGATTGTCGGAATGGCGTGCCGCTTTCCCGGCGCCCCGAACGTCGGGGCGTACTGGAAACTGCTGACGCAGGGTGTCGACGCGATCACTGAAGTGCCGGCCGGGCGGTGGGACATCGAACAGTTCTTCAGTTCCGCGCCGGACGCCCCCGGCAAGATGAACACCCGCTGGGGCGGCTTCCTCGAACACGTCGACCGCTTCGACGCCGGCTTCTTCGGACTCGCCCCCCGCGAGGTCCTCCAGATGGACCCGCAGCAGCGCCTCGTCCTCGAGCTGGCCTGGGAGGCCCTCGAAGACGCCGGGATCGCCCCGGGATCCCTGCGGGACAGCGCCACCGGCGTGTTCTGCGGGGCGATGTGGCACGACTACGGCCACCTGTTCGGTCACCACGCCGAGGACGTCACCGCGCACACCGCGACCGGGCAGGACCTCAGCATCATCGCGGCCCGGGTGTCGTACCTGCTCGGGCTCCAAGGGCCGAGCCTGGCCGTCGACACCGCCTGCTCGTCCGCGCTGGTCGCCGTCCACCTCGCCTGCCAGAGCCTGCGTACCGGTGAGGCGACGATGGCGTTGGCCGGCGGGGTGAACCTGACCCTTGCCCCGGAGAGCACGGTGGCGATGTCGAAGTTCGGGGCGATGGCCCCGGACGGCCGCTCCAAGGCGTTCGACGCCCGTGCCAACGGCTACGTCCGTGGTGAGGGCGCCGGCCTCGTCGTACTCAAGCCGCTGTCCCGGGCGCTGGCCGACGGCGACCCGGTGTACTGCGTGATCGCCGGCTCCACGGTCAACAACGACGGTTTCAGCAACGGCCTGACCGCGCCGAACCCGCAGGCGCAGGTGGCGATGCTGCGGGCCGCGTACGACCGGGCGGGCGTCGCCCCGGACCGGGTGCACTACGTGGAGACCCACGGCACCGGCACCCTGCTCGGCGACCCGATCGAGGCGAACGCGATCGGTGCCGTCCTGGGCGCGGGCCGGCCGGCGGAGCGTCCGCTCGCGCTGGGCTCGGTGAAGACCAACATCGGTCACCTGGAGGCCGCCGCCGGCATCGCCGGCCTGATCAAGGCCGCTCTGGCCGTCCGGCACCGGACCATCCCGGGGAACCTCCACTTCGAGGCGCCCAACCCGCACATCGACTTCGACGGGCTGCGGCTGCGGGTGCCGCGCACCACCGAGCCGTGGCCGTACCCCGAGGAGACCCCCCTGGCCGGGGTCAGCGCGTTCGGGTTCGGGGGCACCAACTGCCACGTCGTGCTGGCCGGGGCGACCGCGCAGCCGGTCCAGCTCCTGCCGCTTGCCGCAGCCACCGAGGCCGGACTGCGCGAGCTGGCCGGTATCGTCCGGGACGCCGTGGCCGGTCCGGTCGACTCGGCCGGTGCCGTCCGGGACGCCGCCACCGGACCGCTCGACCTGGCCGGGCTCGGCTGGACCCTGGCCGGCCGGAGCGTCGAGCAGCCGTACCGCACGGCGGTGACCGCGCGGACCGGCGACGAGCTGGCCGCCGGGCTCGACCGGTGGCTCGCCGACCCTGCCGGTACGACGGCGGAGGTGACCACGTCCGCTCCCCGGGTGGTGTTCGTGTTTCCGGGTCAGGGTGGTCAGTGGGTGGGGATGGGTCGGGAGTTGTGGCGTCGGGAGCCGGTGTTTCGGGAGGTGGTGTTGGCGTGTGAGGGGGCGTTTGCGGGGTTGGTGGATTGGTCGTTGGTGGAGGTGTTGGAGGGTGGGTCGGTCCTGGAGGGGATCGATGTGGTGCAGCCGGTGTTGTTTGCGGTGCAGGTGGGGTTGGCGGCGGTGTGGCGGTCGTGGGGTGTGGAGCCGGCGGCGGTGGTGGGGCATTCGATGGGTGAGGTGGCGGCGGCGTGTGTGGCGGGGGCGTTGTCGTTGGGTGATGCGGCTCGGGTGATCTGTGTGCGGAGTGGGTTGATGCGGCGGGTGTCGGGGGTGGGTGCGATGGCGGTGGTGGGGTTGGGTGCGGTTGAGGTGGGGGAGGTGGTGGCTGGGTTTGGTGGTGAGGTGGTGGTGGCGGCGTGGAATGGTCCGGTGACGACGGTGGTGGCGGGGTCGTCGGGTGCGGTGGATGCGGTGGTGGGGGAGTTGTCGGGTCGGGGGGTGTTCGCGCGGCGGGTGCAGGTGGATGTGGCGTCGCATTCTCCGCAGGTGGATGGGTTGCGTGATGATCTTTTGGCGGGGTTGGTGGGGGTGTCGCCGCGGGTGGCGTCGGTGCCGTTGTATTCGACGGTGCGGGGTGAGGTGTTGTCTGGTGTGGAGTTGGGGGCGGGGTACTGGTGGGAGAATCTGCGGGAGCCGGTGCGGTTCGCGCCGATGGTGGAGCGGTTGCTGGTTGATGGGTTGACGTGTTTTCTGGAGGTCAGTCCGCATCCGGTGTTGGGTGGGGCGATCGAGGAGTCGTGTCGGCGTTCTGGTGGTGGGGTGGTCCTCACCTCCACCCGACGAGACGAGGACGAGCGCGGTGCGCTGCTCGACACCGCCGCCACCCTCTACCGGCTCGGTCACCCGTTGCACTGGCCCGCCCTCTACCCGCAGGACCTCACCCCGGTCGACCTGCCGCTGCCGGACGCGCCGACCCGACCCGCCGCGCCGACCACGCCCGTCCCACCGGCGGTCGACGACGCCGGGCCCACCGCCGACGAGGTGACCGCCGCCGTCGACGCGCGGACGGCGCAGGACCCGGTCCTCGTCCCGCTCTCGGCCCACACCCCGGACGCGCTGACCGACCTCACCCGACGCACCGTCGACCTGCTCGGCCGGCACCCGAACGTACGACTGCGCGACCTCGGCCACACCGCCGCCCTCCGGCGGGACCACCACGCCGTTCGGCTCGCCGTCGCCGCCACCTCCCACGCCGACCTGGTGGAGAAGCTGACCGTCCGGCTCGCCGACGACCGTCCGGCCACCCCCGTGCCCGCCGGAACCGCCCGCAAGGTGGTGTTCGTGTTTCCGGGTCAGGGTGGTCAGTGGGTGGGGATGGGTCGGGAGTTGTGGCGTCGGGAGCCGGTGTTTCGGGAGGTGGTGTTGGCGTGTGAGGGGGCGTTTGCGGGGTTGGTGGATTGGTCGTTGGTGGAGGTGTTGGAGGGTGGGTCGGTCCTGGAGGGGATCGATGTGGTGCAGCCGGTGTTGTTTGCGGTGCAGGTGGGGTTGGCGGCGGTGTGGCGGTCGTGGGGTGTGGAGCCGGCGGCGGTGGTGGGGCATTCGATGGGTGAGGTGGCGGCGGCGTGTGTGGCGGGGGCGTTGTCGTTGGGTGATGCGGCTCGGGTGATCTGTGTGCGGAGTGGGTTGATGCGGCGGGTGTCGGGGGTGGGTGCGATGGCGGTGGTGGGGTTGGGTGCGGTTGAGGTGGGGGAGGTGGTGGCTGGGTTTGGTGGTGAGGTGGTGGTGGCGGCGTGGAATGGTCCGGTGACGACGGTGGTGGCGGGGTCGTCGGGTGCGGTGGATGCGGTGGTGGGGGAGTTGTCGGGTCGGGGGGTGTTCGCGCGGCGGGTGCAGGTGGATGTGGCGTCGCATTCTCCGCAGGTGGATGGGTTGCGTGATGATCTTTTGGCGGGGTTGGTGGGGGTGTCGCCGCGGGTGGCGTCGGTGCCGTTGTATTCGACGGTGCGGGGTGAGGTGTTGTCTGGTGTGGAGTTGGGGGCGGGGTACTGGTGGGAGAATCTGCGGGAGCCGGTGCGGTTCGCGCCGATGGTGGAGCGGTTGCTGGTTGATGGGTTGACGTGTTTTCTGGAGGTCAGTCCGCATCCGGTGTTGGGTGGGGCGATCGAGGAGTCGTGTCGGCGTTCTGGTGGTGGGGTGGTCCTCACCTCCACCCGGCGGGACACCGGGGAACGACTCACCATGCTGGACACCGCCGGTGAGCTGTACCGGCTGGGCGTCCGGCTCGACTGGACGGCCCTGCACCCCGGCGCCGGCGAGGTCGTCCGCCTCCCCGAGTACCCCTGGCAGCGGGAACGCCACTGGCCGGAGCACACCGTCCGGGCCGGCCAGCCGGTCGGCCACCCGCTGCTCGGCGCACGCGTCGAGTCCTCCCTCGACCAGGGCACCCACCTCTGGACCACCGACCTGCACGTCGACCGGCTGCCCTACCTCGCCGACCACCGGGTCCGGGGCCAGGTGCTGCTCCCCGCCACCGGGTACCTGGAGATGGCGCTGGCCGCCGCGACCGACCGGCTCGGCCCGGCCGTCTCCGTCGCCGACCTGGAGATCACCGAACCGCTCGCGCTGAGCGATCGGCCGGTCACCGTCCAGGCGACCCTCACCGGCCACCCGACCGGCGGGTTCGCATTCCAGTGCGCCAGCCGCCAACCCGACGAGGACGGCCGCCCCGGCGACTGGCTCGTCCACGCCCGGGGCACCGTCCGCCGCACCGGCGACACCGCCCCGGCCGCCGACGCCATCCGACCCGAACTGCCCGAACCGGGCGAAACCCACTACGCGGCGATGCGCGCCCGGGGACTCGACTACGGCCCCCACTTCCAGGGCGTACGACAGCTCCGCCGAACCGACGGCGAGGCGTGGGCGCAGGTCCACGGCGAGGCCGGCGGCGGCTACACCATGCACCCCGCACTGCTGGACGCCTGCCTCCAGGTCGCCCTCGCCGCGCTCCCGACGCAGCCCGCCGACACCTACGTGCCGGTCGGCGTCGAACGCCTCGACCTGCGGGACCGCCCCGGCACCGAGGTCACCTGCCACGCCCGGCTCCGCGAAACCACCGACACCGACGAGCACACCGCCGACCTGACGGTCCACGCCCCGGACGGCCGGGTCCTGGTCGTCGTCACCGGCCTACGGCTGCGCCGCCTGGCCCGAAGCGTGGCCGGCGGCGCCGACCTGCTCTACCAGATCCGCTGGCAGCCCGCCCCGGGCCTGACCGCCGACGCCGGTACGGCCGACCTCACCGGACGGTGGCTGCTCCTCGCCGACCGGGACACCACCCTGGACGCCGCGCTGACCGCCCGGGGCGGCAGCTGCGTCGTGGCCCGCCCCGGCGACCGCTACCAACGTCTCGGGCCGGACGCCTACCAGGTCGACCCGACCTGCCCCGAGCACCTGCGCGACCTGCTCGCCGAGGTCCTCGCTTCGGGGCAGCCCACCCTGCGCGGGGTGGTGCACCGCTGGGCGCTGGACACGGTGGTACCCGGGACGGACACCGCCGACGGCTGGGAACCCAACCACCGGCTGGTCGCCGACAGCGTCCGGCACCTGGTCGCGGCGCTGCACGACGTACCCGGCACCACGCGCCCCCGGCTCTGGCTGGTCACCCGGGACAGCCAGGCCGTCCGCCCCACGGACCGGGCTACGGCGGTCGCCCAGGCCCCGCTCTGGGGGCTCGGCCGGACCATCGCGCACGAACACCCGGACCTGGACTGCACCCGCGTCGACCTCGGGACGGACCTGCCCGACGAGGACGCCGCGCTGCTCACCGCCTTGACCGCCCCGGTCGAGGAACCCGAACTCGCCCTGCGCGGCACCGACGTGCTGGTCTCCCGCCTGGTCCCGGCCACCGCCGAGGAACCGACCGTCGACCCGGAGCCGGCCGGGGACCGCCCGTTCCGGCTCGCCGTCGACCGGGTCGGCACCCTCGACCAGCTCCACCTGCGCGCCGTCGCCCCGCTCGCCCCGGGGCCGGGGCAGGTGCTGGTCGAGATTCGGGCCAGCGGGCTGAACTTCCGCGACGTCCTGAAGACCCTAGGTCTCTACCCCGGGCTCGACGACACCGCCGAGGTGACGCTCGGCGACGAGTGCGCCGGGGTTATCGCGGCGGTCGGACCGGACGTCACCGACCTGCGGATCGGCGACCCGGTGGTGGCGGTCGCCCCGCACGGCATCGGCAGCCACGTCCTCGCCGACGCGCGGCTCGTCGCGCCCAAACCCGAGCGCCTCGACTTCGCCGAGGCCGCCACCATCCCGATCGCCTTCCTCACCGCCGCGTACGCCCTGGAGCACCTCGCCCGGATCGAGCCCGGCGAGCGGGTCCTGGTGCATGCCGCCGCGGGCGGGGTCGGGCTGGCCGCGGTGCAGCTCGCCCACGCCGCCGGGGCGGAGGTGTTCGCCACCGCCGGCAGCAACGAGAAGCGCGCCCACCTCACGTCGCTGGGCGTGCGGCACGTGATGGACTCCCGGTCGGCGGCGTTCGCCGACCAGGTCCGCGCCGAGACCGACGGGCGGGGCGTGGACGTCGTCCTCAACTCGCTCTCCGGGGACCTCATCGCGCACGGCGTCGGCGCGCTCGCCCCGTACGGGCGGTTCGTGGAGATCGGCAAGCGGGACATCTACCAGGACCGGTCGCTCGGGCTCGGCCCGTTCCGCCGGAACCTGTCGTTCTTCGCCGTCGACCTGGACCTGATGTTCACCGAGCGCACCGCGCTGGTCGGCGGGCTGCTGCGGCGCATCGTCGCCCGGGTCGACGCCGGGGAACTCCAGCCGCTGCCGGTGCGCCGGTTCCCGGTGGGCCAGGCGCAGGACGCCTTCCACCTGATGGAGCAGGCGGGCCACATCGGCAAGATCGTGCTGACGGTGACCGACCCGGCCACGGTCGAGGTCCGTCCCGCCGCCGGTGTCGGCCGGCTGCCCGCCGACGCCAGTTACCTGATCACCGGCGGGTTCGGCGGGCTCGGCCTGCGGGTCGCCCGCTGGCTCGCCGAGCGGGGGGCCACCCAGCTCGTCCTGGTCGGCCGCAGTGGCGCATCGGCCGCCGCGCAGCCCACCCTGAACGAGTTGGCCGACGCCGGCGTCCGGGTGGCGACCTTCGCCGCCGACGTCACCGACCCGGCCGAGGTGGCCCGGGTGCTCGACCACGTCCGCGCCCACCTGCCCCCGTTGCGCGGTGTGGTGCACGCCGCCGGGGTTCTCGACGACGGCATCCTGCTCCAGCAGACCGGGCAGCGGTACCGGCGGGTGACCCGTCCCAAGGTCGACGCCGCCTGGCACCTGCACACCCAGACCGGCGTCGACCCGCTGGACTTCTTCGTCCTGTTCTCCTCGGTGACCTCGGTGCTCGGCTCACCCGGGCAGAGCAGCTACGCCGCCGGGAACGCCTTCCTGGACGCGTTGGCCCACGCCCGTCGGGCGGCCGGCCTGCCCGCGCTCAGCGTCAACTGGTGTCCCTGGTCGGCGGTGGGTATGGCGGCCCGTCTGGAACAGGGCGGCCAGGAGGCGCTGCGCGGACTGCGGGCGATCACCCCCGACCAGGGCGTCGCGGTGCTCGGCGCGCTGCTTGGGCAGCAGAGCGCCCAGGTCGCGGTGATGCCGTTCGACGCCGCCGAGTGGGTGGCCGCGTACCCGGCCGCCGGGCGGACCAACCAGCTCGCGCTGCTCGGCACCGCAGCCGCCGAGCGGCCCGCGTCGGACGGCGTTCGGGAACGCTTCCTCGCCGCCCCGCCGGGTCGCCGTCGGCGGGCCGCCGTCGAGGCGTACGTCTGTGAGGAGGCGGCCCGGGTGCTGCGGCTGGCCCCGTCCCGGGTCGGGGTGGGCACGCCGCTGCGCAGCCTCGGCTTCGACTCGCTGATGTCCCTCGAACTGCGCAACCGGCTCGAGGCCGGCCTGCACCTGGCGCTGTCCGCGACGCTGATCTGGAACTACCCGACGATCGAGGTGCTCGTGCCCTACCTCGCCGACCGGCTGGGCGTTCCGCTCGACGCCCCGGAGGAACCCCCGAAACAGGACGAGTCGACCGAATCTGCCAACCATGCCGACCCCACCTCCGGCGACCAGACGGGCGACGACGACCTGGGCGGGCTCTCGGTCGACGACCTCGAAGCGCTTCTCGCCCAAGAGCTCAACGACCTCGAGTCCTGACGGCGACAAGGAACCGACATGTCCTCAGCACACCCCTCGGCGGCGACGCTGCAACGCGCGTTGACCGCGGTGCGCGACCTACGCGCCAAACTCGAGGCCACCGAGCGCGCCCGCACCGAACCGATCGCGATCGTCGGTCTGAGCTGCCGGTTCCCCGGCGGCGCGAACAGCCCGGAGGCGTTCTGGGCGCTGCTGCGCGACGGGGTGGACGCGATCACCGAGGTCCCGGCCGACCGGTGGGACGCCGACACCCTCTACGACCCGGACCCGACCGTGCCCGGCCGGGTCAGCAGCCGCTGGGGCGGCTTCCTCGACCAGGTGGACCGCTTCGACGCCGCCTTCTTCGGCATCTCCCCCCGGGAGGCCGACCAGATGGACCCGCAGCAGCGGATCATGCTGGAGGTCGCCTGGGAGGCCCTGGAGCACGCCGGCCAGACCACTGACCGGCTTGCCGGCAGCCAGACCGGCGTGTTCGTCGGCGTCCACAGCCACAGCAACGACTACACCTGGCTCCAGTACGCCGACCCCGACCAGATCGACACGTACACCGGCACCGGCACCTCACACAGCGTCGTGGCCGGGCGCATCTCGTACCTGCTCGACCTGCGTGGGCCCAGCGTCGCGCTGGACACCGCCTGCTCGTCGTCCCTGGTGGCGGTGCACCTGGCCTGCCAGAGCCTGCGCGCCGGCGAGTGCCACACCGCGTTGGCCGGCGGGGTGAATCTGGCGCTGGCCCCGCACTTCACCATGGCCACCACCAAGATGCGGATGATGGCCACCGACGGCCGGTGCAAGACCTTCGACGCCGCCGCCGACGGGTTCGTCCGGGGCGAGGGCTGCGGGGCGATCGTCCTCAAGCGACTTTCCGACGCGCGGCGCGACGGCGACCCGGTCCTCGCGGTGATCCGGGGCTCGGCGGTCAACCAGGACGGTCGGACCAACGGCCTGACCGCGCCGAGCGGACTCTCCCAGCAGCTCATCGTGGCGCAGGCGTTGCGCAACGCGGGCGTCGACCCGGCCGACGTGGACGCCGTCGAGGCCCACGGCACCGGCACCGCGCTCGGCGACCCGATCGAGGTCGAGGCGCTCGCCGAGGTGTTCGGCCCGGCCACCGACACCAACCGGCCGATCGCGCTCGGCTCGGTGAAGACCAACATCGGCCACCTGGAGGCCGCCGCCGGCATCGCCGGCCTGATCAAGGTCGTGCTCGCCCTGCGGCACCAGGCGATCCCCGCCCACCTGCACTTCCACGCCCTCAACCCGAACACCTCGTTGACCGGCACCCGGTTCGTCATCCCCACCGAGTCGCGCCCGTGGCCGGCCAGCGACCATCCCCGGTACGCCACGGTCAGCTCGTTCGGCTGGTCCGGCACGAACGGCTGCCTGGTGGTGGGCGACGCCCCGGCACCCGCCGAGCCCGCGTCGGTCGCGCCGACGGACCGTCCCGCGTCGGCCGCCCCGACCGACAGTCCCACGTCGGCTGCGCCCACCGACGCTTCGGCACCGGCCGCGCCCACGGACGGCCTGGCCGACCGGGTGGAGCTGCTGCCGCTGTCGGCGCGCAGCCCGCAGGCGTTGCGGGACCTGGCCGGTGCGTACCGGTCGCTGCTGGCCACCGACGGCGGCCCGGCGCTGCGCGACCTGGTCTGGACGGCCGGGGTGCGGCGCAGTCACCACCCGTTCCGGGCCATGGTGACCGGCCGTACGCCCGCCGAACTCGCCGACAAGCTGGCCGCCCTGGTCGACTTGCCGGTCGACGGAACCGTCCCCGACCCGCCCGCCGGGCCACTCTTCGTCTTCTCCGGGCAGGGCGCCCAGTGGGCCGGCATGGGCCACGATCTGCTGGACCAGGAACCGGTTTTTGCCGAGACCATGCGCCACTGCGACGAGCTGCTCCGCGCCCACACCGACTGGTCGCTGCTGGCCGAGATCCGCGCTGACGAGACCCGCTCCCGGCTGGACCGCACCGAGATCGCCCAGCCCGCCCTGGTCGCCGTGCAGGTCTCGCTGGCCGCCCTGTGGCGCTCGTGGGGGATCGAACCGGAGGCCGTGATCGGGCACAGCGTCGGTGAGATCGCCGCCGCCCACGTCGCCGGGGTGCTCACCCTCGCCGACGCGCTGCGGGTCGCGTACCACCGGGGACGGGTGATGCAGCAGGCGCACGGGCTCGGCCGGATGGCCAGCGTCGCGCTGCCGGTCGCCGAGGCCGAGGCGGTCGTCGCCGGGTACGCGGAGCGGCTCACCGTGGCCGCCGTCAACGGGCCCACCGCCACCGTCCTCGCCGGTGACCCGGACGCCCTCGCCGAGGTGCTCGCCGCGCTCACCGCCCAGGGCGTGGCCAGCCGAATGTTGCGGGTCGAGTACGCCTTCCACAGCCCGCAGATGGCACCGTTCCAGGCCCCGCTGGTGGCGGCGCTGCGCGGGCTCGCCCCGCAGCCGGCCAGCGTGCCGATCGTCTCCACCGTCACCGGACGCGCCGCCGGAGACGGGGACTTCGACGCGGCGTACTGGGGACGCAACATCCGCGAACCGGTCCGCTTCGCCGATGCCCTCGCCGACCTCGGCGTGGAGACCGCCCTGCGGACGGTGGTCGAGGTCGCCCCGCAACCGGTGCTGGCCCGGCCCATCGTCGAGCAGTTCGAAAGCACCGGCCAACGGGCCGTCGTGCTCGCCTCGATGCGGGCCAACGCGGACCCACGGACCACCCTGCTCACCGCCCTCGGCGGCCTCTACCGGGCCGGCCACCCCGTCGACTTCGGACGGCTGCACCCCACCGCCGGCCGGTGCGTGGAGCTGCCGGCGTACCCGTGGCAGCGGCGACGGCACTGGCTGCGCCCGGCAGCCCGACCCGCCGCCGCCCGGCCGGCCGGCGGGCACCCGCTGCTCGGTCGGCGGGCCCGCACCGCCCTGCCCACCTTCGACAGCGTCCTGGACGCCACCGTCGGGGCCCTCGGTGACCACCGCGTCCACGACGCGGCGCTGCTGCCGCTGACCGGTTACCTGGAACTGGCCCTGGCCGCCCACGGCGACCCCGGCCCGGCCCAGGTCACCGACCTGGTGCTGCACGAGCCGCTGGTGCTGCCCGCCGACGCGCCGGTGGCGGTGCAGACCGTGCTCACCCCCGCCGGCGGTGGCCGGAGCAGCGTCGGTGTGTTCAGCCAGCCGGCCACCGCCGTTGACGACCAGCCCTGGACCCGGCACGCGGAAGGCGTGGTGGCCCGGTACGCCCCGCCGCCCGGACCACCGGTCGACGTGGCGGCGCTGCGCGACCGACTCACCCCGGCCGAGGTCACGCCGTTCTACCAGCGGCTGCGCGACGTCGGCATCGGCTACGGGCCGGCCTTCACCGGCGTACGCGACCTGTGGCGGGGCACCGACGAGGCGCTCGGTCGGGTCGCCCTCCCGGCCGACGTGGCCGCCACCGCCGGCGCGTACCGGTGGCACCCGGCGCTGCTCGACGCGGCCCTCCAGGTGGTCCTGGCCGCGCTCCCCGACGACCTGGCCGCTGCCTGGCTGCCGATCGGTCTGGACCGGTTCGCCGCGGCCGCCCCGGCCGGGGCGCAGGTGTGGAGCCACGCCACGCTGCGTCGCCGCGACGACGACACCACCGTCGCCGACCTCGACCTGTACGCCCCGGACGGCACGCCACTGGCCCGGATCGAGGGGCTGCTGCTGCGGCGGGCCGGCCGGGACGCGCTGCGCCGGAACGCCGACCTCGGCTACGAGATCGCCTGGGAGCCGGCGCGGGCACCCCGTCCGGCCGAGTGGGACGGCGGCGGGGCCTGGCTGTTCCTGGCCGACCGGGACGGTTCCGCCGAGGCGCTCGGCGACCTGCTGCGGGCCCGGGGCGACGAGGTCGTCGTGCTGCCCGCCGACCCGGCCGACGACCTGGCCGCCCGGCTGCACGGCCAGCTCACCGCCGACCGGCCGTGGCGGGGCGTCGTGCACCTCGCCGGCCTGGACACCCCTGCGGTTTTCGGGCCGGGGGCCGAGCCGACCACCGGCGACGTGCTGACCGCACACGAACGGACCGTCCGCGTCCTGCTCGACCTGGCCCGGGTGCTCACCGCCGCCGACGGCCCGACCCCGCCGGTCTGGCTGCTCACCCGGGGCGCACGGGCGGTCACCCCGGACGACGCGCCGGTGGCGGTGACCCAGTCGCCGGTCTGGGGCCTGGCCCGGGCGGTCGGCCGGGAACGCCCCGACCTGCGCTGGACCTGCCTCGACCTCGACCCGGCCGACCCCCGGCCGGTCCCGCCGGAACTGCCCGACCTGCTGCGCGCCGCCGACGCCGAGGACCAGCTCGCGCTGCGCGCCGGCACCGTCCATGTGCCCCGGCTGGTGCCGGCCACGCCGCCGGCCGAGGCCGGGCCGGTGCGGCTGGGCATCCGCGCGCGGGGTGTCCTGGAGAACCTCACCTTCGACCCGGCCGCCCGCCGGCAGCCGGCACCGCACGAGGTGGAGATCCGGGTGCACGCCACCGGGCTCAACTTCCGGGACGTGCTCAACGCGCTCGGCATGTATCCGGGTGAGGCGGGACCGCTCGGCCTTGAGTGCGCCGGGGTGGTGGTGGCCGCCGGCGCGGACGTGCCGGACCTGGCCGTCGGGGACCGTGTCCTCGCGCTCGCCCCGGCGAGCTTCGCCAGCTTCGTCACCGTCGCCGCCGACCGGGTCGCCCCGCTCCCGGCGACCCTCGGCCACGCCGAGGCTGCCACGATCCCGGTGGCGTTCTGCACCGCCGCGTACGGGCTGCACCACCTGGCCGCGCTCAAGCCCGGCGACCGGGTGCTGATCCACGCCGCCGCCGGTGGCGTCGGCCTGGCCGCCGTGCAACTCGCCCAGGCGGCCGGGGCGGAGGTGTTCGCCACCGCCAGCCCGGCCAAGTGGCCGATCCTCACCGACCTGGGCGTGCGACACGTCTTCAACTCGCGCACCCTGGACTTCGCCGACCAGATCCGTGAGCGCACCGACGGTGCGGGCGTCGACGTGGTGCTCAACTCGCTCGCCGACGACTTCATCCCGTACAGCCTGGACCTGCTCCGCCCCGGCGGGCGGTTCCTGGAGATCGGCAAGCGGGGCATCTGGGCGGTCGAGCGGGTCGCCGCCCACCGCCCTGACGTCGCCTACCACCCGTACGACCTCGGGGCGGTCGCCGACGACGACCCGGCGCTGATCCGCACCCTGCTGCGGGACCTGACCGCCGCACTCGGGGAGGGCCGGCTCAACCCGCTGCCGCTGCGCGCGTTCGCCCTGGACCGGGCGGTGGACGCGTTCCGCCATATGGCCCAGGCCCGGCACGTCGGCAAGGTGGTGGTCACCCACGAGCCACCGCCGGCCGTGCACCCCGACGCCACGTACCTGGTCACCGGAGGTCTCGGCGGGATCGGCCCGGCGATCGCCCGGTGGCTGGTGGCGCGCGGCGCCCGGCACCTGGTGCTGGTCGGCCGCAGCGCCCCCACGCCGCAGGTCGCGGCGGCCCTGCGCGACCTGCACCCGGACGCGCGGATCCACGTCCGGCAGGCCGACGTGGCCGACCCGGACGCCCTGACCGACCTGCTCGCCGGGATCGCCGCCGACCTGCCGCCACTGCGCGGCGTGGTGCACGCCGCCGGCGTGCTCGACGACGGTGTGCTCGACCAGCAGAACTGGCCGCGCTTCGCCCGGGTGCTCGCCCCGAAGGTCGCCGGTGGCTGGAATCTGCACCGGCTCACCCGGCACCTGCCGCTGGACTTCCTGGTGTTCTGCTCGTCGGTCGCGTCGCTGCTCGGCTCGGCCGGGCAGAGCGGCTACGTCACCGCGAACGCCTTCCTCGACACGCTCGCCCAGCACCGCCGCGCCCGAGGGCTTCCCGCCACCAGCGTCAACTGGGGGCCGTGGGCGGACGGCGGGATGGCCGCCCGGCTCAGCGACCAGCAGCGGCAGCGGCTCGCCGGGCAGGGCTTCCGGCCGCTGACCGCCGACGACGCCACCGCCGCCCTCGGTCGGCTCCTCGACGCGCACGCCGTGCAGGCCGGGGTGTTCGCCGTGGACTGGCCGACCCACCTGCGCCAGTACGGCGGCGACGCCCCGCCGTTGCTGACCCGGCTCGGCGTCACCCCGGCCGCCGCCCCGACCGGCGCGGCACCCACCCCGGCGACCGGCGGGCCGCGCGAGCGGATCACCGCCGCCCACCCCACCGAGCGCCGGCAGCTCCTTCAGGAGTACGTCCGGGACACCGCCGTCACCATCCTCGGGCTGCCCACCAGCCAACCGGTCAACCCGCAGCAACCGTTGCGGGACCTCGGCCTGGACTCGCTGATGGCGGTCGAACTACGCAACGCGCTCGGCGGGCTCGCCGGCCGCGCCCTGCCCAGCACCCTGGTCTTCGACTACCCCACCGTGGCCCGGCTGACCGACCACCTGCTCGGCGAACTCTTCCCCGAGCCGGCCCGACCGTCGCCCACCCCGGCCACCCCGCCGCCGGCGACCCCGGGCCCTGCCCCCGAGGCCCCGGCCGACCTGGTCGCCCGGGTCGCCGCCCTGGACGACGCGGACGTCGAGGCGCTGCTGGCCGCGAAGCTTTCCGCCCTGGAGGTGAGGAACACCAATGAGTGACGCCGGACCGTCCTCTCAGGCGCTCTCCCCGCTCAAGCGGGCCCTGGTCGCCATCGAGACCCTGCAGGCCCGCTTGGACGAGGTCGAACGCGCCCGGACCGAACCGATCGCGATCATCGGGGTGGGCTGCCGCCTCCCCGGCGGCGCGGACGGCCCCGACGCCTTCTGGACCCGGCTGCGCGACGGCGTGGACCTGGTCTCCGAGGTTCCCGCCGACCGCTGGGACGTGGCCGCGTACCACGACCCGGAGCAGGCCACCCCGGGCACCATGAGCACCCGCGACGGCGGCTTCCTCGACCGGGTCGACCAGTTCGAACCGGGCTTCTTCGGCATCTCGCTGGGCGAGGCCGCCAGCATGGACCCCCAGCAGCGACTGCTGCTGGAGGTCGCCTGGGAGGCCCTCGAACACGCCGGTCAGGTGCCCGCCCGGCTCGCCGGCAGCGCCACCGACGTCTACGTGGGCATCAGCACCTGGGACTACTCGCTGCTGCTCGGTGGCGCGCCGATCCGGGGGCTGTCCGGCACCGCGTTCAGCATCGCCGCGAACCGCCTGTCGTACCTGTTCGACCTGCGCGGCGCGTCCATGGCGGTGGACACCGCCTGCTCGTCGTCCCTGGTCGCGGTGCACCTGGCCTGCCAGAGCCTGCGTGCCGGCACCGCCCGGGTCGCCCTGGCCGGCGGGGTGAACGTGATGCTCTGGCCGGAGACCATGGCGGCGTTCTCGCAGATCGGCATGCTCTCCCCGGACGGGCGCAGCCGCACCTTCGACGCCAGCGCCAACGGCTACGTGCGCGGCGAGGGCGCCGGCATGGTCGTCCTCAAGCGACTCTCCGACGCCCGCGCCGACGGGGACCGGGTCCTCGCGGTGATCCGGGGCTCGGCGGTCAACCAGGACGGTCACAGCAACGGCCTCACCGCCCCGAACGGCGTCGCCCAGAAGGCGGTGATCCGGGCCGCGCTCGCCGACGCCCGCACCCCCGGCCACCGGGTCGACTACGTCGAGGCGCACGGCACCGGCACCACCCTCGGCGACCCGATCGAGGTCCGGGCCCTCGGCGCGACCCTCGGCCCGGGCCGCGACCCGGCCCGCCCGCTGCTGCTCGGCTCGGTCAAGACCAACACCGGGCACCTGGAGGCCGCCGCCGGGATCACCGGCCTGATCAAGGTGGCGCTCGCCCTGCACCACGGCGAGATCCCCCCGCACCTGCACCTACGCGCGCTGAACCCGCACGTCGACTGGGCCGAACTGCCGCTGCGGGTGGCCACCGCCCGCACCCCGTGGCCGTCCCCGGCGGGCGCGCGGACCGCCGGCGTCAGCTCGTTCGGCTTCGGCGGCACCAACGCCCACATCGTCCTCGGCGACACTCCGGCCGACGCGGCCGAGCCGCTCGCCTCGGTTGATTCGGTCGCCGACGACCGGCCGGTCCGGCTGCTCACCCTCTCCGCCCGTAGCGAGGACGCCCTGCGCGACCAGGCCCGCCGGTACGCCGACCGGCTCGCCGCGCCACCCACCCCGACCCTCGCCGCGTTCTGCCACACCGCCAACGCCCGCCGCACCCACTTCGCGCACCGCGCGGCGGTCCCGGTGACCGACCTCGCGCAGGCCCGTGCCGCACTGACCGCGATCGCGGCCGGCGAGCGCCCGGACGGCGTCCAGGTCGGCGCCGTCGCCACCGGCACCCGCCGGCGGCTGGCGTTCATCTTCCCCGGTCAGGGCGGCCAACACCGGGACATGGGCCGGGAGCTGTACCGGACCGAGCCGGTCTTCCGGGGTGTGATCGACCGCTGCGCCGAACTCTTCGACGCCCACCACCCGTGGCGGCTGCGGGACGTCCTCTACCCCGACGGCGGGGTCACCTACCCGATCGACGACACCGAGTACGCCCAGCCGACCCTCTTCGCCCTCCAGTGCGCCCTCGCCGCGACCTGGCGTTCCTGGGGCGTCGAACCGGACGCGGTGCTGGGGCACAGCCTCGGCGAGTACGCCGCCGCCTGGGTCGCCGGGGTGTTCAGCCTGGAGACCGGGGTGCGGCTGATCGTGGAACGCGGCCGGCTCACCCGCACGCTCCCGCCGACCGGCATGATGGCCGCCTGCTCCGCCTCGGCGCAGGACGTCACCGCGCTGCTGGACGGGTACGCCGGCCAGGTCGCCGTCGCGGCCATCAACGGCCCCGAGCACACCGTCATCTCCGGCGAGAAGACCGCCGTGCAGGCGGTGCTGGAACGGCTGGAGGAGGACTTCGTGCTCACCCGCCCGCTGCGGGTGTCCTACGCCTCCCACTCGCCGCTGCTGGAGCCGATCCTCGACGAGTTCGAGAAGGCCATCGCCGGGCAGGAGTACGGCGAGCCGCGCATCCCGTTCATGTCCACCTACCAGGCGACCATGCTGCGCTCCGGGATCTGCCACGACGCCGAGTACTGGCGTCACCAGCTCCGCGAGCCGGTCCGCTTCCTGGACGCCACCCGGGCGCTCGCCGCCGAGGGCTACGACACGTTCCTGGAGATGGGCCCGAAGGACACCCTGATCGAGATGGGCAAACGCTGCCTGCCCCGGGGGACCGGCCGGTGGCTGCGGTCGCTGGACCCGGAGGTGGGCAACTGGGAGACCCTCACCGCCAGTGCAGCCATCCTGCACACCGACGGCGTCGAGGTGGACTGGACCGCCTTCGGCGGCGGCGCGCACGCCCCGGTGGACCTGCCCACCTACCCGTTCCAGCGGCGGCGCTGCTGGCTGGACCCGGAACAACTCGCCCAGTACCGCCGGCCGACGGAGGACCCGAGGTGACCCACCACGATCCGGTTCTGGCGGTGACCCGACTCGACTCGGGCATCGTCCAGCTCGCCATCTGCGACCCGACCCGGGAGAACCGGCTCAGCTACGAGCTGGTCGACCAACTGTTCGCCGCCCTCGACGAGCTGGCCGGCGACGAGTCGGTCAAGGTCCTCCTGGTCACCGGCACCCCGGAGATCTGGTGCGCCGGCGGCACTCTCCAGATGCTCCGGGAGATGGCCAGCGGCGTGTACGACGAGCGCCGGCTGCTCGCCCTCGCCGACCGGCTGCTGGGCTTCCCGGTGCCGGTGATCGGCGCCCTCGAGGGGCACGCGGTCGGCGGTGGCCTGGCCCTGGCGCTGTGCTGCGATCTGACCGTCGCCGCCGCGAACCGCCGCTACGCGGTCAACTCCGCCAGCATGGGCTTCACCCCGGCGATGGGCCTGTCGGTGCTGCTGCCGGCCGCCGTCGGTCACCACGTCGCCGCCGAGATGATCTTCACCGGAAAGTACTACAAGGGTCGCGAGCTGGCCGACCGGCGGCTGTTCAACGCGGTCGTACCCGGCGACGAGGTGCTCGCCCACGCCACCGACCTGGCCGAGCAGATCGCCGAGAAGCCGCGCTACGTGCTGGAACTGCTGAAGGAGACGCTGGCGCTGCCCAAGCGCCACGCCCTCCAGGAGGCCATCGCCCGCGAGCCGCTGATGAACCGGATCTGCTTCACCCAGCCCGGCAGCGCCGCGCTGCTCGACCAGACGTACCTGAGCTAGGAGAACTCCCATGCGGGTAGGCATCGAGAAGTTGAACCTGTACGGCGGTCGGGCGTACCTGACGATCGCCGACCTCGCCTCGGCGCGCGGCGGCTCCCTCACCGAGCTGGAACGCCGCCAGATGATCCCGTACGAGTCGCGGGCCATCATCCCGCCGTACGAGGACCCGGTCACCCTGGCCGTCAACGCCACCGAACGGCTGCTCACCGACGATGACCGTGCGCAGATCGAACTGGTCGTGGTGGCCACCGAATCGGCGGTGGACTTCGGCAAGCCCATCTCCACCTGGGTGCAGCGGTTCTGCCGGCTGCCCGCGCACAGCCGCAACTTCGAGGTCAAGCACATGTGCTACGGCGGCACGGCCGCGCTGCGCGTCGCCGCTTCCTGGGTCGCGTCGAACGTCCGCCCCGGCAAGAAGGCCCTGGTCATCAACAGTGACCTGAGCCGCACCCGCAACCACGTGCAGACCGAGGACGACGACCTCGGTGAGCTGATGGCCGGCGGCAGCGCGGTCGCCATGCTCGTCAGCGCCGAGCCGGCGGTGTTCGAGCTGGAACTGGAGAAGGCCGGCTACTGGACCAACGAGTTGTCCGACGCGCTGCGCCCCAACTCGCGTACCGAGATCATCACCGGCACGACCAGCTTCTACTCCTACCTGGACGCGCTGGAGGAGACCTACGAGCGGTACGAGACGATCGTCGGCGAGGTCGACTTCGAGTCGTACTTCCGGAAGAACATCTATCACGCCCCGTTCCCGGGGATGACCAAGGTCGCGCACAAGACCCTGCTCAACCGGCTCGGCGTCACCGACAAGGCCGCCATCGAGGCGAGCTGGCGGGACCGGGTCGCCGCCAGCACCCACTTCGCCCGGCGGATCGGCAGCGCGTACGGCGCGTCCACCTTCATCTGCCTGCTCGGCATGCTGCACACCGCCACCGACCTGGCCGCCGGGGATCGGCTTTCGGTCTTCGCGTACGGCTCCGGCTGCCAGGCCGAGTTCTACAGCGGACTGGTCGGACCGGACGCCACCGGGTACGTGCGCGGCCTCGACCTGGACGCGCACCTCGACTCCCGGGTCCGGCTCTCCGTCGCACAGTACGAGCAGATCGAGAAGGCCTGCGAGACGAACATCGACGAACGCACCTACCAGCCGCTGACCCAGGACGTCGGCGACCTGTACGCCCAGCGCTACGAGGGAGAGCACCTGCTGGTCCTGGAGGCCGTCCGCGACTACCACCGTCACTACCGCTGGAGCTGACGGAATGGACCGCGCGGTACGCACCGAGATCGCCGACGGCGTCTGCTTCGTGACGCTGGCCGCCCCCGCCAACGGCAACGCGATCAACTTCGACCTGATCGACGGGCTGACGGCGGCGCTCGACGCCGTGGACGCCGACCCGGACTGCCGGGCGATGGTGGTCGCCGCCGAGGGGCCGACGTTCTGCCGTGGGCTCGACCTGGAGGCGTTCTTCGTCCACGGCCGGCTCCCGGACCGCGACCAGCTCCGCCGGCTCCCGGCCTGCCTGGCCCGGATCCGGCGGGCCCGGGTACCGGTGATCGCGGTCGCCGACGGCGAGGCCATGGGCGGCGGCGTCGGCCTGCTCGCCGCCTGCGACCTGGTGCTCGCCACCCCGGCCGCGCGGTTCATGCTCTCCGAGCCGATCGTCGGCCTGGTGCCGGCGACCATCGTGCCGTTCCTGCTGCTGCGCATCGGCCCGGCCCGGCTCCGGGCGATGACCCTGAGCACCCGGGGCATCCCGGCAGCCGAGGCGCACACCTGGGGCCTGGTCGACGAACTGGTCACCGATGGCGTCGGCACGGCGCTGCGCGCCCAGCTCCAGCGGATCTTCCGGTCCGCGCCGCAGGCGCTCGCCGAGACCAAGCGCTACTACGACCGGCTCAGCGCCGCCGACCTCGACCAGCAGATCGAGATCGGCCTCGACCAGTTCACCGGCTGGCTGGCCCGGCCGGACGTCCTGGCGGGGGTCACGTCGTTCGGCGAGGGCTTCGCCCCGCCGTGGTTCGCACGCTACCGAGGGCGGACGGATGTTCCAGGTCATTCGGGTACGTGAGGTCGAGCCCGGCGTCGCCGAGCTGACCCTCGACGACGCCGAGCACGACAACCGCCTCAGCGACCGGCTCTGCGACGAGCTGCTGGCCGCCCTGGCCCAACTCGCCCAGGACCCGCAGCTCAAGGTGCTGATCCTGCGCGGCCGGCCGGAGGTGTTCTGCGCCGGGGCGACCATGGAGGCCCTGCAACGGGTGCTCTCCGGTGCCCTGCACGTCAAGGACCTGCTGCTGTCCCGGCCGATGCTGGACTTCCCGGTGCCGATCGTCGGCGCCCTTGAGGGGCACGCCGTCGGCGGCGGGCTGGTGCTGGCGCTCTGCTGCGACCTCGTGGTGGCCGCCCGCAACCGCCGGTACGCGATGAACTTCGCCCGGATGGGCTTCACCCCGGCGATGGGCACCACCGCGCTGCTACCGGCCGCCGTCGGGGCCGCCACCGCCGCCGAGCTGACCCTGACCGCCCGCTACTACCGGGGCGGCGACCTCGACGGCCGTGGCTTCTTCAACGCCGTCGTCCCGGCCGACGAGGTGTTCCCCACCGCGTTGGAGTTCGCCCAGCGCATCGCCGAGAAACCCCGGCACGTGCTGGAGCTGACCAAGGAGACCCTGGCCCAGCCCCGACGCCAACTGCTGCGCGCGGCGATGTCCCGCGAGCACCTGATGCACCGGGTCTGCTTCGGCCGACCCGAGGTCGCGGAGATCGTCGCCGAGACCTACCTCACCTGACCAGCACCACCGATCAGAACAAGGAGACACCTCAAGATGGACCGTCAGCAGGTCGTGGACGTGGTGACCAAGCACATCCGGCTCAACGCCGAGGGCCTGGACGACCAGCCCGTCGACACCACCAAGTCGATGAAGGACTTCGGGCTCGGCAGCCTCGACATCGTCGAGATCGTCTCGGCGTCGATGCGCGAACTCAAGATCCGGGTGCCCCGCACCGAACTGGCCAACCTCAAGAACGTCGACGAACTCGTCGACCTGTTCCTGAAGGTCAAGCAGGAGCAGTAGGTCTCATCTCCCGAGGAAGGGTTCGAGCCCCCATGGCCCTGGAGCGCAGCCGCCGGGACGACGATCGACTGTCGTCCCGGCCCGCCGCTGAGCCGATCGCCGTCGTCGGTCTGAGCTGCCGGTTCCCCGGCGCGCCCGACGCCGACGCGTTCTGGCGTCTGCTCGTCGACGGCGGGGACGCGATCACCGAGGTCCCGGCGGACCGGTGGGACGCGGCTGCCCTCTACGACCCCGACCTCGCCGAGCCCGGCAGAGCCAACACCCGCTGGGGTGGCTTCGTCGACGACGTGGACCGGTTCGACCCGCACTTCTTCGGCATCTCACCCGGCGAGGCGGCCAGCATGGACCCGCAGCACCGGATGCTCCTCGAGGTCACCTGGGAGGCACTGGAACGGGCCGGCATCGTCCCGGCCCGGCTCGCCGGCAGCGCGACCGGGGTGTTCGTCGGCATCGGCACCGACGACTACGCCTCGGTCGCCTTCGACGACCCGGCCAACCTCAACGCCTACTTCGTCACCGGCAACGCCCTCAGCATCGCCGTGAACCGGCTGTCGTACCTGCTGGACCTGCGGGGGCCGAGCCTGGCGCTGGACACCGGCTGCTCGTCGTCCCTGGTCGCCGTGCACCTCGCCTGCCAGAGCCTGCGCGCCGGCGACACCCAGGTGGCGCTCGCCGGCGGCGTCAACCTCATGCTCTCGCCCAAGGCCACCATCGGGCTCTCCCAGACCTGGATGATGGCCGCCGACGGGCGGTGCAAGAGCTTCGACGCCGCCGCCGACGGCTACGTACGCGGCGAGGGCGCCGGGATGGTCGTCCTCAAGCGACTCGCCGACGCCCAGCGCGACGGCGACCCGATCCTGGCCGTGATCCGCGGCTCGGCCATGAACCACAACGGACGCGGGGAGGCGCTGACCGCCCCCGACGCCCAGGCCCAGGAGGCGGTCGTCCGGCGGGCCCTGCGGGACGCCGGCGTCACCCCCGGGCAGGTCGACCTGATCGAGGCGCACGGTGTCGGCACCCCACTGGCCGACGTGGTCGAGGCGACCGCCCTCACCCGCGTCTTCGGCGTCGACCGCGACCCCGACCAGCCGTGCGCGCTCGGCTCGGTCAAGACCAACGTCGGCCACCTGGAACTGGCCGCCGGCGTCGCCAGCCTGATCAAGGTGGTCCTCGCCCTGCGGCACGGCATCATCCCCCCGCACCTGCACCTCACCACGCTCAACCCGCAGACCGGACTGGCCGACGCGCCGTTCGTGCTGCCCGACACGCCGCTGCCCTGGCCTGCCGGCGACCGGAGCCGACTCGCCGGGGTCAACTCCTTCGGCCTCGGCGGCGTGAACGTCCACCTCGTCGTCGCCGAAGCGCCGCAGCCTGCGGTCCCTGCTGCGGCCGACGCTTCCACCCCGCTGCTGCTGCCGCTCTCCGCCCGGACCGCCCCGGCGCTGCGTGCCCTCGCCGAGCGGTACGTCACCCTGCTCCGCGCCCCGGACGCCCCCGACCTGGCCGCCGTCTGCGCGACCGCCGCCACCGGCCGGACCCACTTCGCGCACCGGCTCGCCGTCCTCGCCCCGGACCGGGCCACCGCCGCCGACCGGCTGGCCGGCTGGCTCGCCGGCGCCGACCAGCCCGCCGTCCGGCACGGCGTGGCCGACCCGACCGGGCCGTCCGACCCGGGTACCGCCGGGGACGCGCCGGGCAGCGATCCCGACGGGCAGGCCGAGGCGTACGTGAAGGGCACCGACCCGGCGACCCCCGCTGCGGCGGCGACCCGGATCGTCCTGCCCACCTACCCGTTCCAGCGCAAGCGCTACTGGATCGAGTCCCGTCCCGCCGCCCGCGCCGACCGGACGCCCGAGGTGCCCGCCCTGGTCCGCGAGATCGTCGCGGCACCCCCCGCCGAGCGGCGGGCCCGGATCGCCGACGCGGTCAACGACCTGGTCGCCGCCACCCTCGGCACCGAGGACGACAGTCCGGTCGACCCCCGGCAGGGCTTCTTCGCCCTCGGCATGACCTCCCTGATGGCCGTCGACCTCCAGAACCGGCTCCAGCGGGCCCTCGGCGACGCGCACTCACTGCCGCTGACCGTCGTCTTCCAGTACGCCTCGGTCGCCGCGCTCAGCGACTACCTCGCCCGCGAGGTCTTCCGGATCGAGACCGTGGAGCCGCCCCGCCGCGCCGTCGGCGGCGACCTGCCCACCGCCGACGCGCTGGCCGCCCTCTCCGAGGACGAGGCCCTCACCCTGCTCCGCCGGCACCTCGGCGACCCGACCGGGCTCTCCCCGGTCAAGCAGGCCCTGCTTGCCCTCGGCCAGCACGCCGCACCTCGACCGACCAGCGAACCGATCGCGGTGGTGGGTGTGGGTTGTCGTTTTCCGGGTGGGGTTGTGGGTCCGGGTGGGTTGTGGGAGTTGTTGGTGGCCGGTGGTGAGGGTGTTGGTGTGGTGCCGGGGGATCGGTGGGATGTGGATGAGTTTTTTGATGGTGATCCGGATGTGGCGGGTCGGATGTATACGCGGTGGGGTCATTTTGTGTCTGGGGTGGATGGTTTTGATGCGGGGTTCTTTGGGGTGTCGCCTCGTGAGGCGGTGAGTTTGGATCCGCAGCAGCGGTTGTTGTTGGAGGTGGCGTGGGAGGCGTTGGAGCACGCCGGTCAGGTCCCCGCCCGACTGGTGGGCAGCCGCACCGGGGTGTTCGTCGGGATGATCAGCAACGAGTACATGCAACTCCAGCTCAAGCTCGCCGATCCCACGATCATCGACACCTACTACGGCACCGGGGGCATCGGCAGCGCCGTGGCCGGCCGGCTGTCGTACCTGCTCGGCTTGCACGGGCCGAGCCTCATGGTCGACACGGCCTGTTCGTCGTCGCTGGTCGCCGTGCACCTGGCCTGTCGCAGCCTGCGCTCCGGGGAGTCCGACCTCGCCCTCGCCGGCGGCGTCAACCTCATGATCATCCCGGAGTCGTACATCTTCCTGTCCCGGGCCAAGGCGTTGTCGCCGGATGGTCGGTGTAAGACCTTCGATGCCTCCGCTGATGGTTACGGCCGTGGTGAGGGTTGCGGGGTTGTGGTGTTGAAGCGGTTGTCGGACGCGCGGCGTGACGGTGATCGGGTTCTGGCGGTGATCCGGGGTTCGGCGGTGAACCATGACGGGCCAAGTTCCGGGCTGACCGTGCCGAACGGGCTGGCGCAGCAGGACCTGATCCGTACCGCGCTGGCCGATGCCGGCATCTCGCCCACCGACGTCGACTACGTCGAGACGCACGGCACCGGTACGCCCCTCGGCGACCCGATCGAGGTGGCCGCCCTGGGCAGCGTGCTCGGTGACCGCCGTACCCCGGACCGGCCACTGCGACTCGGCTCGGTCAAGGCCAACATCGGTCACCTGGAGGCGGCGGCCGGAGTGGCCGGCCTGATCAAGTCGGTGCTGGCGTTGCAGCAGGAGCAACTACCTCCGCAGCTCCACTTCCACACCGTCAACCCCCGGATCGCCCTCGACACGATCCCGGCCGAGATCCCGGTCGCCCCGACCGCCTGGCCCCGCAGCGAGCGGCCCCGGATCGCCGGGGTGAGTTCGTTCGGCATGAGCGGGACGAACGCTCACGTGATCGTGGCCGAGGCACCCGTTCTGGACGCGGTGGAAGCGCCGTTGCCGTCCCGGGGCGTACACGTCCTGCCGTTGTCGGCGCGGGACGACGCGGCGTTGCGCGCCCTCGCCCAGCGGTACGTGGATCTGTTGGAGGCCCCCGGTGGAGTGTCGTTCGGCTTGGTGTGTGCGGCGGCGGCCGTGTCGCGGAGCCACTTCCCGCACCGTGTAGCGGTGGTGGCATCGGACGCGGTCGAGGCGGCGACGCGGTTGCGGGGTTGGCTAACGGGCGACGCGCACCGGTCGGTGACGTACGGGGTGGTCGCCACCGGTCGACGACCGCGAATCGGGTGGCTGTTCACCGGTCAGGGCGCCCAGTCGGTGGGCATGGCACGCCCCCTTTACGAGTCGGAACCGGTGTTCCGCGCTGAACTCGACCGGTGCGCCGAGTTGCTGGCCGGTGAGCTGGATCGACCGTTGTTGGAGGTGTTGTTCCAAGGCGAAGGCGACGTCGCCCAGGACCTCCTGGACCAGACGGGGTTCACCCAGCCGGTGCTGTTCGCGGTGGAGTGGGCGTTGGCGAAGCTGTGGCGGCACTGGGGTGTGGAGCCGGAGGTGGTCGCCGGTCACAGCGTCGGTGAACTGGTCGCCGCGTGCGTGGCGGGGGTGTTCTCGCTGGAGGACGCACTCCGGTTGGTGGCGGCACGTGGTCGTTTGATGCAGGCGTTGCCGGCGGGCGGGGCGATGCTGGCGGTGGCGTTGCCCGAGGAGCGGGTGGTCCCGCTGCTGGCGGGTACCAATCTCGTCGTGGCGGCGGTGAACAGCCCGGTCGAGACGGTGGTGGCCGGTCCGGCCGAGGCAGCGGAAACGTTGGCCGACCGGCTCTCTGCCGACGGGGTGAGGACCACGGCCCTGCACGTGTCGCATGCGTTCCATTCGCCGTTGATGGCGTCGATGGTGCCGGCGTTCCGGCAGGTCGCCGAGACGGTGTCCTTCCATCCGGCCAAGCGGACCGTGGTGTCGAACGTGACCGGTCAGGTCGCGGACCGGAGCATCGCGTCCGCCGGCTACTGGGTCGACCACGTGTTGGCTCCGGTGCGGTTCGCCGACGGGGCGGCGACCGTCGTCGGTCAGGGCTGCACGGTGGTGCAGGAGATCGGCCCGCACCCGGTGTTGCTGACCGCCGCCAGGCAGTCCGTCGAGGACGACACCAACGTGGTGTGGGTGCCGTCGCTGCGGCGGAACCGGGACGACTGGCAGCAGATGCTGACCGCCGTCGCGGCCCTTTACACCCAGGGCGTGGACCTGGACTGGACGGCGGTCACCGGTGGTGTGTCGACCGCCTCGGTCGACCTGCCCACGTACCCGTTCCAGCGGAAGCGGTACTGGGTCGACACGTCCCGCCTCGCCCAGATCTCCCCGGGCCACACCGACCCGCAGGCCGACTGGCTGTACGAGCTGAGCTGGCGACCGTACGACCTGCCTGAGGCAGCCGCCGATGCCGACCCGGGCAACTGGCTGCTCCTCGCGGACGCCGGCGGTGTCGCCGAGTCCGTCGCCGCGCTGCTGCGTGCCGAGGGCGCCCGCTGCCATCTGGTTCGCGCCGGAGACTCGTACGCCGCCCTCGCCGACGACGAGTGGCAGGTCACGCCCGACCAGCCGGACCACTTCCGCCAGCTTCTCGCGGAGGTGGGTGGCGGCCTCACCAGCATCGTGCACCTCTGGAGCCTTGACCACACCGCCGCGGCCCCCGATGCGCTGCACGCCGCCCACCGGCGTGACTGCGCCGGTCTGCTGCACCTCGTGCAGGCACTGGCACCACTCGAACTGGCGGAACCGCCGAAGATCCGGGTCGTCACCCGAGGCGGCCAGCCGGTCGGCGGCACCACCACGCCCGGCACGCCGCACCAGGCCCCGGTCTGGGGGCTGGGCAGCGTCGTCGGCCTGGAACACCCCACCCTGTGGGGCGGCCTGATCGACCTCGACCCCCAAGCCGGCGACCCGGCGGCCACCATCGTGCGGACTGTCCGGTCGGCCAGCGGCGAGCACCAGCTCGCGTGGCGCGACGGCCGCAGCCGCGTGGCCCGGGTCACCCGAGCTGCTGCCACTCTGCCCGCCAGCCCCGTGCAGATCACGGCAGAGGGCACCCACCTGGTCACTGGTGGCCTTGGCGCGCTCGGCCTGCTCGTCGCCCGGTGGCTGGTGGACCGGGGTGCCCGACAGGTCGTCCTGGTCGGCCGCCGCCCGCCGTCCGAGGCCACCGTGGAGACGCTGCGAAACCTCACCGCACAGGGTGCCGACGTACGGGTGATGCGCGGCGATGTCGGCGACGCGGACGACGTACGACGCGTCCTCGACGAGATCGGCACCACCATGCCGCCACTGCGGAGCGTCTTCCACGCGGCCGGCGTGCTCGACGACGGCGTGCTGCACCAGCAGAGCTGGGAACGGTTCGCGCGGGTGTTCGCGCCGAAGGTCGACGGGGCGTGGCATCTGCACACCCTCACCCGGGACCTGCCCCTGGACCACTTCGTTCTGTTCTCCTCGATCGCCTCCCTTCTCGGTGCGCCGGGCCAGGGCAACTACGCGGCGGCGAACGCCTTCCTCGACGCGCTTGCCCACCACCGGTGTGCCTCCGGGCTGCCGGCGGTCAGCGTCAACTGGGGTGCGTGGGGCGACTCCGGCATGGCCGCCAGCCTCACCGACCGCGACCAGCAGCGCTGGACCGAGCGGGGCATCGGCATCATTCCACCGGAGCAGGGCATCCGGGTGCTCGAACGGATCATGGCGCGCGGGGTGACCCAGGTCGGCGTCCTGCCGGTCGACTGGTCCCGGTACGCCGAGCGGTACCCGCTCGGCGCGGAACGTCCCCTGCTGGCGGAGGTCGTCCGGCGGGAGCCGGCGGTCGCCGGGGCATCGGCCGACACGACGACCGCCCCCCGCCTGCGTACGCAGTACGCGGCCCTGCCGGACGCGAGCCGCCGGACCGCGCTGACCGACTACGTGACCCGGGAACTCGAGAAGATCCTCATGCTCGACGAGGCGTCGCTCGACCCGCAGAAGGGGCTCTTCGACCTCGGTCTGGACTCGCTGATGGCGCTGGAGTTCAAGAACCGTGTACAGGCCGCCTTCGAGTACGAGCTATCCGCCACGCTGCTCTTCAACTATCCGACCATCGACGCCGTCGTCGGCTACCTCCAACAGGCGATCTTCGGTGCGCCGGACGCTGGCCGGAGCGGGGCCCCGTCGCAGACGGCGGAACCCGAGGACGACGAGCTGGGTGCCCTGCTCGACAACCTTGAGCAGATGTCCGACGACGAGATCGACCGCATGTTCGCAGACAGTTCAGGCGTAGAAGGACAGGCATCATGAGCGACCTCCACGAGCGGCTGGCCAACCTGCCGCCCAAGCGCCTCGCGCTCCTGGTCCTCGACCTCCAGAAGCGTCTCGACGCAGCGAAGCGTTCCGCACCCGAACCGATCGCGGTGGTGGGTGTGGGTTGTCGTTTTCCGGGTGGGGTTGTGGGTCCGGGTGGGTTGTGGGAGTTGTTGGTGGCCGGTGGTGAGGGTGTTGGTGTGGTGCCGGGGGATCGGTGGGATGTGGATGAGTTTTTTGATGGTGATCCGGATGTGGCGGGTCGGATGTATACGCGGTGGGGTCATTTTGTGTCTGGGGTGGATGGTTTTGATGCGGGGTTCTTTGGGGTGTCGCCTCGTGAGGCGGTGAGTTTGGATCCGCAGCAGCGGTTGTTGTTGGAGGTGGCGTGGGAGGCGTTGGAGCACGCCGGTCAGGTCCCCGCCCGCCTGGTGGGCAGCCGGACGGGCGTGTTCGTCGGCATCGGCACCGACGACTACTCCCTGATGCTCCGTTCCGCCGACCCGGCCACCATGGACGCGTACACCGGCACGGGCAACGCGTTCAGCGTCGCCGCGGGGCGGCTGTCGTACCTGCTCGGGTTGCAGGGGCCGAGCCTGGCCGTCGACACGGCGTGTTCGTCGTCCCTGGTCGCCGTGCACCTGGCGTGTCGCAGCCTGCGGTCCGGCGAGTCGAACCTTGCCCTTGCCGGTGGCGTGCACCTGGTCCTGACCCCCGAGGGCACGATCTACCTGTCCCGGGCCAAGGCGTTGTCGCCGGATGGTCGGTGTAAGACCTTCGATGCCTCCGCTGATGGTTACGGCCGTGGTGAGGGTTGCGGGGTTGTGGTGTTGAAGCGGTTGTCGGACGCGCGGCGTGACGGTGATCGGGTTCTGGCGGTGATCCGGGGTTCGGCGGTGAACCATGACGGGCCGAGTTCCGGGCTGACCGTGCCGAACGGGCTCGCGCAGCAGGAACTGATCCGCACCGCCCTCACCGACGCGGGCGTCACCCCGGCCGACATCGACTACGTCGAAGCCCACGGTACGGGCACCTCCCTGGGTGACCCGATCGAGATCGACGCGCTGGCCGCCGCGCTCGGCGAGGGACGCGCGCCCGATCGTCCGGTGCTGGTCGGTTCGGTGAAGACGAACATCGGTCACCTGGAGGCGGCGGCCGGGATAGCCGGTCTGATCAAGCTCGTGCTGGCGCTGCAGCAGGAGACGATTCCGCCGCACCTGCACTTGCGTACGCCGAACCCGCACATCGCCTGGGAGAAGCTGCCGGTCGAGGTGACCGCCGACGGGCGGCCGTGGCCCCGGAACGAGCGGCCCCGGATCGCCGGGGTGAGTTCGTTCGGCATGAGCGGGACGAACGCCCACGTGATCGTGGCCGAGGCGCCGGCCGCGGAGGCCCCCGACATCGCGCTGACGCGCGACGTGCACGTCCTGCCGTTGTCGGCGCGGGACGATGCGGCGTTGCGTGTCGTCGCGCAGCGGTACGCAGACCTGTTGGAGGGCGGGGCGTCGTTCGGGTTGGTGTGTGCGGCGGCGGGGGTGTCGCGGAGTCACTTCCCGCACCGTCTAGCGGTGGTGGCGTCGGATGCCGCCGAGGCGGTGACGCGTCTGCGCGGCTGGTTGGCCGGCGGCGAGCACCGGTCGATAACCCACGGTGTGGTCGAGGCCGGGCGCCGGCCTCGAATCGGGTGGCTGTTCACGGGTCAGGGTGCCCAGTCGGTGGGGATGGCCCGGGGTCTGTACGAGTCGGAGCCGGTGTTCCGCGCGGAACTCGACCGGTGTGCCGAGTTGCTGGCCGGTGAGCTGGATCGACCGTTGTTGGAGGTGTTGTTCCAAGGCGAAGGCGAGGCCGCCCAGGAACTCCTGGACCAGACGGGGTTCACCCAGCCGGTGCTGTTCGCGGTGGAGTGGGCGTTGGCGAGGCTGTGGCGGCACTGGGGTGTGGAGCCTGAGGTGGTGGCCGGTCACAGTGTCGGTGAATTGGTGGCGGCGTGTGTGGCGGGGGTGTTCTCGCTGGAGGACGGACTCCGGTTGGTGGCGGCGCGGGGTCGTTTGATGCAGGCGTTGCCGGCGGGTGGGGCGATGTTGGCGGTGTCCCTGCCGGTCGAGAGGGTGACATCCCTTCTCGCTGGTACCGACGTCGTGGTGGCGGCGGTGAACAGCCCGGTCGAGACCGTGGTGGCTGGTCCGGTCGACGCGGTGGCAGTGGTAGGGGAGAAGGCCACCGCTGATGGGGTGAAGACGACCGCTCTGCACGTGTCGCATGCGTTTCATTCGCCGTTGATGGCGTCGATGGTGCCGGCGTTCCGGCAGGTCGCCGAGGCGGTCGCCTTCAAGTCGGCCAGGCGGACCGTTGTGTCCAACGTGACCGGTGGTGTCGCCGGCCAGGAGATCAGCATGCCCGGCTACTGGGTCGACCACGTGCTGGCGCCGGTGCGGTTCGCCGATGGGGCGGTGACCGTCGTCGGTCAGGGCTGCACGGTGGTGCAGGAGATCGGCCCGCATCCGGTGCTGCTGGCCGCCGCCAGGCAGTCGGTGGCCGACGACACCGGTGTGGCGTGGGTGCCGTCGCTGCGACGGAACCGGGACGACTGGCAGCAGATGATGACCGCCGTCGCCACCCTTTACACCCGGGGCGTGGACCTGGACTGGAAGTCTGTCACCGGCGGTGTGTCGACCGCATCAGTCGACCTGCCCACCTACCCCTTCCAGCGCCAGCGTTACTGGGCATCCGTCGCTCCTCGGCAGAACGCGAACCCGCCCGCCGAGGGCGGCACGCATCCGCTGCTGGGACGGAACCTCACCTCGCCCGCGCTCGCCAGCACCGTCTTCGAGACCACGTTGGCCCCGGCATCCCATCCGCTGCTCACCGAGCACCGCATCTACGACCAGATCGTGGTGCCCGGTGCCCACCACCTGACGATGCTGGCCGCTGCCACCGACAGCCAGGGCACCGCGACCGCGATCGCGGACGTGGTCTTCCCACAGCCGATGCTGCTGGCCGACGGTCAGGCCCGAGTGGTGCAGGTGGTCATCGGGACCGCCACCGACGACGGGGCGCCGATCCAGTTGGTCAGCCGCAGCACCGACGACCCGACCTGGACGACCCACGCCACCGCCACCCTGCGCCCGGCTGACGACGAGAGCGGTACGCCACACGAGACGCCCGCCGTCATCCAGGAGCGGTGCACCGCCGACCCGGACTACGTCGACTGGTTCTACGACAGCGGTTGGCGGGACGGGCTCGAACTCGATGCCGGGTTCCGCTGGCAGAGCCGGATCTGGCGGCGGGACGGCGAAGCTCTGTGCCGGATGCGCGCCGTCGAGGACACGGACCGTCAGGACCGGTACGTGCTGCACCCCGGCCTGATCGACGCCAGCTTCCAGATCGTCGGCGCGACGTTGCCCACCGCCGGGCGGGAGTTCGCCGTCTACGTGCCGCTCGGGCTGGACCGGTTCCGGCTGCACCGGGCTCATCCCGCCGACCGTCCGCTGTGGGGACACGCCCGACTGCGTCCCGGCAGCGACCCGAACGACGAGACGCTCACCGCCGACGTCCGACTGATCGACGACGATGGTCAGGTGGTGGCCGAGTCCCGGGGGCTGCACCTCAAGCGAGCCGAACGGTCCGCGCTGCTGCGCGCCGGCCAGTCCCAGGCGACGGGCCTCCTGCACGAGATCGCGTGGCAGCCGCAGCCCGCAGCGTCCGCCCCTGCGGAAGGCCCCGGACGCTGGCTGCTCTGCGCCGACCGGAACGGTGTCGGCACGGCCGTGGCCGCCGCGCTGCGGGCGAGGGGACACCAGGTGGTCGTCGTGCACCCCGGCCTGTCCCAGGAGGCGGTCGGCGAGCACACCTGGCAGGTCGATCCGGCCGACCCCACCCAGGTCACGAGCCTGCTCCGTACCGTGGCCGCCGACCGGGACGTCCCGTTCCGGGGTGCCGTGCTGCTGTGGGGGGCGATCCCGGCCGACGGCGAGCCGGAACTGGCCGGCCTCGACGTCGCCCAGGCGCGGACGTTGCGGGCCGCGCTGCACCTGCTCCGGGGACTGGCCGCCGTGGCGGGCGGGACTGCGGCACGGCTGCACCTGGTCACGCGGGGTGCCTTCCCGGCCGGCCAGGCAACGGTGGCCGTGGCGCAGACCCCGCTCTGGGGCCTGGGCAATGTGATCGAACTGGAGCACCCCGAACTGTGGGGCGGACAGGTGGACCTCGATCCGGCAGCCACCGACACCGAAGCCGCCGCCGCACTGGTTGGGGAACTGCTCGCACCGCCGACCGGCGACCGGATCGCCGTACGCGGGGGAGAGCGGCTGGCCGCCCGGCTCGTGCCGCAGCGGACCGTTCCGGCCGGAGACCCGGCGGTGACCGTGGCCGGCGACGGGACGTACCTGATCACCGGGGGCCTCGGTGCGCTGGGCCTGGCGGTCGCGCGCTGGCTGGTGGCGCGTGGTGCCGGGCATCTGATCCTGGTCGGTCGGCGGGAGCCGACCGGCGCGACCGAGACGGTCCTCGACGACCTGCGGCGGGCGGGTGCCGCCGTCACGGTGGCCCAGGCCGACGTGACGCGCGCCGACGACGTGACCCGCCTGCTTACGGCGATCCCGGCCGACCGGCCGCTGCGCGGCGTGGTGCACGCCGCCGGTGTCCTCGACGACGGGGTGCTGCTCCAGCAGCCGTGGGAGAACTTCGTCCGGGTGCTGGCCCCCAAGGTCGCGGGCGGGTGGAACCTGCACCGGGCCACCCGCGACCTGCCGCTCGACTTCTTCGTGCTGTTCTCCTCGGCGGCCTCGCTGCTGGGCTCCACCGGGCAGGCCAACTACGCCGCCGCGAACGCGTTCCTCGACGGGCTGGCGCACCACCGCAGGTCACTGGGCCTGCCGGCGGTGAGCGTCAACTGGGGGCCGTGGACCGAGGCCGGGATGGCGGCGCGGGCTGGCCAGACCGAGGGACGCTGGGCCGCCCTTGGCATCGGCGGTATCACCCCCGAGCAGGGCATCGAGGTGCTGGAGCAGATCCTGCACGCCGACCCGGTCCAGGTCGGTGTCCTGCCGGTCACCTGGTCGACGTACCTGCGGCGGTTCCCGCCCGGGGACGAACCGGCGCTGCTGCGGGAGCTGGCCCGGACGGCGCGCGCCGGGGAGCGGCGGGCGGCCGTGGCCACGCCGGGGCCACGACTGGCCGAACGGCTCGCGGCGGCCGCGCCGCAGGACCGCCTCGACCTGCTCCGGCAGCACGTCCGCGGGCAGGTGGTCGCGGTGCTCGGCCTGCCGGCCACGTACCACCTGGAACCGAGGCAGAAGTTCTTCGAGATCGGCCTCGACTCGTTGATGGCGATCGAGTTGAAGAACACCCTGCAGAGCCAGCTCGGCAAGCCGCTGCCGTCGACGGTGGTGTTCGAGTACCCGACCGTCGAGGCGCTCACCACCTACCTCGCCCAGGACGTCCTGGTCCTGGACGTGAGCGGCCCGGAGAAGGCGGAACCGGAAGAGCCGGCCGCCCGTACGGACGCGATGGACCGGCTCAAGGACCTCTCCGAGAACGACCTGGAAGACCTGCTGGCGAAGAAACTCGCCGCCCTCGCTGAGCGGAGAAGCAAGTGACCGAGGACTCGACGCGGGCCGAGCAGCAGCAGTCCGCGCTCCTGCGCGCGTTCGTCGCCATCGAGGAGCTGGAGGCCGAACTCGACGAGGTGCGGCGGGCGCAGCACGAGCCGATCGCGATCATCGGGGCGAGCTGCCGGTTCCCCGGCGGTGGCGACAACCTGTCGTCCTTCTGGCGGGTGCTGCGCGACGGCGTGGACGCCGCCGGCGAGGTGCCACGCGAACGCTGGGACCTGGCCGACTACCACGATCCTGACCCGGACCGGCCGGGGAAGATGTACCCCCGCGAGGGCCACTTCGTGGACGGCGTCGACCAGTTCGACCCGGCCTTCTTCGGCATCGCACCCCGGGAGGCGGCCAGCCTCGACCCGCAGCAGCGCATGCTCCTGGAGGTCGCCTGGGAGGCCCTGGAGCACGCCGGTCAGGTGCCGGACCGGCTCGTCGGCACGCCGACCGGGGTCTACGTCGGCATCATGACCAACGACTACCTCCAGTTGCAGACCGGTGCGGGTGACCCCGGCCAGCTCGACCTGTACGCCGGCACCGGCAACGACCTGAGCTTCCCGGCCGGCCGGCTGTCGTACCTGCTGGGGCTCCAGGGGCCGAGTATGGCGGTGACCACCGCGTGCTCGTCGTCGCTGGTCGCGCTGCACCTGGCCGCGCGCAGCCTCCGCACGGGCGAAAGCAACCTCGCACTGGTCGGCGGGGTCAACGCCATGCTCTCCCCGGACGCGTTCATCACCCTGTCGAAGATGCGCGCCCTGGCCGTCGATGGCCGGTGCAAGACCTTCGACGCCGCCGCCGACGGTTACGGCCGTGGTGAGGGCTGCGGGGTCGTCGTGTTGAAGCGGCTGTCGGACGCGCAGCGCGACGGTGACCGGGTGCTCGCGGTGGTTCGCGGTACGGCGGTCAACCACGACGGCCCGAGCGGTGGCCTCACGGTGCCGAACGGCCTCGCCCAGCAGGAGCTGATCCGGACGGCGCTGGCCGACGCGGCGATCTCACCTGCCGACGTCGACTACGTCGAGGCACACGGCACCGGCACCTCCCTCGGTGACCCGATCGAGGTACGCGCGCTCGCCGCCGTCCTCGGCCGGGACCGGCCCGCGGATCGTCCGGTGCTGGTCGGTTCGGTGAAGACGAACATCGGGCACCTGGAGGCGGCGGCCGGGATGGCCGGCCTGATCAAGCTGGTGCTGGCGTTGCGGCACGAGCAGTTGCCGCCGCACCTGCACCTGCGTACGCCGAACCCGCACATCGACTGGGCGGAGCTGCCCGTCCAGGTGCCCACCGCACCCACGCCCTGGCTGCGCGGCGAGAAGCCGAGAGTGGCCGGCCTCAGCTCGTTCGGCATGAGCGGGACGAACGCCCACGTGATCGTGGCCGAGGCGCCGGCGGCGGAGGCCCCCGACATCGCGCTGACGCGCGACGTGCACGTCCTGCCGTTGTCGGCGCGGGACGATGCGGCGTTGCGTGTCGTCGCGCAGCGGTACGCAGACCTGTTGGAGGGCGGGGCGTCGTTCGGGTTGGTGTGTGCGGCGGCGGGGGTGTCGCGGAGTCACTTCCCGCACCGTCTAGCGGTGGTGGCGTCGGATGCCGCCGAGGCGGTGACGCGTCTGCGCGGCTGGTTGGCCGGCGGCGAGCACCGGTCGATAACCCACGGTGTGGTCGAGGCCGGGCGCCGGCCTCGAATCGGGTGGCTGTTCACGGGTCAGGGTGCCCAGTCGGTGGGGATGGCCCGGGGTCTGTACGAGTCGGAGCCGGTGTTCCGCGCGGAACTCGACCGGTGTGCCGAGTTGCTGGCCGGTGAGCTGGATCGACCGTTGTTGGAGGTGTTGTTCCAAGGCGAAGGCGAGGCCGCCCAGGAACTCCTGGACCAGACGGGGTTCACCCAGCCGGTGCTGTTCGCGGTGGAGTGGGCGTTGGCGAGGCTGTGGCGGCACTGGGGTGTGGAGCCTGAGGTGGTGGCCGGTCACAGTGTCGGTGAATTGGTGGCGGCGTGTGTGGCGGGGGTGTTCTCGCTGGAGGACGGACTCCGGTTGGTGGCGGCGCGGGGTCGTTTGATGCAGGCGTTGCCGGCGGGTGGGGCGATGTTGGCGGTGTCCCTGCCGGTCGAGAGGGTGACATCCCTTCTCGCTGGTACCGACGTCGTGGTGGCGGCGGTGAACAGCCCGGTCGAGACCGTGGTCGCCGGCCCGGCTGACGGGGTGGCAGTGGTACGGGAGAAGGCCACCGCTGATGGGGTGAAGACGACCGCTCTGCACGTGTCGCATGCGTTCCATTCGCCGTTGATGGCGTCGATGGTGCCGGCGTTCCGGCAGGTCGCCGAGGCGGTCGCCTTCAAGTCGGCCAAGCGCACCGTTGTGTCCAACGTGACCGGTGGTGTCGCCGGCCAGGAGATCAGCATGCCCGGCTACTGGGTCGACCACGTGTTGGCTCCGGTGCGGTTCGCGGATGGGGCGGCGACGGTCGTCGGTCAGGGCTGCACGGTGGTGCAGGAGATCGGCCCGCACCCGGTGCTGCTGGCCGCCGCCAGGCAGTCTGTCGAGGACGACACCAATGTGGTGTGGGTGCCGTCGCTGCGACGGAACCGGGACGACTGGCAGCAGATGATGACCGCCGTCGCCACCCTTTACACCCGGGGCGTGGACCTGGACTGGAAGTCTGTCACCGGCGGTGTGTCGACCGCATCAGTCGACCTGCCCACCTACCCGTTCCAACGCCAGCGTTACTGGGCGGCACCGACGCCGGGAGTACGGAGCCGGCGACGGTCGGGGGACCATCGGCTGCTCGGGCAGCGGCTGCGTACGCCGTCGCTGCGGGACACGGTCTTCGAGGCCACGCTGGGCGTGACCGACCATCCGCTCCTGGCCGAGCACCGGCTGCACGACCAGGTGGTGGTACCCGGCGCCCACCACGTGGCCATGCTGCTGGCGGCGGCCGGTGCGGCGGGCACCACGACGGCGGGGCTGCGGGATGTCCTCTTCGCCCAGCCGCTGCTGCTCCCCGAGTCGGGCGAGCGCACCGTGCAGACCGTCCTGACCTCGGAAGACGCGACCCTGCGGCTGGTCACCTTCGACGACGGGGCCTGGACCGAGTACGCCACGGCCGGGCTGGACGCCGACGCCCACCCGGCGGAGCCGCCGGCCGACCTGGCGGAGCTGGGGGCGCGCTGCGACCGGCCGATGGCCGACCTGGACGCGTTCTACCGGCGGGTCACCGACGCCGGCCTCGACCTCGGCCCGAGCTTCCGCTGGCTGACCGACGTGCACACCGGCGACGGCGTGGCGACCAGCGTGATCCGGGTCCCGGAGCAGCTCGACCGGTCGGTGCCGTACCCGGTGCACCCGGGCCTGCTGGACGCGTGCTTCCAACTGCTGGGGCTGACCCGGCCGCAGCCGGCGGACGGGCTGGCGATCCACGTCCCGTTCCGGGTGGAGCAGCTTCGGACGGCAACGCCCGCCGACCAGCACGAACTGCGCGCGTACGCGTGGACCCGGGACACCGCGTCCGACGTAATGGGCGACGTGCTGGTGGTGGACTCGACCGGGCGGACCGTGGTGGAGCTGCGCGGACTGCGACTGCGTCAGGTGGACCCGGCGGCGGTGCGTCCGGCGAGCGCCGGCGCCGACGGGCTGCGCTACGAGATCACCTGGCCAATCGTCGGCCCGGTCGAGGCAGGCGGTGACCAGGTCGCACCGGGACGCTGGCTGGTCTTCGCCGACCAGGGCGGGCTCGGGCAGGAGGTCGCGGCGTCGCTGACCGCCGGGGGCCACACCTGCACGTTCGTTCACCAGGGACAGCAGTACGGGGCGGGACCGGACGGGTACCGGATCGACCCGGACCGCCCGGAGGACCTGACCCGGCTGCTCGACGAGACACCCGGCGACGGCTGGCGTGGGGTGCTGCACCTGTGGGCGCTGGACGTGCCCGCCGACCCGGACGCGGACCCGGCTGCCCTCCAGGACGCCCAGCGGGTCGTCCTCGGCAGCGCCCTGCACCTGGTCCGGGCGCTGGCCACCCGGAACCAGCCGCCCCGCACGTACCTGGTGACCCGGGGAGCGCAGCCGGTCGGCGAGCCGGCCGGGCCGTACGCGCTCGGTCAGGCACCGCTGTGGGGCCTGGCGGGCACGGTGGCGCTGGAGCACCCGGAGCTGCGCTGCACCCGCATCGACCTGGACCCGGCCGGGACCGGGGACGACGCGGCGTCGCTGGTCGCCGAGCTGCACGCCGGTGGACGCGACGACCAGGTCGCGCTGCGCGCCGAGAATCGGCACGTGGCCCGGCTGGGCCGGTGCGCGGACGACGACCGGCGGCACCTGACCCGGCCCGGCGTCGAGTCGTTCCGGCTGGAGGTGGGCGCCCCGGGTGTGCTGGACCAACTGGTGCTCCGGCCGGTGGCCCGCCGCGCCCCGGCCGCCGGCCAGGCGGAGTTGCGGGTCCGGGCCACCGGCCTGAACTTCCGGGACGTGCTCAACGCGCTCGGCATGTACCCGGGTGAGGCGGGCCCGCTGGGCCTGGAGTGTGTCGGCGAGGTGGTCGGAGTCGGCGCGGACGTGTCCGGCCTGGCGGTGGGGGAGCGGGTGGTCGCCCTGGCCCCGGCGAGCTTCGGCAGCTTCGTCACGGTGGACGCCGACCTGGTCGCGCCGTTGCCGGCGGTGGTCGGGGACGCGGACGGGGCGACGATCCCGGTGACCTTCCTGACCGCGTTGTACGCGCTGGAGCACATCGCCCGGCTCGCCCCGGGGGACCGGGTGCTGGTGCACGCGGCGGCCGGCGGGGTGGGCCTGGCCGCCGTGCAGCTCGCCCAGGCGGTCGGCGCCGAGGTCTACACGACGGCGAGCCCCCGCAAGTGGCCGGTGCTGACCGGGCTCGGGGTCCGGCACGTGTTCCACTCCCGCACGCTCGACTTCGCCGCCCAGATCCGCGAACAGACGGGCGGGGCCGGCGTGGACGTCGTCCTCAACTCGCTGACCGGGGACTTCATCGTGGAGAGCCTGCGGCTGCTCCGCCCCGGCGGCCGGTTCGTGGAGATCGGCAAACGGGAGATCTGGTCCGCCGGACAGGTGGCCGCGCTCCGGGACGACATCACCTACACCGCCTTCGACCTGGTGGAACTCTCCCGGGACGAGCCGGGGACGGTGCGCGTCCTGCTGGCTGAGCTGATGCGCCGGTTCGAGACGGGGACGCTGCGTCCGCTGCCCCGGCGGGTCTTCCCGCTCCCCCGGGCGGTCGACGCGTTCCGGTACATGGCGCAGGCCCGGCACGTCGGCAAGGTCGTCGTCAGCCACACCGACCCCATGGCAGGCGACGCCGCCGACCTGGTCCGCGCCGACGGGACGTACCTGATCACGGGTGGCCTGGGCGGGTTGGGCCTGCACGTGGCGCGCTGGCTGGTCGCCCGGGGGGCCGGGACGTTGGTGCTGGTGGGCCGCAGTGGCGTCACCGACGCCACCCGGCCGGCGGTCGAGGCGCTGCGCGAGGCCGGGGCCCGGGTGGAGGTGGTCCGGGCCGACATCGCCCGCGCGGACGACGTGGCCCGGGTCGTCGACGAGATCAGCGTGTCCCTGCCGCCGCTGCGCGGCGTGGTGCACGCGGCCGGGGTGCTCGACGACGGGGTGCTGCTCCAGCAGGAGTGGTCCCGGTTCGCCCGGGTGCTCGGGCCGAAGCTGGCCGGGGCGTGGCACCTGCACCGCGCCACCCAGGGCCTCGACCTGGACTTCTTCGCACTCTTCTCGTCGGTGGCGTCGCTGCTCGGCTCGGCCGGGCAGGGCAACTACGCGGCCGGCAACGCCTTCCTGGACCTGCTCGCCGCCGAACGCCGCCGGCAGGGCCTGCCCGGGTTGAGCGTCAACTGGGGTCCGTGGCGTGGCGCGGGCATGGCCGCGTCCGTGGACGACCGGGGCGACCGGCAGTGGGCGCTACGCGGCATGGGCCTGCTCGAACCGGAGCAGGGCATGGCCGAGCTGGCCGCGCTGCTGGCCGCCGACGACCGGGCGCAGGTCGGGGTGGTGGCCGTCGAGTGGGGCGCCTACCTGCGGCAGTACCCGACCGGGCTGCGCCCGCCGCTGCTGGACGACCTGGCCGACGCGGTGGCCGGGCCGGGCGGCGGGCCGACCGGCGGCGGCAGCGACCACCGGGCGCTGCTGACCCTCCTGGCGGAAGCCGCCCCGGACGACCGGACCGACCTGATCGTGGCGCACATCCGGGAGTTGGCGGCGCGGGTGCTCGGTCTGGCAGCCGCGCACACCCTCGACACCCGACGTCCGCTGAACGAGCTCGGCCTGGACTCGCTGATGGCGGTGGAACTGCGCAACGCGCTCAGTCTCAGCGTCGACCGGTCACTGCCGGCGACCGTGCTGTTCGACTACCCGACTGTCGAGGCGCTGGCCGACTTCGTCGCCGGGGACCTCCAGCCGACCGAGGCAAAGCCGGCTCCGGCTTCGCCCGCGCCGCAGGCGACCCCGGCCCGGACGGCACCGGCCGTCGCCGGGGACCGGGACACCTGGCTGGCGGAGATCGGCCAGCTCTCCGACGCCGAGGTCGAGGCACTGCTGGAACAGGAACTCTCCGAAACACGGAAATGGGACCGCCATGAGTGAGAGCCCCGCCCCGAACCTGACCCCGCTGCAACGGGCGCTGCTGGGCATCCGGGAACTACGCGCCCAACTCGACGAGGTGGAACGGGCCAGACACGAGCCGATCGCGGTGATCGGGATAGGCTGTCGCCTGCCCGGCGGCGCCAACGACCCGGAATCGTTCTGGCACCTGCTGCGCGACGGCGCGGACGTCATCCGGGAGATGCCCACCGACCGGTGGGACGTGGACGCGTACTACGACCCGGACCCGGAGACGCCCGGGAAGATGAGTACCCGCTGGGGCGGCTTCCTCGACGGGATCGACGGCTTCGACCCTGCCTACTTCGGGATCTCGCCGTGGGAGGCGGCGAACATGGACCCGCAGCAGCGGCTGATGCTGGAGGTCGTCCAGGAGGCGTTCGACGACGCCGGGCAGGTACGCGCCCAGTTGCAGGGCAGCCGCACCGGCGTGTTCATCGGCCTGGCGCACAGCGAGTACGGCTGGCTCAACTTCAACAACCCGGACCTGGCCAACGTCTACACGGCCACCGGGTCGTTCGGGTCGATCGTGGCGAACCGGGTGTCCTACGTGTACGACCTGCGTGGCCCCAGCTACACGATGGACGCGGTCTGCTCGTCGTCGCTGCTGGCCGTGCACCAGGCCTGCGAGAGCCTGCGCAGCGGCGACTGCACGATGGCCCTCGCCGGCGGGGCGGGTCTCTTCCTCAAGCCGGAGGGGTTCGTCTGGTTCACCAAGCTGGGCGTGATGGCCCCGGACGGTCGCTGCAAGGCGTTCGACGCCCAAGGTGACGGCATCGTGCTCGGCGAGGGCGTGGCCGCGGTGGTGCTCAAGACGCTGTCCCGGGCGCTGGCCGACGGCGACCCGATCCACGCGCTGCTGCGTGGCAGCGCCGTCGCGCAGGACGGCCGCAGCAACGGCCTGACCGCGCCGAGCCGGCTCTCCCAGGAGGCGATGCTCCGCGAGGCGTACGAGCGGTCCGGCGTCGACCCGGCGGCGGTGCAGTACGTCGAGGCGCACGGCACCGGCACGATCCTCGGTGACCCGATCGAGGCGCAGGCGCTCGGCACGATCCTCGGGTCGCGCCGCCCCGCCGACCGGCCCCTGATGATCGGCTCGGTCAAGACCAACATCGGGCACCTGCAGATGGTCGGCGGCCTTGCCGGGCTGCTCAAGGTGGTGCTGGCGATGAAACACCGCCAGCTCCCGGCGAGCCTGCACTACACCGAGGGCAACCCGCACATCCCGTTCGACGACTACCGGCTGCGGGTGCAGGACCAGTCCGGCCCGTGGCCGTACGAGGGGCCGTTGCTGGCCGGGGTGACCTCGCTCAGCTTCGGCGGCACCAACGTGCACATGGTCGTGGAGGAACCCCCACCGCCGGCCGACACCCCGCCTGCGGCCGGGCCGGCGGACCGGGGTCGGCTGCTGCCGCTGTCCGCGCACGACCCGGGCGCGCTGCGGGACCTGGCTGGGGCGTACCGGGAACTGGTCGCCGACCCGGGCGTCGACCTGGACGACCTCTGCTACACGGCGAGCCTGCGCCGCACCCACCTCGACGACCGGTTGGCGGTCGCCTTCGCCTCGCGGGCCGAGCTGGTCGACCGGCTCGGCGCGTACCGCGACGGCGCGGTCCGGCCCGGCATGACCGGCGGCGACCGGTCGCAGCACGTCCGCCGCCGGCTGGTGTTCGTGTTCCCCGGGCAGGGCGGCCAGTGGGTCGGCATGGGGCGGCGGCTGCTCGACACCGAACCGGTGTTCCGGCAGGCGATCGAGGAGTGCGCGGCGGCGATGCGCCCGTACGTCACCTGGTCGCTCCTGGGCGAGCTGCGCGCCGACGAGGCGTCCTCGCGGCTCGACGAGATCGACGTGGTGCAGCCGATGACCTGGGCGGTGCAGGTGGCCCTGGCCGCGCTGTGGCGCTCCTGGGGCATCGTCCCGGACGCGGTGGTCGGGCACTCGATGGGCGAGGTCGCGGCGGCCCACGTTGCCGGAACGCTCACCCTCGACGACGCGGCCCGGGTGATCTGCCGGCGCAGCGCCCTGGTGCGGCGCATCCGGGGCCGGGGCACGATGGCCGTGGTGGAGCTGCCGCTGGCCGAGGCGCGGGCGGCCATCGCCGGCCTGGAGAACCAGCTCGCCATCGCGGTGAGCAACAGCCCCACCTCCACCGTGCTGTCCGGGGACACCACCGCCATCGAGACCGTGCTGAAGACGCTCACCGAGCAGGACGTGTTCTGCCGGCAGGTGCGGGTGGACTTCGCCTCGCACAGCCCGCAGGTGGACGAACTCCGCGCGGACCTGCTCGCCGAACTGCGGCCGGTGCGCCCCCGCGCGTCGTCGGTGCCGATCCACTCCACGGTGACCGGGCAGCTCACCGACGGCCGGGAGTTCACCGCCGAGTACTGGGCCGACAACCTGCGTGAACCAGTGCTGTTCGCCACGGTGGTGGGGCAGCTCGTGACGGCCGCGCCGACGGCGGTCATCGAGATCAGCCCGCACCCGATCCTGCTCCCCTCGGTGGAGCAGTGCGCCCGGCACGCGGACGCCGCCGTGGTCGCGCTGCCGTCGTTGCGCCGTGACGAGGACGAGCGGACCGTACTGCTCGGCACCCTCGGCGCGCTCTGGGCGCTCGGTCGGCGGGTCGACTTCCGTCGTCAGCACCCGGTCGACCGGACGGTGCTGCGGCTGCCCGCGTACCCGTGGCAGCGGCAGCGCTGCTGGCTGGAGTTCGACCCGGCCGGCCCGGCTCCCAGCACAGCGGTGTCGACGCAGCGCTACCTGCGGGCGGCCGTGCCCGGCAGCGAACACTTCTGGGAACTCCCCGTCGACCGGGTGTCCCGGCCAGGGCTGGCCGGCGAGCCGGACCTGCCCGCCGCCGTACACCTCGACCTGGCGCTCACCGCCGCCAGCACGCTCACCGGGTCGCCGGCGGTGGTGCTCACCGACGTGACCGTCGCCGGCCCGGCCGTCCCGTCCAGCCGGGGGAGCGTCGTCCAGGTGGCGACGACCGGGCTGCGGGACGGGAGCGCCCGGTGGCAGGTGCACAGCCGCCCCGCCGGCGACGACACCGGGCCGTGGACCGGGCACGCCCACGGCAGCCTGCGGGCCGCCCCCGCCGGGCGGCCGGTCGTGCCGCCCCGGGAGGCCCCCGACGCGGTACGGCAGCGGTGCGCCACCGAGATCCCCGGTGCGGCGTACCGGGCCAGCCGGGCGGCGGCCGGACTGGCCGGCGGCGCGGGCGCGGACACCGTAGGTGAGCTGTGGCGCGGCGACGGCGAACTGCTGGCGTCGCTGACCGTGTCGGCCTCGGCGGACGGGTCGCCGCTGGACTGGCGGCTGCTGCACGGCGTCGCCGACCTGCTCCCGGTGATCGCGCCGGACCCGGCCGTTGCTTCCGCCGCGCACCGGGTCGCCGAGATCGCCCGGCTGCGCGTGCTACGGCCGGCGACCGGCGAGTTGTGGGCGCACGTCACGCTCCGGGAGGTCGACGACGACAGCCTCACCGGCGACGTCCGCCTGCTCGACCCCGACCTGCGGGTGGTCGCCGAGCTGACCGGACTGCGCGTGACCCGGGGCGCGGCCCCGGTCGCCGACCCGGCGTCGGCCCCTGCGCAGGTCGTCGGGCCACTGCGGTCCGAACTCGGCGCCCCGGCGGTCCTGCCGACAGCAACCGGGATGACGGTGCCGGCCGCCGCGCCGACCAGCCTTAAGGCGCTGCTGACCGTCCCCGCCGACCAGCGGCAGGCGGTGCTCACCGGGTACCTGCGCGAGCAGATCGCGGCGGTGCTCGGCCTGCAACCCCAGCAGCTCGACGTGGACCAGGTGCTGCTCGGGCTGGGCCTGAACTCGCTGATGGTCTTCGAGCTGCGTAACCGGCTGCGGGTGATGTACGGCACGCAGATCACCCCGCAGGAGTTCCTGTCCGGCATCTCGGTCGCCCGGATCGTCGCGCACGTCCTCGACCAGGCCGACGGCGGCACCCCGGAGGCCACGCCGCCCGCTGCCTCGGAGTCGCCCTCGGACGACGTGCCGGTGCGGGTGCCACGCCGGATCGTGGCCCGCCGGTCCCGGCCAGCCACCGCCGACGTCAGCATGGACCCGGCCGACTGGCTGGGCCAGCGCGCCGCCGACCCGACGGCCCGGCTGCGGCTGTTCTGCCTGCCGTACGCCGGGGGCAGCGCCGCCCTCTTCCGGGGCTGGGCCGACAGCCTCCCCGACGGGGTCGACGTGTGCCCGATCCAGCTCCCCGGCCGGGAGCAGCGGCACCGGGAACCCGCGTTCACCCGGATGTCCGAGCTGGCCGCCACGCTCGGCACCGTGCTGCGCGGGCACCTCGATCGCCCGTACGCGGTGTTCGGGCACAGCATGGGCGGCCTGATCGCCTTCGAACTGGCCCGGTACCTGCGTCGGGAAGGGCTGCCCGGCCCGGCACACCTGTACGTGTCGGCGGCGCGGGCCCCGCACGTGCCGGACCCGGAGCCGCCGCTGCACCGGCTGCCCGAAGCGAAGCTGATCGAGAAGCTGCGGGCGATGGACGGCACCCCGGAGGAGATGCTGCGTGACCCGGAGGCGATCGCGCTGTACCTGCCGGTGATCCGGGCGGACCTCGCCATGGTGGAGACCCGCATCCACCACACCGAGCCGCCGCTGTCCGTGCCGCTGACCGTGTTCGGCGGCCGACGCGACGACAAGGTGTCCGAGGAGTCGCTGGACGCCTGGCGCAGCCAGACCACCGGGGAGTTCGCCGTCGAACTGCTCCCCGGCGACCACTTCTTCGTCCGGCGGGAGCGGGCCGACCTGCTGGCCGCGCTCACCCGGCGGCTCACCGCCGACCTGGCCCGGCCGGCCACCCCGGCCGCCACGCCGACGAACCTGACCTGACCCCCGACGCATTCCTGAAAGGACCAGCATGCCGTACATCGTCGCCACCGAGACGAGTCTGCCGACGTACTACTACGACCAGCAGACCCTCGCCAGCACCCTGAAGAAGTACTGTCAGGCCATCGGGCTCGACATCGACCTGGACATCATCGACAGTCTCTTCCAGAACACCCAGATCGACGGCCGTTACTTCGCCATGCCGCTGGACACCTTCTTCGACCCGCCGCCGTTCAGCCAGGTGGCCGCGCGCTGCGTCGAGGAAGCCGCCGACCTGTGCGAGAAGACCGTCCGCAAGCTGCTGGCCAGCGCGGGCATCGCGTCCACCGAGATCCACCAGCTCACCTCGATGCTGTCCACGGTGGTCTCGGTGCCGACCGTCGACGCGATCCTGATCAACCGGATCGAGTTCGCGCCGACCATGAAGCGGGTGCCGATCAACGGTCTCGGCTGCATGGCCGGGGTGGCCGGGCTCAGCCGGGTGGCCGACTACCTCAAGGGCCACCCCACCGACGCGGTCATTCTGCTCACCTGCGAACTGGGCGGCACGGCCTTCTGGCAGGGCGGCGTCCAGGGCTACCTCCAGGAGGCGCTCGACCGGGACCTGACCGAGAGTTCCTTCTACACCGACCTGGTCTCGCAGATCGTTACCGTGGCGCTGTTCGGCGACGGGGTCGCCGCGACCCTGATGGTCGGCGACGAGCACCCGCTCGCCCGGCCGGGGCTGCCCCGGGTGGTCGACACCCGCTCCGGGTTCCTCCAGGACACCCTGCACGTCGCCGGGGTGGACGTGTTGGACAACGGATTCCGCAACCGGCTCAGCGTGGACGTGCCCGGCCTGGCCAGGACCGGCCTGCGCCCGGTGCTGGACCCGCTACTGGCCGACCACGACCTCACCGTCGACAAGATCGGCCACTGGCTGATCCACCCCGGTGGGCCGAAGGTCCTCACCGCCACCGCCGAGGAATTCCACCTCACCGACGAGAACCTGAAGCTCAGCCAGCACATCCTGCGGACCGTCGGCAACGTCTCCGGGCCGACCGTGCTGTACATGATGGACGAGACGTTCTCGTCGTACGAGCTGGACCCGGGCACCTACGGCCTGGTCGTCGGCATGGGACCGGGCTTCTCGCAAGAGGCGGTCCTGCTCCAGTGGTGACCCTGACGGCGGCGCATCGGAGCGTCGCGTCCGGGACCGGACAGAAGGAGAGGCATGGCTAGCGTCGCCCCGACCGCGCCGACCGGGGCGGGCCGTCGCCTGGCCCCGGGACCACGCGGCAAATTCCTCCTCGGCAGCCTGCTCGACCTGCGGCGGGACCTGATCGGCTTCCTCGGGCAGGTCACCACCGAGTACGGCGACATCGCGCGGTTCACCGTCGCCGGGTTCACCGTGCACCTGGTCAACCACCCCGACCACCTGCGGCACGTGCTTCAGGTGAACAGCCGCAACTACGACAAGCAGTCCCACGAGTACCGGCCGCTCAAGCTGGCCTTCGGCGAGGGGCTGTTCACCAGCGACGGGGACTTCTGGAAGAAGCAGCGCCGGCTCATGCAGCCGGCCTTCCACCGGCAGCGGATCCTCAAGCTCGGCGAGTTCATCGTCCGGGACGTGGTGGACCGGATCGACACCTGGCAGCCGTACGCCGACCGGGGCGAACCCCTGGACGTGGCCGCCGAGATGGTCAACCTGTCCATGAACGTGGCCACCAAGTCGCTGTTCAGCACCGGCCTGCGCAGCGACGACGAGGTGACCACGATCGCCCGCAACCTCGACGCAGTGATCAACTACTGTCTGTACCGGACGATGGTGCCGTTCGCGCCTCCGCCGAAGGTGCCGACCCGGCGCAACAAGGAGTTCACCGCCGCCCTCGGCGAACTGGACGGGATCATCTACCGCATCCTGCACGAGCGCCGGGAACAGGGCACCGAGACCCACGACCTGCTGTCGATGCTGCTGGAGGCGCGGGACGAGGAGACCGGCGAGGGCATCCCGGACAAGCAGATGCGCGACGAGATCGCCACCCTGCTGCTCGGCGGCTACGAGACCACCTCGAACCAGTTGAGCTGGGCCTGGTACGAGCTGTCCCGGAACCCGGAGGTCGAGGAGCGGCTGCACGAGGAACTGGACCGGGTGCTCGGCGACCGGCTGCCCACCGTCGCCGACGTGCCGGAGTTGGCATACACCAACCGGGTGCTTGAGGAGACTCTGCGGCTCTACCCGGTGCCGTGGCTGGAACGGCGCGCGGCGGCCGACGACACCATCGGCGGGTACCACGTCAAGGCCGGTTCGCTGATCTACATCAGCCCGTACCTGACCCACCGGCACCCGGACTTCTGGCCGGACCCGGACCGGTTCGACCCGGACCGCTTCCTCCCGGAACAGTCGGCCGACCGGCCCCGGTTCGCGTACTTCCCGTTCGGCGGCGGGCCACGGCTGTGCATCGGCAACCGGCTGGCCCAACTGGAGGCGCAACTCACCCTGGCGACGATCGCCCAGCGCTATTGGCTGCGGATGGTGCCAGACCACCCGGTCGAAGCGAAGATGCAGGTCACCACCAGCCCCCGATACGGGCTGCGGATGACCCTCGAACCCCGCCGCCCGTCGGCCTGACGGCGGCTGCGAGGAGATGTCCCCTATGGACGACAACCGGCTCAAGCTCCACCGACTGGGCGGCACCTGCGCCATCCTGGTCGGTGTCTCGTACCTCGTGGTCACCACGTTCTTCGTGCTCGACCCGACACAGCTCATCCACGACGACAAACACGAGCTGTGGACCCGGCTGGCCGAGAACGGCACGCCGCGGATCCTCTACTACTGGGGGTACGCCCTCGGCGCGATCTTCGCGTTCGGGGCGATCCCCGCCATCGCCGACCTGGTCCGCGACCGGCACGAGGGGTGGGTGCGTTGGACCACCGGCCTGGCGTACCTGTCCTTCGGGGTGACCGCGGTGGAGACGTTCCGCCTGGTCACCGCCACCCCGCTCTGGGCGAGCGAGTACGCCGCCGGCGACCCGTCGGTGCGTACCGCCATCGTCACCACCGACCTGCTGCTGCGCCTGGACCCGGCGACGTGGCTGCGGTTCGGCGCACTCGGCCCGTTCTTCCTGGTGGTGAGCATCCTCGCGCTGCGGCACCGGCTGTTGAGCCGACCGCTGAACTACGTCGGCATCGCGCTGGGCGTGCTGACCAGCACTGCCGCCCTCGGGGTGGCGTTCGGCATCGGCCCGATGGTGCTGGTGTCGGCGGTGCTCGGCGGCGCGGTGGCCGCCCCGGTCTGGTTCGTCTGGATCGGTGTGGCGCTGCGGCGGGGCGTACCGGCGGCGGCTGCTTCGGTGACAAGCGGCGGGGCCGCGACCCCGGTGCCCGCCGGCGGCGGTACGGCGGCGGAGGCCCGTCATGGCTGACCGGCACCCGCCGGGACCCAAGGGCGTTCCGGTCCTCGGTAACCTGCCCGGCCTCGGCAAGGGCATGGTCGAGTTCATGATGGAGACCGCGACGCACGGCGACGTCGCGTCGTTCACCATCGGACCGACCCGCAACTACCTGCTCAGCCACCCGGACCACATCCACGACGTGCTGGTCCTGCGCCGGGACAAGTTCGCCAAGGACCCGCACGACCTGCGGACCCTCGGCCGGTGGATGGGCAAGGGGCTGCTCACCAGCGACGGGGAGCACCACCGGCGGCAGCGGCGGCTGGTGCAGCCCGCGTTCCGGCACCGCCGGATGGCCGGGTACGGCGAGATCGCGGTGGAGAGCTCGCTGCGCCAGATCGGGGACTGGCGGCCGGGCGAGGTGCATGACATGCACCACGAGATGATGAAGCTGACCCTGAACGTCGTCTCCCGGGCGATGTTCGGCAGCGGGGTGCCGGCCGAGGAGGCGCTGAAGGTCCAGCGGGCGGTCGCCGGTCTCCAGGACGTCGCCATCAACATCAGCAAGTTCGGCATGCTCGTCTCGCCATGGCTACTCCTGCCGATGCACCAGCTCCTCAAGCGCGGCACTCGGGTGCTCGACGAGGCGGTCATGCGGATCATCGCCGAGCGGCGGGCCAGCGGGGAGGACAAGGGCGACCTGCTGTCGATGTTCCTTCTGGCGCAGGACGAGGTCGACGGCACCGGCATGACCGACCAGCAGGTCCGGGACGAGGCGGTGACCATCTTCGTCGCCGGCCAGGAGACCACCGCCAACGGTCTGACCTGGGCCTGGTACCTGCTCTCCCAGAATCCTGAGGTGGCCGAGAAGCTCGGCGCCGAGCTGGACGAGGTACTGGGGGACCGTCCGCCGACCGCTGAGGACCTGCCCCGGCTGCGGTACACCGGGATGGTCTTCAAGGAGGCGCTGCGCTTCTGCCCACCGGCCTGGACGTTGAACAAGCGCACCCCGGTCGAGGACGTCGAGCTGGGCGGGTACCGGATCCGCCGGGGTGCCGGGATCTTCATCATGCCGTACGTGATGCACCACCTGGAGCAGTACTTCCCGGACCCGTTCCGGTTCGACCCGGAGCGGTTCGCGCCGGAACGCGAGGCCCAGATCCCCCGGTACGCGTTCATGCCGTTCGGCGGCGGCGAGCGGATGTGCGTGGGGGCGGGCTTCGCCGAGATGGAGGCGAAGCTGATCCTCGCGACGCTCGCCCAGCGGTTCCGGTTCACCCTGGAACCCGACCAGAAGGTGGCGCTCAAGCCGCTGGTCACCCTGGCCCCGAAATACGGGCTGCGGATGCGGGTGACCCCCCGCTCACACTGACCGGGAACACAGTCGAGGGCCGACCCGCCGGTAGGCGGGTCGGCCCTCGCCGTCGTCGAGCGACCGCGACAGGACGGTCGCCCCGTCGGTGTCGGCCATGACCACGGCCGTCGTCTGCAGTGCGGCGTTGAGCCGCTTCCGGATCAAGGCGAGGGCTTGGCGAGTTCGGCTGCGCCGACGTAGTCCAGCGTCGAGGTCTTCATGCTCACTGCGACGTGGGTGGCCGCGGTGAGCATCGAGACGGTGACCAAGCCCATTCTCGGGGCCGCGTCCAGGATCCCGACGTCGACGTCCTGGTCCTCGTCGAACTCGGCGGCGAGCAGGATGTCCAACCCTGGCGGGCGCTCGGACTCGACCCGGGCCAGGGTGTCCAGACTCGGCACGATCCGCACCCCGGACACGCTGGTCGGCGCGGTCGCCTCACGGATCGAGCAGTCCCCGAGCATCACGTCCAGCAGGGTCGGATATCCGGCCGGACGCTGCGGGGTCAGCCAGTACCGGAGCGCCGGCCAGGTACCTCGGCCATCTCGATCACCCCCGTGACCTGCCGATCAGTGGGGCCACCGTAGCCCCGCTCACCGGTCACGGCGAGGCTGTTTCCCGAGCGCAGCGAGGCCGTTGGAGCGCAGCGACCTGGCCTACCGAGAGTGCGGTCGCGCGCTGCTCCACCACCAAGGCCCGGCAGTGCCTGGTGTGTCGTGGGGCGGCCGGCACCGGCGGCGCGACCGGACCGGTCAGCCCCTCCTCCAGCACGGCGCGCTACTCGATCGAGCTGCACCGGGACAAGCTGCAACAAGCGGCCAGCCCTACCCAGCCGGCGGCCAGCCCGAGCGGACCGCAGGCCGATCCGGCGGGGCTGACCGGCGCGCTCGGGAGAGCGCGCCGGGCACCCGGAATGTCGCCGACCTAGACGAGCAGCCGGGGGGCGCCTGAGGGTCCGATGCCGGCGGTGGCCAGCGGGCCGACGAGCGGGTTAGCGGCCTTGATGGTGCGTGGCGCGCGGGAGCGTGGCGGCTATCCGGCCCGGTACCGGGCAATCGCGGCGGCGGCGGCCTTATCGTCCTCGTAGTAGCGCATGAACCGCTCGGCGGAGCCGCCGGCCTCCAGCACGTTCAGCGCGATGGCCCGGACCTCCCGTGCCATGTCGGGGTCGCGCGATCCGCCTGCGTCGTCCGGGATGTCGAGGATGGCTGCCATCACCGGTGTGACCACTGGACCGTGGTGGCCGGAGACTGCCCGCACCAGGTGGGCACGTTGTGGCCAGGTGTCCAGCGAGGGGTACGCGTCGACCAGAGCCTTGAGCAGGTCTTCTCCGAACGGTTGGCGTAGCTTCTCGATCGCGTCGCGGTCGCCGGCCCGAATCGCCGTCAGCAGGGCGCGCAGCAGGCTGGCGTCGCTGATGTCGTACTGCCGGGCTCGGACGTCCTCCACCCGGTGCTCCCCGTTCACGAGGGTCACCACGGCGGCAAGTTCGAAATACCACAGGCGGTCGCCGTACATCTCCTGTTCGATCGCCCCGGCGAGGTCGTTCCGCCCATGCCCGCGGAGCCGGTCGACGGCGTAGCGGAGATAGTCGCGGGTGCCGCCGACCACCGTTGTCCCGTACGGCAGACGCCGTCGCGGCAGCTCGTACTCGCCGGCCAGCGCGGTGACGACGAGCAGCCGCTCGCCGTCGTCGCCCGGCATCCGCCACACCGCGTCGAGTTCGTCAGGTTCGGTCGGCTCGCTGTCCGCCCCCCAGAGGCGTATCGCTTCGGGAAACACCTGTTGGACGTAGCTCGTGGCGCACAGCCGGGCGATCGTCCGGTCCGCCTCCCACACCGCGCGGCTCGTCGCTTCGTGATCCATCCGGCCTCCAAACTTCGCCGCCGATCCCGGCGTCAGCCCGACAGGTTACCGCCGAGAAGGGACCGGCGCGTCGGCGATACATGGGACAGGTTTTCGTGCACATCGACGCCGCGACGGCGTTCGCACCTCGCCGCAAGCAGGTCGGCTACGAAACGCGTGCCGCCAACTCTGCAACCTCTCGGAGATGGTTCGCCTCACCCAGAGTAACCAGCAATTCGCCCTCCTTTGTGCGCACGTCGAGGTAGGCGAAGGTCTGGGGGCTCTGCCCCTGTCCTACAAGATGGGTCTTCGACCACTTCCGCACATCCACCTCGTTCCACGCATATGGCCGCAGCTGTCCGTTCCCGCCAAGAATGAAGCCGGCTTCGAAGCAGTACAACCTGGGTGCTCGCGCCCAGGTCCGGCCGTACGCCCGCCAGAAGAGGAAGGCGACCACGGGTGCAAGAACAATCAGAGCAATGCCGACCGCAGTCGTCACCGGTCCACCGTCGGCGACGAGCAGCCCGGTGCCGACGAGTACCAGGACGAAGGGCGCGATGACGCTCAGGCACCCGGAGCCGATGTCGGCCAGCACCGTCGTCACGACATGCGAACCGTAGCCGCGCTGTTCGGCCAGCTCCGCCACTGCCCCAGTTGGTCGTTCCATATTCTCACTGTTCTCGCTAGTCCTGCATCGCAGACTAGCGAGGTACGGGCCGGTCGTACCAGGTGTGACGACGACGTCTGCCGTGACGATCCGCGCGACATATGCTCCCGAACCACTCTCTGATGCGCAGGGGATGCGGGTGGCGTCGGCGACCCAGAGCCGGTTCGGCCCGGTCGCGGTGAACTGCCGGTTGACCAGATCCGGCGCCGGCGTCGCCTTCGGGTCCTGCTTCGTGGAGCCGCCGCGCCAGCGTCGACGCAGGAACGCGCCCTGCCAACCCTGGTCGGCCATCAACCGCTCGACCCGCTTACGGCCCACGTGGATGCCGTCGCGGCGTAGCTGCCGGTGCACCCGGTCCGCGCCGTAGGTGTGCCCGGACGTGGTCCATATCTCGTGGATGTTGGGGATCAGGCCCAGGTCGACCAGGTCCCGGTCGCAGGGCTGTTCGACCTGCTTGACCCAGGCGTAGTAGGTGGATGTGCCGATGTTGAGGACCCGTAGCAGGAGCGCGACCGCGAACTGGTCACGGTGTTCGTGGATGAACCTCATGACCGTCGCCGGGTCGGGTCGAGCTCCGCCGCGAAATACGCGCTCGCCGCCTTCAGGATCTCATTCGCCCGACGTAGCTCCGCGGTTTCCTTCAACAGCCGCCGGTTCTCGGCCAACATGTCGCTGCTGGGCCGGTCGTGCCGCTCGCCCGCGTCGGCCTCGGCCTGGCGGATCCAGTTCCGCAACGCCTCGTGATGCACGCCAAGCTGCTCGGCCAGGCGCCGGATGACCGGCGTCGGGTCCGACTCGCGGTACAAACGCACAGCACGCTGACGTAGCTCATCGGGGGTACTTCTTCGGTGCTGCCACAGAAACTTTCTCCCCAAGGTCATCAGACCATGATCAAGAAGCTCCATGAAAACGGGGTGGCTCAGTTCGGCATGGCTAGAGAGGTGCGTGTGTCACGGGTTTCCTTCGGGCTGTGGTGTGCAATAGATGGCGAACGCGTTGATCGCGTGTGCCCAGGCCGCGTCGAGATCGGCGTTGGGTGGGAATCGGTTGGCCAGCTCAAGATCGACAAGGCCGTGTGCGAGGCCCCAGATGGCACGCGCGGCTGCGATGTTGCCGCCGGTGATTTTCAACAGTGGCGCGGCCGCTGCGGCCTCGACGCCGGGCGCGAGACGTGGACGATCCAGGGGATGGCGGGCACTGAGCTCGTAGAGGCGAGGGTGCTCAAGTGCCCATCGCCGGTAGGCGGCGACGAGCGTGGCTAGGTCGGCGCTGGCCCCGGCCAGCACAGCGCCGAGCCGTTTCAGTGCGCGCTGTTGCAGCGCGGCTTCGATCTCGGTCTTGCCGGCGATGTGTTTGTACAGCGACGGTGCCTGGATCCGCAGTTCGTCGGCGAGGCGCCGCATGGTCACAGCCTCTGGGCCTTCACGTTCCAGGATCCGCTCGGCCGCGTCGACCACCTCGGCGCGGCGGTTCACCAGCGCCTCGGACATGCCGGGATCGCTACCGGCGCCGTCATCCGGCGCGCTGGGTGGTGCCGCGCCAGTCCGGGGACGACGTCCAACCGCGACTCAACACGTAGGCGCCGATGAGGAGCACCGAGACGGTGCCATCCCAACCGACGATGGTTGCGGTGTCTGCGATACCGCCGTGAGCGGCGTAGAGCAAGGCGGTCACCGTGAGCGCGACCTTGTGGAAGATCACCAGCTCCCACACGCCTCGGTAGCTGCGCGGCGCCAGCGCAAGCAGCAGGAACAAGCCCGCAAAGACGGCGAGGCCGTAGGCTCGCCAGGTCTCGACGACTTTGGTCCCGCCATCGGCGTCCCAAACCGTGCCGGCCGCGGTGAGCGCGGCGCCGGCGGCGCCGGCGGCGGCAAGCCACAACATGATCCTTGCGATCCGATCGCGACCAACTCGCGGCGACCGCGCCGACGAGGTCGACACCGTGGAACTGCTGGTGATCATAAACCCTCCCGCGGTTTGGCTAACATCGTTAGCCAGACCGTAAGCTAACAACGTTAGCCTCGTCAACCGAGAGGTGAGCAAGTGAGGGCCGTGATCGCTGTCGCCGACATGGGCAGCAGGTCCTTCCCATCGCCAAGACGATCAACAAGTGCATGCTGCCGATCCTCAACCAGCCGGTAGTCGACCACGCGGTCGCCGACTGCGTCGCCGTCGGCGCCCATGAGATCGCGATACGATGCGGATTCCTTACCTTCGGCCAGCGCAGTGATACCCATTCCTGCCAGGGCCTCTTTACCTCGGACGACGCTGAGCTGCGACTACAGCCCGTGACGTTTGACCATGCTGGCGGCCTCGATCCGGGTACCCGACTGACTGCCTCGGTGTCCGGCCCGGACGACGGCACGGCAACCGTCGGGGGCACGCGCAGCGTCGGGATGCGAGTCGTCCTGGCCGTTGTGAGCGTGGCCGGGTTGGTCGCGGTGCTGCTCCGGTTTCGACGGCTGCTCCTCGTCGGCCGGTCGAGCCGGGTGGGCGCTACCCGGCCGGATGGGGATACGCCGGCAGTGGCGACCGGAGTGGCGCGACCCGCCGATACCCGCCCTGGCACATCATCGTTGGGCTCGACCCGGATCGTCTGGACGCACACCGGCAACGGGGAGTCTCCGTACCGGGCGGTGGCGGGCGGCCACGAGTTGACCGTCCGGGTCAACGATTTTCCGGCGAAGATGCTCTACACGGTGATCGTCGACGGTGTGGAGACGGAGGATCTGGAAGACTGGCCACCCGAGTGGATCAGGCCGCGGGTGCCCCGCGCAACAGCTCGCCTCGCTGCACAGCGTCATCGAATGCCCGCTGAGCGCTACAGGATGCGCCGGCAACCTTCACCCTGGATAGTCCCGGCGCGGAGGTGGTCGTGGCTCGTGGCTGTCACAAAACGGGGTGGAGCTTCGTCCAATGCGTGTGGTGAGACCAAGGTTGAAAGCCAGGAGCCGGGCATAGGCCGGAACAACGGACGCCGCCCGATCCGAACAACCGCGTGCGCTGCAACCTGCTGCGCCACCCTGGGTCCACTCGCGACCAACCGCATCGACCGCAAACGAGGATCATGACCAAGCTCCGTCATTTCCGATGTCAGGACGCCTCCCCCATGTCTAGCCGGAGGCTGGCCCTGAGCGCCGTACTCACCCTGGCAATGGTCGGGTGCGGGGGACCGCCGAATAAGGACTCTCCGTCGCCGCCCGCCTCCAACACTCCGTCCGCCACCGCCACCGCCACCGCCACCGCCACCGCCAACACCGGCACGGCCCTGGCCGAAACCCGCAGCACCATGACCGAGAACCTGAAGGTCGAGGTCATCGGCCTCAACCGCGTCAAGGGCAGGCACCTCATCGCTCAGATTCGCCTGTCCAACACCGGCACGGAGAAGCGTCTGTCCTGGGCTGGCGAGATGGGCGACCACACGCGCCCGCTCGGCGAGATCAAGTGGGCCTCCGGCATCGGCATCCTTGACGCGCAGGCCCGCACCTGGCTCCTGCCGTACAAACCCGCCGGCTCCCCCTGCCTGTGCAGTGGCCGGGACCGCGACGGCCTCGGCCAGTTCATCGACCCCGGCCGGTCGATCACCGTCTACGCGGTGCTGCCCGCGCCGTCGGGCAACCCCGCGAGGACCGTCGTCGTCACGCCAGTGGGCCCGCCGATGCTCGACGTGCCCATCAGCGACGAAGCTCCGGCCGGTGATTTTCCCGACCCCGATGCCGAACCCGTCACCCCGGTCACCCGCCGCCTCATCCTCCCCTCCGAATCACTGGACAAGTCGGAGGAGACCGCCGACGACGGCAAGGACCTGCAGGTCAACCTCTCCGCCGACGTGCTGTTCGCGGTGGACAAGGCCACCCTCACCCCCAATGCCAGGTCGGTCATGGCCCGCACGGTGAAGCTCATCGACGCCTCGCCCGCCACGGTGGTGACGGTGGCGGGCCACGCCGACTCCTCCGGCACCGACGCCATCAACGACCCACTGTCGCTGCGCCGCGCCCAGGCAGTACAACACGCCCTGTCGGCGCTGCTGACCAGAGGAGGGGTCCGCTTCCAGACCGAGGGGTACGGCTCACGCCGCCCGCTCTACAGCAACGACAGCGACGAGGGAAAACGCCGCAATCGCCGCGTCACGGTGACCTTCCCCAAACCTCAACCCGCTGCCCAGGAACCGGTGGCCACGACCACCACCGGCGCGACCGACCTGACCGGCAGCACCAAGGCCGACGGTCAGCCCATCGCGATGGAGGTCACCGGCCTGCGCCGGCTACCCGGAGGCCTCGGCCTGCTCACCTACAAGATCACGAATGAGGGCTCGTCCGACGCCTGGTTCAGAGACCTACACCACGCTCAGGACTGGGAGGCGTACAAATACCAGGCCGCCACCAACGTCCGCGTGACCGACCTCGCGGCCCGCCGCCGGTACCTGCCCGGCCGCATCGAGGTCCCCACCGACGACGGTGTGGACTTCTACTGCGCATGCACAGCCGCCTCCGGCGTCCGCATCAGCACCGAGAAGTTCCCACCGGGCCAAACCCGCGAGTTCTGGAACCTCTTCGCCCTGCCCGACACCGCCGACGCCCTCAAGGTCAAGATCGGCCCGTTCCGCGACCTCCAGGTCCCCGTCCAGTAACGGCATCCCGCGCTGCCTGCCCATTTCAACCCATCAGGGCCGCCACCCTGTTGACCATCAGGTCGGACGATCCTGGCGTCGACGTCGATGGCGGTGACCCGGGCCACGACGAGTTTCACATCGGCACCGTCCAGCATGGTTCGCAGCGACCGGTCTCGCAGGGCCTGCCCTGCGGCGCGCTGGTGCAACCGGATTCGTTCCACGAATCGGTCGGTGGCGTTGATCAGCGTCACCTCGACGTCGGTGCGGCGCAGCCGGCGGGCGGCGCGCCTGGCGGCGCCGAGGCCCGCGTACCCGGCGCCGAGTACCAACAGGCGGTGAGTCATGGTCGTCTCCTTTGATATGCACTGGTTGACGGGTGACGGGGCAGATTCGTGACCGTCTTCCAGTGCAGGCGTGGTCTTCCACGGCACTGCGGGGTGCTGGGCGATCTACCGGCCGTGGCATCACCTAGCGCCCTGAACGGTTCCGACACGGATGTCGCGCGCCCACGACCGGGCGAGGAACCGTCGCGCAACGTCGAGGCCTACTCGTTACCTGTCGATCCAGCCGAGCTCAACTGCCTGCTCGCGCATGACGTCTTCCATCACGGGCAGCGTCAGGAACGAGACGGCATACAGGACAACGATGAGTCCGATCGGGACAATCCAAGCGCGAGGACGGGTTGCCCAAGCGCGAGGACGGATCTCCAACGGCCCGACCCCATCCGGTCCAGCGTCGGCAGGGCGGGCCCGACGGAGCCGAGTCTCCGGAAGCCGGCGGTCGGCTGACCTCAGCACCCACGACGCGATGGCGCACGTGCCGAACATCAACGGCACCCACCACGACTTGAGACCGTCACCGACTGCCAGATGCGACGCCACGGCACCCGACCACAGGAAGAAGGCGCCCACGTACGCCCATTCCTTGAGCAGCGGGAGCCCGGGCGCGATGATCGCGACGGCCGCGCCGGCCTGCCACGCGCCGAGAATGTAGGCGAAGAAGTGAGGGTACCCCAGGTGGTGCAACTGCACTTCCACCCATTCAATCGTCAGCAGGTTCCACACCGATCCAGCAGCCAACTCGAAAACGATTACAAACGTCGTGGCCCAAAAGGCGATGGGGCGGATCCGGCTCCAGGTCCAGCCGCTTCGTGTGACGGTGGCCGACTTCTCGTCGGTCGCTTCCTGGAACTTTCTGGTCGCTTCAGTTCGCATCTCACTCGCCTCGTCAAATCGGTCTGATGTGTCGGAAATTGCCGGCTCGCAATGGAAGTACACAGCCGGGGCCGGAAGCAGCTGTCCACGCCGGCGGTGTAGTCGGTGCCGTCGGGACGGGCCAGGGTTCCGGTCAGTTGCGATCGCCAGGACGGGGGGGAACCGTCACGGTCTCACTGCGATTTTGGCCCGCCGGGTGGGGTGTTCGTCTCAGTGGTACGACAACAGGGCGCCTCGGAATGTGAGGCGACGCGCGAACCTCACAGTTCGGTGTGCTGTCTTGTCGAACCAAGTGAGGGCAGATGCGACCAAAGGGAGTCGGCGACACCATGACCAGACGAACCGAGCCAGGACATGTCCGATCCGATCCGGGCCTGACTGCGGTCATGAACGAACGGCGTCAGCTGATCAATCTCGCCTACCGGCTCCTCGGCTCCCTGACCGACGCCGAAGATGCCGTCCAAGAGACCTATGCCCGCTGGTACGCCATGTCCCACCAACAGCAGGAGGCGATCCGATCCCCCGGCGCCTGGTTGACCAAGGTCGCCAGCCGGATCTGCCTCAACGTGCTCTCCTCGGCACGGGTCAGGCGGGAGACCTACGTGGGCGAATGGATCCCCGAGCCGCTACCCGAACCCACAGAGTGGATCAGTGGACGGTCCGACGCCAACACCATCGACCCGGCCGACCGCATCACCCTCGACGAATCGATCAACATGGCCTTCCTCGTCGTACTCGAATCGATGACCCCGGCCGAGCGCGTCGCGTTCATCCTGCACGACGTCTTCCGCTACTCCTTCGCGGAAGTTGGCGACATTGTCGGCCGTACCCCTGCGGCGTGCCGCCAGTTGGCTTCCTCGGCCCGCCGTCGCGTTCGCGTGGCACAGACCCGCGCGACCTCGACAGCCCCACGCGCCGACATCGTCAGGAATTTCAAACAGGCATGGGAAGCCAAGGACATCGACGCCCTCATCGGCCTCCTCGACCCCAACGCCACGGCGATCGCCGACGGCGGCGGCATTGTCGGCGCCGTGCTCCACCCGATCGAAGGCGCCGAGCAGATCGGCCGCTCCCTGATCCACCTCGAGGGCAGACTTCGGAACCTGACGATTCTGGAGCGTACGGTCAACGGCCAACCCGGCCTGATCGCCCAGCAGGACGGCGTCACCGTATCGGTGTACGCCTTCGAGGTCGTAGGCGACCGGATCAAGCGCATCTGGGCGGTACGCCACCCTGACAAGCTGCGGCCGTGGACGGTGGGACGCCTGTAAGGGCTCCCCGCTTCGGCCCGGCTCTCAACGTCGTCTACCGCAACGTCAACGGCGCGCTGCTGTTCGCCGACGGCGACACCCCCCTCGCCGGCGTCGTCCTCGACCTCATTCCGGCCTGCGGCCAGGTATACGGAATCGATGCCGTCAGGAATCCCTACAAGCGTTCTCACGTCGACTGAGCACTGAGGAATCCCCATGTTGCGGAAAGTAATGACCTTGCCCAGTGGCAGGATTGCGAAATGGGCAATCGTGGCCATCTGGGTCGCGCTGATGGTGCCGGCCTTCCTGCTGGCCGGCAACCTGGGCGACGTTGAGAAAAACGACAACTCGGCCTGGCTGCCCAGCAACGCAGAGGCGACCAAGGTCCTCGACCAGGCCAAAAAGTTCCAGCCCGCCGAGACCCTGCCCGCGATCGCGATTTACGACCGGCCCGAGGGCGTCACCCCTGCCGACATAGCCAAGGCCCACGCCGACGCCGATGCCTTCAAGGGCATCGAGAGGGTCGTAGGGCAGCCACAGGGCCCATTGCCGTCCCAGGACGGCAAGGCGATCCAGACCGTGGTCCAGGTTGACGACGGTAATGAGGGCTGGGACGGCGCCCACAGGGTCGTCGACGAGATGACCGCGATCGGCGAGCAAAACGCCGACGGTCTCGGGTTCCACGTCACGGGGCCTGCCGGCTACGCATCCGACTCGATAACGGCCTTCAGCGGAGGAGGCGCCCTGGGGATGATCACGGCTTTGGTAGTGGTGGTCATCCTGCTGTTCACCTACCGCAGCCCGTTGCTGCCACTACTGCCGCTGCTGAGCGCGGGCGGTGCCCTGGTCACGGCGGAAGCGGTGATCTACCTGCTAGCAAAGAACGCCGGACTCGTCGTCAACACGCAGACCAGCCTCATTCTGACCGTGCTGGTGTTCGGTGCCGCCACCGACTACGCGCTACTGCTCATCTCCCGGTACCGGGAAGAGTTGCGGCGACACGAGGACCGGCACGAGGCGATGGCGGAAGCCCTGTACCGCTCCAGCCCCGCGATCATCGCCAGTGCAGCGACCGTCGCTGTCAGCCTGTTGGTGCTGCTGATGGCCACTCTCAACTCCACAAAAGGCCTCGGCCCGGCCTGTGCCATCGGTATCGTCGTCGGGCTGCTTGCCATGCTCACCCTCATGCCGGCCCTGCTGGTCATCTGCGGCCGCTGGATATTCTGGCCGGTGAAGCCGTCGTACGGCTCGGTCGGGACGGCCAAGGACAGCATCTGGACGCGGATCGGCACCGCCATCTCCAGCCACCCGCGGATCGTGTGGGTCGCCACCGCGCTCGTCCTCGGTGTCATGGCGATCGGGATGACGGAGCTCAAGGCCGATGGGATCCCGAGCAAGGGCCAGTTCACCAGCGAGCCGCAGGCGGTCGTCGGCGAGGAGATCCAGTCCAGGCACTTTCCGGCCGGGTCGGGTGACCCCATCTACGTCGTGGCCAAGGCCGCCACGGCGGAGCAGGTCAGGACCGTGCTGTCAGGCATCCCAGGGATCGCCGACGTCGCGGCACCTATGGCAAGGATGGTGACGTCTTCGTTCTCGGGACGCTCGAGGACGCGCCCGGCAGCAAGGCCGCGATGCGCACCGTCGAGCAGGCCAGGACCGGGGTCCACAAGATCGAGGGTGCGGATGCGCGGCTTGGCGGCAGCACGGCGATCGCACTCGACACACAACAGTCGGCCGCCCGCGACGCCAAGGTGATCATCCCCGTCGTGCTGATCGTTGTCTTCCTCATCCTCGCGCTGCTGCTACGGGCGATCGTCGCACCGCTGCTGCTCATGGCAACGGTGGTGCTGTCGCTCGGAGCGGCCCTCGGCGTGAGCGCGTTGGTGTTCAACCATGTGTTCGACTTCGCCGGGGCGGACGCGAATTTCCCACTCCTGGTGTTCGTGTTCCTGGTCGCCCTAGGCATCGACTACAACATCTTCCTGGTCAGCCGGGTACGGGAAGAGGCACAGCTGCACGGCACCCGATACGGAGCGCGGGCCGGACTGTCCGCCACCGGCGGTGTGATCACCTCCGCCGGTCTGGTCCTGGCCGGTACCTTCGCGGCGCTGGGATCACTGCCGTTGGTCTTCGCGACGCAGCTGGGGTTCGCGGTGGCGTTTGGCGTGCTGCTGGACACCATAATCGTCCGCTCGGTCCTGGTCACCGCGCTAACAGTGGAGGTTGATCGATGGATGTGGTGGCCCAGCAAACTGTCCAAGCACCACGAGCCCCTGCCGGCGACGGGCGGATCCAACCCCGAACCCGCCCTCGCGGGCACGGGCGGGTGACATCCGTCCGGCCCCGGCCCTCTGGCGCCGGCCGGGAGGTCCGGTTCCGGGTGTGACGCTGCTCGGGAAGCCACCCCTGCCGCGGCGTTCCGGTGGCATCCGCAAGATGGATGAGGATATGTGACACAAGGTGTCAGGATTCGGATTGAGGATGGGTTCATCGGGCCGGCGTCGACGGTCCACGTGGACCGACACCATGGACGGATAGGAAGGTGAGGAACTCCGTGCGCGAAACTCCAGAAGAACTCAAAGAGCTTCAGGCCCTCCTTGACGACTCCCTCTCCCGCTCCGCCGCGCACCTCCGCAGGACCTCGGTCGCAGGCTCGGAATCCTCGACCGGCTCGGCCTGGCCCATCTCCAATTGTCCCGGAGCGCGGCGACACTGTCCGGGGGTGAGTTGCAGCGGACCCGGCTCGCCGCGCAGCTCAGCACCGAACTGAGCGGCATCATCTTCGTCCTCGACGAGCCCGGCACCGGGCTGCATCCGGCGGACAAAGGCACGCGAGCCGACGATGCGATAGGCCAACGACATCAAGTCGGGCCCTCGAAGCCTCGAAGTGTTCGACGAGTTCCACGTCTGGTCACCTTTCATGCGTGCCGGGCGTCAGAAGGGGCGAGAGACCACAACCTGATGAACCCGCGCACGTGGAGGCACCTATGAGTTTACCGATTTCTCGATCGCGCCGGCGCGCGTCATGATCGCCGTACTGGAGGGCGTCCTGGTCGTCGCGACCATCCTTTGCGCCCTCGCCAACGCCATCGAGGTGTCCGCCAAGGTGATCAAGGCGGACTTCGTGATGCGCAACTGCGCCGAGGTCGGGCTGTCCGCGCGGTGGATCCCCTACCTTGCGGTGGTCGAGGGGGCCGGCGTCATCGGTCTGGTGCTCGGCCTTCTCGGCGTACATCCCGTCGGATTGGCCGCGGCCGTCGGCCTCGTCCTGTTCTTCGTCGGCGCGATCCTGGCTCACGCCCGCGCGCGGGTGTTCCACAACATCGCGTTTCCCGCGGTCTTCCTCGTCCTCGCCGTCGCCGCCGTGGGGCATTTCGCATCGACGATCGCCTGATCAATCGCCGATCGGCCTTGGCGGTGCAGGGGCTGAGGGTCCGTGCGGTTGTGCATAACGCCGTGGTGCAATTCACCCGTAAGTACCGGCTGACGCTGTTCGCCGTCTACTTCGCCGCGCTCGCCTACGTCCTGCGCCGGCGGACGGCGGTGGGGGAGTCGACATTGTAGAGCGCCGCCCAGTACCGCAGATACTCACGCGCCGTCAGCTTGTGGTACAGGCCGCGTTCGCCGCCCATCACGATGCCGATCAACGGACGCAACCGCTTCGCGTCGCGTACCACGTCCAGCCCGAAGATCTCGACCGAATCTGAGGACGGCGTCAGCACCGGGGACAGGATCTTGCACAATGTGGTCTTCCACGCGCCGTTCGGACCGAGCAGCCCGTGCAGCTCGCCCTCGTCGATGCGCGGGTCGACTGTGTCCAGTGCGGTGACCTCACCATCCGACCGGTTCAGGAACCGCCGGCGCCCCGCGTACGTACGGCCGAGACTTCGCGTTGAAGGCGGGCCGAGGCCCGGACATAGCATCCGCCGTTGTCGATCATCTCCGTCTGGATCGGGACCCTGGCATTTCGGTCTTATAGTCGCGGGCGTCCATTTCGGCGGCGAATGCATGACCTCGCTCAAGCTCGGCTCGAGGGGACCGCGGCCCCTGCTCGAACTGGTCGGTCATGGTCTCGCACTCCCTCGGTCGCGTTTTGCTCTCAGCGAATCGACAAGACATCGCAGCGAACTGTGAGCCACCTCGCCTCACATTTCTCTGTGTCGCGCTATCGCAAGAGTGAGCGATGTCCATCAACTATCGCAGCTGCGGGCTGATTGGCGGCTCGCTGTTTGGAGCCGCGCTGCTACTCGCAATCCCACCAGCGGGGAGCGCGTCCAAGTGTCGAGATCGCGAAGGGAACCTCTCCAATGTCCACGCGTGTTGGGCCCACCGTCCGCAAGGTCGTGGTCGTCGTCGGCGGTTACGCCGGCACGCTCGCGGCAAACCGGTTACGCAAGCGCGACGACGTAGACGTCGCCCTCGTCAACCGCCGTCTGAAGTTCATCGAGCGCATGCGGCTCCACCAGTTCGTGGTCGGCACCGGGGATGCGACCGCCGACTACGGATCGCTGCTGGCCGAGGGAATCGGACTCGTCGTCGAGAGCGCCACGCGCATCGACGCTGCGGCCCGCACGGCCCGGCTCGCCTCGGGTCGCGACCTCGACTACGGCTTCCGTGTCTACCTTGTGGGCAGCGCTTGCGGTACCAACTTCGGTTGCCCGGCGTGACCGAGGTCGCCGTCGCCATCGCCGAGCGGGAGTCCGCGCAGCGGATGCGCGCCACGCTGGACGAGCTGCCCCTCGACCTCCGGTCACCGTCGTCGGCGCCGGACTGACCGGCATCGAGACAGCTGCCGAGCTGGTCGAGCAACGGCGGATCACCATTCTGGAGGACCAGCGCCTCCACCTCGGCGATCTGACGTCGTCGGCGCCCGTCTCGAAGCCGGTGTCGAGACTTGGGATCGGCGTGCATCCGGCACGCCGGCGGCCTGGGGTCGCCCGCGTGCCGGGGACTGTCAGTTGCCGCCGACCACCACGACGGCGTCGGTCGCCGTTTCGACGCGGTGGATCGGCACGAACCATGAGGCGTCGACCCCGTTGCCGCAGGCGTGACTGCCCACTGCGGCGAGATCGTTGGTGGCCGAGGTGGCGGTGTTCCACCTGGTCACCGGGGCCCCGGAGTCACCACCGAGCGTGGCGCCGTCCTGGGCGTGCCCGGTGTCGGTGTCGATCGCCACCATTCGTTCGCCGTAGCAGTCGTCGTTGTTCGACGTCACCCGCCCGTAGACGAGCCCACCGTTGGATCCGGAGACGTAGACCGCTGAGCCGACAGCCGGCCAGGTGGTGTTCTTCCCGGAAACCGGATTCGCGGTCGAGGTGTTCTGTTCGCCGAACCACGAGTAGCGGCTGAAGTACCGCTCGCCGAGTGGGGCGAGTATCGCGACGTCCGTGCCTGAACTCTCGTAGTCCGAGCTGATCCGGACCGCCCAGCCGCCGGGATGCCAGAACTGGTCGCCGTTGTCGCCGCAGTGCCCCGCGGTGGTGACCCAATTGCTGTTGGTCCCGCCGCGCGTCATCCGGAATCCGGTCGTGCAGTCGGCGTAGGCGGTGGACGGGTTGCCGACGCTGCTGCCCCAGAGCGCCATGCCGCCGTAGTAGGGCGCCGAGTCCGATCGGCGGGTCTGCCGGGTCGGACCGCTCCGTGACACGGTGACCCGCGGGGTGATTCCGGTGGCCCGGTTCGCCGCTGCGGCGAGCTTCTCCGCCTCGCCGGCGGCCTCGATGACGATCTGGTCGGCGAGTTCGTCGAGACGAACCTGATGCACCATCCCGGCCAGCTCGCCCGCCCAATCGCGGGACTCGTCCAAGCTCTTGGTTGCCTTCGCCAGGCGGGCCGAGGAGATCTTTGTCGCCTCGTACCGGATCGGCACGTCCCCGGCGATGGCGCGCATCGTCCTGCCCTGCGCGCGCCATAGGGCGCCGTTCCGGTTCTCCACGTACCTGACGACGAGCTGCCCGGTGGCCTCGTCGAAGTACGTGCTTCCTGAGCCGTCCGGATAGGCGGCCGCCATCGCCACCAGACGGTGGTATTGCGCGTTCATCGCCTCGGTGTCTACGCTCGCGGCGAAGCCGACGGTGCCGAGCTTCTCCGCTTCACTTGTGGGTGGTTTTGCTTGGGCGGCTGACGTCGTGCCCACGACGGCTACGAGCACGCAACTCGCGAGCACACTCCGTCTGCGCATAGGGCCTCCTGGTTGATCCGAACGGGTGGGGGAACGTGTGCACCGTAGGGTCGCGCGCTTGCAAATGACATGCAGTCCATCTGCGGGGCAGGTCAGAAGATGTTCATGGCGATGCCGTTCGTCAACGACGTCGTACTCTGCTCGCCGTCGATCTTGATCGGGTTGCCGGAGACGTGCTTGACGAAGATCCGCATGATGAAGGTCCGGGTCCCGCAGGTCGGATCGATCGGGATGCCGGTGAGCGAGAAGTTCGCGACGTAGTGATGGGCGTCGTCACGGATCGTCTTGCGCGAGGTCGCGGTGCTCGTCGTGCGGCAGGTGTGTGCGGTCGGGTCGAGTTGGATGAACTCGAAACGTACGTCGACCACGGCGTTGGTCCCACGCGGCTGCTCATACGCGTCGATGGCGCTCTTGCACGACGCGGTGCCCGTGTAGCAGGTGGTCAGCTCCAGGTTGGCCAGAGCCTGCACCGAGGTCGCGCCGGCGGCGGCGGTCCACTTGTGGACCGGGGTGCCGTCGTCGTAGAACACCCATGCTGTGGACGTGCCGGCGCCGACGTAAGTGCAGGTGCTCGACGTGCCGGTGCTGCTGCACGCCGGGTTCTGCCACCACCGCGCACCCGCCTGGTGGGTGTCGCTGACCTCCAGCCACGTGTCGGTCGCGACGGCGGTCAGGTAGTAGCCGGTAAGTGAGGTGGAGGCCGTGTACCCGTACAGGCCGCAGGTGTAGGCGCCCGCCGACGGCGCGGTGAAGAGCAGGTCGGCGTAGATCGGCAGGTGCCCGGGCCTGGCGTAGTAGGTGGTGTCCGAGCCCTCGTGGTTCCGCGAGGACGTCGACGTGGTGCCGACGACGGTGCCGGCCGAGTTCACACACTTCAGGGTGTTGTTCATCGACACGATCTGCGGCACACTGCTGGTCGCCTGGAGGCGTCCGCGCACATGCCGGGACTCTCCGGCCGCGAGGGTGACCGTTCTGCTCAACAGTCGCTCCTCGACCCGCGAGTGGAAACTGTTCGCGCTGGTCAGCGTCACCCGGGTCACCGGCCCGTCGTCGGCATGCGCGACGGTCGCCGCGAACACGACGACCGAGAGCACGGCCACCATCACGCTGAGGATCTTTCGCACGTATCGGCTCCTGTCAGTTGGTTGGCGGGTCTGGCCACCGTCACGTGACGCGCTTGCAAAAGTCATGCATTCGCCCACCCGGCTCGCGAATCGATCACGACTAATCGATTGCGGCATAATGGCGAACGGCAGACAAGCGGGGGGTTAGCGTGGTGGAGTTCCGGATTCTGGGTGCCGTCGAGGCGTGGGCGGGCGGGAAACGGATAGATCTCGGTTCGCGTCAGCAGCGCCTCGTGCTCGCCGTGCTGCTGCTGGAGCCCAACCGGCTGGTGCCGCTGGACCGGCTGATCGACCTCGTCTGGGACGAGGAGGCGCCCGCGTCCGCACGAGCCTCGATCCAGACGCTCGTGTCCCGGCTCCGTGCGGCGCTTCGGCAGGCCGACGACGGGACCGCCATCGTCGGCCGTGGAGCCGGCTACGCCGTGCAGGTGGATCCGCTCTTGATCGATGCACATCGGTTCACGGACCTGATCCTCGCGGCGCGTTCCTCCGACGACGAGCGAGCGGTCGAACTGTTCGACCAGGCCCTCGCCCTCTGGCGAGGCGAGGCCCTCGCGGGTGTGGCCTCCACGGAAGTCGCCGAACGCCTGTGCGGCCACCTCCGTGAAGCCCGATGGACCGCGCTGGAAGACCGAATGGACGCCCACCTGCGGCTGGGCGACGGCCGAGGGCTGCTGGCCGAGCTCACCGGTCTCGTGGCCGACCACCCGCTGCGGCAGCGGCTCGTGGGCCAACTCATGCTGGCCCTGCACCGCGACGGCCGGACCGCCGCCGCGCTCGACGTCTACCAAACACTGCGGACGCGACTGGCCGGCGACCTCGGCCTCGATCCTGCACCAGAGCTGGTGAGGCTGGAGTCTGCGATCCTGCGCGCGGACCCGGCCCTGGATCCGACCGCGAAAACCCAGAACACAGCACCACCCGAGCCGGTACGCCCGGCGCAGCTACCGCACGACCCCCAAGGATTCGCCGGACGCGCGGAAGAACTCGCCCGGCTCGACGCCGGACTGCACCCCTCGCCAGGCCCGAAAATCTGGGTGATCAGTGGCACCGCCGGCGTCGGCAAGACGGCGCTCGCCATCCACTGGGCCCACCGCAACCGAGCGAAGTTCCCCGGTGGGCAGCTCTACCTCGACCTCCGTGGCTTCGACGCCGAGCATGACCCGCTCAGTGCGGAAGCAGGGCTTCTCCAACTACTCAGCGGTCTCGGGGCCGATCCCCGGCTGATCCCGGCGGATATGGATGGCCGGGTCGCGTTCTTCCGCTCGCTGCTGGCCGACGAACGCGTCCTGCTGGTGCTGGACAACGTGCGTGACGCCGCCCAGGTCAACGCGCTGATCCCACCGGCGGGCACGGTCATCCTCACCAGCAGGCAGCGGCTCGGTGAGCTGATCGCCCGCACTGGGGCGCAGCCGCTGTCGCTGTCCGTGCTCACCGCTGCCGACTCGCGCCGGCTGCTGGAGGCCGCGCTCGGTGTCGACCCGGTCGCCGCCGAAGCCGCAGCCGCCGCGAAGCTGGCGCATCTCTGCGGTCACCTGCCGCTCGCCCTGCGAATCGCGGTGGCCAACATCGTCGCCGTACCGAAGGCCGAGATCACCGGGTTGGTGGAGGAGCTCTCCGACGGCGACCTGTTAGCCGACCTGACTGTGGACGGTGCCGAGGAGAGTGCCGTGACGAGGGCGTTCGCCTCGTCCTACGAGGCGCTCGCAGCGGAGCCTCGGCTGCTGTTCCGCCGCCTCGGGCTGATGCCGGGACCGACGTTCACCGCGCTGCCGGCGAACGTGGCTGCCGGGCTGCCGCCGGTTCGGACGGACCGCCTGATGAAGGCGCTGGCTGCGGCGCACCTGATCGAGCAGCACGAACGCGGGCGCTACCGGTTCCACGACCTGCTCCGACAGTACGCGGTCGACCGGGCGCTGGTCGAAGACACGGCGATCGAGCGCGAAAACGCGCGCGGACTCGTCCTGAACCATTACCTGCACACGGCTGACGCGGCGGGCAAACAGCTCATCCCGCACTTCCTCCGGCTGCCGCGAGAGGCGCCGGACGGGATCAGCTTCCCGGACAACACCAGCGCTCTCGCGTGGCTCGACGCCGAGTGGCCGAACCTCGCCGCCGCGGTCAACCAGGCGGCGGCCCGCGGCCCGCGACCGCTGGCCTGGCACATTGCCGACGCCCTGCGCGCCTACTTCCACCACCGCGGTCACCGCGCGGAGTGGGTCAGCGTGGCATCGGTGGCACTGGAGGCGGCCCGCGCCGAGGGTGACGAACGGGCGCAGGCCGCGATGCACCAGAGCATCGCGCTCGCCTACGTCAACATGGGCCGCTACGCCGAAGCGCAGGAGCATCTCGACAGCGCGCTGCGGCGAAACGCGGCCGACGGCTGGCACGAAGGCCGCGCCGCCGTGCTGAACAATCTCAGCGCGGTGCATCAGCGTCTCGGCAACCCCCAGGCGTCGATCGACTGCGGGCTGCGTTCGCTGGACCTTCAATGGCAGTTGGGCAACGGTTCCGGCATCGCCATGGCACTCGCGAACCTCGGCTTCAGCTATTGGCAACTGGGCATGCTGGACCAGTCGCTCGACCACTTCGGTCGGGCTCTCGAACTGGGAGAGCGGCAAGGCGCGCGCTACAGCGTCGCGGTCCTGCTCGTCGACCTCGGGAACGTGCACCGGGACCTCGGCAACCGGGACGCGGCCGAGGAGTTCTATGCCCGGGCGCTGTCCGCCAACCGTGAGCTCGGATATCACTACGGCGAGGCGACCGCGCTGTCCGGCCGCGCACTGCTGCACTGCCAGACCGGTCCTTCGGAGCAGACTCACGCGGACGCGCGTGCGGCAGTCGAGCTGACCAGGCAGATCGGTGACCACGGCACCGAGGCGTGGACGCTCAACGCACTCGGTGACGTTTGCCTGCGGCTGGGCCTGGCCGCACAAGCCGCGGACCACCACAGCCGAGCCCTGGAGATCGCGCGGTCGACCAGCTTTCACTGGTGTGAGGCCGACGCGTTGCGAGGTTCGGCCGAGGCGCTGCTGACCCTCGGCGACCTCGAGGAGTCCATGGCCCGAGCCGTGCGTGCCGTCGAGGTCGCTGATCGTGCCGGGTATCGACTTGTCGAGGCCCGCGCACTGCGCACGCTCGCCGAGGCGAGGGCCAGGCGGAACGGAGACGCACTCCCAGTCGGGTCGCACCGTCCCTGATCGCTTCAGCGGCAGCCAGCCATCGTGGGAGTGCGACCGGAGTACCTGGATAGCCGCGAAAGCACTGCCGTCATCGCGAGTCACTCACCTCAGCCGGCATCTCGCGGCTGTATCGCAGGCGGCCACACTCGCGCCGGCCAATCGGCCGCAACCGCTCGTCTTTGCAACTACCGCCGAGCGCACTGGGCTGTCTGGCTCGATCAACAAACCGGTGGCCGCAACCGGCAGGGAACACCGTGGACAAAGCGACCAACCGAGTCTCGATCCGGGTCGCGGTAGCCGACCCTGAGTATTCCGGCACCGTCGAGACGAGGATCTTCATCGACGACCGACCTATCGTTGTGGAGGCGTTCACCGCCGGCCCCGCCGAGCCGCCCGAGTACCTGCTTGGTCTCGACCATCGGCTCCACGCCGGCGTCGAGCCGCACGAGGTGCGGCTGGCCGAGGCCGACTGCACCGAGGGCTGCTGCGGCGCGCTCTACGTCACGATCCAGCGATGCGGCGACGAGGTTGTGTGGCGCGGCTGGCGCAACCCGGACACCTCCGACCTCTCCCTGCCGGCGTTCACCTTCGACGCCGCTAGCCGGCGGTAGCCAGGAAGCCGCACAACAGCTCGGCTTCCAATGGCCACCGAACCGAACGCAGAACTAAACATGGCTGGCCCGCGACGCGGGCCAGCCATGCGTGATCCCGCGACGTCGGCACCCATCACGCGCATCAATTCAACAGGTGTCCATGTGGTTGTGGGCGTGCGCGGTGCCCGGGTTCAAGCCGGGCCCGGATGGTTCAGTTGTCCTGGTAACTGTGCAGGAGCAGGTCGCTGGCGCGTTCGAGGTCCGCTTGGTCGCGGATGCGGATCTCTAGGTCGCCCGTGCCGAAGTGACCGATGGAGCGAACGTCACGGGTGAAGCCGTCTTCAAGCGCGACGGTACTGGGGTCTACCTTGGCGTACACGAGTAGGCAGTGGTCGCGCGGATGGACCTCGACGCACGCGAAGTTGCGCAGCCGCCGGTAGGCGAAGTAGTTCTTGCGGGTGATGCGCTGCACGTCGTCTCCGAACGCGTTGAGCGTGGCGTCGAGGTCGGCGAAGAGGTTCGCGAGGGACTCTGGTGCCTTCTCCAGGTATTGGCTTACTGTCTTGTCCTGGGTTGGTCCCGATCGTGTGCGGTTGTCGCTGGCAGCCTGAGTCCGCTCACTCGGTTGACGCAACGGCTTGCCGGCCACCGCTGTCACGAGTTCCAGCGCGAGCAATTGGCCACCGTAGTCGCGGTATCGCACGAGTTCGATCGCTCGGTTGATCTGCTGCACCGCATGCTCGTCGTAGCGGGTGAAGTCCTGCGCCACGCAGACGAGCCGTGGGTTGCTCCAATCGATCTCGGCTGCGGACGCCGCCCCCAGTCGTCGCTGTACAAGTAGTGCGAACTCGCCTTGATGGTCCAACAGCCAGTCCAGGTAGAACAGTCCCTGATTGATGACGTTTTCGTCGCGTGACCTCTTGTACTCAAAGTTCACTGGCGAGCCGTTTTCGTCGATGCCCAGCGAGTCGACGCGACCGCCGTGGCGGGCTCCCGTGGAGTACTCCGAGGCCAGAAAGCGCACGCCGAACAACGTCTCCATGTTTCGCTCGAGCAACGTCTGCAGGTGCCTCTCCAGCACCATGGCGCTGTTCGTCAACTCCGCGGCCACACCGCTGTCGATGCGGAAGAGCTTGAGGTCGCTCAATTCGAACTCCTGCGGAAGGCGAAGGCGTCAGTTGGTCTGGACTGCGGGTGCGTCGGTCCGCCGTGGCATCGTAGTCGCGACCGGTTCGGGAGGCCGCGATGCGGGTAGTTGCTTGCCGTGGGTGGATATGCCGATAGCCAAGGTGTTCGCCCCGGGTGGGTGGTGTCTCCGGGGTGGCTCCGGGCCGGCAGGGCGGCGGTGGTCAGGCCGGTAGTGGCAGGCGACGCAGCCGTGTGATGACTTCGGCGAGTATGTCGTGGCCGAGTGCGGGCCGCAGGGTCAGTGTGCAGGGCGTGGCGTGTCAGCCGGGCGGGGGTGTGCAGCAGACGGTGGCGGAGGGTGGTCAGGTGGGCGCGGTTGGTGCCGTCTGGTGGTTCAGGTGTTGAGGCCGGCTCGCTGTGTGATCGGTGCCTTGGGCTCTATCCTTGCGCGATGCCGTACGCGGATCTCAGCTTCGATCAGTGGAACGATCTGTCTGACGGCGCTGCCGGCCGGCTGGCCCAGGAAATCGCCGATCGACACGACCTGACTGTGGTGGGCCTGAAGAGCACGGCGTACGTGGGGCGGTCGCACCGGGTGGCGCTGTTCGACCGTGACGGGATGCGGTTCGCTCTCGTGCCCGGCGGACGGCCGGCGCTCGGCTACGACGCGGCCCGGTTCCAGCCCGTTTCGCACCAGGCCGTCAGCTACGCCGACAGCGCCAGCGAATTTGGTCTTCCTCCGCTGGTCGAGTACGTCGACGCGATGACTTCGCCGGTACGCAGGGTCGAGATGCCGGCGATGCTGGTCGCGGTGGAAGCGTTCGACCCGTGCGAGGTTCCGCTGGCGCCGGACGACCCTCGGGTACTCGAACTGCTCGCGTCGAGAGGGGATCGGCTCGGCGGGGTGAGCACATTCCGATCTGCTGGTGGGCTGAGGGTCGAGTTCGACCAGGCCGGGCAGGTGGTGCGGGCCCGAGCGACCAGGGAGGTCTCCTTCGACGAGGGTATGTCCGGGCTCGCGAGCATCGGCTTGCGGACGACCACTGCGGATGAGTGGGAGTGGGCGTGTGGAGCCGGTGCGGCAACCCTGTTCCGCTGGGGCGATGACTGCCCCAACGACGGTTACCCGTTCGACTACAAGACCGGCCCGCACAGGCAGAAGAACCTATGGGGCTTGGCGATCGGGCAGGATCCCTACAAGCATGAGACGACCACCGAGCGCACCATCGTGTGCGGCGGCGATGGCGGCAGCACCACCTGTGGAGGCAGCGGATTCTTCCTGGGCTGGCTCACCCTCGCGACCGCCTACTGCGACAAGGAGTTCGGCCAGTGGCTCGCCTCTGACGACGGGTACGCCGACGAGATCCTGACCCGGCCCGTCATAGAGCTGAGCTGAGGAGCGCCGAACAGTGGACGACCGCACCCGCGAGCTCCTCGACACCGCCGTACGAGAACAGCTTGACGCCCATGGGCGGGTCCTGCCGCCGTGGACGGCGTACCCGCAGATCGAGCGGTACAGCATCGGCTGGCGCATGGGTGACGGCGAGTGGCATCTGATGGTGTGGTGGCACTGGTGGGAATCCGCGCCCATGGACGAGGGGGAGAGGATTGCCTACTTCCGGGCCGATGAGCCGCCGCGCGAGTGGCTGGACTGGGTAGCGCACCAGCTCTGGCCGGATGTGGACTTCGGTGAGGCGGGCGTACGCCGCCTGGCCGAGCACGGGATCGGCGCTGCGCGGTGACTGATCGTCCGCTGCTGTTCCTCGACGTGGACGGGACGCTTCTGCCCTTCGCCAGCGCCGCGGGCCCGATGGGCGATGATGCCAACCCTCTGTTGGCCGGTCTCGACGCCGAACACGGTCGTCGGCTTGCCGCGTTGCCTTGTGATCTCGTGTGGGCCACGACCTGGATGGCCGAGGCGAACGAGGTGCTCGCACCACGGCTCGGCCTACCCCAGCTCTCGGTTGTCGACTGGCCAGACGACGAAGACGACGGCGGTCGACTGCACTGGAAAACGCGCTGCCTCGTCGAGTGGGCCGCAGGACGCCGGTTCGCCTGGGTGGACGACGAGATCACCGACGCCGACCGGACGTGGGTAGCAGCGAACCACAGCGCTCCCGCGCTCCTGCACCGCGTGGATCCACGCTGCGGCCTCACCGACGCGGACTACCAAGCCGTCGCGCGATGGCTGAACGAGGAAGTCTCGGACACGGCAACCCCCACGGGTGGTCTTCACGGCCGCTGAGGGTGGCTCGGTGGAGGTCTCTTCCGCTCGGCGCTGGTGCGGGACGGCGGGTGATCGGTGTATCGCGCCCAGGTGAGGTTCTCGGTGATGGTCAGCGTTCCGCCGATGGCGCAGGTGACGTGGACATCATGTTCGAGTAGCGCGGCTACGACAGCGTTGGGGTCGGCGGCCGGGATGCCGAGCCAATGGGCAACTTGTTTGATCGCTTTGGCTTCGTTGATGTAGACGTTGCGCGGCCGGGCTATCCCATCTGCCGTTGCGTTGCGATGGCCGTGGCGGCAGCGGTAGGCGGCGTGCTTGTTGACCCAGTGTGCGTCGAGGATCCGGCCGCATTCCTGGCAGCGGATCAGTCCGGTCAGCAGGTAGCGTCCGCTTTCGTCGTCGGCCGGTGTAGGCCGGGCGTTGGCTTGTTGGGCGGCGACGAAGTCGTGTTCGTTGACCAGTGGCGGATGGGCGATGTCCCGGGAGATGACCCACTGTTGCATCAGGTTCCAGCGGCGTACCTCCGATTGACCGAGCAGATCATCGGCGGTGTCGAGCGGTCCGCGGTCGGTGTGCTGCCGGTTCCAGACTTGCCGGCCGGTGTAGCGAGGGTTGGCCAGGATCGACGCCACGGTGCGCAGGGTCCATCCCGCGCCGCTGCGGTGGGGGTTGCGGCCGGGGTCGACGCTGGACGGGCATGGGACGTGCCGTTGGTTGAGGTCGCGGGCGATTCCGGCGACGCTGCGCCCGGTGAGGCGTTGGGCGAACATCCACTGTACGTGCGGCGCGGTGGATGGGTCGGGTTCCAGTCGGTGGGCCACGCGTCCCCACTTGGCGTGGGCGGGGTTCGGGTGCGGTCCTGCCGCGACGAGGCGGTATCCGTACGGCGGCCGACCGCCGAGATGACGGCCTTGCTCGATCACCTGGGCGCACATGGCTGCCTTCGCCCGAAACCGCGAACGCTGGACCTCCCGCCTGGAGTGCACGCCGAGCAGGGCCAGTAGTGACAGGTGCAGTTCGTCGCCGGCGTCGACCGGGCCGTTGAGCTCGGGGAGCCACAGCTGCACGCCGTACAGCTTGAACAACGGCGCGAGGTCCCGGAACTGGTTGCCGTAGAAGGCCCGCTCGAACTCTCCCACTACCACCGCGTCGAACCCGCGGCCAGGATCGGCCAAGGCTACCAGCAACCGCGCGGCTTGCGGGCGACGTGGCCAGGGCACCTGCCGGGAAAAACCGACGTCGAAGAAGTCGGCCACGATCACTCCTCGCCCGTCGATCACCTCCTCGGCGAAGTCGCGCTGCCACCGCGCCGACGACAGCCGATCCTGGAACTCTCGGGTCGACATCCGCCCGTAGAAGGCGAACCGTATGCCCACGGGCTCTGGTGCCTGCGGGCGCCGTGTCCGCAGGCGGCCTCGCCGGTCCGGCTGCCGGAGCCACCAGCCGAGCAGGTCAGGGCCGTCCAACTCCGGCGCGTACTGCATCAGGACCCTCCCCATGTCGATGCTTCGCTAACAGCTGTCGTCGGGCAGATCGAATCGGTCACCCCCGTAAGCAGGCTCTGACCTGCTAATCAGCCCTCCTCGTCGTCAGGGGAAGCTCAGCCCGACAGCACGCTACATCTTCTAGAGACTTCGTCTGGAGACCAGCAAGTTGGCGGTCAGCGTTGTGTGAGCGGTTCAGGCAGTGGCTTGCTGTGCACCACGACAAGCTCCCGGTTTGCCCGGGTCAGGCTCGTGTACAGGGTCCCGGCGAATTCCTCCTGTCGCACGAAGTAGCGCGGCTCCACGACCACGACCCCGTCGAACTCGACACCCCTTGCCGAGTCGGGCGTGCGGACGGCCAGCCGACGTCCCTCCCTGGTCCAGTCGCCCGCACCCGCTGCCGTGTCTGTTCGTCGCCACCCGTTGCCGAGAAGCAGTTTGTCGATGGCGTCCGGATCGGTGGTGATGATCGCTGCCGTTCCGCCGGGGTACGAGTTCAACAGTCTGCCCGCCTCACCGACGGCCCGAAGGTCGCGCTTGCCAGGTGTGCTGGCTCGGATGACGGACGGTTCCGGCCCGTCGGTCTGGAGTGAACAGGGTTGGTTCTCGTTGGGTGGCAGAAGGCGGTTGGCGAAGTCGAGAATTGGTTGGGTGGAGCGGTATCCCCGTTCCACGACCTCGGGTTGGAACAGCTGGGCATCGGGAAGTATGTGAAGTCGCTCCGCCAGTTCGTGCCAGTCGAGGTGGCTGATGTCCAACCGGCGGCGTTGGTTCAGATCGCCGACGATTGTCCATCGTCCGTTGGCGTTGTGGGCCTGGATGATCTTCCATTCGAGTTCCGAGACATCCTGGGCCTCGTCGACGACGATGTGTTCGTACCTGGACCGTTTGTCGCTGAGCAGCGTGCCCAGTTGCGCGAAGAGAGGGAGGTAGCGACGTTTCCCCCATGCCTTCGGGAACGGTGGGAGCGCCTCGATCCACCGCTGCTCCGCCTGGCTGGTTGGTGGTCGTCTGTGTGGGTCGTTGCTGCTGCGGATGGCCTCGTAGGTCATCTTGACCATGTCGGTCAGACGGCTCGCCTTCCATTCCGGTCGGTCCTGGCTCTCCAGTACCGCGTGTTTTGCCAAGGCCACGACGAAGCCGCCGACGTCCTCCGCCGTCCCCTCACCGGGCTGTACCGTGGTGGTGCCCAGACCGGCGAGTTCGGCGAGCCATTCGGGAAGTGACTTGACCGTTACGGCTCCGGTCGGGTCGAGTTCCCTGACCGTCCGTGACACATGGCGAACGTACTGTTCGGTGGGTCCAAGCAGGAGCACCCGTGGGATCTGGCCCTTCTTTGTCGTCTCCTCGTTGACCAGATAGCCCGCACGGTGCACCGCGATGATCGTCTTCCCGGTACCCGGGTGTCCCTGGATGATCAAGGGCATTGTCGGCGGTTGGGTCACCAGGCGGTACTGGTCGGGTTGGAGAGTGGCGAGCACGGAGGTCATCGCCTCCGTTCGGGGCGCGTGCAGCGCGTAACGGACCGCGTCGATGGCACGCATGCCGTTCTCAAGGTCGACGGCCGCTGAGGCGGAGCGGTGTCGGTGGTCGGCCGGTTGGGGTCGGCGGTCGGGTGCCCGGTCGTGGACTCCGGGTGGCGTGGCGGGAGCGGCTTTCGGTATCGGCAGGGCGACGGTGTGTCTGATCAGTCTGGCGCCGTGGACGGCGATCACGTCGACTTCTCCGCGGTTGTCCGGGACGCCGAGGCGTTCAACCATGCCGACCGTGCGGCGACTGTCGATGGTCGGTGATCCGGGGCTGGTCAGATCGGTGAGGACCGTCCACTGGGCGGTGGGGTTGTTCGCTCGTAGTACGGCGCAGGACAGACTGGAAAAATCATGTTCGCCATGGACGATGACGTGGCCGTAGGGCCTTTGGCTGTCGGGGCCTCTGATCGAGGTGACCAGTTGGGCGAACAGTGCGAGGTAGCGTAGTTGCCCCCAGGCGGCTCCGAACGGCGGTAGAGTCGCGATCCATTCTGCGGAATACCTACCCAGCTTCAGTGGTTCGGTGGGCACTCCGCCCATTCGGATCACCTCGTAGGTGACCTCGAGCTTCGCCGACAGGTGTACGTCGCGTTGCGCCCACCCCAGGCGTCGGCGACAGATCGGTACGGCCTGCTCCACGATCTCCTTGACGTACCGGCCGACGTCAAGGGCGTCCGGCTCTCGGGTGTCCGTGAAGCTGGGGTATCCGGCGATCCCGACCAGCCACTCGGTGTCCTGCACGATGGTCACGATCTTGGGTATATCCGCAGCGGGCAGTCCGACGAGTGCTGCTGCGCTGTGGACCCTGCGGACGATCTTCGGGAGTGGGGTAGTCCATGCTGACACGATGAGCACGCGCCGTCGTTCGTGGGCCAAGTGCCGCACCATGTCGACCGCGCGCACGGCCGCGATACCTTCGGGATCCGCCCGGAAGCCCTCCGAGAAAGCAACGACGAGCGGTGCGTCCGGTTGCCATGTTGCCAGGTCCGCCGGTTTGTCCGGCAGTGGCAGTCGGACTGCGGTGTCCCTTCTCGCCACGGCGGCCCGACGCGCTCTAGGGGCAACCGGTGACGGTGGTTCCATCCTTGGCGTGCTCGGACCGGGTGCCGTGGCCTGCCGGGTTCTCGGCACCTGCTCCGCGGGGCGGTCTGTCGACGAGGCGGTACGGGCAGATGACGACGTCGAGCCGGTGGGGCGCCCGACCTGCCGGCGCGGCGGTGCCGGGGGAACGCGCAGCTTCCCTGCCTTGAAAGGCGACTGGTCGGCCGGCACCGCGACCGCCCAGTCGTCGGAGCCGTGTACCACCTCTACATCACGCGCAGTGAGTGTTCGGCGCACCACCACATCTGTGTCTAGTTCATGGGTCGCGTTCGGGTCGAAGAACACCCTCGCTGTCCGTGCGGCCCAGTTGATGACCGGATAGTCCCAGTCCGCGCTGTTGAGGTACCGCGTACCGATGTAGAAGGCGATTCCGAGATCCCGGTCCGGACCGGCAAGGCCGACTCGGCCGTAGAGGGGGCCGACGCTTGCCCGTTCACCCCGAGGGACGTTGTCGACGTAGCGCTCGTTCGCGGTGACGGAGATTTCGGGGTTCTTCCGGGCGAGTCGCCGCTCCAACGCCCGCAGGTAGCTTCGGTTGGTGGCGATTTCGTAGGCGAGTTCCTCGTCGCTGATCTTGGCCACCTACCGCACCTCCACTACGCAGACGGCCAGGTCCTCAGTACTGAGCATGGCTGTCGATCGTGCCGATATGTCCTGGAGGAGGCCCGCGTGGCGGTTGTCCTCTCGACGCTGTTGGGCCTCGAAGAGCGGCACCATGCGCTCCCTGCCACGGGTCCGCAGGGTGGCGATGCGTGACTCCAGCGCCTGTGTCCGCCGTTGATGGACCTGCTCCACGCTGAGTCGTCGTGAGGCGAGGAACGCCTCGTTCTCGGCGGCCAACGTGTTCTGGCTCCGGAGATGCCTTCGGACCAGCAGGTCACTGCTCACGTCGAGCGCGGGCCGTAGGTCGATCGACCCGTCGAACCATGCGGGTTGCAGGTTTCCGGCTGCCACAGCCGCCATCAACCGGTCACCCAGGTCTGGGGCGACCTGTAAGGTCCGGGCGTCAACGGTGGCGGTCCATACCTCATGCAGTGGCCTGACACCGCTCCAGTTGGCGATGCAGAGATGGACGAGATAGGTGCCCGGGGCCACCCCGGCGCGGTGCGCCGGCATCGTGATCGCGGAGAATCTGGTCTGCCGGTGCCCTGGTACGTCCAACGCCGCCCGTACCAACGGGTGGTTGGCCGTCAGGAGCGGCACCCCGGTGGTTCGGGACGCCTCCTGGTCCAGGGACAGCTGAACCGGCAGTTGATGTGTCAGGTCGCTGAGGATCTGGTCCACCTCGGACCTCGTCTTTTCACCGCGCAGCGCGAGGTCACGGACGTGACCGGCGAGCTCGCTGTTGCCGATCACGGTCACGTGGTCGCCACGGACCTGGCAGCGTCCACCGTAGCTACCCACCCAGTCGCTCACCAGCAGGGCCAGTTCCTGCTGTCCGACATACCGGCCCGATGCGAGTAGATCGGGTTCGAGGCCCTCGATGTCGACGCCATCACTTGATATGAGGTGGGGCGCCGCCGACTCGATCTCGTCCGCGGCCCGCTTCTGTTCCGCGACCGCCGCCAGGAACTCCCTAGTGCGCTGCTCTCGTTGGGCTGGGGTCAGGGCGAAGTCGAGCAGGGTCGACTCGACGTCGGGCCATATGCTCTCGATGATCGGTTCCAGCGCCCCGATGGCGTGTTCGAAGATGCCGATCCGGGTGAGCAGCCGCTCGATGATGTCCGACTCGATCGTCCCGGGCGTCGTGAAGTTGATGATCACAACTTTCTGCTCGGTCTGGCCTATCCGGTCGATCCGACCGATGCGCTGCTCGACCTCCATCGGATTCCATGGCAGGTCGTAGTTGATCAGAACGGAGCAGAACTCGAAGTCCAGGCCTTCGCTCGCGACCTTGGTCGCCACGACGATGTCGTAGCCACCTGCCCGGAAATCGGCCATGACCCTGGCCCGGTCGTCCTTGCCGACACCACCGTGCAGTACCGCGGTCCTGCACCGGCTTCGGAGATGCCTCTCGAGGTAGGACAACGTCCTCCGGGAAAACGTGAAGACGAGTCCCTGCCTGCCCTGGCTGATCAGATCGTCGACAACGCGGAGCAGCCGCTCGAGCTTCGTGTCCACGTCGATGCCGGCTGCCAGATCCCGCAACCGTGGCGACGGCGGCACATCCGGACCGAGCACAGCCGCCGACGGCTTCGCCGTAGCGTTCACCTCATCCTGCACGCCCGGTGTCTGCCACGCGGTCAGAACAAGTGCCGCCGCCTCGGGGAGACAACTGCCCGCGAGGCGGAGCGGCATCTGCATGCCGAAGTGCAGCGGAGTGTCCTTGACCCTCGCGCGCTCGATGCACCATTGCAGGTATGCCTGGTAGAAGTCGTGCTCCCGCTGAGTCCAGCGCACCTGGACGGGGCGCGGCTCTCGCACCGCCTTGTCCTCCTGGACCTCGATCTTGCGGGTGCGCGTGACCTGGGCCGAGAGCCCGCCCAACTCGCTACAGATCCGTTTGACCTGGACCACGTCGGTCGGGGACAGGTGAGGTCGCTCAAGGATCTCGCACAACAGTAAGAAATCAGGCCGCAGGGTGATGACGCGGCCGAACGTGCTGTCGGACAGGTTCGACAGCCACCGCCTACGTGTGGCGTTGCTGATCGAGGCGTCGAGCAGCGAACCCATGATCCGATTGAGGACTGCGTTGGGTTCGATCCGCTCCTGCAGGTCCGCCAGGTCCTGAAACTCGCCGGGCACCAACAGCTCAAGGAGGTTGTACAGATCGTTGCTGCGCAGGTTCACCGGGGTGGCGGAGAGGAAGACGTACGCATCCGCCCAGCGGGACAACAGCTCACCCAACGCGTGGCTTTTGGTGTTCGAGTTGCGGAAGACGTGGGCCTCGTCCACGATCACCAGGTCCAACTGGAGACCCAGTTGCTCGATGTCGGCCAGCCCCTTCCACGCCCGTAGCCGCTCCACCGAGCAGATCCAGGCGATCCTCCTGGGCAGGCGATCCGATTCGAGACGGTCCTTGAGGTCGGCCAGCCCCGCACCGGTGAGCTCGGTCAACTCGAAGCCGAACCTCTCGCGCATCTCGTGCTGCCATTTGGTCAGCAGTACGGAGGGACACACGACGAGCACCCGGTCCGCGTGCCTGCGGGCATCGAGTTCAGTCCACAACAGTCCGGCTTCGATGGTCTTGCCGAGACCGACCTCGTCCGCGATGAGCAACCGCAGGGACCCTGTGCTCAGCAACTTCATCACCGGCTTGAACTGGTACGGCCGGAAGATGGTGCGTGTCGCCCGGAACGAGAAGACCGTGTCGGTGAACTGCTTCTCCAGCTTCGCCCTGGTCAGGGTGGCGGCAAGGCGCTCGGCGGGGGCGGGCTCGGTGCGTACCCATGCGTCGGGGGAGTCGACCGTCGGCCTCGGCAGCAGGGCGCCCTCTTCGACACGCTGGATGCGGCTGCCGGCGAAGACCTGGTAGATCCATCGACCGTGCACGAACTGACGGGACTTGATCATGCCGTCCTGCCCGGCTCGGGTGATCACCTCGTCGGTGACGTCGAATCGGGGCAGCGGCACCTCGTGGGCGCTGTCCCAGAGGTGGTCGAACCAGCCCAGTGCAGAGGCCACGGGAGAGTCCTCGGCTACCTCGGCAGCCGGCTCGTGAATCCCCGCACCGGGCATCGCGCCTGAGGTGACCACGAGCAGCGGAGCGGGGTCTAGGCCCCCGAACCAGTAGACCCCTTCAGGCAGGCTGACCGTCGGGACGACGATCTGTCTCACCCGCTCAACCGCTCCCGCAGGATCGGGCAGATCGGCGCCGAGAGCCAGTACGTCAGTGAAGAGCCCGGTAGCGAGCATGGCGGTCGCATCCGTCACCAGCGGGTGGTATCCATGTGTGACCGCGAGGACACCTGGATCGGGAAAGATCCTCCGGCCTGCTCCGCCAAGCGCGCGCACTGTCATCCTCCATGGTCGACTCGGACTGTCCCGTAGCCCTGCCCGTCCTGCGGCAACGCCGTCATGTGTTCTCCTCCGAGCGTGGGGACCGGCGGGGGCGGAGCCACCGTATGGGGCCCCGGTCTCCGGCAGTGGCTGTCGTGGGGCCGGATCGACGGCCCCGGCGGACGTGGCGGAGGGTCGAGGGGCGGCTTGGCGTGCAGGCCCCCGGTCCGGCCGGGGCCACCGTCCGGCCCGCCCTGATGGCCCGGACGCTGCTGATGTCCGGACGGGTTCGTCGTCACCGCGCGGTCCAGCCGTTCGACGGCGGATGTGTGCCTGAGGCCGAGAGATTGAGGCATTGGCCGACACCGCACCAATCTAGGTGCGCTTCCGGCAGTAGGAAAGGGCTTGATCGACGGGGGTTGGAGGACGTTCAGGTGTGTGTGACTGACCGATCTGGTGGGCCGAAGGGTCATCATTGGGTGGTTCTGTTGGTCAGATTGGGCCTGACCCGTTTTGACGGACATCCGCGATCAGGGGGCTGTGAGCCCCTTCGGGAGGATGTTCATCTGGAAGACATGGGTAAGAACCGCGCCGGCCGGTAAGGGCGTTCACGCCGGAGTTCAAGGCGAGGACTGTCGAGGTGCGCCGGCGGGGTGACCGCACGATCGTCCAGGCTGCGAGGCTTAAATTCAGATGGTCAATGCAACGGTGCTGGTAGATGGGTGACCTGCGGCATGGATGAGTCGGCCCGGCATGTCAGACACGATGGAATGGATCTATGGCGGCGATGGCGCGCCGGTGACTCCATCAGCGTGATCTTCCGGGCACTGGGTGAGCCACCGGGATCGTTCTTCACGGTGCTGAAGCACCATGGCAGCATCGCCCCGGCTGATCGGGTGTGTCGGGCGGATCGTCTGACCGCCGAGGACAGGGAGTCGATCTCTCGGGATCTTGAGGCCGGAGCCTCGCTACGTTCGATCGCCGTGTCGATTGGCCGTGCGGTGTCGACGGTGAGCCGGGAGGTCACGCGCAGCGGCAGCCGGGTGAACTATCGCACAGTCGCCGCCGAGCAGCGTGCTGAGGAGCACACACGTCGCCCGAAACCGTCCGCCTGCAGGACACCTACATCTGCCATCAGTCGCCTGGGGCGGGAGTGTCCCGATTTCGGTGGTGACGAAGCGTGGTCGGCACCGCTGATTTGACGTGCGAAAGATCAACGAGCTTATCGCGATCGTGTTCTCAGGGATGTCTTCGCTGGCAATCGATGACGTGGTGGACGAGGGCGATGAACAGATTCCCGGCGTCCTGGACGCGTTATGAGCGTCGCACGCCGCGTCTTGGCGCGCAACCGGTGCGTTGGCTCGGGAGTTGGCCGACCGCGTCGGCGCACGCGTGTTATCCGCCCTGGCGGTGGTCGTCTCACGACACACCGCCATACGTGAGCTGCTGCCGCTGGGGCGATTTCACACCCCGACCCGCTCACATCCCACCCCACCTATACATTTGGCCAGAAGGCTCTTGTCCCGCCGGGCCGCTCGGTGGTGCCATAGCAGGGTGAGCGGGAATGTGTACCATTCCGGCCCGTCGCTGGCGCAGGACGGGATGCGGGGCAGGCGCAGCGGCGGCCGGTAGGGCACGCCCCGCCGTCGTACGGACTACGCCGAAGTCGGACCGCCCGTTCCCGGCGGCGCTGCTCGCGGCGGGCAATCGGGCGGTCGCCGGGTTAATGGCCAATCTGCAGCGGGCGCAGGAGGCCGCCCGGGAAGCGCGTGTCGGTTGGCGCATCGGTGATGGTGGCGACGTCGACCCTGACTGGATCGGCCGGCTGGTGAAATACCAGGTGCCGTTTCGCCCCGGGGAGACGCCGCCGATGACCGAGGAGCCATCGGACCTGCCAAACGGAGACGTACTGCTGTACCCGGCGGTGTCTTTCGCCGAGGTGCAGCAACGTTACGACGAGGCGTCCTGGGCGATCACCCGGCTGAATGTGGCGAGCCCGGCGCTGTTCGGGCTGGCCCGCGACGGTTCGAGCGAGGCAACCGGTGCGTTCGCCGCAGACCCGGACGCAGGCCGGGCAAGGGACCGGGCGGCCGGGCCATTGCGGCGGGTGCTCGCTGACATCTCCGCCACCCGAGCCAGCCTCGGGGACGACCTGGATCCGTTGGATCTCACGCCGCTGCACCGGCAGCTTTACGGCCGCGCCGTCTGGGCGGGCGGCTTCCGGCATAGAGTCGCGGAGACGGCCGCACGGGGTCGCACGATCGCCCGCATTCCGTGCTGCTATGCAGACCGGAATGCGGGCCGTCCAGCATCTAGGCCGTGTTTCAAAAGTGATTGCTGTTTCCCTGAGCGTTGCGTTCTGCGGCGGCATGCCACCAGCCGGGCGGGGTCGGCCCGGTGACCGTCGCGGTCGGCTGGTCGGGATGCAGCCCGAGGCGGCGCAGAGCGGCAGCCTGGATACGGACGTCGAACCAGCCGTGCCAGTGACCATCAGGGCCAATACCGCAGGCCAGACCCCAGTAGACCTCGCTCGACTCGAAGGGCATCCAATCGATGCCCCGGTCACGCAGTCAAGCGCGGGCCGCAGCCAACGGCCGCGGACAGCCAGGGGTGTTCTCGTAGGCTGCGATAGTGACCCAATCAGCGTTCATGGTGACCATGATGCCTGGGCAGACCTTCTTGCGGCATGGCAGCTTCGCCGCCTGGCGGTGCATAGAAGGGGAGATCGTCGGATCCGAAGCTCGGCGTGTCGGTGATCGATAGACGGTGAGGTCTCCGGTAGGTGGTTCAACGACGAAGAAGAACCCATAACCGGAGACCTCGTGGCCACCTTAGCGGTGACGAGGCGACACGACCTGACCGACGCCCAGTGGGCGGCGCTGGTGCCGTTGCTGCCCAGGCCACGTGGGTCAGGACGTCCGCCGAAGTGGAGCAGACGGCAGTTGATCGACGGGATCCGGTGGCGGACACGGGTCGGCTCGCCGTGGCGGGACGTGCCCGCACTGTATGGGCCCTGGCAGACCATCTACGGACTGTTCCGTCGGTGGCAGCGTGCCGGGGTCTGGCGGGACGTCGTCACCGGGTTGCAGGCGAGGGCGGACGCGGCTGGGTTGATCACTTGGGACGTCAGTGTCGACTCCACCAGTGCCCGCGCCCACCAGCACGCCGCCGGCGCCCGTACCCGCCCGGAGTTACAGGTCGAGTCCCCCGGTGGTGTCGATGACGAACCCGACGATCACGCCCTGGGACGGTCCCGGGGTGGGCTGACCACGAAGCTGCATCTCGCCTGTGAGCAGGGACGCAAGCCGCTGTCGACGGTGTTGACCGCCGGACAGCGTGGGGACAGCCCGCAGTTCGTCCCAGTCCTGGCCGGTATCCGGGTTCCTCGCCCCGGCGCCGGCCGCCCCCGTACGCGACCGGACCGGGTCTTGGCCGACAAGGCATACAGCTCCCGCGCCAACCGCCTGTATCTGGCCCGTCGAGGGATCGCCGCGACCATTCCGATCAAGATCGACCAGGCCGCGAGCAGACAGAGGAAGGGCTCGAAGGGCGGAAGGCCACCAGCCTTCGACCCCATCACCTACCGGCAACGCCACGCCGTCGAATGCGGCATCAACCAGCTCAAACGCAACCGAGCCCTGGGCACCCGCTATGACAAACTCGCCGTCCGCTATCAGGCCACCGTGCACATCGCCACGATCAACGAGTGGCTCCGACCAGGCTTATGAAACACGGCCTAGCGCTGCTGCTCGCACCGTTCACCAGTGGTGTTTCGCTGCTGGTGCTGCTTGGTACCGCAACAGCGGCGGCGGGGATACAGGCGTACGGCAGCTACCGGGAGGCGCAGACGACCTTAGCGGCGGAGGGCACGGCAGTGTGTCCCGACATGGATCTCGTGCCGGCCGGCAGCGTGGAGCGGGCGCGTCTGACTGCGGAGGCCGATGCCATCGCGTTCGGCCTCGTGCTGCTGGCGCTCGGTGCGGCCGGCTTTGAGGCGTGGCGGGTCGGCGCGGAGACCCGGTCGCTGCGGGCACAGGCACGGGCGCTGATGCGGCAGGCGCAAACGGAGGGAGGGCGGGTTACGGTCAACATAGGCGGCGCGGGGGCGCCGCACGAGCCGGAGGGTGCAATCAACCTCAACCCGCAGGTACCCGGTACCGAGCGGCGCGGCATTCCCAACCTGGTGCAGGCACCGGGAGAGCGCATCGGTGAGTTGTTCCCGCCGAACACCGTCGACTCGATCGTCGGGTACCGGCTTCCGCCGCGCGACGTGATCGACTGGAATCGGGTGGCTCCCGGCGCGGCGCGGGTGCTGCGATCCGGCGGCACGCTGTCCATCTCGTTCCAGGGAGCCAGCCCGGCTGCCGAGACGCTGGCCGAGGCGTTGCGCAAGGCCGGCTTCCGGCAGGTCAGCACGATGTCCGATGTCGTCGTTGAAGCGGTTCGCTGACCGCCTCGGGGCAGGCACGGGGCAATTTCAGATGACCGAAAGCTCGGCCTCGGAGGGTTGACGCTGGTTTCGTGCGACGTCGAGGCCGCGTCGGTGGCCATGCTGGCGCCGATAGTCCCGTCGTGTGGCTACCTGTTCCTGTGCCGGGTCAGCAGTTAATCGTGCTCGGCCTGCGCGGCGAGCGGTTCAAAGAGGTCGAGATGCTTGTGCTGCGTCACCAGGTTGCGGACCTGCGTCCGCAGGTCAGCCGTCCGGATCTATACCGCTCCGGCTCGTCGCACGGCCGCTCTGCGGCAATGCGATTCGTCAGGGGCGAGTGTGCGCCGCTGCTCCGAGCGCCAAGGCGAAGGCTGTCTCTGATTGACCGTGGTGCGCCCGGACTCTACTGTTCAACGCTTGAACACCTGTTTCGGCAGGTGTGTTGGATGCGTGTGGCCGATCAGATGCAGCTACGTTTGCCTCCCTGTGGCGTGGCGAGCCATGGACGACTCGAAGGACAAAGATGAGCGCGAGCGGGACCCGTACTTGCTCCTGGTGCGGCGCAGAAGGGCACGACAAGCGGTCGTGCAAAGTTTCTCCCAACGCTGGGCAGTGCAGCGTCTGTTTCTACCGGGGGCACGACAAACGCAACTGCCCGCGCAAGTGAACCAGGTACGCAGGGTCATTGCGTAGTGGACAAGAAATGCCCTGCCGCGTCCGGGACACGCGATCCCTGCCCTGACGGCTGCGCCATAGACTTCGCCGATGCTGGAGGTGTCGGGGACTTCGAGATCCACATTACGGCTCACGCTTCTCATGACTGCTCGTTCGACCATCGGGCCAGGGGATCCTCTTCGCCTTGGCCATCTGACACGTAGACCTTCAAGCCGAAGAATCCTCGGGGTGGAGGCGCACAGGCGTTCGGCCTCCGCCAGCACAGCCTGCCGGCCGGACGGTTGGCAGCGGCGTCGAGCAGCCCGTCGGAACCATCCGACGTCCACAGGAGCCAGGCTAACCATGGCCACAGAAGCGCGGGGCACCGCAACATCGTCGTCGCGTTAACCGAAATGCAGCTACTCCAGCGCGTCGAGGTGAACGAGGTACGTGTGCAACTGTTCTCTCTTCGCGTACCGGTGCAGTTCGTCGAGGGTGGGTGTGGTCACCTCAAGTTGTTCGGCCACTGTCCTCAATCGGCTGGTGAGGTCGGCTCGGGTACGGACCTCGCGGAGCTGGGTCATGGCCAGAGCCCGTTGCATGGCGGCCTGCCGCCGTAGTTTCGTGTCGTCGGTCCAGATCTGCGCGAAGTGCCGCTTGCGCAACTGGTACGACCCGATCCGACTGAGCGGCAGCTTTGGCGTGCCACCGAAACTGTCCGCGATGAGCGTTGCCCGCCAGACACCGCTGGGCAGGTGCCGCAGAGTGCCCTTTCGTTTGCCGTCCGCGAGCCAACCGGTCCAGATCTCTCGCGGATCCTGCGACGGCTCGGCGGCCATCAACTGCCTGATCATCGGGACCCGATCGCACACCGACTCCAGGAAGGTGTCCCGTTCCCCGCCCACCCCGCTGTACGCCAGCAACCGGCCGTCGGTGCCTTCGATGAGGTACGCCGGCAGGTATGCGTCCTGGTGCCCGAGCACGCGCAGATTCCGCAGTTGCTTGGGCAGATTGAAGTCGAACCGGTCGGGACGCTCCCCGAGCCGCGTGACGATCTCCGGCCGGAAGGTCGAGGGCGAGAAGAGCGGGGCGAAGTGCGATCCGTCGCTGACCCGCTCGGCCGGCACGTCGGGGATGGGCAGCAGGCTCAGCGAACCCTGGTAGTGGCTGCGCGGAAGCGGCCGGGCGGTGAAGCGTTCGACGAGAAGCTGCTGGCGGCTTTCCTTCGGCACGTAGCGAATGCCGGCTCGGGCGGAACTTTCCCCGAGTGGGGTGAGCGTGACCACCCCCTCGGCGAGGCGGGCGTGTCCGATGAGGGAGAGAAACGTCAGGCAGCGATCCACCAACGAGTCGGGCAGGCCGTAGAACGCGGCCAGGTCCGCCGACCGGGTCAGCCCGGCCTCCAGGATGCCCCGCACCAGGAAGCGATCCAGCACCTCGTACGCCTGCTCGTCGTAGACCTGTGCGGACGTCTCGACCTGCCACAGCGGCCACAGCACCGGGAAGAGTCGCGACGGGCGCACATCTGGCACGGTGACCGCGTGCTCGATGGCTCGCCGGGCGGGGTAGATGACCCGACTCATGACAACAACCCGCTCTCCGCGCTGATCATCGGTACGGATGCCGTTCTGTCAGCCACCGAGCACCGTCTCGATCTCCCGGGAGGGCCGGCGGTCGCCCACCGCGTCGAGATGGTCGGTCAACGACTGGATTAACGCGGCGAAGCCCGGATCGCGCGCGACGAGCAAAGTCGTCGTGTCGCCCACCAGGACCAGTTGACGCCGGGGCCGGGTGATCGCCACGTTGAGGCGCCGGAGTTCGCTGAGGAACCCGATCTCGCCCCGGTGGTTGCTGCGGGTGAACCCGTAGACGATCAGGTCCCGCTCACCGCCCTGGAACGAGTCGACGGTGCCCACGTTGTCGGCCACCCCGGTATCACCCAGTTCCTTTGTGAGCAGCTGGGTGATCAGCTCGGCCTGTGCCCGGTACGGGACGATGACCGCCCAGTCGGCGTACCGCGTGACGTATCGGCCCAACAGTTGGACGATCAACCTGGCCTCCAGCTCGTTCACGTAGCCGGGCCGCCCCAGCCCGTCCGCCGAGCGGCCGGGTTGCTCCCTCCGCCGCGTCGCCGGCTGGTCCGACGTGTCGATCATTGCCAGCGGCGCGCGGAACACCGGGTCGGGCGGACCGCCGGGATGCTCGGTCTCCAGTAGTCCCCGGTAGAAGGCAGCCGAGACGAACTGGGCCAGCTCCGCCGGCATACGCCGCTGCACCCGCAACATGACCCGGTTGGTGTCGCCCAAGCTGGGATAGAGCCGTTCGAAGGCGCTGCGCCGCAGCACGTCACCGATCAGTGTCGCGACCGCAGGAGGCACATCGGCGGCGAGGTTGTCGGCCCAGTCGCGTACCTCGTCGTCGAGAAAGGGCGGTAGCTGGTTGTGATCACCGACCAACACCGCCCGGCGGGCCCGAACCAACGGTACCAACAGGTTCGGCGTGGAGATCTGCCCGGCCTCGTCGACGATCGCCACATCGAATTCCAGCTCGGCCAGGAGGGCGGTGGTGGCGGTACCGATGCAGGTGGCGGCCACCACGTCGGCGTACCGCACCAGCTCTCGATGCAGCTCCTGCTCGGCGACGGCCACCTGGTCGCGCCACTGGGTGAGCAGCCCGGCCCGGAGACGGGCCAGGGTCGCCGCCGAGGTCAACTCCTGGTGCAGCCGCGTCCAGCCGGCCAGGTCTTCCGGCACCCCGACGGGTACGGCGACCGCCGGGCGCAGCACCTCGCGCGCGTTCTCCCCGGCCCGCGTGGCCTCGCCCAGCGCCTTCTCATATACCTCGGAAGCAATGTCGCGGGCACTGGTGATCGCCCTGACTTCCGGGTCGGCCGCGATCAGCGCGTCGGCTTGGGCACGAACCGCAGCGTACGACTCCTCGGCCAGTCGCGTCGCCGTCCGCGCGGCGCTGAGCTGCTCGAAAGTCGCGGCGAGACGCCGTTCCCGGCGGTCGGCGAGCCAACGGAAGAAGAACGCCAGCACTCCCCGGGCGGCCCGCCGCCGTGCCGCCTTGGCCCGCCGCTCGCGGTTGCGGTGTTTCTCGGCGAGCAGTTCCAGGCTCGCGCGCGACTCCCGTGCCCCCTGGCCGGCGGCGGCGAGCTGTGCGGCGACCGGTGCGGCGGCCCGCTCGACCGAGGGTGCCAACTCGGCGGCGCGGAGCTGGACGTCCCGGTCCGCTATCCGGGCCTCGGCGAGCCGCGCGGCCAGGTACCCCAGCCACCGCTCAGCCTGGTCGTCGACACCGACGAAGGGGGCCAGCCGCGACGCCGTACCCTCGGTCGCGGCCAGAATCTCCTGCCGCAGCGCCTCCACCTGCGTCTCCACCATGAACCCGCGCGCGTGCGCGGTCATCGCATCCTCGTTGCCGACCCGGACCGCCCGAACGTCCGGCGGTAGTCGTTCGAGCACGTTGTCGACGGCGCGGTTGGTGTGCGAGGTGACCAGTACCCGCTGCCCACGTCCGGCGCTGGCGGCGGCGATCTCGGTGATGGTGCGGGTCTTCCCGGTACCGGGCGGCCCGAGCACCAACAGCAGGTCGGGCACGGTCAGGGCGGCACGGAAGGCGTGTAGCTGCGCCGGGTCGAGCGTCTCGCGCGGCTGCGCGCTGGTGTCCGGCCGGTACGGCGCGAGACGCTGGTCGACCAACTGGGTGAGCAGGTGGGGTTGGGTAGCACGCCGTTCCCGAAGAGCCTCCACCGCGTCGAGTTGCGCGCGGTAGACGCGGTCGCTGGGCAGCACCTGCAACGCACCCTGCTTCGGTATCCGGGCGTAGTCGACCGGGTTGTCGAACCGTACGGTGACCTCCCGGTCCTTGACCCGCAGCACCCGCCCGCGCAGGTCGGGTTGATCGGTGACGAAGACCAGCGCCCCTTTGGCCACCGGGGCGCCGTGGAGCAGTTGGAAGGCGTAGACGCCACGCGCCGAGTGCCGCTCCTCACGGGTGCTGTCCAGCCTGCGGTACGGCAGGGCCCGCGCCTGGCGTTGCCGCGCGATCTCGATGTCCCGGGTCGCCTCGATGACATCGGTGAGCAGGTCGAGGTACTCGATGTGGTGCGCTGGCATCGTCGGCGTCGCCTCCGGACGTGCGACGCCCAAATTCAACCAGGCCTGGCAGAGCAGTGGCCAGTGTGACGAAGACCGCTGCGGAACGTCACGGACGTGGTGATAGGCCGACCAGCCGGCCGCACCGCCGAGCACCAGCGCCGCCCTGAGCAGCCGTTCCTGGTCCTTGAAGGAAAGCGGTGAGACGTGTCCGAGCCGGTACGCGTCACCGTGATCACTGGGATAGAGCCACGCCGCCCAACGCTGGCTGTAGACGACCAGCCGGGACCGGTCCGGCTCGACCCGCGCAGGCAGCGCGTTAGACGAGGCGAGTCTGCCGAACTCGTTGATCAGCACGGACGGATCACGCAGACCACCCTGGGCGAGTTGGTCAATGGCCTTGCCGGACGGTACGACCGCGACCGGGCCCGGCAGGAATAGGGACGCGATGCTCAGCGGGTACCTCCCTGGGAGAGCAGCCGACGTCCCTCGCGGAACGCGGCGGCGAGCGCGCGTGGGTCGACGGGACGGCGGGCCGGGTCCGGGTCGAGGCAGCGCAGCAGCAGGTCGTCGAGGTGTTCGGGCAACTCGGGCAGGCTGGCCCGGATCGGTGGCGTTGCGTACGACGACGGCGGATGACCGGTCAACGTGTGATAGACCAGCGCCGCCACCTGGTAGATGTCGACCGGGATCGAGGATCGGCCGCCCCGGTGCTGCTCCGGGGCGCGGTAGCCGGGAACCCCCTCACCCGGCTGCGGCGTGAGGGCGGCCAGACCGCCGTCGACCAGCGCCGCGCGCCGGGTACGTCCGGTGAGCACGATGCTGTCGGGACCGAGCGCCCGGTGACTTGCCCCTTCCCGGTGCAGCACGGCCAACGTGGCGCAGACCTCGGCCGCCGCGCCAAGCACGCCAGTGGCGGGGAACCAGGCCAGCGGCGTACCGGTCGGGCCGAATGCCTGTCGCCAGAAAGGCCCGGCAGGCAGCACCGTGACCAGCGTGGTGGCGGCGGCCTGCTCGGTCAGACCGTCGAGTGACGGCAGCCCGCCCGTACCGCCGAGCTTGCGTAACAGGCGGCCCTGCGCGCGTACCTCGTCGCGGCGCCGCTGAGCCGTCGACGTTTCCCGGACGAGGTGGAGTTGGCGAAGCCGGACTCGAAGCGGATCGTGCTGGACACGGTCGGCGGTCGCCTCCCGCCAACTCCACGAATGGTCGAGGCTGACCTGCTCAACGGGGTCTTCGTGCAACAGGTAGCGGTGCGTGCCGATCCGGCGTTCGTCACCACCACGCCAGGGGCTCGCGGCGTGGTCCGGGGGTTGCCGTGGCGACGAGGATGGGATCGTGACCGACTCCGAGCCCTTCGGATGGTCCATGTCCTGGTCGCCAATGTCCCGGTAGGGGTGGTAGTAGGCACGCCGAACATACCGCGCGGCTGGCTGCATCAACTGACTACGCAGGCCCGTCTCGTCCCACAGGACCAGCCGTACGCCGGTGAGCCGCGTCTGCGTCTGCCGCCAGCCGTCCCACCACCGGGTCATCTGCGGGTCGAGACTGGACGGGACGCAGAGCACCCACTCCTGAACGTGGTAGCCGTGCTGGGATGCGTTGCGCACCGCCGAGGCGAACGAACCTTCGATCTGCCCCCGGTGCCTGTTCGTCACCCCGTGCGGGAAGTACTTCGCCTGCCAGATTGTGACCCGACCGTTGAGGTCGCCGACCAACGCGTCGATGCCCCAGTCGCCACCGTTGGCGAAGACGAGCCGGGCGTCGCCGCGTACCGCCTCGACCAGGAGCCCGATCATCTGCTCGAAATCCTCACGGGCACCGGCCTCGCCCGCCCGCGCCTGATGCGCGTAAAAGTGGATCGGCGGCTCGCCCGACGCCGCCCGCGTCACCTCGTCCCCGCCGTCGCTCGGGTGTCAATCCGCACGGCAGCGAGCATCCCAAGTGATTGGCGACGACGGCAAGACGAATCCCCGGCATAGTGGCGCTGCCGCCGGCACGACGATCGATCGCGTCGAACCCGGGCGGCCTGAGGGGTTCTCAGCAACGGTGACCGGAAGTATGTTTACGCCCACGGAGCGCGTCGGGTGTGGCCCTGGGGCAAGGTGGATGAGTTACGGCAAGTACAACCATCAAGGATATTTCGGCGAGAGCTTCGTGCGTGTCCTGGCCAGCGCCGCCGGCCTGATCGCCGGTCAGCAGGACGTCGACCACACGGGCGTGGACTTCTCCATCGACTTTCCAGGGACGCGTGGCACTGTCCGCTTTCCGAAGATCGAGGCACAGGTCAAGTCGTGGTCCAGCCCGAAGGGGACCGAGCTGGACTGGCATTACCCCATGGACGTGCGCCACTACAACAACCTCGCCGGTGAGGGGTTCGCGGTGTCGCGCTATCTCTTCTTGATCATCGTTCCCCCGGATGCCGGTCAGTACGCCCAGGTGGACGAGACATCCATGCGCCTCAGTCACTGCGGGTACTGGGCGTCCTTGCGCAGGTCGCCGTTGATCGACCAGGCCGCGCAGCGCCACGTCACGGTTCCCGTGCCCAAGCGCAACCTGCTGACCGTCAACGGCCTGCGGTCGCTTCTTGGTCCCGTCCCGGCGCAACAGGTGCCCGCGTCATGATGCCGCCTGTCGTGGTGAGTGCTGACGAGCTAGGTGCCGCATCGGCCCTGACGCCCGAGACGTTGAGTCGTTATCTGTCGTCCACCGGTTGGGCGCCGGAACAGCATCTCGAACGGGCGACCTTATGGTCGCGGCGCGAGGACGACGGCGACTTCCAGGTGTTGGTCCCCGGCGATCGGGACCTGCGCGACTACGCGAGCCGCGTCTCTGACCTCCTCACCACCGTGGCGGCCGTCGAGGAGCGCCCGATCCGGCTGCTTCTGGACGATTTGGAGACCACCGGCGCGGACACGCTCTCCTTCCGGCTTCTGCCCAGCGGTCCATCTGGGACGATTCCCCTGTTCAATGCGGTGGACGCATTGGCGGGAGTGCGGGAGTTGGTCGTGTCGTCCACGTACGCTCTGATGAGCGAGCAGCCGATGCTGGTGCAAGGGCGTCGGCCGGACAGTGCGCTCGACTTCGCCCGTACTGTGCGACTGGGAACCCCACGCGCCGGAAGCTGGGCGATCGCGGCACAGCTCGCCGTGCCGCGTGCCGACGTGAATGCCGATCCGCCGCTCGCCCGCCGGGTGTCGCTGCAGATGCACCGCGCGGTGAGGGCATGTTTTGCCGCGTCAGGCGAGGCGCAGCGCGAATTCGATCTTGGACTATTTCTGCGCCGTACCGGTGAGGGCGTGTCGGCGAACGTCTGTGACGCCCTCGCCAAGCTCGGCCGCGACGGTGTTCCCTACGACGTCAGGTTCAACTGGGCTGTTCAGCTACCTTCCTCCGTGCCGGCGCGTTCGTTCCGTTTCAGCACCCGGCGGATCGAGGTCCTGCGCGCGGCGGCAGAGCAGCTCAAGGTGGCCGTTCCGGACGGGGAGGTCACGGTGGAGGGTCAGGTCAGCAAGCTGCGTCGGGATATCGGCGAGGGCGGCCAGGCAACCGTGCGGGGCCCGATCTCCACCGTGTACGGCTCCTCTGAACGGTCCGTTCGGGTGTTGCTGCCGGACGCCCTCTACCAGCAGCTCGTCGACGCACACGGTCGCCGGCAGCACGTGCGAGTCATCGGCACCGCCGTACGTGGGCGTATCGAGCGAGTTTCCCACGTCGAGATTCTGGACGGCGGCACCGCAACCTGAGTAGCCCTGCCTGCGGTGATTCCGCCACTCGTGGGGGCAGGACAGCTGCCGGTCCACCCTGGATGGCCGGGCGAGGGGTCTCCTGCCGTCTCTGATCCACATAGGATCTACCGCGCCGCTGCGGCTCGACGGGAAAGGTGTGACGACCATGAGCAACGTCCGTACCGAGTCGGCACCTGACTTGGCGCCAGGGTCGGTGGTGGTCATTCGGGACGAGGAGTGGCTGGTGCAGACCGCAGAGGAAACCGCGGACGGGCTCCTCGTGCACGTCCGCGGTCTGGGTGAACTGGTCCGTGACGTTACGGCCAGCTTTTATGCCTCCCTCGACCGCATCGCACCGCTCGACCCGGCAGCCGCGAGCGTCGTGGCGGATGACAGCCCGCGCTACCGCAAGGCCCGCCTCTGGCTTGAGTCCACCTACCGCAAGACCGCCGTTCCGCTCGCCGATCGCTCACTCACCGTCGCCACGCAGGCCCTGGCCACACCGTTGAGCTACCAGCAGACCGCCGTGCGCAAGGCACTGGACCCGGAAAACCTACGTCCCCGGATCCTGCTGGCCGACGCGGTCGGGCTCGGCAAGACCCTGGAAATCGGTATGATCCTGTCGGAGTTGGTGCGCCGTGGCCGAGGTGAGCGGATCCTCATCGTGACGCCCCGCCACGTGCTCGAACAGATGCAGCAGGAATTGTGGTCGCGATTCGCGTTGCCGTTCGTCCGTCTCGACTCGGCCGGTATTCAACGGGTCCGGCAGAAGCTCCCGGCGAACCGTAACCCGTTCACGTACTTCCGGCGGGCGATCATCTCAATCGACACGCTGAAGTCGGAGCGCTACGCGGCCAGCCTGAAGAAGCAGCGTTGGGACGCGGTCGTGATCGACGAATCGCACAATCTGGCCAACGCGTCCACGCAGAACAACAGGCTGGCCCGCACGCTGTCCCGCAATACCGAGACGCTGATCCTGGCGTCGGCGACCCCGCACAACGGCCGCAAGGAGTCCTTCGCCGAGCTGGTTCGGCTGCTCGACCCGTCCGCGATTCCGCCCGGGGGCGAACTGGTGGCCGCCGAGATCGAACGGTTGGTGATCCGCCGCCACCGGCACAGCGACGAGGTAGCGGGCGTTGTCGGCGCCGACTGGGCGGAACGGCAGGAACCGGAGAACGTACTGGTGCCCGCGAGCCCGGCGGAAAACGCGGTCGCCCGCGAGCTCGAGGACGTGTGGTTGTGGCCGCCGGACAAGCGCACCCCCTATTCCGGGCAGAACGCGTCGCTGTTCCCGTGGACGCTGGCCAAGGCATTCCTGTCGTCGCCGGTCGCGCTGGCCGAGACCGTTCGGCAGCGTCTGAGTCGTCTCACGCACGACGCCGTCGCGAATATTGAACGTGCGGCCCTGGAACGGCTGGCCGGCCTGAACACGGCGACGCTGGCGGCGGGCTCGGCCAAGTACGCCCGGCTGGTCCAGCGGCTCCGGGAGGTCGGCGTCGCATCCGGCTCGCCGATGCGGGCGGTGGTGTTCGCCGAACGCGTTGCCACGCTCACCTGGCTGCACAAACACCTGCCGGCCGACCTCGGAGTGCCCGCCGAGGCCGTCGCGATCATGCACGGCGGCCTGCCCGACGACGAGCAGCAGCGCATTGTCGACGCCTTCAAGCAGGAACACGCCCCGGTCCGTGTCCTGGTCACCGGCGACGTCGCCTCCGAAGGGGTCAACCTGCACGCCCAGTGCCACGAGCTGATCCACTACGACATTCCGTGGAGCCTGATCCGCATCGAGCAGCGCAACGGCCGCATCGACCGGTACGGCCAGCAGCACCCGCCCCGAATCACCGCCCTGCTGCTGGAGCCAAACGGCGGCCGGTTCGCCGGCGACATCCGCATCCTGGCAAAGCTGGTCGGCAAGGAGAACGAGGCACACCGCGCGCTCGGCGATGTGGCCTCACTGATGGGCCAGTACGACGTGAAGGGCGAGGAGGCCGCCATCCGCGCCGTCCTAGCCGGGCAGCGTGACCTGGACGATGTGGTGCGCACCCCGGACGAGGTGCTGGCCGGTGACGACCTGTCGGCGATGTTCTTCGGCATCGTCGACGCCGACGACGCCGACGAAGAGCCGCTGCCCGAGACGACCGGGACCGCCGGGTCAGGGCTCTACCCCGACGACGTCTCTTACCTCGAAGAGGCGCTGCACGCCGCCTTCGTCGACCCGACCGGGCCGCTGAGCAACAACGGTGTCGCCTGGCGCCGCGACCCCGCCTTCGGTACCGCCGAACTGACCCCGCCACCCGACCTGGTGCAACGCCTCGATCTCCTGCCGCAGAGCTATCTCGCCGACCGGAGGGTCACCGACAAGCTCGTCCTGGCCACCACTCTGCCCCGGGGCAAGGACCGGCTAGAGCAGGCGCTGCGCGACGACACCGAGTCCAGTTGGCCGGACGCGCACTACCTGAGCCCGCTGCACCCGGTACTGGACTGGGCCTCGGACCGGGCCTTGGCCGGGCTGGGTCGTAACCAGGTGTTCGCGGTCCGCGGCAACGTCGACGACCCGACTGTGCTACTGCTGGGCACGCTCACCAACCGGCGCGGGCAGGTCGTCTCGGCGGCGTGGCTCACCGTCGAGTTTCCGGCGCCCGACACCCTGTCGTTCGCCCCGGTTACCCCGCACTCGTCGGCAGCCGAGGCACTGGCCGCGCTGGGCTTCGACGCCGCGCGAGCCAACCCCGGTCCGGTGCCGGACGCCGAGTCGCTCGGCCGGTTCATCGCCCCGGCCGTGCAGCACGCCCGCGCGCAGATGCGCGACCTGTTCGCGGCGGCCGAGAAGGACGTCGCGCATCGGGTCGAGCAGTGGTCGCATCGGCTCGCCCAGTGGCAGGACGAGGCGGACAAGCTGATTCAGCGCCGCGATCTGAAGCAACGCCGGGTCAGTATCGGGCAGGAGCAGAAGCTGGTCGCCGACATGAACCCGGACCGGCAACTGGTCCGCCCGCTGCTGGTCGTCGTACCAAAGACCGGGAGCACCGCATGAGCGAGTGCACCGAGCGCAGCGAGGGCCACGAGCGCATGCGAAAGGTAGGCACCGCATGAGCGCGTCCGACGCGATCCTGGTCGGTGAGGGCTGGATCTCCGAGCACTACTTCACGACCGACGCGACGAAGGAGTCGTTCCGCGCCCGGGTGCTGGAGCGCCGTAAGACGTGGGACGCGGAGGCCGACGAGCGCCGGCCCACCCCGCGTAGCCGGTTCACCGACGCCCGGCAGGAGCTGGAAGCCGACCTCGCCAAGCTCAGCGAGCTGACCGATGTCGAGTCCGACCTCGGCGCCACCGACCCACAGACCACCGCCGCCGCGGTCGCGTCGATCCACCAGCGCATCGTCGGCATCCTGGAACTGCGTGAGCACGGTCTGGTCCTCGGCGAGGACGGGCCAATCCTGCGCGTCTCGGCGCCCGGTATCACCGAACGGTCACCGCTTGTCGTCGTGCTCGCCCAGCCGGTCGCCGCAGTCGAGGACGTCCTCGCCAAGGACGGCCGAACGCTGGCCGCGCCGGTGCGCCTGGACGACGACGGCGACGAACTCACCTCAGCCGCGCGGCTGACCTCCGCCCTGTTCGTCGAGGACGATGCCCCCGACCTGGCCCTCATCCTGGCCGGCCGGTGGGCGGTGCTGGCCGAACGGGAACGCTGGGCCGAGGGCCGCTACCTCGCCGTCGACCTGCAACTGATCTGCGAACGCAACGACACCAGACGCGGCGGCGAGATCGACCGCGCCCTGACCTGCCTGTCCGCCGCGTCGATCGCCCCGGACGCCGACGGCAACCTGTGGTGGAGCGGCGTCCTTGACGAGTCGATCAAACACACCGTCGGCGTATCCAAGGACCTCCGCGAGGGCGTACGCCTCTCCATCGAGATCATCGCCAACGAGGTCGTCGCCCGCCGCCGCGCCCGGGGCCTCGACCCGCTGCCCGCAGCGGAGGCTCAGCCGCTGGCCAAGCAGGCGCTGCGGTTCCTCTACCGCATCCTCTTCCTGTTGTACGCGGAGGCGTCGCCCGAGCTGGGCGTGCTGCCCGTCGGCGCCCCCGAATACGACCAGGGCTACAGCCTGGACCGGCTGCGTGAACTCGTCCAGGTCGAACTGGCCACCCCGCGCGCCCGGACGGGAACCCACCTCTACGAGTCGCTGGGCGTGTTGTTCCGGCTGGTCGACCGGGGTCACCAGGTCGTTGAACCAGCCGACGAGGAAGCGTTGTCCGCGCCGGGGCTCACGTTCAACCCGCTGCGCGCCGACCTGTTCCGTTCCAGCGCCACCGCGCACATCGACGCGGTCGGCATCGGCAACGCCGCCCTGCAGGAGGTCCTCACCCACCTGCTGCTGAGCAAGGAACGGCGGGGCAGGGACAGAGGCTTCATCTCGTACGCGGAACTGGGCATCAACCAGCTCGGCGCGGTCTACGAGGGGCTGATGTCGTACACCGGCTTCTTCGCCGAGACGGACCTGTACGAGGTCGCCAAGGATGGTGACGGCAGCAAGGGCTCCTGGGTGGTGCCGGTGGACCGCGCGGGTGGCATCGCCGCCGCCGACTTCGTGAAGCTGGCCGACCCGGTGACCGGCGAGCTGCGGCCGGTGCTGCACCCGCAGGGCTCGTTTGTGTTCCGGCTGTCCGGTCGGGAACGCCAGCAGTCGGCGTCCTACTACACCCCCGAGATGCTGACGAGGTTCACCGTCGGGCAGGCCCTGGAGGAGCTGCTCGACCAGAACAGCGAACGCACACCCGCTGTCGACATCCTGGGCATGACGATCTGCGAACCAGCGCTCGGCTCGGGAGCGTTCGCCATCGAGGCGGTGCGGCAGCTCGCCGAGCAGTACCTGAAGCGCCGCCAGGAGGAACTGGCCGCCGAGGGCAAACGCATCGACCCGGACGACTACCCGAAACGCCTGCAGGAGGTGAAGGCCTACCTCGCTCTGCACAACGTCTACGGCGTAGACCTGAACGCCGCCGCCGTCGAACTCGCCGAGATCACCCTGTGGCTGGACACGATGGTGCAGGGCCTGTCGGCGCCCTGGTTCGGCCTGCACCTGCGGCGAGGGAATTCGCTGATCGGTGCCCGCCGGGCCGTCTATCACCGCAGCCAGGTCGTCGACAAGTCATGGCTGGGCGCGGTGCCGAACGAGATGCCGTTGACCTCGTTGGTCGACGACATGGCCACCGGGCGGGTCGCCACCGACGGCATCCACCACTTCCTGCTGCCCGCCGACGGCTGGGGCTCGGCCGCCGACGTCAAGGAGGCTTCCGCGCTCGCCCCCGATGCCGTGAGGAAGCTCAGGACCTGGCGGGGAAGCACGAAGACCAAACCCACCAAGCAAATTGTCGACGCGTACGCCGAACTGGCGCATCGGGTGGAGTCGCTGTGGCAGATCGCCTACCGCCGCCTGGACCTTGCCGAGCAGCAGATCCGCCGGCGCATCCCGGTGTGGGAGGCGGGTGAGCTGCCCGCCGGCGGGGCGGTGCAGCGCGAGGAAATTGAGGCGGCGCTCGCCGACGAGGCAGGCGCCTACCGGCGGCTGCGCCGCGCAATGGACGCGTGGACGGCGCTCTGGTTTTGGCCGCTCACCGACGAATCCGCCACCGTGGACGGCACAATGATTGCTCCGCCGAGTGTCGCGGAGTGGGTCGCCGGGTTGCAGGCGCTGCTGGGCCGCAACCCGGAGCTACGCAAACGCAAGGCGTCTGGGCTGACCCTGAGCGCCGGGATGAGCTGGGACGAACTCAACGAGGCCGAACGAGTGGAGATCGGCTTTGCCGGCGCTAAGCCCATCGAGACGGTGCTGTGCGAGCACCCGTGGCTGGTGGTGTGTGAGCGTATTGCCCAGCGGCAGGGCTTCTTCCATTGGCAGTTGGATTTCGCTACCGTGTTCGCCCGCGGCGGCTTCGACCTCCAGGTCGGTAACCCACCGTGGGTCCGGCCCCGCTCCGACGTCGACGCCCTGCTGGCCGAGGGTGATCCGTGGTGGCAGTTGGCGCTGAAGCCGACCCAGGCGCAGGTCGCCATTAAACGGGCGGCGACCCTGGCGCTGCCGGGCATGACCGAAGTGGTCGTCGAGGGCACGGCGGAGGTGCTGTCGATCGCGGCGTTCGTCGGCTCGGTCGGGCAGTATCCGCACCTGCAGGGCCTTCAGCCGGACCTGTACCGCTGCTTCATGGAGGTGATGTGGCGGCACGGGTCGGCCCGCGGCACCATCGGCATGATTCACCTGAACTCGCACTTCACCGACGAAAGCGCGGGCCTTCTCCGCTCGGAGTTGTACCTGCGCCTCCGCCGCCACTGGCATTTCGTCAACGCGCTCATTCTTTTTGAGATCAAGGACAGCAAATTTTTTGGCGTCACGGTGCACGGATCACGGCAGGGCCGGCCGGGCTTCACGCAGGCGAGTTGGCTCTATCACCCCGACACGGCGGTGCGGTCCCTGGTGCACGACGGATCCGGGCCGGAACCCGGACTCAAGGACGACGAGGGCCGCTGGGACGTACGCCCGCATCGCTCGCGGATCACCACGGTGACCGATGGCACGCTGCGCGCCTGGCACGCCACCATGGAGACCGACGACGTACCGATCCGGCAGACCCGGATGGTATACGCGGTGAACCAGTCCAGCGCGGCGGTCCTGGAAAAGCTCTCCCGCGTCGGGCGAATCGGTGACCTCGGCCTGCGCTTCTCGGCCGGTTGGCACGAGAAGAACGACCGGACCAAGGGGTATTTTGAGTCGGAGTGGGGCGTGCCGGGCTCCTGGGATGACGTGATCCTTCAGGGGCCGCACCTGTTCGTGTCGACGCCGCTCTACAAGGAGCCGAACGAGTCGCTGCGCAACAACCAGGACTGGTCGGTGACGGACTTCGAGGCGCTGGCGGCCGACGCGATCCCGGCCACCGCCTACAAACGCCAAGGCGACCGCTACGACTACGACTGCGCCTACACGGACTGGGGCGACGAGGACCACCCTGACCCCGCCCGCGACCACTACCGCATCGCCTGGCGCACGATGGCAGCCAATCAGGGCGAGCGCACCTTCATCCCTGGGTTGATTCCCCCTGGTGCCGCTCACGTTGACGGCGTCTTTTCGATGGGAATGCCTGACGGCGAGCCGTCCGACCTTGCCATTGTGTGTGGATACCTTTCATCGCTGATCACGGATTTCTCGACGAGGGCTGCGCCCAAGTCGACGATCCGTGCGGGCGCGGTGGCTCGGATGGTTCGGGGTGGACGACAACCTCTCGACGATTATCTGCTCTTGCGTGCGCTGCGACTGAACGCAGTCACGGACGCCTACGCGGAGCTTTGGCGGGCTTGCTATTCGGACGACTTTCGCGATGATTCATGGGCCGGCGGACTCGACTACGAACTGCGGGTGCCGTTGGAGCAGGTCGGGCAGGATTGGACGCCGGGGACACCGTTGCGGATCGCTGCGGATCGGCGCCAGGCGCTGGTGGAGATCGATGCACTGGTTGCGCTGGCGCTCGGCTTGACCCCTGACGAGTTGTGTTCGATCTATCGAACCCAGTTTGCCGTGCTGCGCGGCTACGACCGCAACGTCTACTTCTACGACGCTAACGGCCGGCTCGTGCCCAACTCGGTGCTCACCGTCTGGCGCAGGAAGGGCGACCGGATCACCGCCGAGGAGCGCACCGCCACCAACCAGGCCGGCAACACCTACACCTATGAGCTGCCGTTTGTCACCCTGGATCGGGAGGCGGACATGCGGGAGGCGTACGCGGTCTTCGCACAGCGCCTGCGGGAGCGTTCGTGACCGAGCTGCTGCCCACCGTCCAGGCGGCCAACGTCCGGGACAGCCTCGTCGATTATCTGACGACAACGTTTGCGCTGACCGACGCGGACGCCCGCGACGGCCTCGACACGTTCCTGTCCGATCCGGTCACCGGCATGTTCAAGGGCCCGTACGTGCGCCTGCGGTTGCCGTTCCGTCCGGCGGAGGAGGGCTGGCGGCAGCACCTCGACTGGTACGCGGGCCCGGACCCGTACGGTCATCAGGCCGCCGCGTTCGCCCGGCTGACCTCCCTGGGCGGTCGACGCCCCCAGGCGACACTGGTCACCACCGGCACCGGATCGGGCAAGACCGAGGCGTTCCTCTACCCCATCCTGGATCATGTGCGCCGGGCCCGGCTGGAGGGCGTGACCGGGATCAAGGCGCTGATCTTGTACCCGATGAACGCGCTCGCCAACGACCAGGCCGGCCGTCTCGCCGGGCTGCTAACCGGCCACCCGGAGCTGGCGTCGATCACCGCGGCGCTCTACACCGGAGAGAAGGGCAAACCCCGGACGATGGTCACCTCGCACGGGTTGATCACCGACCGGGGGGTCATCCGGGACACCGCGCCCGACATTCTGCTCACCAATTACAAGATGCTCGACCAGTTGCTGCTGCGCCACGAGGACCAGAGCCTGTGGCGGCAGTCCGCGACCAGCCTGCGCTACCTGGTGCTCGACGAGTTCCACACCTACGACGGCGCGCAGGGCACCGATGTAGCCATGCTGCTGCGCCGTCTCGGGCTGGCGCTGAAGAGCCATTGGCGGGACGACGACCCGGCCCTCACCGAGGCCGCGTGGTCCCGACCGTTGGGGCTGATCACCCCGGTGGCGACGTCGGCGACCCTGGGGGACAAGGGCGATCCGGGCGCCATGCTCGATTTCGCCGAGACCGTGTTCGGTGAGCCCTTCCCCGCCGACGCGGTGGTGACCGAGTCTCGGAAGGACCTCGCCGAATGGGTGGGCGACGCGGAGGCCGTCGTCGCCGAGGCCGGGTTCGTCGTCGCGGCCGCGTTCCGGGCCGATGAGGTACGCGCGGCCGTCGAGACGCTCGGCGCCGACCCGGACGGCGCGGCTCTCGCCCGTACCATCCTCGGCCTTCTCTGGTCCGGTGACCGCGACCAGCTCACCGCGGCCGGGCCGGACCTGCTGCTCGCCCTGGCCAAAGCGCATCCGTTGGTACAGGAACTGACCTACGAGACCGCCGACGCGGTCAGCGTCGACGACCTGGTCCGCCGGATCGCGGGACAGGCCGACCGGCGCACCTCCCGCCTAGCCGCGGGCGGCTTCGACACCGACTGGGCGCAGGCGATCACCGCCGTGGTAGCGGCCCTCGGACACATCCGGGCGGTCGTCGGACGGGATGCCCTCGCCGTCGACGTGCACCTGTGGGTACGCGAACTCACCCGCATCGACCGGGCCGCCGACACCACCGCCCGGTTCCGCTGGGGCGACGACGGGCCCCCCGTGGCCGGCGGGGACACCGAGGACATCCGGCCGTCGTTCCCGGCCATCTATTGCCGGTTCTGTGGCCGGTCCGGTTGGGGGGTCGCGCTCGCCCCGGTCGGCACCGGCCTCGCCGTCGACGACGAGACCATCCGGCGTAACCATGCCACCCGGGAAGGGCGCTTCCGGGCCCTGCTGTACGCGCCGGCCGAAGCCAACGCGTCCTACGACGGGGCCGCGCACCCCGACGGGCTGGCCTGGTTTTCCGTACGCGGTCGGGAACTGCTGACCGCCGCCCCCTCCGACGACGACCCCGACCTGCGCGACGGGTGGATCCTGCCGGTGCTCACCAGCGCCGGCCGGGACGCCGACGAGCACGCGCGCGACGACACCTGTCCGTCCTGTGCCCAGCCGGACGGCATCCGCTTCCTCGGCAGCGCCATCGCCACCCTGCTGTCGGTGTCACTGTCCACCCTGTTCGGGTCGGCGGCGCTGGACGTACGGGAAAAAAAGGCCCTGGTCTTTACCGACTCTGTGCAGGACGCCGCGCACCGGGCCGGTTTCGTGGAGGCCCGCTCGCACACATTGACCCTGCGCGCCGCGCTCAACGCCGCGATCGCCCCCGGCACCCTCACCCTGGACGCATTGGTCGAGGACGCGATCCAGCGCACCGGTGAGGACGATTTCCACCGCTACCGCCTGCTCGGCCCCGACTGCGTCGACAGGGAGTCGTTCATCCCGTTCTGGACGTCGAAAACCCTGCGGGGGGTGCCCGCCCGGGTGATGTCGCGGGTCCGGAAACGGCTCGCCCTCGACGTGGTCCTGGAGTTCGGGATGAACTCGCGCACCGGGCGGACCCTCGAACTGACAGGTGCCGCCACCGTCGAGGTGGAGGCCGGCCCACCAACCCGGATGGCCGCCGCCGCCCGAGCCGTGCTGACCGGGTTCGCCGTGCAGGGCCCACTCGGCGCGGACGCGGCCGAGCCGGCCGACGAGACGCTCGTGCGGTGGGTGCGGGGCGTCCTGGACCGGATGCGGGCACAGGGTGCCATCGACCATCCCTGGTTCACCACCTTCCGTCAGGAGGACGGCAACCGCTGGTCCATCTGGGGCGGGCGGCCCCGAGGCGACGGCATGCCCGCCTTCCCCAACACGCGGCCGGCCCCCAGCTACCCGCGTGTCGGCGGCTCCGCCAACCCGGTCCGCGACAGCGACCTGGACGCCGTCACCTCGGCCCAGTCCTGGTACGCGCGCTGGACCTCGCGGGCGCTGTCGGTCAGCCCGGCCGATGGCGGGCGGCTCACCCGGCTGCTGCTCGACCGGCTCGCCCGCGACGGTGTCCTCACCACCGTCACCAGCCAGAGCGGCGCCACCGTCTACGCGATCCCGCCGTCGGGCGTCGTGGTCGCCCCGGCGCGGCTCGACGACCTCACCGCCAAACGCCACCTGTTGGCCTGTGACACCTGCCGGGCGCTGGTGCCGGGCAGCCGCACCACCGTCGACCAGCTCGACGGCGCGCCGTGCATGCTGGTGCGCTGCCACGGCCGGCTGACCCGGGAAGCCCTGGCCGACAACTTCTACCGCCGGCTCTACGCCTCCCCGGATATGCGCCGGATCGTTGCGCGCGAGCACACCAGCCTGCTCGATGACGCCACCCGGCTGAGCTACGAGGACGGCTTCAAGAAGTCCTCGACCGAGCCGCAGGCACCCAACGTGTTGGTCGCCACCCCCACCCTGGAAATGGGCATCGACATCGGCGACCTGTCCACGGTCCTGCTCTCGTCGCTGCCCCGCACCGTCGCGTCCTACCTGCAACGGGTCGGGCGGGCCGGACGTCTCACCGGCAACGCCCTCAACCTGGCCTACCTCACTGGGCGCGGCGACCAGCTTCCCAAGCTCGGTGACCCGCTGTCGGTCATCAACGGCGAGGTTCGCCCGCCCGCCACCTACCTGAGCGCCGAGGAGATCCTCCGCCGCCAGTTCACCGCCTGCCTCATCGACGACATGGCTCGTGACCAGCGGCACACCCACCCGACCAGCGCGCAGAAGGCCATCGGATCCAGCGACCCGGACTCGTTCCTCGGCGAACTCATCGCCGTCGCCGAGACGGGCGGTGCCGCTGCGGTGCGCCGGTTCACCGACACCTTCGGGTCATTGCCCGCGTCCACGGTCGATGCGCTCACCGACTGGGTCAGCCCTGCGGCCGGCGCCGGCACCAGCCTGTTCGCCGGGCACGTGCACGCGGCCAGTCGGCGCTGGCAGCAGACCGTCGAGACACTCAGGCGGCGTCAGACCGAGATCAACAAGGTGTTACCCGAACTGGAGGCCAAGGCCGGGTCTCCGGCCGTCACCGACGACGACAAGCGGGCGTTGCGGTCGGCCAAGACCACCCGCAAGCTGATAGGGGGGCAACTCGGGCACCTGCGCGGCGAATACTGGATCAGCGTCCTGGAGGAACACGGACTGCTGCCCAACTACACGCTGCTCGACGACACCGTCACCCTCGCCGTCGGAATCAGCTGGACCAACCCCGACTCCGGCGAGTTCGAAAGCGACAGCGCCCAATTCCAGCGCGGATCGGCGCAGGCCATCCGCGAGTTCGCCCCCGGCGCCACCTTCTACGCCCGCGGCTGGGAGATCGCCGTCGACGCGATCGACCTTGGTATCGACGGCGAATCCATCCGCCCCTGGGTGTTCTGCCCCGCCTGCGGCTACGCCGCCGACATTGCAGCCACCGGCCAGGAACAGCAGATCGCCAAGTGCCCGCGTTGCGGCAGCACCGGCATCGCCGACACGGGCCAGCGCCTCGACGTCGTCGAACTGTCCCATGTCTCCGCCGAGGTGCGCCGCGACGAGGTGAAGATCTCCGACCGGCGTGACCAGCGCGACCGCATCCCGTTCCAGCTCATCACGGCCGCCGACATCGACCCGGCCGGCATCGCGGCGAAGTGGTTCGCCGAGAACACCGGGCTGGGCTGCACCTATCTACGCAGCATGGACCTGCGCTGGCTAAACGTCGGCGTCCCCGGTCACGGCACGTCGCGGATCATATCGGCTGACGAACGCACCGGCGCGTTGTTCCGCGTGTGCAGCGGATGCGGCAAGCTTGACACCGACACGGGCCGCAATCGCCCGCACGAACACCGCGCCTGGTGCCCGTACCGGAAGGCAGCCGTGGAGAACACCACGGCGGTCGCCCTATCCCGCACCCTGCGCACCCAGGGGCTACTGCTGCGCCTGCCGTACGCGGTCACCCTCGGCGACGACTTCGCCGTGCCGAGCCTGGCCGCGGCCGTCCTGCTCGGGCTGCGCGAACAGATCGGCGGGCACCCCGACCACCTGCGGGTCGAGCACGTCGTCGACCCCACCCTCAGCGACGGCATCGACAACCACGACGCACTGCTGCTGCACGACGTGGTTCCCGGTGGCACTGGGTACCTGGCCGACCTGGCCGCCCCGGACCGCCTGCGCGACCTACTCACGCGCGCCTGGCGGCGGGTGCACGACTGCGAATGCCGGCATGAGGAACGCCTCGCCTGCCACCGCTGTCTGCTGCCGTTCACCCTGCCCGCCGCACTGCGCCGTACGTCCCGTGCGGCCGCCGAACGGCATCTCGCCCACCTGCTCGGTTTGGGCGAGGATGCCGACACCGCCGATGGCCCACCGTGGACGCTTGTCGAGACTCCACCGCAGGACAACCCCGAATCGCACCTCGAACAACGCTTCCGCAAGCTGATCGCGCGGCGGCTGAAGGCGATCGGGGCAGCCACCATCGAGGTGCCGAAACCGTGGGGCAACGCGCTGCGTTTCACCCTGCCCGGCGACCAACGCCAATGGACCCTCACCCCGCAGGTCAACGTCGAGAACTCCCGCCCGGACTTCCTGCTGGAATCCAACGACACCTCCGTGCCGGCCGTTGCCGTCTTCACCGACGGTCATGCCTTCCACGCCGTAGCGTCCCGCAACCGGCTCGCCGACGATGCCGAGAAACGGCAGATCCTGCGCGACACCGGCCGTATTGTCCTGGCGGTCACCGCGGCCGACATCGCCGCCGCCGAGCAGGAGACTCCGACCGTCCCAGCCTGGTTCTCCGAGGCGACGGTAACCAAACTGATCAAGCAGGCCCCGTTCCAGGCCGCGCCGAGTGCGTACGAAGGGCTGCGAGCCGGCCCCATCTCCTGGCTGCTCGCCTGGGTGTCCGCGCCCAGGCCCGCGGACCTGGGAATCGTCGCGCGGGCCGTACCGATGTTTTTGGTCGACGGCCGGTCCCGCCGCACCTACGGCGACGGGATCAGCCTTTCGGCGGTCGGACGCGCCGCGTTGCTCGCCGAGGAGTTGCCTTCCGGCGAGCGGACCCTCCTGGTACGGCAGTTCGGCGCTCTCGCCGTCGTCGTCGAGCCGACGAAGACGGCAGTGCACGCTGCGCTTGTGCTCGACGACCGGGAACAGGCCCTCGACGCCGCGCACGCCGACGCCTGGCGGCTATGGCTGCAGCTTTCCAATGCGATGTCGCTGCGGGACTGGCCCACCGTCATCACGACCGTCAGCCGAGTGGGTAGCCCGGCCACGGCCGCTGCCACGCCGGAACCAGTCGCCTCCGACGGGCTTCCCGACGGCATGGACGAGAGCTGGGCATCTGCGTACGAGTCGGCCGCGCCGGGTGTCGAGCGCGACCTGATCCGGCTCCTCGCCATCCACGGCGGCCTCGACGCACCGCTAATCGGTGTGGAAGGCCCGCAAGGTATCCCGATGGACATCTGCTGGCCGCGCCTGCGTATCGCCGTCGACCTCTACGACATGCCCGACGAGGACCGCACCGACCTCAGCTCCGCCGGCTGGCAGGTCGTACAGCCGGATCCGGACGCCGTCGTCGCGGCACTGACTGGTACCAACGACCGCGGGGAGCACTAATGTCGACCATCATCATGACGAAGTGGCCCGTCAAGATCGACGGCTCGGTCAAGGCCAAAGCGATGACCTTCCTACAGAAGCTCTCCGCCGACGACACCGCCCCCGGCCTGCACGTCGAGCCGATTGCCGGTGCGGCCGACTCCCGCGTCCGAACCGGCCGCGTCGACCAGTTCTGGCGTGCGGTGATGTTCCGGCTCGACGGCGCGGGGGAGAGCCACTACGTCATCCACGGCGTCTGGCCCCACGACGACGCCATTTCCGTGGCCGCGCGGGTCCGCCTCAAGGTCAACCCGATTAACGGTCTACCGCAGATCGAGCAGGCCGAACCCGCATCCTGGCCGGCTACCGCGCCACCGGCTACACCGCCCGCCGCTGCCCCTCCTGCACCGTCCCGGCCGGCGGAATCCCTCGTCTTCCCGGCGCAGCCTCTGCTGGGCCGGCTCGGGCGCACCCGCGGCGACCTTGTCGACCGGCTCGGCGTCCCCGCCGATGTCGCCGAGCGAGCACTGGCCGCGCCGGACGAGGACGCCATCCTCGACCTCGCTCAACGCCACGAAGGGTGGCTGGGCCTCCTCCTGGTCGACCTCGCCACTCAGGACTCGATCGACACCATCGCCGAGCGGCTTCACCTAGAAGCGCCCGAACAATCAGGTGATGACGACGCCGACCTGCTGCGCTCGCTCCAGCAACCCGCCGCCCAGGCGCAATTCGCGTTCATCGACGGCCAGGAGGAACTCCGCCGGATCATCGAAAAGGGCGACTTCGGCTTGTGGCGGGTGTTCCTGCACCCCGAGCAGCGTCGCTACGCCGTGCGCCGCTACCAGGGACCCTTCCGGCTCTCCGGGGGCGCCGGCACCGGCAAGACCGTCGTGCTCATCCACCGGGCTCGCGTGCTGGCTCGCGAACAACCCGACGCCCGGCTCGTACTGACGACGTTCACCACGAACCTGGCCGGCGCCCTGCGTGACGGCCTCGCCCAACTCGACCCGACGGTGCCGCAGGCGACCGCCCTCAACACACACGGGGTGTACGTGGCCGGGGTCGACGCCCTGGCCGCCGCCGTAATCCGCGCCGCTGGCACCGGCATCGCCGATGCCGCCCAGACCGTCCTAGGCGATGCTCGATCCACCCCCACAGGGCGGACCCCTACTGGCCGGTGGCGGGAGGTCATCGAAGCGTCGGCTACCCCGCTGCCGCCGGAGATCGCCAACGAGACCTTCCTCAGCGCCGAATACGCGCTGATCGTCCTGCCCAACAAGGTCAAGAACGAGAACGAGTACCGCCGCGTCCGCCGGCCCGGCCGCGGGGTTGCCCTCGACCGAGCCAAACGGGACAGCGTGTGGGCGCTGATCGCTGCCTACCGGGCGCAGTGCCGCATCGACGGCACTCTCGACTTCGCCGAGGCAGCCGCCGTCGCCGCCGCCCACCTGACGGCCACCGGCGGCCAAGCCGACCACGTGCTCGTCGACGAAGGCCAGGACCTGTCACCGACACACTGGCAGATGCTGCGCGCCCTGGTCGCCGAGGGTGAGGATGACCTGTTCATTGCCGAGGACTCCCACCAGCGCATCTACGGCAACCGAACCGTCTTGGGTCGATACGGCATCAAGATTGTCGGCCGCTCGCAGCGGCTCACCCTCAACTACCGCACCACCGCGCAGAACCTGCGCTACGCGATGGCAATGCTCGACGGCTGCGACTACGTCGACCTCGAAGACCAGGCGGAGATCACCGGCTATCGCTCGGCGCGATCGGGGCCGGCGCCAGCGGTGGAAAGTGTGGAGTCGCTCATCGCCGAACTAGACACGATCGCTGACCGTATCCGCCCCTGGCTTGACGGCGGAGCGACACCCGAGACGATCGCCGTCCTCGTACACGACAAGTTCCAGCGTGAACGAGTTGTCAACGCGCTCAACGAGCGCGGCGTGCCGGCACGTGCAGTCGACCGCGACCGCCCGGGGGAAGGCCGGGTGCTCGTGATGACCATGCACAGGGCCAAAGGCATGGAGTTCGCCAAGGTCGTACTCGCCGATGTCGGCTTTGAGTCGGCTACCGAGAAGGCCAGGCTCGACAGCCTGGATGACATCGAGCGGCACGACGCCGAGCTGCGCGCACGGTCATTGGTATACGTGGCCGCTACCCGTGCTCGCGATGAGCTTTTGGTGGTCCAGCGCCTATAGTTCCCTCCGGGCCGAGAGGAAATAGGGTTGGCATCCTGGTCCCGCTCGCGACCCCTGTCGACCAGGGTTCCGTACCCGTGCTCGCGGGCCCACCCGACATCGTCGAGCACGTAGCGGAAGTCCCGGTCCGTCGGCGACGGCGGCTGCTCCTCGTACGTGAACCCGTGCCGGGCCATGCACCGCGCGATCAGCCGCTCCGAGGCCCGGTGGAGCAGTTCGTCATCACTGGCGGCGACCGGCTGACCATCGGAGGCCGGTGCGTCCTCGGCGGCACCCGTCCCGTTGGTGATGACCGCCCACCCGGCAATGACGCCGAGGGCGATGCCGACCGCGACGAGGCCGACCAGCGTCGGCACCGCGGCCCGGCGACGGGACATTCCTGGCATCAGACCCTCCATCGATCGACAAAACCGTTCCCCGCCGATCGGCGGGGGAGAGCACCGGAAGTGGCGCTGATTCGATGCTCGGCCACGCCATTGATACGGCCGCCATACGCTCGCCATACGTCTGGCATATGCGCGCCGGCGCGTCGCGGCGGCGCATCAGACCGGGGGGGTCCTCGCGGACAGCTTTGCCAGCGCTGTCGTGATCGCGGCTCACGAAAGCAATCGGCTCATCGAGCAGGGAAACGGCCGAATGCGGTGCCGACCGAGACCAACCCCGCGTGCACGAGCCGAAGTCCTGTTCCATGTCGTCGGTGCGCAGCACGTTCATGTTTTCCACGTGGTCGCCCGACGGCGCCTGGCGACGGTCCTGTGATGAGATACGCTGCATGGTCGAATCGCAGGTGCCGGTCCTGGAGATGCTGTGGGAGGCGCAGGACCCCCACCACGCGCTCGACGAAAGGTTCGGCTTCAGCGACGGGCAGGCAGCCGGCCGCTGGGTTGCCGACACGCTGAACGAGCACTGGGGCGTTCCCATCGACTCCTGCGAGCGGATCGCCGAGAGGTGGGCGATCCGGCACGGACACCTGGACCACCGGTCCCCTGCGGTCGTCCATCAACGACCTCTCCGGTCCTCAGTCAGGAGCGTTCAGGCCTATGCCGGAGGTGGGGAAGCACAGCGTGTGTCGCTCCGCCGGGTGGTTGGGGCATATTAAGTGGATGGTCGCAGATGTTCCCGAAGAGTCGGTCGATCCGGCGGCAGGTCCACCTCAGCCAGAGCATGCGCGGGCTGCTGACGAGTTCGTAGCAGCGTTGCGTCGTCTGCGGTTGTGGTCTGGCCTGACGTACCGGCAACTGGAGGCAAAGGCGGCGGCGGCCGGTGACTTCCTGCCGAGCAGCACCATCGCCAGCGCCCTGGGTCGGTCCACCTTGCCGCGTGAGCAACTTGTCGATGCGCTTACCAGGGCGTGCGGCCTGGGTGACACCGATGTGCAGCGGTGGCTCTCCGCTCGCCGACGTCTCGCAATGGGCAAGGACGACGCGCCGCCACCGGACGGCCCCGATGGCCTGACCGACCTGACCGACCTGACCGACGACGAGCCCGGACTTCCGTCGACGCCGTCGGAGTCCGGGCCTCGGCCACCGGAGCCGCCCAGACCCACCCGACGGCGGAGGACCCCGGTGCCGGTGAGCCGGGCCGCGGTCCTCCTCCTGACCGGAGTTCTCGTCCTGGCCGGGCTGGGCATCGGCGGGTACGTCCTGGTGTCCGGTATGGCGGACGAGCCTGCGTCCGCGCCCGGATCCTCGGCGACCATGACCAATGTGCCGATCGCGGGGCTGGTCCTGGGAGATGCCGGTAGTTGGGCGCAGATTCGCCCGAGCGCGTCACCCGACCTCTGCCTCACCGAGGGGCGGGACCGTAGCGGTAGCTACCCCCATGCCGTCGCCGCGCTGCGGCCCTGCGCGTCAGCCGTGCCGCCGCGTACCTATCTCGAACCGGTCGGCGTCGAGGCGATGTACATCGAGTGGCACAATCCCGTGGAGGGCATAGGCTGCCTCACTCTGCGTGTTGGTGGTGCCGCCATGGGCATGTTCGAGCCTTGGGACGATTGCAGTGATACCCGCCGTGAGCAGCTATTCAAGGTCGAGCCGTTTGGTGAGGCGGCTGCGGCGCGCTACCGCCTACGGCCCGTCTACGCCGGGATGTGCGTCGGTCTGGTTGGCAACAGCGCCGTGGCGGGTGCGGAGGCGGTGCACGAACCTTGCAGCGGAGAGGCGGACCAGGAGTTCCTGATCGACCTGCTCCCGCCCCCGTGAATGGTTGCAGCCTGGGATCGATGTCGCATTCAGGCAGGTACGTCAGGATCCGGCGGGCCGGGTCAGATGCCGGCGGTGACGGTGACACCGACGGCCGCACGGCGTGGGGTGCCGACGCCGGTGACAAGGTTGCCGGTGGAGGTCACGGAGAGCGTCGTTCCCGGGGCGAGCTGGTAGTCGAGACCGACGCCCGTCCCGTTGCCCCGGATGGTGTTGCCCATCACCGCCGCGTTTCCGGTGCCGTAGTTGACGCGCATCGCGAGGAAGGTGCCGCCACCGCCGTTGAACCGGAAGATCCGGTTACCGATGATCGTGGAGGCTGCCTCGCCCTGGAGTGATACCTGGAGTCCGTTGGTGACGAAGTCCTCGATGTAGTTGTCGGAGATGGTGCTGCCGAAGAGCCGTTGTGCGGCGATCGCCGCGCCGCCGGTGCCGTAGATGTGATTGCGCTGGATGATCCATCCGGCGGTGTTGTCCAGGGCGACGGCGTCCGAACCCGAGTCGGCGATCCAGTTGTCCAGGAGCTGCCAGTCGGTGACGGAGTTTCCGGTGTCCTCCACGTAGATGCCCCGACCGCCGGATTCGGCGATATGGTTGCCGACGATACGGCCATTGACCTGGGTGTTGAGGAGTGCGGTGCCGTTGGCCGACACATTGGTCAGCCGGATCCCGTGCCGGGTGGCCCCTCGGATCTCCACGTCCTCGATCACTGACTGCCAGGACCGCACCACCAGTACGTCGCCGCCGCGAGGATTGCCGGCCCGGTTGCCATCCAATGAGACTCCTCGGATCGTGACCGGCATGCCGGTGTAGCTGTCATCGTCCAGGAACGAGTCACTGGCCAGCAATGCGGGCAGGTTGGCCCCGTCCGCCTGCCGGATCACCGTGCCCGCACGGGAATGTCCGCGATAGGTGCGTTCCCCGATCAACCGGATAGGATCGTCGATCAGACACTGCCCGTCGAAGACGATTTCGTCTCCGGGGGAGCTCGCGGTGATCGCGCTGTTGAGCGTCTCATCGTCCGCGGTGGTATTGCCACACCGTACGGTTATCTGTTCCGCCATCGCCGGTGCAGCGGTCCCGAACGGAAATACCGACAGTGTCAGGGCGAGGACGACGATGGCCAGCAGTTGCCAGGCATGTGCCTTGGATGGTCGACGCATGGCCCTCAACCTATGGCTAATTCGCGTTCTACGCGACGTCCGCAGCTGTCCGAGCTTGTCCGAATCTGTTCGGGCGGCGTGTTCCTAGTCTATTCGGGTGCGACGCCAGGTGGCGGCGGGATCCCAGCGATAACGACCTGCCGCATGCCTCGGCATGGCGCAACAACGCCACGCCACCACACACTCGGCTAACCCATCTTCGAAGCGTTCTCGTGGCGTTTCGGACGGATCCGTACAGCCCGGAACGCCGTGACGCCTTGCTCTGAATGAGGGGGGTGGTCTCCGCGGCGAGTTCCCTGATTCGGTCGAGTGCCTTCGTGAGGTCTTCGCGGAGCTTGCGTTCGTTGCCGTGGCGTGGCCGCGTACGTGAACGCGGGCGCCTCGACCCGCTGTTCGCCGCCGAGATCCACAGCGACGAGGCGGGGATAGGCAAGCCGAGCCCCGAGTTGGTCTCGCGTGCGGCGTACGCCGTTGAAATGTCGAGTGCTGGTTCGTCGACGACATGGACGCCCTGCGACGCGGCGAGGTTGGATCGGCCGCGTCGCAGGGACAGGTTACTGCTGGTCAGTTGCCGAGAGTGACGTGGAAGATGCGTTCGTTGCTGTTGTTGGGGGTGCTGTCCTTGTCGCCGTTGTTGGTGGTGGTCAGCCACAGGCCGCCGTCCGGAGCCGGTTCGACGGTGCGCAGCCGGCCGTAGGTGCCGTTGAAGTAGGTCTGCACGTTGACGAGGTTGCCGCCGCTGATCACCGCGCGGTACATCCTGGTGCCGCGCGCGCAGGCGACGTAAAGCGCGTCACGCACCACAGCGATGCCGGAGCAGGAGCCCTCGGCAGTCGAGTACGTGCGCTTCGGCGCGATGAAACCGGCGGTCCCGCAGGCGCCCGAGGTGCCCTCGCACGCGGGCCAGCCGTAGTTGCCGCCCTTCGTGATCAGGTTGGTCTCATCCATGATCGAGTTGCCGAACTCCTGCTCCCAGAGCCGACCCTGCGAGTCGAACGCGAGGCCCTGCGGGTTGCGGTGTCCGTAGCTCCAGACATAGTTGCCGAACGGGTTGTCCGAGGGCACCGTGCCGTCGGTGTTCAACCGCAGAATTTTGCCGGCGAGGTTGTTGATGTTCTGCGCGTTGTCGCCGTTCTGGGCGTCGCCGGTGCTGGCGTAGAGCTTGCCGTCCGGACCGAACCGCAGCCGGCCACCGTCGTGGTACTTGTTGCGCAGGATGCCGCCGATCAGCACCTGCTCGGTGCTGGTGTTGAGTACACCGTTCTGTAGCTTGATCCGGACGATTCGGTTGTCGCTGGGTGAGGTGTGCATGATGTAGAGCCACTGGTCGGTGGCGAAGGTGGGCGAGATCGCCAGGCCGAGCAGGCCGCCCTCACCGTCGGTGCTCTGCACGTTCGGCACGGTGCCGACGGTGGTCTTCGCGCCGGTGGTGGGATTGAGCCGGATGATGTCGTGCGCGTCGCGACGGTTGTAGAGGATGTTGCCATCGGGCAGGGTGACCAGGCCCCACGGGATGTCGGTGTCAGTGGTGATCTGTCGGACCGTGCACACCGAGGCGCCACAGGACGCGCCGGTGGTCACCGTCACGGTGTTGCTGGCCGGTGAGACGTTGGCCTGCGCGTCCGCGGCTCGGACGTAGTACTGGTAACCCGTGCTCGCCGCGAGCCCGCTGTCGATGAAACTTGTCGCGGGCGGTGTGCTGCCGCTGCCGGTGACGGTGCCGACCCTGGCGCCGTTGCGGTACACGTCGTAGCTGCGGACGCCGATGTTGTCCGTCGCCGCCGCCCAGGTCAGCGTCACGGTGGTGCCCGATGCCGAGCCGGCGAGCCGCTGCGGCGCGGTCGGCGGCGTGGTGTCGACCTGGCACTGCGGCGGGGTGATCGACACCGTGGTACTGGCCTGCGAGACGTTACCGGCGGCGTCCCGTGCGTTCACGTACAGGCCCCAGGTCGTGCCGGGGACGACGGTGAGGCTGGTCGACAGCGTGCTGCCGCTGACCGTCCGCATCTGCTGGCCGTCATGGTAGATGTCGTAGAACGCGACGCCCACGTTGTCGGTCGCGGCGTTCCAGGCAAAGGTCACCGAGTCGCAGAGCAGGTTGCTCACCCGGGGGTTGCCCGGCACCGTCGGCGGCTGGGTGTCGAAGCCGCCCGCGGACGTCGTCCAGCGCTGGTTGCTCTGCCCGCCGCAGGTCCACAGGCCGACCAGCGTGCTGTTGGCGGTACCGGCGCCGGTGACGTCCAGGCACAGATTCGATTGGATACCGACGATCGTGCCGTCCGCGTTGATCCGCCACTTCTGGTTGGCGCCGCCGTTGCAGGTGTAGATCTGCAACACGGCCGGAGCCGTGGTGTCCTGACCCGCGACGTCCAGGCAGCGGGTGTCGTTGTAGATCCGCAGCTCGCCGGCCGCCGTGAAGTTCCACGACTGGTTGGCCTGGCCGTTGCAGTCGTAGATGTTGACGCCGGCGCCGTTCGCGTTGTTGTTGGCGACCACGTCCAGGCAGCGGCCGGAGCCGACACCCACAACGGTGGTCACCGCCGCCGAGGCCGGTGATCCCGGCACCACGGCCAGCGCGGTGACCAGGCCGAGCACGGCGAGGCACGCCAGCACCCGCCGGGGCAGACTTGGTCGTTCGATGGTCAGCGTCATCTGGTACGTCCTTCCAGGAGCGGACAGTGGGGCTACCTAGGTACCCGTGACGCGACAGGCCACGCGCAGTGTCGGAAGGAACGTCCGAACGATTCGAAGAGCATGGATACCACGGTCGTGCTCGGCGTGGGTCCGTGGGGCCACTTCAAGCGAAGGCTGGATCGGCGACGGCTGACCTGCCGTCCGTTGAGTGGCGGCGGCAAAATACGGTGACGCTTCGTAAAGGGCCTGGACCGCGGCCCGCCTGCCAACCCGCACCGTGGTCACGATCTCGTCCAAGCTGGGTGTGTTTCCCCAGGCCACGGGTCACGATCGGCGGCATGAGTGGACGTTCGGTGAGCGGGCAGGGCTCGGCGACGCGAGATCGACGATGATCGTCTTGTCGGTGTGCCGCCAGAATGTAGGCCATGAGTTCACGTCTGGGCGCGGTCGTGGTTACGGGTGCGGCAGGGCGGATCGGATCGGTGGTCTGTCATCACCTGCGCGATGAGGTTCGCCAACTCGTGCTGGTCGACCGGGTTCCGGTGCATGCACAGTCTCCGATAGAGCGGGCGATACGACTGGATCTGGCAGACCTTGACGCCGTGGTCGCCGCCCTGGAGGGGGCGGACGCGGTGGTGCATCTGGCCGGGCTTCCGGATGAGGCGCCGTTGGCCGACCTGCTGGACAGGAAGCACGGTCAGCGCGCCGGTTGAACGGGTTGGCGTGCCGGCCAGCAGCCCTGCGTGTGGCGGCCCGGATGACGTCGCGTTCGGCCTGCCGGTCGGTGGTCAACGGCGTTGTCCGATCTGGTGTCGGGCGATGAGCTGTTCGAGGCGGGTGAGTTCGTGTCGTTCCCGGCCGTGGCGTATGGGTGGGGTACGGGCGGTCCGGCTGCCCGGTCCGGATCGGCTGGTCAGCGCCGAGGTCGCCAGCCAGCCGGCGTCCCGGGCGGCGGGCACGCTGCTGCACTGCCTCGCCGCCGTCGCCGCGCGGCTGGCCGCGGACACTCCGATGATCAGGACGTCCCTCACCTCGAAGAGGTAGGAGCGCCGTGACGGGGCAGGTCCCGGACCCACCGGACCCCTGGTCTGCTCGACCGCCGTGGACCGACCGTGGACGGTCCGGGGACGACCGGCCCGAAACTGTAGCCGCGCCACCACCGGCGCGTCACAAGCGAAAGGAGAACTCCCGTGAAGAAGCTGCTCACCGCGGCGGCTGCCGTGGTCCTGCTGTCGGGGACCTTCGTGGCCAGCACCGCGTTCGCCGCGGTCCCGCGGGCCGCGACGACAAGTGGCGTCACCGGCGACGTGGGGATCGACGCCGTGCCGGTCCAGGCGAAGTACAGCCCGCTCGGGGCCACCGCGAACGGTCCGTCCGGGCCGGCCACCGCACGCTTCACCGCCACGCCCTACTGCTGCCCGTCCACCGCGGTCGTGCTCACGCCGCTACAGGTCAGCGGCGAGTCCGATTTTCAGTGGGCGCAGCTCGGCCTGCCCTGGGACAACACCTCGGTCAGCTCGGTCGGGGTCTGTTACGCGATCAGCACGACGGTTGTCGGCCGGACCTACATCAGCCAGACCCGTCTCACCACCATGACCCTGCCGAACTCCGCGACCGTCCTGCTCGACGACGGCACCGACCGGACCGCCGTCGGCCCGGTCTGCTACTCCGTCCCGGCGAGTTTCACGCCCAGCGGAGCGGTGAGCCTCGGCCTCAAGGTCGTCTTCGGCAGCACCAGTGACCGGATCACGATCGGGCTGGTCAGCCTGTCCGGCCTCTCGGCCTGACCGCCACCCTCGTCCGCCCTCTCCTCGTCGATTCGGGACAGGCCGCCGACGGCCGATCCCCGCGCGGACCACCAGTCCCGGATCGACGAGGCGCGGGCGTGCTCAGACCTCCTGCTCCCGGCCCAGGACACGTCGGGTGACCGCCCGCCGTCGGCGGGCACGTGCCGCCCGTCGGTGGACAACGACGGGCTGCCCATCTGGGGCAGGTAGTGCCACAGGTCCGCCACCAGGTCGCGGCGGCGGCGCAAGCCGATCTTGTCGAAGATGGACCTGAGGTGGTCCTGCACGGGTGTGGGTGCAGACGTGCAGCGCCCGCGCGATCTCGGCCGTCGACCTTCCGCGCAGCACCTACTGGGTGACGTCCCGCTCGCGGCGGGTCAGCGCGTACGCCCTCCAGCACGATGGCCACCAACTCGCCCGGCTGGAGGGCGTTGAGCGCGACCGCCGTCACCGGCTGCCCCGCGGCGTGGGTCTGCCAGGCGTGCAGGGATCCACGTCCCGGACCGGGTACGGGCCCGGGACGCCACTATCCGCCCGGACGCCAAGGTCCGGCCCGGCTGGTGATGGCGTCGTGACGTACGGCTGCGACCGTCCCGAGGACCGCCTCACCTCGTGCAGCTCGTCCAGCCACATCTGCGCGGTCGGGCGGGACGAGTGCCGGGCGCCGTCCCCGGCCACCATCAGCAGACCGGGCGCTCCCGCCACGGTGGCGTCGTCGATCCCGGACATGAGCAGCGCCCGGCGCAGCGTGGTGGTGGCCGGCGCGCTCAACTCGGCGGCGAAGGCCATGTCGGCCTCGCTGAACGGTGGCGAGCCGGTTTCGCAGTCCCACATGCCCGCTCGCGAGCCGTTGTCGTTGCCGAAGGCGAAGATTTCCAGGCATTTGTTGTTCATGGCGCTGCGCGGCTCGAACGTTGCCGCGACGGCGACGTCGGCCCGAGCGGGCGAGGCCTTCGCGGGGCCGGCGGGCAGCGCGACGGCCGGGACGAGGGCGGCCAGCGTGACGGCGATGGCCAGGCTCTGGATTCGGTGGAACATGCGCATGATGCTCTTCCTCCTGATCCGGGGTTACCGGGATACAGCAGGGCTGGGACCTACCGGGTCGAGTCACCGGCGGTACGGGGTCAGGTGCCGGTGGCCTGCTCGGCCGCCCACCAGTCTCGAATCCGCCGTCCCCTCGCCGTCCACGGATCATCCACACCCGTTTCTCGTCGCCGGTCCGCCTCACCGCGCGAAGCTTTCCTGAAGCGATTCACCAGACGTCACTGGATCGTCACATTCGGATCACCGCCGGTGGAACAATCATCGAGGGGCACGGATCGTCCCTCCTGGACGGACCGGTCGCGCCGGAGCCGGCCCCGGTACGGACCAGGGTGGGGTTACGTGGGGTTTCGGGTGCTGGGTCCGATGGAGGTCGAGCTCGGCCGTGGCCGGCTGGAGTTGGCCGGGTCGCGGGAGCAGCGGATCCTCGCGATCCTGCTGCTCGACACCGGGCAGGTCGTACCGGTGTCGCGGCTGGTCGAGGCGCTCTGGGACGATCGGCCACCGCCGAGCGCGGTCAAGGCCGTCCGCAACTGTGTGTCGAGCCTGCGGGCACGGCTGGCCGGCGTGGCGGGTGCAACCGGTACGGCCGACCTGATCGTCACCGAGTCGAGCGGCTATGTGCTTCGGGTCCTGGACGACGATGTCGACCTGCGTGTCTTCGCCGAGCGGGTACGCCAGGGTCGGCTTCTGGCCGCCGACGGGAACCTGACCGACGCGGTCACGCAGCTTCGGCAAGCGCTGGCGCTCTGGCGCGGACGCGCCTTCAGCGGGGTGACCGGGCGGCTGATCGAGATGAGCGCCGCACGTCTGGACGAACAGCGCAGCACCGTGCAGGAGGAGTGCCTATCCCACGAACTCCGGCTCGGCCATGGAGCCGAGCTCGTGGACGAACTCGCCGCGCTGGTCGCGGCGGAGCCGCTCCGGGAACGGGCGCGGGGACAGCTCATGCTCGCCCTGCACCGGGCCGGACGCCGGCCCGAGGCGCTCGACGCGTACCAGCGTATGCGGCGGCTCCTGGTCCACGAGCTGGGCATCGAACCGGGACCGGAGCTGACCGAGTTGCATCAGGCGATCCTCAAGGGCGATCGGCGGCTCGGGGCCCTGACGGCGATGACGCCGGTTCCCCGGGCAGCGCCCGGTCAACCGGCCCGACTGCCCGCCCATCCGGTCCCGGGGCAACTGCCCGCGCAGCCGTACGCCTTCACGGGCCGTACCGCGCAGCTCGACGAGTTGCGCGGCCTGCTCGACGCGGCCACCCGCTCGGGCACCACGGCGCTGGTGATGCTCTCGGGCGCCGCCGGGGTCGGGAAGACCGCGCTGGCGGTCCACTTCGCCCGCCGGGTGGCCGACCGGTTTCCGGACGGGCAGCTCTACATCGACCTGCGCGGATACCACCCGAGCGGTGCGGTGCTGGATTCCGGCGAGGCGGTACGTGGGTTCCTGGACGCGTTCGCCGTAGCGCCCGGGCAGCTCCCCGCTGGTCTCGCCGCCCAGTCGGCGCTGCTGCGTACCCTCCTCGCGGGTCGGCGGGTGCTAATGGTGCTCGACAACGCCCGCGACGCCGAGCACGTCCGGCCGCTGCTGCCCGGCGGCCCGGGCTGCCTCACCCTGATCACCAGCCGCAGTCACCTCACCGGCCTGATCGCCACCGAGGGCGCCCACCCGCTCACCCTGGGCCTGCTCTCCGCCGGCGAGGCCCGCGAACTGTTGATCCGCCGCCTCGGTCCGACCCGGGTCGCCGCCGAGCCGGAGGCGGTGGCCGCCATCGTCGCCCACTGCGCCGGGCTGTCCCTGGCCCTGGCGATCATGGCCGCCCGGGCGGCGAGCCACCCCACCTTTCCGCTGGCCGCGATCGCGGACGAGCTGGACGCGGCACGTGGTGGGCTGGACGCGTTCGCCGGGATGGACGCCAGCACCGACGCGCGCTCCGTCTTCTCCTCGTCGTATCGGGCCCTGAGTGAGCCGGCGGCGCGGATGTTCCGGCTGCTCAGCCTGCATCCCGGGCCGGACGTGGACCTGTCCGCGGCGGCCGGTCTCGCCGGTCACCCGCCGCAGGGGGCACGTCCCTTGCTGGCCGAGCTGGCGGACACGAATCTGATCTCGGAGCACTCTCCCGGACGGTACGCCGTACACGATCTGCTCCGTGCGTACGCGGGAGAGCGGGTGCGCGGCGAAGAGTCCGAATCCGCACGGCTGGAGGCCACCCGGCGGATGTTCGACCACTACCTCCACGGCGCCCACGCGGCCGACGTACGACTGCACCCGCACCGGGATCCGATCGATCTCCCGGACCCGGCCGACGGGGTGACCGCGCCCGAGGTCAGCGACCGTGACGCGGCGTGGGCCTGGCTCAGCGTGGAACACTCGGTGTTGCTCAACCTGGTCCGGCAGGCCGTGAGCGACGGGCACGACAGCCACGCGTGGCGGCTGGGCTGGGCCCTGACCACGTTCCTGGACCGCCGTGGTCACTGGCACGAGCAGGCGATCGTGCAACGCGCCGCGCTCCAGGCGGCCCGTCGGCTCCGGAACCGGGACGCCCAGGCCCGAGCGTTCCGCAACCTCTCGGTGGCGGACCTCCGCCTGGGACAGGACGACGAGGCCCGCGCCCACCTGCGGCACGCGTTGCGCCTCTACCGCCAACTCGGCGATCGCGTCGGGCAGGCACGGACCCTACTCAACCTGGGCACCGTGGCCGAACGCGGACGCCGACCGCGGCTCGCCCTGCGCTACGCCGAACAGGCCCTGGCACTGTTTCAGGCCGCCGGTCACCGGTCGGGGCAGGGGAACGCGCTGAACAACGTGGGCTGGTACCACATCCAGTTGGGTGACCACGATCGCGCGTTGCGGTACTGCCGGGAGGCGTTGCCGCTGCAACAGGAGACCGGCAACCGCTACTGGGAGGCCCACACCTGGGACAGCCTCGGGTACGCCCACCACCACCTGGGCCAGTACCCGGAGGCCACCGAGTGCTACCAAAGGGCGCTGGCGCTCTGGCAGGAGGTGGGCGAACGCTACTACGAGGCGATCAGCCGGGCCCACCTGGGCGATACCAGCCTCGTCGGTGGCGAGCCGGAGAAGGCGCGCACGAGCTGGCGACGGGCACTGGAGATCCTCATCGAACTGGGGCACCCCGACGCCGAACGGATCCGTACGAAGCTCGTCGGATAGTCCGCCCGCGACCGTCCGGTGACCGCCGCTGCCGACGACCACGATCGGGTCGTTCCCGCACCGCGGCAGCGGGGCGAGCGCTGGCTCAGGTGGCCGGGACCAGCCCGCGTTGGTGGGTCCCGGACGAGGGCACGCCGGCGGGCCGCAGCCATCCGCCTCCGCTCGCCGAGCCGGCATCGGGTGCCGGCTCGGTGTACCGGGTTACGCGTGGCCGGTCAGCAGCGAACGACGCTGCTGGAACGGTAGGCACCCGGGCTCGGCGGGATGGTGATGCCGGTCGTGTGCATCCAGTACCTGAAGGTGGGACGGACGAGAATCGGCCCGCCGGGCAGCAGGGAGACTCGCTGGCCGATGAACCGCATGGTCGCGCCGGGCGCGAGATAGTCACCGGCGCTGGTGCAGCGATCGGTGCCACTCCCGTCGGACGCGATCAGTGTCGTCGAGCTGATCAGGTTGGCGCCGGAACAGGCGACCACCCGGCTCCCCTGGTAGTTCCAGCGGTAACCGCCGACCGAGGGCACGCCCTGTTCGTTCAGCCAGTAGCGGTAGTTGTAGGCGCCGTAGACCTTGGAACCCACGAGCCACCAGGTCACGGGATTGCCGCCCAACGGTGGCACCTGGCTGAAGCTGCCCGAGGTGCACATCTGGTCCTCGGCCGCCACCGCCGGCTGCCCGGTCGCGCCCTGGCCCCGCCCGCCGGCCAGTGCGGGCTGCGCCACCAGAGTGGACGCGGCGGTAAAGAGCGCGATGAGGATCGTCTGGAGTCGATGGCGGCGCATGATTCGGATAGGGACGGCGGACATGTGCTGTCACCTTTCGTTCGGGTCCACGGCATCCGTACTACGGGCGCCAGCGGGACTGCGGCGCGCGACCCGCCGATTGAGAATAGGTACGGCCGTCCACGATCCGTACACACCTCGTCCACGCGGCCTGGTGGTCCGAGATGAGCGGAACCGGGGCGTAGCCGGGGTTATGCCTTTGGGGCGGGTCAGCCGAGTTCCGGTTGGGCGCCGACGCAGTTGGCGCCGGTCATCCAGATCGGGCTGCTCTGGATGACCGCGCCGGGGTCGAGCCGGGCGGCGACGCCGCGCCACTGGGCGGTCTGTCCGGCGATGTCGCAGAGCCTCGACCAGATCGGCGCTTCCGACTCGACCGGTTGCCGGAACAGGAACGCGACGGTGATCGCGGTCTTTTGGCCCGGTACCCCGACCGTGGTGGCCTGGACCTGGACCTGCGCCACCTCACCCTGACCGAGGGCGGCGGCGACCATGGCGTCCTGCGACGCGGTGGAAACCGCGGATTTGATCTGCGCCTCAGCCAGCGGGGGCAGGCCGGCGGCGGGGGTCAGTTGGGTCGGGCGCGGCAGCGGGTACGCGTTCGGATCGCCCGGTGGGTTCGGCGGCGGCGGGCTGACGCTCGGCGGTGGCATGGTCTGCTCCGGAGGCTGGAGGGTCGGGCTGGCGCCGGCGCTCGGGTCGACAGGGCCGCCGCCCGGGGCCGCCCGCTCGGTGGAGGCGCAGGCTGCGGCCAGCAGGCTGACGGCGAGCAAGCCGGTGACGAGACGGATGCTGGTAGTCCCCATAGTCCCTCTAACCTCCCTTTGGTCTGCTGGCTTCGCTGCGGCGACGGATGTGTCGGTCGCCGGAGCCCGCCCAGCCACCGATCGGGCGTGGTGACGGGTCCGCCGGCCGCGCCGACGGACCCCGTCATTGTCGTACGTCGATCAGGTGGTGTCAGGTAATCAGGAGGTGCGGGTCTCGACGGCCAGACCCCACAGCGGGGTGATCTGCGGGATCGGGCTGAACCAGGACTGGCTGCCGCCCTGGTCGCCGTTGCAGCCGTAGTGGCTCTGGCTGTGGATGCCGTACGCCACCCGGTAGGTGGCCGAGCCCAGCCAGTACCAGCCGCCGCCGCTGTCGCCACCGCAGGCGTCGAGCCCGTCGACCCGGACCATGCCGCCGTCGTTGGTGCTGCCGATGATGCCGCAGCGGTTCGGGCCGTTCGGCGAGGTGTAGTTCGCGGCGAGGCAGACGGTCTCGCCGACCAGGAGGTAACCCATCGTCGGAGCCACGTAGTTCAGCGGCATGGTGCGGCTGCCCGACTCGATGTAGATCTCGCCGCCGGTGTCGTACTGGAACCAGGGGTTGTCGTTGCGGATGATGCCCGCGTCGAGTCCGCCGGACACGATCGAGCCGGTCATCGGGCCGATCGCCTGGGCACCGGTGCTCCAGGTGCCGCCGCCGCTGTTGCAGTGGCCGGCGGTGTAGGCGTAGCGCTGCCCGGTCGAGGTACGCGCGGTGAAGCCGACCGAGCAGACCGGGCTGCCGTTGTACTTCAGGATGGCGCCGGCCCGGATGGTCCAGTCGCAGTCCAGCCGGGAAGTGCAGCCGGCGTCCAGCTCACGCTTGAGGTTCGAGCCGGTGACGACGGTGACGCCGGCCGGCACGCCCTGCGCCTTGACCGCGCTGACACTCTGGCTCGACACGGCCAGCGTCACGGTGTTGCTCTTGACGTCGATGCCGACCACGCCGTCGCTGGCCTTGGCCATGCTGTTGCTCTGGAGGGACGCGGCCAGCCGCTCCAGGTCCGCCCAGGAACGCTTCACCACGTGCGCCTCGGCACGGATGCCGAGCTTCTGCGCCGTCTTGAGCGCCTCGGACGCGGCGGCTGGGCTGGTCAGCGACAGGTGCATCACGCCGGACGGCGCGTCGAACCAGGAACCGCCGTACGCGGCGTCGGTGGAGACCTGCATTTGCAGGTTCTTGCGGGTCAACTGCTGGTCGAACGCCGCCCGGGCGGCGGCCTCGGACATCTGGGGGTAGGCCGTGCGGTACGCGGCGATCGCCGAGGCAACAGCCTTGTCGTCCGTTGCCGACGAGGTCGCCGGCTTCGCCGTCACCGTGTTCGCCTGAACGGGCGCGGTGAAGACCGCGCTGGCGATCAGGACCGCCGCCGTGACGAGCGCCGGCAGCCGGATTGTCCTGGTGGTCATAAACCCTCCTCATTGGATCCCGCCAGGCTGCACGCCTGGCTGGAGATAGAATTGCACGACAGTTATTGATGCCAATTAAAGCGACGCATTGCTGACAGCGAATTATCGATATGTATTGTCAAGTGAAATTCTGAACTGTCTGTCATGGCTTGACGACTGTCGGACGAAACCCCCGACTGACGTACGGTTTGGTGCGATGGTCCGAACGTGCTACTGCCGTCTGGCTGGTTGACTCGACCCGTCTTCGGGCTCCGCCGGCCTGGTTGTCGGGCCGGGTCCTGAACGATTACTCAGTGCTTATTGCCTGGTTAGTGGAGTATTGCGATCGTTTCCATCGTGAGCTGGATCTTGGCGCGGGTGATGGTGTCCGTCAGGAATGCGACAGCCGAAAAGGATCATCGTTTCCTGGTGTCCCGAGCGGACGGACCGGCGGCATCCAGAGATCGGGTCCCGAGTCGCTTATGGATTCGCCAAAACGCCTCTGGGCTGGGGATAGTTGGCTTCGGTTGCGCTGTCCGAGACGAGCGGCGGGCGCTTCACCGTCGCGACCTGGGCCGGCTTCTGTTCGTCGCTGGTCAGCGGCCCCATCCGCTGGTACGAACGGAGTGGATTCCGTCTAAAATCGCTGCTGCCGGTGCTTTCGATCTGTTTCTGGTTGATTAACCGGCGAACCGGGGTAAGCGATGTGACGTGTCCGTTCACGCGTACCTGCGCGTTATCCATGTTGCTCGACCCGAAGTGGTGGACCTGCTTACTGTTGCCGTCGCTGTCAAGCGATAAACGTCTGTCACCAAGCCGATTGCCGCGCGGTTGCGAATACACGCGCAGCCGTCAGTCGATCGCCGAAGCTGGTCCGGCTGCGCGCCAGGATCACCCCGTCTGGGCGCGTGCGGGTGCTGGTGATCGCACTATTACGCGGAGACAGTGGTTATCCGGCTGGCCGTAGCCACTATTTCCCCGAAACTGCGCCGCGGTCCCACCGAAGATCGCGTCCTGTCTGGATCCTCGACCGAGGTCGACGCAGCCATTGATGTCGTGTCGGCCACAGCGGCAGTGGCTCGGCGCGACTTCGGTGAGTCGACGCCACCCCGACTCCTGATCCGGGTGCGCTGCTGGCCGGCATCCCGCCGAAGAGTCCGACCGGCGACGCCCGGTGGGTCGACCAGCGCACCGCCTCCGCACGACGTGGTCGAGTGCCAGCGGGACGATCGGGGCGGCCGGGTTGCGGCAGGTGTGCGCCCGAATGGCCTACCGGGGACGCGGTCGCACGCAATCGGGTTCTACCGGCTGCGTGAAGGTACGGTGACCGATCGTGCGGGGCGTCGATACGCTGGCTATTTCCGCGCACTCACTCCAGCTTCGAGTTGAGGACGGGCAGATGACCCCCACGTCCGCGCCACCCCGTTACCGGTGCCTGGCCACCACGGTCGCGGTGGTCCTCACCCTGACCCTCGCCGCAGTGGCCGGCTGCCAGAGTCAGCAGGACCCCAAGCTCCAGTCGGTGCAGGAGAAGTTGAAGCAGACCCACATCTACCAGCAGGGCAAGCTGCGGATCGGGGTGGCCGGCACCGAGCCGCTGATGGGTGAGGTGGAGAACGGCGTCTACAAAGGATTCGACGTTGAGATCGCCCGCTACATCGCCTCGTCGCTGGGGTACTCCGCCGAGGACATCGAGTTCAGGGCGGTCGAGACCGAGAACCGCATTCCCAGGCTCCAGGGTGGCGACGTCGACCTGGTGGTGTCCAGCTTCTCGATCACGGAGGAGCGGGAGAAGCTGGTCAGCTTCGCGGGCCCGTACTTCGTCACCACTCAGGAGGTGCTCATTCCGGTGGCCATGAAGGGGAAGATCCGGACCATCGAGGACCTACGCAATCCCGCGTACCGGATCTGCACCAGCGGCGGCTCGACCAGCGAAGAGGAACTGGGGCGGCACAAGGTCTCACCCCTGGTGGTGATGACGACCAACGACTGCGTCACCGGCATCCGGGCGGGCCGGTACGACGGGATGAGTTCCGACGAGACCATTCTCGCCGGCTTCATGTCCCGCTACCCGAAGGAGTTCGAGATCGTGGGCATGCCGTTCGGCACCAGCGAACGGCTGGGCATCGGCGTCCCGATCACCGACCCTGCACTGCGTGACCTGGTCGCCTACTTCCTGCAAAAGAGCTACCTGGCTGGCCGCAACGGCGGTAGCAGCGCGTGGCGGACCGCGTACAACAAGACCCTCGGACCCTGGCTGGGCGCGGACCGGAACCAACCGGCCCCGGAAAAGGTGCCGGACCTGATCGACTTCGACGAGCGGTCGCCACGGTGAGCGGCGCGGTCTCGCGCCGACCGGTGGCCGGTGACCCCGAGGCGGACCCGCAACTCGGCACTGATCCGGGGGCGGGGGCGGAGTCGGCCACCGGGGCGGACGCCGCAACGGCGAAGGCAGGACCCGTGACCGGGCCGCCCCGGGACGACGCCGAACACCGGGCGCGGGCCAGCCAGTCCTTCTGGGCGGTGGCGGTCGGCGCGCCCGCCATCTTCTCGGTCCTGCGCCTCGGTGTCGAAGCCGGTGGCGAGTTGCAGACCACCTTGCTGCTGGTGGCCAACGTAGGACCGGTCAACCTGGTCGCGGCGTTCGTCACCACCGCCACCCGGCTGGTGTCGACCGCCCTGGTGGCCATCTTCGCGATCGGTGCGGTGCTGGCGGTCAGCGCCGATCGCGACCCGAACGGGCGGCTCGGCCGGCGCCGGCCGATCTTTGCCCGCTGGGCTGACGTCGCACCGGTCTGGTCCGTGATCGCCTGCTTCGCTCTGGCGCTGGTCACCTGGCAGGTGCTCTACCTGCCGCTGCTCCTGCCGGCGCTCGCCGCCACGTTTCAGCTCGACCCGGTACGCCTGCTCGACCACATCGTCACCCGGGCGCTGATCATCGGGGCGGGCCTGCTGGCCTACTACTGGTTGGTGTTCCCCACCACGTGGGACGCCCTCGAACAGGGCGAGTACGTGGTGGTGCTGCTCTTCACCGTGCCCCCGCTGGTGGCACTGTTCGTCGCCGGCCCGATCCTGCCCGCGATCGCCCGGCCGCTCGCGTCCGTCGGCCAGGCCGCGGCGCTGGTCATGCTGGTCTGGGCGGCGGTGCCGGTGATCACGACGCCGGTGCTGCCACTCACCGTTACCACCATCGAGGACACCGGTGGCGGAGACGAGGACATCCGTGGTCACGTGATCAGCGTTGACGACGTGAACGTGGTGATCCTCCAAGAGCATGGCGGGGTACGGTACGTCCCGGTCGACCGGGTCGCGTCGCAGGTGCTCTGTCCCACCGAGGAGGAACTGCCCCGCTACCGGCTGCGGGTACGCGACTTCCACATCGAGGACTCGCTGCTGGTCGGCCTCGGCCGGTTCGTCCGTCGGCAGGCCCCGATCGACGCGGCCTGCCGAATCATCCCCTGAGCGCGGCAGCGGCGCGGAATGGTGTGGCGGGCTGTTGGCAACCGCTGGCCACCACGCCCAGGTGCCGAACAGCGCGGGGGCGACCGGGAGCAGGCCCAAGCCAATCGAGGGAAAGGCGATCCTCCAGCGCATTCGGGCACTCAACACTGCCCGTCCTCCTCGGCGTCGGGTCCGTCGCCACGGTTGCCCGCCGCGTCGGCCGATCGCTGCTCATCGGCATCCCGGAGCTGCCGTGCCTGTCGCTCGATCTCGGCCCGCTGAATCGGCGTCAGGTCGTGGCGCCGGGCCCCCTGAAGCGGTCGCTCGACCGGCAGCTCAGTCAGCGTCAGGCGGGCCTTACCACGCCGGGCAGGAGCCCAAGGCGACGTCGTGGAGACGCGTCCGGGCGGTGGCGCGGCCCAGATTCCACTCCGACCAGGCGTCCCGTCGGTTGTACCCCGATGAGGACGCCGAGCCACCGGTCAGTTCGTTGGTGATCGCGGCCAGCGCGCAGGAGCGGTACGGCTCCGGCAGTTCCTGTAGCGCCGGGACCGCGTCGGCCGACAGGGTGCTGAGGTAACTCACGTCGATCCCATGGGTCTTGAGCCGGTTCACGTTCTGCTGGGCGATGAACGCGTCGGGATTGAGCACGGCCAGGCCGAGTAGCGCGGCGACGGCCGCGGCGAGGGCGGCCCGGGGCAGCCATCGTCCCCGCAGCCGGATCCCGGCCACGAGGATGAGCAGGAAGACCACTCCCAGCCACAGTTCGAACATGGTCACCAGCAACCGTTGCCGGGTGAATCCGTACGCCTGCTCGTAGGCCGCCATCCGGGAGAGGGCCGAGGCGACGATGACCAGGGTCAGGGCCGACAGCAGCCCCAGCAGCGTACGCAGCAGCACCCGGTCGGACACCGTGGACCGGGGCGCGATCTGTGCGGCTACGCCCACCACGACCACGGTGAGCCCGGTGACCAGGAGTAGTTGCCAGAAGCCGGCCCGGGCGTACTGGGCGTACGTCAGCCCGGCGGTTTCCGCTACGTACTCACCGCCGCCGAACAGGACCGTCGCCTGGACCGCGACGAAGCCCGCGAACAGCACGACCAGTCCGCCGACCGGCAGGGCCCACTCGACCCGGCGGACCAGCCCCGGCCGTGACTCCGGTTCCGGCGCGGTCGTACCGGTCGGCAGACCATGGGCCGCGATCGCCGTCACCACGGCGGCGGCCGCCGCCGACCCCAGCCACTGCAACGATGTCCTGACGTCGACGGACGGGACCAGCACGGACAGCATTTGGGCGAACGCCGCGTCTGCCCCGGCCAGCAGGAACCCGAACACGGCCAGCAACGCCACCGCTGTCAGCCCGGCGATCATGGTCCGCTTGAGCGCGCTCCGATCCTGACCACGGGTCCCGATCGCGCCCCGGAACAGCCATCGCAGAGCCGCCGGCACCGAACCGACCACCCGCAGCGGGGCGGCCACCAGGCCGCCAGCCGACCAGCGATCGGCCAGGGCCACGCAGCCGACCACGCCAGCGGTCAGCACGCACAGTACGAACAGCCACTCCGCCGCGCGCACCGTGCCGACGGCGATCAGAGTCATCGCGGCCACGGCCTCGCCGGCCCGGACCGTGGTGCGGCCGGACCACGCAAAGCCGCCGGGTGCCGAGACCAGGATCGCGGTGGCCACGGCGAGCGCGGTCAACAGCCACCCGATGCCCGGCCGGTCCCACGACAGCGCGACGGCCGCCACGATCGCGGCGCCTCCGGTGGCGGTGATCGCCGCTCGGGGCCGCGGCGCGGGCGTGGCTTCAGGCGGCCCGGACTCGGGTGACGACGACGCTGGCGACGAAGGCTCGGGTGGCTCGGTCGGTGGTGGCGTGGCGGTCGTGACACCGGGCAACGACATCGGATTCCCTTCGGACGGGGTGACGCGGTTTGCGGCTCTGTGTATAGCGGGCCGCGGGTTGTCCGGCTTCGGGAATGCCGTATGGACAAACAACAGCGGACAACCGTTTCGGACGTTTTTCGGTTCCAGGTTGTTTGGCTTCCGGCTGCGGGAACTGAACAACCGTCGATCAAGCCATCCGATGACGGCCGCTGATAGCATTCGCGTCTGTCTTTGGGGGTGGGAAATGCCGCGTCCGGAGCGTCCGGTGGATCCGGGCGAGGGGTCGGCGCAGCGGTTCGCCGTCGCCTTGCGGGAGCTGCGGCAGTCAGCGGGCAATCCGACGTACCGCGTGTTGGCCAAGCGGGCTCACTACTCCGCCACCGCGCTGGCCCAGGCCGCTGCGGGCGACCGGCTGCCGACCCTGGCCGTGGCGGTGGCGTACGCGCGGGCCTGCGATGGCGACGAGGAAGAGTGGACGGCCCGTTGGCGGAGCGCGGTCGCAGAGCTGGATGCTGAGGCGCCACAGGCGACTGGAGCGCCCGATCCGGACGGGAACCGGCCGCCGTACCTGGGCCTGGCCGCCTATGGACCGGACGACGCGGACCGGTTCTGCGGCCGGGACCGCCTCGTCGCCGACCTCACGGACCGGCTGGCCCGGCACCGGTTCGTCGCCGTGGTCGGCCCGTCGGGCTCGGGCAAGTCGTCGCTGCTGCGGGCCGGGTTGATGCCGGCCGTGTGCGCGGATGGGAACCTGCGGACGGTGGTGATCACCCCGGGCGCCCACCCGGTACGGGAACTGGAGAACAACCTCGTGGCCTCGGACGCCGATGGTCTGCTGATCGTCGACCAGTTCGAGGAGGTGTTCTCCCTCTGCGAGGACGAGTCCGAGCAGGAGACCTTCATCCGGGCGTTGCTCGCGGTGGCGCGCGAGGTGGGCCGCCGCACCCGGGTGGTGATCGGGCTCCGGGCCGATTTCTACGCGTACTGCGCCCGCGTGCCCGAGCTGGTGGCGGCGCTCCAGGACGCGCAACTGCTCGTCGGCCCGATGACGCCCGAGGAGCTGTCGGTCGCCATCACCGAACCGGCGGCCCGGGCCGGGCTGATGGTGGAGAAGACCCTCGTCGCCACGATCGTCGCCGAGGCGGCGTCCCGACCGGCGGCGCTGCCGTTCGTGTCCCACGCCCTGTGGGAGACCTGGCGCCGGCGGCGCGGCGCCGGCCTGTTCCTGGCCAGCTACGAGGCGGCCGGTGGCCTGGACGGCGCGGTCGCGCAGTCGGCCGACCGTGTGTTCGGTGAGCTGGACGAGGGGCACCGCCGAGCGGTCCGGCGGATCCTGGTGCGGCTGACCGCGCTGGGCGACGGTACCGAAGACACCCGCCGGCGGGTCGCCCGCGCGGAGCTCGGCGACGACGCCGTCACCGCTCACGTCCTGGAACGCCTCGCGGCGGCCCGGTTGGTGACGGTCGGCGAGGACACCGTGGAGATCGCCCACGAGGCGCTCATCCGCGGCTGGCCGACCCTTCGGGACTGGCTCGCCGCCGACCGCGAGTCGCTACGGGCCCACCGCCGCCTCACCGGTGCCGCCACCGACTGGGCGACGCACGGCGAGGACGACGCGTTCCTGTACTGGGGCAGCCTGCTCGCAGGCTGGGCCGACCGCGACACCGAAGCCCTCAACGAGACCGAACGCGGCTTCCTGGCCGCCAGCCTGGCCCGGCAATCGCGCGACCACACGCGCCGCCGGCGGCGGCTGCGGGTCACCATCGGCAGCCTGGTCGCGGGCCTGGTCACGGTCAGCCTGCTCGCTGTCCTCGCCGTGGTACAGACCGTCACGGCGAATGCCCAGCGCGACCTCGCCGTTGCCAGCAGCCTGGCCGCCCAGTCGCGCGCGGTGCTGACGGCCCAGCCCGACCTCGCGAATCTGTTGGCGCTGGCCGGACTCGGCCATTCCGTGACGGCTCAGACCGTGGCCAGCGCGCAGGCGGCGCTGTCGGTCCCGATGCACGTCGCGCGGCCACTGATCGGGCATTCCGGTGCGGTGACCGCCGTCGCGTACGGCCCCGACGGCGAAACCGTCGCCACGGGCGGTGACGACGGCACCGTACGGCTGTGGACCGCCGGCCCGATCGCCGCGCTCACCCAGGGCAGTGCCGTGACGACGATCGCCTTCACGCGGGACGGACACCTGCTGGCGACCGGGGGAGTCGACGGCACCGTACGGTTGTGGGACACGACCACCCACCGGCCCCTCGGTACGTTGACGAATCGCGCCGCAGTCAACGCGCTGGCCTTCAACCCGGACGGTACGGCCATCGCGACCGGGCACGCCGACGGTGCCGTCTACCTCTGGGACACGAGCACCAACCGTTCCCTGCCCGTGCCGGTCGGCCACGAAGGCCCGGTGAACGCGGTGACCTTCGACCGCACCGGGCTGATCCTGGCCACCGGTGGGGACGACAACACCGCCCGGCTGTGGAATACGCTGACCCACCAGACGACGATCCTGTCCGGCCACACGGGCGAGGTCTTCGCGGTCGCCTTCAGTCCTGACGGCACGATGCTCACCACGGGCTCCGCGGACGGCACCGCGCGGATCTGGGACGCCACGACGCACGAGTCCCGGGCCACTCTCATCGGGCACACCCGCGTCGTGCGGGCCGTGGCGTTCGCAGCCGACGGCCGCACCGTGGTGACGGGAAGCTGGGACGGCACCGCTCGGATCTGGGACACAACCACGCACCAGCCCCTGGCCATCCTCGCCGGCCACACCGACGAGGTGCTCGCCGTGGCGGTGAGTCCCGACGGTACGACCGTCGTCACCGGCAGCCGGGACGGCACCGCCCGCGAGTGGGACACGAGGGCGAGCCAGTCCATCGCCACGCTCGGGGGCCACACCGGCTACATCGACGCGGTGGCGTTCAGCCCGGACGGACGAACCGTCGCGACGGGAAGCAGGGACGGCACCGTCCGCCTGTGGAACACCGGCCATCACGATCAGTCCGCCGTCCTCGACGCCAAGGCCGGCTTCGTCCTCACCGTGGCGTTCAGCCCCGACGGTACGACCCTTGCCACCGGCCACAAGGATGGCGGGATCCGGTTCTGGGACACCAGCACCCACGAACAGAAGGCCACCCTCACCGGGCATGCCGACGGCGTCGCATCCGTCGCCTTCAGCCCCGACGGCCAGCTCCTGGCCAGCGCGTCCACCGACGGAACCGCCCGGTTGTGGAACCTGACCACCCTACGCGCGGACGCAGTGCTGACCGGACACACCGGCTGGGTGGACGCCGTGGCCTTCAGTCCCGACGGCAACACCGTCGCGACCGCCTCGACCGACGGCACGGTCCGTCTCTGGGACCCCGACGCCGGTAGCACCATCGTCACCCTGGCCCCCGAGACCGGCCACCTGAACGGGCTGGCCTTCAGCCCGGACGGCCGGACCCTCGCCATCGCCCCCGCCAACGGAACCGCACTGCTATGGGACATCACCGACCGCCGAGTGGCGTCCGTCCTGATCAAACACACCGGGGAGGTGACCGCGGTCGCGTACAGCCCGGACGGGCAGACGATCGCCACCAGCAGCCGGGACGGCACCACCCACCTGTGGGACCGCGACCGTGGCCAGACAATCGTCGGCCTCACCGGTCACGTCGGGTGGGTCACGGCCGTGGCCTTCAGCCCCGATGGCAAGACACTGGCCACCACCTCCTGGGACCACACCGCTCGCCTCACACCCACCCCCGACACCTGGCCCGCCGAGCTCTGCCGCCGAGCGGGACGGAACCTGACCGGCGGCGAATGGACCTACTACGTCGGGCCAGAGCCCTACCGGCGCCTCTGCCCCGACCTCCCCTCCGGCCAGGGAGCCGACCCCACCGCGCCCGCGCTGACCTTCCCCGACCTCTAGGGCTCCAGGCCGACCTCGGTCTTGGCGGTCTGGAAGCACTCCCGCCGCACGTCGGCCCGGTCCCGCAGGCAGGCAGGGTGCGCCGACTCGCACCGTCACCGGCACCAACACCACCAACGCGGTGCTACGCCGGTGACCGGTGCGGGACGCGAGGCGCCCTTGCCGGGCAAGGCCGGACGGCAAAACGCGCGGAAAGGACAGCGCGCCACCGTACGGCGAGAGTCTGCGGTACCCCCGACAACCGGTTCGACGTAGGGCCGCTCGACGTCAGTCACGCCGGCGTACTGGTCCGCCCGGGCGAGGCCCCGGCCCTGCTCTTATCACTGGACCTAACGGTGATCGCCCCGTTAGGTCCACGCACGGATCATGGGTTTCGTCGGTCAGACCGCGCGCGGGCGAGGCGATCGGACCGGATCACGGGTAAACCGTCCCGGACCGCCGGGGCGCGCGAGACAGATCCTCGGACGGGGGCGAGCACGCCGGAGTCCCAACCGAGCGGCTGCTGCCACCCGGGTGCGGCCGTTGCCTGCCCGGGAGTCGTCGCGGACCATGATCTGCGACGCCGGAGGCATCACGATTGCCCGCCGCGGTGGCACGCGGTGATGCTGCCGGCGGTCAGCTCTGCTGGTAGTTCACCGCGGCCAACCCGCACGGCTGGTGCAGGTGCAGGTAGTAGGCGCCCTCGCCGAACTCGTCCAGGTCGACGCCACCGATCAGACCCACGTAGTCCATCGGTTGTCCGCAGCCGGGGCAGCCGACGTGATCGGCATCCTGGATCCAATCGGGCCGGCCACCCAGCGTCGAGCCACCCCGCTCCCAGGCGCTCGCCTGGTACGGGCTCGGCCGGGCCGGTCCCAGGACAGGCAGCAGCGCTGGCGGTTTCTCCGGCTCGGCAGCATCCGGTAGGTAGCTCGGTCGGATGTTGCCGGTCCACCAGGTGGCGGTACCGTCCGGTGTGACCCGGCTGTACAGCGTCGTGTAGCACGCGCAGAAGTGGCAGGTCTCGATCATCAACCGGCCGGACCAGCCGGTGTGTGCCAGCGCGGCGGCGACGGCTGATTCGGAAGTGTCGATGTCGGTGGCGGTCCACAGAGGCGACGCGCACCACGGACAGTCGGGAGCGTCGTCGATGCGCGACGTCTCGCGCATGAGCCAGCGGTACGCGATGTCGCCGCACAGGTCCCGTCGATTACCGTCCGAGCCCACCGTCCAACCGCCCTCGGGTGCATAGCCCAGCGGCCCGACGTGCAACTCGTCAGCGCCCGTCGGCGGCCGCTCTGCCCAGCGACGCATGGCGCGCTCGGCGAGCGGGTGACCGGTGTGGGCCAGGACGAGAAGCAGATGGTTGAGCCGATCCGGCGTCCGTCCGCCGTCGACCTGTTCGATGACCCGGCGGATCACGTCGGCGTCCGCCGCGCGGTACAACTTCGGCGGCCACAACAGATCAAGGTCGAGCAGAAGACCCTGGTACGGGGTCAGCCGCTGCGGCTCGGTGTCCGCGATCGCGGACAGTTCGTCGACCGCGTCGTCGTCCTCGGCGGCAACCCTTCTGATCAATTCTTCGATCATGTGGGGATGATATTCCCCGCTGATCAGCCGGCTTCGCAGCGCAGCGGCTCGTCTGGCGGGGCTTCGATCCGTGCAGGTCGACGCCGAACCTCAGGCACGTCGACGACAACGGCGCCGAGCGTTCCGGCCGGCAGGGTCGACAAGATGTCAGGCTGGCGACCGCGCGTCACGCACGAGAGTCGCCGGACGTACGTCTGGCCACCGTTCGGAGTCCGTTCCAGACCATGTGGGCATGGCGGACTGGTTGACGCACCTCGGTGAGCCGCCGGCCGGCCGGGATGCGTTCTTTCCGGGTTGGATCGGGCATCGTGTGGTGCCGAGGTCAAGACGTGAATCGGCTGCTACTGGCATGAAGGTGAAACAACGTCCAGTCAGAAGGGTATCGAAGACCAGCCCCAACCTCGCCCGACTCGGACTCATTTATCTATGCGCCGGCCTGCCTAGTAGTCCAGCAGGAGATCCGTTCGGACCTGTGGTGGCGTGTGGTTTTGTCCGTGGTCCGGTCGGACCTGTGGTGGCGTGTGGTTTTGTCCGTGGTCCGGCTCGGGCCGTTGGCCCTCACCCCCGACGAGCGTGGTGCGAGCTGGTTGCCGCCGGCTCAGGTGGGCGGCGGATGGCCTGAGGAGCGTCGTGGCCGGAACCGGCCCGACCCGGTGTTGACTTCGACCTCGAATAGTGCTGATAATACTAGCACTATGAGGTGGGTAATCGATCACACGTCGCGGGAGCTGCTCGCGCACCAGGTCGCCCGCTGCGTCCGCCAGGGCGTGGCCGCGGGCGATCTGGTCGTCGGCGAGCAACTGCCTCCGGCGGCCGAGTTGGCCGAAGCGCTGGCGGTCGACCGCAACACCGTGCTGGCCGCCTACCGGCAGCTCCGGGACGAGGGCCTGCTCGAATTCCGCCGGGGCCGCGGTGCGCGGGTGGCGTCCGCGGTGCCCGAGCCGTCGCCCGTGCTCGACGCCGCCCAGGCCCTGGTGGCCGAGGCACGCCGGTACGGCCTCGGTCAGAGCGACCTGATCCGTCTCATCGAGCGACTGACGTGACCATAGGACGGCTCACCGAGCGTCCTGGCACGACTGAGGTGATTTAGGAGAGGACAGATTCCGATGACAACATCCGCATTTGCCGGCCCCGGCCGGCACTCGGTCTACACCGGACGGGCCACGAACTGGCCCATGGTGGTGCTGAGCATCGCCCTGGTCGTGCCGCTGCTGGCCGTGAGCAACATGTCGGCGGGCGACCGCGGCGATCTCGTGATCCTGCTGCTGGTCATCGGCGTCGGCGTGCTGCTCGAAATGCTGACATCCTCCAGCGTCCGGACCGCTGCGGGCCCACACGGCGTGACGGTCCGGTTCGGTGTGCTCGGTCTGCCCCGCTGCACCTACCGGCTCGCGCAGATCGCCCACGCCGAGGTCATCAACCTGCCGGCGTGGTCCGTCGTGTACGGCTTCTGGTGGACCCCGCGCCGGACGTGCTGCACGGTCCGCTCCGGGCCGACCCTGCGCCTGACGCTGCACTCCGGCCGTACGGTGACCATCACGGTGCCGGACGCCCCCGCGGCCGTCGCCGTCATCCGCGAGGCCGCCGCACGCTGAGGTGTCCCCGGCGAAGCAGGCCTGGACCAGGCTGTCCGGCACGTCGGCGAGCGTCGCCGGTTGTAGGCACTGTCCTGGCAGCCGTCGCCGCCTCCTGCACCGCCGCAGCCGCCGTCGCCGCCAGCTCGCGCCAAGCCTCACGGTCATGAGCGCACAAGATCATCTGTACCGCTGACCGCTGTACCGATCTTCCTCAACCCCGGAGATTCGATCCGATGAAGACACTCGTCGCGGTTTTCGCCTCCGCCGCCACCCTGCTGGCCGGCTCGCCCGCCGCGGCCGAGCCGCCGGCCGTCCTGCCTTCCCGGACGGCCGCCGGGGCCGACATCCGGCTGACGTTGCCGCAGCCGACCGGGCCGGAGCGGATCGGCACCGTCTCGCTGCACCTGGTCGACCGGTCCCGGCCCGATCCGTGGGTGCCGGACGAGAAGGCCCGCGAGCTGATCGTGCAGATCTGGTATCCGGCGCGCAATGTGTACGGCCATCCGCGGGCGGGTTGGGTGTCGCCGGGCGTGGCGGCCCGCATCAACCCGCCGGGGAGCGGCTTCGTGCTGCCGGTCACGCACGGGCACACAAGCGCGCCGGCCGCCCCGGGCCGCCGACCGGTCGTGATGTTCTCGCCGGGCCTCGGCGGGGAGCGCACCGGGAGCACCGCGCTCGTCGAGGATCTGGCCAGCCACGGCTTCGTCGTCGTGACGATCGACCACACGCACGACGCGCAGTTCGTCGAGTTCCCGGACGGGCGGATCGCGACCCACGCGATCCCGCCGCCGGCCGACCCCGACGACGAGGCGGCGTTGCTGGGCAGGGTGCTCGACGTCCGGGTGGCCGACACCCGCTTCGTGCTCGACAAGCTGACCGCGATCAGTCGCGGGCGCAACCCCGATGCTTCGGGCCGGGCGTTGCCGCGAGGACTCGCGCAGGCGCTCGACCTGTCCCGGGTCGGGATGTTCGGCTCGTCGCTCGGCGGTGCCGGATCGGCCGAGACGATGCTGGTGGACCGGCGGGTGCGGGCCGGGCTCAACCTTGACGGCACCTTCTTCGGCCGGGTGCTCACCGCCGGCCTGGACCGGCCGTTCCTGATGATGAGCGCCGACACCGAGGACCCGGGGAACACCGACGAGACCTGGGACCAAATGTGGTCCCGGCTGCGCGGCCCGCGGTACTGGATCCAGCTGGAGAACGCCGGGCATCTGTCGTTCACCGACTTCCAGGTCCTGCTACCGCAGCTCGGAACTCCGGCCGAGGACAGCGAGCCGTTGATCGGTAGCATCGACGGTGAGCGATCAATCGCCGTCCAGCGGCCGTACGTGCGGGCGTTCTTCGACAAGCACCTGCGCCACCGCGATGGCCGCCTGCTGGCCGGTCCGTCGGCTCGCTACCCGGAGATGCGTTTCCTGCCGTGAACCCCGGACGGCTGGGTGAGAGGTGGACAGCGATCCCAGGCTCAAATTCGACGCCCGGGCGGTGCTGTGCCGGCGCCGGGGTTCCGGCCGTGAGCGGCAGCCACCGCCGCATCTCCTGAGGTCTATGCAACCACTGAGACTCGACGGCGGCCGCTTGCTGTCCACGGACAAAACCACACGTCACCACAGGTCCGAACGGACCTCCTGCTGGAGTGCTAGGGCTGCGCGACAGGCTGGCAGTGACGGTGAAATCCGCCGATATTCGCGGGTCCGGGCTGTCCGGATGGTGGATCATCAATCGGTGATCGTGGATTTATGATGGTCGGGCAGGTTCGTCACCACTCCGGAAGGACTCGCCATGCCCCAGCCGCTCCGCCGCCGGCTCACCCGCCTCGCGGTTGTCGCCGCCGCCGCGGCAGCCGTCGGCTTCACCGTCCAGCCGGCCCCGGCCGCCGCCGTGCAATTCGATTGGAACGGCTATTTCGTCACCTACGACGAGTGCGAGCTCTACCGTATCGATGCCAGCTACTGGGGTGAGGTGAGCAGCAACTGTGAATACCGCACCCTGCCCAACAGCGAGTACAACGGCTGGTACTTCCGGGCCTGGCTGCCGGGGTAGGACCGCCGGGTGACCGGATCAGGTGGCGGCAGCGTGCGCCGGGCTCGCGCGTCCCGCCTGCCGCCACCGAGGTCACCGATCGCAGCCGGTGCGCCGACGGGCGGCCACCGCAAATGCCCTGCGGATTGCCCACGAGCGGGGTGACCAGCACTGCCTTCGGCAGCAGCTCGGACGTACAGGCGATGGCAGCGGCGGTGATGGCCACGGCAGAGTCGTCAGCCGACTGGCCGGACCGTCGGATTGTCTCCGCCGCTGCGGAAGCAGCCACCTTCATCCTCCACTCAATACACGACCACTCCGGCGGTGCCGGCGTGCCAGGCGCGGGGCGTCGACGATTCACGGCCCGGCATCACCGGGATCGATCCGTCACATGCGAGATTTGAGGACGTCGACCTCGCAGCCCGGGGCGAACGGGTCGAAGCCGTGTCCGGCGAGCCAGCGGACGTTGAGGAGGCTGCGGAGGGACCACCAGGCGCGGATGGCGGCCGGGTCGGCGGCGGGGCCGTAGCCGGCGAGGACGTCGGCGAGGCGGTCCTCGTGGCCCAGCGTCAGCGTGGCGAGGTCGAACATCGGGTCGCCATGGCCGGCCTCGGACCAGTCGAGCACGCCGGTGACCCGATCGCCGTCGGTGAAGACGTGGGTGATCTGGAGGTCGCCGTGGGCGAACACCGGGTTGAACGGGCGGAAGGCGGTCTCGGCGACCTCACGATTGCGGGCGACCAGGCCGGCGGGGAGGACGCCGTTCGCGACGAGCAGTTCGCACTCGGATTCCAGCTCCGCCCAGACCAGCGAGTCGGCGCTGCGGCCGGGGCGTGCGGGTAGCGGCGCGTCGTGCAGGGTGCGGGCGGCGGCACCCGCGGCGGCCCAGGCCGCGGGCGAGGCGAGCGACGGCTCGCCGAGGCGGCCGAGGGCCTCGCCGGGGAGGGCGCCGAGCGCTATCACCGACGGTTTGCGCCACAGGATCGGGGCCGTCGGGATCGGCGCCGCGGCCATCGCCTCGGCCTCGGCGTCCAGGCGCGCCGGGTCGGCGTCCACCTTGAGGAAGACGTCGCCGATGCGGAGCGTCACCCGCTCGGAGTGAGCAACCACGACCTGAACCTCGTCCACACGGGCCAGTATTGCGGAAAGTCCGCGCGGCGGCCCGCGCTTTATCGCCCGGGCGCCCACCATCGGCGTACGGGAAATTCGGTTCAAGGGCTGAAGCTGGCGCCGTTCGGCCTGGTCGATCCGCATCGGTGGTAGTGGCGCGGTCCGGTCCAGGGCCTGGATCTGTGACTTCTCATCGACGCAGACCACGACGGCGTTCGCGGGCGGGTCGAGGTACAGGCCGACCACATTACAACCTTCGCCTCCAACTGTGGATCAGTGGAGAACTTGACCGTCTCGACCCGATGCGGTTGCAGGTCCCACGCCCGCCCGATCCGGGCCACCTCGGCCAAGCTGACCGGCATCCCCGTCCCGCTCAGGTGATCGGCGAGCAGTCGCGCCGACCAGCTGTCTCTCACCCGAGCTCAGGCCGGCGTCGCGTCGAGGTACCCCGCTGCCTGAGTGAGGAAGAGGTCGGCGTAGCGGCCCTGGGCGCGCATGAGTTGGGTGTGGGTGCCGTGTTCGATGATGCGGCCGGCGTCCAGGACGTAGATGCGGTCGGCGCTGCGGACGCTGGAGAATCGGTGCGAGATGAGCAGGACCGTGCGGCCGGCGAAGAGCTGGCGGATGCGGGCGAAGAGGTCTGCTTCGGCCTGAGGATCCAGGGCGGCGGTGGGCTCGTCGAGGATGATAAAGGGGGAATCGCGGTAGAAGGCGCGGGCGATGGCGAGTTTCTGCCACTGGCCACCCGAGAGGTCCGTGCCGTTGGTGAACTCGCGCCCGAGGACGGTGTCGTAGCCGTCGGGAAGGCCCTCCACGAGGGCCGCGACACCGGCGGATTCGGCGGCGCATCTGGTGCGGCTGTCGTGGGGTTGGTCCTCGACGCGTCCGAACGCGATGTTGTCGTAAGCGGTCACCTTGTAGCGGACGAAGTCCTGGAACACCACGGCGCAGCCATGGCGCAGTTGATGCAGGTCGGTGGCCGGGCGACCGTCGTGGTCCAGGCTTCCGCCGGTGGGCGCGTACAGGCCGGCGAGGATCTTCGCGAGGGTGGTTTTTCCGGAGCCGTTGACCCCGACGAGGGCGATGATTTCGCCTTCATGCAGTGAGATGTCGATGCCGTGGAGGGTGCGTTGATCGGTGCCGGGGTAGGCGAAGGTCAGATCGCGCGCACGCAGCGTCCGGAACGGGCGCACGGGTTCAGCGGGCCTAGGTGGTGGCGCGGTGGCCGGGGCCGCGAAGTCGTGCAGGTCCTTGAGGAAGTACAGGGACTGGCCCATGTCGTTGAGCATGTGACTGGCCATCGCCATCCGAGTCGACAGCAACCAGAGTCCGACCAGGCCGGTGGAGGCGCCGGCCAGGGACACCGCGCCGGCGTCCACCAGGGCCCAGACGGTGGTGATGACGCCGACGATCAGAGCACTGGATACGAGTCTGGCGAGGATTTCGCGTCCCGCATGGGTGCGGATCAGGCGGACCATGCCGGTCAGTTCCTGAGCGTATTCGTTGTCCCAGCGGGTGTGGAGGGTGGCGCCGAGGTCCAAAGCGCGGATTTCCTTGGCCTCGTCTCTGCCGGTGAGTAACTGCTCGAAGTATTGGCGGCGGCGGTGGTTCTCGGCTAGGGAGTGGTGCATTGTGTATATGGCGTCGCGTTCGTCCTTGGCGGCCTTGAACAGCGGCAACGCGGTGAGAGTCGCCAGTGGGAGCAGCCACCAGGCGATGGTAATGAAGACGCCCGCCACGGCCAGCACGGTCAGCGCCGCCTGCATCATCGTGACCAGCATTATGATCACCATGGCCGGCTTGTGTCGCGCGGCGTGTACGGCGCGCTGCAACCTGTCATGGAAGTCGGGGTCTTCGAATTCCCACAGCTCGGTATGAGCGGCGGTGCGTAACACCAGTGAGATGACGTGCCGGTCTACCCGATCGGTGAGTATCTGCTGTCGCATCTTACTGAGCGTTTGCAGGATGCCACCCGCCGCGCCGAGGGCGATCAGCGCCACCAGCCCGGAGGCTAGCGTTGAGGGGTCCGCTTCGGCACCTCCCCTGCCGGCCAGGGGCATCACGTCGTCGACCATGCCCCGCAACAGCAGCAACGCACCGGCCAGGCCGACTGCGGTGGTCAGCTGAAGCCCGACCACGGTGAGGACACCCCGCCGGTCCGCCGCCCAGGACATGCGTACGGCCCGTGTCGCCGCCCGGCACATGTCGCGGAGCGTGAGTCTGGGCGTCACCGGGTCCACCGTGTGATCCAGCTGTGGTGCTCGGCGCGTAGGAACGCGAGGTGTTCGGCGTAATGGAACGCGTGGCCCGCGCCGGGAAGGAGGAGCAGACGGGCGGTGCCGCCGTTGGCGACGATGGCCTTGTAGAGCTCGACGGATTGTCCGGGGGCGGTGGCGGGGTTGCTGTCCTTGGTGCCGTGGGCCAACAGCACAGGCCGATCGAGCCGGTGGGCGAACTCCAGGGCGCTGAAGGCGCGGTAGATGTCCGGGGCCTGCCACAGGTGACGTTTTTCGTGTTGCCAACCGGTCGGAGTGAGAGTGCGGTTGTAGCAGCCGCTGTGCGCGATCGCTCCACGCAGCTCAGGTATGTGGGCGAGGGCGTAAAGGGCGAGGGTGGCGCTGAAGCTGTGCCCGCCCACCAGCACCGGACCGTCAATGGTGGCCAGCGCGGCGTGGACCGTTTCGACTATCTGCTGGTGCAGGGATTCCACCGTGGCGTCGGGCGGCCAGTGCAACGGCAGGTCCAGGTTCGCGACCGCGTATCCAGTATCCAGCAGGGGTGGCGCCGTCACCCTGCCTGCGGGGCGGGCATCGCGTAGCCACAACACTGCTGCCGGCTCTTCCCCGTACTGAGCGAGCCTGGCCTGGTGATGCCCGGTATCGATGCTGATCGGCATCGGCATCGGCATCGGCGGGGTGGGTTGGGGGTTTGGTGCCGCCTCTTCTGGCAGCGCATCGTGGGGCAGGTCGTGGGGAGTTTCGGTGGCCCGTCGGGGCGGGCCGGATCCGTCCACCGGCACGGCGAGGCCGGACCAGGACAGGCCCTCCTCGGAGACGGGATCGTCCTCGGCGTACTCCAGATAGAGTTCCCCGTCCAGGGCGGCCAGACGCCGGACCACCAGCGGGTCGGTCAGTCCGAGTGTCTGGCCGGTAAGCAGGTCCAGCGCCGCGGGCCGGGCGGCGACGACAGCGGCGAGTTCGGGCAGGGTGGGCTGGAATTTCACATATCCCGGACCCGTCGCCTCCAGCGCGACCGGGTTCCCTTGTGCGACCGGGTTCCCTTGTGCGACCGGGGCGGGCGTTGCCGGCGACGCCAGGAGCACGACGAGGCGGTCACCCACCCAGACATGGGGAGGCCGTGCGTGCGAGGTCGCTGCCCGCACTTGGTCGAACAGTGTGACAGTCTGGGCGGCGTAGTCGGCCACCCACGGATGGGCGTGTCGGTCCCGGACCACCAGCCCGGCGACGAGGGGCCGGTCGGGGTGCCACGTGAGTGGTGTGGGCAGCACGTCGGTGATCGGTAACGTCCATCCGGGTGACGTGCCATCTGGGTGGATCTCGATGCGGGTCAGCCGTGCCCGGTCCGTGACGAGCCCGGCCAGGTCCGGGTCCACCCACAGGTCGCGCCAGCACACGGCGGCAGGGTTCGCCTGCGAGATCGAGGGCTCGGTCGGGGCGGTCAGCCGCGCCCACGGCCCGGTCATTGAGCTTTCCCGCCAGCTGTCAAGCATGTGCGGTGACGACGATCGAGTTGATCAGACCCTTGACCGAGCCGATTCCGGAGACCGGTTCGCCGACGGGTCGTCCTGCGGCGTCGAGGCCCTGCGCGCAAGGCACCCCCATCTCCGCCATCGATGCCGGTGGCGCATCATGGGGTCCGAGCACAGTTTCGGCGACCGCGTCGCGGCGAGCCGGCTCCATCCCCGCCACTAGCTTCTTCAGTGCCCGGCAGGATGGACACGACTCCGAGGTGTAGAGCCGTACGCCGTACACCGCGTGCATGGATTCCACGATCTGTTCTTCCTTCGCTGCGTCGAGCGTGCGGGCGCCGTGGTCCAACACGAGGAGCACACAGGTGATCAGGGCGGTTGCCGCTGCCGCGAACACGACGCGCGACGCCGTTTGGGAGCCGGGGCCCAGCAGCAGTGCGACGGCTGCCAGCAACGCGCCGGCGGCGTTCCCGAGGACATGGGTGTGACCTACCGAGGCCAGCCGTGCCAGCCCGAAGCAGGCACACCTCTGGCCACGGAGTGCGTGGGCCACGATGGTCAGCGCCAGGTACGCCACCAGACCGCAGAGCGCGGCAAGGCGCCCGGGCACCACAATGAGGAGCACCGCGCCGATCAGCTCGGCGGCGCCGATCAGCCGCGGGCCGTGCGGCGCCACCAGCGGCCCGCGGCGAATCGGCCAGGACAGTTTCTCGGTTGGCGCCGCCAGCTTCGCCACACCGGAAGCCACGAGAGGACCGGCCAGGACCGCCACCAGCAGATCAGCCAGCATCGCCGCGCACCACCCATCCGGCCGCAATCAGGAGCTGGGCCAACTGCCCTTCCGGTGCACCGCCGGCCAGCAGTTCGTTGATCGCCAGTCGCTGTGGCTCATCGCACTCGGCGATTGCCAGACTCACGCCATTCACCAGAACCGCGCCGCCGTACGGCAGGAGGGTCAGGGTCACCTGGGGGGCAAGCTTCACCGTGTTCATGATTGACGTCCCATCCAGTGATCGGTCCACACCAGCCGGAGCAGGGCCAGGGCGTTCTCGGTCATCAGCCGAGGGTCACGCAGTGCCTTGGCGACCTCTGTGGCGTCAATCAGGCCGGCCTTCGCCAGGGGCGACTCGGCGACATCCGCCGCCAGCTTGTCCCGCTGTGCATTGAGGTGTTCGGCCGCGGCTAGGCGCAGCCAGTAGCCCGGTGCCGCTCGTCGTACGCCGGTCACGCCGTGCGCGTCGATCGCCTGCCACAGCGGCCGGTTGTTCCGGAACACCCCCCGCTCGATCCGGCCGATGTCGTCGGCTGAGAGGGCAACCACGGCGGCGAGGACCTGCGGGGCAAGAGCCGGCAGCAGTGCGCCGGCTTTCCCACGCTCGGCCAGAGCGGCGTCGGCCTTGCCCAGCGCCGGTGGCAGGGACGTGATGTGCTCCTGCCAAAGTGGGAGGCGCAGCTGTCGCGCGATGTCGTACTCCTCTCGGCCTGTTGCAGTCAGACCAGGCACGAAGTACTTTTCCACCGGCCGTTGTGGCTGAGAACCGGGCTGCTGCTCCGTCGATGGGCCTTCCGCAGCAGCCATGCGCGCATGCACGGTCTGTTCTTCGAGGAGCCTGCGCGCCTCGGCCAGTGTCGGCAGGATTCCGGCCACGTGGAACGGCTCGCATTCGAGCAGATTTCCATCGCTGATGTCGGCTTCGGGTAGGCGGATCGAGACCAGGTCCTCCAGCAGCGCCCCGGTTGCCAGCGGCAGGTCCACCGCCGCGGACAACTTCGCGACGAGGCGGCGACGCGCCTCCACCTCCGGCGTCGGCGGTCGTGGTAGCTCGGTGGCGATCGGATGATGGTCGAGCAGCTCTGAAACATCCACGGGCACCCGTCGCAGTTCCAGGCCAGGAATCCCAGGCACCGGCAGGTGTGTGAAGGCCGCGCCCAGATCCGCGTGTACCAGCACCGGCCGCTTGCCCGCCCGCCGTGCCGCCACCGCCAGAAACGCCGAAGAGAGTCCACCGCTGTAGGCGATCCCGAACTGACCATCCGGTAGCGCCGCACCGACCGCGTCGACCAGGCTTCCCCCGGGGCGGGGCAATTGTGGCGCGTGTCGCCCTACCCGGACCCCGCCGGCGTCCACCCGCACCACCGATCCGACCGTCAGCCGTTGGACCCCGGGCACACCCAGCGCATCATCCGGCGCCGGCACGGTTCCGTGCACCATGGCGAGCAGATCCCACGCCTCTGGGCCGGGAATCCCTGCGCTACCTGCGAAAGCGGCCAGGTCCTCGCCCCACTCCAACCCTGAGGGGTCGATCCGGTAGTAGACCGATCGCGTCGACGGCAGCTCCAGCGCCAGATCGAACGAATCCCTCGATTGAGCGACTCGCAGGCCGGAAAACGTCGACCCCGGACCGGTCGCCCGGACCCCATGCTTGGTTATCTCTACCTTGTTCATGCTCGATGTACCTCGAGATATGTCTCCTTGACGGGCAGGGAGGTGCTCACCACTTCGCCGTCACACTCCACCCACGCGTAGAAACCTGCCGGTGGCAACGCCGGCACGGTCTCCCTGCCCAGGTGGAACGAAGCTGGGAAACCCAAACCCCGCAGCCCCACCGTCACATACAGCGCATCCTCTACCGGGTCCAGAAACCCGACACTGTTGCGCTGCTCCACCCGCAACGATGCCACGACGTCGTCGACTCGCTGCGCCCGGCGAACCGGTATCATCTGCGGCCACGATTCGATCCGATACGTCCCCCCATCACCCCGTACAGACTCCAGAAACTCACGCGCTTCCATGGCCGCCGTGCGCACCATCACACAACCCCCCTTTCTTGCATTCATGTCAGTTCTGGCGTCGCAGCGTGGGTTGCCCGCATCGATCGCACCGGGCGGGCCGCGCAGTGAGCGGCCCGACCCGGCACGAAATTGCGTAGCCGCCGCTGAAGCCCAACAAGGGCACGCGCCGACGACCGAGACGGAAGTGCCTCAGCCTGGACGGCAGTGGCCGTCCGCCGACCAACCGACGTAGAGGCGGCAGTAGTAGCCGTCGCAGCAGGTATACGTGAAGAGACACCTGCCGCCATTCGGTATGCATTCCTGAGCCACAGTCGACTGGGACTCGAACATGTGCTGCTGAAGGCTGTTGCTGGCCAGCCTGTCAACAATGGACGTTGTGATCATACTTTTCACCTCCTCGGATGAGTTAATAGATTCACCAGTGTGAGCCTATGTAAAGATCTCAACACGAATGCTTGCGTCCTGTCGAGGAGCGGCTGCTCGTCGATTTGACTGGAGTCGAAACGACGAGGTCAACTGGTCCGCGTATTTTCAACGGCCCGAGTGAGTGTTTGGCAGGGCGTCACACAGTGTGTCCGTCGGGTGAGTGGATCTCCGTCAGAGAGTTCCTCGGTAGAGCGGCTACGGACGTACGACCGGAACCTGACCGATGCGCAGTGAGAGATCGTCGAGCCCTTGTCGCCGCCGACAAAGGAACCCGGGCGGGTGCCGAGGCATTCGCGCCGGGACGTAGTCGTCGTGTACCTGTCGGTGAAGGGGGCCGACGCGGTCGGCCGGGACACTCGCAGCTACGACCCTTGACGAGGGCCAACGGTCGGAAGCGGTCAGTCGTGACCGTCACCCTCGGCCTGCTGGTCTGCGTGTGGGTCCTCGTGGCGACATGGCAGGACCGACCGAGACGGCGGAAAGGACGCCCTAGTGGCGGTTTGCGCCGGCACTCCGATCCGGTTCGTGTTCGCCGACCGGGGCTTCGCTGGCCATCTGGTCGGTGGGTGCCGGGACGTTCTCCGCGCTCATTTGCGATTGTTCGGAAGTCGGGTGGACAGGAAGGCTTCGTGGTCCATCCGAGGCGGCGGGTGGCCGAGCCGACCCTGGTGTGGCTCGTCTCGTACCGGCGCCTGGCCCGTGACTACAAACGTCACCCGGCGGTGTCCGAGGCCCTGATCCGGTGAGCGCGATCAATCGGCTGATCCGCCGACTCACCCGAGGAGGCCCGGCCCGCCGGCAACGACGCCCCATCTCCAATCAGCCTGACACCCCGCTCAAAACTCATTGAGATATCTTTCGGCGGGTGAGGGCGTTACCCAGAGGGCTGCGCCGATACAGCACGCGCTTGCCGTCACGCCGGCGATGGAGCAGGCCCGCCTTGTGCAGGATGCCCAGATGATGAGAGACGGTAGCGGCCGAAAGGTTGTGGCGCCGGGCGAGGTCGGCGGTGGTGTGCACGATGTCCAGGGTGGCCAACAACGCGGCACGGGTCGCGCCGAGAAGTTCGGTGAGGTCCCGCGAAATTAGTCTGATCGGTTGCCTCCCCGACGTGGCGCCCGCCGCCCCGACAGCGAAGTAGATGGCTACGGTGTCGTCGGGACGGCTGGTCAGGAGAATCCGATCGCCCATGAACGCCGAACCGACACACCACAGCCCCGCGTTGGCGGTTAGTCGGGCGCGGGGCGGCATGTCGACGAGTAGCGTGTCGCCGCTCCAGGCCAGGTGTCGGCTCATGTCGGCGATGACCGTCTGGACCCCATCGGCGGCGAGTGTTCGCGCCCGATGGTCGAATTCCAACTCCAGGTCGGCCCGCAGCCCGTCCCAGTACGGGGCCAAAGCCGCCGCCCAGTAGGTTCTCAGCTCATCGGCCAAGGCGGCCAGGTAGGCGCCCTCGCCGCGCGCGTCCAGCAGGCGTGTGGCCAGCGGCAGCGCCGGCCCGGTGCGCCCCGTTCGCTTGGCATCAGCGATGGCGCAGGTCAGGTCATCTCGGATCGACCCCGTCGATGTGGTCACCAGCGCGTGCAGTTCCTCATCGAGGGAGGTGGAGCCGCCGGCCACCACCGGTAGGAGGAAGTCCGGCGGGTATCCGCCCGTCCCGATGATCTCGCGCAACAGGCGCGGTCTGCCCGGCGGTAGCCGTCCGCGTACATCGCTCCACCACCGTCGGACCCAAGGCGCCTGGTCGTCTCCGGCGGCCGCCCACAACGACAGGGTGGCCTCGGTCACCATCGACCAGCCGAAGCGGACATTCCTGAGTCCCTCGGCAGGGATCTCAAGTGCCTGCACCACGCCCGCCCTCCGCGCCGGACCGTCGGCCGGTGGGCGCGCCGGAAGCGCCGAATTGAGCGCGACAATTGGGTCGAGCACCATCAGTCTCCTCTCGGGAAATGCATCTTGGCTAGCCTTGTAGCGCGCTTCCACTCATTCTGCGAGGCTGAATTCACCGGACTAGATCGAGGCCCGAGAGTGGGTGCTTCCGTTGACGCTGCGGCAATGCGTCAACCATGATTCACCTCTGGGTAGTCGGCATGGGTTTACGTCTGTGCCGGATTGCTCGGAACAGGCGCGGGGTAGCGTCGTTCGTCCGAACATGGTGGCGAGGGTGCTGGCCGGCAGGATTTCGCCGTTGGCCTGTGCTCGTCGTGCGATCGCGCGGTAGGTGAGGCCCGATTGGTCACGGACCCGGCGCAGGAGTGCGACGTACTGTGCGGCGCTCGATGCGATCGTCGGGTCGACGTCCGGACCGGGTGCCGTCACGGTGTTCTGTTCGGCATCACTTCGTTCGCTGTCCACTGAGACGAATTGGACCAGACGGTGGCCGGGGGAGGGGACCGCAAGTGCCACCTTTCGGTCGGGGACGAAGGCTTGTCGCCCTGGCCGGACGGCTCGATGGGTGCTGTTGCGTCACGGATTCGAAGGACATGCCGAGCCCGCTTGGGTCCGCGGTCAGATCGCACGAGCCAGCGCGGTTCTTTTCCGGGCCACTTTCTGGATTCAGATTGTCCGGTCCTGAGAGAGGACCTCATATTGGGTGGCCGCAACATCTCGGGACACGCAGTACACGTCGCCGGAAGTGGCGGCGTGCGGCAGCGCGACCAGGTAGCTGCGCCGGTTCCCGGAACGGGCAAGGATCGCAACTCGGGTCGGGGAGTATCCGCAGACAACGGGCGGACACCGGGGCGCCTACGGTCCCCGCGAATGGTCGTTGAGCTGCGCCGCCGTGGCCGCCGGGTCAACCGTAAACGGGTCGAGCGGATCATGCGGGAACGCGGCATCGTCGGAATCCCCCCGGCGGCGCCGCCGCCTGACCAAGCAGGACCAGACGGACGCGCCGGCGCCGGACCTGATCAGGCGGGACTTCGCCGCCGATGCACCCGGACACCGTCTCGTGGGTGACATGACCTACCTACCCACCGCCGAGGGCTGGCTCCACCTGGCCACGACGATCGACCTGCACACCGTGAACTCGCCCGCCGAGAATCGTCGCCGACACTCGACACTGGGCCACCGCACACTCCACGAAGCGCGTACCCGTTTCCTTCAACCCCCCCCGCCCTCGCGGCATGAAACCTCGGCGTCTGGTCCCCGGGTGGAACCTCGGTACGTCGGCCCACGCCAATATTTGCGGAACCACCTCGGCGTATGTCGCGAATCCGAGTAACACGCCCCAAGTCGCCACCTTTACCACCCCCGCCGGCCGTGGGCCGTCCGCGTTCCGAAGGTCGAATACCGGGACTACTGGGGTGCGGCTGCTCCGCCCTGCCGTTCGGCGACGTAGACCGGCGCGACCGCCCGGAGGGGCGCCACTGACGCAAAGTTACCGTTGCTCCCGGCCGGTCGTATCAGTTAACTTTCTTACATGAAGCCTGTTATCAACGGACTGGCATTGACAGCAGCCGCCGTCATGGCAGCGATCGGTCTTGCTTCACCCGCGCAAGCCAACGCGCCCGGCTATGTCAAGCAGGGCGTGTACGGCTGGGCCGACCAGTGCGCCGGGGTCGGCTACACCGGCCAGGCCAACCAATTGTGGAGCAACTACTACTGCACGACGATCATTCCATCCAGATGGAGCGGACCGGGCCACTACGAGCTCTGGGTCTCGTAACCCGGCGGGTTGTACTCCGACCATGTCAATTGAGCGCCAGACACGTATGCCCCCGTCGCATCACGTGCCTGGCGCTCAATTGTCGAGTGCCGCCCGAATTGCGGACCCACGCGAGGTAGGCGGCATCTCCGGCGAGCACGGGCGGGAGTACGAGCGGCCGGTCGCAGTCCCGTCCGATCAGGCAGTCGGCGGGAAAAGCGGAACGGATGTGTGCCAGGACCGCATCGGCGGCAGCGGTCACCGGTAGGGGACTGGGCCGTGCGGTCAGCAGCGACCGGTCCACCGGCCCGGTGGTGCGGATGCTCCACCGGCGGCTCTGTCGCATTGGCGGGTACGCCGAGCCGTGTCAGCGGGCACCGGTCAGATCGCTCGTGCCACTTCGGTAAACGGGCCTGCGTTGGCACAGCTGTCCGATGCTCTGGGCGATCTCCCGCATCACCTCGTCCGGAGTGTCGTGTAAAAAAAGTGACCACCGCGGAACACGCGCCGGAGCAGGCCCCGGCTGGTGTGCGACCGCCAGCCCCGCTGATCCTGCGGTTCTGCCAGCGGATCCTGGGTCCCCGCCAGCGCGATGATCGGAGCCGAAAGCCGGGACCCGGGCGGCCGGTAGCCGGCGAACAGAGCCAGGTCAGCTCGCAGCGCGGGAAGAATCACCGCCATCAGCTCGGTCTCCGCCGCCATCTCCGCCGTCAGGCCGCCGACGCGCACCAGTGTTGCCACGAGCGTGTCGTCGTCGAGACCGAGCAGATCGATAGCGGGCTGCTGCTGCGGCGGCCGGCAGCCGGAGACGACGAGGCAGACCGGCCCGGGCCGGGCGGACGCCGCGAGACGGCCCGCCAGGTGGTACGCCAACAGGCCACCCATGCTGTGTCCGAACAGCGCGTACGGACGTCCGGTCTCGGCGGCGTACGCGTCCACCACCTCGACCAGCTGCTCGGTCAGCGCGTCGAGCTCGGCGACCGGCGCTTCGGCGATCCGGCTGCCGTGGCCGGGAAGCTCCACCGGAACGAAGTTCACGTCCGCATTGGCCGTGGAGTCGGCCCAGCTCCGGTAGGAGCGGGCGGTGCCCCCCGCATGCGGCAGGCAGAACACTGACACCCCGCGCCCGGTGCCACCGAACGGCAGCCATCGCGGGGAGACGATGTCACGCACGATCAACGGGTTCCCCAAAGTCATCGAGCCGACAGAAGGCGTGCAGGCTGGGTGAACGCCGGGCACCGATACGGCCGGTGCCCGGCGTTCACCGCACGTCCGAGCTCATCCGCCGACGGCTTCGCGCTGCCGGGGCACCTCGGCCACCGGCCGAACCCGAGGCTCGGCGTACTGGACGAGCTCGACCAGCAGCCCGGTCGCGGGCCCGAGGTGCACGAATGCGATCCGCAACCCCGGCTGCCCACCCGGCCGCGGCTCGTCGTCGACCAGTACGGCACCCCGGGCGCGCAGGACGGCCAGCTCAGCGACGATGTCGTCGACCTCGAACGCCACATGGTGCAGGCCGGGCCCACTGCGGCGCAGATGCCCGCTGACCTGGCTGGACGGTCCGGCCGGGGTGACGATCTCGATCGCGGTCGGATCGCCCTCTCGGCGCCAGAACTGGCACTCCACGTCGTAGGTGGCGACGATGTCGTGCTCGTCGGGGCTCATGGTCAGCATGCGCAGCCCGGCGGCGGCCGCCTTCAGATTCGCCGCCACCATGCCGACATGGTCGATACGCAGGATCATCGGTCCCCCAGCGCGGTGCTCACCAGGTCGGACAGCTGCCCGACGTCGTTCACGGCGAGGTAGGTGCGCAGGTCGAGCTGCACCCCGAACTCGTCCTCGATTTCGGTGAGCAGGCGCAGCGCGGCCAGGCTCGTCCAGTCGGCGAGGCTGTGGAAACTCGACGCCGGGGAGATGTCGGGCGACTCGGTGACCCGCTCGACGAGCCCGACGACGGTGCCGGTGACATCAGACATGGGCAGATTCCTTCCACTCCAGATTGATCCATTCGGGTACGGCCACGTCCGCCGTGGTGAGATCGAGGGCGTACCGGGTGACGCCGTCTGTGTCGCCGCCCACGGTGAACGGGTCGACCAGGGAGGCGGCGGCCTTGTTGCGGTCCCCGCGCCGGTAACCGGCGGCCAGCGTGCCGGCGGACGAGCCTCGGGCGAGTGCGGCGAGGTGGGCGAGCACGGCCTGCTCGACGCCGCGGGAGAACACCCGGCAGCTGAGCACGAAGTTCTCGATGAGCCAGTGGTCGGGGCCCTTGGCGACCCAGGCCGCGCCGACCAGGCCTTCGCGGCCGAACCGGTCGGACACCTCGACCCCGAGGACGAGGTGGTCGGGCGAGCCGGCCATCTCCCTGGTGCGGCTCTCGCCGTGGGCGCGGGGGTTGAGGTTGAACTGGTTGGTGCGCGCGGCGAGCTGGACGATCCGGGGCAGGGTGTACGCGTCGGCGGGGGTGACCGTGACAGTGAGTCCCAGCCCGGACAGGTAGTCCCCGGTGGAGACGAACGACGCGGCGAACTGCTCCCGTTCGGCGCGGGCGCGGTACATGCCGGTGCGCTCGCGGTCGGTGGCCGTCGTGGCGAGTGCGCCGAAGAACTGCGGTTCCAGCACCGCGGCGGCGTGTCCGGCGGGGTCGCCGCTGAGCCTGACGACGCGGACCTCGGGGATCTCCCGGCTGACCAGTTCGCATTCGAACGGGCTGTCGTCGACGAACACGACGCTGTCCAGGCCGATGTTGAGGGTCTGCACGATCTGGCGGATGTTGTGGTCCTTGCGTCCCCAGTTGGCGACGGTCGCCACGAAGTCGTCGGGGCGCAGGGTCAGTTCGGGGTGGGTGGCCAGGACGGCGTCGACGTTGGCCTGCTCGTTCTTGCTGCACACGGCCAGCAGGACGCCCTGGCGGCGCAGGGCGAGCAGGCCCTGCTGGAGGTCGGTGTAGCAGTTGCCGGGGTAGGCGCCGCCGACCTGGATGCCTTCGGGGCCGTCGTCGCCCAGGACGCCGTCCCAGAGGGTGTTGTCCAGGTCGACGATGACGAGTTTGGCGGACAGGCCTGCGGTGACCCGGCAGAACGCGGCGGCTTCGTGGGCATAGGCGGCTTCGGCGCCGATGGTCCAGGCCATGCTGGCGAAGCGGTACAGGCGGTCGTCGCGTACCGGTCCGGGGTGGTCGGTGAGCAGCGCCTCGAAGTCCAGGACGTGGACCGAGGGGTGGCGGGCCGGCAGGTCCAGTAGCCGCTGGTTGACGCCGCGCCAGATCCGGCCGAGTTCGGCCCGGCCGCCGAAGCTGATGACGCGGCGCTGCTGATTGCGGGCCAGGGGCACGGTGTGCAGCACGAGCGTGCCGGTGGAGCGCTGGGTGAAGCCCGCGACGGCGTGCTCGATCAGGTCGAGGCGGTGGGTGGCCGCGTCGGTGAGGGTGGCGAGGTCCGTGGGGTCCCAGTCGCGGGGCAGCAGCGCCTCATCGTGCAGCAGGCACAGGGTGATGTCGGGGGCGAACGCGGCCAGGTCCGACTCGGGGTCGCTGAGCTCGACGAGCATCTGGTCGAATCCGCACACGTGCAGCTCCGGCGCGATACCGGCGCGCAGCAGTTCGGTGCGCAGGATCGGTGCGACGTTCTCGGCGGTGAACGTGGCGGCCACCGCTATCCGCAGGGGTCGCAGGGTCTGCCCGTCGTGGGTGAACCGGGCCGGTACGAGGGCGGCCAGGCCGCGGCCGGCTTCGCGCAGTGCTTTGGGCGCGTTCAGGGCCGCGAGGTCGGTGAGCAGGTCCGGGTCGCCGGGTGCGGCGGGGTCGTGCAGGGCGCGGACGCGGGCCAGGACGTCGGTTTCGGTGAGCATGTCTTCTCCTTCTCTCTCACACCTGGAGCAGCGTGCAGATCCAGTGCATGCCGCTGCTGGTGCTGGTCAGTGCCACCACGTCGCCGGGGTTGAGCTCGCCGGCCGCCTGGAGGCGGCGCAGGGTGACGAGCTGGTCGGCGCAGCCGATGTGGCCGTGGTCCAGGGCCGCCTCGACGTTGGTGTGGTGCAGCGCGATGTCGAGGTCCTTGGCGAGGTCGGCGAGCTGCCGGCCGTTGTCGTTGAAGTGGATGACCCGGCTGATGTCCTGGCGGGTGATGCCGGCCGTGGCGCAGGCGCGGTCGACGACCTCGCGGCTGCGGGCGCGGATCATCGACACAAACCGGTACATGGCGCGTACGTCGCCGTTGAAGAACGCGTCGAGGCGGTCCTGCGGGTTTCGTACGTGCGGCTGGTCGGGCTGTCCGGCCAGGAACGGTGCGGCGGCACCGCCGACGTCCATGCGCATGAAGTCGGCGTAGGTGCCGTCGGTGATGGTTTCGGTGACCAGCCACCGGTAGCCGCCGTGGTCCCGGCGCAGCACCGCGGCGGCGGCGCCGTCGGAGTAGATGCTGGTGTTCATCGCCATCCGGTTCCAGTACGGTTCGGCGACGCGGTTGGCGCCGATCAGCAGTGCGGTCCGGTAGCCGGGGTGCAGGGCGAACCTGCCGGCGACCAGGTCGAACGCCGCGACGCCGCCGCCGCAGGCCTGGTTGACCAGCACCGCCTCGGCCCGGTGCGCACCCAGCCGGGCCTGGGTGGCCGCGGCCGGGTCCCAGTACAGGTATTCGGCCAGGTCGGCGATGGCCAACACGACCAGGTCGACGTCCTCGGCGGCGACGCCCGCCTCGGCCAGCGCCTGGCGCCCGGCGTCGGCGGCCAGGTCGGTCAGGCCCACGCCGTCGGGCGCGCGGTGGAACGTGCGGTACCCCCAGCCGCGGATCCGGTCCAGCTCCTCGGTGTACGTCGGGGCGAGTTCGGCGACCTGCGACGGTTCGGGCAGGGCCTGGCCGATCGCGACGATGCCGAACGGCACGCCGGCGCGCTGCGGGGCGCGGGCCGGCGCGGCCTCGGACCAGGTGAGCGCGTGCAGCTTGCCGGCCTGCCCGGAGGTGGTCTCCGGCAGGGCGCGCAGGAACGTCAGCGCGGCGCCGTTGTGCTCGGTCTCGCGGTAGCGGAACACCACGTCGGCGCCGTCGGCGCGAGCCACGATCTCGGCCAGTACCGCGTCCTCGACCTGCCGCCCCAGCACCGGGCAGGACAGCGAGAACAGGTCGACGGTGCATACGCCGTCGACCCGGCGCAGCCCGACCGCGCCGCTGAGGCCGTAGTCACCGAACCGGTCGCGGACCGAGACCGCGAGCACATCGCCGTCGTAGGCGGCGATGGCGGCGGCGTCCTGGTCGTTGCCGAGGGTGAAGTCCTTGGCGCGGGCCACGACCTCGGTGACCTTGTCCAGCCGGCCGGCTGCCGGGTGGACGTCGACGACGACGTCGAGGCTGGCCACGAAGTCGTCCAGCGACACCTGCGGTGCCGGGGCGGCCTCGGCGGGTGCAGTTGCCGTCGGGGGCGGGCCGGTGGTCAGGGGTGGGGGCCGGTCAAACAGTCCCGCGGCGGCCAGGGTCGCCGGCCAGGTCTCCGGCTGCGGTCCGAGCAGGACCGCCCGTCCGGGCAGGAGGTCGGGGTCGGTGGTCACCAGGACCGCCGATCCGGCCGGGACGTCGAGGGCCGTGGCGACCTCGGCCAGCCGCGTGGCGGCCGGGCCGGGGTTGATCGCGGTCGCTCCGGCGTGCACGACCAGTTCGGGCCAGTGTGTGGCCAGCCCGGTCCAGACGGCGGGGTCGGTGGCGCACAGTCCGATCCTGGTGCCGGAGCGGTGCAGCGCGCGCAGCGGTCCGCGCAGGGCGGCGGCCGGAGCATCCGACAGGCTGTCGCCGTCGAGCACGACCGCCCGCACGCCCGCCCCGTACCGGCTGGCCAGCAGCCGGGCGAGGTGCCCGCCGAGGCGGGCGAACAGCTCCTCGGTGTAGGGCACCTTCGCGAGTTGAAACATCGCCGGGTGGTGGGCACGGGCGGCGCCGACGTCGCGGATCGCGTCCTCGGCGTCGGCGAGCAGCACGCCGGGCTGCCCGGCCAGCAGGGCGCGGGCGGCCTCCCGGGCCCGGGTGGCCAGGACCGCGGTCCCGGCGAGCGAGGCGGCGTCGCCGACGCCGAGATCGCGTTCGTCGGGCAGCGCGGGCAGGACGAACACCAGGGTCGCCTGCCAGCGGCCGGCGGCCGCGAGGGCGGTGTCGGCGATGTCGGTCAGGTCCCGGGCCCAGCGGGGCCCGGCCGGGCCGAGCTCCTCGAAGCGCGGTGCGGTGACCAGCACGTCCGGTGCGGCAGCCGCGGTCTCGCCGTCGTCGTCGAGGCACTGCCGGACGATCTGGTCGAACGGTCCGACGTGGAACCGGGCGGGCAGCCCGGCCTGGTGCAGCGGCAGGCCGAGGTACGGCACCAACTGGTCGACGGTGTAGCTGGCGAGCAGGCTGATCCGCAGTACGGCCGCAGTGCCGGCGCGGACGGCCTGCTTCCACGCCGAACGCTGCTGGTACGGGGTGAGGGTGATCATGCGGCGGCCCCCTTGCGGCGCAGGACATCACGCAGGAATCCGACCGACGGCACGTCGCGGACCTCCTCGTAGGCGAACGACACCTGGTAGACCTCCTCCAGCGTCACGATCAGCTGGAGGTGGCGCAGGCTGGTCCACTCGGACCGGGTGGCGGGGCTGTCCTCGTCGGTGACGGTCCCGGGTGACAGCTCCAGGACGTCGGCGACGAGGTCGCGCAGCCGGGCGGGTTCGACGACGGCGGTCATCGGGCCACCGTCGCTTCGACGGGCTGCTTGGCGCCGACGGTGGCCGGGATGTCCGGGGCCGGGTCCGGCTCGTCGGGGATGGGCTCGGGTGCGACGTCGGGCAGGATCGTCTCGATGCGCCGCAGGCTGGGCGTGAGGAACGACACCACGGCCAGCAGGGTGCCGAGCACGCCGATCGCGACGTACACCAGGCCGATGCCGCCCGCGGGCCCGGTGCCGACCAGGCCGCCGAACAGGCTTGCGCCCGGCTGGCCCTGTGCCATCCACGGGACGATGACGAACTCCAGCAGCGGTCCGGCGATGAGGGTCGCGATCGGCACGGACAGCTCCTCCACGAACTGCCGGGCGGCGAAGACGCGGCCCTGTAGGTGCGGCTCGACCTTCTCCTGCCAGACCGAGGTGGCGTAGCCGTCGATGACGGGGATGCACATGTGCACGACGATCAGCGCGAAGCCCAGGACCAGGAGTACGTCGGACACGCCGTACACGATCCGGCCGATGACGCTGAAGGCCACCGTGCCCCACAGCACGTAGCGCATCTTGTCGCGGGGGGTCTTGAGCAGCGCGACCAGGATCGTGCCGCCGATGCCGCCGATCGCACCGGTGGCCAGCACCAGTGCCAGCGCGTCGGCGTCGTCGCCGGTGCGTTCCAGCACCATCGGGCGCAGCAGCAGCCAGCCCACGGCGGCGAGGATGTTGATGACGATCAGGAAGATCTCAAGGTTGAGCAGCGGGCGGCTGCGCGCGATGTAGGTGAAGCCGAGCCGGCAGTCCTGCCAGAACGTCGACGGGGCGGTGTCCTTCGGTCGTGGCGGGGTCGATGGCAGCGCGATCAGCAGCATCGATGCGATCGCGAACAGGTAGGACAGGCTGTCCACGGCAAGGACCAGCTCGATGCTGGTGGTGGCCAGCAGCAGCGCGGCCAGCAGCGGCGCGAACAGCTCCGGGGTGGTACGGACCGCGAACATCATGGCGTTGGCGCGCGGGTAGTTGCCGCGCTCCATCATCAGCGTGATCGTGGCCTGGAACACCGGCACCTGGAACGCGACGAACGCGCCGGTGACGAAGTTGAGCACGTACAGCTGCCACAGGGTGGCCGTGTCGGTGAGGAACAGCGTGAGCAGCACCACCGTGGCCAGCGCGGTGCCGATCTCGGCGAGCATGAGGGTGGTGCGGCGGTTCCAGCGGTCGATGATCGCGCCGGCGACGGGGCTGAAGACCACCGTCGCGGCGAACGCGAAGAACAGGGTGAGGGTGAACTGGGTGGTGCTGCCGGTCTGGTCCCACACCCAGACGCTGACCGCGAAGTTGGTCATCCGGGTGCCGAGCACGGACAGGAACTGTCCGGCCCACAGCACTGAGAAAGCTGCGAATCCGGAGGGGCGTCGCATGATGGTGAGGTTCCTTCCTAGAGGGAGGCCGTGGCCGGGCCGATGAGACCGGTCAGCCGTGCGCAGAGTTCGTCGAGGAACGCCTGCGCGGTCTCGGCGGTGTAGACGGTGGTGCTGTAGCCGACGTCGAGCCGGAGCCGGCCGCCGACGATCACGCCGCCGATGTCCAGGTCGTAGGGCCACCGGCCGACCCCGTCGTCGGTGTCGCCGTACGGGGCGTCGCACACGTCGAACAGGTCATCGGCCTGCGACACCTCGTCGAAGCCGAAGTTGCCCATGTAGTTCAGCGCGATGCGGGGCTGCACGAGCTTGCCCAGCTGCGCCCGGACCGCGGCGTCGGTGGTCGCGTAGCGCAGCACGCCGTAGCCGATGCCGTTGTCGGGAACCTCGGCCAGCTGCGCGGCCACGTGCGCCGCGCGGGACGCGGCGTCGCCGCCGTCGGGCAGCCGCAGCAGCACCGGGTACATGACCTGGAACCAGCCGGTGGTGCGGCTGAGGTCGATGTCGGCGAACAGGTCCTCGCGCCCGTGGCCGGTGGTGGCCAGCAGGCACTCCCGGCCGCCGACGCGGGCCGCGACGGCCTCGGTGACGCCCCACATGATCAGGTCACGGACGCCAACGCGCAGCCGCCGCACCACGTCGTGCAGGCCGTCGGTCTGCGCGGTGGTCAGCGTGGTGCTGAGCATCGCCCCGGCGGCCAGGGTGGTGACCCCGTCCGGGTGGTCCGGCGGCACCATCGTGGTCTCCGCCGCGGTCTGTCCCAGCCAGTAGGGCAGCTGGGCGGTCAGGTCGTGGGTGGACAGCCGCTGCGCCCAGGCGCTGTAGGCGCTGGTCCGGGCCGGCAGGCTCGGCTGCTGGCCGCGGCCGAGCTGCGTACACAGCGTGCGCAGGTCACCCAGCAGCAGGTCGCGGGAGATCGCGTCGACCACCAGGTGATGGGCGATGATCAGCACCCGGTCCGGGCGGTCCGGGCCGGGTGCGAAGTGCAGCACCCGGCACATCGGCCCGGCGGCCGTGTCCAGGGTGCGCTGGGCGGTGGCGGCCAGCTCCGCCATCGCCTCATCCTGCTCGGCCACGGTCAGGCCGGACAGGTCGTGGCTGACGAAGGGCACCGCGTCGGGGCCTTCGGCGTGGTGCTGGCGCAGGGTGCCGTCCTCGCCACGGACGAACCGCAGCCGCAGCGACGCATGGTGCTCGGCCAGCAGCCGCACCGCCTCGCCCAGGTCGCCGACCGTGATCGGCCGGAGCACGTCGAGGTAGTACGGGTGGTTGAACCACGACGGGTTGTCCATCGTGGTGGCGACCTCCTCGAACCACCACAGCTGCGCCGGGGCCAGCGGCACCTGCCCCGCGACCAGGTCCGTGCACACCTGCGCGGGCGCGCCGGTGTCGCGGTCGAGGTCCAGCTCGGCGATGGTGCGCCGCTCGGTCAGCTGCCGCGCCGACAGCGCGATGCCCGCCTCGGCGGCGTGGAACGCGACCGTGATGGCCAGCAGCGAGTCGCCGCCCAGCTCGTAGAAGTCGTCGTGGATGCCGACGTCGGCGGTGTGCAGGACCTCGGCCCAGATCGCGGCGAGCGCCCGTTCCCGGTCGGTGCGCGGGGCGGCGACCGGCCCGCGTGCCGAACGCCTGCGCCCGGTCCGCACCGCCTCGGCGACACTGTCCGCCGTGGACAGGTCCTCGGCGAGTTCGGCGAGCAGGTCGGCGGCCAGGGGCGCGGGTTCGGCCGGGTGCGTGGCCGGTGCGTCCAGCTGCCACAGGTGCGCCGCGCGTCTCGCCGGGTCGAGGGTGACCGCGCCCGGCGGCGGGCTGCCCACGCGTACCGCGCCGACGGTGACCAGTGCCGCGAGCTCCGGCAGGGCCGGTGGCGCGCTCAGCACGACCTCGCGGCTGTGGCCGAGCTGCTCGCGCAGCACGGCGACCAGTTCGGGGCCGAACGCGCCGGGGTCGGCGGCCACGGCCGTCACCTGCGGGTGGTGGCGGCGGCGCGCCAGCCGCGCCACGGCCGTGGCCAGCACGGTCTCGAACAGCTCGGTGTACGCCGCGCCGTCGTGACCCGGGTACGGGTCGGTGACGTCGTAGCGGCGCGCCCACGTGTCCATCGCGATCACCCGTACGGCGGGTTGGGTCGCGGCGAACGACGCCAGTCGATCGCTCAGCCCGCCCAGCACCCCGGCCCACCGCTGGCCGACGTAGTCCGCCGAGGCGGGGCACACGCCGATGACCAGCTCGGTGTCCGTCCGTGACTGGTGGGCGGCGACCGCCACGGCCAGGTCGGACAGCGCCCGCTCCCAGGCCACCACCGCCGCGGGCAGCGCGACCGGGCCCGGCAGCAGGTCCTCCCAGCGCAGTAGCACCACGTCCAGGGCCGTGTCCCGGAACGGGCCGTCGGCATCCAGCAGCGGCCGGCGCACCTGCCCGGCCGGCGCGCCACGTACCGACAGGCCCGGCTCGTCCAGCACCTGCGACCAGAACCGCAGCGTCGGCTCCACCGTCCGCATCGGGAACGACGACGCCAGCCCGACGACGTCGAGGTCCCGGTCGGCGGCTGCCTCGGCGACCGCGAGCACCGCGTCCGGTGCGGCCACCAGCTCGGCCAGCAGCTGCCCGAACCGGGCGACGACCGCTTCGGCGCGCTGCGCGCTGAACAGCTCGGTCGAGTACGTGAAATCGGCCTCCAGCAGCTCACCGAGCCAGTCCAGGGTGAACAGCACGTCGAAGTCGGCACCGGCGGCCCCGACCGGCAGCGGCTCGACGGCCAGGCCCGACAGGGTCGGCGGCTCCTCGGCGGCGTCGGCGTAGTTCAGCACGCACCGCAGGGAGTGCCGCGAGGAGTCGCGGGGCAGCCGCAGCGCCTCCATGATCTTCGGGAAGGGCAGGCGCTGGTGTGCCTGGGCGTCCTTGACCGTCGCGTGTAGGCGGCGCACCAGCCGCCGGAACGTCAGCCCGCCCGACAGGTCCAGGCGCAGCGGCAGCAGATCGGCGAAGCAGCCGATGACGTTGCTCAGCTCGGCGCGGTCCCGGCCGCTGGTCGGCATGCCGACCACCAGGTCGGATTGGCCGGACTCCTCCTGGAGCAGCACCGCGAACACGGTCAGCAGCACGCTGTACGGGGTCACCCCCTCGGCCCTGGCCAGCTCCCGGACCGCGACACCGACCTCGGCCGGGAACACCCGACCGGCCCGGCCCGCCGCGTCGCCGGCCACACCCGACGGCGAGTCACCGGGCAGTTCCACCGGCGAGGCCGCGTCGCGCAGCCGGTCGCGCCAGTACGCCACGTGCGTGTCGACCTGCGGGCTGGACAGCCACTGTTGCTGGTCGTAGGCGAAGTCGCCGAACTGCACCGCCACCTCCGGCAGCGGCGAGGGCAGGCCCGCGGTGTAGGCGTCGTACAGCGCCGCCAGCTCGTCGAGGAAGATGCCCCAGGACGTGGTATCGCAGATGATGTGGTGCATCCCGATCAGCAGCTGGTGCTCGTCCGGGCCGGCGCGCAGCACCTGGACCCGCACCAGCGGCCCGTCGGCCAGCGAGTACGCGAAGCCGGCGTGCGCCTCCACGTACTCGTCGACGGCCCGCTGCCGGTCGGCGGCCCGCGAGATGTCGACCGGTTCGCACCAGGCGGTCAGCTCGGCGTGTACCACCGGCCGGGGCAGCCCCCGGTGCTCGGTGAAGGTGGTCCGCAGCACCTCGTGGCGGCGGACGATCTCGGCGACGGCCCGGCGCAGCGCCTCGACGTCCAGCTCGCCGCGCAGCGTGGCGGCGAACATCGTGTTGTGCCGGGCGTCCGCACTGTCGAGCTGGCTGGTCGCCCAGAGCCGCTGCTGGATCGACGACGCCACCGGCACCGCGTCCGCCGGCGCGGGCCGCAGCACCTCGGCCGCCTGCCCCTCGGCGGCGTCGATCACCCCGGCCAGCGCGGCCAGGGTCGGGTTGGTGAACAGGGCGTACAGCGACACCTCGCGGCCGAACTCGCGGCGCAGCCGGGACAGCAGCTGCGTGGCCAGCAGCGAGTGCCCGCCCAGGGCGAAGAAGTCGCAGTTCGCGCCGACCCGCTCCACCCGCAGGACCTCGCGCCAGATGGCGGCCAGCCGCTGCTCCGTCGCCGTCTCCGGCTCGACGAGCTGCTCGGCCGCGACCACGGTCGCCCGCGGCGCGACCCGGTCGGCGACCTCGGCGGGGTCGGCCAACTGCTCGGCGGCGTACGCGGCCCGCTCCGGCTCGGCCTCGGGCGCCGGCAGCCGGCGCACCGCGATCGCGGCCAGCGCGGCGAAGTACACCGGCGGGTACGGGATGTGCCCGAGGTTGTCGGTGACCGCGTCGTGCCGCACGTCGTACGGGTGCTCCTCGGCCCAGTCGACCGTCACGCCCGGCACGGTGTGCGCGAGCGCGGCCAGCCGGTCGTCCAGCCGCGCGAACAGCCCGGACCGCTCGGCCGCCTCCGGGGAGGCGGGGCAGCGCAGCAGGACCAGCGGCGCGGCCGTACGGCGTCGGTAGCCGGCCACGGCGGCCTCGAAGTCACGCATCGCCGCGTCGGCCACCACGGCCGGGTCGGCGTTGGCGCCGGCCCGGCGCAGCCAGTCCTCCCAGCGCAGCAGCCCCACCGTCGCGGCCGCGTCACCGGGGGCGAGCAGGTGCTGTACGAGCTGCCCGTACGGGGCCAGCCGCACCGTGGTCGGGGCCTGGCCGAAGTCCAGCCAGAACCGCAGCGCGTCGGCCAGCAGGTCGGCGGTGAAGGTGGCACCGACCACGACCGACGGCCGGGCCATCGACGGCAGCAGCCGCAGCGGCGTGTCGGCCGCACCGACCATCTCCGACAGCACCGCCGCTGTCCGCTCGGCTAGCCGGGCCACGGTTCCGGGCAGGTACAGGTCGGCGTTGTAGTCCACGACCAGCTCGTCGCCGCCGGCCCGCCGCGACAGCGTGACGAACAGGTCGAAGTCGGTGAGCTGGTTGTCCACCGGGACCGGCGTGAACCGCACCCCCGCCGCGGTGCGACCCTGCGCACCGGCGTCGGTGACGGTGAACATCACCTGGAACAGCGGGTTGATCCCGGGGTCGCGCGGTGGGGCGACCTCCTCGACGACCCGCGCATAGGGTGTGTCCTGGTGCCGGTACGCCTCACCGGTGCTCTGGTGCGTGCGGCGCACGGCCTCCCGCACCGTCGGCTGCCCGGACAGGTCCAGGCGCAGCACCAGCATGTTCGCGAACGAGCCGATCAGCGGTTCCAGCTCCGTACGCGGCCGACCGGCGCCGGGCGTACCCACCACCAGGTCTTCCTGGCCGGTGGTCTGCGACAGGGCGGCGGTGAACCCGGCCAGCGCGACGGCGTTGAACGCCACCTCGGACTGCTGGGCCAGTGCCGACATCGCCGAGGACAGCGTGGACGGCAGCGCCAGCACGTGCCGGCCGCCGCGGTGGGTCTGCACCGGCGGACGCCGCCGGTCCGGGCGCGGCGTGCTGGTCAGCGGCGCACCGGCCAGCCGGTCGCGCCAGTACGCCAACTGACCGTCCAGCGCGGCCAGCGCGCCGGGCTCCCGCTGCGCCCGGACGTAACCGGCGAAGTCGGTACGCAGCCGCGGCAGTTCGGCCGGGACGCCCTCGGCGAACTGGCGGTAGAACTCCACCAGCTCGGTGGCGAACACGTCACCGGACCAGGCGTCGTACACGATGTGGTGCACGGTGACCAGCAGCCGGTGCCGGTCCTCGGCCAGCGCCACCAGGCACGCGGCGAGCTGCGGCCCGGCGGTCAGGTCGAACGAGACCAGCCCGTGCTCCACCGCGGTCTGCTCGGCCCGCGCCAGCTGCTGCTCGCCCGGCAGCCCGCGCAGGTCCACCATCGGCAGCTCGACGTCGACCTCGGACAGCACCCGCTGGTAGGGGCCCTGCTCGTCCTCGGCGAACACCAGCCGCAGCGACTGCTGCCGGGCCACGACGGCATTCAGCGCCGCCCGCAGCGCCCCGGTGTCCAGCGGGCCGCCGATGTCCAGCGCGAACGGCACGTTGTAGACGGCGGTCCCCGGGTCCATCCGGTCGAGGAACCACAGCTGCTCCTGCGTGAACGACAGCGGCAGCCGTTGCGGGCGCGTCTGGCGCGCCGCCAGGCGTACCCGTAGCAGCTCACGCTGCTCGGCGGTGAGGTCGGTCAGCTGCGCCGACATGTCCTGTGTCATCGGTGGTTCCCCCGGTTCAGCGGACGCTGAGCGGACGCAGGTCGGTCCACACGCGGTCGATGTGGTCGAGGCACTCCGGCTGGGTGCCCCGGAATCCGGCGTCGCGCCAACCGGGAGCGTCGTCCCGGTCGGCGGGCCAGATCGAGTACTGCTCCTCGTGGTTGACGACCACCCGGAAAAGCGACTGCTCGGTCACGACAGGTCCTCCAGTTGCGTCTGGCTCAGTTCGTTGGCGACCTGCTCCGGCGACATCGCCGCGATCTCGGCGAGCAGGTCGGCGAGGTCGTCCGGGGTCTGCTGCCGGCGGGCGGCCAGCAGGTCGGTGACGGTGGCCGCGAGGCCGGCGATCGTGGGCGTCTCGAACAGCGCGCTGATGGGCAGGTCCACGTCGAACGCCTCACGGATCCGCGCGACGATCTTCGTGCCCAGCAGCGAGTGCCCGCCGAGACTGAAGAAGTCCCGGTCCGCGTCGATCTCGGCGATGCCGAGCAGGTCGGCCCAGATCTGGTGGACGACCTGGTGTGGGGTGCCCCGTGGCACCGGCGGCGCGGTGGCGGCCGGGGACGTTTCGGTGGTGAGGGTGCCGTCGGCCTCGACCCAGTGCCGGTCGCGCTGGAACGGGTAGGTCGGCAGCGGCACCCGGCGGCGCCGCTGCGGCGCGTCGCCCAGGTCGACGTCGACCCCGGCCAGCCACATCCGGCCCTCGGCGGCGGCCATCGCGATGCGGTCATCGCCCGGCGCCTTCGGGCCGGGCAGCGACGGGGTGCTGCGCTGCTCCGCGCCGGGGTGCTGGCGGGCCAGGGTGGTCAGCGCCGCACCGGGGCCGACCTCCAGCAACAGGTACGGCCCGGCCAGCAGCCGCCGTACGCAGTCGTCGAAGCGCACCGGCTCGCGCAGCTGCCGCGCCCAGTACTTCGGGTCGGCGGCGTCGTGGTCGGACAGCCAGTCCCCGGTCACGTTCGACACGATCGGCAGCTGCGGCGCCCGCGCCGGGAACCGGGCGACGTGCTCGGCGAACTCGGCCAGGACCGGCTCCATCATCGCCGAGTGGAACGCGTGCGAGGTGTGCAGTAGCCGGGTCGTGACGCCCTCGGCGCGCAACGCGGCCGCGAACGCCTCGACCGCGTCGACGGGGCCGGACACGACCGACAGCGACGGCGCGTTGGCCGCGGCCAGTTCCACGCCGCGCGGTAGCCGCTCGGCCAGCCGGACGGCCGGCAGCGGCACCGACAGCATCGCGCCCGGCGGCAGCGACTGCATCAGCCTGCCGCGCTCGGCCACGATCGCCAGCGCGTCCGGCAGGGTGAACACCCCGGCCAGGCACGCCGCGACGTATTCGCCGACGCTGTGGCCGGCAGCGGCGGCGGGCCGTACGCCGCGGTGCATCCACAACCGCGCCAGCGCGTACTCCACCGCGAACAGCGCGGGCTGGGTGACCCGCGTCTGGCGCAGCAGCTCGTCGTCGCGGTCGCGGAAGATCACCTGCCGCAGGTCAAGGCCCAGCAGCGGCACGAGGATGTCGGTGCACTCGTCCAGGTGCCGGGCCAGCTCCGGCTCGGTCCGGTACAGCTGCTCGGCCATGCCGGCGTACTGCGCGCCCTGCCCGGGGAACAGGAACGCCACGGTTCCGTCGGTGAGGTCACCGGCGGCGGTGTCCAGTGTGGCCGGACTGCCCAGCGCGGCAACGGCCTCCTCGACGGTGCGGCACGCCACGGCCAGCCGGTGCTCGAACCGGCGCCGGGTGGCGCGCAGCGTGTACGCCACATCGCCCAGGTCGGCGTCCGTCCCGGCCAGGTGGCCACGCAGCCGTACGCGGGCGGTGTCCAGCGCCTGCGGCGTGCGCGCCGACAGCACGAGCACCTGCTCGGTGCGCGCCGGGGGCGGGCCGTCCACGGCCGGCGGCTGCTCCACGACGACGTGGGCGTTGGTGCCACCGATCCCGAACGAGCTCACCCCGGCCCGGCGCGGCACACCCGCCACCGGCCACGGCTCGGGCTCGGTGTTGACGAACAGCGTCCCGCCCGCCGCCAGGGCGGGGTGGGGCTCGGTGAAGTACGGGCTGGGCGGCACGACGCCGTCGCGTACCGCCAGGCAGGCCTTGATCAGGCCGGTGACACCGGCCGCGACGTCGAGGTGCCCGGTGACGGCCTTGACCGACCCGAGCGCGCGCCGTCCGGTGCCGAACACCTCCTGTAGCGCGGCGAGCTCGACCTGGTCGCCCAGCGCGGTGCCGGTACCGTGCGCCTCCAGGTAGCCGATGGTCGCCGGGTCCACGTCGGCGGCCCGCAGTGCCGTCCGGATGACGTCGGCCTGCCCGTCGACGCTCGGCGCGGTGTAGCCGACCTTGGCCCGGCCGTCGTTGTTCACCGCCGAGCCTTTGATCACGGCGTGGATGGTGTCGCCGTCGGCGAGCGCGTCGGCGAGCCGCCGCAACGCGACGACGGCGACACCGCTGCCGCCGACGGTGCCGGTGGCGGTGGCGTCGAACGGCCGGCACAGCCCGTCGCGGGACATGATCCCGCCGGGCTCGTAGCGGTAGCCGGCCGCCAGCGGCAGCCGCAGGTGGGCCGCCCCGGCCAGCGCGACGTCGCATTCCCCCGCCAGCAGCGCCTGCCCGGCCAGGTGCACGGCGACCAGCGACGACGAGCACGCCGTCTGCACGGCCACGGCCGGGCCGCGCAGCCCCAGGTGGTACGCGACGCGGGTGGCCACGGCGTCCTTGTCGTTGGCCACCGACAACTCGTACTCCGACCCGGCGGCCTCGCCCGCCGGAAGCAGGTGGTGCAGCAGGTAGCCGCTCATCGCGGTAGCGGCGTACACGCCCACCGACAGCTCGTCGACGTCGGCGACGTGCCCGGCCGACTCCAGCGCCTCCCACGCGCACTCCAGGAACTGCCGCTGCTGCGGGTCGATCACCCGAGCGTCGCGCGGAGAGTAGCCGAAGAACCCGGCGTCGAACCGGTCGGCGCCGTCCAGTACGCCGAACACCGGCACGTAGTCCGGGCGCGTGTACTCGGCGGCGGGGACCGACCCGGCCAGTTCCTCGGGCGTGAACCGGGTCGTCACCGGACGGCCGCCCAGCACGTCGCGCCACAGTCCGGCCACGTCGCCCGCGCCGGGGAACCGCCCGGCCAGCCCGACGACCGCGAGATCAAGTCCACTGTCCTCGTTCATCGTTCCCCCATTTCCGCCCGCACCCGCCGGGTACGGGCCGCCAGTGCTCTGCGCCCGTCGACCGCGGCGCTCGGCCGTACCGGGACCGGGTCGGCGGTGTCCTCGTCGAGGAACCGCGCCAGCCGCGCCACGGTCGGGTACCGGAACAGGTCGACCGCGGCGATCTGCACGCCGAGCGCGTCGCGCAGCCCGGTGTGGACCCGGACCAGCAGCATCGAGTTGCCGCCCAGGTCGAAGAAGTTGTCGTCGGCGCCGATCCGGTCCAGGCCGAGTACGGCCCGCCACACGTCGGCGACCGCCCGCTCGGTCGTGCCGCGCGGCGCCCGGTAGGGCGTGCCCAGCTGGGGCCGGGCGGCCGACGGCGCGGGCAGCGCCCGCTGGTCGAGCTTGCCGTTCGGGGTGGTCGGCAGGTCGGCGACCTCGACGAACGCGACCGGGACCATGAAGTCGGGCAGGTCGCGCAGCAGCTCTTCGCGCAGCGCGTCGGTGCTGAGCCCGCCGGGCGGCTCGGCCACCACGTAGCCGACGAGCCGCCGGTGTCCGGGCTGGTCCTCGCGTACGACGACCGCGCAGCGGGCCACGCCGGCGCAGTCGCGCAACCGGGCCTCGACCTCGCCGGGCTCGACCCGGTTGCCCCGGATCTTCACCTGCCCGTCGCGGCGGCCCAGGATGTCCAGGCTGCCGTCGGCCCGCCAGCGCGCCAGGTCGCCGGTGCGGTACATCCGCGCGCCGGGCTCGGCCGCGAACGGGTCCGGCATGAACGCCGCCGCGGTCAGCGCCGGCCTGCCCAGGTAGCCGCGGCCCACGGCCGCCCCACCGATGAACAGCTCCCCGGCCACCCCGATCGGCACCGGCCGCAGCCGGGCGTCGAGCACGTGGATGCTCGCGCCGGTCATCGGGCGCCCGATCGGGACGACCGGGCCGGTCTCGTACCGCCCGCCGGTGACCATCACCGACGTCTCGGTCGGGCCGTACGTGTTGTAGAACTCGCGCCCGTGCTGCCACGCCGCGGCGACGTCCACCGGGCAGGTCTCCCCGCCGACGGTCAGCACCCGCAGCTCGGGCACCCGCGCCGGATCCATCGCCGGTAGCGCGACCGGCGGCACGTCGAGCATCGTGATCCGCCGCTGCGCCAGGGTGCGGGCCAGATCGGGGCCGGGCATCCGGTCGTGGCGGGCCACGATGTGCAGCTCGGCGCCGGCACACAGCGCGGTGAGCAGGTCCGACACGGCCGCGTCGAAACCGGGTCCGTGGAACTGGAGCACCCGGTCGTCCGGTGTGATGGCGAGCAGGTCGTCGATCGCGTCGGCGAGGTTGCTCAGGCCGCGGTGGGTGCTCAGCACGCCCTTGGGCCGTCCGGTGGAGCCGGAGGTGTAGATCAGATACGCGGCCTGGTCGGGGCGCACCGTGACCGGCGGGCGCGGCGCGGCCGGCAGGTCCTCGACCCGCAGCACCACCGGTCCCGAGGGCACCGCCGACGCGGTCGCCGCGTCGGCGAGCACCAGCGCGGCGCCGGAGTCGGCGAGCAGGTAGCGGATGCGTTCGGCGGGCAGGTCGGGGTCGATCGGGACGTATACCGCCCCGGCGGCCAGCACGCCGAGGAACGCCGCGACCGCCTGCGGGCCGGGTCGGGTCCACACCGCGACCGGCGTTTCGGCGACGCCACCGGCCCCGTGCACCGCCGCGGCCACGTTCGCGGCCATGTCGTGCAGCTGGCCATAGGTGACCTGCCGGCCGTCGCAGGCCACGGCGGTCCGGTCCGGGTCGATCGCGGCGATCCGGTCGAGCACCGGGCGCCACGGTGCCGGTGGCCGGGTCGCCGTCCAGCCCTCGATCGCCTGCCGCTCCCGCTCGTCCAGCAGTGGCAGGTCGGCGATCGGGCGGTCGGCGTCGGCCAGCGCGGCCGCCAGCAGGTTGCGGACATGCCCGGCGATCCGGTACGCGGTGTCCGGGCTGAACAGCGTCGTGCGGTACTCCAGCCTGCCCGCGATCCCGTCCGGGCCCGGGGTCAGCGTCAGGGTCAGGTCGAACATCGCGGTGCCGGTGGGCAGCTCGACGCCGGACACGTCGACGCCGGGCAGCCGCAGGCGGGCGGCCCAGTCGCTCTCCATCGTGAACATCACCTGCGCCAGCGGGGTGCTGCCCGGGTCACGGGCGGCGTGCAGCCGGTCCACGAGCGTGTCGAACGGCAGCTGCTGGTGCGCCAGGGCAGCCAGGCTCGTGTCACGGACCCGGTGCAGCAGCTGCCGGAACGTGGCGCCGGCGGGTACGTGGGCCCGTACGGCGACGGTGTTGACGAACAGGCCGATGGCCTGCTCGGCGGCGAGCGTGGTGCGGCCCGACACCGGCGTGGCCACGACGAAGTCCGGGCCGCCGTACCGCGACAGCACCGCCTGCCAGGCCGCCAGCAGCACCATGTACGGCGTGCCCGCGACCGAGGCGGCCAGCGCCGACACCTGCTCGGCCAGCGCCACGGGCCAGGCGAAGGTCAGTTCCGCGCCGGACTCGTCCAGCACCAGCGGCCGGGGCAGGTCGGTGGGTAGGTCCACGGTCGCCGGAGCGCCGTCGAGGTGCTCGCGCCAGTACTCGACCAGTTCGTCGGCGTCGGACTCGACGGCGGTCTCGACGTGCCGGGGCGCGGCGGCGAGCTGCGCACCGGTGTACGCCTGCGACAGGTCGTCGACCAGCAGGCCCATGCTCCAGCCGTCGCAGACGATGTGGTGCAGCTCCAGGTGCAGCGTCCACCGGTCCGGGTCGCCGGGCACCAGCGTCGCCCGTACCGGCGGCGCGGCCGCCAGGTCGAACAGGCCCGGCTCGAAGGTGTCGGCGACGCGCAGCCGGGTGCCCGCCGGGGCCTGCGGAAGCACCCACTGCCACGGCTCGCCGTCGATCTCGACGAACACCGTACGCAGCGCCTGGTGCCGGGCCAGCACCCGGTCGAAAGCCTCGGCCAGGTTCGGTACGTCCAGCGCCCCGGCCAGCGTGAACCGGAAGTGCTCGTGGCACATCGGGCTGCCCGGCCACAGCCGGTCGTGCAGCCACATACGACGCTGCGCCGCGGTGAGCGGGTGCAGGTCGTACTGGTCGGCGGCGTCGCGCAGGCTGCGCAGGAACGCCCGCCTGCGGTCGGCGGGCAGCACGTGCAGGCGATCGAGCAGATCTGGCGCGGTCATCGGGAGTCCTCCTCAGCGCTCGAACTCGGCCAGCAGGTCGGCCACGTCACGTCCGGCCCCAACCGCGACCGGTACGGCCGCGGCCGCAATGACCGGTGTCGCCGCGAGCCTCGCCAGCGCCGTCGCCAGCGCGGCGACCGTCGGGTGGTCGAACAGCGTTTGCAGTGCGACGTCGACCCCGTAGGCGGCCGACAGCCGCGAGCGCACCCGGGCCGCGTCGATGGAGTTGCCGCCCGCCTCGAAGAAGTTCGCCTCGGCACCGCCGTCGACGGCTCGGCCGAGCGCCTCCTGCCAGACGTCGAGCACTGTCCGCTGCGCGGCCGTCAGCTCCGTCGCCGGTGCGGCGGGTTCGGCCGCGGGCAGTGGCAGGGCGGCCGGGTCGACCTTGCCGTTGGGGTTCAGCGGCAGCCGCGGCAGGTCCATGAACACCGTCGGCACCAGGTAGGCGGGCAACCGGCCGGTCAGCTCCGCGCGCACGGTGGCGGTGTCGGTGCCGTCGAGCACGACGTAGGCCAGCAGGCGGGTGTCGCCGTGCGCGGCCCGGTCGGCCACGACCGCGACCTCGACCACGCCGGCCAGGGCCCGCAGCGCGTCCTCGATCTCGGCGGGTTCCACGCGGTGGCCGCGCACCTTGACCTGCCGGTCGACGCGGCCCAGGAACTCCAGGGCGCCATCGTCGCGGCGGCGGGCCAGGTCACCGGTACGGTACAGACGCGCGCCCGGCTCCCCGGAGAACGGGTCCGGCAGGAACCGCTGCGCCGTCAGCGCGGCCCGGCCCAGATAGCCGCGGGCCACGCCCGCCCCGCCCAGGAACATCTCGCCCGCCGTGCCCTCCGGCACCGGTCGCAACCGCTCGTCGAGCAGGTACACGGCGCTGTTGGCGGCCGGGCGGCCGATCGGCACGATCCGGTCCGCGCCGGTCTGCGCGGTGCAGCGGTGGGCCGTGGCGTACACGGTGATCTCGGTCGGGCCGTACAAATTGATCAGCTCGGTGTCCGGGCAGTGCGCGGCGAGGCTCGCCACCGTGCGCGCGTCGGCCTGTTCCCCGCCGAAGGACAGGTTCCGCACGGTACGGAACACCGCCGGATCCTCCGCCGCCACCTGCCTCAGCAGCGACGTGGGCAGGAACAGCACGTCGACGCCGTGGGCGGTCAGCGCGTCGCTCAGCCGCTCGGCGACCAGCAGCTCGTCCTTGCCCAGCCCCACCAGGCGGGCGCCGTTGAGCAGCGCGCCCCACGTCTCCAGCGTCGCCGCGTCGAAGGAGATGTTGGCCGCCTGCACGACCGTGTCGCCCGGCCGCACGTCGATCGAGTCGGCGCTGCGCGCCAGCCGCACGATGTTGCGGTGCGTGACCGCGACGCCCTTCGGGCCGCCGGTCGAGCCGGAGGTGTACATGACGTATGCCAGCGACTGCGGCCCCACCCGCACCGCCGGGCGCGTGGCCGGCTGCCCGGCCAGGTCCAGCACGTCCAGGTCCACGTGCCGGCCCGGCATCTCGGCACCGTGGCCGCCTGCGCGCAGCACGACCTCCACGCCGGCGTCGCGGCACATGGACTCCAGGCGTTCGGCCGGGTAGGACGGGTCCAACGGCACAAAGCACGCACCGGCCTTCAGCGCCGCCAGCGCCCCCACGATCCAGTTCTCGTCCCGGCTGCACAGCCCGACGCGCGCCTCGGGGCCGACCCCGTACGCCAGCAGGTGGTGGGCCAGGCGGTTGGCCCGCTCGTCCAGTTCCCGGTAGGTCAGCGCCACCTGCCCGAAGCGCAGCGCCGGTGCGTCCGGCATACGGTCGGCCCACTCCTCGACGAGGCCGTGCACGGTGCGCTCGCCCGGGAACGGCGAAGCGCTGACCGCGGCCCGTCCGGGCTGCCGCTCATCTGGCCTCATGCTCACCGTCGTCCCTCCCCGGATGCGCGGGACAGTCCCTTGACGGCTTCTTCGGTGATCTCGGCGGCGAGCTGCGTCTGTCGCAGTGCCTGGTTGGCCCGTTGCGCCTCCGCGGCCTGTTCCCGGCCGGTCATCGGACGCCCCCCCGTTGCCATCCTGCGGGTCTCGTGGTGACGGCAGGAGCGCGTCCATGGGCGTGACGCGAGTATCTCGGAGCATCCCGTGCCGGGCGTTCGGTCTGTGCCGCACGCTTCCCCCCTCAGTGGTACGAACGGGAGTGAGGCAACCAGGGACGACGTCCCGAGCAACAGGGACCGGCGTCCCGAGCGCCAGGGATCAGCGTCCGGACGGCTGGTGCTGTGCCCGAGGACGTTGGCCGGGTTCGGCGACCCGCCGGACCGGGTCCATGGGCGAGCTTCGATGGGGTCGCGGCGCTGCGGGTGGCAGGCAGAACCCATTCGAGTACGCCGACTGAGTGATCAAGAAGGTCAGCGGTTACAGCAACGGCTGCTCAGGTTGCCAACTGCTTTCGGCTCAAGCCGAAGCCGCCCGTCGCGGACGACGTTCGCTGAACACCCGCGCGAGGTCGACGACTTCAGCGCGTCAGGTGAGTTGGCAGAGGATGTCGATGTGCACGAGCCCCGTACGGTGAAGGTTTCTCGACCCGGCCCACCGGCCCGTGTCCGGCGGAGCCGTCGAGCGTGACCCGACGTGCTCGCGTACGTGGGTGCGTGCGGGGGTGATGTCGAGGCCTGGCGTGCACGGTGGAATCGACTGGACCGCGAGTTGACCCGCTCCTCGGCACGGGTGGGCGAGCCGGGGGAGGAAGCCGCGCCTGAGTAGCCGTCCGCCGTGACGTCGGCGACCGAGGAACGCGACCCGGCTCGGCCGGGGGAACAGCCCGGTCCTGCCCGGTCGGCAGGACCCGATCCGGCGCGGATGCCGGCGCAACCCGTCGCGCTACCGGTGGCCGGTGCAGCTCATTCCCGCCGTCGGTTCCGCTGGGTCGCGATGCCCGGTGGGGTGCTGGTGCTGGCCCTGATCCTGGTCTATGTCGGTTGGTTCCGGGAGGACAACGCACCGGCACCCGTCGTCGGCCCGAGTTGTCCGCCGGCACAGGCGGACGCCCTGTTCACCGGTACGACGTACGGCAGTGGGGCGAATGTCCGCCGGGGACCAGCGCTGGGTGCGGACATCCTCTACTCCTTCCCGCCCGGATGCGTCCTCGGCCTGACCGGGTACTGCCCGGGACAGAACATCACCGACGCGACCGCCGGTACGCCGGACGTACGGTGGTTTCTCGTCGCCGGCGGTGGGGTCGTCGCCTCCGCCGTCATCCACGGCAATGCACCGGCCGATCTGCGTCCGTCCGGCTGCCCGGACGACCGTCCGGCACCCGCTTCGATCACGGTCGGCGCGGTGGCTCACCCCGCCGGCCTCCGGCTCTCCGCGCAGGGCACCCATGTTGAGATCGTCGGCTTCGCCGTCCGGTACGCGGACGATCCGGCTCTGCCGGCGGAACACCGGTGGCATCAGGTCGCGCTGACCGATGCCACCACGCCCGCCTTCGAGGCGGTCCGGCGGGCGGACCAGCTGCGCCGGCGGCCCGCCCCCACCGAGGACGTCATGGTGGCCGCCGTGGCCTGCCTCGGCGGGCAGGGGCCGACCGATGTGTTGGATGTCCGGGTGGCCCGAATGGACGGGGTGAACCGGCCGGTCGTGCGCCCGCCGGACAGTGGCGAGAGCGAGCGGTTGGCCAGTACCGCCTGTGCGTACCCCCGGGCGGACTGAGGGCGCCGTGGCGACGCGACCGGACCCGGTCGCGTCGCCACCCGTGGAGCAAGGGTCAGCCGCAGTGCACGTTGTACTGGTAGCTGCCGAGCCCGTTGATGCTGCCTCCCCAGTCGATGCAGCGGTCCCGGGCGGTCACGTAGACCGGTCCGGCGTACGTGGTGTAGCTGCCGCTGTCAGTGATCCACGGAGCACCGGCCAGCGAGACGCTGGCGGTCATCGGCAGCCGGCTGCCCGGGTTGTCGCGAACGGTCACGACACAGTTCTTTCCGGTGCCGCCGCTGTAGGTCAGGTAGACCGTGCCGCGGCCGACCAGGCTCATGGCGTCGATCACGCCGTAGCCGGAGCCGCAGCTGCCGTTGTAGGCAGCGGCCTGCGCGGCTCCGGGGGTGAGCGCGGTCAGACCCGTGGCCATCGCGGCCGCCGCAGCCGCACCGACGGCGATCTTCTTCAGTTTGCTGGACATGGAAACTCAACTCCTTCTCCCGGGGCGGATCGGCTTGGTGAACGCCCCGCTACCAACATTGATAGTGGCCACGATGATTGACCGACAGCCTGCGAGCTGCGGATCAATCAACTCCGAACAATGGATCCGGTGTTTGATCCAGGTGTAGGTGCTGGCCAATTCCATTCCGTACCGGTTGGTGTCGGAGCGGCGGTTGAACAGGCGGACGTGACCCGGCCGGTACCGGATCGAGGCCAAGTTCGCCTCGGTCCGGTACTTCGCTCTCGTCGGCACCGACCACCGCACCCATCCTGAGCAGGACAAGGCCGTCGGCGACCGCCCCCGATGCACCAGGTCCAGCCCGGCTGCCGGCACGGACCGACGTGGCCCGGCGGCGGGGTACGGGTTCGGCCAAATGACCAGAGCCATTGTTTGGTCATTGTGCCGTCGCATTGGCCAAAATTCGCCGCTAACGTCCCTCCTGCCGAAACTGAGCTTCCCTGACAGGGAGATTCCGACAATTCGGAAGGAGGCGGGGGTGGCGCGGTTCGGTGCCTCCATCATGGGATTTTGCAGGGATCAAGAAGGGCGTGCAGTGGTAAAGAGGTTCGCTTTCGTGGCGCTGATCGGCGCGTTGATCAGCGTGTTCTTCGGCACGGTCCCCGCCTACGCGGCGACGGCTCGTGACGGGGTTTGTGAGACGGGCGAGTTCTGCCTGTACTTCAACAGTGACCACCAGGGCTCGGTGTCCGATTTCGCGACGTCGATCTCCGACTACGGTGACAGCCAGCCGACCTGCTACGACTTCAGGAGCGCGGGCACCGGTCAGCAGGTGTGCGTGAAGAACAATGCCGCGTCAGTGTGGAATCGCACCGACAGGTCGGTGACCGTGTTCTTCAACAGCGGGTACGGCGGCACCAGCCAGACGATCGGGGCGGGCGGCAAGGTCAACCTCAACTCAAGCCTCAAGAACGAGAACGCCTCCCACCGGTTCGGCTCGCCGTCGGCGGATCGTGACGGCGTGTGTCAGGACGACGAGTTCTGCCTGTACTACAACAGCGACCACCAGGGCTCGGTGTCCGATTTCGCGACGTCGGTTTCGAACTACGGCGACAGCCAGCCGACCTGTTACGAGTTCAAGAGCGCGGGCAGCGGTCAGGGCGTGTGCGTGAAGAACAACGCCGCGGCAGCGTGGAACCGCACCAGCCAGTCGGTGACCGTGTTCTTCAACAGCGGGTACGCCGGCACCAGCCAGACGATCCCGGCGGGCGGCAAGGTCAACCTCAACGCGGGCATCAAGAACGAGAACGCCTCCCACCGGATCGGCGGAACCGGTGGCGGTGGCGGTGGTGGCGGCGGTGGCGACGACTCGGGTCCCTACTCGGCTCCGCCGAGCAACCCGCACCCGTCAGCGGCCAGCCAGGCGCCTAACGCCACTGCCCGCACCCAGTTCGTCGACACCCAGATCGCCGACCTGACCGGCGAGACCCACTGCTGGGTGGGCGACTACCGCAGCTACGAGCCCGCGACGAGCAACCACAACACCGGCAACGCCCTGGACTGCACGATCTCGAACGCGATCGGCTCCTACCCGAACGCGGCCCAGGAAGCGCAGGGCTGGAAGCTGGCCCGGTGGCTACAGAAGTACGCCAGCGAGCTGGATGTCCGCTACGTGATCTGGGACGGCATGATCTGGAGCGTCGAGCGCGCGTCCGAGGGCTGGCGCACGTACACCGCCGGATCCGGTGTGACCGGCGGTCACTATGACCACGTCCACGTCTCGATGCAGAATCCCCACGGCGACTGATTGCTACGGCAGCCAGACGCCGGACTGTTTCGTCCGCGGGTTGAGGTGACCCGATCGGGGGCGGCATGAAGGGCAGCGAAGCTCCGCTGGTCGAAGGAGTCCGTCCAAGGACTTCTCGGCACCGGGGCTTCGCTGCCTACCGCTTGGTCGGCCGGACGGGAACCCTCGTCGGCCGGGTTCGCGGTGGTCTCCCGGTAGCGGCTACTTTTCCTCCTGCACGATCACGTCCAAGAAGATCGGATTCTTGTCGGGGAGGAGCAGACGCCGCGAGGCATCGGTTGCCTTCCAGTAGATTTTGCAGCGGGCGGGCGTGGGGCTTGCGGTGACCTGCACCGTGATCCGCACCGACTCGCCGGGCTCGGTGGTTGGAATGGGCACCATGTCGGGCGCCGAACAGTCGGTGGTGTTCATCCGGGTCAGATAGCGGCCTTCCCAGCGGACCTGCCCGGTGTTGCGAAGCTGCCACACCTTCGTGAACACCTGGGAAGGAGCCACCACGGTGCCGTCCGGGATGGTGATGTCGCCCTCGAACGCGGCATCATCGAGCTGGGCGTTGTCGACAGTGGACTCCGGTGCGGGCTCGCCGGACGGCGCGAAGGACCAGCCGACCAGCAGCCCGACGGCGACGACCGCGAACAGGGCCGCGACAACGGCCGCGGTCAGCTGGGTCACGGTCAGACGGACAACGGGCCCGGGAAAGGCTCCCGCTCCCTGGGGTACGGGATCCGCCTCGGGCGGTGTAGGCGGCTGAGGCGGTGCAGGCGCCTCGGGCGGTGCAGGCGCCTCGGGCGGCGCAGGTGCCTCGGGCGGTGCAGGTGCCCGGGGCGGCGCAGGTGCCCGGGGCGGTGCGCTGGCACCTCCTGGTTCGGCGGCACCGGCGGCCTTCCAACGAGCCCACCAATCGCGTCTGGTGTCCGCCGCGTCGGCACCAAGGGTGTCGACCGCCAGGACCCGGACGAACTCCCAGGTCGTCTCCCAACTCGGGAGTGCGGTCCCACGGGTCGCCGCCGACAGCGACGACCGCGACACCGCCGCGCCGAGCCTGGTGCGCATCGCGGCGTACGACGGGTCGCCAGCGCGGCGCTTGAGATCCCAGAGTTCACGGGCGAACGCCGCGACGGGACCGCTGTCCGGGTTCGGCGGCGTCGCCTTCCTGCCCCGACGGCTCCCGTCTTCGTTGTCCGTCTCGTCTACCGAAGCGTTCGGAAGGTCGCCCGCCACCACTTGCTCCTTGCGTTCTCACCCTCTGTAATCTGCACCACGGGGCCAAGTGGCCCGTCTCCTCGGCCCGGGGATCGTCGGACGAATCCTTCCCTGGCAGTCTCCGACTGCCGTTGTCCAGCCGGCCAAGGCTCCACAGGCATGCCCTCCCGTTGCAGGGCACATCGTGGCGGCGATCCTACCAGCGGGTGTCACCGGCAATCCGTCCGAAGTGGACGAAGGTCGGCAGGTGTGCAAGGTCCGAGGCCTGTAAGTCAACCAGGGGAGCCACCGGTCGGAGTCGTACCGGTTTCTGGCGGGCACGTGGTCGTGGCACGGTGAGCGCGGCGGTCCATCGATGATGTCGGGATAGCGAAGCCCGTAACCGCCGCCGGGTTGGGTCCGCCAGACGGGTGACCATCCGTCGGGAATGTCGACAAGCTCCGGCCACAGCGCGTGCTGGTTCTCGCCATTCACCATCACGACGTAAGTCAGCGTTTTGTCATCGAACGGGTTTCCGCTCATCACGCAACTCGCCTCACTGTGGCGGCCGTCGGAATGCTGGGCAATATTTGATCACTCGATCCGGGCCCTGTCAAGGGTACGGTGGTGACCAGCGCATATCCGGCGCCGTTCACGTGCGAGTCTCCTATCGTTCAGATTGGAATACCCTCCGTCTCTTGACATAGACGTGCCTATCTGAACTAATCAGGACCGGAATGGATTGCGGGTGAATTGGCCTGCGAGCTGGCATGCAACTGAAAAGTAACTCCTTGACGTCAGGGCAGGTTTCTCGCTATGCCTCACCCGACAAGAGCGCGGCGGATATCGCAAGGCCAGGAGAAAATGCACGTTGCGACAGCGAGATTCTGACGTTTACACAGATGGAGTGCAGGACATGAGGCGAGTCGACGCTCATGGGACTCGGGTCGTCATGAATCGTGGAACCGGTCGTCGCATCATTTCAAGAATAGACGCGACAACCGTCATGGGTGGCAGTATTCAATTGCTCAACGGGGTCCGATGACTGACGACCAGACCAAGACCCGCGGGTACCCGGCCGAACCTGCCGACGTCGCCGGCGTACTCGCCGGGCACCAGACGGTCGCACACGCCCATGTGCTGGCCGGCCGGAACGAGACCCACCTCATCGCGTATGTCGTGCCCCGCGATCGACGACGGGTTCCCCGGGCGGCTGAGCTGACCGCCCATCTGCGGGACCGGCTGCCCGTGCCAACGGCACCACAGGCGTACGTGGTCCTCGACGCGCTGCCGATGACCGACGACGGGGAGGTGAACCTGGCCGCGCTGCCGCAGGCCAACCACTGGAAACGGCGGGAGCGCGTACCGTATGTCGCGCCCCGGACCGCTACGGAACGGGGGGTCGTCAAGATCTGGGGTGCGGCGGTCGGCATCGATCGCGTCGGGATTCGGGACGACCCGTTCGACCTCGGTGGACACTCGTTGACCGCGCTCCGCGTGATCGCCCGGATCAGGTCGGAGTTCGGCATCGACCTTCCGCTCCGAGGGCTGTTCCAGCACCGTACCATCGCCGAACTCGCCGACTGGCTGGAGTCCGCGCAGCCCGATCCGGCCCTCTCGATCCTGCCTCCGGTTTCCGAGCTGGACACCGACACCGGGATCCCCCTGTCATTTCAACAGGAACAGATTTGGTTCCTTCATCGATTCGCTCCGGACACCATTGCCCACCATGCGCAGACGACGATCCGCGTTGCCGGCCCCTTCGATCTCGACCGGCTCGACCGTGTGATCACGGAAATTCATCGACGGCACGAGATCCTGCGCACCACGTACTCGGAGGTCGGTGGTAGACCGTGGCAGGTGGTGCATCCGCCACAACCGGTCCAGGCCGCACGACTCGACATCAGTAACATTCGCGAAGGACAGCAGAAACTGCTGGACGAGATCGTATCCGGCGAAATGCGCAGGCCGTTCGCCATGGAACATCTGCCGCTGATTCGCTGGACCGTGGTGCGGCTGTCGGACGAGGTATACGAAATCATCGTCGTGCAGAACCACCTGCTGCACGACGGGTGGTCCTTCTCGCTGCTGATGCGCGACTTCAAGTCGCTGTACAACGCGTTCGCCCAAGGCGTCGAGCCATCGACGGCCGAGCTGCCCATCCAATACCGGGACTTTGCGCGCTGGCAACGCTCGGCGCTGGAGACCCCGCCCATGCGGGCGCAGCTCGCTTACTGGCAGAACCAGCTCAGCGACCTTCCACCCCGGCTGGAGCTGCCGGCGGACCGCGCCAGACCCGGGATCCAGAGTTTCCGCGGGCAGACCCTGCGGGTGGACCTGCCAGCCGGGCTCGCGGCGGCGCTGCGCTCATTCTGCCGCGCTCACCGGGTGACGTTGTTCAGCACCATGCTCGCGGCCTTCTACGCATACCTGTACCGCTACACCGGACAGCGGGACATCTGCGTCGGGTCTTCGTTCGCCAGTCGACAGGTGCCCCGGACCGAGGACCTGGTCGGCATGTTCGTCAACACGGTGCTGTTGCGGTGCGAGGTCGACGCCACGCTGGGCTTCGAAGACCTGGTCGGAAAGGTACACAGCGTCGTGCTGGACGCGACGGCGAACGAGCTGTTGCCGTTCTCGGAGCTGGTCCGGGTGCTCAACCCCGCTCGGGAGCCGGGCCGTAACCCGCTGACCGACGTCCTCTTCAGCATCGATGACTCCCCGATCCCGAACCTAGACCTTGCCGGAGCGACCGGGACGATCTTCGAGCACGGGAATGGCGCGGCGAAGCTGGATCTGAACGTCGTGGTGATCCCGCGCGCGCAGAGGCAGGGCCCCGACGCCGATCACACCGACGGCCGGATCACCATGCTCTGGGAGTACGGCGTCGATCTGTTCGACCGCGCGACCGTCACCCGGATGGCCGAGAGCTACCTGCGGCTGCTGGCTGATGCGATTGCCGGGCCGGCGGCACCGCTGTTCAAGCTGGCGGTGCTCGGCCCGGCCGACCGCGTCAGGATGCTGACCGACTGGAATCCCGAGCGCCATCACCCTGCCGACGGCGGCCCGCTCGTTCACCAGGCGGTCCGGGCGCGGGCCCGGAACACACCGGACGCACCGGCCATCCGCGACGGGGCCCGCGAGGTCAGCTACGCCGAGCTGATCCGTCGGGCGGACTCGCTGGCCGGCATCCTCCGCGCCAACGGTGTCCTGCCCCGTACGTTCGTGGGTCTGTGTCTGCCCCGTGGCGCGGACCTGGTGATCGCCGAGCTTGCCGTGTTGTGCGTCGGGGCGGCCTACCTTCCCCTGGACCCGGAGAATCCGCCGGCACGCCTGGCCGGCCAGTACGCCGCCGCCGGCGTCGTCCTCGTCATCACCGACAGCGTGATCGCGAACCGCCTTCCGGGTGATCTCGCACGGCTGCCGATGGACCGGCTGCCGGATGTTCCCGATGCGGTCGACGCCGGTCCGTCGGACCAGGCGGCGTACAACGACCTCGCCTACCTCATCGCGACATCCGGCTCGACCGGCCAGCCGAAGATCGTGATGGTCGAGCACCGGTCGCTGTCCAATGTCGTCGCCTGGCGTCGTCGGCGCTGCGACCTCGGTCCGTCCGACCGGGTCGCCCAGATCGCCTCGCCCGGGTTCGATCCGTCCGTGACCGACATCTGGCCGACCCTGACCTCCGGCGCGACCCTGTACGTGCCCGACCAGGACACCAAGCTCGATCCCGGGCGCCTGCGCTCGTGGCTGGTCGACGAGGGGATCACCGTCACCGAGTTGCCGACGGCGCTGGCCGAGCGCGTGCTGGCGCTGAACTGGCCGGCCGGGTCGGCCCTGCGGAAGCTGATCATCGGGGGCGACCGGCTCCGGGTCCGGCCGTCCGGCGACCTGCCGTTCCGGGTGCTCAACGAGTACGGCCCGACGGAGACCACGGCGACCGCGACGGCCGGGCACATCGAACCCGCCGAAACCCCGCACGGACCGCCGGACATCGGCCGTCCGATCGCCGGAACCAGCGTCTACATCTTGGACGCGTGGCAGCAGCTGGTCGCGCCCGGAGTGCCCGGAGAGCTCTGGATCGGCGGCATCGGAGTCGCCCGCGGCTACCACGGTTCGGCCCGGCTCACCGCGGACCGCTTCGTCCCCGACCCGTTCTCGGACGTCCCCGGGAGCCGGATGTACCGCACCGGCGACCTCGCCCGGCACCTCCCGGGCGGTCAGATCGACTTCATCGGCCGTCGCGATCGCCAGATCAAGCTGCGTGGCTACCGGATCGAACCGGTCGAGATCGTCGAGGCACTGCGCGCACACCCCGCGGTCACCGACGCGGTGGTACTGGCCAGGACCAGCGAGAACGGGACGGGGGAGAAGCGTCTCGTCGCCTACCTCGAAGCGGAGGACCGGCCGGCGCTGCGGCAGCAGCTGCGTGAGCATCTTGCCGGCAGGGTGCCGCGCTACATGATTCCCACCGATCTTGTGCTGCTGGACTCGTTACCGCTCAACCGGAACGGGAAGGTGGACGAGCAGGCTCTGCCGGCTCTGGGGCCGGCCGAGCCCGACCCCGATTTCCGGGCGCCCCACACCGGTACGGAGCGGTGGCTCGCCGAGACCTGGTGCGCCGTACTGCGGCTGGAACGAGTCGGCCTCGACGACAACTTCTTCGAGATCGGTGGGCACTCGCTGCTTCTGTTCGAGGTGCAGCGGGCGCTCGCGGGACGGGGTCACAAGCTGTCGATCGTGACGTTCTTCGAGCACACGACGATCCACCACCTGGCGACGTACCTGGATGAACGTGACCTGGACTCCGGTAAGGATGCCGGCGAGTCCGATCGAGCGGCACGACGGGGCGCCGGGCGCGTTCGCCTGGACCGGCGCAGGGCAGCCCTGCGATCGGCCGAGCTGACGAACGCCTCCGGCGACCCCGAGGAGACCACGTGACCGACGAGTTACCGCAGGCCCGCCGCGGGCTCTTCCGGATAGGCGTGTCTCTCATCGGCCGCGGTTTCCGCCGCCGGAATCTCCGAATCGTGGTGGACGACGTCACGCAGCTTGGGGATTCTGGAAAGCAACGGCGGCAGGACAGACAGGGCGTTGAGTCCGGCGGCCAACCAGAAAACGCCCGGTAGCCCGATCACATCGACCAGCAGTCCGCCGCCGGCCGCACCCAGAGGAATGACGCCCCAGGTGGCGAACCGGAATACCGAATTCATTCGTCCCAAGAGGTGCGGTGGCGTCACGGCCTGGCACAGGCTGACCTGAAGGACGTTGAAGATGAATGCGCCGAGGTAGGCGACGAACATTCCCGATGCGAATGTCACCGGCCCGGTGGAAATCGGCAGGATGGCCGATCCGGCGGTGAACAGCACGATCGAGGCCATGAAGGTGATTCCGGTGCCGAAACGGCGTGCGAGCGGCTCCGCCACGAGCGCCCCGACCACACCGCCGCCGTTGCCAACCGCCAACGCGACACCGATCACCGCGGGGCTCAGGGACAGCTCCTCGGTCGCGAAGACCACTTGCAGGGCAAGGATGATCGCGGACGCGAGCTCGGCGAGCGTGGCGCACAACAACAGCGGGCGCATGAGCGGGTGGCCGAACACGAAGCGCATGCCCTCGCGGATGTCCTGGCGGAGGCTGTTCTTCTCGGGCGGTCGGTCCACCGGCGCCGGCTTGCGGATGCGGAGGACGTAGTACGCCGACGACAGGTATGTGACCGCGTCGGCGAGCACCGCGAGTGGGGCGGTGAGCAGCTGCACCATCAGGCCGCCGACGGCCGGGCCGCCGATCTGGGAGACCGAGCGGGACAGTTCCAGCTTCCCGTTGGCGTCGACGAGGCGGTCCTGGGCGACCAGGGTGGGCAGGACCGACAGCTGCGCGACGTCGTAGAACAGCGCGCCCAGGCCGATGATGAAGGTCACGACGTACAGCAGCGGCATGCTGAGAAAGCCCATGGCCAGCGCGATCGGCACGGCGAGCAGTGCCATCGCCCGGATCAGGTCGGCCCCCACCATCACGGCACGCGTCGGCAGCCGTTCCACCCAGACGCCGGCGGGGAGACCGATCAGCAGGATCGGCAGGTACTCGACGGCCCAGAGCAAGCCGATCTCGAACGGCGTCGCGTCGAGGGCGAGCAGTGCCACCAGCGGCAGGGCCAGCAGGGTGATGCCGGTGCCGAACAGGCTGGTGGTCTGGGACAGCCAGAGGTTGCGGTAGTCCCCGACGGCCCAGAGGCTGCGGCGCAGACTCGATCGCCACACGGTCGTCTTGGGCATGCTCTTCCTTTGTGGTGGGTGATACGGGAATTCGAAACAGATTGCCGGTCCGGGCTGTCCGACTACACATTGTGACCAAATGGCGACCGGGTGAGCGATCCATTCTCACTAGACCCAGTGGATGCCCGTCTTGTCAAGCGGTATCGCCGAATAAGTCGACGACCAATGTGTACGGCGCAGCTCATCGACATCACGAAATGTCTGCCTGATGTTAACCCGTCTTTCTCCTGTGAACGCGCGGACGGATGGTTACGCTCCAACCGGCACCGCGCCAGACATTTTCGCGGGTGATTGCCTATTCGACGTCACTTCCGTCGCGTCGGCGTCCCGATCGATACCGCCCGGAGACCGAGATATGAGTACTGAGGACGTTGACGACGGCGGATTCGTCGCCGTCACGGCCATGGCGGGTCGTTTCCCGGGAGCTTCGGACGTCGAGACCTTCTGGGACAACCTCTGCAACGGCCGGGAATCGGTGTCGGTGCTGTCCGACCAACTGCCGGCGGCGGACGGGCACGTGCCGGCCTACGGTCTGCTGACCGATCCGGAGCTCTTCGACGCCGACTACTTCGACTACTCGCCCGAAGACGCCCTGATCATGGATCCGCAGCACCGGCTGCTGCTGGAGTGCGCACACGAGTCTCTCGATCGGGCCGGGCACGGCGGCCCGGAACGCCGGTCGACCGGCGTGTTCGTCGGGGGGTCCATCACCGACCACGGCGCCCTGGTCCGGGCATGGGGACGGGCTCGGGGCGTCCCGCTGCCGGACTCCCGAGTCCAGCAGGGGAACGACCTGGACTTCCTCGCCACCCGGATCGCCTACAAACTGGGCCTGACCGGGCCCGCCATGGCGGTCCAGTCAGCCTGTTCCTCGTCCTTGGTGGCGGTGCACGTCGCCATCGGCTCACTGCTCGCGGGTGACTGCGAGATGGCGATCGCCGGCGGCGCCTCGGTGCTGGCCGCTATCCCGACGCTGCATCACGACCCGGACGACATCTTCGCCGACGACGGGCGCTGTCGTCCGTTCGACGCGCAGGGCCGCGGCACCGTGCGGGCGAGCGCGGTGGGCCTGGTGGTGCTCCGTCCGCTCGCCGAGGCGCTGAGCGACGGTGACCATGTGCACGCGGTCATCCGCGGTACCGCGGTGAACAACGACGGCCGGCGCAAGATGGGTTTCCACGTACCGAGCGTGGCCGGGCCGGCCGGAGCCGCCCGTACCGCTCAGTTGGTGGCCGGTGTCGACGCCGACGAGATCGGCTACGTCGAGGCGCACGGCACCGGCACCGCGCTCGGTGATCCGGTCGAGGTCGCCGGGTTGACCAGGGCGTTCCGCCAGAGCACGGACCAGACGGGATACTGCCGGATCGGATCGGTCAAGGCCAACGTCGGCCACGCCGACGCGGCCGCCGGCATAGTTGGATTGATCAAAACAGTGCTCTGCGTGGAGCACGGTGTGCTCCCCGCCAGCCTGAACTTCAGCGAGCCGAACCCGGCGATCGACTTCGCGTCCTCCCCGTTCGTCGTCAACGACCGGACGGTCCCTTGGGAGTCCGGAGGGCGGGCCCGGATCGGCGCCACGAACGTGATCGCGGTCGGCGGTACCAACGCCCACGCTGTGGTCGCCGAGCCGCCGGCCCCGCTCCCGACGACCCCGGGACGACCGGACCACCTGCTGATCCTCTCGGCTCGGACCGGGTCCGCGCTCCAGGACGCCGCCCGCAGGCTGGCCGACCACCTCGAACAGCATCCGGACGCCGATCTCGCCGACGTCGCCTGGACCCTGCAAACGGGCCGGTCGATGCATCCCGAACGCCACTTCGTGGTCGCGGCGGACGTACCCGGGGCTGTCGCGGCCCTGCGCGGGAGCCCGACGGGCGGGCACGGTCCCGGCCCTGCACGGCGACCGCGCATCGTGTTCCTCTTCGCCGAGCCCGGCGGTGACCGCACCGGCTCCGTCGCTGCGATCCAGCGCGCGGAGGAAGTGTTCCGCGCCCACCTGGACGAGATCACCGAAGCCGTACACCCGCTTCTCGGCCACGACCTCCGCCAAGCGCTGCTCGCGGGTACGGAGAGCACGCCCGCAGCGCACCTCGCCGTGCAGTACGCGACGGCGAGGCTGCTGATGTCCTGGGGTCTGCGTCCCGACGCCGTGGCCGGGCAGGGGCTCGGCGCCCGCTGCGCGGCGGCCGTCGCCGGGCAGCTGAACCCCGCCGACACCGGCCGCCTGATCGTCGCCGGGACCGAAGCCGAGGCCGGCGCGGCCGCGGCCGCCGGGGGGCCACTGCTCTGCGACGTTCCGGCAGCGCTGGACGGCACACCGGGGCAGTTCGTCGTGCACATCGGAGCGGGGCGGCCGGCAGCGCCCGCCGCCGGCGGCGTCGAGTCGGTGTCCGTCGACGTGCTGGACGAGCCCGGGCGGTCACCGACCGGCCTACGGTCGGCGCTCGCCGCGATCGGCCGGCTCTGGACGGTCGGGGTGACCGTCGACTTCGCGGCCCTGCACACCGGCGAACGACGGCGCCGCCTGCACCTGCCCACCTATCCGTTCGAGCGACGCCCCTACCTGGTGGCCCACTCGATTTCCCCCGACCTAGGAGAACGACTTCCGTGAACGACATCGAGCGAACCATCCAATCCATGCTGGTCACTGACCTGTTCGTCGAGATTCCGGCCGACCGGATGACCCCTGACGACCGGCTGCGTACCGACTTCGGGCTGGACTCCCTCGGCTTCGTCGAGTTGCGGGTTCAGTGCGAGAACACGTTCGGCATCACCATCACCGATGCCGAGGCCACCCCGGAGAACTTCACCAGCATCCGTACCGTCGCCGAACTCGTCCGCAGCCTCCAGGCCAGGTCCCCGGCCGCCGGCGACTGAACACCCGTACGTCTACGGCCCCTCTGCACAGCACCGCCGAAAGGAAACACTCATGACAGCCGCCGACGTGATCGGGTTGCCCGGGCACGCATCGACCCGGCCCTGGTTCGACCGCGACGTCCAGTTCGACCACTACGGAGCCGAGCCGCTGCCGTTCGGGTGCACCGGAGCGAGCGGGATCGTCCAGCACTTCGTCGAGCTGACCGGCGGCGCGGCGGGGCGCTCCTTCGACGTGCTGGACGCCAGCGGCGGCTACGGGTCCGCCTGCCTGGGCGCGGGGTCGGAGGTAATCGCCGCGGCCATGGCGGCCGCCGTCCGGAACGCAGGCTACGTGACCGACGAGGTCGCCTCGGCGGAGCGCTCCCTGCTCCTGGAACGGCTGTTCGCCCCCGGCGGGCTGTTCGCCGACCGGTTCCCGGCGGTGGACTACCGGGTCAGCGGGCGCAACTCCGGCTCCGAGGGCGTGGAACTCGCGCTGCGCCTCGTCCTGGAGTCGCGCTTCGACCGCCGCCGGTTACGGGCCGTGCCCGGGGCCGAGCAGCGCGACATCGTGCTCGGGTTCGAGGGGGCGTGGCACGGCTGGTCCGGGGGGCTGCTCCCGCTGCTCAACCGCCGCCACTACCGGATCGGCCTGCCGACGATCGCCCCGGAGCGGTTCGGTTTCCGCACCGACCACCTCCCGTTCGGCGACCTCGACGCGGCCCGGAGGTGGTTCGAACGCAACGGGGACCGGGTCCTGGCGGTCGTGGTCGAACCGATCCAGGGCGACGCCGGGATTCTGGTGCCCGAGCAGGGCTACCTGCGCGAGCTGGCCACGCTGGCTGAGCGCAGCGGCGCGCTGCTGGTGGCCGACGAGGTCCTGACCTTCGCCAAGACCGGCCGGTTCTTCGCGATGACCGACGACGCGGGCCCGATCCCCACCGATGTCACCGTGATCGGCAAGAGCCTCGGCATGGGCGCGCTGTCCACGTCGATGGTCATCGCGCGCCGCGAACTCGGAATTCGCCCGACCGGCGCCGTGGCCACGTCCGACCTGCGACCCCTCACCTGCGCGGTGATCCGGGCCGGGCTCGATCACATAGTCGCCGAAGGGCTGCTGGAGCGATCCGCGGTGGTCGGCGCCCAGCTGGGCCGGCTGCTGCGTGACCGGGTGGTGGCCGAGTTCCCCGACCTGTACCGCGAGGCCCGCGGCGTGGGTCTGATCCACGGGATCGAGCTCACCGACCACGCCGCCGCCCGTCTCGGTGACCTGCGTACCGCCATGATCCGCAACGGCGTGTACGTGGAGTTCATGTCCGGGGCCGGACGCCGTTCCCACGGCCTGCGATACCTGAACGCGACGATGCGGGTGGCACCGCCACTCGTGGCGACCGCGGACGACATCGAGTCGATCGCCACCCGGCTGGCGGCCGGGTCGCGTGCCGTAAGGGAGGCCGCGGCGTGACGCGGCTGCTGCCGGTCCGCCGCCGCGTCGAGCACGCCGACACCGACGCGTCCGGCGTCGTGCACTTCGCCCGGTATCCGGCATTGCAGGAGACAGCGCTGCTCCAGAACCTCGAACGGCTCGGCGTCGGCCTCGACGTCCTCGCCGCTGCCGGGTTCGACCTCGTCGTCACGGAGGCGACGACGAAATACCGTTCGCCCGCTCGCTATCCCGACGAGCTCAGCCTCGAACCCGTCGTCGGGCACCTCGGCGCCGCGCGCGCCCGGATCGACACGACGATCCGGCGGATCGCGGACGGCGTCGAACTCGCCACCGGCTCCCTCGTCGTCGCACTCACCGACCGCACGACCGGCGCGCCGTGCGCGCTGTTCCCCGCCCTGCACGCCGTTCTTGAGGAGACCTGCTCCGATGCCCTCCGTTGAACCAGAAGCCGTGGCCGACCCCGGCCGCACGATGGGTTTCGCCGAGATCAAGACCTGGCTACGCCACCGGCACCCGATGCTCTACCTCGATCGCGTACTCGACTTCGAACCGGGCGTGCGGCTGGTCAGCAGGCTCTCGGTGTCGGCGCAGACAGACGCGATCGCCGGGCACTTTCCGGACCGCGCGATCTACCCGGCCAGCCACCTGAGCCAGGCCTTCGCGCAATCCGGGATCATCCTGCTCCAGGTCAGCACCTCGCGCCTCGCCGACGACGAGCTGACCCTCGTCGGAGCGATGAACTCCCGGTTCTTCCGGATCGTCGCCCCCGGTGACACGGTGACGATCACCGTCTCCGTCGACCGCCAGCTGAACAACACGTTCTTCTTCTCCGGCCGGGCCGTCGTGGACTCGACGACGGTTGCCGCGTTCCGTGCCAACCTCGTCCGGCGGAACGTCGCCGACATGGGGCACCAGTGGTGGTGAGCGGCCCGCGCGGCGACAGCGACGTGCTGATCACCGGGATGGCCTGGTCCACGGCGCTGGGCTCGGATCTGGACGACGTGTGGCAGGCGTTGCTGTCGGGGGCGACCGGGATGACACCGGTGCCGAGCGCCCACCCGCTGCGCAATGACCGGGCGGCGGTCCTGCCGGACTTGCCGGTGGACCTCGATCCGGTACGGCGCCAACTTGAGGCCGGCTCGCGGACCGTACGGGCCGCGGTGTCGGACGCGGGGCTCGATATCACGGACCCGCGGCTACGCCTGGTGGTGGGCACGAGCTATGGGTCGCACCTGGACGTTCCGCCCGACGGGCTGAACGTGTGGGGCGACGCGCTCGCGACGGAACTGGGCCTGGCCCGCCGGCCGCTGGTGGTCAGCACCGCCTGCTCGGCGGGCTCGGACGCCATCTCGGTCGGGGCCGCGCTGATCGGCGCGGGCGAGGAGGAGATCTGCCTCGTCGGCGGAGTCGACGTGCTGACCCCGGCCAAACGGCTCGGGCACTCGGCACTCGGCACCATGTCGCCCACCGCGCTGCGGGCCTTCGACGCGAGCCACGACGGCACGATCCTCGGCGAGGGCGCGGCGTTCCTCGTACTTGAGGAAGGCAGTTCGGCGCGGGCACGCGGGGCCCGCCAGCGGGGTCGGCTGGCCGGCGTCGGCTCGGCGAACGACGCCACCGGCCCGACCGCTCCCGACCCGAGCGGTGACACCGTCGTGCGGGCGGTGCACGCCGCCCTGGCCGCGGCCGGTCGCGGCACCGTCGAGGTCGGGGTGCTCAACGCGCACGGCTCCGGCACCCCCGTCAACGACGACGCCGAGAGCCGTGCCTTCGCAACCGCCTTCGCGAACGGAGAGGCAGCGGGCGCAGTGGCGCCCGTCGTGTTCGCGACCAAGGGCGCCTTCGGGCACACGCTGGGGGCCACCGGAGCGCTGGAGGCCGTAGCGGTGTTGCTGGCCCTGGGTGACGGCAGGGTGCCGCCGGTGCCCGGGCTACGTACGGTGATGGCTGGTTTCCCACTGCCCCTGCCGAGCGGTGGCGTGCCACTGCCGTTCACCGGCGACGTCGGACTCAGCGTCACCATCGGGTTCGGCGGGTTCACCACGTGCCTCGCGCTGGAGGCCCCCGCATGACGGTCGAGGACATCGCGGTGCTCGCCGGAGCCGGGCTGGTCCCGCTGGCCACGGCCCGGGCCGGCCGCGCCCCGAACGCCGCACCACACCGACAGATCCCCTCCCTGTACGCCGACCCGGCATCGTGGTTGGTTCTCGAAGCCGTCGACGAGCTGTGGGCCGGATGCCCGGACGCCGTGCGGGCGGCCCCCGAGACCACCGCGATGGTCCTGGTCAGCACCTACAGCACCATCGACACGATGTCGGCGATCGCCCGTGCCGTACCCGGCGGACGGCTCTCACCGCTGCGCTTCGCCGGGGCCAGCGCCGGTGGCCCGGTCAGCCTCGTCTGCCAGGTGCACGGTTTCCGCGGGCCGACCCTCGTCATCACCAGCGCCCCGGAGGACGGGTGCCCGGCAGCGTGGACGATGGCCCGGCACTGGCTGCGAACCGGTGCGGCGAGCCACGTCGTGGTCGCCGTGCACGACCACGATTCGCTACGTGGCCACGAGGTGCGGTGCGTGGTGGTCGGTGCCGCACCGGGCCGGCATCCGTCGGGAGGACCGCGGTGAGCGCGAGCATCACCGGCGTCCCGGACCGTGCCGCGGTGCTGGCCTTCCTGGCCGCGTCCGTGGACGCAGAATCAGGTCCCGGCAGGTCCGACGAGCCCGAGGTCGTCGTCGACGCGGTCGCCGGCTTGGACCTGCCGCCCGGTTCCCTGGTGCTGATCGCGATGCCGAACGGCCGGGTCGCGCTCGCCGCGTTCTTCGGGGTATTGCTCGCCGGGGCGGTTCCGGTACTGCTACCACCGGCGGCGGGAGCGGCGCGGATCAACGAGATCAGCCGGCAGCTGGGTGGCGCGGCGCTGATCGCGCCCCGGATCGACCCGGCGCGGTACGGGGCGACGGAGGTGCACCCGCTCGGCGACCGATGCGAGGCGGCGCTGCTGGCCGACCGGCCGCACCCGCGGTACCAGCCGGGCGAGGTGGTGCTGATGACGTCGGGCACCTCCGGAATCACCAGCGGTTGCCTGCACGGCGTCGACGCGCTGATGCGCAACGCCGACCGCCACGCCACCGCCATCGGCCAGCGCGCGGACGACACGGTCCTGGTGTCGCTGCCCCTGTACTACTCCTACGGCCTGGTCGCGCAGGCGTTGGCCGCGTTCGTGCGGGGGGCGCGGCTGGTCGTCTCCGGACCGCCGTTCACCCCCCGGTCCTTCACCGACATCATCCGCGCCCACGACGTCACGGTGTCCTCGCTGACGCCCAGCGCGGCGGCCCGGCTGGCCGTGGACCCGCCGGCCGGGCCACCCGCCCTGCGGGTGCTCACCGTCGGCGGCGACGCACTCGACCCGGCGCAGGTCGGCTCGCTGCTGGCCAACGGGCCGCAACAGGAGCTCTACCTCACCTACGGCCTCACCGAGGCCGGCCCGCGGGTCACCACGCTCGCCGCGCACCGGGAGCCCGAGCACCGCTGGGGCTCGGTCGGCGTCGCGCTGCCGGAGGTGCGGACCTACCTGCGCGACGCACCGGGCGAAGGGCCCGGTGCGGAGCTCGTCGTCGAGTCCGACACGGTGCTGCGCCGACGGGTCCCCGGCGGCGCCCCGACCGTCACGGGCTCCGTCGCCACCGGCGACCGGTTCGACATCGACGCCGACGGCTACCACTTCTTCCGCGGACGATCCGGCGACTCGGTCATCGTCGCCGGGGAGAAGATCTGGCTGCCCTCGGTGCGCCGGATCGCCGCCGAGCTGCCCGGTGTCCGGCACGCCGCCACCACCGTCTACCGCGACGACCACAACGAGTTGCGCTACCGCCTCGACGTCACGGTGGACGACCCCGGGCCGCGTCAGGCGGCCGAGATCGAGCGCGCCCTCAACCGCGTCCTACTGCGCGCCGAGCGACCACATCGGATCACCCTGGGCAAGGCAACGACGGAGGAGTGGCGTAAATGAGTCCCGCGACGATCACGGTCCCGGCGCTGCGTGCGGTCGCCGAGCGCGTACGGCTGACACCGCACGTCGAGGCGGTTCGCTCGGCCCACGAGTCCATCGACTACCACGGCCTGTGGGAGCGATCGGCGCAGGTAGCGGCGCGGGTCGGGCAGCTCGGCGCCGTCCCCGGTGCGGCGGTCGGCGTACACCTGGAACGGTCCGTTGATCTTGTGGTGACGCTGGTCGGGCTGCTGCGCTCCGGCTGCGTCGCGGTGCCGCTGGACGTCGGTTATCCGCCCGAGCGGCTGCGGTTCATGTGCGCCGACGCCGGCGTGGAGCTGATCGTCGGCCACCGGGGTCCCCTCGACCGGCTGGGCGGCTTCACCACCGTCGTGACCGATGGCGAGGTCCACTACGCGGCGGGCCCGGCCCGCCCGGTGCCGGAACCCGCCGGCCACGACATCGCCTACATCGTCTACACCTCCGGGTCCACCGGCCGCCCGAAGGGCGTGCGCTACGGCCACCACAACCTTGCCAATCTGGTGGCCTGGCAGGCCGAGGCCAGCGAGTGCGGTGCCGGGGATCGGACTCTCCAGTTCGCCCCGTCGTCGTTCGACGTGATCTACCAGGAGGTGCTTCCCACCCTCGGCGAGGGCGGCACCGTCGTCTGTTGCGACGAGGACGACCGCCTGGACCCGCAACTGCTCTGGGACCTCATCGAGCGGGAACGGATCAACCGACTCTTCGTACCCTTCGTGATGATCCAGTCGCTCGCCCTGTTTGCCGCCGAGGCCACCCCGCAGACGCACCCGCTGCGCGAGATCCTCACGTCGGGGGAGCAGGTGCAGTGCACGGCGGCGATCCGGGCGATGTTCACCCGGCTGCCGGACTGCCGGCTGGTGAACCAGTGGGGCACGACCGAGACCCACGTCGCCACCTGGTACCGGCTGCCCACGGACGTGGCGGACTGGGTCGACCTGCCCTCGATCGGCAGGCCGATCACCGGCACCGCCGTGCGGGTCTGCGATCCGGACGGCCGGCCGGTGCCGGACGGCGAAGTGGGTGAGCTGTGGATCACCGGTGCCGCCGTGGGACCCGGCTACCTGAACCTGCCCGAGCGCACCGCACGGAGCTACCGCACCGACCCGCTGGACGCGGCCGTACCCGCCTACCGCAGCGGGGACCTCGGCCGGGTCACCCCGGACGGCCTCCTGGAATTCCTCGGCCGCCAGGACACGCAGGTCAAGGTGCGCGGTTTCCGGATCGAGCTCGGCGAGATCGAGAGCGTGCTGGCCGCGGACCCGTCCGTCGGACAGGCGGTGGTGGTGGTCGCGGGCTCCGCGGCGCAGGAGCGGAACCTGCGTGCCTTCCTCGTGCCGAAATCGGTTCCCGAGGACCCCTCGGCCTGGACGGCTGGCCTGCTCACGGCCCTGCGCGACCGGTTGCCGGCCTACATGGTGCCGGTCAAGGCCGAGGTCGTCGAGTCGTTGCCGCGCACCCCCAGCGGAAAGGTCGACCGGCTCGCCCTGGCCGCCCGGGATACCAAACCGACGGCGAGCGGGAAAACAGCATGATCGAGAGGGTCACCGTGGCGGCGCCGGACCACATTCCGGCGCTGGACCGGGCGGCGGGACCGCTTCCGCTGTCGGGCGCCCAGCGGGCGCTGTACCTGGTCGAACTGCTCCACCCGGGTACGCCGATGTACAACATCACGGTGGCGGTCCGGTTGGCGGGCCCACTCGACGTGCCGCGGCTCCGGAGCGCCGTCGCGCGTGTCGTCGCACGGCACGAGTCGCTGCGTTCGACCTTCGTTCCCGGCACCGCGCCGTCGTTCGAACCCGTGCTGCGGATCGGCGACCCGGCCGTGGAACTGCCTGTCGTCGAACTGGACGTCGACGGGACCGAGAGCGCGGAGGCGGCGGCGCTCCGGCTGGCCCAGGCATGGGCCGACGAGCCGTTCGACCTCCGGCGTGGACCGCTGCTGCGTACGCGACTGCTCCTGACGGGGCCCGGTAGGCACCTGCTCGTCGTCACGATGCACCAACTGGTCTCGGACGGTCCGTCGCTGCAAGTGTTCTTCGACGAGCTCGCGCAGGGGTACGACGGTGAGCCCGAACGCGCCGCGCCGGCCCTCCGGTTCGCCGACTTCGCGGCCTGGCAGCGGGCCCGCCCGGTCGACGCCGTGCAGCTCGGCTGGTGGCGCGAGCACCTCGCCGGGGCCCCGATGGTGCTGCGGCTGCCGACCGACAAGCCCCGCCCGCCGGTCGTCGGAACCCACGGGGGGAACCACCGTCACCTGCTGCGCGCCGCGGTGATGACCCCGGCGCTGCGGCTGGCCCGGCAACTGCGTGTCACGCCGTTCGTACTGGTGCTGACCGCGTACGCCGCCTTCCTCTCCCGCCTCGCCGAAAGCCGCGACGTGCTGGTCGGCGTCCCGGTGAGCGCCCGCGACCGCGCCGAGCTGGAGAGCATGATCGGGTTCTTCGCCACCACCCTCCCGGTGCTCGTCGAGGCGCACGCCGAACGGGGCTTCGCCGACCTGTGCCGGTCGGTGCAGGCGGAGCTGCTCGACGTCCTGACCTACCGCGAGGTGACCATGGAGCAGCTCGTGCAGGAGCTCGCGCCCGTTCGCGACCCCGGGCACGCCCCGCTGGTCCAGGCGTTCTTCTCCTTCGAACAGGAGCCGATCGTGAGCCCGCGTCTGGCGGGCCTGCGCACCACGGCCATCGACCTCCCGCCGAGCGGGGCGAAGGTCGACCTCGACATGCTGGTCTTCCGCTCGGCCACCGGCGGGGACGACTTCGACCTGACGCTCACCTACCGGACCGATCTGTTCGAGGCGGCCACGATCGCGCGGATGGCCGAACACTTCGAACGGCTGCTCGTCGCGGCCGTCACGGATCCGGCCGCCCCGATCCGGTCGTTGCCCGGCTCGGTCGAGGACGTCTTTCCGCTCCCTCGTCGCGCGGCGGTTGCGGCGGCGCCCCGCCTCGATCTCACGACGTCGGCCCACGCCGGCATGGAACAGAGCCTCGTCCAGATCTGGCGGGAGGTGCTCGGCCGCGACGACGTCGGCTTCGACGACAACTTCTTCGACCTCGGGGGTACGTCCTTCGCCCTCACCGCCGTACACACCCTGATCGGTGCTCGTACCGGGGCGAAGACCTCGCTGGTGTCGCTGCTGGAGTTCCCGACGATCGCCGCGCTCGCCCGGCACCTGGGCGACGGCCCCCGGACCGGACCCGCGGTCGCGGAGCCGGCCGGTCCGGCGCGTGCCGCCGGGCTGCGCGACCGCCGGAACCGGCTGCTGCAACGACGGTCCGGACGGGGGGCCGGCGAATGAGCGCGAACGTCGAGGGGGCCGGGAACGGGACGGCCGCCGTCGTCGCCGCGGTCTGGTGTGAGCTCTTCGGGGTGCAGCAGGTCGAAGCCGACGACGACTTCTACGCGCTGGGCGGGCACTCGATGCTCGCGATCCAGATGGCGTCCCGGTTGCGGACCGAGCTGGGGCTGCGCGTACCGGTGCGCACGATCCTGGAGAACCCGACGGTGGCCGGTCTCTCCCGGCTGCTGGACGAAGCCGGCGGCTGAACCTTACGGATGACTGTTGCCAAGTGAACCGAGTGATTGGCGGAAGATGTACGAGGACTCTGCCGACGAGGACATGCAGACCGCCGTGGCCGTCATCGGTTTGGCTGCCCGGATACCCGGCGCCGCTGACCTCGACGACTTCTGGGCCGCCCTCGCCGAGGGCCGCGATCTGACCACTCGCCTCGACTCCCGAGTCAGGTACGGCGTGGTCGCCGACGCCGATCGGTTCGACGCCGCGTTCTTCGGGATGGCACCGCGCGATGCGCAGCTGCTCGACCCGCAGGATCGGGTGTTCATCGAGTGCGCCTGGGAGGCCCTGGAGCACGCCGGCTACGACCCCGGCACCTACCCGGGCGCCATCGGTGTGTACGCGGGGAGCAGCGAAACGGACCATTTCGCCGAGCTGCGTTCGCAGCGGCACCGGTTCCCGGAGACGACCGACGAGCAGCTCCGGCTCGCCGGCAGCCGGGACTTCCTCACCGGCCGGGTGGCGTACAAGCTGAACCTGCGCGGCCCGGCCGTCACCGTGCAGACCGCCTGCTCCACCTCGGCCGTCGCCGTCCATCTGGCATGCCAGGCCCTGCTCGCCGGCGAATGCGACATGGCCGTGGCGGGTGGAGTCGCGCTGCGTGGCGCGACCGGCGCGCAGGACGGTGACGACCTGCTCTCACCGGAGGGCTACTGCCGGCCGTTCGACGCGGACGCCGACGGGATGGTCGGCGCCGACGGGGCGGGAATCGTCGTACTCAAGCGGCTGTCCGACGCGCTTGCCGACCGGGATCACATCGACGCCGTACTCATCGGGTCGGCGCTGAGCAACGACGGTTCCGACAAGGTGGGCTTCACCGCGCCGAGCGTGACCGGACAGGTGACCGCGACCCGGACCGCGCACCTCGTCGCCGGTGTCGCCCCCGACACGATCGGGTACGTCGAGGCACACGGAACCGGCACCAGAATCGGCGACACGATCGAGGTCCGCGCACTGTCGGAGGCGTACGGGCCGGGATCGCCGGGCAGTTGTCTGCTCGGCTCCGTCAAGTCGAACATCGGCCACACCGACGCGGCGGCAGGCGTGATCAGCTTGATCAAGGTGGTGCTGTCGCTGCGGCACGGCCTCATTCCGGGCACAGCGCACTTCCGCCGCCCCAACCCACTCCTCGATCTCTCGGCCGGCCCGTTCGTGGTGACGAGCGAGGCGACGCCGTGGCCGCCGGGTGGCGGCCCCCGCCGAGCCGGGGTCAACTCCACCGGGATCGGCGGGACCAACGCCCACCTCGTCGTGCAGGAGGCGCCCAGCGCACCCGGATCCCCCGACGACGGCCGCCACCACCTGTTGCCACTGTCGGCGCGCACCGTTGCGGCACTCGCCGAGGCGGCGGCACGGCTGCGCGACCGGCTCCAACGGGACCAGGTCGCCGTCGCCGACGCGGCATGGACCCTGCAAACCGGCCGCGCGGCGTTCGCCCACCGCGCCTTCGTGGTGTGCCGCGACCGCGACGAGGCGATCCGGGCCCTGACGGACCTGGCCGAACATCCGGGGCCACCCGGTGCGGCTGGTGGACACGCGCACCTCCGGGCATCCCCGGTGGACTCTTCCGCGCACACGCCGCACGTCGCGTTCCTCTTTCCCGGTCAGGAGGGCCGGCAGGTGGGCATGGCGCGCGAGTTGTATCAGCAGGAGCCGGTCTTTCGCGCGGCGATCGATGACTGCGCGGCTCAGGCCGGCGCTGACCTCGGCCTGGACCTGCGACGGGTGCTGTACCCGGAGCCCGGCGCCGAGGCGCAGGCGCAGGCGCGGATGTCCACGATGGCCGTTGGTCAGCCCGCGCTCTTCGCCGTCCAGCACGCCCTGGCGCAACTGTGGGCATCCCGTGGGATCAGCCCGAACGCCGTCCTCGGGCACGACCTGGGCGGATTCGTTGCCGCCGTCTCGGCCGGGGTGCTCAGCCGGGCCGATGCGCTGTCGCTGGTGCTCACCCGGGGTCGGCTCCTGGACCACCCGGCCCTTGTCGACGACAGGTCCGATGAGTACGCCGACGCGGTGGCATCGGTGCGACCGAGCCCACCGCGGCTCCCGTGGATCTCCGACCGGACCGGCGCGCCGGTCACCGCGCGCGAGGCGTGCGACCCGGCCTTCTGGACCGGTCACCTGCGGGACACCGTCCGCGTCTCCGATGCGTTGGAGACCCTGCTCGCCAGCTCCGCCGGGATCCTGCTGGAGGTCGGCCCGGGGGAGCTGCTCGGCGGCCTGGCCCGGCAGCACCCCGGCCGCACGATCGTCGCGAGTCTGCCGGAAGGAGCCGGGGGCGCCGTCGAGTCGCTCCACGCCACCGGCAAGTTGTGGCAGGCCGGGCTGCCCGTACGCTGGTCCGCGCTGTACGACGGCCGGTCGCCCCGGCGTGTCCCGCTGCCCACGTACCCGTTCCAACGCGAGCGGTTCACGGTGGACGACCCCATTCCCGTGGCGGCGCTCGCATCACCGGACGCGGCGGACCGGACGACGACCGAGCCGTCCACCGAGGTCGAGAAGGCGATCGCCGAGGTGTGGCGCGAGGTGCTCCGAGTGTCGCACGTGGGCATCGACGACGACTTCTTCGAGCTCGGCGGTCACTCTCTGCAAGCCACGCGCGTACTGGCCGGGCTGGGTCCCGCGCTGGGCCCGGACGCCCCTCGGCTCACGATCATGGATTTCTTCGACAACTCCACGATCCGCGAACTCGCCGCGCTCGTGAATGGAGAGCCCCGATGACCTCCGGAGGACGTTCCATGAGCGACCTGAACGAGCCACCTCCGACGCCGACGACGATCCCCGTGCTGCCCGACGGAGAACCGGTGATGTCGTTCGCCCAGGAACGCCTCTGGTTCATGGACGCGTACGCGCCCGGCACGACGGCGTACACGATCCCCGAGGCCTGGCGGCTGCGCGGCCCGGTCGATCCGGCGGCGCTCGCCGAGGCGCTGAACCGGGTCGTGGCCCGGCACGAGCCGTTGCGGACCCGTTTTCCCGCGACCGTGGACGGCCGGCCCGTCGTGCTCGTCGACGATGTCGGCGCGATCCCGCTCACCACCGCGGAGGCCGGGTCCGACGACGCCGTGAGCGTGCTCGTCGACGCCTTCATGGCCGAACCGTTCGACCTCGCCGCCGGCCCCGTGGCGCGGGGGATGCTGATCACGATCGCCCCCGACGAGCACGTTTTCGCCCTCGCGGTACATCACATCGCCGCCGATGGATGGTCCACCGAGCTCATCCTCGACGAGGTGCTGGCCTGCCTGGCCGGCGACCCGCCGCCGGACCTGCCGGTCCGCTACCGAGACTTCGCCGCGTGGCAACGCGCTCTGCCCGATACCGAGCAGGATGTGGCGTACTGGCGCGAGCAGCTTGCCGGCATCGCGCCGCTCGAACTGCCGACCGACCGGCAGCGGCCACCGGTACCGACCCACGCCGGCGCCGCGCACGAGTTCTCGGTCGCGCCGAGTGTGCTCGCCGAGTTGTTCCGGCTCGGACGCAAGCAGCGGGCCACGCCGTACATGGTGCTGCTCGCGGTGTTCGTGATCCTGCTGGGCCGCCGGGCGCAGCAGGACGACGTCACTATCGGGTCGCCGACGGCCGGCCGGCCGGTACCCGAACTCGACGACCTCGTCGGCTGCTTCATCAACATGGTGACGATGCGGGTCGACTGCTCGGGTGACCCGACGTTCGTCGAACTGCTCCAGCGGGTCCGCGCCACGGCCGTGCACGCCTTCGCCCACCAGGAGCTGCCGTTCGAGCGTCTGGTCACCGAGCTGAACGTGCCGCGGGAGGTGTCCCGTTCACCGCTGTTCCAGGTGGTCTTCTCCATGCAGAGCTACGAGGCGGCGCAGCGGAGCAACCCGTCGATCACGGTCACCGCGGACGTCGACATCTCGTACCGCGTGACCCGGTTCGACCTTGAGCTCCACACCGCCGGCGACGGCGACTTCCTGATGACCTACAACACCGCGTTGTTCACCGCGGACTCGATCGAGCGCCTGGGCGCGCACTTCCGCGTCCTCCTGGAGGGCATCGCCGCCGACCCGTACGTCCCGATCTCGAACCACGAGCTGCTCACGGCCGACGAACGCGCACAGCGCGCACGCTGGAACGACACGAGCGCCGACCTCGGCGCCGACCAGCTCCTGCACGAGCCGGTCGAAGCGCAGGCGCGCCGCACGCCCGACCACCCGGCGGTGATCCACCCCGGTGGCCGGCTCTCGCACGCCGAGGTCGACCGGAGGGCCGATCACCTCGCGGCGCGGCTGACCGCCTCCGGGGTGACGAGGGGCGACCTGGTGGCCGTCGTGATGGGACGGGGGTGGGAGCAGATCGTCGCGGTGCTGGCGATCAACAAGGCCGGCGCCGCCTACCTGCCCGTCGACGCCGACCTGCCCGAGCGCCGCCGCGACGAACTCATCGCGCGCGGCGGCTGCACCGTGGCACTCACCCAGGCGGCGCTGCGTACGCGGCTGGACTGGCCGGACGGGCTGCTGGTGCTGCCCGTCACCGAGGAGTCGGGTGGCTCGGCGCCGCCCTGTCCCGCCGAGCCCGGCGACCTCGCCTACGTGATCTTCACGTCGGGCTCGACCGGCACGCCGAAAGGCGTGGTGATCGAGCACAGGGCCGCGTTGAACACCGTCCGTGACGTCACCGCGCGGTTCCGGGTGGGACCCGAGGACCGGGTCTTCGCGCTGTCCGCCCTGAGCTTCGACCTGTCGGTCTACGACGTCTACGGCACGCTGGCCGCCGGCGCCACGCTGGTCATGGGACGGCCCGAGGAGGACAAGGACCCGGCCGCGTGGGCGCGGGTCGTCACGGAGCAGCGGATCACCGTGTGGAACTCGGTGCCCGCGCTGATGGAACTGCTGGTCGAGCACGCCGAGCTGGAAGGGACCGACATCAGCTCGCTGCGGCTGGTGATGATGTCCGGCGACTGGATTCCGCCGAGGCTGCCCGACCGCATCCGCGCGCTCGCCCCGAACGCCGAGATCATCAGCCTCGGCGGGGCGACCGAGGGGTCGATCTGGTCGATCTGCTACCCGATCGGATACGTCGACCCGTCGTGGTCTTCGATCCCGTACGGCCGCCCGATGACCAACCAGCAGTTCCACGTACTCGATCGCGGGATGTGCGACGTGCCGGTCGGCGTGCCCGGCGACCTGTACATCGGGGGCGTCGGCGTGGCATCCGGCTACTGGAGGGACCCGGAGCGGACCGCGGCGGCGTTCGTCACCCACCCGCGCACCGGCGCTCGTCTCTACCGGACCGGCGACCTCGGCCAGTACCGGCCCGACGGCGTGATCGAGTTCCTCGGCCGAGCCGACGCCCAGGTCAAGATCCGCGGCTACCGGATCGAGCTCGGCGAGATCGAGGCCCACCTGAGCCGCCATCCCGAGGTCGCCGAGTGCGTGGTGACCACGCACGGGACGGGCAACGCCGGCCAGCTCGTGGCCTACCTAGTGGCCGACCCCGGCGCGGTTCCCGACCACGCACGGCTGCGGTCGCACCTCGCTGCGGCGCTACCGGCCTACATGGTCCCCAACTCGTTTGTCACGCTGCTCCGGCTGCCGCTCACCGCGAACGGCAAGGTGGACCGCGGGCGGTTGCCCGCGCCGGAGGCGCCCGGCGGCGGGGAGGCCGGGCGGCTGCCGCCACGCACCGACTCTGAGCGAATGGTCCACGCGGTGTGGGCGGACGTCCTCGACGGGGCCGACGTCGGGATCGACGACGACTTCTTCGCCGTCGGCGGTCACTCCCTGCTCGCGATCAAGGTGATCGAGCGGCTGAGGCGTGCGACGGCGGACGGTATCTCGATCGCCGTGATGGACCTGTTCACCCACGCGACGATCCGGCGGCTCGCCGCACTGCTCGACGGGAAGACGCCGACGGAGCGCGGGCTCCTGCACCGGCTGACGCCGAAGCCGTCGTCCGGGGCCGAGCTCAGCTACGTCGCCGTTCCGTACGGCGGAGGCAGCGCGATGGTGTACAAGTCGCTCGCGGACGAGCTACCGGCCACGCACGCGCTGTGGTCGGTGGCCATCCCCGGCCACGACCCGGGAATCGACGAGCAGCGCGCACCGCTTGAGGATGTCGCCGCGCGGTGTGTGCAGGAGATCCAGCAGAGGGTCGCCGGGCCGATCGCGCTCTACGGGCACTGCGGTGTCGGCTCGGCGCTCATCGTCGAGATCACCAGGAAACTGGAGGCGGCCGGTCGTGTCCCGGAGGCGGTCTACCTCGGCGCGATCTTCCCCTTCGCCCGGCCGGGTCGGGGCCTGGTCGGCGAGCTGGGCCGGCTCGCCAACGCGGACACGTCGCGCAGCGACCGCGCCTACGCGGACGGGCTCACCGGGCTCGGGCTCGACCTGGGCGACCTCGACGCCGCGCAGGCCCGGCTCATCGTCCACAACACCCGCCGCGACACCGAAGCGGCGGAGGACTACTTCACGCGGCTTTTCGAGAGTTCGGTGGAGCGGCTGCGGGCGCCGGTCATCACCGTGGCAGGGGAGCAGGACCCGGCGTCCGACTTCTACCAGGAGCGCTTCCGCGAGTGGCACTTCCTCAGCGACACCACCGCCCTGGTGCTGCTCGACGAGGCGGGGCACTTCTTCCAGAAGCACCGCGCGGCCGAACTCGCCGAGATCGTGACGACCACCCATCCGGCCGTCTCCACCGGGGAGCCGGCCGGCGGGGACGGGTGGCGGCTGATCGAGGTCTCGCGTACGGATTCGTCGGACGCGCCCGGCGGGCCCCGGCCCGCGATGCACCGTTTTCTCGCGGTGGCGGCGGCGCAACTCGTCTCGATCAGCGGTTCGGCGCTGGCCGCGTTCGCGTTCGCGATCTGGATCCTCCTGACCACCGGCTCGCCCGGCCAGTTCGCCCTGTCGGCCGTGGCCGGGCTGGTGCCCGGGCTGCTCGTCGCGCCGCAGGCCGGCACGGTGGTGAACCGCCGGGACCGTCGCACGGTCATGCTCGCCGGCGCCGTCGGCGTGGTCGGGGTCCAGCTGACGCTCGGCCTGCTGTGGTGGACCGGAGTCCTACAGATCTGGCACACCTATCCGCTGCTCGCGCTCCTGTCGGTAGCGCTCACCTTCCAGCGGCTCGCCGCCGACTCCGCCGTGCCGCAGCTCGTCCCCAAGCGATACCTCGGTCATGCCACCGGCGTCGTCCGAATCGCCGCGACGACGAGCCGCCTGTTCGTGCCGGTCGCGGCCGTCGGGCTGATGGCCGTCCTGGGTTTGCGGGGCATCCTCGTCCTCGTCGTGCTGAGTCACGCGGTCGCGATCACCGTCACGCTCCTGGTCCGTTTCCCGCACACCATGGCGGGGCCGGCGGAGTCGGTGACGGCCGAGATCAAAACCGGTTTCCGGTACGCCCGGAGCGACATCCGGCTCCGCCGGATGCTGACCTTCTTCGCGCTGCTCAACGTCCTCCTGGCGCCGCTGTTCCTGCTGATCCCGCTGCTGGTGCTGGGGATCGGCCGGCTCGCCGACATCGGTTGGGTCCTGCTCGGCGCGGGACTGGCAGGCGTGCTGGGCGGCCTCGTCATGAGGGCATGGGGCGGCCCGCCGCGACGCCGGATGCGAGCCGTGCTGCTGTGCACGCTGTGCCTGGCCGCATTCAGCCTGGTGACCGGCCTGCAAGCGAACCTGGTGACGATCGGCCTCGGCGTGTTCGGCATGTCACTCACGCTGACGGTGATCAACGGGATCCATGCCGCGATCGTGGAGGTCAAAGTCCCGCAGCGGTTCCACGGTCCGGTGTTCGCGCTCAACACGATGATCGGGTGGTCGGCGCTGCCGATCGGCTTCGGACTGCTGGCGGCCTACGCGTCGGAGCTGTTCGAACCGCTGCTGGCCCCCGGCGGCGCGCTCGCCCCGGCCGCCGGTGCGGTGATCGGCACCGGGCCGGGACGGGGAATCGCGCTGCTGTACGTGCTGCTCGCGATAGCCATCATGCTGCTGGCATTGATGGTGCTGGGCACCAGGCTGCCCCGGCTCGTCGACGACAGCCCCGACGCCACGCCCGACGACCTGATCGGGCTCCGGACGCTGAACCGCGGTCCGCGCCGCCTCATCGCCCGCGCCGCCCAGCCGCCGTCGCGCCGAACATGACCAGGAGCCGACCGGTCACCCCACCGGGTTAGGGCAGCGCGCGCGTCCGGGCGCGGGCCAGGTAGACGCCGCGGCCGGGGACGGCGCCGTTCCACAGGGTGAACGCCACAGGGAGCGTCGCGGCCAGCACGGCCATCGTCGGGTCGGCGAAGTGCCAGGCGGTGGCGGCGACCAGCGCGACCGGCAGCACGACGCCGAGGACGAGGCGCGTGACGGACCCTCCCGGCCGGGCGGCGGTGGGGTCGAACGGGCCGAACGCGGAGGTGAAGGGTGGCGACCGCCGGGCGGTGCTGCCGGGCCAGAAGCGGCCCACACCGGGGACGTCCACCAGGTACATTCGCCGGAAGCCGAGGCAGCGGCGCGGCGCGGCATCAGGCGCGGTGCCGGCCCGGGAGCGTGGCGCGCGGACCGGACCGCGCCGGAGCCGGTACGGACCACGCGGGATCCGGCTCGTCGCCGGTCGGACCGCGGCCGTCGTCGTATCGCGGCGGTGAGAACGGCCCGACGGCCGCCACGTCGGTCACCTCGTCCAGCGCCGGATCATCGGCCTGCGCCGACTGTCGGGTCGCCGGGGCAGGCGGACGGGAGGGTGACTGTAGTACGCCGACCGGGACGTACACCTGTGTCTGCGCCGCCTCGGCCAGCAGCAGCGCCATGGCGACACTCGTCGGCCGGTCGGCCGGATCGCCGCTCAGGCACCGCAGGCACAGGTCGGCCACGTCGGCGGTCAGGCCGGCGATCGGCGGCAGCGGGTCCGGCGGCCGGTAGACGTGGGACCACGGCCGATCCGGTTCTGCGGGTACCGGCCACGGGAGCCGCCCGGCCAGGCTGAGATAGAGCACCACGCCGACGGCGTACACGTCGGTGGCCGGGCTGGCGACGACCCCGTCGAGCCGCTCCGGGGCGACGAACGCCGGCGTGCCCACCACCTCGCCCCGGGTCACCGGGTCACGTTCGCCGATCAGTGCCGCGATGCCGAAGTCGAGGACCTTCACCCCGGCCGGGGTGAGCACGATGTTGGCCGGTTTGACGTCCCGGTGCACGATGCCGCCCAGGTGGGCCGCGGCCAGCGCGGCGCCCGCCTCCGCGCAGATCCGCACCGCGATCCGCCAGTCCAGCGCCCCGGACCGCAGGTGCACGGCCAGCGTCTCACCCTCCACCAGCTCCATCACGATGTACGGCGCCAGCTGGCCATCCGGCAGGGGTACCAGGCCGAAGTCGTGCACGCTGGCGATGTTGGGATGCGCCAGCCGTGCCGCGGCGCGGGCCTCCGTCCGGGCCTGGTCCACGATCGCCCGGCCGGCCGCCGGATCGGCGTACGGCAGGTTGATGAGTTTGACCGCGACCGGCCGGGCGAGCACCTCGTCGTGGGCATGCCAGACCTCCGACATGCCCCCTGCCCCGATCCGCTGATCGAGGCGGTACCGCCCGTCCAACACCGGCATTCCGCCCCCGACACCCTTCCCCGCCGCCGGTCCGGATCGACGACGGTCGGGAACAGCGCTACCCCCGGTGCGCCCGACCCAAACCGCGACCTCCGACAAGCCGGCCGGTGATGCGGGGTGGGTCGATGAGCTGCGCGTTCCGATCGGCTAGGGTCGGCGGGCGTGGGGGGAAGCATGCGGACGTTGGATGGGCTGCTCGACGGGTACCGGCCGGAGGACGACACCGAGGCGGGCGACCTGGCCCGGCTGCGGGCGATGCTGAGGGCGGGGGTGGACCCCTGGTCTCGTACGACGGCCCTGCACGTGACCGTGACGTCGGTGATCCTGCATCCACCGAGCGGGCGGGTGTTGCTGCGCTGGCATCCGCGTCAGCAGGCCTGGCTGCTGGTCGGTGGGCACGCCGACCCGGGTGAGTCCGACCCGGTGACCATCGCGTTGCGGGAGGGCCGAGAGGAGACCGGTCTGCCGGACCTGACTCCGCTGGCGGGGTCGGGGGTGGTTCACCTGACGGTGGTGCCGGTACGGGCCAGTGAGTCGGAACCGGCCCACGAACACGCGGACCTACGGTTCGTGCTGACCACCGAGCAGCCGGCCGCGGCCCAGCCGGAGCACCCGACCGCCACGCTGAGGTGGTTGTCCATCCCCGATGCCCGGACGGCAACCTCGGAGCCGAACGTTCGGCAGACGCTGTCCAGAGTCGACCGTCTGTGCGTCACCCGGACGTCGTGAGCGCGTTCGCGGTTTCGATCAGAACGTCGTCGAGGGGGGTCGGCTTAAGATCAAATGTCCGTACGGACAGCGAGGCGTCCAGGACGGCGGGCCGCTGGTAGAGGTACTGCATCTCCGGAACCTCTGCCATGATCGGATCGGAGATCGCTAGGTTGTGCAGGTCAAGCGGTGACATGCTGACCAGTCGGGGAACGGGTGCACCGGTCAGCTCGGCGAACCGCACAGCTACCTCGTGCACCGAGCCGTCGGAGATGGGCGGCACATGCCAGGCCCGCCCCCATGCCCGTTCGTTCCTACTGAGGGCGACGAGCATTCGGGCCACATCACCGGGATAGCCCCAGCTGTGCGGCGCGTCGAGGTCCGCCGGGATGTGGACCGGCTTGCCAGCCAGCACGGACGGCCCGACCATCAGGTTGAACATCGACACCGATCCGGGGCCGATGAAGTCGCCGGGTCGCACCTCGGCGAAACGGATCCGCCCTGCTTCGTGGGCGCCGATGGCGTCCTGCCACATCTGAGCCCGGACCCGGCCCTTGATGGTGGTCGGTGACATCGGAAGGTCCTCGGTCATCGGCCCGAAGACGGGCCCGTACCCGTAGGTGTTGCTGAGGTTGATGTAGCCCGCGCCACTGCGCTCGGCCGCGGCCAGCAGCGCGGTCGCCAACGCCGGAGTCTCGATCGGCAACCTGTTGTAGGCCGGTGAGGCGCAGTTGAAGAGCGTGACAGCACCCCGGGTCAGTTCGGTCAGGACGGCGGCGTCGCTGGCATCAGCGGTGATCCGTTCGATCAGCGGATGCGCTGGCCCGCCGCCGCGCCGGCTGAGCATGCGAACACGATCACCGGACTCGGCGAGCAGGCGGGCGGTGGCCGTTGCGGAGTGGTTGGCTCCGACGACAACGTGCAGTGACATCAAGATCCTTCATGGGTTGGAGGTGGGGGATGGCCGGACTTCGACCGTACGTTCCCTGCAAAAGACGGTGAATATCCTGCTGTCTGCAATTCATGTCCCATCGTCTACATGGGTTGAAGATAGAGTTCCGGCATGGATGTGCTCAGCGACATGCTCTCCGCCATACGCACCGGGCAGCCGTACGCGGGGCGCACCAAGTGCCAGGCACCATGGGGGGTGCTGTTCCCAGACGGGGACGCGGCGGCGTGCCACGTCGTTTTGCAGGGCTCGTGCTGGCTCATCCCCCGCGATGGCGCCCCGCTGGCCCTCGGCGTCGGCGATGTGGTGTTCACTCCACACGGGGACGCGCACGCAATCGTCGACCAGCCCGGCAGTCCCACAATCGACTACCAGCCCAAGCGCGGCGACGAGTCGTTCATCAGGGAGATGACCATTCCGGGCGCGGGCGCCACCACCCAGATGCTGTGCGCCTCCTACAGCTTCGACCAGGCCCGCCCGCACCCGCTGCTGCACGGCCTACCCTCGGTCGTCCACCTACCCGCGCGGGTCGGGCACCACCCCGCCCTACGCGCCGCCGTCGACCTCATGGGGAACGAACTGCGACAATCCCGCGCCGGTACGGAGGCCATCCTGCCCGCGCTCATCGACATGCTTCTGCTCTATGTCCTACGCGCCTGGCTCGACGATCAGTCCGGACCTGCCATGACCGGCTGGGCCACCGCACTGAACGACCCGGCGATCACCATCGGGCTGCACCGCATCCACCGCCACCCCGAGCGACCCTGGACGGTCGAGGACCTAGCCGGGGAGGCTGGACTGTCACGCGCGGCCTTCGCCAAGCGGTTCGCCGCCGTCGTCGGCCATCCGCCCCTGACCTACCTGACCTGGTGGCGGATGACGACGGCGGCACGACTCCTGCGCGAGTCCGACGCCACACTGAGCACAGTCGCCGAACGCTGTGGCTACGGGTCGGAATTTGCGTTCGCCAAAGCATTCAAACGTGAGTTCGGTACGGCCCCGGGCAGGTATCGGCGCCACCGACGGCCCGGGTGACAAGTGACACCGCCAGGGCGCCGGACGACCGCCTGGACCACGGGGTCGGGCGGCTGTCCGAGCCGCCGAGGGTGTTCGACCCGACCGCACCTTCTGTGCGGGCTTTTCGGGTGCGACCCGCCTTGGCGACGAGTGGATGCGGCAACATCCGTCCGCGTGCGAAGAGGCGGGACCGATCCCTGTCGACCGGCCCCGCCTGCCGTGCCGCGACGGAGGGAATTCGTGGGGAGGTGGTCTACCTCAGATAGGTGGAACTACCGGTGCCGCCGCCGTGGGTGACGTCGATGGCCTTGACGATGAACCTACCGACGCCGCCGTAGCAGCAGCTGCCGTTCAGTCCCGGAGGGGCAATGGGGAAATACTGGGCGGTGCTGTTGTAGTTGCAGACCTCCCACTCGTCGGCATCGAGCAGGCTGCCGGTCTGCACGTTCCAGCCTTCGAATCTGGCCTTGGCGCATTCGTCGACACGGACGTAGATTTCGACGTTGGCGAAACTGACGGACCGGTTCGACCAGCTGTAGTCCCCCCGCACGACCACCGCTACGGCGCCACCCGAGTGGGTGTAGGTGGCCGAGAACGGCGACGCCGCCTGGGCCGGAGAGACTCCGACGACTGCCGCGGTCACCAGTGTCAGCATCGCGATCGCGGCCTGGGTGAGGCGTTTGAGCAGCATTCAATACTCCCCGTTGACTAGATGGAACAGCGAGTCACCAGTTTCACCTAGAAATTTGAGCTTGTCTATGTCTGGGTTCCCGGGGAGGGTCTGTGTCGCGTCTGACCGCGACCATCGACGGCGAACAGGATCACTTCGAATGCCCGCCCTGAAGGCGCTCCGCCCGGCGTCGGGCCCGGCGTCGACCCGGCGGCCGATTCCCGCCGGACCCATGACCGGCCGGTAACATGCCTCGGGCGGGCACCTGAGCGAGAATGGGCCAGCCCGGACTCTGCTCACCCTGGAAGGACCCCCCTTGGCCAGTGGACTCGTAGCCCTGCTGGATGACGTGGCGGTGCTGGCTCGCGCCGCTGCCGCGTCGGTCGATGACATCGGGGCGGCCGCCGCGAAGGCCGGCGCCAAGGCCGCGGGCGTCGTCGTCGACGATGCCGCCGTCACCCCGCAGTACGTGCGGAGCCTGGCATCCGAGCGCGAGTTGCCGATCATCAAGCGCATTGCCATCGGGTCGCTACGCAACAAGTTCCTCATCATCCTGCCGGCGGTGCTGCTGCTCAGTCAGTTCGTGCCCTGGCTGCTCACTCCGATCCTCATGCTCGGCGGCGCCTATCTGTGTTACGAGGGCGCGGAGAAGGTGTGGGCCAAGGTCGCCCATCACGGTGCCCACGGCGCGGGCGAGGAAAAGGTGCTGGACGAGAACACCCTGGTGTCCGGGGCCGTACGGACCGACCTGATCCTCTCGGCGGAGATCATGGTCATCGCCCTCAACGAGGTGATCGCCGAGGCGTTCTGGTCCCGCCTGGTGATCCTGGCTGTCGTCGCCCTCGTCATAACCGTTCTGGTGTACGGCGTCGTGGCCCTGATCGTGAGGATGGACGATGCCGGGCTGCGCCTGGCGCAACTTTCCGGCGCCGCCGCCAGCTTCGGCCGCGGTCTGGTGAGGGCGATGCCGGTGGTTCTCACCGTGCTGACGGTGGTCGGCACCGCCGCGATGCTGTGGGTGGGCGGACACATCCTGCTGGTGGGCGCGGACGAGCTGGGCCTGCACTTCCTGTACGGTGCCGTGCACCACGTGGAAGAGGCGGCTCACGACGCCACGGGTGTTCTCGGCGGGCTCCTCGGCTGGCTCGTCAACACGGTGGCCAGTGCGATCCTCGGGTTGATCGTCGGCGCGCTGGTCGTGCTGGTGATGACCCTCACCCTCCACCGTCGCAAGCCCAAGGCTGTCGCTACGGCGGGCATGACCGGCACGGACGAGATCATCCCCGCGACACCGCACGGTGCGGCTCGGCGTGGCGACGCTCCCGCGGACGGGGCGCCGCGCCCCTGACCGCAAGAACCGAAACACGGCCGAGGTTCCCCGGCGCAGCGACGGTCCACGAAAGACTGTGTGGACCAGCCCGAGCGGCGGGCCCGGTCCCGGATCGATCGTGGCACGCCGACCCATCAGCAGGAGGAGCCTGATGCCCGCCTTCCACGTCCCCGCCGGTGCCGGTGACCTCGTCCGGACGCCGAGCGGTGTGCTGCTGCCGGCCGACATCGACCCGTTCCACCGGCGGCTGCACCGGATCGCGCCCGCATCGTTGATCGGCCAGACCACCCAGACGTCGGGCATGCGGCGGCTCGAAGCGGTCAGTGGCAAGACGGTCGGCGCCCAGCACCTGTGGATGGGGCAGACCCACGTGCCGGGCGCGACCAACTCGGGCAACCACCACCACGGTGCGTCGGAGACCGCGATCTTCGTTGTCTCCGGCACACCCGTCTTCGTCTTCCTCGACCTGGAAGGTGACGAGCCGGTCGAAACCCGCGTCCAGACCGCCCCCGGCGACTATGTTTTCGTGCCCCCGTATGTGCCGCACCGGGAGGAGAACCCGGATCCCGACACCGAGGCCGTCGTCGTGATCGCCCGTACCACCCAGGACGCGATCGTGGTCAACCTCGACACACTCGACTGGTCCGCCGTGACGAGGGACAGCCCGGTCAACAGTGATCGATGAGCCGTAACGTCAAGACCCGAACGGCCGGCGGTCGACCGGGTAGCACCGTGACCGCGGTGCCGGGTCGGCCGTCACCCGGGTCGGTGCAGAGACGAAAATCATCAATTCTGTACGGTGCGCGGATAGCTCCGAATCATTCGCGCCCGACTTGGAGAACGCGAAACGCTAGACGACGGAGAAGTTCTTCCAGACGACGTTGTTGTTGAACTGGGCATTCTGGTAGGTGTTCGTCCCCTCGTAGAGCATCGGATCGTCGGGCGAGACCCAGCGGTACAGGGTGGAGACGAGTCCGGGGCCGGCGGCGGTCCAGGGAAGCACCACGGTCGTGACGCCGGCTGGGATCGTCAGGACCATCGAGCCGAGGGATGTCCAGTCGACCGGCCACACCGCGCTCCCACCCGCGTAGGTGAAGTAGACGCGCAGGGTGCCGACGTCCGTTCCGGTCGCGTACGGCCCCGGGTTCCGCAGGCTCACGATGAGGTAACTGGTCGTGTAGGCGGGGACGCTGATGCCCACCGGACAGGTGATGGGGGTGGGGCAGGCCTTGACGTCGGGGCTGTTCCAGTAAGGGGGCCCCGGGGTGTTCGGCTCGAATCCGGCGTCTCCCGGGTAGTCCATCATGTAGACGTCCTTGGGGGTGAATATCCCGACGTCGCCGTCGGCCACGGCGGGACCGGGCAGCGGAATGGCCATCAGCGCCGCCAATACCGCGACGAGGAGTGACCTACCCACCGAGCGGTGTGCGCGTGGTCCAATCATGGTCATTCGGGGTTCCTTCCGTTTGACGGATCATGGGGCGGAAGATGGCGGACACTGGAGTGGGAGCCTGCTCGTCAGCCGGGCAAATATCGTATGACAATGACGTACGGCAATGAATTGATCGACCAATTCGAATACCACACGTGTCCCCAAATGTCCGGGACGACGCAATTACCGGCCCATCCTCGGGGTCCGGCGCGGAGATGGTCGGTCGCCGCCGGTTCCGGGTGCACGAGACCGTCGGCGACGGACGCGTTGGTCTCGGTCGGTAGTGAACCCGCCCCGCGTTTGGCGTCGAGGCGCGGCGACTTCGTGACGGTGCGTGAGTGGCTCGATGGTCCTCGCGTCGTCGCCCGTGGTGGGCGGGGTGAGTCGGTCGAACGGCCGAACCGGGATCGGTGAGTGGTCCGAATGTCACGCGTGGAGCGCGTGACTGCCTGCCGACGCCCAGCTCACACCGTCTGCGTTGGGCGTGGCGCGGTGCGAGATCACGCGGTGAAAACTGGATCTTGCGCGACGGAGCGGGAGGCGGGAGGATGCGGGAAAGCGCTTGCCCAACGGAGGGCGATGCGAGATGGAGAACAAAAGTGCGAAAAACACTGCGTAAACTCGTACCCTTGCCCCTGGTGTTGGCCGTGAGCCTGCCCCTGTTCGGCTTCAGCTCTCCGGCTGTGAGCGCTGCCCCTGCGTCCAGTCCGCGCCCGATGGAGTATCTGACCCGCGGGTTGGTCGCCGCCCAGACCTCCGACGGAATCTTCCTGAGCTGGCGCTTCCTCGGCAACGAACCTGATGGCATCTCCTGGAACGTCTACCGCAAAGACGGCAATGCGGACTTCGTGAAGATCACCACGATCGCACCAAGGGATGTTCAGCCCGAGAGCGATTACGCCACGAACCCCGGCATTGTGAAAGAAGACGTCACCCCTTCCAGCTACACCGATCCCGGCGGCGTTCTCACCTCCATCTACGAGGTCGCTCCGGTCATCGGCGGCGTCGAGGGCGCGAAGCAGGGCATGAGCGTGCCCATGCTGTCGGCCCTGGCCGGCCAGGCAGGCCAGGCCAACCGGGGTGCGGCGAGTTACATCCCGCTCAAGCCCGCCCCGGCACCCGTGCCGCTCGCCCACTTCACCTACCGCGACCAGCGGTTCGGTCCGGGTACCAACATGAACGCGGCCAGCATGGTCATCCCGGGTACGGGAAACCAGAACTGGTACGTCGTCGACATGGATCTCCTGCGGGGGTTCCGGGTGGCGTACGACGACCAGACGACCGTGACTCAGGAGCAACTCGCCGGTTGGGTCGCCTCGCTCAACGAGCGCAACATGACCCCCAACGCCCTCGGCGTCGCCACCTACACCACCGCTCGGCCGCTGACGAACTCCCTCGTCAATGGCAAGATCACCGAAGCGCTGTACAACGAGCTGGAAGCCGAGTTCGTCAAGTACGTGGAGAACCTGGACTCCGGCACATCGCTTCCCTACGCGAAGACCGGCACCGGCGCGATTCACACGTCGCAGAGCAGCACCTACTCCACGCATGACATGACGGTGGGTGATTTCGACGGCGACGGCGAGTACGAGATCGTCGTCAAGTGGCGCAGCACCCAGCAGGATCCCATGTATTCCGAGCCGATTTTCGGCGGCAGTAACACCACCACCGCCCCCGAGTACATCGACGTGTACAAGCTGGACGGCACCCTGCTGTTCCGCGTCGACATGGGCTACAACGTACGGGCGGGCAACGACCACGAGACCACCCTGTTCGCCGAGGACTTCGACGGCGACGGCAAGTCCGAGCTGATGCTCAAGACCGCCCTGGGCACCCGCGTCGGCAACTGGGACGAGGCGTCGCAGTCCGTCGTGTATCCGGATTCGGGCGTCGTGGGCGGCGCGGACGGCCTGAACGCCACCACGGACAAGTTCAAGGAGTACTTCACCACCGGCAACACCGGTGCGCTCGACACCTACTGGTCGCTCCTGAACAGCTTCGCCATCAGCTACCGCGTCCCGGTGGCCGGAGGCGGCAACGACGGACCCAATGATCCGGCTCTCAAGCGGTGGATCAAGACCTACCACGTCGGCCCGATCGGCCCGGCAAAGGACGACCAGGAGTTCTTCTCGGCCTTCGAGTGGGACGCCAACGCAGGCAAGGGCGTGCTCACGGACAGTGCCGCATACCCGTTCCCCTACGAGGGCAGCGTCGACGGCGACAACTGGGCCATGACGCCCGCCACCCAGCGCGGCAACTTCTCGTACCTGGCCTTCCCCGGGCCCGGCGCCGGTAGCGGCCCCGCTGATTACAAGTCGCAGATGATGGCCCCCTCGGAAGCCTATTGGCTTGAGCATCCCTGGAAAGCGGCCGTGTGGGGCGACGCGCAGGGCAACCGCGCCAACCGCTACGTCGGTGTGGTGGCAGCCCTGGACGGCAAGCACAACTACGCGGTCTCCCAGCGCGGCTACTACGCGAGGACGACCATGGCCGCCTTCACCATCGTGGACGGCAAGGTCAAACTCCAGGCCAGCTTCGACTCGGCCGACCCGCAGTACTGGTCCCTGGGCGGCAGCGCCTACGACTACCAGAACCGCGGCAACCACCAGACCCAATCCGGGGACCTCGATGGTGACGGCCGGGATGAGATCGTGGTGAAGGCCATGGTCCTCGACCTGAGCGCCGACGGCACCAAGATCTTGCCCGAGGTGATCAACGGCGACACCATGCCCACGATCGAGGGGCAGAACAGCCTTCCTCCGGTTGCTGGCAGCTTCGAGTTCGCCACCGACGCCGTCCGGAACAACCCGCTGAACGTGTGGGCCCCGCTCCGCCACGGCGACCGCAGCGCGCTGCTTCCGGTCGACAAGGACAACGACATCCGCATGTGGTCCGGCAGCGAGGAAAACCTGCTGGACGACATCCGTACCGGCCACCAGCTGGGCTGGATGCCCGGCCCGGAGGCCCACGACCCGATGAAGGGTCAGCGGCGCAACGAGCAGGGCGAGATCGTCCATGAGAACTCGATGGTCTTCGGCGTGTACGCCGGAACCGACGCCGAGGGTGCCGTGGCCGGCAACTTCTCCAACCGCTGGCCGGGTGCGCAGGGATTCTCGCAGAACGGCGCCAGGAGCATGGTCACCGGCGAGCTCCTGAACGGCAGCAGCAACGTCAGCAGCGGCCAGTACGCCATCTGGTTCGGCGGCGGCCTGACGGCCATGGCCGCCAGCAACGCGACCATCAGTACGGTCAACGACCTGACCTTCGCGACCTCCTCGTATCTCGCGACCGGTCTCACGTCGACCGGCAACAAGAGCACCCCCACGCTCAAGGCCGACCTGTTGGGCGACTGGCGCGAGGAGCTGGTTCTCCGGGCCAGCGGCAACCGGCTGGCCATCGTCACGACCCTGTCGCCGACCGAGTACGGCATCCGTACGCTGATGCACGACCCGATGTACCGCAGCGGGGTGGCGAACAAGAACACCGGCTACGACCAGTTCGGATTCGCCAGCTTCTACCTGGGCGACGAGGCTGAACTGCCCGCGATGAGGACCGACATCTCCGTCCCGGTCGCGCCGGACACGACCGCTCCGGCGATCGCGGTGAAGCCGGAGTCGAAGGGTAGGGACGGGGTCTACAGCAATGTCTCCTTCAAGCTGTCCGACGCCGGCAAGGTCGACAAGCTCACCCTGAACGGGGTCGGGAAAAACCTGGCCGACAACGCCTACTCCGATCTCAACGGGGTCAAGCCGGGCACGTTCGGCGGCAAGGCGGGTAGCAACGAGCTGAAGGTGTACGACGTGGCGGGCAACGTCACGACGCTGACCTTCGTGCTGGACGTCACGGGCCCGACGGTGACGGTGAAGGACGGCGCGACCGATACGGTCGGCACGGCTGCCGCCGGGTACGAGCTGGCGTCGTTCAAGCTGTTCGACGAGTACAAGGTTGACAAGCTCACCCTGAACGGGGTCGAGAAGGACCTGGCCGACAACACCTACTCCGACCTCAACGGGGTGAAGCCCGGTGTGTTCGGGGCGGTGCTCGGGGCGAACGAGCTGAAGGCGTACGACGTGGCGGGCAACGTCACGACCGTGACCTTCACGCTGGTCGAGCCGAAGCCGGCGGTTCCGGCCTGGGACGCGAAGAAGGCGTACAACAACGGCGACCAGGTGTCCTACAACGGGGCGATCTACATCGCCCAGTGGTGGACGCAGAACGAGAAGCCCGGTAGCACCGCGACCGGCTCGTGGACGGAGCAGGGCGCACTCGTCCCCGCCGCCGGGGCCGACGTCCGGGGCTGGACCGCATCCTGGGTCTACACCGGTGGCGAGACGGTCGCGTACAACGGCCACAGCTGGAAGGCCAAGTGGTGGACCCGGAACCAGCAGCCGGGCGATCCCAACGGGCCGTGGCAGGATCTCGGCGCGTACTGACGGCTGACGCCAGGGGAGGGTCGGTCCGCAAGGGCCGGCCCTCCCCGCCGTACCGAGAGCCACGAGTCGCACCCTTATGCGCAGATGAAGCGGGTACAACGTCATATTCCACGCTTATCGCGCGACTTCTCGGTACGGTGTCGACGTAGGTAGGTGCGGTGGCGTCGGTGGTCTGCTCAGTCCCGGACAACAACGCTGAAGCACACCGTGTGGTCGGCCGCCCCCGGACGGACCGGGTGGTATCGCCCTACCGGGAGACAGAAGATGCGCGCCGGTCACCAGGCGGGTGGCGGGTCGGCCCGCCTGCCGGCGGGTCTGCGGCCGGTGACCGCGTTGACCCGGGTCACGACCGCCGAACTCTTCTTCGACCTCGTCTTCGTTTTCGCGTTCATCCAGGTCACCTCGCTGGTGACGGAGAATCCGAGCGCTCTGGGGCTGGCCCGTGGCCTGCTCGTACTGGCCGTGCTGTGGTGGTCCTGGTCGCTGTTCGCGTGGTTGGGTAACCGGATCCGGGCCAATTACGGCATCACCCGCCTGGTCCTGCTCGCCGCGACACCGATCATGTTCGTCCTGGCCGCGACGATCCGGGAGGCGTTCGACGACTTCCCGGGCGGGCTCGACGGCCCGGTCGTCTTCGCCGCCGGCTACACGGCGCTGCGGCTGCTGCACCTGGCCCTTCACTGGTACGCCACACCGGGTATGACGGCCCGGGCCGCACTGGCGCTCGTGGTCCCGATGGTCGGCGCGGCGGTCCTGCTGTTCGCCGCCGCTGTCGCACCGCAGCACGTGTTCGACCGCCCCCGGGCGGTCGACCTGGCCCAGCTCGGATGCTGGGTCCTGGCCGTACTGGTCGACTACAGCGCGGGGCTGGCCCTGCCGGCGCGGGATCGGCAGGTCTTCGCCGCCCGGCACTGGACCGAACGGCACGGCCTGATCATGATCGCGGCGATCGGTGAGGCCCTCATCGCGATCGGCCTCGGTGGATCGGACCTGGCCACCTCATGGGAGCTGATCGGGGCATCGGTGCTGGCGGTCGTGGTGGCCGGCGCACTCGAATGGACGTACTTCGATGTCGCCGCGCTCGCCGGGGAGCAGTCCATGCAGCAGGCCACGCCGGAACACCGGGCGACCCTCGCCCGGGACGCCTACAGCTACCTGCACCTGCCGATGATCGCGGGGATCATCCTGCTCGCCCTCGGGCTGAAGAAGATGCCCGCGTTCGTCGACCCCACCCTGCGTCACCCGAACACCCGTCTACCGTCCCTGGGAGTGTGGTCCCTGTACGGCGGCGCCGCCCTGTTCCTGCTCGGGCACGTCGCCTTCCAGCTACGGATCACCCACCTGATCCGTACGATAATCCGCCCCAGGCTGGTCACCGCGCTGCTGCTGGTTGCCCTTGTCCCGGCCGCCATGATGCTGCCTGCCCTGTGGGCTCTGGGTCTGCTCGCGGCGAGCGGCCTCGGACTGGTCCTGGTGGAGATCGTCGTGGCCGACGGCCAACGCCGACGCCTGCGTGAATCCGCCCAGGCGGAGGAATCCGGCCCCGGCGGCGAGCCGGCCGGCCCGACCTCCTGACCCCGTCCCGCCCGTGAAGCCCGGCGACTACCGGTTCCTCGTCGGCGGGCACCCGCCCCGGAACCCGATCCCGGACGGCGGCTGCACCGACGGGATTTCCGAGGACTCGCACCTCCGGCCGGGGCCCGGGTTATGGGCATCGCGGGACACCAGTCGTTGGGGTGTGAAGGGGAGCGCGGTCATCGGGTGTAGAGGGGTGTCGGACCCATGACGCTCCTGGAGGACAGACATCCATGACCGGACCATTCTCGTGACAGCGTCACCCGTGTGCGCGGTCGGCCCCGACTCGCTGGCCGGCAGCGACCCGCCCGCCGACGTCGGTTACGTGGCCGACGTCGTCGTGCTGCGGCAGTCGCGGGGCGAGCCGGAGCGGTTTGCCGTGCTTTTCGACCGGTATTATCTTGAGATTCATCGGTTCGTGGCGAACCGGCTCGGTCCGACCGTCGCCGACGACCTGGCGGCGGAGACGTTCCTGGTCGCCTTCGGCAAACGGTCCCTGTTCGATAGCGGCGACCCCGCCGACAGTGGTGCCCCGATCGACCGTGTCGGTGAGGCCGGCGCCGGATCGGGCGGGCACGTCCGGGCGTGGCTGTACGGCATTGCCACGAACCTCGTCCGCCGCCAGCGGCGCAGCGAGGAGCGGCGTTATCGGGCGCTGGCCCGGGCGCCGCAGGACCGGTCCGTCGCCGGTCACGATGAGCGGATAGCCGCGATGGTCAGCGCGCAGAGTGTGCAGCGTGATCTGGCCGCGGCGCTGGCCTCGCTATCGCCCCGGGACCGCGACGTGCTTCTGCTTGTCGCGCTCGGCGAACTCACCTACCACGAGGTCGCGGCAGCCCTGGAAATTCCGTACGGCACCGTCTGCTCCCGGCTCAACCGGGCGCGTCGCAAGATGCGCAAGGCGCTCGGCGACTCCGATCCGACCAGCCACGATCGAGACCTGAGGGACCTGTGATGGACGAGGTGCGGATGATTCGCGACGTACTGGGGAATGCTCCGGCGCCGTCCGCCGAGACGATGGCCCGGGCCCGGGTGGCCCTGCTGGCGCAGGCTCGGACCGACTCCGCGGCGATCAAGTTGGGCAACGTGGAGGCACCGGGGCGCCGCCGGGTCACGGCGTTGCGTACCCGGCTGGCGGGACGGGGTGACCGACCCGGCGCCCGATGGTGGCAGTGGTCGCTCGGCGGGCTCGGGATCTCGGCCGCGGTTGCGGTGGCGCTGGTCGTACCGGTGATCCTCGGCCCGGCGACGGCTCCCGGCGACGCGAGCCGGGGTGGGGTGGCCAGTCTCCCGGACACGAACACGGACCCGGACAGGGTCCCGGTCAGCGACGGCGACAGCGCCGGGACGGTGCTGCGACTGGCCGCCGCGAACGCTCGACTCGGTCCGGCCCTGGAGGTCCGGCCGGAACAGTTCATCTACCGGGTGGTCGAGGAGGGCTACTTGCAGGTGATCGGCGACGTCGAGGGTGACGGGCCGGTGGCCAGGATCTGGGAGGGCCGCCGGCACGAGATGTGGTACACCGTCGACGGCCTGCGGTCGGCACGGCTCCGCATCACGCACGGGACCAGCCGTACCCCGCAGACCCCGGCGGACGCCGAGGCCGCCCGCGAACTCGGGTACGACCTGACCGCCCCGCCGAAGGTCGAGGAGTACGGGCCGGCGCCGGACTACCAACCGCCCGCCGACTGCGCGAACTGCCCGGCGGTCCGAGACCCGGGCGAGTTGTACCGACCGACCCCGGCCTACCTGGCCAGCCTGCCGACCGATCCGGCCCGGCTACTGGACACCCTGCGGCAGGCCGTCGGCGACCAGAACAAGCACTCGGCCGACCAGGAAGTCTTCACGGCGGTCCTGAGTCTGCTCCGGGAGGCCGACCCGATCGTGCCACCGGAGGTTCGGGCGGCTCTCTACCAGGCGGTCGCACTGATTCCCGGAGTCGAGCGGGTCGCCGGCCGGGTCGACCTGGGTGGTCGGCAGGGTATCGCCATCGGCCGCGACGGTGAGCCGACCGGTGACGAGACCCAGCGGGAGGAACTGGTCTTCGACACCGCCGGCCGTGAACTCCTCGGCTTCCGCACGGTGCAGATCCGGACGGCACGCGGCATACCGGCCGGCACCGTGGCGTCAGCGGCCGTGCTCACGTTCATGACCGTCGACCGGGTCGGTGAGGTCCGATGACCGCCGGAAAGACCCGGTTCCGGGTCCGCGGACGGAAACTGCTGGCCGTCGGTCTGTCCCTGGCCGCGCTCCTCACGGTCATGCCGACGTACGGCGCGGCCGGTGCCCCACCCACCGGATCGACGGGGGCACCCGGCGACAGCGGGACGGCCGATGCCGGGCGGACCCTACAGAGCAACACCGGAACGGTCACGCTGATCACCGGGGACGTGGTCCGGCTCGACCCGGACGGCGAACCCTCAATTCAGCCGGGTACCGGGCGGGACGCGACCGGCACGGTCCGGCCCCGGACCGTCTCGTACGCCCGCTACCAGCGCGACGGCGCCTGGTACGTGATCCCCACCGACGCCGTACCGCTGCTCCGCGCGGACCTGCTCGACGAACGGCTGTTCGACGTCACCGGCCTGCTGGCGCAGGGGTACGACGACAACGCCAGTCAGGTGCTGCCGCTGCTGGTCCAGTACGCCGACACCGGCCGGGCCCGGCGGGCGGCACCGCTGGCCGGGACGATGATCCGACGGGTGCTGCCGGCGCTGAACCTGACCGCGAACGACCAGCCGAAGGCGATGGCGGCCCGGTTCTGGGCGGACCTGGTCCGTCAGGCGAACCCGGAGGGGCGGAGCATCCGGGGTGGCGTCCGGAAGGTGTGGTTGAACGCCCGTTACCGGGCGACCCTGGAGCGGAGCGTGCCCCGGATCGGTGCACCCACGGCCTGGCGGGCGGGCTACACCGGTAAGGGCGTCACGGTCGCGGTCCTCGACTCCGGATACGACACCGACCATCCCGACCTGACCGGGCGGGTGTCGGCGGCAGCGGACTTCACCGGGACCGGGAGCGTCGAGGACCGGTACGGCCACGGCACCCACGTGGCGGCGACCGTCGCGGGCTCGGGGGCCGGCGGTCGGCATCGCGGGGTCGCGCCGGACGCGAAGCTGGCGGTGGGCAAGGTCCTCGACGACTCCGGTCGCGGGCCGGAGGACTGGATCCTCGCCGGCATGGAGTGGGCGGTCACCAAGGCCGGTGCGAAGGTGGTGAACCTGAGCCTCGGCGGCGTCCCGAGCGATGGCACCGATCCGGTCAGCCAAGCGGTCGACCGGCTCAGCGCCGAACACGGCACGCTCTTCGTGGCCGCCGCCGGCAACAACGGGGCGTGGGCGCCGGTGTCGGCACCGGCCAGCGCCGACGCGGCGCTCGCGGTCTCCAGTGTGGACTCGACCGACCGGATCAGCGAGTTCTCCAGCCGAGGCCCCCGGATCGGGGACGGGGCGCTGAAACCCGAGCTGGCCGCGCCGGGCGAGGCGATCCTGGCCGCCCGAGCGACCGGGGCGTACCCGGGGACCGCCGGCGATCCCGACCACGTGCCGCTGTCCGGCACATCGATGGCCGCGCCGCACGTTGCCGGAGCGGCGGCGATCCTCGCGCAGCGGCACCCCGACTGGACCGGTACGCAGCTCAAGGCGGCCCTGGTCGGCGCCGCGACGCCGGCTCGGGAGTCCAGGGTCTTCGACGTCGGCGCCGGCCGGATCGACGTGGCCCGAGCCGTCACCCAGCCGGTCCGGGCCGAGGCGGCGGGCCTCAACGCGGATCTGCCCTGGGACGCGGCCGGCGTCACCCGGGAACTGACCTACCGCAACGACGGGTCGACACCGGTCACCCTGCGGCTGACGCTGAACCTGGAAGACACCGCCGGCCAGCCGGCCCCGCCGGGACTGGTCACGCTCGGCGCGACCACCCTCACCGTGCCGGCCCGGGGCAGCGCCTCCGTTCCGGTGCGGATCGCCAGCCAGGAAAGGGTCGGAACGTACGGCGGGGTCGTGCAGGCCACCGGAGGAGGCAGCAGCGTACGAACCCCGGTCGGGGTGCGGCAGGCCGCCGAGACGCACGAGGTCACCGTCCGGTCGCTGGACCAGCAGGGCAGTCCCAGTGACACCGCCACCACGATGGTGGTCGGCATCGACCCCGTGACGAGCGGGTTCCGGGAGTTTGTGTTCGGATCGGGTACGGTCTCGGTGCCCGCCGGACGGTACGCCTTGCTGTCCAGCGCCGAGCTGCCGGCAGCGGCGAACGGCGGGCACCGCGCCGCCACTCTTGGCTATCCGGGCCTGACGGTCGCCGACGACACCACGGTCACCATGGACGCCCGGTGGGCCCGGGTCGTACCGCTCGGGGTAGCCGACCAGCCGGCGGCAACCGACGGGCTGCGGCAGATCACCATCGGCGGGCGGTGGGCCGGCGCACCGAACAGCACCAGCATGACGACCATCTTCGAACCGCGCTTCCGCGAGGTGCTGGTGGGCAGCGCACCCGGGGTGAGCGCGGAGGAGTTCACCCTCACCGACCTGGCAGTCCTGGAACGGCCGATGCTGGAGCTGTCGGCGACCGCACCGGAACGGTTCCCGGTCCGGGTCGGCTGGCTATGGCGGCCCGGACCGACGCCACCCTTCGAAGGGACCGCGCGGCTTCCGGTCGTCCGGCTCGTGGTCGGCCCGGCCGGTGAGCTGCCCGACGTCGACGTCGCCGGCGTGCTCGCCGTGCTCACCTCGTCGGACGACGAGGTGGAACCGTTCGCGCTGGCCCCGGTGGTACGGCAGCTTCAGGAGCGGGGTGCCCGGATGGTGCTGATGGCGACCGGACGGTTCAGTTGGGCGGGCGAGCCGCTCGCCCTGCCGACCATCACGTCGGGCCCCGGCCTCCCGGGACTCGACCGATTTGTCGAACTCGCCGGTGACGGGACGCTGACCGCGACCGTGACCGGGCAGCCGGTCAGCCCGTACCGCTACCAGCTTGGCCACCGCGTTCGGGGCGGGGTTCCGTCGGACCTGGCGTACCGGCCGACGACCAGTGAACTGGCCGCCGTCGCGACCGGTTACCACGACGCGGGCGAGGGAGTACGGCAGATCAGCTCGTCGATCCGGTTCGACGGCGACTACCACGGGGTGTTGATCTCGATGCCGGTGTTCGCGCCGCTGCGACGTACCGAGTACTACACGCCGGGTAGCTGGCGGATCGGACTCGGCAACGGCGTCTCGCCCGAGGTGGCGAGGGCCGAGTCGAGCCTGCGGCCGGGGGGCAACCCGGCGGTCAGTTGGGACAGGGCGGTGGTGGGGCCGGCGTTGACCGGACCGACCGTGGGCAACGCCGGCAAGCCGTGGGTGAGCCGGCAGGGGAACGTGCTCGACGTGCGGGTGCCGATGTTCACCGACGCCAGCGGCCATCCCAAACCGACCTCCGAGTTCGGTGAAAGCACCACGGGCAGCACCAGCCTGTACCGGAACGGACAGCTCCTCGGCACCGTCAACGAACCGGGCCGGGGGCAGTTCGCCGTACCGGCCGGACCGGCGACCTACCGGCTCACCACCTCGGCGACACACCACTCGCCGACCTGGCGGCTGAGCACAATGGTCAACGGGTCATGGACCTTCCGATCCGGTACGGAATCGACCCGGCGGCCACTGCCGCTGCTGGGACTGCTCCTCGACGCACCGGTCGACCTACGCAACACCGTGCCGGTCGGTGACCGTCGGCCGGTACGGGTGTCGGTGCACCGACAGGACGGGGTGGCCGAGCGACCGGTCGTGGCGATGACCGTCGACATCTCGTACGACGACGGCCGGAACTGGCACCCGGTGCCGACCAACCGGGACGGTGCCGGCTGGAAGGCGTCGGTGCCACACGACCGGGCCGGTCACGTGTCGCTGCGGGCTAAGGCTGCCGACGCGGACGGCAACGCGGTGGAGCAGACGGTGATCCGGGCGTACCGGGTCGGCGGATAACCGATGCGGATCCCGTCGGTCGAACACGATCGGCGGGATCCCACCGTCCTCGAACCCGAGCGGCCAGAATCCGCGCAACGTCGGGGCTACGAGACGTTCCGGTCCCGCTCTGCCCCATCCGCGCGGAGCACGGCGCGCAGCCTGGCGTGGGCCTGCCGGTCGAGGCCGTCGAGCAGGGTCAACGCCTCCGTCCAGTGCCGGCGGGCGTCCTTCGTACGCCCCAGCGCCGCGTGGACGTCACCCAGCACCTGCTGGGCGAGTCCCATGCCCCGTCGGTGGTCGAACTCCCGGCAGATGACCAGCGCCTGCCGGGCGCGGGTCAGCGCTCCCGTGGTGTCCCCGGACACTCTCAGCGTCTCCGCGAAGTTGATCAGCGTCAGCGCCTCGCGCAACCGGTCCCCGCCCTGCCGGGTGATGGCGAGTCCGGCCCGGTGGTGGGCCACGGCCCGGGTGAAGTCGCGGCGTCGCTGGAACACCAGACCGAGGTTGTCCAGGACCGATCCCTCCTTGTAACGGTCACCCAGCTCACGCCGGATGGCAAGGCTCGCCCGGAGGTGCAGCACGGCGGTGTCCAGGTCGCCCTGGTCCCGCAGTGCGTTGCCCAGATTGTTCAGGCACAACGCCTCGCCGGACCGGTCGCCGAGATCACGTTGGATCACCAGAATCCGGCGCAGCAGGTTGATGCCCTGGTCCAGCCGCCCCTCCCGGAGCATCGCCACGGCCAGTACGTTGAGGGCCAGCGCGTTCGCCGCCCGGTCGCCCAACTGCTGCGTCGCCTCGACCCCCAGCTCGCCGAACTGCACCTGCTCGGTGACGTACCCCGCGTAGTCGAGGAACCTGATGACGACCAGTACGAGATCGCGTATCTCGGCGAGGTCGTGCCCGGTGGCCAGCCGCTGCCGGGCGATGACCAGCAGATTCGTGTGTTCGCGTTCGAACCAGGCCCAGGCGTCCGCGGTGCCGTCCAGCCGGTGGCGGTGATCGGAGGATCGCGCCGGGTCACGGTCCGGAAACTGCTCGTGCGGATAGAGCAGGCGGGCCGCGGCCGCGGTCGTGGTGAACAGGTGACCGGTGAGCCGGGCCAGCGCGGCCTCACGTACCGGCGGCGGCTCGACCGCCTCGGCGCGTTCCCGGGCGAAGAGGCGGACGATGTCGTGGAATCCGTACCGCACGTCGCCGGACGGCTCCAGCAGGTGCGCGTCCAGCAGGTGTTCGAGCATCCGCTCGGCCAGCGGCACCGGCAGGTCGACCAGGGCGGCCACGGCCGGCGCCGCGGCGTCGGACCAGTCCGGCAGGCTGGCGAGCCGGAACAGGTGGATCGCCTGTCGACGCTCGTCCTGCTCGGATTCGTCGAACGCCCGGTATCCCAGATCCAGACTGGCGCGTACGGAAAGGTCCCCGGCTTCGAGCACGTCGAGACGCCGATGCTCGTCGTCGATCCGGTCCGCGAGGCCGACCAGGGTCCCGTTCGGTCGGGCCGCCGCGCGGGCGCCCACGATCCGCAACGCCAGCGGTAGCCCGGCGCAGCGCTGCACGATCACCGACGCGGCGGCCGGTTCCGTGTCGACCAGCGCGGCGCCGCCGGTCCGGCGCAGCAGGTCCAGTGCGACGCCGTCGGGCAGCGGCTGAAGCGGGATCCGGGCGGTCACGTCCAGGTCGAGCAGCCTCCACCGGCTGGTCACCACGGTGGTGCAACCCGCGCCGCTGAGCAGCAGCGGACGCACCTGCGCGGCCGAGGCGGCGTTGTCCAGGATCATCAGTACGCCGTGCGCGGCGGTCATGGTCCGCAGCAGGGTGCTCGCCTCCTCCACCGTGGGCGGAACGGTCGACGCGCCCATCGCGCGCAGGAAGCGGGCCAGCACCTCCGCGGGCTCGGCCGGCGTGACCCCGGCACTGGCGCCGTGCAGGTCGGCGTAGAGGCAGCCGCCGGGGTGCCGCTGCGCCACCAGGTGCGAAAGGTGCAGCGCGAGCGCCGACTTGCCGACGCCGCCGGCTCCCTCCACGACGCACACCGCGCCGTCGGCGGCCATCGCGTCGAGCAACTGCCGGGTCTCGGCGGTACGCCCGACGATCACCATCGGTGGCGGCGGCAACTGGAACGGAACGGGCCGGTGCACCGGTGCGGTCGGGCCGGTCGTCGACGGCGGTTCCCCGTCCCCCGGCACCGGCCCGGAGACGGTACCCGCGTCGCCGTCGCCGTCTCGGTCGCCGTCGCCGTTGTCGTCCTCGGCTGGATGGCCGGCGCCGGGAGGCCGCGTCCGTCCCGGGGCGGCGTCGACCGGGGGGAGTAGCCGGAGTGGGTTCCGGCCCTTGCCGCGTTCGGCGGCCAGGCGTTGCCATGCCCTGACCCAGGATCCCATCCGGGTGGCCGGTACGTCGCACGCCCGTAGCAGGGCGACGACGAGCTCTCGGCGGGGTAGCGTCGTTCGTCCGAACATGGTGGCGAGGGTGCTGGCCGGCAGGATTTCGCCGTTGGCCTGTGCTCGTCGTGCGATCGCGCGGTAGGTGAGGCCCGATTGGTCACGGACCCGGCGCAGGAGTGCGACGTACTGTGCGGCGCTCGATGCGATCGTCGGGTCGACGTCCGGACCGGGTGCCGTCACGGTGTTCTGTTCGGCATCACTTCGTTCGCTGTCCACTGAGACGAATTGGACCAGACGGTGGCCGGGGGAGGGGACCGCAAGTGCCACCTTTCGGTCGGGGACGAAGGCTTGCCGCCCTGGCCGGACGGCTCGACCCAGCTCGGTCGGCGGTGCTCGGCCGGTCACCCGCGCGGTCGTCCCGACGTCGGCGCGCCGCCCCGGGCGTACAGCCACGGGTGGCGCTCCGACGCGACCGGCCGCCGCGAGGCGGTCAGTTCCAGGCGATGCGGTGGCGGCGGTCAGGTCGACCCGACACCGCGTACGACGATCAGGTCCAGCTGATACCGCGCTTGCAAACGCCGCGCATGAGCTTCTCCTCTCCTTCGCGGGAGGCGGCCCGGATCCGCCCCGTCATCCCAGCGTCGATCGCATGGACCCTCCGGCGGAAGGTTCGGCGGCGGTCGAGGTCGTTCGGACTTGTTCGAGCGGCGCGTCGAGCGCCACCGCGCTGCCGCTGCCGCTGTGACTGTCGCTTGACCGGTGGACGGTGGCGCTCGATCGTCGTCGGGGCCAGAGCGGGACCACCGCCAGCACCGCGACCGTACCCAGCGTGCCGCTGACCCGCGACCCCGAAGGCGCGGCCCCGATACTCGGCCGGCACGGCCCGTCCGAACAGGGCGTTCAGCGGGATGGCGAAGGCGCTGCCGGCGCCGGCCAGCACGAGCAGGCCCAGCACCGCCCACAGTGGTGGCGAGGTCCAGACGAAAACCAGGACCGCGCCGGACAGTGCCGCCGGCGGCGGGGAAGCCGATCGGCCAGGCCGGACAGCAGCGGGCCGCCGGTGAGCCAGGCCAGGTAGGAACTGGCGAAGGCCGCCGCCAGCGCCGCCGAGCCGGTGCCGGTAAAGACGAGGTACGCCACCGTGATGGCCGTGAGCTGGTCGCCGAGCAGGGACAACAGGTACGCCCCGAACAGGTACCGGTACTCGCGTACGGCAAACACCTGCGTGTACGTCGCGGGCAGCTCGGTCACCCCTGCTCTCCTCGATGCGGTCTGCTCGATCCGTCGAGATCAGACCGTATCCAGCGGTGGTGGCACCGGGACCGGCCACGGCGTTCGGGTCCGTTCGGGACTGTTCGACCTCCTATGCCGGGCACCCCGCCGGTGGACAGACTGGCCCTGTCCGCACGCCGGGTCGCTTCCGCCCGCTGGTGAGCCGGCGTACCCCACGGAGGTCTGTGTGATCACATCCGCCCGTCTGACGTTCGGCCAGCTCGCCATCGTGCGGGACGTCGAAGACGTACCGAGGCAGCGATGGTACGAACCGAACCTGTCGGCGGTCTGGGACCTGCCGGCCGGGACCACCATGGCCGCCGTCCGTGGGGCGCTCGGCGTCCTGGTCCGCCGGCACGAGTCACTGCGGACCACGTACGACCTCGCCGGTGCCGGTGGACCGGAGCAGCTGCTGCACCCGCCGGAGGAGCCGGTGGTGCGGGTCGAGCGCACCACCGACCCACGGATCGATCCGCGAACGGTGCTCCGGGAACTCTCCCGACAGGCATTCAGCCTGGTACGCGAGCCCCCGTGGCGGGCCACCGTGGTCACCTCGGGCACCGAACCGGCCCACCTGGTCCTGGTGAGCCACCACGTCGTCGCCGACGGGCACGCGCTGACGGTCCTCGAACGGGACTTCTTCACGGCACTGGCCGGCACCGTCGACGGCACCGCGACCGGACCCGGCGTGATCCTGGCGCACGAGCGGTCACCCGCCGGGCTGCGGCGCGGCGAGGCGGCGCTCGCGTACTGGACGAAGACGGTCGCCGAGATGCCGCCACCACCGGTCGCCGGTGAGCCGCCGTACGTCCAGGCCACCCTGGTCTCCGCGACGCTGCCGGCGGCCGCCCGGCAGGTGGCCGCGAGGCTGCGCGCGTCCGTACCCAACGTGGTCCTGGCAGCGTTCTGCACCGCCCTGCTCGGACTCACCGACGACGACCGGTTGGCGGTCCGCCTGCTCTCGTCCAACCGGTTCGACCCCTACCGCAGGGACATCGTGACCTCGATGAACCAGTGGGTTCCCATCCTGGTCGACCGATCGCCACAGTCGGACCCGGCCAGGCTGGTACGCGAGATCGGCAAGCGCGCCATGGTCGCGTACGCGCACGGCGTCTACGACGTGGACGAGGTGTTCCGGCTGTTGGACGACGCCGGTTACCGGCCCGGCCAGTACGACAGCCTCTGGTCGTTCAACTTCGTGTCCCACCGCCCCCGGGAGCCCGTGTCGCCGGCCGTGTCAGCGGCGTCCACGGCGCCGGAGGACGAGCCGATCCACTGGGCCGCGCCGTTCTCGTCGGTCGGACCACGGTGCTACCTGCGTGCGATCGAGGGCGCCGACCTCCGGCTCGAACTCCGGGTCCCGATCAACCGGTCGGAGCTCGCCGCCGAGCTGATCCGTCGGATGCGCCTCTTCCTCGTCGAAGCAGGCCGAGCCGGCTGAGCCGATGATCACGTACAAGACAAAGGAGACGGTATGCAGGACCAGCTCACCGTACCGCTGTCCCCGGCCCAACGGCTGCTGTGCTGGGTGGACGAGGTCACCCCTGGCATGATCTTCGGGCCCCGGTTCGTCGCCGTCGGTGGCTACCGGATCAGCGGACCGCTCGACGTGTCGGTGCTGCGCGGCGCGTTGGACCGGCTCGTGGTGCGGCACCGGGCGCTGCGTACGGCGATAGTGCGCGACGACGGGGTGCCGTACCAGTCGGTCCGCCCACCCGCGCCGGTGCCGTTGACCGAGGTGGCGCCGGACCTGCTGATCGACACGATCGTCGCCGGCGAGTACCCGCCCGGGTCCCCGTCGCTGCTCTGGGCGTTCCTCGCCCGGCACGATCCCACCGACGCGACCCTGGTGCTGGTGGCCCAGCACACGGTCGCGGACCCCTGGTCGATGCGGATCCTGATCACGGACCTGCTCCGCACCTACGGCGACAGCGTGACCGGCTGGACACCCGCCGGGTCGGCGGAACAGGCGGACCCCGTCCCGGTCCCGCCCGGCGGGAGTGTGCCCGCCGCACCCCGGCACGACGAGCAACGTCTGCGACGGCTGACCGACCACTGGCGGCAGGTGCTCGCCGACCCGCCGGAACTGCCGCTGCCCGCCGCCGCGCCGGGAGGAGATCCGCGTACGTCCGAGGTCCGCTTCCCGCTGTCGGTGACCGAGCCGAGGCTGCGAGCCGCCGCCCGCCCGCTGCGCACCACACCGTTCGTGTTGCTGCTCAGCGGGTTCATGGGCGCGCTCGGCACGCTGACCGGCGCCACCGATCTCGCCGTGCCGGTGCTGACCTACGGGCGCGACCGATCCGACTGGGACACCGTCGGACTCTTCATGAACGCGCTACCGGTACGGGCGGACCTGACCGGCGACCTCACCGCGACCCAGACGGTCGCCCGCGTTCACGCCGCCTTCGCCGCCGCGTTCAGCCGGGAACTGCCCCTGACCGAGCTGCTGTCACGGTTGCCGGAGGCGGTCCGGTTCTTCGCCCCGGACGGGCCCGTCTGCGCCCAGTTCGAGGTCATCCAGCTCCCGCCGGCGCAGTCATCGGCGCCGCTGTCCCACCGGCCACTGCGCCTGCCCGGCGGGCTCCCACTCGGCGGGCCGGTGATCCCGGTCAACGGCCTCGTGACCTGGCTGGAGCAGGACAGCGACGGCGGCTACACCGGGACGATCCGGTACCGGGCCGACCTGTTCGGCCCGGACACCATCGACCGGCTGGTCCGGTGCTACGCGGACCGGCTCGACGAGCTGGTGGGGCTGTGACGGAGGCCGGCGCCGCGGTGCCACCGTACCCGGAACATATCCTCGACCTGCTGGAGCCGCACCTGCGGCCCGATTCGACGGACACCGCCCTCGTCGACCCGACGACCTCCCTGACCTACGGCGAACTCGACGGGTTGACCCGCCGGGTGGCCGCCGGGCTGCGGCGTCAGGGCATCGTGGCGGGCGAACCCGTGGTCGTCCGGGCCCGTCTGAGCGGGTGGGCGATCATCGCCCTGCTCGGCGTACTGCGGGCCGGCGGCCGGTACGTCCCGGTCGACGCGGCCTTTCCGGTCGAGCGGCAACGGCTCACGCTCCAGCAGAGCGGGGCGAGACTGGCACTCGTCCAGCCGGGGGTGGAGCCGATGACGGGACCGTGGCTGTCGGTCGACCTCGGTCCACTCGTCGGCGGGGCACCACCGCCGGACCGGGACTGGCGGGGGCCCGACGCGTACACCTATTTCACCAGCGGCACCACCGGGCAGCCGAAGGCGGTCACGGTGCCGGCATCGGCGCTGGCCTACTCAACCGCGGCGCGCCTGGCGTACTACCGCGAGCCGGTCGACGGCTTCCTGCTCTGCTCGTCGATCTCGTTCGACAGCTCGGTCGCGGGCATCTTCTGGACCCTCGCCAGCGGCGGACGGTTGATCATTCCGAGTGACCGACCGTCGAACCTGGTCGCCGTGCAGCAGGCCGCCGCCCGGCACCGGGCGTCCCACCTGCTGATGGTCCCCTCGCTGTACGCGGTACTGCTGCGATCCGCCGACCCGGCCCGACTGGCCGCCCTGACCACCGTCGTCGTCGCCGGAGAGGTATGCCCGCCCGCCCTGGTCGCCGGGCACTTCGCCACGCTGGCGGACACCGCCCTCTACAACGAGTACGGACCGACCGAGTGCACGGTCTGGAGCACCGTGCACCGCTGCACCCCGGCGGACGCGATCGCGCCCACCGTACCGATCGGCACCCCGATCCCGGGTACGACGGTGTCCCTGCGTACGTTGCCCGGCGGCGAACCGGTGCCGGCCGGCGCGGTCGGCGAGTTGTGGATCGGCGGGCCGGGCGTCGCCTCCGGGGCGGAGCACCACCGGACCGGGGATCTGGCCAGCATCGGACCCGACGGCCTGCTGAGCTTCCACGGACGCGCCGACGACCAGCTCAAACTCGGCGGGGTCCGGATCGAGCTGGCCGAGATCGAGCGGGCGCTGACCGGCTACGTCGGGATCACCGCCGGCGCCCTCGGCCGATCCCGGCACGGCGATGGCCGGATCACCCCGGTCGCCTTCGTCGTGCTGGCGGGCGAGCCGCTCGACACCCGGGCGATCCGCGCGTTCCTCCTGGCCAGGCTGCCCGCGGTGGCGGTGCCGACCCGCTACGTCGTACTGGACCGGCTGCCCACCCAGCCCAACGGCAAGCTCGACCGAGGCGCCCTGGACCGGTTGGCGTCCACCGGCTGACGATCCGGCCGGCGGTCAGCGCGGGGTGGCGACCACCGGGAGGCGCTTGACCCCACCGAGCCAGGTCGACCGTACGTGCTCGACCTCACCGGCCAGTTCGAACGACGAGAACCGGGCGAACATCTCGGCGAAGAAGGTCCGCAGGGCCAACCGGGCGATCGACGCCCCGACACAGTAGTGGGGGCCGTCGCCGAAACTGAGGTGCCGGTTGGGCGTACGCCGGACGTCGAACGTGTACGGGTCGGAGAACACCCGCTCGTCCCGGTTCGCGGAGCCGATCCAGACGACCACCGCGTCCCCCTCGGCGATCGTCACGTCGCCGAGCCGGGTGGTACGGGTGGCGCACCGCAGGAAGTGCCGGGCCGGTGAGGTCCAGCGCAACGCCTCCTCCACCCCGCTGTCCAGCAGCTGGGGATTCCCCGCCCAGTCGGCGTAGCCGCCGGACCGGATCAGTTCGAGCAACGCCACGTTGGGTACGTGCGGAATCGCCGCGCTGGCACCGAGCAGCAGGCTGTAGCAGTTCGCCACGACCGCCCCGGCGCTCAGCCGCTCACCGCCCACGGTCATCGACGCCAGTACGTCCACCAGGTCGGCGCGGGGGTGGCGTCGGTGCGCGACGACCAGGTTGAGCAGGTATCCGAAGAGTTCCCGGTGGGCCCGTCGAAGGGTCGCCTCGGTGCCCTGCGGCAGCTGGTAGTCCGGATCGTCCTCGGCCACCGACATCGCCACCAGTCGCGCCAGTCGCGGCCAGTCCTCGGCCGGGATGCCGAGCAGCGGGCCGAGCATCGCCATCGGCAGGGCGCTCGTGGCCTCGGCGAAGTCGAACGGCCCGCCGTCAAGGGCGGGCGCGAGCAGCCGGGCGACGTCGATCCGCAGCGTCTCGGCGTGGCGCCGGATCGCCCGGACGGTCAGCTCGCGCTGCACCGGCCGGCGTATCTGCCCGTGCCGGGGCGGGTCGGTGGCGGCGAACTGGTGGTCGCTGGCCGGTTCCTCACGGCCCAGCATGTTCAGGAACACGCCCCGGGTGGAGGTGAAGGTGGCGTGGTCGGTGAGTACGAGCTCCGCGCCGGCATAGCTGGCCACGGCCCAGAAACCGGACCTGCCGTCGACCGGCTGCCAGCGGACGGGCTGACGCTCCCGCATCGCCCGCCAGACCCCGTGCGGTTCGCCGTCGCCGTACAGCCGGGGGTCGGAGAGGTCCAGCCGGTCCAGGTCCACCCCGCTGGTGCCACCGGGCGAATCGCGCCTCATCGGGCATCCACCTCACGGTCGCCCGCCGGCATCGCCTCGACCAGATCGGCGATGGTCGGCGAGAGGAACAGCACCGAGGCGTCGATCTCCACCCCGAGGTCCCGGTAGATGTCCATCAGCAGGTCGGCGGCGAGCAGCGAGTCACCGCCGAGTTCGAAGAAGTCGTCCCGGACCCCGACCGGCGACACCCCGAGCTTGGCGCTCCAGAGCATCGCCAGTGTGTTTTCCACCGTGGACCTTGGTGCCACATAGGTGGAGACGACACCCAAATCTTCCCTGGAAACACCACTCATTCCGTCCGTACCCCCATGGTCTTCGGTCCGTCGGCGCCCGTTTGCGCCGGCGGTCCTCGTGTCGGGGCCGCCGCCCGCCGCGTAGGCGAGTAGGACGCAAACCGACTCAGCGGCTCGTTTCCAGCGTCGAACCGACGTCACCTCGGAGCAAGGCCGCCACTGTTCGGATCCGTTCGGACTTGTTCGGCTCGCCGCTTCGTCCGGACTCCCGAACAACCGTTTGGTGTCGTTGTTCGGTAACCATCCCGGCGTGCGCTCATCGAGCGACAGAGGACAATGTCAGCCGTGTGTTAATTTCGGGTCGACCAGGCCGCCGAGGGGCTTTTCGCCCCCTGACCCGAATCCGGTGCCACATGAACTCACCGTCGATCGAGGACATCGCGCGTCTGGTTCCCGGCGTACGCGACGCCGCCCGGGTGACCGTGGACGGCCCGGACGCGGCCCGGTTGGTGCTGTTCGTCGCGGCGGGCGGGAGCACGAATCCCGATCGGGTGACGCGCGCGGTCCTGGCGGCACTGCGGACCGCCCCGCCCACCGTGCCGCGACCGGACGCCGTCCTGGTCCGGGCCGAGCTGCCGCGCGGGGCGGACGGCCTGCCGGACCTGGCCGCGCTCGGCGTCCTGGCCCGTGGCGCGCAGTCCCCGGCAGCCGCGGCCGAGCGGGCTGCCGCTGCCGAGGAGGAACCCGCCGGGCAGCCGGATGCCGCCGGCCCGGAGCCGGTGCCGACGCCGTTGCAGCGGATCGTGCTGGGTGCCTGGGCGCAGGTCCTGGGGCTCGCGCAGGTCGGGCTCGACGACAACTTCCACGAGATCGGCGGCGACTCCACCACGGCGATCGAGATCGCGTTCCGGCTTCGCGGTCAGTTCCAGGACATCGACCTGACGGAGATCCTGGTCATGGACACGCCCCGGGAGGCCGCCGAGGTGCTGGCGGCACTCGGCACCCGGCAGGACCGGCCGGCCTGACCCTCTCGATCACACCGCGCCGCGCTCGGCGAGCGTCAGGAACCGTTCCAGCAGGTCCCCCTCGCGCTCCTCGAAGCCACCGAACCGGGCGACGTCGTCGCCTGTCGGCCGCCGCCCCTCGGCGATGCCCATCAGCATGCCCAGCCGGAACCGGTTCACCTCGTCGACGAACCGGCCGTATCCGGCGACTGCCCGCTCCGGCTGGTCGAGATGCCGACCGAAGGCGAGGAGGCCCTGCCGGTGCAGCAGCAGCCGCTTGTGCTCGTAGTAGAGGTGCAGCATCGGGTAGTCGACCGGCACGGCCCCGCCCGCCGCCAGCTCCAGATGCTCGCGTACGTCGTCGTGGGTCGAGATGCCGAAGCGGACGGGTGCGGTCGCGGCCAGGTCGACGGCTCGGTCGTACCACCACCAGCCGTCGGTGACGGTGAAACCCGGCGGCGGTGTGCAGGCCAGGTATCGGCAGATTTCGGCGTAGATCCGGTCGAGGGACAGTGGTTCGTCGGCGTCGGGCGGGCGCAGGGTCTGGATGACCGACCGGATCAGGTGCAGCTGGCCCTCGGTACGCATCGCGTCCAGGCCGCTGGTGAAGGCGTCGTTCAGGTCGTCGGGCCGAAACGTCATCGCGGTGAATCTGGCGTCGCCGTCGAACCCGGTGGCGAGCAGGTCACCGTTGCCGTCGGAGCCGGAGAACAGGAACTCGCGGATGTGCGGGCCCGCGCCGGTCAGCCGCCTGCTGTCCAGCATGACTATCGAATAGCGGCCCTCGTCGAACCGGGCGTGCAGGAAGTCGACGAGGGGCCCGAGGGATCCGGCCGCCTCCCGCGAGACGGCCGAGGCGTCCAGGAAGGTGGTGTAGGCGAAGGAGTCGGGGTAGTCGAGGATGTGCTCGTCGGGTCGTGAGGTGAGCCGGTAGGAGCACAGCTGCACGAACCGGTGGGAAAACCACGAGTCCAGGCCCGCGCCCAGCACCGCGCACAGCGGCAGCGCGGCGTACGCCTTCGAGTTGACCAGTCGCTGGACGCGGATCGGCAGGGAACGCACGCCGTACTTCTCCTTGATGGACGACAGCAGCAGGATGACGGTGACGAAATTCCGATCCGGCTCGAAGAAGTCGGTGTCGTCGCCAACCCACGAAAGACATCAGGGGCCGCGCAGGCGCGCGAGACGACCGGGCCGGATCAGCCGATATTATGTCCCAAGAATGCGGCGCCCGCAGCCCTTGCGCGTTCGGATGGATTTCGTCCGGTGTGGAGCGACGGGCCCGGACTCGATCGGCATCCACGACCCTTCGGATCCGGACGCCCCCACGGAACGCGGCGTGGTCGATAGCATAAGCACATGCCAATGCGCTTGGCAGCTTATCTGACCGAGGTGACCACACCCCGACTCTTCGTCATCCGTCACCTGCAACTCGGCGGGCGCGGGGTGCTGGTCTCACTGACCCTGCTCAACGTCCTGCTCGGCCTGCTGCCGGTGGCCTTCGTCATCGCGACGAGCGTCGTCGTGGGACGGGCACCCGACGCGTCGCGGGACGGAGTCGGGTCGGCGTCGTGGGACGGCCTGGTCGCCGCGTTCCTGGTCGCGGCGGGCGCCTTCTTCCTACAGCAGTTGCTGGTCCCGGTCGCGCTGTCGCTCGGCGACGTGATGCGGCACCGGGTCAACGCCGTCTTTCGGGCCCGTCTGGTCGACACCTCGTTGAGCAGCACGGGCATCGCGCCGCTGGAGGACCAGAAGGTGCTGGGCGACCTGCAACGGGCCGCAGAGCAGCTGGAGACGGCCTGGATGAGTCCGGGCGACGCGGCCAAGGGGACGCTGGCCTACCTGACCCGGTACACGTCGCTGGCCGGTTTCCTCGTCCTGCTGGGGGTCGTGGCAGGCTGGTGGGCCGCGCTGGCGACGGCGGTGTGCGCCCTCTGCTTCCGCTACGGCCACCGCAGCGGTCTGCGCATCTACATGCGGGTATGGCCGACGATCAGTCCGCTGCACCGCCGCCGGGACTACTTCCGCAATCTGGGCGTGCTCGGGCCGGCCGCGAAGGAGCTTCGTGTCTTCGGCCTGACCGAGTGGGTGGTCCATCGCTACCGCGAGGCGGCGTTGGCCGGGCTGGAGCCGCTGTGGGTGGAACGCCGGCGCATGCTGGTCGGCCGCTTCCGGTGGTTCACCGTGCTCGGCCTGGCCGCGGCCGGTACCGTGCTCGCGCTGGTGGTGCGCTCGGCCGCCCAGGGGCAGCTGTCCCTGACCGGGCTCGCGCTCGCGCTCCAGGCGACGATCGCCGCGATCCTGCTCGGCGACTACTACGCCGAGGCGGACAACCAGTCGCAGTTCGGCATGGCCGCGGGCGAGGCGATGGAGTCGTTCGACCGGCAGGTCGCGTCGTACGCCGCGCGGGACGTCTCCACCGACGCCACCGGTGACGCGCGCGGGCTGCCCGAACGGGACATCCGCTTCGCCGACGTCTCGTTCGCCTACGCCGGAGGTGACCGGCCGGTGCTGGACGGGCTCAACCTCACCCTGCGCGCCGGTGAGTGCACCGCGATTGTCGGTCTCAACGGCGCGGGCAAGACGACTCTGGTGAAGATGCTGGCCCGGCTCTACGAGCCGACGGCCGGCGCGGTCCTGGTCGACGGACACGACATCCGCGACTTCGCGGTCGACTCGTGGCGGCGACAGTTGGCCGTCATCTTCCAGGACTTCAACCGGTACGAGCTGTCCGCGACGGACAACATCGCCTTCGGCGCCGTCGAGCGGCCGGTGGACACCGAGGTCGTACGCCGGGCCGCCAGCCGGGCCGGCATCGCCGAAACCCTCGACGTGCTGCGGCACGGCTTCGACACGTTGCTCGCCCGCCAGTACGACGACGGGGCAGAGCTGTCGGGCGGGCAGTGGCAGCGGGTCGCGATCGCCCGCGCGCTCTACGCCCTCGACGCCGGCGCGCGGGTGCTGGTGATGGACGAGCCCACGGCGGCCCTGGACGTACGGGCGGAGGCGGCGTTCTTCGATCGGTTCGTCGAGCTGACCCGTGGCGTGACGACATTGCTGATCTCGCATCGCTTCTCCAGCGTGCGGCACGCCGACCGGATCGTCGTGCTCGAACACGGCCGGGTCGTCGAGGACGGCACGCACGGCTCGCTGCTCGCGGCCGGGGGCCGATACGCCGACCTCTTCACGCTGCAAGCGATGCAGTTCGCGGCCGGACCCGACCGGGATCGCGACGACGAGGACCCGGACCGGGAGCACGCGGACCGGAAACCGGGCGGCAGGGGCGGCGACAGGTGAAGGACGCACTTGCCAGCTGTGTAGCCATGCTGCGGGTCGGCTGGCAGCAGAACCGCCGCAAATTCATCGCCGCGAGCGTACTCAGCATCGCCTCCGGGCTGGCCTGGCCGCTGGTAGCCCTGGCCCTGTCCGCCGCCACGAGCGCCGCCCTCGGGCGGGACGTGCGTGGGGCGACGATCGCGGGCGCGCTGACCGGCGTGGGCGTGATCGGCGTGCTGATGCTGCGCCACTTCGCTTACACGTCGTACGTCGAGATCGCCGACCTGGCGGTCATCACACTCGAAGCGGAGCTGATCACCCTCGCGAACGGCTCCGCCCGGCTCGACCATCACGAGCGGGCCGACTACGCCGACAGGATGGACATCCTGCAACGCGAGCTGCACAGCCTCATCAGCGGGGTCGGCGCGCTGATGACCGTGGCCACGCTCGCCGTCTCGCTGGTGTCGACAAGCGTGGTCCTCGCCTTCGTGAACCCCTGGCTGCTGCTGCTCCCGTTGGCCGCCGTGCCACCGGTGCTGTGCGGGCAGCGCGCGACGGCGATCACCGAACGGGCCAAGGAGCGGATGGCGACGGTCAACCGGAAGGGCTGGCATCTCTTCCGGCTGGCGACCGGTGCGGAATCGGCCAAGGAACTACGCGTGTTCCGGCTCCAGGACGAGTTCCGGCGGCGCAATCGCGAACTCGCGGCAGAGGTGGGCCGCACCCTGATCGCGGCCGAGCGACGAGCCATCGCCGTCAACGCGGCCGGGCAGGTGTTCTTCGCCGTCGCGTACCTGCTCGGGGTGCTCTTCGTGGTGCGGCAGGCGGTGACCGGCCGGGGTGCCGTCGGTGAGGTCGTCCTGGTCATCACACTCGCGGCGCAGGTGAACCAGCAGGTCAACCAGACGTTGCAGGAGCTGCGCAACATGCAGCAGATCGTCAAGGGGTTCTCGCGGCTGCGCTGGCTGCGCGCCCTCATCGCGGCGCAGCAGCCAGCGGCGGCGGACCGGGAGATGCCCGACCGGATCCGGGACGGTATCGAGCTGCGCGGGGTGCGGTTCGTCTACCCGGGCACCACCTCACCGGTGCTGCGGGACGCGAACGTCCTCCTCTCCGCCGGTTCCACGGTCGCCATCGTCGGCGAGAACGGGGCGGGCAAGTCCACGCTGGTCAAGCTGCTGTGCCGGTTCTACGACACGACCGATGGGGCCATCCTGATCGACGGGATCGACATCCGGCGGCTGCCGCTGGACGCCTGGCGCGAGCGGATCTCGGCCGGGTTCCAGGACTTCGTACGCTACGAGCTGCCGGCCCGGCAGACCGTCGGCGTCGGGGACCTCCCGCGAATCGACGACGAGCAGGCGGTTCTCGATGCTCTCGACCGGGCCCACGCCGGCGACGTGATGGCCCGGCTGGACGACGGACTGTCGACGCACCTCGGGAAGAGCTACACCGAGGGAACGAACCTGTCCGGCGGCCAGTGGCAGAAGCTCGCGCTGGGCCGGGCGATGATGCGCGAGACGCCGTTCCTGCTCGTGCTCGACGAGCCCACCGCGGCCCTGGACGCCGAAGCCGAGCACCACCTCTTCGACCGGTACGCCGAGAGCGCCCGACGGGTCGGCGCCCGGACCGGAGCCATCACGCTGCTGGTCACGCACCGGTTCTCCACCGCCCGCAGCGCCGACCTCATCCTGGTCGTCGACGAAGGCCGGATCGTCGAAGCCGGCGGCCATGCCGAGTTGATGGCCAACGACGCCCTCTACGCCGAGCTCTACCGGATGCAGGAGTCGGCCTACGTCGACGCCCAGCGGGACTGACGGGCTCAGCGCACGTCGAGACCGAGCAGCGAGTAGCCGTAGCTGGTCGAACGCCTGGTGCCGAATCGGGTTGCCGGGTCTCCGTCGACCGCGTTCGACGCCGGCCATATCCCGTGCTCGACGCTGGAGGCGGTAGCCGCGCTGTTCAGGGCGAGGTTGCGGCCGGAGGTGTTCGCCGGGACCTTCGGCGCGGCCGGGGACGCGGGCGGGGAGGTCTCGTGTGCCGCGGGTCGCGACGGAGCTGGTGGCGGCGCGACGGACTTCGTCGGGCCGGCGGAGGGCTGGTCGCCTGCGAGCGCGGCACCGACGGAAGCGCCCCCGGTCGCCGGGGTCGAGGCGCCCGCGCCGGCGGACGATGCGATGTCGTTCCCGGCTCCAGGGGGCGCCGCCGAGGACCCTAGCCGACCGTATCGCGGGGCGCCCGGAAACGATCCGCGTGCTCGGCCGTCCACTGCGCGAACGTACGCGCCGGGCGGCCGGTCACCTGCTCGACGGTGTCGACGGCGGTCGTGGAGGCATCGGTGGGAGCGGAGTACCAGCCGATGACATATTCGGCGTCCGCCCGGGACACACCGGTGGCCATCAGCCTGTCGACGGCCTGATCGTGCGTGATCGGGACGAAAGCGATGTCGCGGCGGATTGCCCGGGACAGGATGGCGATCCGTTGGCGCGGGGTCAGCGACTCCGGCCCGGTGAGGTTGTAGGCGCGCCCCGCATGGCCATCGTCGAGAAGCGCGACCGCTGCCACCGCCGCTATGTCGGCCTCGTGGACCAGCGCGCTGGGATAGTCGTACGGCTCGCGCACGTTTCCTTCGGCCCGAACCGATTCGATCCAGGTCAACGTGTTGCTCATGAACTCCTGCGGTTCCAGGCGTGTCCACTCCACACCCGAGTCCGCCACAGCCTGCTCGACCGGCCCCACACCACCACCCCACACCACGGTGATACGCCGTACGCCCGCCCCAACTGCCCGCCGTACCAGGTCGGACCCGACCGCGGCGAGCCCCGCCGTCACCGTGATGTGCAACCGGCTGACGCCATCGAGGGCGGCGTCCAACGACTCCGGTGCCGTGTGCGTGCCGGCCACCAGTTCCACCTTGGCCGGAAATCTCCCCGCGGCGGCAACCGGATTCCGCGTCAGCGCCCGAACGGGCTCTCCTCGGCGGACCAGCTCCGCCACAACATGCCGGCCGGTGTTCCCGGTGGCACCCGTAACCAGTGTCGTCACAGTCGAACTCCCTCCGTTTGCGACGACGCTAGAACCTCAACAGCACTCAAGGTCAAGGAGCCGGGGCTGATGGCGGGCAGTGGACCCGACCCGGGATCAACCGCTCAACTGCGGTCGGGAATGTACTTGAACAGTCCTCGGCATCGGTGTTCTGACAGCCCGGAGACGCTACGATCTAGCCGCCATCGATGGTTGCGCCTACTCTCGCCGACCGCCGTGTCGCCGCATCCGGGCGGCAGGGGGCGCCCGAGCGGGCCTGGCACGTGCCGCGTCGACCCTCATCGTCTGCCAGCCAGAGGGGTACCCCGTTGTCGCACATCGCAGTCATGTCGTCGCCGGTCTTCAGCCATGTCAACCCCACTCTCGGCCTCGTGCGGGAGCTCGTGGCCAGGGGGCACCGGGTGACCTACGTGAACATCCCGGCGTTCGCCGATCAGATAACGGCGACCGGGGCGCGTTTTGCCGCGTACACCTCCACGCTGCCCATTGCCAACGGGCTGCCCCCGCAGACCAAGAATGCGCTCGACATGCTGGAGCTGTCCGTCAACGAGGACATCTCCCTACTGCCGCAACTCCGGGAGATCTTCGAGGCGGATCCACCCGACCTCGTCGTCAACGAGACGGGAACGGACGCCATCCGGATCCTCGCCCGCAACCTGGGCGTCCCGACCATCCAGTTCTCCACCACCGTCGTGCCCTGGGAGGGCCAGCGGGAGTACGTGCTGCAACAGGCGGCCGCGGTCCTGGACGACCTGCGTGGCGTGGAGCTGGGCCAGCGGTTCATCGCGTGGCTGGCGGACAACGGGATGGCGGACGTGGATCCCGTCGAGTTCATGCTGGGGGAGCCGGAACGGGCGCTGGTGCTGATACCGCGGTACATGCAGCCGCTGCCGGAAGCCGTGGATGCCAACCGGTACACCTTCGTGGGCTGGTGCGCCGACCAGCACAGCGCACGGGTCGGCTGGGAGCGCCCCGCTGGGGTGGCGAAACTGGCCTTCGTCTCGGTCGGCTCCGTCCTCACCGACCGGCCGAGCTTCTACCGTGAGTGCCTGGCCGCATTCGGTGACCTGCCCGACTGGCATGTGGTGCTCCAGATCGGCAAGCACCTGGACGCCGTCGCGCTGGGCGACCTTCCGGCCAACGTGGAGGTGCACCGCTGGGTGCCGCAGGTGAGCGTCCTGGAGGTCTGCGACCTGTTCGTGACCCATGGCGGGATGGGCAGTTCCATGGAGGGCCTGCGCAGCGGGACCCCCATGATCGTGGTGCCGTTCGCCAACGACCAGTTCGGCAACGCGGAGCGCCTGGTGGACCTCGGCGTGGCTCGACAGCTCGACAGTGCACAGGTGACGGCGACACGGCTTCGCGCGACGGTCGGGGAGTTGCTGTCCGACCGGCAGGTTGCCGCGCGGGTGGCTCTGCTGAGCAAGGAACTCCGGGCGGAGAACGGCCCGGCTCGCGCCGCCGATCTGGTGGAGGACTGCCTGCGCTGACCCGCCGGCACGCCGGGATCGGCACGTCCACCCGCGCGACGCGGCAGCGCCCGGGTCACCGGTGGCCGACCGGATATGAACAGGGCTCTGGTCCGGCGAGGAACGCCAGCCCAGAGCCTTGATCAATTGCGCGCCGGCACCCGGGTCGTCCGGGCGAGCGCCGGTGCTCCACGGACCACCGGTCGGCGGTCGTGTCGCCGTCAGTGCTGCTCAGCCATCCACCCAACCATGGGAACGGCTGAACTCGACGAACCGTTCCCGAACCTCGATGATCTGGGCGCCGGTCAACGACGGTGCGCCCTGTAGGAGTAGTTCCGTCACGGCCCTCATGAACTCGGCGGGCGCGAGGACGTCGCACATCTCCTCGTCGCCGTCCGCCCGGACCCGGAGTCGGCGCTCGTCACCGTTGGTCGTCCCGTTGACCAGTCCGTCCGTCTCGACGATACGCACCGACAGGGCCTTCAGGCCGCGGTCACCGCCCACCGCCTCGTACTCGACGGGCAGGCCGACCCGCACCGACTGGCGGTGTTCCCCGAAGTCGTTGGCGTGGACGAAGACGTCTTCGCCGCCGTCGGACGGTGCGATGAATCCGTAGCCCCGCACGTCATCGAATCGAATGATCTTACCCACAGAAGCCACAACCAACCCCACACTCACTCAACGCTCGAACACTTATCCAACAAATATTGCCAGCCGACAGTGGGCGACCACCTGCAATGGGCGGCACGCTCACGCCTCGACATTACCACACGTGCGCCGACGAATCGTGCCTGACGGAGCCAGGGGAGTGGCACGTAGACGGTGCTAATCGGGCACTCGGGAGTGCTGTCCGTAGCGCAGTACGGTGCATCCCTCGTGAAGCCATCGATTAAGCCTCGTACTTGAACCTCCGTACATATTCGAAGAACTCCTCATCTTTCTTCAGCATCTCCTGGTACGCAATTTCCACGTCACTACCCAGGCTTGCCAGAGACTGATTCTGCAACCCCTCTCCGACGAAGCGGTTCTGTCCGGCCGGAATCAGCCCGGAAGCCACCAGCTCCTGTTCCGTCGCTTGCATCCTACGGAGTGACGAGTTCTCGGCTGCCCTCCGTACGCGGGCGGGATCCACCGGGCCCAGGTCCAGGAATTCGAGGATCATCTGTAGCCTCTGGGGCGTTTCTGCCCGCAGGTCCTCGTACCGAACGACAAGCAGCTCCGCATTCGGGAAGTGTCGCGACACGTTTTCCGGGTCCGACCATTCGCGAACGCTCGACAGCCACGTTCCCCACCCCTCGGTCCAGACCGGGGCTCCGCGGTTCTCGATGAAGCTCTTGGCGTAATCCGCCGCGTACTCCTTGCCGATGCCGAGATGAGGTATCGTGCTGTGCAGAACGTCCCGAGGATTACGCAACAGGTAAATTACCTTGGTGGTGGACGATCTATGTACCTGCATCAAGTCTGCGTCCGGCAGGAAATGGCTCTTGACGATTGTCGGCCGCCCGTCTTCGTTGAACGGGATCATGCGCCCGGCCGACAATAGTACATGGATGTCTGGAATAGCCTCGTCAAGGGCCTCTTCGGGTGAGGCTATGGAGGTCATGGAAGCGTCCGCGAGATAACTCGCCAGCAGGACCCGAGTCCAAGTATTGCCGGACCTCGGATAGCTGGCGAGCCATGCAACCTGGCGCATTCTCTCTCCTTTTCGAGACCAAGTGACGCATGCGCGATTACGGACGCGTCGCGTTTATCTGGGCCCCCGCCCGAACAGTATGCGATGGGACATGCGAGGGCGCCATCGTTGCGACTCGCTGTCAGGTGAACAGGGGTTGCCGGGTCGCGACGCCGCCCGCGGAAGCCATTCCGGCACGCCGGCCGGTGCACGTGACACGTGCCGAGTCGGGGCCCTGCCGCACCACGTCGGCGTCCAACTGCGGATCGGGTCAGTTGGACGATTATTGCCCCTGCTCTCCGGGCCGGGGGTAGCGGTATGTCGACGGGGGCCGAGTGCAGGCGCGCCTGTCCCGGTGTTGGGCACCGTGATGCGGCGGCCGGCGGCCGCCGCATCACACGGACGCTACGAGCATGCGGTCGCCCGCCACCGGGCCGGCTCAGCCTTCCCGGGCCGGCGCCGGCCCGGGCAAGCCCGGCGAAGGAGGGATCGGGGAGACTGCGGTCATGGAGCCCCGGCGCCCGCCGGTCCATCGGGCGGCGGCGGTTCGCCGACCGGATCCGGATTCGCCGCGCTGGCTGGTTCGGCTGGTCCGATTTTTCGGTCGGCCGGTGCCGCCGCTGCGAACGGCCGGTCGAAGATCAACACCAGACCGACCAAGACCAGCACGAACAGCGGCAGCCAGATCAGGCGGTGCAGCGGCCACCAGCCGTCGGGCACATCGAGCAGACCGGGCAGCTGACCGCCGACGAGCAGACCGGCGAAAACCACCAGCAGCATTGCGGTCTGGTGCCAGCAGAACAGCGTCATCGCGGCCCGGTTGAGCAGGGTGACCAGCGCGCCCGGCGCGGGGCGACGCAGGATCCGGGCGAGCCTCGCTCGCAGCAGCATGAACAGGCCGAGTTGGGCGAGGGCCAGTGACAGGGTGAACAGCGATGGCGGGTCAAGATTGGACCAACGGTCCCCGGGCACGCCGACGGCGCTGGCGGGATAGCCAGCCACGAGCACCAGGAGGGTCCCGCCCGTGATGCCCAGGGCCAGCATGCCCGCGCCGGCGTATCGGGGCAGCCGGTTCTCGGCCAGCGCGACGCCCAGCAGGTAGGGAACCGACCAGCCGACCACGGTTACGACGACTTTCCACCACAGCGGCAACCCGTCGGCACGGAACGCGTCGGTGGCCCCGATGAGCCCCACCGCCGGCAGAATCGCCCAGGGCCCCCAGCGTACGACGAGCTTGAGCAGCACGCTGGTGAGCGCCAGCAGCGTCAGATACACGGGTAGAAACCACAGCGGATGGGTCACCAACGAGGTGACGACGTGCCGGGTGCTGACCGGTGCGCCAATGGCGTCCAGCAGCAGAAGGGCCGGCACCCACACGGCAGCGAACAACAGCAGTGGCCGGAGCAGACGGTGGTAACGGGCCGACCGTAGTGGGATGCGCAGCGTACGGGTCGGGCGGTTCCGAGGCGCGTCCGGCGGGTCCGCCTTCGCACGCCGGGACCGGACGGCCGCGTAGCCGCTGGCGAAGAAGAACAGCCCGAGGGTCTGTAGCAGCCAGCTCGCCGGGGCGAACCGCGGAATGTGCGACAACGGACTCTCACCGTGCAGCGCCGTCGGCAGATACGGATCGCTGACGACCGCCGAGACCATCCAGTGCCCGAAAACCACACCCAGGATGGCGACGGCCCGCAGGGCATCCACCGTACGGTCCCGGTGAGGCGGTATCGACGCCGCGATCCTCGTCGTCCAGTTCGTTGCCACGGCCGTCGTGGGCCGCTTGAGGGTGATGGTCATGGCATCTCCGGTACGTCGGTGCCGAACAATGCGATCGATGTGAGGCTGGCCTGCGACCGGGTCCCCACCGTCAGGTAGTGGTCGTGGTTGGGCACGTCGTCGGCGGGAATGACGATGGCCCCGAATCCCGGCTCGGCCGGCTGGGCGCCGTGGCCGAGGCCGCGTACGTGCACACCGGGCACCCAACGCATGTTGTCGCGCGGGGACAGTGCGGCCCAGATGCGCGCACGGGTGCCCAGTTCCGCCGCCCTGTCCACTCCCATGCCCGGGCTGCCGAACGCCGCTATGTCGGTCACCTGAATCGGCAGGCGGCGCGCGGCAATGCCGATCACCGTCGACCCGTAGCTGTAGCCGAGCAAGGCGATAGTGGCCCGAGGCCGGAGCACGGTCAACCCGGTGACGAATCGCTCCAGGGCGGCCGCCCCGGTGTGGGCGAGGTCCTCCCGTGCGGCGGAGAGGTCAATCCCGTCCGGAGCGTCGTACCCCAGCCAGACCACGACGGCGAACCGCTCCGCCGGCATCGTGTGGCTACGGGCCGAGCGGTAGAGATTTTCGCCCTGTGCCGAGGGGGACCGGAATCGTTTGCCGCCGACGCCGCGCCAGAAGTTGCCAGCCCGGTTGCCGGCCCCGGGCGCCAGGACGGCGATTCGGTCCGCGCGCTCCAGGTCGCCGAACACCTGGGCGACCTGGCCCTGCCCGCGAGGGTCGAACAAGAGGTACTGCCCGGGCTGGTCCCGGTACGGCGGACCGGCCGCGGCCATTGCCCGCCGGTTTGCCTCGTACCGCAGCGCCGGCGGCGCGCCGTCCAGGTTGCCGACCACGTCCGGGTATGTCGCCGCCATTCCGCGCTGCTCCTCGGGATCGAGGGTGGACAGGAACCGGTGGATGGTGGCCGGGTCGGTGCGTACCGGGTCGGGCAGGCGCCGGGCATCGGCGAGCCACGCCGCGGTGCCCACCGGCGGGGTCATCCGCACGGCACCGGACGGCGGGAGGGTGACGGCGGCCGCCGGTGCGAGGGAAATCAGCACGCCGGTCAGGCAGGTGAACAGGCTGCTGCGCCAACCGCTCCGGGCGAACCGGATCACCCCCGCCTCCGGTCGGTGCGGCCGCGGGGGTCGATGGCGGGATCGCGCGTGGCGTTTCCGCGGGATTGGTGCGCGGGTTGGTTCATGGGATCCAGGGTGTCGATGAGGCGGCCGACAGACATCGGTCTATCGATGACATTGCCTCCGATGGGTTAGACCCCCGGCTTAGGCCCGTGGACTGATGAGCCTGGTGGCGGGCTGGATAGGATCGACCCATGTCGGTCATCGCTCCTGCTCAGCTGCCCGGACGCGGGTCGGCGCGGTTCCGTTCCTGGATCGTCTGGGGCAGCTGCGTGCTCTCGCCCGTGCTGCTGTTCGTATGGCTGAATACCGGTAATCCGGCGAACTGGCCCTTCGGTCTTCGCCTCATCGTGCCGATCTTGCTGATGGCGTTGCCGGTCGCTGGGCTGCGCCGGCGACCGCTCGTCGCGCTGGCCGTGATGCTGCTCGACGTGGCGTTGGTGGAGCTGCCGATCTCCACGGCCGTGTCCGACAACGAGTCGTTCCACGGCGCGCTACGCACCATCCAGATCGTCGCGGTGGACGTCGCGGTCGGTTTCGTCGCGGCCGGTCGACGCCGCTGGGTCTCCGTGACCACCGCGGTCCTCGTGCTGGTCCTGCAATTGCTGGTGGCCGTCGCGTTCCAACTCAGCCCGGCCGACCTCAACGAGCGGGCGACGCAGGACGTCCTCGCCATGGTCACCGCCTGGATGATCGGCAACTCGATGCGGCAGCGCCGGTTGTTCGCCGAGGCGCAGCGGGCCGAGGCCGAGGCGAGCGCGGTACGGGCGGAGCGGTTGCGGATCGCCCGGGAGCTGCACGACATGGTCGCGCACTGCGTCGGGGTGGTCGCGATGCAGGCGGGCATGGCCCGGCGGGTGCTCGACACCCAGCCGGAGGAGACCCGGAAGGCGCTGGTCGAGATTGAGCAGACCGGTCGGGAGACCCTGGCTGCGCTGCGCCGTATGCTTGGTTCGCTGCGCCGTGCCGACGCGAGCTCGGGCCCCGCTCCACTGGACCCGGCGCCGGGCCTGACCGATCTCGGTCGGCTGGCCAAGCGCTCCCTCGACCTCGGCGTGCAGGTGGAGGTCCGGTCCAGTGGCGAGGACCGCCCGCTGCCGGCCGACATCGACCTGTCGGCGTACCGGATCATTCAGGAGGCGGTGACCAACGTGGTGCGGCACGCTGACGCGCGGCACTGCGAGGTCGTCGTCGACCAGCGCTCCGACGAGCTGTCCATCCAGGTCATCGACGACGGGCGTGGCGGTGCGGTGGGCGCGGGCTACGGCATCGCCGGGATGCGCGAACGGGTCAGCCTGCTCGGCGGCGAGTTCGACGCCGGCCCCCGTCCCGAGGGTGGCTTCCGGGTGGCGGCCCGGATCCCGCTGGCCCCCGCCCGATGACCGTCCGCGTGGTGCTGGTCGACGACCAGCCGTTGATCCGTAGCGCGTTGCGGGTGCTCATCGCCGACAGCGGGGACCTGGTGGTGGTCGGGGAGGCCGGCACCGGCGACGAGGCGGTCACGGTGGTGGCCCGGATGCGGCCGGACGTGGTGGTGATGGACATCCGCATGCCGGGCATGGACGGCATCGAGGCGACCCGGCGCGTCGTGGTCGGCCCCGACGCGCCGCGCGTGCTGATCCTCACCACGTTCGATGACGACGAGTACGTGTACGGTGCGCTGCGCGCCGGCGCCAGCGGCTTCCTGGTCAAGGACATGGCGCTGGACGAGATCCTCGGCGCGATCCGGGTGGTCGCCGGCGGTGAGGCGCTGCTCGCGCCGCGGGTGACCCAGCTGCTGATCGAGGAGTTCGTCCGCCGGCCGGCGACCGTCGCGCCGGCCGGACCGACCCGGACCGCCGACGTCATCACCGAGCGGGAGCGCGAGGTGCTGACGCTGATCGGTCAGGGTAGGTCCAACACCGAGATCGCCGGCGAGCTGTGGATCAGCGTGGCCACGGCCAAGGCGCACGTCGGCCGCCTGTTGACCAAGTTGGACGCCCGCGACCGGGTGCACCTGGTGATCCTGGCCTACGAGATGGGGCTGGTGTCGACGTCGCGGTGAGGCCCGGCCGCCGGACGCGCATGGCCGCCAGGTACGCCAGCGGGGCGGGATCCCCCATCAGATAGCGGCCACCCCGGCGGTCGGCGCCGGCCGGTTCGACGGCGCGGGGGTGTCGACGGGTTCGCCCGGACCACCCGTCAATGATTCCGTGCCACCCGGACTTGAGCATCCACCCGTCGGTCACGATAGGCTGCGCCGGGTCGCCTCAGGACGTACGTCCGCGAGGGGATGTCGCTCCGGTAGATCATTTCTACTGTGGGCACGATCTCATCCTCGACCGTTGCGGAGAACCGGATGCCCGGCCTCGACCGATCGACCCTCACCCACATCGTCACCAACCTGGTCGCTCGTCACACACGCTTTCTGGACAACGAACTGCCGACCATGCGTACCTTGGTCAAGCGCGGTGACGTGTGTGTCGACGTTGGATCCGCGGCGGGGGTCTACACCCAAGCGCTGTCCCAGTTGGTCGGCCCCGCCGGGCTGGTGCACAGCGTGGAACCACTGTCCTTCTCACATCCACTGTGGAGTCGGTTGCTGGCCGCCAAGACACGGCCCAATGTGCGCTATTACCCGGTCGCGATGGGCGCCGAGCCGGGCCGGGTGGCCATGCGGGTGCCGTTCGGCCCCGGCGGAGCGGCGACCAGCCGCTCCTTCCTGGACTGGCGCTCGCAGGGCGTCGGATCCAACGACGAGTTCACCCACCACGCCGACGTGATGGTCGACGTGACCACATTGGATGAACTGGCCGCCGAGGTCGGCCTCACCCGGCTCGATTTCCTCAAAATCGACGTCGAGGGCGGTGAGCTGCACGTGCTGCACGGCGGCGAGCGGACCATCGAGAAATACCTGCCGACGATGTACATCGAGATCGAGGCCCGGCACACCGCCCGGTACGAGTACGGACCGGACGACATTGTGACCTGGCTACGAGAGCGTGGCTACACCATGTACCTGTGGCGCAACGGATGGCACGCGACCGAGCGGGTGTGCGCACACACCAACAACTACGTGTTCCGGGTGCCGCCGCGGTAGGACGGCCGTGCAGGACCGCCCCGCGTCCGGCGTGGGGCGGCCCTGCGCGTACCGGCGGCGGGACGGGCCGCGCGTCGCTCAGACGCCCACCTCGGCCGGCGCGGCCGTGGTGCGCTCGACCGCCCCGACGAACTCCAGGTCCTCGACCGGCCGATCGCCGAAGAACGTGAGGAACAGATCGGCGGTTTCCCGCGGCCGTTCCAGGTGGCTCATGTGGTCGGCGTCGGCGATCAGCGCGAAGATGCCGTCCGTGCTGGTCCGGGCCACCCGGCGCGAGATGTCCGGCGGGGTGTACGTATCGTGCTCGCCGGTGACGACCAACAGCGGCGTCCGGATCGCCGGCTCGGGCTCCAGATGGTCGCGGCTGAGCAGGCGCAGGGTGTTCTGGACGTACTTCTCGGCCTCGTCGGCGCCGACCGTGGCGAAGCGGCGGGTCAGGATCCGGTCGACCGCGATGCGGTGCACGATGGTGCGGGACGTGTCGGCGCACATGAACAGCGCCACCGTGGCCGCGGCGAACTCCTCCATCCGCCGCTCCCGCAGCAGCGTCAGGCTGTGCTCGACCGCGGGACGCACCGCCTCCGGGATCGTGGTCAGGCAGGCCATGATGACCAGGTGCTCGACCAGCTCCGGACACAGCTGCGCCAGCCGATAGCCGATCATCGCGCCGTACGAGCCGACGGCCATGTCCACCCGGGCCACGCCGAGCTCGTCGAGCGCCTGACGCAGCGTGTCGGCCAGGAAATCGATGTCGTAGTCGGCCGGCAGCGTGTCCGCCGCACCCCAGCCGGGCAGGTCCACTGTGATCACCGGCCGTTCCTCCAGGAGGAACCGTTCGAGACGGCCCCACGACTCCTTGTGCTGGAAGGCGCCACCGACCAGCAGGACCGGTGTGGCGCCCGGCGCCGGTCCGGCGACTGTGCGGGTCTCGAAGGTGAACCTGTCACGGATGTGCCGGCGGATGGTGATCGTACCGGTGCCACTCATGTTGATTCCTCTCTGGCGACGACGACAAGAGGGACGAACCAGCGCCACGGTGACCGCGCCGAATGTGGTGAAGGGGTCGCGCAACAGAGCCGGTCACCGACTCCCGCCGCGCCGCTCGGCGATCGATCGGCGCCACGTTCAAATGCCCCCACAGCACAGTTGAACGGGGCCGGCGAGGCGTCTGCCAGGTGTTCGGCGGCTCGGCTTCCGCATGATTGATTGAGCGGCGCCGGGGGGCCCATAGTGTCGGCGTCGTCCCTGAAATGGCGCCCCGGCACACAGCTCGGCGGTGGAGAAAGGACTCAGCAGTGACGAATCCGTTCGAGGATCCCGACGCCAACTATCTGGTGCTCGTCAACGAGGAGGGGCAGCACTCGTTGTGGCCGGTCTTCATCGACGTACCCGCCGGTTGGGAAACGGTGTTCGGTGAGGCCGGGAGGCAGGACTGCCTCAACTACATCGAGAAGTCGTGGACCGACATGCGGCCGAAGAGCCTGATCAAGGCCATGGAAGGCAACTGACGCGTACGGGATGTTCCTGGTTCGGGGCGCCGGCGCAACCCGGCGCCCCGGCAGGTGGCCGGCGCAGGCTCTTCACTCGCCCGGGAGGGTGCATGCAATCGAAACTCGACCTCGATGCCGGTCTGGTCGGCTCGTGCCGCGAGGTGGCCGCGGAAATTGCCCGTGACGTCGAAGAGCGCACTGCCGGCAGGACCACGGTGTCGGTGGAGCGGACCGTCGCCCGGCTGCTCGGCGTCGACGGCGTCGACGACCTCGACGTCCCGCTGCCCAATGTGCTGGTCGACCGGGTCCAGGAGCACGGCGGGCTGGGGCGGGGCCTGGCCTACTGGCTCGGCAACGCCATCATCGCCACCGGAGCGGAGCCGCTGGAGATCGCCAAGGTGGTCGGCGCCGGCGAACTCGACCTTTGCGCTCTGCCGACCGCCGACGACGAGCAGATCCGGCAGACCATCCGACGGCACGCCGCCGCGGCGCTGGAGAAGATCCGCGGCACCCGGGCCGAGCGTTCGGCGTTCCGAGCCAGCCTGGATGGCGATCGCGACGGCGACGGCTCGCGTCGCGCCAAAACCCCGGAGATATACGTGCTGACGGCCACCGGCAACGTCTACGAGGACGTGGCCCACGCCGAGGCGGTCGCCGAGAACGGCGGCGATATCGTCGCCGTCATCCGGTCGACCGCGCAGAGCCTGCTCGACTACGTGCCGTACGGCCCGACGACCGAGGGCTTCGGTGGCACCTTCGCCACCCAGGCAAACTTCGCCGTCATGCGGGAGGCGCTGGACCGCTGGTCGCGGGCGAACGGCCGGTACGTCAAGCTGTCCAGCTTCTGTTCCGGCCTCTGCATGCCGGAGATCGCGGCGATGGGCGCCATCGAGGGCCTCGACAACATGGTCAACGACGCCCTGTACGGCATCCTCTACCGCGACATCAACCAGCGCCGGACCCTGATCGACCAGCGGTTCTCCCGTATGATCAACGGCTACTTCGGCGTCGTCATCAACACCGGCGAGGACAACTACCTGCGTACCGCCGACGCGGTCGCCGCCGCGCCGTCCGTCGTGGCCTCCCAGCTGATCAACTACTTCATCGCGCGGGACTGCGGCCTGCGGCCGGAGCAGATAGCGGTCGGCAACGCCTTCGAGATCCACCCGGACGTCACCAACGGCCTGCTGTACGAGTGGGCACAGGCCCAGCTGACCCGGGAGCTGTTCCCGGATTGCCCGGTCAAGTACATGCCGCCAACCGTGCACATGAACGGCAACCCGCTCCGCACCCACGCGGTCGACACCCTGTTCAACCTGGTCACCGTGGCCACCAAACAGGGGATCCAGACCATTGGTGTGCCCACCGAGGGCATCTTCACCCCGCACATCCATGACCGGGTGCACGGCCTGGAGAACACCCGCTACGTCGGCAACTTCGCGCGGGACCTGGGTGACGACATCGAGTTCCGCCCCGGCGGGATCGTCCGCACCCGGGCGGCGGCCGTCCTCGCCGACGCGCACCAGATGCTCCTGGAGATCGCCGAGATGGGGTTGTTCGGAGCGATCGAGAAGGGCTACTTCGGCAACGTGTCCCGGCACCCGGGCCAGGGCCGGGGCGTGGAGGGCATCGTCGAGCACGAGGCCGGGTACCAGAACCCGTTCATGGAACTGATGAAGGAGACGTCCCATGCCTGAGACCGCCGACCTGTCAGCGGTCCGGCCGTACGGTGACCGTCTCAACGACGGCCTGGTACAGGTGACCTTCACGCTTCCGGTGCCGTACGGCCTGTCGGCTCGCCATGCCGCCCTCGAACTGGCCCGGGTGATGCAGTTGAGCGAGCCGGAGGTGGTCCACTTCCAAAGGCTGTGCGACGGGTACACCTACTTCGTGGTGATCGGGCAGTGCCGGCAGGCGATCGACTTCACCGGGCTGCGCGAGGGCGCCTTCGACATCCAGTACCTGACGGAGCGCGAGATCGAGCGGTTCGTCGACGAGCAGATCGGCCGCCCGGTGGTGGTGGTCGGCGCCAGCACCGGCACCGACACACACAGCGTCGGCATAGACGCCATGCTCAACCCCAAGGGGCTCGACGGTCGGCACGGGCTGGAGGCATACCACGGCTTCCAGGTCTACAACCTGGGCAGCCAGGTGCCCAACGCGCGGCTGGTGGAGCGCGCGATCGCTGTCAATGCCGACGCCATCCTGGTCTCGCAGACGGTGACCCAGCAGAACCTGCACCTGCACAACCTCACCGAGCTGGTGGAGCTCGTCGAAGCCGAGGCGGTCCGGGACCGCATGCTGCTCATCTGCGGCGGGCCACGGGTGTCGCACGAGCTGGCGAAGGAACTCGGGTTCGACGCCGGATTCTCCAAGGGCACCTATCCGAACCACGTCGGCACGTACATCGTCAAGGAACTCGTGGCCCGCCGCGCGGCCACCCCGACAGCCGAGAGCGTGGGGTGAGCGCCACCGACCTGGCCGATTTGATCGCCGGGGCGCACCGCGTCTCGGTCATCGGCCTCGCCAAGAACACCGGCAAGACCCGTACCCTGGTCGCGCTCCTGGCCGAGCTGTGCCGGCGCGGCCGTACCGTCGGTCTGACCTCGGTGGGTCGCGACGGCGAGACCGCCGACGTGGTCGACCCGAGGATCCCCAAGCCGCGGATCCCGCTGCCGCCGGGCGGCCTGGTGGCCACCTCCGAGCCGCTGCTGCGTGCCGCCGGCGTGCCGTACGAGGTGCTGCGCCGCGCCGGCTACTCCACCCCGCTCGGCCAGACCGTGATCGCCCGGCTGCCGGCCGGCGGCGCCACCGAGGTGGCCGGCCCCAGCTCCAACCGGGGCACCGCCGAGGTCACCGCCGCCATGCGCGAGCACGGCGCCGACGTCGTGCTCGTCGACGGCGCGATCAACCGTCGGGCGGCGTCCGCGCCGGCCGTTGCCGACCTGGTGGTGCTCGCCACCGGCGCCGCCCTGCACACCGACTTCGCGCAGGTGGTGGAGCAGACCGTCGCGGCGGTCGAGGTGTTCGCCCTGCCCCGCTCGGACGACCCGGCGGTGCACGACGCCGCCGCGACGGCGACGGGCAGCGTGGCGATCACAGACTCCGGCGCGGTGGTGCCGGTCGACCGCGCGCTCACCCTGGGCGGCACCGGCACCGACCTGCGCCGGCTGTTCGCCGGGCCGGACGGGCTGCGGCACGTCGTGCTGGGCGGCGCACTGTGCGAGTCGTTCGCCGAGGACGTCCGCCGCGCCGCGCGTGGCCGCAAGGTCTCGCTGGTCACGGCGGACAGCTCGAAGGTCTTCCTGTCCCGGCGCACCAGCGACTGGTACCGCCGGCAGAACGTGTCCATTGAGGTGCTGGAGCCGACCGTGCTGGCCGCGATCAGCGTGAACCCGGTCGCGCCGATGTCGCACCGGTTCGACTCCGTCGCGTTGCGCGCCGAGCTGTCCGACCGGCTGCCCGGCATGTACCTCTGCGACCTCGGGCCGCACGCCGACTGACGGCGGGACACTCGTCTGCTCGACCCGGGCCGCGACGCTCAGCCGTGCAGGTGGACCGGCATCCGCTCGGGGCCGTTGACCACGATCGAGCGCAGCAGGGTGGGCTCGTCGGCCAGCTCGATCCGTACCGACCGGCGGAGCAACTCCTGGTAGAGCAGCCGTAGTTCGACCCGGGCCAGGATGTTGCCCACGCAGAAGTGCTCCCCGAAGCCGAGCGCCAGGTGCCGGTTCGGCTTGCGGGCGACGTCGAAGCGGTCCGGGTCGGCGAACACCTCCTCGTCCCGGTTGGCCGACGGCAGCCAGAGCGTCACCAGCTCACCCGCGGCCACGGTCGTGCCGCGGATCTCGACCGGGCGGGTGACCGTACGCACGATGTGGGTGGCCGTCGAGGTCCACCGCAGCACCTCGTCGACGGCGGTCGGCAGCAGGTCGGGATCGGCGGCCAGCATCGCCCACTGGTCGGGGTGCCGCAGCAGCGCCAGCATGCCGCCGGACGCCGCGATGCGGGTGTTCTCCGTGCCGCCGACCAGCAGGTTGTCGCAGTTGAGGATCACGTCGTCGGCGGGCAGCCGTACGCCGTCGATCTCCGCCGTGGCCAGCACACTGACCAGGTCCTCGCCGGGCCGGCGCGCCTTGGTCGTCCGCAGATCGTCGAAGTAGGCCATGATTTGCAGGTGGGCGATCCGCTGGATCGCCGCGTCCCCGGCGCCGAACGCCTGACTGGTCAGGCCGTACAGCAGCTCCCAATCGGACTTCGGGATGCCCATCATGTCGCAGATGACGTAGAGCGGCACCCGGCCGGCGATGTCGGCGACGAAGTCGCACGTGCCCAGCTCCAGCGCCCGGTCGACCACGGTCTGCGTGATCTTCTCCAGCTTGGGCTCCAGGTTGCGCATCGCCCGTACCGCGAACCAGGAGTCGACCAGGTTGCGTAGCTGTCGGTGCCGGGGCGGATCGGTCAGCGCCAGCGTCCGGCCCCCGCCCGGGTCCTCGCCGTGCCCGGCCGGTCGCAGGAGAATCCCCTTGGCCGAGCTGAACGTCGCCGCGTCCCGGTACGCGGCGCGCACGTCGTCGTATCGGGTCAGCGCCCAGAAGCCGGGCAGGTCGGTCGCCGGGTGCCGGTAGACCGGCGCGTGCGCGCGCAACCACCGCCATTGGCGCAACGGGTCGCCGCTGCGGTACAGCTCGGGGTCCACCAGATTGATCGTGGGACGGGGATCCGGATCGAGGGGCATGTCGACACCTCACCACCGTGCCGGCGGTGCGTCGACCGCCCGTTCAACCAGCGGATCGACGCAGTTGAACAGGGGTTGGTCATCTGGTGCGAGCCCACGGCGACCGGCAGCATGATGCGCGGCCCGCCCTGCCAGCCGGGGTGTTCGTGGTGCCAGGTCGCGACCGGACAGCGCAGCGGAATCGCGCAGGCGTGCAGGTGCGCCCCGCCGTCCCGGTCGTTTTCGAGCGATGGGAGATTACGGATGCCTACGCCTGACGGTGGACTCCGGGAACTGACAGCCGGCCAGCTCGGCATCTGGTACCTCCAGCAGTTCGCTCCCGAAAACCCGGTCTACAACGTCGCGGAATACCTTGAGATCCGCGGTCCGCTCGACGCACCCCGGTTCGTCGAGGCGATGCGCAGGGCGGTCGGCGAGAGTGACACCTTCCTCACCCGGATCCGCCTGGTGGCCGGCGAACCGCGGCAGTACCTCGACCACGCGGTAGAGCCGAACGCCGGGTTTCTCGACCTCACCGGCGAGACCGACCCGGCGGTTGTCGCAGACCGGCTGATGCGGGCCGACCAGGCGCAGCCGCCGGACCTCGGCGGCGGACAGCTGGGCAACTTCCTGCTCATCAAGCTGACCGAGGACCGGTTCTACTGGTACCAGCGGGCGCACCACATCGTCGCCGACGGGTACGCCGGCGGGCGGGTCGCCGCCCGCACCGCTGAAATCTACGCCGCCCTCGGCACCGGCGACCCGGTCGGCGACGCCCACGACTCGGTGACGGTCCTGCTCGATGCCGACCGCGACTACCGGGCCTCCGACGAGTTCGCCGACGACCGGGCGTACTGGCGCGACGTCCTCGCCGACCTGCCGACGCCGGCCGGAGCCGAGTCCGGCCGCCGGCTGGCCGGCCCCGCCGCCCGACACACGGGCGACCTGAGCGCCACCGCGTCGGCCGAGCTGAAGGCCGCCGCCCGTCGTCTCGGCACCAGCCTCGGCGGCCTGATGATCACCGCCGCGGCGGTGTACCGGCACCGGACCACCGGTGAGAACGACATCGTCATCGGCGTGCCCGTCAGCGGGCGCACCAACCGGCACACGCTCGCCATCCCCGGCATGACCTCCAACGTGATCCCGGTGCGCTGCCGGATCCGCCCCGGCACGTCGGTGGTCGACGTGGTACGGCAGGTGTCCCGGGCGGTCCGGGACGGGCTACGCCGCCAGCGGTACCGCTACGAGGACATGCTGCGCGACCTGAAGCTGCTGGACAGCAACGGCCTGTTCGGCGTGGAACTCAACTACGTGTCGTTCCTGTTCACGGTCGCCTTCGCCGGCTGCACCACCACCGCGCACAACCTCTCCAGCGGCGCCGTCCCGAGCGTACGGATCAACGTCTTCGACACTCCCGCGCTCGACGGCACCCGGGTCACCGTCGAGGTCAACCGGGAGGCGTACCCGGCGCTGGCCGAGCAGGACGTGTCCCGCCGCTTCACCGCCATCCTCGACTGGCTGCGCACCGCCGGACCAGACGAGCCGGTCGCCCACGCCGACGTCCTCGACCCCGACGAGCGGCACCGGCTGCTCGACACCTGGAACGACACCGCCGCCGTACTGCCGCAGACCCTGGTCCCCGCGCTGGCGGCGGCCCGAGCGGCGGAGCACCCGGACGCCGTCGCGGTGGTCTGCGACGGCGAGCGCCTGACGTACGCCGAACTCGACGCCCGGGCCAACCGGCTGGCGCGGTTCCTCGCCGCCCAGGGCGTCGGCGTCGAGTCGGTGGTCGCACTGTGCCTGCCGCGCGGTGTCGCGGCCGTGGAGTCGGTGCTGGCCGTGTGGAAGACCGGCGCCGCATTCGTTCCGATCGACCCCGACTACCCGGCGAACCGGGTGGCGTTCATGATCGCCGACAGCGGGGCCGCGCTGGTCCTCGGCACCAGCGACGCGCTCGACGAACTGCCCGCCAGCCGGGTCCGCGCCGTGGCGATCGACGACCCGCGCACCGCCGCCCTGGTGGCCGCCCAGCCGACCGCACCGTCCACCGTCACGCCGGCGCGGGACTCCCTGGCGTACATCATCTACACCTCCGGGTCGACCGGCCGGCCGAAGGGCGTCGCCGTCACCCACGGTGGCCTAGCCAACTACGTGCTCTGGGCGGCCGACGCGTACCGTGCCGCCGAGACCGGCGGCAGCGCGCCGCTGCACTCCTCGCTGGCCTTCGACCTGACCGTGACCAGCCTGGTCGTGCCGCTGATCTCCGGCGGCACGGTCTGGGTCAGCCCGGCCGGCGGAACCGACGGCCTGGTCGACCTGGTCCGCGCCGCCGGCGGGTTCGGGCTCGCCAAGGTGGTCCCGGCGCACCTGCCGCTGTTGACCGCCACCCTCGGCGACGCCGAGGCGGCCGGCGCCGCGCGTACCTGGGTGGTCGGCGGCGAGGCGCTGGCCGGCGCCGACGTGCGGGCCTGGCTGGCCCGCGCACCCGGGTCGGTGGTGGTCAACGAGTACGGTCCCACCGAGACGGTGGTCGGATGCTGCGTGTACGTGATCGCCGCCGGTGACCCGGTCGACGCGTTGGTGCCGATCGGCCGGCCGATCGCCAACACGCGGCTCTACGTGCTCGACGGCGCGCTCACCCCGGCGCCGGTCAACGCGGCCGGCGAGCTGTACATCGCCGGAGCCCAGCTCGCCCGTGGCTACGTCGGCCGGCGCGGCCTGACCGCCGAGCGCTTCGTGGCCTGCCCGTTCGGCACCGGCGAGCGGATGTACCGCACCGGCGACCTCGCCCGGTGGACCGCCGACGGCCAGCTGGAGTTCCTCGGCCGCGCCGACGACCAGGTCAAGATCCGGGGCTTCCGGATCGAACCCGGCGAGGTGCAGGCCGTCATCAGCGCCCACCCGTCGGTCGACCGTGTGGCCGTGGTGGCCCGCGAGGACATCCCCGGCGATCTGCGGCTGGTGGCCTACATCGTCCCGGACGACCCGGACGACACCGCCGACGCCGATCTGCCGGCCACGGTTCGGCAGTTCGCCGCCGCCCGGCTGCCCGAGCACATGGTGCCCGCCGCCGTGGTGCCGCTCGCCGACCTGCCGCTGACCGCCAACGGCAAGCTCGACCGCGCCGCCCTACCCGCCCCCGACTACACCGGCGGCGGCCTCGGCCGGCGGGAACCGACCAACGCCCGCGAGGAACTGCTCTGCGCCGCCTTCGCCGACGTGCTTGAGCTGCCCACGGTCGGGGTCGACGACGACTTCTTCGCCCTCGGCGGGCACTCGCTGCTGGCCGTGCGGCTGATCAGCCGGATCCGGGTGGTCCTCGGCGTCGACCTGGAGATTCGGCAGCTCTTCGACACGCCCACCCCGGCCACCCTTGCCGCCCAGCTGACCGGCGTCCACCCCGGACGGCCGCCGCTGCACGCCGGCGCCCGCCCCGACCGGATCCCGCTGTCGTATGCCCAACGGCGGTTGTGGTTCGTCGGGCGGCTGGAGGGGCCGGGTGCCACCTACAACAGCCCGGTCGCCCTGCGTCTGTCCGGGACCGTCGACCCGGCGGCCCTCGACGCGGCGCTGCGCGACGTGATCGACCGGCACGAGGCGCTGCGTACGGTCTTCCCGACCACCGACGGCGAGCCGTACCAGCGGATCCTCGACCCGGACGAGCTGCGCTCGGAACTCACCGTCCGTACCGTCGCGCCCGACGACCTCGCCGACGTGGTCGCCGCCGCGGCCGCGTACCCGTTCGACCTCGCCACCGAGGTGCCGGTCCGGGCCTGGCTGTTCAGCACCGCGCCCACCGACCACGTCCTGGTGCTGGTCGTGCACCACATCGCCAGCGACGGCTGGTCGGCCGCGCCGATGTCGCGCGACATCGCCACCGCGTACGCCGCCCGTCGGCTCGGCCGCGCCCCGACCTGGACGCCGCTGCCGGTGCAGTACGCGGACTATGCGCTGTGGCAGCGGGAGTTGCTCGGTGCCGAGTCCGATCCGGACAGCCTGACCACGCGGCAGACCGCGTACTGGCGGGAGGCGCTCGCCGGCATCCCCGAGGAACTGACCCTGCCTGCCGACCGGCCGCGCCCGGTTGTCGCCGGCCACCGGGGGCATGGCGTGGACCTCGACGTTCCCGCCGACGTGCACGCCCGCATAGTGGAGGTGGCGCGGGCCGAAGGCGTGACGGTGTTCATGGTGTTGCACGCCGCATTGGCCGTGCTGTTGTCGCGGTTGGGTGCGGGTGCGGATGTGCCGATCGGGACGGTCGTGGCGGGGCGGACCGATGAGGCGTTGGACGACCTGGTCGGCTTCTTCGTGAACACGTTGGTGCTGCGTACGGATGTGTCCGGTGATCCGACCTTCGCCGAGCTGCTGGCCCGGGTGCGGGAGACCGGGCTGTCCGCGTTCGAGCATCAGGACGTGCCGTTCGAGCGGCTGGTGGAGGAGTTGTCGCCGGCGCGGTCGATGGCCCGGCACCCGTTGGCGCAGGTCGTGCTCACCCTGAAGAACACCATCGACGCCGGCCCGTCCCTGCCCGGTACCGACAGCCAACCGTTTCCCACCGGCCCGGCGGTGGCTCGCTACGACCTGGAATTCAACGTCGAGGAACAGCGCGACGAAGCCGGCGCGCCGGCCGGGCTGCGCGGCCGGATGATCGCCGCCGCCGACCTGTTCGACGTGGACACCGCCCACCGGCTCACCGAGTGGTTCGGTCGGGTGCTGGGTGTGGTGGTGGCCGATGTCGGTCGTCGGTTGTCTTCGGTGGATGTTTTGGATGATGTTGAGCGTCGGCGGGTGTTGGTGGAGTGGAATTCGGTGCCGGTGGTGGTGCCGGCGGTGTCGGTGGGTGACTTGTTTGCGGCGGTGGTGGCGGGGGCGCCGGGTGCGGTGGCGGTGGTGGCGGATGGTGTGGGGTTGACGTATGGCGAGTTGGATGAGCGGGCGGGTCGGTTGGCGAGTTTGTTGGTGGGGTGTGGGGTGGGTCCGGAGTCGCGGGTTGCTTTGGTGTTGGGTCGGGGTTCGGAGTTTGTGGTGGCGATGTTGGCGGTGGTGCGTGCGGGGGGTGCGTATGTGCCGGTGGATCCGCGGTATCCGGTGGAGCGGGTTGGGTACATGTTGGAGGATTCGGGGCCGGTGGTGGTGTTGGCTTCGGCGGCGACTGTGGGGGTGTTGGTTGATTGCCCGGTGCCGGTGGTTGTGCTGGACGATGTGGAGGTCGTCGCGGAGTTGGCGGGGTTGCCGGTTGCGTTGCCGGTGTCGGTGTTGGTGGATCATTCGTTGTATGTGATTTATACGTCGGGGTCGACGGGTCGGCCGAAGGGTGTGACGGTTACGCATGGGAATGTGGTGGGGTTGTTTGCGGGTGCGGCGGGGTTGTTTGGTGGGTTCGATGGTGCTGATGTGTGGTCGTGGTTTCATTCGGCGGCGTTTGATTTTTCGGTGTGGGAGTTGTGGGGTGCGTTGTTGCATGGTGGTCGGGTGGTGGTGGTGCCGTTTGAGGTGTCGCGGTCGCCGGGGGAGTTCGCGGCGTTGTTGGTGCGGGAGCGGGTGACGGTGTTGAGTCAGACGCCGTCGGCGTTTTATGGGGTGATGGATTTGTTGGATGGGTCGTTGTTGCGGGTGGTGGTGTTTGGTGGGGAGGCGTTGGATCCGGGTCGGTTGGGGGGTTGGTTCGTTCGTCATGGTGGTGGTGGGCCGGTGATGGTGAATATGTATGGGATTACTGAGACGACGGTGCATGTGACGTTTGAGCGGGTGGGTTCGGGTGGTGGGGGGAGTGTGGTGGGTCGGGGGTTGCCGGGGTTGCGGGTGTTTGTGCTTGATGCGGGGTTGCGGCCGGTGCCGCCGGGTGTGGTGGGTGAGGTGTATGTGTCGGGTGGGCAGTTGGCGCGGGGTTATTTGGGGCGGGCTGCTTTGACTGGTGAGCGGTTTGTGGCGTGTCCGTTTGGTGGTTTGGGTGGGCGGATGTATCGGAGTGGGGATGTGGCGCGGTGGAGTGGTGGTGGTCGGTTGGAGTTTGTGGGTCGTGTTGATGATCAGGTGAAGGTTCGGGGTTTTCGGATTGAGTTGGGTGAGGTGGAGGCGGTGGTTGCGGCGGTGGGGTTGGTGTCGCGGGCGGTGGTGGTGGTGCGTGAGGATGTTCGGGGTGATGTGCGGTTGGTGGCTTATGTGGTTCCGGTGGGTGGGGTGGATTTGGTGGGGTTGTCGGGGGTGGTGTTGGGGGAGGTGGCTCGGCGGTTGCCGGGGTATATGGTGCCGGCGGCGGTGGTGGTTTTGGATGCGTTGCCGTTGACGGTTAATGGGAAGTTGGATCGTGGGCGGTTGCCGGTGCCGGTGTGGTCTGGGGGTGGGGGTCGGGCGCCGGTGAATGTGCGGGAGGAGTTGGTGTGTGCGGGGTTTGCTGAGTTGTTGGGTGTGGATGGTGTGGGGGTTGATGACGATTTTTTTGTGTTGGGTGGGCATTCGTTGTTGGTGGTGCGGTTGGTGGAGTGGTTGCGTCGGCGTGGTGTGGTGGTGTCGGTGCGGGCGTTTTTTCAGACTCCTACTCCGGGTGCGTTGGCGGCTAGTGTTGGTGTTCGGCAGGTGGAGGTGCCGGCGAATCGGATTCCGGTCGGTGCCACTGGGATTACTCCGGATATGTTGCCGCTGGTTGAGCTGACCGTCGAGCAGATTGATCGGATCGCTGTCAGCGTCGATGGTGGTGCCGCGAATATCGCTGACATCTATCCCCTGGCTCCGTTACAGGAGGGTTTGCTGTTCCACCATCTGCTGGCCGGCGACGGACCGGACACCTACGTCCTGCCCAGCGTCCTGCGCTTCGCCGACCGGCACCTGCTCGACGACTTCCTCACCGCGGTGCAGCAGGTGGTGGACCGGCACGACATCTTCCGCACCTCGATCGTCTGGGACGGCCTGCCCGAACCGGTCCAGGTCGTCCGGCGACACGCCACCCTGCCCGTACGCGAGGTCGTCGCGGACGGGACGGACGAGCTGCTGGCCGTCACGGGTCTGACGATGGACCTGAGCCGTGCACCGCTGATGGACGCCACGCTGACTCCCACCGCCGACGGGCAGTGGCTGGCGCTCATCCGGGTCCACCACGTCGTGCAGGACCACACCGGCCTGGACGTGCTGCTCTCCGAGGTACGCGCGATCATGTCCGGCCGGGCCGACGAGTTGCCCCGGCCGCTGCCGTTCCGCGACTTCGTCGCTCAAACCCGGGGCGGCGCCGCCGAGGAGGAGCACGAGCGGTACTTCGCCGCCCTGCTCTCCGACGTCGACGAGCCGACCGCCGCGTACGGGGTGCTGGACGTCCGTGGCGACGGCACCGGCCAGCGGCGAGCCGAGGTACCGCTCGACGCCTCGTTGGCCGACCGGCTGCGCCGGGTTTCCCGCGACCTCGCTACCAGTCCCGCGACCATCCTGCACGTCGCCTGGGCGAGGGCGCTCGCCGTTGTCTCCGGCCGCGAGGACGTGGTGTTCGGCACGGTCCTGTTCGGTCGGATGAACGCCGGCGCCGGCGCCGACCGGGTGCCCGGCCCGTTCATCAACACCCTGCCGGTCCGGGTACGCACCGGTGCGCTGACCGTCCGGGACGCCGTCGCCGCCCTGCGTGACCAGCTCGCCGGACTGCTCGAACACGAACACGCCCCGCTCGCCGTCGCGCAGCGGGTCAGCGGGGTCCCGGCGGACCAGCCCCTCTTCACGTCGATTTTCAACTACCGGCACAACATCTCCGGAACCGACATCGACATCGACGGCGTCAGCGTCGTCTCCGCCCGCGAGTTCGACAACTTCCCGCTGTCGGTCTCGGTGGACGACGACGGCGACCGGATCGCCTTCGCCGTCGACGCCACCGGAGAGATCGACCCGTACGCGGTGGGCGTGCTCCTGCGTACCGCGACCGATGGGCTCGTCACCGCGCTCGAATCGGCGGCCGACACCCAGCTGAACACCGTGGACGTACTCGATGTTGATGAGCGGCGGCGGGTGTTGGTGGAGTGGAACGAGACTGCGGTGGCGGTGGGGGCGCCGTTGGTGTTGGAGGTGTTCGAGGCTCAGGTGGTGTTGTCGCCGGAGGCGACGGCGGTGGTGTGTGGGGAGGTGGCTCTGAGTTTTGTGGAGTTGGATCGGCGGGCGAATCGGTTGGCCCGTTTGTTGATCGGTCGTGGAGTGGGTCCGGAATCGGTGGTGGGTCTGTTGCTACCACGGGATGTGGACGTGGTGGTGGCGATTCTGGCGGTGTTGAAGGCCGGTGGGGCGTACCTGCCGCTGGATGTGCAGTATCCGGTTGAGCGGATCAATTTGATGGTGGCGGACGCGGCGCCGGTGGTGGTCGTGACGTTGTCGGAGTCGGTGAGCGCCGTGCCGGCGGGTGTTCCGGTCTTGGCGTTGGACGATCCGGGGGTCGGCGTGGAGTGGGCGGCTGTGTCGTCCGATTCTTTGCCGGTGGTGGTGGGTGCGGAGTCGGCGGCGTATGTGATTTATACGTCGGGGTCGACGGGTCGGCCGAAGGGTGTGGTGGTGACTCATGGTGGGTTGCGGAATTTGTTTGCGTTCCATCGTGCGGGGACGATGGCGGGTTTTGTGGGTCGTCGGTTGCGGGTGGCGTTGACGGCGTCGTTGTCTTTTGACACGTCGTGGGAGGGGTTGTTGTGGATGGTGGCGGGCCATGAGTTGCACGTCATTTCTGATGAGGTGCGGCGGGATACGGCGGCGATGGTGCGGTATGTGGTTGAGGTGGGTGTGGGTGTGATGGATGTGACGCCGACGTATGCGGAGCAGTTGGTGGCTGATGGGTTGTTGGAGGGGCCGCCGGAGGTTTTGTTGTTGGGTGGTGAGGCGGTTGGTTCTGGGTTGTGGGATCGGTTGCGGGGTGTGGTGGGGATGTTGTTTGTGCCGTTGTATGGGCCGACGGAGTACAGCGTGGATGCGTTGGGTTTGTCGGTGGCCGTTGGTGAGCGGCCGTTGGTGGGTGTGCCGATTGCGAATACGCGGGCGTATGTGTTGGATGCTTTGTTGCGGCCGGTGCCGGTTGGTGTGGGTGGTGAGTTGTATTTGGCGGGTGCGGGTGTGGCTCGTGGGTATTTGGGGCGGGCGGGTTTGTCGGCGGGTCGGTTTGTGGCGTGTCCGTTCGGTGGTGTGGGTGAGCGGATGTATCGGACGGGTGATGTGGTGCGGTGGGATGTGTGGGGGCGGTTGGAGTTTCTGGGTCGGGTTGATGATCAGGTGAAGATTCGTGGGTTCCGGATCGAGTTGGGTGAGGTGGCGGCGGCGGTTGCGGCCTGTCCGGGTGTTGCTCGGGCGGTGGTGGTGGTGCATACGGATGTGGTGGGTGACCGGCGCCTGGTTGCTTATGCGGTTGCCGATGGTGGGGATGTTGACGGGTTGCCGGGCCGGGTGCGTGGGTTCGTCGCGGAGCGGCTGCCGGGGCACATGGTGCCGGCCGCCGTAATGGTGCTCGACGACCTGCCGGTGACGGTGAGTGGGAAGCTCGACCAGCGGGCCCTGCCCGCACCCGACTTCGCCGACCAGGGCGGCACCAGCCGGGCCGTCTCCGATCCCCGGCAGGAGCTGCTGTGCGGTGTCTTCGCCGACCTGCTCGGCCTGCCGGAGGTCGGGGTCGACGACGACTTCTTCGCCCTGGGCGGACACTCCCTGCTCGCCGTACGCCTGCTCGGCCGGCTGCGGAACGTCCTCGGTGCCGAGGTGCGGCTGCGGACCCTCTTCGACGCGCCGACCCCCCGAGCATTCGCCGCCCGGCTGACCGAGGCCGGTCCGGCCCGCCCGCCGCTGACCGCCGTCGCCCGTCCCGATCGGGTGCCGCTGTCGTTCGCGCAGCGCCGGCTCTGGTTCATCGACCGGCTGGAAGGCCCCAACGCGACCTACAACCTGCCCGAGGCGCTGCGGCTGTCCGGGCACGTCGACATCGACGCCCTGGGCGCCGCGCTGCGCGACGTCCTCGGCCGGCACGAGATCCTGCGGACCGTCTACGACACCGTCGACGGAGAGGCCCACCAGCGGGTCATCGCGCTGGACGATCTCGACTGGCGACCCGGCGCCGTGACCGTGGCACCGGAGGCGCTGGACGGCGCGATCGCCGAGACGGCCGGGCAGCCGTTCGACCTGGCCCGCGAAGTGCCGGTCCGGGCCCGGCTGTTCTCCACCGCGCCCGACGAGCACGTGCTGCTCCTCGTGGTGCACCACATCGCCAGCGACGGCTGGTCGGTCGGCCCGCTCGCCCGCGACCTGTCCGCCGCGTACGCCGCGCGACTCGCCGGACATGCCCCGGCGTGGGAGCCGCTACCGGTCCAGTACGCCGACTACGCGCTGTGGCAGCGCGAGCTGCTCGGCGACGAGCGGGACCCGGACGGCACGCTGCTGTCCGCGCAGGTCGCCTACTGGCGGGACACCCTGGCCGGCGCGCCGGAGGAACTGGCCCTGCCGTACGACCACGCCCGCCCGGCGGTGCCCGGACACCGCGGCCACCCCATGAGCGTCGAGGTGCCCGCCGCGCTGCACGCCCGGCTCCGTGAGCTGGCCCGGACCGAGGGCGTGACGGTCTCGATGGTGCTGCAAGCCGCCGTCGCCGTACTGCTGTCGCGGCTCGGGGCCGGCACCGACATCCCGATCGGCATGGCGGTCGCCGGGCGCACCGACGAGGCGTTGGACGACCTGGTCGGCTTCTTCGTCAACACGCTGGTCCTGCGCACCGATCTCTCCGGCGACCCGACCCTGCGCGACGTGCTCGTCCGGGTACGGGAGAGCGCCCTGGCCGGTCTCGGCAACCAGGACGTGCCGTTCGAGCGGCTGGTCGAGGAACTAGCCCCGGCCCGGTCGCTGGCCCGCCACCCGCTGTTCCAGACGATGTTGACGTTGCAGAACAACGCCGCCGCGACGCTCGACCTGCCGGGGCTGCACGCCCAGGAACGCCCGGTGCCGAGTACCGCGGCGAAGTTCGACCTTGAGTTCAGCCTCGCCGAGACCTTCGACAACAAGGGTGCGCCGGCCGGCCTGGCCGGAGAGCTGATCGCCTCGGCGGACCTCTTCGAACCCACCACCGCGGGCCAACTGCTGAGCCGCTTCGTCCGCGTGCTCGACGCGCTCGCGGACGACGCCGAGCGCCCACTGAGCAGCGTTGACGTGATGGACGCGGACGAGCGTTCCCGGGTGCTGGTGGAGTGGAATGACACCTCGGTGTCGTATCCGGTTGGTGGGACGTTGCCGGAGTTGTTCGCGGGGCGGGTGGCTGTGTCGCCGGGTGCGGTGGCGGTGGTGTTCGAGGGTGAGCAGTTTACGTATGCGGAGGTGGATGCTCGGGCGGATAGGGTCGCCCGGTATTTGCGGGCTGCGGGTGTGGGTCCGGAGTCGGTGGTGGGGGTGCGGTTGGAGCGTGGTGTTGATTTGGTGGTGGCGTTGTTGGGTGTGTTGAAGGCGGGTGGGGCGTATTTGCCGATTGATCCGTCGTATCCGGTGGAGCGGGTGGCGTTGTTGGTGGAGGATGCCCGTCCGGTCGTGGTTCTGGATTCGATCACCGGCCTGGATGGTCCGGTGCCGGAGACGTTGGTGGATGTGTGTGCGGATCATCCGGCGTATGTGTTGTTTACGTCGGGGTCGTCGGGTCGTCCGAAGGGTGTGGTTGTTTCGCATGCGGGGATTGTGAACCGGTTGCGGTGGATGCAGGACCGGTTCGGGTTGTCGGCTGCGGATCGGGTGGTGCAGAAGACGCCGTTCACGTTCGATGTGTCGGTGTGGGAGTTCTTCTGGCCGTTGTTGGAGGGCGCGACTTTGGTGGTGGCGCGTCCGGGGGGTCACCGTGATCCGGCTTATCTGACGCAGCTTATTGACGCTGAGCGGGTGTCGACGGTGCATTTTGTGCCGTCGATGTTGGAGGCGTTCCTGCCGGTGGCGGAGTCCTGCACCGGCCTTACCCGGGTGATCTGTTCGGGTGAGGCGCTGCCGGCCACTGTCCAGGACCGCTTCCTGGCCGCGCTTCCCGACGTCGAACTGCATAACCTGTACGGGCCGACGGAGGCGTCGGTCGACGTTACCGCTGCCCGGTGCGAGTCGGGTGCGCTCGTGACGATCGGTGAGCCGGTCGCGAATACCCGCACGTATGTGCTCGACGCCAACCTGCAACCCGTCCCGCCGGGTGTGGCCGGGGAGTTGTACCTCGCTGGTGTGCAGCTCGCTCGCGGTTATGTGAACCGGGCCGGGTTGACGGGTGAGCGGTTCGTTGCCGATCCGTTCGAGTCGGGTGGGCGGTTGTATCGCACGGGTGATCTGGTGCGCTGGACCGCTGACGGGCGACTGGACTATCTGGGTCGTACGGATGAGCAGGTGAAGCTGCGTGGGTTCCGGATCGAGTTGGGTGAGGTGCAGGCCGCCGTGGCCGCGTGCCCGGAGGTGACCCAGGCCGCTGTCATCGTCCGCGACGACAAGCTCATCGCGTACGTCGTCGGCGGTGACGGCGCCGGTGTCCGGGAACACGTGAGCCGGCGGTTGCCGGAGTACATGGTTCCCGCCGCCGTGGTGGTGCTCGATGCACTGCCGGTCACGGCGAACGGCAAGCTCGACCGCCGCGCGCTGCCGGACCCGGAGTTCACCGCCGGTTCCGGTCGTGGCCCGGCGAACGCGCGTGAAGAACTGCTCTGTGCCGCCTTCGCCGAGATTCTCGGCCTCGACACCGTGGGCGTGGACGACGACTTCTTCGCGCTCGGTGGGCACTCGCTCGCCGTGGTGCGGTTGGTGGAGTGGCTGCGCCAACGCGGGGTCGCGGTGCCGGTGCGGGCGTTCTTCCAGACTCCTACTCCGGCTGCGCTGGCGGCCAACACCGGCGCTCGGCAGGTGGAGGTGCCCGCCAATCGGATCCCGATCGACGCCACCGAGATCACCCCGGACATGCTGCCGCTGGTCGACCTGACCGCCGAGCAGGTCGACCGGATCGCCGCCACCGTCGACGGCGGCGCCGCCAACATCGCCGACATCTACCCCCTCGCCCCGCTCCAGGAGGGCATCCTCTTCCACTACCTGCTGGCCGACGGCGGCGACGACGCGTACATCCGGCCGATGGTGCTGGAGATGGACTCCCGGTCGCGGCTCGACGACTTCGTCGCCGCGCTGCAACGGGTCGTCGACCGGCACGACATCTACCGCACCTCGATCGTCTGGGAAGGACTCACCGAGCCGGTGCAGGTGGTCCGGCGGTACGCCGTGCTGCCGGTCACCGAGGTCACCCTGCCGGCGGGGGCGCACGACCCGGTGGCCGCGCTGATCGCCGCGACCGGGATGGCGATGCCGCTGGACCGCGCGCCGCTGCTGGACCTCAGCGTGGCCCGGGTCCCGGACGGCGACCGCTGGCTGGCGCTGATCCGCGTTCACCACATGGTGGAGGACCACACCGGCATGGACGTCGCGCTGGCCGAGTTGCGGGCCTTCCTCACCGACCGTGGTGAGGAGCTGCCGCCGGCACTGCCGTTCCGCGACTTCGTCGCCCAAACCCGGGGCGGCATGGCCGAGGAGGAGCACGAGCGTTACTTCGCCGGCCTGCTCGGCGACGTGGACGAGCCCACCGCGCCGTTCGGGGTGACCGACGTGCTCGGCAGCGGCAGCGGCGTGGTGCGCGGCGTCCGCGAGTTTCCACCCGCGCTGTCGGCCCGGGTCCGGGACGTCTCCCGGCGGCTGGGTGCCAGCCCGGCCACCGTCCTGCACGTGGCCTGGGCCCGAGTGCTCGCCGCCCTGTCCGGCCGCCATGACGTCGTGTTCGCCACCGTGCTGTTCGGCCGGATGAACGCCGGCGCCGGCGCCGACCGGGTGCCCGGCCCGTTCATGAACATGCTGCCGGTACGGGTGCGGATCGACGACCGGGACACGTCCACCGCGGTCGCCACGATGCGCGACCAGCTCGCCGAGCTGATGGAGCACGAGCATGCGCCGCTGGCGGTCGCCCAGCGGGCCAGCGCCGTCGCCGCCGACCTGCCGCTGTTCACGTCGATCTTCAACTACCGGCACAACACCACGGTGAACCCGGAGGACGTGGCGCTGGCCGGGATCCGGATGGTGCACTCCGACGAGCCCACCAACTATCCCCTGTCGGTGGTGGTCGAGGACGACGGTGACCAGCTCGCGCTCGCCATCGACGCGGTCGCGCCGATCGACCCCGAGCTGGTCTGCGGGTTGCTGCACGCGACCACGCGGAACCTCGTCGACACGCTCGGCGCCGTACTGGACGGCGGACCGGACAGCCCGTTGGAGGGCGTGGACGTCCTGGACGAGCGAGAGCACCGGCGCCTGCTCCGCGAATGGAACGACACCGCCAGCGAGGTGCCGGACGCGACGATCCCGGAACTGTTCGAGCGGCAGGTCCAGCGGACGCCGGAGGCACCCGCCGTCGTGGCCGAGGACGGCGAGCTGACGTACGCCGAACTCGACGCGCGGGCCGAGCGGCTGGCCCGCTCGCTGGCCGCGCGGGGGGTTGGCCCGGAGTCGGTCGTCGCGGTCTGCATGCCGCGCGGCGCCGCGCTGACCACCGCCCTGCTCGGCGTGCTCAAGGCGGGCGGCGCCTACCTGCCGGTCGACCCCGACTATCCGGCCGAGCGGATCGCGTACATGTTGCAGGACGCGCAGCCGCCGGTGGTGCTGGCCACCACCGACACCGCCGCTGTCCTCGCCGACGTGTCGAACGTGCCGGTGCTGGTCACCGACGGCGCGGAGCTGACCGCCGAGTTGGCCGCCTGGGACCCGGTGACGCCCCGTCCGGGGGAGCGGGCCCGGCCCACCAATCCGGCGTACGTCATCTACACGTCGGGATCGACCGGCCGGCCCAAGGGCGTCCTGGTGTCGCACGCCGGCGTGCCGAGCCTGGTCGCCGGGCACGTCGAGTTCCTCGGCGTCGGCGCGGGCTCCCGGGTCGGCCAGTTCGCCTCGGCCAGCTTCGACACGTTCGGCTGGGAGTGGATGATGGCGCTGCTGACCGGCGCCGCCCTGGTGGTGATCCCGACCGAGCGTAGGCTCGGCACGGCGCTGCCGGCGTTCCTCGCCGAGCGGGGGGTGACGCACGTGACCCTGCCGCCGGCCGTGCTGGCCACCCTCGACGAGACCTCCGTCGCCGCCGACGTGGTGCTGGTGGTGGCCGGCGAGTCCTGCCCGCCGGACGTGATGGCGCGCTGGTCGCCGGGACGGCGGATGTTCAACTCGTACGGCCCGACCGAGACCACGGTGGACGCCACCCTGTGGCGGTTCGTCCCGGACGCCCGGGAGGTGTCCATCGGCGCGCCGGTGCTCAACACCCGGGCGTTCGTGCTCGACGACCGGCTCACCCCGGTCCCGGTCGGGGTGGCCGGTGAGCTGTACGTCGCCGGCGTCGGGCTGGCCCGCGGCTACGTGAGCCGCGTCGGCCTCACCTCGGAACGATTCGTGGCCTGCCCGTACGGCGCGGCCGGCGAGCGGATGTACCGCACCGGCGACCGGGCACGGTGGACGGCCGACGGGGAGCTGCTGTTCGCCGGCCGGGCCGACGACCAGGTCAAGATCCGTGGCTTCCGGATCGAGCCCGGCGAGATCGCCGCCGTGCTCTCCGCACACCCCGGCGTGGCACAGGCCACGGTCGTGGTCCGCGAGGACGTCCCCGGCGACGTCCGGCTGGTCGGCTACGTCGTGCCGACCAGCCCGGAGGCGGCGGGCACGCTGCCCGACCTGGTCCGCGGGCTGGCCGCGCAGCGGCTGCCGGACTACATGGTGCCGTCGGCGGTGGTGCTGCTGGACGCGTTGCCGCTGACCGCGAACGGGAAGCTGAACCGTGCGGCGCTGCCGGCGCCGGACCTGCGTGGCGGCGTTGGCGGCCGGGGTCCGGCGAACCTGCGGGAGGAGCTCATCTGCGTGGCTTTCGCCAGTCTGCTCGGGGTCGACCGGGTGGGTGTGGACGACGACTTCTTCGCCCTGGGCGGGCAGTCGCTGCTGGCGGTGCGGCTCGTCAGCCGGCTGCGGGCGGTGCTCGGCGTCGAGGTGGAGATCCGGGCCCTGTTCGAGGCGCCCACCCCGGCCGGGCTGGCGGCGCGGCTGACCGGCGCCGACACGGCGCGGCTGTCGCTGACCGCCCGGCTCCGGCCACCGCGGGTGCCACTGTCGTACGCCCAGCGCCGGCTCTGGTTCATCGACCAACTCGAAGGGCCCGGGGCGACGTACAACATGCCGCTCGCCGTGCGGCTCACCGGCCGGGTCGACGTGCCGGCGCTCGCCGCGGCACTGCGCGACCTGATCGACCGGCACGAGGCGCTGCGGACGACGTTCCCGACCGCCGACGGCGAGCCCTACCAGCGGATTCTCGACCCGACCGATCCGCGCGGGGAGCTGGCGACCATCACCGTGCCGGCCGCCGGGCTGCCGGCCGCCGTCGCGGCGCTCGCCGCACGGCCGTTCGACCTCGCCGTCGAGCCGCCGGTGCGCGCGTCGCTGCTGACCGTCGGACCGTACGAGCACGTGCTGGTGCTGGTGCTGCACCACATCGCCGGCGACGGCTGGTCGCGCGACCCGCTCGCCCGGGACCTGTCCACCGCGTACGCGGCCCGGACGGCCGGACGGGCGCCGGACTGGCAACCGCTGCCGGTCCAGTACGCCGACTACGCCCTCTGGCAGCGCGAGCTGCTCGGCGCCGACGGCGACCCGGACAGCCTGCTGTCGCGGCAGATCGCGTACTGGCGGGCGGCGCTCGACGGCGCGCCGCAGGAGCTGGCCCTGCCGACCGACCGGCCCCGTCCGGCCGTCGCCTCGCACCATGGGCACGAGGTGCCGGTGCACCTGCCGGCCGCCGTGCACGCGCGGCTGCGCGAGGTGGCGCGGGCCGAGGGGGCGACGGTGTTCATGGTGCTCCAGGCGGCCCTCGCCGTGCTGCTGTCCCGGTTGGGTGCCGGCACCGACGTGCCGATCGGTTCGACCAACGCCGGCCGCACCGACGTGGCCCTGGACGACCTGGTCGGATTCTTCGTCAACACTGTGGTCACCCGGGTCGACCTGTCCGGCGACCCGGCCTTCGACGAGGTGCTGACCCGGGTCCGGGACGCCGGCCTGGCCGGGCTGGCCAACCAGGACGTGCCGTTCGAGCGGCTGGTCGAGGAACTGGCGCCGACCCGGTCGCTGTCCCGGCACCCGCTGTTCCAGGTGATGCTGACCTTGCAGAACAACGCCGCCGCGGTCGTCGACCTGCCCCAGATACGGGTCGAGGGGGTGCCGGCGGAGCTGTCGGTGGCCAAGTTCGACCTTGAGCTGGTGGTCGCCGAGTCCTTCGACGCGGCGGGCGTACCGGCCGGAGTGGACGGTGTGCTCATCGCCGCCGCCGACCTGTTCGAGGCGGCCACGGTCGGCCGGCTGGCGGAACGCCTCGCCCGGACCCTGGACGCGGTCACCGCCGACCCGGCGGTGCGGGTCGGCGCGGTCGACGTGTTCGGCCCGGCCGAGCGGCACCGGGTGCTGGTGGAGTGGAACGACACCGGCCGCGACGTACCCGGCACACTGGTGCCGGACCTGATCGCCGCCCGGGCCGCCGAGACCCCCGACGCGGTCGCGGTGCGGTACGACGACGCGGCGCTCAGCTACGCCGAGCTGGATGCCCGCGCCCGGCGCCTGGCCCGGTCGCTGCGCAACCTGGGTGCCGGCCCGGAGACCGTGGTGGGTCTGTACCTGCCGCGTGGCCTCGACGTGGTCGTGGCGATCGTGGCGGCCTGGCAGGCCGGCGCGGCGTACCTGCCGATCGATCCGGAGCAGCCGGCCGAGCGGGTCGCGTACCTGATCGGGGACGTCGAGCCCGTCGTGGTCGTGACCGACCGGGCGCACGCCGACCTGCTGCCCGACGAAGCGCCGCGCCTGCTGCTCGACGCACCGGCACCCGACACGGTGGCCGGTGCCGTCGCCGGCCCGGCGCTGCTGCCCGCGCATCCGGCGTACGTGATCTACACCTCTGGCTCCACCGGGCGGCCGAAGGGGGTAGCGGTGCCGCACGGCGGCCTGATCAACCTGGTCGAGGTGTTCCGGCCGGTGCTGCGGGTCGGCCCCGGTGTGCCGGTGCTGCAATTCGCGTCGTTCAACTTCGACGCCTCCGTGCTCGACGTGGCGGTCACCCTGGCCTGCGGTGGCACGCTGGTGGTCGCCACCGCCGCGCAACGCGCCGAGCCGGCGCTGCTGCGCGAGTTGGTCGCCGGCACCGGCGTGCGGTCGGCCAGCGTAGTGCCGTCGCTGCTCGGTGTGCTGTCGCCGGACGACCTGGCCGGCGTGGAGTCGATGGTGGTCGGGTCGGAGGGCATCGAGCCGTCGCTGGCGGCGGCCTGGGCCCGGGACCGGCGGCTGACCCACGCGTACGGGCCGACCGAGGCAACCGTCATAGTCGCGGCCGGACCGGTCGACCCGGACGGCGCCGGTAGCGCCACGGTGCCGTTCGGCGGCCCGCTGGCCAACAGCCGGGCCTTCGTCCTCGACCGGTCGCTGGCACCGGTGCCACCGGGGGTCGTCGGCGAGCTGTACGTCGGCGGCGACCAGCTCGCCCGCGGCTACGTGCGCCGTTCCGGGCTCACCGCGGAGCGCTTCGTGGCCTGCCCGTACGGCGCGGCCGGCGAGCGGATGTACCGCACCGGCGACCTGGTGCGGTGGACCGCCGACGGGCAGCTGGTGTTCCTCGGCCGGGCCGACGACCAGGTGAAGCTGCGCGGGTTCCGGATCGAGCTCGGTGAGGTCCAGACGGCGCTGGCCGCACACCCGGGCGTCGGGCAGGCCGCGGCGCTGCTGCGCGAGGACACGCCCGGCGACCGTCGCCTGGTCGGCTACGTGGTGCCGGCCGACGGGACCGACATCAACGGGCTGCCTGCCGAGGTCCGTGCCGGGGCGGCGGCCACACTGCCGGAGTACATGGTGCCGTCCGCCATCGTGGTGGTGGACGCGATACCGCTGACCCCCAACGGCAAGCTGGACCGGCGGGCGTTGCCGGCGCCCGACCACGCCGCCGGGGCCGGCCTGGGCCGGCCGCCGGCCACGCCGGAGGAGGAGGCGATCTGCGCCGCGTTCGCCGCCGCGCTGGGCCTGGGCAGCGTCACCGCCGACGACGACTTCTTCGAGCTGGGCGGCCACTCGCTGCTGGCGATCGACGTCATCGCCCGGATCCGGGAACGTCTGGGAGCAGAGGTCGGGATCCGGGAGCTGTTCGAGGCGCCCACCCCGGCGGGGCTGGCCCGTCGGATCGCCGCCACCACCACCGCCGTCGCGGCCCGGCCGGCGCTGCGCCCGATGCGGCGCGGCGACTGACCGACAACCGGGCGACGCCGCCGGCCTCGTCGAGGAACCCGGGACCGTCCGGGTTCCTCGACGGCGGCACGTGCGGCCGCCGCCCGGTCGTCGTCCCGCCGTGGACGGGCGCCGCCCGCCAGCGCGTTCAAGCAGGCGCTCACGGACGCGTTCAACCGCCGCCGCCACGCAGTTGAGCGTGCGCCGCCGGCCGTCCGGCCGCCGCCGCATTCCACGACACCGTCGTGAGCGTCTACGCCCGATCAATTGTCCGCGTACGATTCCTGGCCACCGCATCAAAGACGTGATTCACTGCTGTCGACCAATTCTTGTCACCGTCGGTGAGGCGTAAGCAGACCGAGAGAGGGGCAATTCATGGACGGGAGTCGACCCGAGACGACTTTGGTCTTACCGGATCGCCCGGACGCGAATGCGGACAGCCTGGCCGAACGCGGCTTCGCCCGCGGCCGGGCTGCGGACTTCGGCTTCTCGGCGGACGAGCACCCGGAGGGGTTCCGGCAGCTAGCTGCCGCCTTCGCCGACCTTCCACCGGACTCTTACGCGCCGGGCAGCAACCGTTTCCGCCGGTACTCACAGCTCGTGTATCTGCCGTGGAATGACGGTCTGTTCTGGATTCCCGGCGTTTCGGACGACGTGTACGGATCCGTCGCGGAATACTATCAGGGTCGCTACAATCCGGATTTCACGAAATTGCGTAGGCGCTTTCCGGAAGTGCCCGACGAGCTCCGGGTGAATCCGCTGCTGCTACAGATCCTCCGGTCGGACGTCGCCCGCGTGCAGTGGCTTGAGGAGCTGACCCGAACCCCGATCTACATCGGGCTGCATATGGTGAAGCTCGCCGTGCACAATCCGGGCGAGGCCGCCGTCTCGTCGCCGAACTGTCTGCACCAGGACGGCGGGGCGACCATGTTCACCTTCGCGCACCTGGTCGACTGCCACAACGTGGTCGGCGGCGAGAACGTCATCGCCACCCCGGAGAGCGCCGGGCGACAGCCCGAGGAACTCGCGCCGGAGGCGATCCACGCCCAGTTCACGCTGACCCAGCCGCTGGACACGTACGTGGTGCACGACCACCGGGTCAGCCACCACGTCAGCGCCGTGCGGCTGGGCGACGAATCCCCGGGCCCCGGTCAGCGCTCGATCCTGATCATCGGCGTCGCGCCCTTCGTACCTGATTTCTGAGCTTCCGGCCGCTGCATCCACGGACGTTCCCGTCGAGACGGTCCCCGGCCGGCACCTGCCGGCGGTCTCCGCCCGGCGGCGCCGCGGTCCGTCCGGCCCGCGGTACACGAAGAAGAGAGGACGCATCATGGACCTCGTACCGGGTGGGGCCAACACCCTCGTGGTGACCCCGTTCGACGACTCCGGAGAGCTCGATCACAAGTCGATGGCGTCGCTCATCGACTTCGTGCTGGGCGGTGGCATCCAGGGAATCATCGCGCTGGGCACGACGGGCGAGTTCTTCACCCTGTCCACCGCCGAGCGGGTCGAGGTCATGCGCAACGTCGTGACCCGGGTCGCCGGCCGGGTGCCGGTCACCGTCGGCGTCGGCGCCGACGGCACCGCCGCCGCGATCGAACTCAGCCAGGCCGCGCGGGAGGCCGGCGCCGACTGTCTGATGGTGCTGCCCCCGCTCTATTTCGACCTGTCGCCGGCGGCGCAGATCGAGCACTTCACGACGGTGGCCCGGTCGACCGACCTGCCGATCATGCTGTACGACGGTGCCGGCAGGATCCCCGTTCCGGCCGAGGTCGTCGCCGAGGTCGCCAAGCGGGCGTCCAACGTGAAGTACGCCAAGCTGGCGTTCACCGACCCGGAGCGGGCCAGCGACATCCTCCGCCTGGCGCCGGGCGTCGTCCCGCTCGCCGGCGAGGACAGCGCGCTGCTGAGCACCTTCCGGGCCGGTGCGGTCGGCAGCACGATCGCCACCGGCAACATCCAGCCCCGCGAGGTCATGGCGGTGCACGAGGCGTACCACCGGGGCGACCTGGACGAGGCGTACACGATCTTCACCAACACGCTGCTCCCGGCGATGGTCGCCATCTCCATCCCCGAGCGGAACTTCATCGCGCGCTTCAAGGAGGTGGTGGCGGCCATGGGCGTGATAGCCAGCGCCCACGTCCGGTCACCGCTGCGTCGGATCGACCCCGAGTCGCGCGAGGAACTGCTGATGGTGATGAAGCGGCTGCACGTGCTCTGACCCACGCCGCGGGCCGTTCGTCACGGTCGCCGAGCTGGCGGAGAAACCCTTAGGAGGTATAGATGCCGTCAGTCGGCGCGTACGCGCAGGCGGTGGGCCGGTCCGGCTTCCGGGCCATCAGCGAGTGGCTTCAGGAGATACCGGGACCGGAGATCGCCCTGCACATCGGGGCGCCGGACCACCCCTCGCCCGACCACGTGGTCACCGCCGTCGAACAGGCCGTACGCCGGGGCGCCGCCCGCTACGGGCCGAACCGCGGCGAACCGGACCTGGTCGAGGCGATCCAGGCCAAACTGGCCCGACAGAACGACATCCGGGTCGGCACCGAGCAGATCGTCGTGACTGCCGGTGCCGCCCAGGGCGTCCACTTCGCGCTGGCCACGATCCTGGCACCCGGGCAGGAGGTGCTGGTGCCGGACCCGGGCTGGCCGAACTACGCGATGGCGACCCGGTCGCTCGGCGGCGTGGCGCGGCCCTACGCGCTGTCGGCCGACGACTCCGCCGCCGAGCAGCTCGCCGACCTGGAGCGCAGCATCGGCCCGGCCACCATTGCCATCGTGGTGAACTCGCCGGCCAACCCGCACGGCGTGGTGCTGTCGGCGCAGACCATGCAGGGCGTCGTCGAGCTGGCCCGGCGACACGACCTGTGGGTGATCTCCGACGAGTGCTACGAGTCGTTCCGGTTTACCGGCCGCCACCTCAGCCCGGCCGCCCTCGACGGCGAACGCGTCATCAGCTCTTTCAGCTTCTCCAAGACCTTCGCGATCCCGGGCATGCGCGTGGGCTACCTGGTGGTGCCACGGGCGTTGGCCGCGCTCTGCCTCCGGTTACAGGAGATGTCGATCTGCTGCGTGAACATCGCCGCCCAGGCCGGTGCCGTGGCCGCCCTCCAGGGACCGCAGCAGGTGGTCACCGACCTGCGGACCAGCCTCCTGCGGCGGCGGGCCAGCGTTACCCGGACGCTGCGGGACGCCGGAATCCCGTACGTCGAGCCGCAGGGCGCCTTCTACGTCTTCGCCCGGGTCACCGACCCGCCGCCCGACGAGGGCGGCCAGGGCGGTGACTGGGACTGGACCCGCGAGCTGCTGCGCTCGCAGCGGGTGCTGGTCGCCCCCGGCTCCACCTTCGGCGCGCGCGGCGGTGGCTGGGTACGGGTCTCCCTCACCGCCGACGACAGTGCCCTGGAGGAGGGCGTACGCCGTCTGGTCACGTTCACGCACGCCGCCGCCGTCGGCGGACGGCGCTGACGGACCGCTCCAACCGAATCCGTACGCCGGCCGGGTCGGTTCAACTGTCGACGGGCAGCAGTTGGACGCGTTCGCCGAAACCGACCACGTCGGACGGCCGGCGGCGCGGCGGTGATCGCCGTACGCGGGTCCACGGTCGATGGCCCGATACCCGGTCGACGGGGGTTCCGCAGCCCGCCGCGGTTGGCAGGGCTTACCTCGTGACGAATCCGGTCCGCGCCCAGATGATGGCTCCGGATGCGGGCCGTCGAGCGCGTCGCCGTCGTCACCCCGGCGGGCCGGGACTCCCGTATCCACGGTCCGTCGGAGCGCGACCGGACCCGCGGTGTACCGCAGTCGACCGGGACCGCGCCCGTTCGCGGCGTGTCCGTACAAGGAACCGAACATCCAGCGAGGCCGGCGTCGCGGGCATGCGATGCCAGAAGGAGTCACGATGATCCCGTTGTCGTTCGCCCAGCGCCGGCTGTGGTTCATCGAGCAGCTGCACGGGCCCAGCGCCACGTACAACGTCCCCGTCGCGCTCCGGCTGTCCGGACGGGTGGACCGGGAGGCGCTGGCCGCCGCGCTGCGCGACGTCATCGGACGTCACGAGTCGCTGCGCACCGTCTTCCCGACCGTGGACGGCGACCCGGTGCAGCGGATCGTCGGCATCGAGGAACTGGACTGGGAACTGCGGGTCGTCGACCTGCCCGCCGACGCCCCGCAGGCGCTGACCGAGGCGGCCGAGGCCGCGACCGAGCAAACCTTCGACGTGTCCTGCGAGGTGCCCATCCGGGCGTGGCTGTTCTCCGCCGGCCCGGACGAGCACGCCCTCGTGGTCGTCACGCACCACATCGCCAGCGACGGCTGGTCGCGCGGCCCGCTGGCGCGCGACGTCTCCGTCGCGTACGCGGCGCGGTGCGCCGGCACGGCGCCGGACTGGGAACCGCTGCCGGTGCAGTACGCCGACTACGCCCTGTGGCAGCGGGAACTGCTCGGCGACGACCGGAACCCGGACAGCATCGTGTCCCGCCAACTTGCCCACTGGCGTACAGCGCTGGCCGGTATGCCGGAGGAGCTGACCCTGCCGGTCGACCGTCCGCGACCGGCGGTGGCCAGCCATCGCGGGCACAGCGTCCGGGTGACCGTGCCGGCGGCGGTGCACACCCGGCTGCGCCGCGTGGCCCGTACCGAGGGTGCGACGGTCTTCATGGTGCTCCAGGCGGCCCTGGCGGCGCTGTTGTCCCGGCTGGGCGTGGGCACCGACATTCCGATCGGCGTGTCGGTCGCCGGGCGTACCGACGTGGCGCTGCGCGACCTCGTCGGCTTCTTCGTCAACACCCTGGTCATGCGCAGCGACCTGTCCGGCGACCCGACGTTCGCCCAGCTGGTACGGCAGGCCCGGGAGAACGGGCTGGGGGCGCTGGCCAACCAGGACATGCCGTTCGAGCGGCTGGTCGAGGAGCTGGCCCCCGCCCGGTCGCTGGCCCGGCACCCGCTCTTCCAGGTGATGCTGACCGTGCTCAACCAGGAGGAAGCGGTCCTCGACCTGGACGGTGTGCGGGTCGTCGACCTGCCCGCCGGGCCCGACCCGGCGAAGTTCGACCTGAGCGTGAGCGTGTCGGAGACGTACGACCCGGCCGGGCAGCCGGCCGGCATCACCGGCTGGATCACCGTGGCGGCGGACCTGTTCGACGCCGGGTCGGCGCAGCGGCTCGCGGACCGCCTCGGTGGCCTGCTCGACACGGTGGCCGGGGACCCTGACGTCCGGCTGAGCGCGCTCACCGTGCTCGACGCCGACGAGCGGCGCCGTGTGATCGAGGAGTGGAACGACACCGCCGTCGCGCTGCCCGCCGCCTCGGTCATCGAACGGGTCGAGGCGCAGGTCGCCCGTACCCCGGACGCGACGGCCGTGGTCTGCGACGGCGTCGAGGTGTCCTACGCCGAGTTGGACGCACGGGCCAACCGGCTGGCGCGGCACCTGCTGACGCTCGGCGTCGGCCCCGAGTCGGTGGTGGCGCTCCGGCTGCACCGGGGCGTGGACACCATCGTGTCGATCCTGGCCACGTGGAAGGCGGGCGCCGCATACCTACCGATCGATGCCCGGCAGCCGGCCGAGCGGCAGGCGTTCCTGCTGGCCGACAGCGCCGCGGCGGTCGTACTGAGCACGGCGGACACCGCTGCGGCGGTGGTACCGAGCACGGCAAACACCGCCGGCGACCGTACCGGCGCGGCCGTACCCACCCTGGTGCTGGACGACCCGGCGGTGGTCGCCGCGATCGCCGCCGCCGACGCCACGTCACCCCGGGTCAGCGGGTCTGCGGATGCGCTGGCGTACGTCATCTACACCTCCGGATCGACCGGCACCCCCAAGGGCGTCGCGGTGACCCACGCGTCGCTGGCGAACTACCTGTCGTCCGTCCCGGACCGGGTCGGCTTCGGCGCGGCCGGCGGCCGGTACGCCCTGCTCCAGGCACACACCACCGACCTGGGCAACACCACACTGTTCGCCAGCCTGGTCCACGGCGGGCAGCTGCACGTGCTCGGCGAGGACGCCAGCACCGACCCGGCCGCGGTCACCGACTACCTGACCCGGCATCGCATCGACCACCTCAAGGCGGTGCCGTCGCACCTGGCCGCCCTGTCGGCATCCCGTGGCGTCGCCGCGGTGATTCCGGCCCGGTCCCTCGTACTCGGCGGCGAGGCGGCGCCCGCCGGCTGGGTCCGGCAGCTCATCGAAGCCGCCGGTGAGCGCCCAATCTTCAACCACTACGGCCCGACCGAGACCACCATCGGCGTGGCCACCACCCGGCTCACCCCGGAGCTGGTGGCCGGCGGCACCGTGCCGGTCGGCCGGCCGATCGCCAACACCCGGATGTACGTGCTCGACCGATGGCTCAACCCGGTGCCGCCGGGCGTGGCCGGGGACCTCTACGTTGCCGGCTCCGGCCTGGCCCGTGGCTACGTGCGACGCCCGGCGCCGACCGCCGAGCGGTTCGTCGCCGACCCGTTCGATCCGGCCGGATCACGGCTGTACCGCACCGGCGACCGGGCCCGCTGGACCGTGGACGGGCAACTGGTGTTCCTCGGCCGCGACGACGACCAGGTCAAGGTGCGCGGCTTCCGCATCGAGCTGGGCGAGGTGCGCGCCGCGATCGCCGGCCACCCGCAGGTCGCCCAGGCAGCGGCGGTCGCCTGGCAGGACCCGGCCGGCGAACGACGCCTGGTGGCCTACGTCGTACCGGTCGACGGCGCCGACCGTGCCGCGCTGCCGGCGGCGGTCCGCGCGCACGTCGCCACCGTCCTGCCCGACTACATGGTCCCCGCCGCCGTCCTCGCCCTGGACACGCTTCCGCTGTCGGTCAGCGGCAAGCTCGACCGTGCGGCGCTGCCCGACCCCGACTTCGCCGCGGCGGCGGGCGCCGGCCGCGCACCGGCGGACGCCCGGGAGGAGCTGCTGTGCGCCGGCTTCGCCGCCGTACTCGGCCTGCCCCTGGTCGGCGTCGACGACGACTTCTTCGCCCTCGGCGGGCACTCCCTGCTGGTCGTCCGGCTGGTCGAATGGCTGCGCCAGCGGGGGATGTCGGTGCCGGTGCGCGCCCTGTTCCAGACGCCGACCCCGGCCGGCCTGGCGCGGGCGGCGGCTGACATCACCGCCCAGGCGCCGGTCCCGCCGCGGGCGATCCCGGCCGGCGCCACCGAGCTGACGCCGCAGATGCTGCCGCTGGTCACGCTCACCCCGCAGCAGCTCGACCGGATCGTCGCCACCGTGGACGGCGGCGCCGGGAACGTCGCCGACATCTACCCCCTCGCCCCGCTGCAAGAGGGACTGCTGTTCCACCACCTGCTCACCGCGGGTGGGGTCGACGCGTACGTCACGCCCACCGTGGTCGAGTTCGACACCCGGCGGCGCCTGGACGACTTCACCGCCGCCCTGCAACGGGTGATCGACCGGCACGACATCTACCGCACCTCGGTGGTCTGGGACGGCCTGCCCGAGCCGGTGCAGGTCGTCTGGCGACGGGCGACGCTGCCGGTGGTGACGGTCGCCGTGGATGCCGGCGACCCGGTGGCGGCGTTGCGGGTGGCCGCCGGCCGCAGGATGGACGTGGGTCGGGCGCCCCTGCTCGACCTGCACGTCGCGGCGAAGCCGGACGGCACCGGTTGGCTCGGCCTGGTCCGCGTGCACCACCTGTCCCAGGACCACCTCGGCCTGGAGGTGCTGCTCGACGAGGTCCGTACGGTGCTGTCCGGATCCGACGCCGCGCTGCCGGCCGCGCTGCCGGCCGCGCTGCCGTTCCGCGACTTCGTCGCCCGGGCGCGCGGCGCGACGGACACCGCCGCCCACGAGCGCTACTTCGCCGCGCTACTCAACGACGTGGACGAACCGACCGCCCCGTACGGGGTGCTCGACGTGCACGGCGACGGCACCGCCCTGACCCGGTCGGTCACCCCGGTGCCGGCGGACCTGGACGAGCGGCTGCGTCGGGTCGCCCGGCAGCTGTCGGTCAGCCCGGCGACCGTCCTGCACGTCGCCTGGGCGCGGGTCGTCGCCGCGGTCAGCGGCCGTGACGACGTGGTGTTCGGCACCGTCGTGTTCGGCCGGATGAACGGCGGCGCGGGCGCCGACCGGGTGCCGGGCCCGTTCATCAACACCCTGCCGGTGCGGGTCCGTACGGCGAGCGTCGGCGTACGAGCGGCGGTCGACGCGATGCGTGACCAACTCGCCGGGCTGCTCGAACACGAGCACGCCTCGCTGGCCACCGCCCAGCAGGCCAGCGGTGTCCCGGCCAACACGCCGCTGTTCACCGCGCTGTTCAACTACCGGCACAACGCGCCGACCGGAGCGGCGCAGCCCGTCGACGGCATCCGCGTACTCGTCACCGAGCAGTACACCAACTACCCGCTGTCGGTCTCGGTCGACGACGACGGCGCCAGCCTGGCGGTGGAGGTGGAGGCGGTCGCCCCCATCGACCCGGCGGCCGTGGGCGCGCAACTCGGCACAGCGACCGGCGCGCTGGTCGCCGCGCTGGAGGCGGTGCTGGACGGCGGACCGGACATCGCCCTCGGCCGGGTCGACGTGCTCGACATCGACCAGCGGCGGCGGGTGCTGGTCGAGTGGAACGAGACGGCCGTCGAGGTGGCGGCGCCACTCGTGCCGGAGGTGTTCACCGCGCAGGCGGCGACGACGCCGGACGCGACGGCGGTGGTGTACGAGGGCGCGGCCCTGAGCTTCGCCGACCTGGACGAGCGGGCGAACCGGCTGGCGCAGGTGTTACGGGGCCGAGGTGTCGGTCCGGAGTCGGTGGTGGGCGTGCTGTTGCCGCGCGGGCTGGACGCGGTGGTGGCGATCCTGGCGGTGTTCAAGGCCGGTGGGGCGTACCTGCCGATCGATCCGGAGTACCCGGCCGAGCGGATTGCCTTCCTGGTCACGGACGTGGCCGCGACGACGGTCGTGACGTCATCGGCGCTCGCCGGACTCGCTGCGGCCGGAGTGCCGACGCTCCCGCTCGACGACGCGGGCGTCGCGGCGGAGCTGGCGGCGGCGCCCCCCGGTCCGCCGGCGGTCGGTACGCGGGCCGGCGACCTCGCCTACGTCATCTACACCTCGGGCTCGACGGGGCGGCCGAAGGGCGTCGCGGTCACGCACGGCAATCTGCGCAACCTGTTCGGGTTGCACCGGTTCGGGCTGTTCGCCGGAGCGTCCGGTCGGGTACGCGCGGCGTTGACGGCGTCGCTGTCGTTCGACACCTCCTGGGACGCGTTGCTGTGGATGGTTGCCGGGCACGAGCTGCACGTGATCGCCGACGAGACCCGCCGTGATCCGGCCGCGATGGTCGGCTACGTGCGTGAGCACGGCATCGGCTTCTTGGACGTCACGCCGACGTACGCCGAGGAACTGGTCGCTGACGGCCTGCTGGCCGTCGCGCCGCAGATTGTCATGTTCGGTGGTGAGGCGGTCGGCGCGTCGTTGTGGTCCGCGTTCCGGGCCGCCGACGGTGTGCGGTGTGTGAACTTCTACGGCCCCACCGAGGCGACGGTCGACGCGGTCTGGCTCGACGTGGCCGACAGCGAGCGGCCGCTCATCGGCCGACCGGTGGCCAACACCCGCACGCTGGTGTTGGACGCCGCGCTGCGCCCGGTGCCGCCGGGGGTGGCCGGTGAGCTGTACCTCGCCGGGGCGCAGCTCGCCCGGGGCTACGTCAACCGGGCCGGGCTGACCGCCGAGCGGTTCGTCGCCTGCCCCCACGAGCCGGGTGAGCGGATGTACCGCACCGGTGACCTGGTGCGCTGGGATGCCGAGGGGCGGCTGGAGTACCTGGGCCGCGCCGACGACCAGGTGAAGCTGCGTGGCTTCCGGATCGAGTTGGGCGAGGTACAGGCCGTGGTGGCCGCGCACCCGGACGTCGTCCGGGCGGCCGTCGTCGTGCGTGACGACAAGCTGGTCGCCTATGTCGTGGGTGGCAACGGCAACGGCGTACGGGAGTTCGTGGGCCGGCGGCTGCCGAAGTTCATGGTCCCGGACGCCGTGGTGGCCCTCGACGTGTTGCCGGTGACGGCGAACGGCAAGCTGGACCGGGCGGCGCTGCCGGCGCCGGTGCTGTCGGTGGGTGCCGGTCGTGGTGGCGTGGATCCGCGCGCCGACCTGGTGGCGACCGCGTTCGCCGAGATACTGGGCCTGCCACGGGTCGGGGCGGACGACGATTTCTTCGCCCTGGGTGGGCATTCGCTGCTGGCAGTGCGTTTGATCAGCCGGGTCCGGAGCCTGTTCGGCGTCGAGGTCCCGCTGCCCGCGTTGTTCGACGCGCCCACCCCGGCCCGGCTTGCGCAACGACTGAGCAGCGCCGGCACCGCGCGCCCCGCGCTGGTGGCCGGGCAGCGGCCGGAGCGTCTGCCACTGTCGTACGCCCAGAACCGGCTCTGGTTCATCGGGCAGTTGGAAGGGCCGTCCGGCACCTACAACATGCCGGTCGTGCTGCGGCTGTCCGGACCGGTCGACCGGCCCGCGCTGGGCGCCGCGCTGCGTGACGTGCTGGGCCGGCACGAGGTGCTGCGTACGGTCGTCGTCACCGCCGACGGCGAGCCGTACCAGCGGGTGCTGGACCCCGAGGACCTGCCGTGGGAGCTGTCCGTCCGGTCGGTGGCACCCGAAGCGGTCGCCGAGACGGTCAGCGCCGCGGCGTCGTACCCGTTCGACCTTTCCCGTGAGGTGCCGATCCGGGCCTGGCTGTTCGAAACCGGCCCGGACGAGCAGGTGCTCGCCATTGTCGTGCACCACATCGCCGGCGACGGCTGGTCGATGGAGCCGCTGGCCCGGGACCTCTCCATCGCCTACGCCGCCCGCCGGCAGGGCAGCGCACCCCTGTGGAAGCCGCTGCCCGTGCAGTACGCCGACTACGCGCTCTGGCAGCGCGACCTGCTCGGCGCGGCCGACGATCCGGACAGCCTGCTGTCCCGGCAGGTCGCGTACTGGCGGCAGGCGCTCGCCGGCGCGCCCGAGGAGCTCGACCTGCCGTTCGACCGGCCCCGCCCGGCGGCCGCCGGCTACACCGGCCACGCCGTGCCGCTCTCGCTGCCGGCCGAACTGCACACCAGACTGCGCGACGTGGCCCGGGCCGAGGGCGCAACCGTGTTCATGGTGCTCCAGGCCGCCCTCGCCGTGCTGCTGTCCAGGCTGGGAGCCGGCACCGACCTGCCGATCGGTGCGCCGGTCGCCGGCCGCATCGACGCCGCCCTCGATGACGCCGTGGGCTTCTTCGTCAACACGCTGGTGCTGCGCACCGACGTTTCCGGCGACCCCTCGTTCGCCGAACTGCTGACCCGGGTACGCGGGACGAACCTGGCGGCGTTCGAGCATCAGGACGTGCCGTTCGAACGACTCGTCGAGGAACTGGCCCCCGCCCGGTCGATGGCGCGCAACCCGCTGTTCCAGGTGATGCTCACCCTCCAGAACACCGCCGACGCCGCGCTGGTGCTGTCGGGCACGGCCGCCGACTCCCTGCCCCACGCGACGCCGGCCGCGAAGTTCGACCTGGACGTGACGTTCGGCGAGACCTTCGACGACGCAGGCGCACCGACCGGTATGAGCGGCATCCTCGTCGCCGCCGCGGACCTGTTCGACCCGGCGACGGTCGAGACGCTCGCGCGGCGTTTCATCCGCGTCCTGAATACCGTGCTGGCCGACCCGACGTCACCGGTCAATGCCGTGGACGTACTCGATGTTGATGAGCGGCGGCGGGTGTTGGTGGAGTGGAACGAGACTGCGGTGGCGGTGGGGGCGCCGTTGGTGTTGGAGGTGTTCGAGGCTCAGGTGGTGTTGTCGCCGGAGGCGACGGCGGTGGTGTGTGGGGAGGTGGCTCTGAGTTTTGTGGAGTTGGATCGGCGGGCGAATCGGTTGGCCCGGTTGTTGGTCGGTCGTGGAGTGGGTCCGGAATCGGTGGTGGGTCTGTTGCTACCACGGGATGTGGACGTGGTGGTGGCGATTCTGGCGGTGTTGAAGGCGGGTGGGGCGTACCTGCCGCTGGATGTGCAGTATCCGGTTGAGCGGATCAATTTGATGGTGGCGGACGCGGCGCCGGTGGTGGTCGTGACGTTGTCGGAGTCGGTGAGCGCCGTGCCGGCGGGTGTTCCGGTCTTGGCGTTGGACGATCCGGGGGTCGGCGTGGAATGGGCGGCTGTGTCGTCCGATTCTTTGCCGGTGGTGGTGGGTGCGGAGTCGGCGGCGTATGTGATTTATACGTCGGGGTCGACGGGTCGGCCGAAGGGTGTGGTGGTGACTCATGGTGGGTTGCGGAATTTGTTTGCGTTCCATCGTGCGGGGACGATGGCGGGTTTTGTGGGTCGTCGGTTGCGGGTGGCGTTGACGGCGTCGTTGTCTTTTGACACGTCGTGGGAGGGGTTGTTGTGGATGGTGGCGGGGCATGAGTTGCACGTCATTTCTGATGAGGTGCGGCGGGATACGGCGGCGATGGTGCGGTATGTGGTTGAGGTGGGTGTGGGTGTGATGGATGTGACGCCGACGTATGCGGAGCAGTTGGTGGCTGATGGGTTGTTGGAGGGGCCGCCGGAGGTTTTGTTGTTGGGTGGTGAGGCGGTTGGTTCTGGGTTGTGGGATCGGTTGCGGGGTGTGGTGGGGATGTTGTTTGTGCCGTTGTATGGGCCGACGGAGTACAGCGTGGATGCGTTGGGTTTGTCGGTGGCCGTTGGTGAGCGGCCGTTGGTGGGTGTGCCGATTGCGAATACGCGGGCGTATGTGTTGGATGCTTTGTTGCGGCCGGTGCCGGTTGGTGTGGGTGGTGAGTTGTATTTGGCGGGTGCGGGTGTGGCTCGTGGGTATTTGGGGCGGGCGGGTTTGTCGGCGGGTCGGTTTGTGGCGTGTCCGTTCGGTGGTGTGGGTGAGCGGATGTATCGGACGGGTGATGTGGTGCGGTGGGATGTGTGGGGGCGGTTGGAGTTTTTGGGCCGGGTTGATGATCAGGTGAAGATTCGTGGGTTCCGGATCGAGTTGGGTGAGGTGGCGGCGGCGGTTGCGGCCTGTCCGGGTGTTGCTCGGGCGGTGGTGGTGGTGCATACGGATGTGGTGGGTGACCGGCGCCTGGTTGCTTATGCGGTTGCCGATGGTGGGGATGTTGACGGGTTGCCGGGCCGGGTGCGTGGGTTCGTCGCGGAGCGGCTGCCGGGGCATATGGTGCCGGCCGCGGTGGTGGTGCTTGACGACCTGCCGGTGACGGTGAGTGGGAAGCTCGATCAGCGGGCCCTGCCCGCACCCGACTTCGCCGGTCTGGCCGGCCGCGGCCGCACTCCGGCCAACGCCCGGGAAGAACTGCTCTGCGCCGGCTTCGCCGACCTGCTCGGCCTGCCGGAGGTCGGTGTCGACGACGACTTTTTCGCCCTGGGTGGACACTCCCTGCTGGTCGTCCGGCTGGTCGAGTGGTTGCGCCAACGCGGCATGTCGGTCGCCGTCCGAGCGCTGTTCCAGACGCCAACCCCGGCCGGTCTGGCCACCGCCGCGGATGCCCACCAGGTGACCGTGCCGGCCAACGCGATCCCGGCCGGCGCCACGGTCGTCACCCCGGAGATGCTGCCCCTCGTCACGCTCACCGTGGAGCAGATCGACCGGATCGTCGCCACCGTCGACGGCGGCGCGGCCAACGTGGCCGACGTCTATCCCCTCGCCCCGCTCCAGGAAGGGCTGCTGTTCCACCACCTGTTCGCCGCCGACGGCCGAGTCGACGCGTACGTCACACCGACCGTGGTGGAGTTCGACTCCCGGCAGCGACTCGACACCTTCCTCGCGGCGGTACAGCAGGTGGTCGACCGGCACGACATCTACCGCACCGGCATCGTCTGGGAAGGACTCGACACGCCGGTGCAGGTCGTGTGGCGTACCGCCGGTCTGCCCGTGACCGAGGTCGTGCTGCCGGACGCGGACGACCCGTCCGCCGCCCTGGCCGAGCAGGTCGGGCTCTGGATGGACCTGGGCCGGGCGCCGCTGCTGGACGTCCACCTCGCCGCGGTGCCGGGCAGCGACCGCTGGCTGGCCCTGGTCCGCGCCCACCACATGATCGAGGACCACACCGGCATGGACATCATGCTGGCCGAGATCCAGACGATCCTCGCCGGCCGCGGCGCGGACCTGCCCGCCCCGGCCCCGTTCCGGGAGTTCGTCGCGCAGGCCCGCGGCGGCGTCAGCGACGAGGAGCACGAGCGGTACTTCGCCGCGCTGCTCGGCGACGTGGACGAGCCAACCGCCCCGTACGGGCTGCTCGACGTGCGCGGCGACGGCACCGGTCAGACCTACGCCCGGATCGGGCTCGACAACACGGTCACCTCCCGGCTCCGCGAGGTGGCCCGGACGCTCGGCACCAGCCCGGCGACGCTGATGCACGTGGCGTGGGCGCGTACCCTCGCCGCCCTCTCCGGCCGCGACGACGTGGTGTTCGGCACGGTCCTGTTCGGTCGGATGAACGCCGGCGCCGGCGCCGACCGGGTGCCCGGCCCGTTCATCAACACCCTGCCGGTCCGGGTGCGTACCGGTCGGGTGGGTGCGCGTGCGGCGGTCGCCGCCATGCGCGACCAGCTCGCCGGGTTGCTGGAGCACGAGCACGCACCGCTGGCGACCGCCCAGCGGGCCAGCGGCCTGCCCGGCGACGCCCCGCTGTTCACGTCGCTGTTCAACTACCGACACAGCACGGCGGCCGACCCGGACCCGGCCCTCGACGGCGTGTCCGTCGTCTACTCCCGGGAGTACCACAACTTCGCGCTGTCGGTGTCGGTCAGCGACGACGGCGACGGCATCGCGCTCACCATCGACGGCGTGCCGGCCATCGACCCGTACGAGGTCGGCGCGCTGCTGGCGACGACCACGACCGGTCTGCTCACCGCCCTGGAAAGCGCCGACGACGTGGCCCTGAACACGGTCGACGTGCTCGACGCCGCGGCACTGCGTCGGGTCCTGGTCGACTGGAACGACACGGCGGCCGAGGTCGCCCCGCAGTTCCTGCCGGAGGTGTACGCGGCGCGGGCGGCGGCGATGCCGGACGCGACAGCGGTGGTGTTCCGGGACGCGTCGCTGACGTTCGCCGAGCTGGCGACGCGGGCGAACCAGCTGGCCCGGCTGCTCGCCGACCGTGGGGTGGGGCCGGAGTCGGTGGTCGGGCTGATGCTGGAGCGGGGCCTGGACGCCGTGGCCGCGATCCTGGCCGTGTGGCGGGCCGGTGCGGCGTACCTGCCGATCGACCCGGAGTACCCGGCGGAGCAGATCGCGTTCATGATCGCCGACGCCGCTCCGGCGCTGCTGCTGGTCTCGACCCGGACGGCCGACGCGGTCCCGGCGGGCGCCCCGGTGCTGGTGCTCGACGCCCCGTCCACCGTCGACGAACCGGCCGACACGCCGACCGACAACCCGGTCCCGCCTCGGCACGCCGAGCAGCCCGCCTACATCATCTACACCTCGGGCTCGACCGGCCGACCCAAGGGTGTCGTGGTCACCCACCGCGGCCTGCGCAACCTGTACGGCGTCCACACCTCCCGGTTCATCCCCGCCGCCACGGACGGGCGCAAGCGGGTGGCGTTCACCTCCTCGCTGTCCTTCGACGCCTCGGTCGACCCGCTGCTGTGGCTGGCCGCCGGGCACGAACTGCACGTCGTCGCCGACGACGTCCGCCGTGACACCGCCGCCACCGTGGCGTACGTCCGGGACCGGGGCATCCAGGTGATCGACGTGATCACCTCGACGTACGCGGAACGCCTGGTCGCCGACGGCCTGCTGGCCGCCCCGCCGGAGATCATGATGCTCGGCGGTGAGGCGGTCACCCCGCAGATCTGGGCCGACCTCCGCGCCGCCGACGGCGTGCGGTGCGTCAACCTGTACGGCCCCACCGAGATCACCGTGTACGCCACCTCGCTCGACTCCACCGACAGCGACCGCCCGTTGATCGGTCGGCCGGTGGCCAACACCCGCACGCTGGTGTTGGACGCCGCGCTGCGTCCGGTGCCGCAGGGGGTGGCCGGCGAGCTGTACCTGGCCGGCGCCGGCCTGGCGCGGGGCTACCTGCGCCGGTCGGGGCTGACCGCCGGGCGTTTCGTGGCCTGCCCGTACGGCGGGTCGGGGGAGCGGATGTACCGCACCGGTGACCTGGTCCGCTGGACCGACGGCGGGCGGCTGGAGTACCTCGGTCGGACGGACGACCAGGTGAAGCTGCGCGGGTTCCGGATCGAGCTGGGTGAGGTGCAGGCGGCCGTCGCGGCGTACCCGGAGGTTGTCCAGGCGGCGGTGGTCCTGCGCGACGACCGGCTGGTCGCGTACGTCGTCGGTGGTGACGGCACCGGCATCCGGGAGTTCGTCGGCCGGCGGTTGCCGGCGCACATGGTCCCCGCCGCGGTGGTCGCGCTGGATGCGCTGCCGACAACGGCGAACGGCAAGCTGGACCGGGCGGCACTGCCGGCGCCGACGCTGTCGGTGAGCGCCGCCCGTGGCGGTGCCGATCCGCGCGCCGAGCTGGTGGCCTCGGCGTTCGCCGAGGTGTTGGGCCTGCCACGGGTGGGAGTGGACGACGACTTCTTCGCCCTGGGTGGCCACTCGCTGTTGGCGGTGCGGTTGCTGAGTCGGCTGCGGTCGGTGTTCGGGGTGGAGGTGTCGCTGCGGGTGTTGTTCGAGGCGCCGACGCCAACCCGGTTCGCGGCGCGGCTGACCGACGCCGGTGCGGGTCGACCGGCGCTGGTGCCCTGGGAGCGGCCGGAGCGGCTGTCGTTGTCGTTCGCGCAGCGCCGGTTGTGGTTCATCAACCAGCTGGAGGGGCCGACGGCGGCGTACAACATGCCGGTGGTGCTGCGGTTGTCCGGCGCGGTCGACGCGGCCGTGCTGGACGCGGCGTTGCGGGACGTGGTCGGGCGGCACGAGGTGCTGCGGACGGTGTTCCCGACGGTGGACGGGGAGCCGTACCAGCGGGTGCTCCCGATGGACGGGTTGGCGTGGCGGCTGGAGCGGGTGGAGACCGGTGACGTCGAGGCGGCGGTCGCCGAGGCGGCCGCGTACGCCTTCGACGTGTCGGTCGAGGTCCCGATCCGGGCCTGGTTGATCAGCGGTGAGGTGCTGGTCGTGGTGGTGCATCACATCGCCGGTGACGGCTGGTCGATGGCGCCCCTCGCCCAGGACGTGTCGACGGCCTATGCCGCTCGTCAACGGGGGGCGGAGCCGGAGTGGGTGCCGCTGCCGGTGCAGTACGCGGATTTCGCTTTGTGGCAGCGGGCGGTGCTGGGCGACGAGACCGATCCGCGGAGTCTGGTGTCGCGGCAGCTCGGTTACTGGCGGGAGGCGCTCGCCGGTGTGCCGGAGGAGTTGGCGTTGCCGCACGACCGGCCACGGCCCGCGGTGGCGAGTCACCGTGGGTTCAGCGTGCCGGTCGACGTGCCGGCCGCGGTGCACGCGCGGATGGTGGAGACCGCCCGCGCGCACGGGGTGACGGTGTTCATGGTGATGCAGGCGTCGCTGGCGGTGCTGTTGTCGCGGTTGGGTGCGGGCCTCGACGTCCCGATCGGTTCGGCGCACGCGGGTCGCACCGACGAGGCGCTCGACAATCTTGTCGGCTTCTTCGTGAACACGCTCGTCCTGCGGGCGGACCTGTCGGGTGATCCGTCGTTCGCGGAGCTGCTGGTGCGGGTGCGGGAGGCGGCGCTGGCCGGTGCTGAGCATCAGGATGTGCCGTTTGAGCGGTTGGTGGAAGAGTTGGCGCCGGCCCGGTCGATGGCCCGGCACCCGCTGTTCCAGGTGGTGCTGACGAAGACCGACACGGTGGACGCGGTGCTGGACCTGCCCGGCGTCGAGGCGTCGGGTCTCGGCTCGGGTACCTCGGCGGTGAAGTTCGACCTGGACGTGCTGGTCGGTGAGGTGTTCGACGCCGATGGCGGACCGGCGGGTCTGCGGGGCACTGTCACGGTGGCGGCGGATCTGTTCGACGCGCCGTTCGCCGACCGGGTCTCCGCCGGTTGGGTCCGGGTCCTGGATACGGTGACCGGCGACCCGTCGCTGCGGCTGCACGCCGTCGACGTGCTCGACGAGGCGGAGCGGCATCGGGTGCTGGTGGAGTTCAACGACACCGCCACCGATGCTGAGGCGGAGCTGGTGGTGGCGTCGTTCGCGCGGCGCGTCGTCGAGACCCCGGACGCGGTGGCGGTGGTCGCCGACGGCGAGCGGACCACCTATGGCGAGTTGGACGCGCGGGCGAACAGGCTGGCCCGCTACCTGCTCGCCCAGGGCGTCGGTCCGGAGTCGGTGATCGCCCTGTCGCTGCCGCGCGGGGTCGAGCTGGTCACCGCGATTCTCGGGGTGTGGAAGGCCGGTGCGGCCTATCTGCCGATCGACACGCAGCAGCCCGTTGACCGGATGGCGTACATGCTGCGCGACAGCCTGGCGGTGTTGCTGCTGACCACCGAGGACCTGGTGGACGACCTACCCGCCGGCAAGGTACGCATCGTGGCGCTGGACGGGGCGATGACCGCCGCGCACCTGGCGATGGCCGAGTCCACCGCCCCGTCCGTGTCGCGTCGCCCCGGCGACCTGGCCTATGTCATCTACACGTCCGGCTCCACCGGCCAGCCGAAGGGTGTGGCGGTCACCCAGGGCGCGTTGGCGAACTATGTGGCCTCGGTGCCGGACCGGCTCGGCTTCGCCGCCCGTGGTGGCCGATACGCGTTGTTGCAGGCTCAGGTCACCGACCTGGGTAACACGGTGTTGTTCGCGAGCCTGGCCCGGGGCGGGCAGTTGCACGTGTTGCCGGAGGAGGCGGTCACCGACCCGGTCACCGTGGGCGGCTATCTGGCCGAGCACCGGATCGATCACCTCAAGGCGGTGCCGTCGCATCTGATGGCGCTCGGCGCGGCCGGTCGCCTGGAGGACGTGATCCCGGCCGGGAGTCTCGTGCTCGGCGGTGAGGCCGCCCCGGCCGAGTGGGTGGCCGAGCTGGTCGCCGCCGCCGGGGACCGGGGGGTGTTCAACCACTACGGGCCGACCGAGACCACGATCGGTGTCACCACGACCCGCCTGGACGGTGGGCAGGTGGTGCCGATCGGTGAGCCGATCGCGAACGTGCGTACCTATGTGTTGGACGCGGGTCTGCGGCCGGTGCCGGTCGGGGCGCCCGGCGAACTGTACGTCGCGGGTGCGGCGTTGGCGCGTGGCTATCTGCGCCGACCGGGACTGACGGCGGAGCGGTTCGTGGCCTGCCCCTACGGCACGGCTGGGCGGATGTATCGCACCGGCGACCGGGTGCGGCGGTTGGCCGACGGCCGGTTGGTGTTCCTGGGCCGGGTCGACGAGCAGGTCAAGATCCGTGGGTTCCGGGTGGAGCCGGGCGAGATCCAGTCGGTGCTGGCCCGGTGCCCCGGGCTGGATCAGGTCGCCGTGGTCGCGCGACCGGACGTCCGTGGTGAGCTGCGGCTGATCGCGTACGTGGTGTCCGACGACGACGTTGACGGTGTTGTCGAGCAGGTGCGTCGTTACGCGGGACAGCGGTTGCCCGAGCACCTGGTGCCGTCGGCCGTGGTGGTGCTCGACGTGCTGCCGCTGACCTCGAACGGCAAGCTGGACCGTCGGGCCCTGCCCGAGCCGGATCTGGCCGCGTCGGCCGGCGCCGGACGGGAGCCGGCCAACGAGCGGGAGCAACTGTTGTGCGCGGCCTACGCCGAGGTCCTCGGTGTCGAGGGCGTCGGTGTCGATGACGATTTCTTCGACCTGGGTGGGCATTCGCTGTTGGCGGTACGTCTGATCAGTCGGATCCGGGCGCTGCTGGGTGTCGAGGTCGAGATCCGGGCGTTGTTCGAGACCCCGACCGTCGCCGGACTGGCCGCGACCCTGCCCGACCCCGAGGACGACTCCACCGACAGCGTGGGTCGGCCGGTGCTGACCGCCCGACCCCGCCCGGAACGTATCCCGCTGTCCTCCGGTCAACGCCGCCTCTGGTTCATCAACCAGCTCGAGGGACCCAGCCCGGTCTACAACGTCTCGAACGCGGTCAGCCTTGCCGGTCCGGTCGATCCGGCCGTCATCGAGGCCGCGCTGCGCGATGTCATCGGCCGGCACGAGGCACTGCGTACGTTGTTCCCGACCGTCGACGGCGAGCCGGTGCAGCGGATCGTGCCGGCGGATCAGCTCGACTGGCGGGTGCGGCACGAGATGGTGGCCGACGACGAAATCGACGCGGCGGTCGGCCGTTGGCAGTCGTACGCCTTCGACCTGGCCGTCGAGCTGCCGATCCGAACCTGGCTGTTCAGCACCGACGCCGACCGGCACGTGCTGCTCGTGGTCATGCACCACACCGCCGGCGACGGCTGGTCCTGGACCCCGCTGGCCCGGGACTTCTCCACCGCGTACGCGGCCCGTGGCAACGGCGCCGCCCCGGACTGGACGCCGCTCCCGGTGCAGTACGCCGACTACGCGCTCTGGCAGCACGAGCTGCTCGGCGACGGACAGGACCCGGACAGCCTGCTGGCCCGACAGGTCGCCTACTGGCGAGACAACCTGTCCGGGGCGCCCGAGGAGCTGAACCTGCCGTTCGACCGGCCGCGCCCGGTGGTCCTCAGCGACCGTGGTCACCGTGTCTCGGTGCAACTGCCCGCAGACGTACACGCCGATCTGGCGCGGTTGGCCCGGGCCGAGGGCGTCACCGTCTTCATGGCGTTGCAGGCGGCTCTCGCCGTGCTGCTGTCCCGGCACGGCGCCGGCACCGACATCCCGATCGGTACGGCCGTCGCCGGCCGCACCGACGAGGCGCTCAACGATCTCGTCGGGTTCTTCGTCAACACCCTGGTGATACGCGGCGACCTGTCCGGCAACCCGGAGTTCACCGAGGTGCTGCGCCGGGTCCGGGAGACCAGCCTGGCTGCCTTCGCCCACCAGGACGTGCCGTTCGAACGGCTCGTGGAGGAGCTGGCGCCGACGCGGTCGTTGGCCCGCAACCCACTGTTCCAGGTGATGCTCACCCTGCAAAACCAGGAGGAGGCCGTTCTCGACGTGGCCGCGACCGACGTGGCGGCCGACTCCGGCGGCACGTTCGCCGGCGAGGTCGCCGAGGCGACCGCTCGATTCGACCTCGACTTCAGCCTTCAGGAAATGGTCGACGAGAGCGGCCGGCCGGCCGGGATCCGGGGCAGCGTCGTGGCGGCCGCCGACCTGTTCGAGCCCGAGTCGCTACGCCGGCTGACCGACCGGTTCGTCCGGGTGCTGCGGCTGGTGTCGGCCGATCCGGGGTTGCGGTTGGGTGCGGTGGATGTGTTGGACGAGGTGGAGCGTCGTCGGGTTTTGGTGGAGTGGAATGGGTCTGTGGTGGAGCGGGTGGGGGTGACGGTGTCGGGGTTGTTTGAGGCGCAGGTGGCGCGGACGCCGGACGCATTGGCGGTGGTGTGTGGTGATGTGGCGTTGACGTATGCGGAATTGGATTCGCGGGCGTCTGGGTTGGCGGGGTTCCTTTCTGCGCGGGGTGTGGGTCCGGAGTCGGTGGTGGGGGTGTGTTTGCCGCGTGGTGTGGATTTGGTTGTTGCTGTGTTGGGGGTGTTGAAGGCGGGTGGGGCGTATTTGCCGATTGATCCGGGTTATCCGGTGGAGCGGGTGGCGTTTATGGTGGGTGATGCGGTGCCGGTGGTGGTGGTGACGTCTTCGGTGGTGGAGGGGGTGTTGCCTCGGGGGATTGTTCGGGTGTCGGTGGATGATCGGGTGGATGGTGGGGGGTTTGTGGGTTGTTCTGGTTTGCGGGGGGAGCATCCGGCGTATGTGATGTTTACGTCGGGGTCGACGGGTCGGCCGAAGGGTGTGGTGGTGGAGCATCGGTCGGTGGTGGATTTGTTGGGTTGGGCGGTTGGTCGGTTTGGTGGTGGGGGTTTTTCGCGGGTGTTGGCGTCGACGTCGTTGAGTTTTGATGTGTCGGTGTTTGAGTTGTTTGGGCCGTTGGTGTGTGGGGGTTGTGTGGAGGTGGTGGCGGATTTGTTGGAGTTGGTGGGTGGGGGTCGGGAGTGGGATGTGAGTTTGGTGAGTGCGGTGCCGTCGGCGTTGGTGCGGGTGTTGGGTGGTGGTGGGGTGGGTGCTCGGGTGGGGGTGGTGGTGTTGGCTGGTGAGGCGTTGTCGGAGCGGGTGTTGGGTGAGGTGCGGTTGGCGTTGCCGGGGGTGCGGGTGGCGAATGTTTATGGTCCGACTGAGGCGACGGTGTATTCGACGGAGTGGTTTGCGGATGGTGTGGTGGGGGGTGTGCCGCCGATTGGTCGTCCGTTGGATAATGTTGGGGTTTATGTTTTGGATGCGGGGTTGTGTCCGGTGCCGGTGGGTGTGGTGGGTGAGTTTTATTTGTCGGGTGTGGGGTTGGCGCGGGGTTATTTGGGTCGGGCGGGGTTGACGGGTGAGCGGTTTGTGGCTAATCCGTTTGAGGTGGGTGGGCGGATGTATCGGACGGGTGATTTGGTGCGGTGGGGTGTGGGTGGGTTGGTGGAGTATGTGGGTCGTTCTGATGATCAGGTGAAGGTTCGTGGTTTTCGGATTGAGTTGGGTGAGGTGGAGGTGGTTGTTGCGGGGCATCCGGATGTGGTTGAGGTTGCGGTGGTTGCTTGGGAGGATTCGACGGGGGATAGGCGGTTGGTTGCGTATGTGGTGCCGGTGTCGGGTGTTGATCGTGGGGGTTTGTCTGTTGGGGTGAGGGCTTATGTGTCTGGTCGGTTGCCGGGGCATATGGTGCCGGCGGCGGTGGTGGTGGTTGATGGGTTGCCGTTGTCTGCGGTGGGGAAGTTGGATCGGCGGGCGTTGCCGGTTCCGGATTTTGCTGCGAATGCGGGTGTGGGGGTGGGGGTGGGGCGGGGGCCGTCGAACGCGCGGGAGGAGTTGTTGTGCGCGGGCTTCGCCGTGGTGTTGGGTTTGGAGAGTGTGGGCGTCGATGATGATTTCTTCGCCCTGGGTGGTCACTCGCTGCTGGTCGTACGGCTGGTCGAATGGCTACGCCAGCGGCGGATGTCGGTGCCGGTGCGGGCGTTGTTCCAGACCCCCACGCCGGCCGGGTTGGCTGCCGCGGGTGCCGGTCGGGGGCAGGTGCGGGTGCCGACCAACGCGATTCCGGTCGACGCCGTCCCGATCACTCCGGAGATGCTGCCATTGGTGGCGCTGACCCCGGAGCAGATCGACCGGGTGGTGGCGACGGTCGACGGTGGTGCGGGCAACGTCGCCGACATCTACCCGCTCGCCCCATTGCAGGAGGGGTTGCTGTTTCACCACCTGCTGGCCCAGGGGGGCCGGGATGCGTACGTGTTGCCGACCGTGGTGCGGTTCGATCGCCGGGAGTTGCTCGACGGCTTCCTGGCGGCGTTGCAGCGGGTGATCGATCGGCACGACGTCTTCCGTACGGCGATCCTCTGGGAGGGTCTGGACTCGCCGGTGCAGGTGGTGTGGCGGCACGCCACCCTGCCGGTGACCGAGGTGGCGGTTGCCGGGGCCGATCCGGTGGCGGAGCTGCTCGCCGCCGGGGAGACGGCGATGGATCTGGGTCGGGCACCGCTGATCGAGGTCCACCGGACGGCGGTGCCGGGTGGCGATGAGTGGCTGGCCCTGGTCCGGGTGCACCACCTGGTGCAGGATCACACGGGTCTGGACCTGCTGATCGCCGAGGTGCGCGCGGTGATGGCCGGGCGGGACGACGCTCTGGCGCCGGTGGTGCCGTTCCGGGAGTTCGTGGCGCAGGCCCGTGGCGGAGTGGCCGAGGAGGAGCACGAGCGATACTTCGCCGACCTGCTCGGCGACGTCGACGAGCCAACCGCCCCGTACGGGGTGCTCGACGTGCGCGGCGACGGCACGGGCCAGCGGCACGCCTCGGCCGCCCTCGGCGCTGCCCTGGCCGGTCAGCTCCGACGAGTGGCCCGGTCGTTGGGCACCAGCCCCGCCACGTTGCTGCACGTCGCGTGGGCGCGCACCGTCGCGGTGCTGTCCGGCCGCGACGACGTGGTGTTCGGCACCGTGTTGTTCGGCCGGATGAACGCCGGCGCCGGTGCCGACCGGGCGCCGGGACCGTTCATCAACACCCTGCCCGTACGGGTGCGCACCGGCGACCTGAACGTCCGGGCGGCAGTTAGCGCGATCCGCGACCAACTCGCCGGGCTGCTCGAACACGAACACGCCTCACTGGCGCTGGCGCAACGGTCGAGCGGGGTGGCACCGGAGACGCCACTGTTCACCTCGATCCTCAACTACCGGCACAACGCCGCCCAGGAGACCACGGAGGCCGAAGCCGTCGAGACGACGGGCACGGACGGCATTCAGGTGGTGTTCTCCCGGGAGAACACCAACTATCCGCTGACGGCTTCCGTCGACGACAACGGCGACGCCATCTACCTCACTGTGGATGCGGCCACGCCGATCGACGCTCATTCGGTCGCCTCGTTGTTGCGTACGGTGATCGGCAATCTGGTGACCGCGCTGGAGGCGGACGGAGAGCTGTCGCTTCGCTCGGTCGACGCGCTCGATGAGGCCGGGCGTCGGCAGTTGGTCGTCGGCTGGAACGACACGGAGGTGTCGTATCCGGTTAATGGGACGTTGCCGGATTTGTTCGCGGGGCGGGTCGCCGCGTCGCCGGATGCGGTGGCGGTGGTGTTCGAGGGTGAGCCGTTCACGTACGCCGAGCTGGACGCTCGGGCCAACAGGGTCGCCCGGTATTTGCGGGCTGTGGGTGTGGGTCCGGAGTCGGTGGTCGGGGTGCGGATGGACCGTGGTCTCGATCTGGTGGTGGCGTTGTTGGGCGTGTTGAAGGCCGGCGGGGCGTATCTACCGGTCGATCCGGGGTATCCGGCGGAGCGGGTGGCGGTGATGTTGGCCGATGCCGGGGCGACGCTGGTCCTGGATTCGATCACCGGTCTGGATGGTCCGGTGCCGGAGACGGTGGTCGATCTGTGTGTGGATCATCCGGCGTATGTGTTGTTCACGTCGGGGTCGACGGGTCGGCCGAAGGGTGTTGTTGTTTCGCATGCGGGGATTGTGAACCGGTTGCGGTGGATGCAGGACCGGTTCGGGTTGTCCGCTGCGGATCGGGTGTTGCAGAAGACGCCGTTCACGTTTGACGTGTCGGTGTGGGAGTTCTTTTGGCCGTTGGTGGAGGGCGCGACGCTGGTGGTGGCGCGTCCGGGGGGTCATCGTGATCCGGGTTATCTGGCCGAGTTGATTCGCACGCAGCAAGTGTCGACGGTGCATTTTGTGCCGTCGATGTTGGAGGCGTTCCTGCCGGTGGCGGAGTCCTGCACCGGCCTTACCCGGGTGATTTGTTCGGGTGAGGCGTTGCCGGCCGGTGTGCGGGATCGGTTCCTGGCCGTGCTTCCCGATGTCGAACTGCACAATTTGTACGGGCCGACGGAGGCGTCGGTTGATGTCACCGCCGTCCGGTGCGAGCCCGGTGTGCCGGTGACGATCGGTTCACCGGTCGCGAACACCCGCACCTACGTGCTGGACAGCGGCCTGCAACCCGTCCCGGTGGGAGTGGCCGGGGAGTTGTATCTGGCCGGTGTGCAGTTGGCGCGGAGCTACGTCAACCGGGCCGAGCTGACCGCCGAGCGGTTCGTGGCCTGCCCGTACGGCGGGTCGGGGGAGCGGATGTACCGCACCGGCGACCTGGTCCGCTGGACCGACAACGGGCAACTGGAGTACCTGGGCCGCACCGACGACCAGGTCAAGATCCGAGGGTTCCGCATCGAACTCGGCGAGGTCCGGGCCGCCGTGGTCGCGAGCCCCGACGTCACCCAGGCCGCCGTCGCGGTCCGCGACGACCGGATCGTGGCGTACGTGGTCGGCGCCGCCGACCCTGCCAAGGTCCGCGAGCACGTCGCCCGGCGGCTGCCCGGCTACATGGTGCCGGCCGCGGTGGTGACCCTGGACGCCCTGCCGCTGACCAGCAGCGGCAAGCTCGACCTGCGGTCCCTGCCGGCGCCCGACTTCGCCGGGACCGCCGGTTCCGGCCGCGCGCCCGCGAACCCGCGCGAGGAGGCACTGTGCGCCGCGTTCGCGCAGGTCCTCGGGCTCGAACGGGTCGGCGTCGACGACAACTTCTTCACCCTCGGCGGGCACTCGCTGCTGGCCATACGGCTGATCAGTCGCATCCGCACCGTGCTTGACGTCGAACTCGGCCTCCGCGACCTGTTCGACGCGCCAACCGTGGCCCAGCTTGCCCAGCGCATTCCCGCCGAGAAGTCCAGTCGGCCGGCGCTGCGGCCGATGCGTGAGCGGAAGGATTCCTGATGATCCCGTTGTCGTTTGCGCAGCGCCGGCTGTGGTTCATCGCCCAACTGGGCGATGTCGGCACGACGTACACCATGCCGATCGTGCTGCATCTCTCCGGCGGCGTAGACGTCGCCGCGCTGCGGGCGGCCCTGCGGGACGTGCTGGACCGCCACGAGGTGCTCCGTACGGTCTTCCCGACTGTCGACGGCGAGCCGTACCAGCAGGTCCTCGACGTCGCCGAGTTGGACTGGGACCTGCACGTGGTCGACGTCGCACCCGACGGGCTCGACGCGGCGGTCGCGGTGGCCGCCGCGCACACCTTCGACCTGGCCACCGACGTGCCGGTGCACGGCTCGCTGGTGTGCGCCGGCCCGACCGACTCGGTCCTGGTGGTGGTCCTGCACCACATCGCCGGCGACGGCTGGTCGATGGAACCGCTCGGCCGCGACGTCTCCACCGCGTACGCCGCGCGGCGCGAGGGCCGCGCCCCGGACTGGGCGCCGCTGCCGGTGCAGTACGCCGATTTTGCCCTGTGGCAGCGGGAGCTGCTCGGCGCGGAGTCCGATCCGGACAGCGTGGTGTCCCGGCAGCTCGGCTACTGGCAGACCGCCCTTGACGGCGTACCCGAGGAACTTGCCCTGCCCGCGGACCACCCACGGCCGGCCGAGGCCACCCACCGGGGACACGCCGTGCCGCTGTGGGTACCCGCCGACGTGCACGCCCGGATCGTGGAGCTGTCCCGCACCGAGGGCGTCACCGTGTTCATGGTGTTGCAGGCTGCCCTCGCCGTACTGCTGTCCAAGCTGGGGGCCGGCGCCGACGTGCCGATCGGCACCGCGGTCGCCGGGCGCACCGACGAGGCGCTCGACGACCTGATCGGCTTCTTCGTCAACACTCTCGTGCTGCGCACCGACCTGTCCGGCGATCCGACCTTCGCCGAGCTGCTGGCCCGGGTGCGGGAGACCGGGCTGTCCGCGTTCGAGCATCAGGACGTGCCGTTCGAGCGGCTGGTGGAGGAGTTGTCGCCGGCGCGGTCGATGGCCCGGCACCCGCTGTTCCAGGTGATGCTGACCGTGCAGAACAACGCCGACTCCGACCTGGCGATGTCCGGCGTCACCACCGGGCGCTTGTCGGCCGGACCGGGCGCGGCGAAGTTCGATCTTGAGATCAACGCCGCCGAGACCGTCGACCCGGCCGGCATGCCGGCCGGGTTGCACGGGGCGGTCGTCGGCGCCGCCGACCTGTTCGAGCGGGCCACCGTCGAGCGCCTGGTCATCTGGTACGTCCGGCTGCTGGGCGTGGTGGTGGCCGATGTCGGTCGTCGGTTGTCTTCGGTGGATGTTTTGGATGATGTTGAGCGTCGGCGGGTGTTGGTGGAGTGGAATTCGGTGCCGGTGGTGGTGCCGGCGGTGTCGGTGGGTGACTTGTTTGCGGCGGTGGTGGCGGGGGCGCCGGGTGCGGTGGCGGTGGTGGCGGATGGTGTGGGGTTGACGTATGGCGAGTTGGATGAGCGGGCGGGTCGGTTGGCGAGTTTGTTGGTGGGTTGTGGGGTGGGTCCGGAGTCGCGGGTTGCTTTGGTGTTGGGTCGGGGTTCGGAGTTTGTGGTGGCGATGTTGGCGGTGGTGCGTGCGGGGGGTGCGTATGTGCCGGTTGATCCGCGGTATCCGGTGGAGCGGGTTGGGTACATGTTGGAGGATTCGGGGCCGGTGGTGGTGTTGGCTTCGGCGGCGACTGTGGGGGTGTTGGTTGATTGCCCGGTGCCGGTGGTTGTGCTGGACGATGTGGAGGTCGTCGCGGAGTTGGCGGGGTTGCCGGTTGCGTTGCCGGTGTCGGTGTTGGTGGATCATTCGTTGTATGTGATTTATACGTCGGGGTCGACGGGTCGGCCGAAGGGTGTGACGGTTACGCATGGGAATGTGGTGGGGTTGTTTGCGGGTGCGGCGGGGTTGTTTGGTGGGTTCGATGGTGCTGATGTGTGGTCGTGGTTTCATTCGGCGGCGTTTGATTTTTCGGTGTGGGAGTTGTGGGGTGCGTTGTTGCATGGTGGTCGGGTGGTGGTGGTGCCGTTTGAGGTGTCGCGGTCGCCGGGGGAGTTCGCGGCGTTGTTGGTGCGGGAGCGGGTGACGGTGTTGAGTCAGACGCCGTCGGCGTTTTATGGGGTGATGGATTTGTTGGATGGGTCGTTGTTGCGGGTGGTGGTGTTTGGTGGGGAGGCGTTGGATCCGGGTCGGTTGGGGGGTTGGTTCGTTCGTCATGGTGGTGGTGGGCCGGTGATGGTGAATATGTATGGGATTACTGAGACGACGGTGCATGTGACGTTTGAGCGGGTGGGTTCGGGTGGTGGGGGGAGTGTGGTGGGTCGGGGGTTGCCGGGGTTGCGGGTGTTTGTGCTTGATGCGGGGTTGCGGCCGGTGCCGCCGGGTGTGGTGGGTGAGGTGTATGTGTCGGGTGGGCAGTTGGCGCGGGGTTATTTGGGGCGGGCTGCTTTGACTGGTGAGCGGTTTGTGGCGTGTCCGTTTGGTGGTTTGGGTGGGCGGATGTATCGGAGTGGGGATGTGGCGCGGTGGAGTGGTGGTGGTCGGTTGGAGTTTGTGGGTCGTGTTGATGATCAGGTGAAGGTTCGGGGTTTTCGGATTGAGTTGGGTGAGGTGGAGGCGGTGGTTGCGGCGGTGGGGTTGGTGTCGCGGGCGGTGGTGGTGGTGCGTGAGGATGTTCGGGGTGATGTGCGGTTGGTGGCTTATGTGGTTCCGGTGGGTGGGGTGGATTTGGTGGGGTTGTCGGGGGTGGTGTTGGGGGAGGTGGCTCGGCGGTTGCCGGGGTATATGGTGCCGGCGGCGGTGGTGGTTTTGGATGCGTTGCCGTTGACGGTTAATGGGAAGTTGGATCGTGGGCGGTTGCCGGTGCCGGTGTGGTCTGGGGGTGGGGGTCGGGCGCCGGTGAATGTGCGGGAGGAGTTGGTGTGTGCGGGGTTTGCTGAGTTGTTGGGTGTGGATGGTGTGGGGGTTGATGACGATTTTTTTGTGTTGGGTGGGCATTCGTTGTTGGTGGTGCGGTTGGTGGAGTGGTTGCGTCGGCGTGGTGTGGTGGTGTCGGTGCGGGCGTTTTTCAGACTCCTACTCCGGGTGCGTTGGCGGCTAGTGTTGGTGTTCGGCAGGTGGAGGTGCCGGCGAATCGGATTCCGGTCGGTGCCACTGGGATTACTCCGGATATGTTGCCGCTGGTTGAGCTGACCGTCGAGCAGATTGATCGGATCGCTGTCAGCGTCGATGGTGGTGCCGCGAATATCGCTGACATCTATCCCCTGGCTCCGTTACAGGAGGGTTTGCTGTTCCACCATCTGCTGGCCGGCGACGGACCGGACACCTACGTCCTGCCCACCGTCATCGAGCTGGACGCCCACGCACTCGTCGACCGGCTGGTCGACACGCTGCGCCGAATCGTCGACCGGCACGACATCTTCCGCACCTCGATCGTCTGGGACGGCCTGCCCGAACCCGTCCAGGTCGTCCAGCGGCAAGCCACCCTCCGGGTCCAGCAGGTGACCCTCGACCCCGACGGCGACGACCCGGTCGCAGAGCTGGTCCGGGCCGGCGGGTCGCGGATCGACCTGGGGCGAGCGCCGCTGATGGACCTGTTCACCGCCCGGATCCCCGGCGACGACCGGTGGCTGGTGCTGGTCCGTGTCCACCACCTCGTCCAGGATCACACCGGCCTCGACGTCGTTCTCGACGAGGTGCGGACGCTGTTCGCCGGCCGGGGCGACGAACTGCCGCCCGCGCCGCCGTTCCGCGACTTCGTCGCCCAGGCCCGCGCCGGCGTCCCTCAGGAGGAGCACGAGCGGTACTTTGCCGCACTGCTGGGCGACGTTGACGAGCCGACCGTGCCGTTCGGGGTGCCGGAAGTCCGCAGCGATCTGTACCCGGCGCGCGGTCGCACCCCGTTCCCGCCCGGACTGGCCGGCCGGCTGCGCGAGATCGCCCGACGGCTCGGCGCGAGTCCCGCGACCGTCCTGCACGTCGCCTGGGCGAGGGCGCTCGCCGTTGTCTCCGGCCGCGAGGACGTGGTGTTCGGCACGGTCCTGTTCGGTCGGATGAACGCCGGCGCCGGCGCCGACCGGGTGCCCGGCCCGTTCATCAACACCCTGCCGGTCCGGGTACGGACCGGCGACACCGGCGTACGCGACGCGGTCGCCACCATGCGCGACCAGCTGGCCGCCCTACTCGAACACGAACACGCCCCGCTCGCCGTCGCGCAGCGGGTCAGCGGCGTACCAGCCGACACCCCGCTGTTCACGTCGATCTTCAACTACCGGCGGAATACGGCCGCTGCCGACCCCACCGGCGACGGCGACGGCGGCATCCGGGTGGTCTACGCCCACGAGCGCAACAACTACCCGCTGACCGTCTCCGTCGACGACGACGGCGACGACGCGAGCGTCTCCGTCGACGCGGTGGCGCCGATCGACGTCGACGCCCTGGGCCGGCTCATCGTCACCACGGTCGACGACCTGGTGACCCGGCTCCGGGCCGCTCTCGACGGCGACACCGACCCGCCGCTGCGCGCGGTGAAGGTCCTCGACGACGCCGAACGGCGCCGGGTGATCGAGGAGTGGAACGACACCGCTGCGGACTTCGCCGGCATCCCGGTGCCGGAGCTGATCCGCCGACAGGTGGTCCGTACGCCGGAGGCGCCGGCCGCGGTGCACGAGGGCGCCGCGCTGTCGTACGCCGAACTTGCCACCCGGGCCGACCGGCTCGCCCGGCTGCTCGCGGCCCGCGGCGTCGGACCGGAGACTGTCGTCGGGCTTTGCCTGCCCCGCGGACTCGACATGGTGGTGGCGATCCTGGCCGTCTGGCGGGCCGGCGGCGCGTACCTGCCGATCGATCCGGAATATCCGGCCGAGCGCATCGCCTACCTCGTCTCCGATGCCCGGCCGCGCGTGGTGCTGACCGCGTCGTCGTGCGCCAACGTGCTGCCGGACGACGTCGACCCGGTCGTCGTCGATGCGCCGCTACCGGACGACCTCGCCGACGTCGCGCTGCCTACCGCCCCGGCGCCCGGCGGGGCGGCGTACGTCATCTACACCTCCGGTTCAACCGGACGGCCCAAGGGCGTGTGCGTCCCGCACGGCGGCCTGTCCAACCTCGTGTCGGTGTTCGCGTCGGTGCTGCGGGTACGACCCGGAATTCCCGTCCTGCAATTCGCCTCGTTCAGCTTCGACGCCTCCGTACTCGACGTGGCGGTCACCCTCGCCTGCGGTGGCACCCTGTTCATCGCCTCAGCGGCGGAGCGGTCGGAGCCGGAGTTGCTGCACCGGCTGGTCACCGAGAATGGAGTGCGCTCAGCCAGCGTGGTGCCGTCGCTGCTGGCTGTGCTGGACCCGGCGCAGTTCACCGACATCGAGGCAATGGTGGTGGGCTCCGAGGTCGTCGACCCGGCCCTGGCCGCCCGATGGGCGCGGGGCCGGCACCTGGTGCACGCGTACGGGCCGACCGAGGCCACCGTCATCATGGCCGCCGGCCGGATCGACCCGGGCTGCGCCGACGGCCCGGTGCCGTTCGGCGGGCCGCTGCCCAACAGCCGGGCGTTCGTCCTGGATGCCGCGTTGGTGCCGGTGCCGGTGGGTGTGGTGGGTGAGTTGTATATCGCGGGGTCGCAGTTGGCGCGGGGTTATGTGGGGCGTGCTGGGTTGACTGGGGAGCGGTTTGTGGCGTGTCCGTTTGGGTTTGGTGAGCGGATGTATCGGACTGGTGATTTGGTGCGGTGGACGGTGGATGGTGAGTTGGTGTTCGGGGGTCGGGTTGATGATCAGGTGAAGATTCGTGGGTTTCGGATTGAGTTGGGTGAGGTGCAGGCGGTGGTGGCGGTGTGTCCGGGTGTGGAGCAGGTGTGTGTGGTGGTGCGTGAGGATAGTCCGGGTGAGCGGCGGTTGGTGGCGTATGTGGTTGCGGGTGGGGCGGGTTTTGATGTTGAGGGTGTGCGGGGGTTTGTGGCGGGGCGGTTGCCGGAGTACATGGTGCCGTCGGTGGTGGTGTTGTTGGATTGTTTGCCGTTGACGTCGAACGGCAAGGTCGATCGTAAGGCGTTGCCGGTGCCGGTGGTTGAGGCTGGTGGTGGTGTGGGTCGGGTGGGGTTGACGCCGCGTGAGGAGTTGTTGTGTGTGGTGTTTGCTGAGGTGTTGGGTCGGGATGTGGTGGGGGTGGATGACGATTTTTTTGTGTTGGGTGGGCATTCGTTGTTGGCGGTGCGGTTGGTTGGTCGGGTGCGGGTGGTGTTGGGGGTGGAGGTGTCGTTGCGGGTGTTGTTTGAGGCGTCGACGCCGGGGCGGTTGGCGGTGCGGTTGTCGTCGGTGGCGGTCGCGCGTCCGGTGGTGGTTCCGGTGGTGCGTGGGTCGCGGGTGGGTTTGTCGTTCGCGCAGCGTCGGTTGTGGTTTGTGAATCAGTTGGAGGGGTCGTCCGGGGTCTATCACATGCCGTTTGTGTTGCGGCTGGATGGGGTGGACGTGTTGGCGTTGGAGTTGGCGTTGCGGGATGTGTTGGGTCGGCATGAGGTGTTGCGTACGGTGTTTCCGGTGGTTGATGGTGAGCCGTTTCAGCGGGTTGTTCCGGTGGGGGAGTTGGATTGGCGGTTGGGGGTTGTCGATGGTCCGGTGGGGGAGTTGTCGGAGGTAATTGGTCGTCCGTTTGATTTGTCGGTTGAGGTGCCGTTGCGGGCGTGGTTGTTTGGTGGGTCGGTGTTGGTGGTGGTGGTGCATCATGTGGCGGCTGATGGGTGGTCGTTGGTGCCGTTGGCGCGGGATCTTTCGGTGGCGTATGCGGCGCGGGTGGCCGGTGGGGTGCCGGGGTGGTTGCCGTTGCGGGTGCAGTATGCGGATTTTGCGGTGTGGCAGCGGGAGTTGTTGGGTGTGGAGTCGGATCCGGGGAGTGTGTTGTCGCGGCAGTTGGGTTTTTGGCGGGAGGCTTTGGCTGGGTTGCCGGAGGAGTTGGGTTTGCCGGTGGATCGGTTGCGTCCGGTGGTGCCGAGTTTTCGGGGTCATGGGGTGTCGTTGGTGGTGTCGGCTGAGGTTCACGCGGCGGTGGTGGGGCTTGCTCGGGTGCAGGGTGTGACGGTGGCGATGGTGGTTCAGGGTGCGTTGGTGGTGTTGTTGTCGCGAATGGGTGCGGGGGTGGATGTGCCGATCGGTACGGCGGTGGCGGGTCGGGTGGATGAGGCGTTGGATGATTTGGTGGGGTTTTTTGTTAATACGTTGGTGTTGCGGGGTGATGTGTCGGGGGATCCGTCGTTTGTGGAGTTGTTGGGGCGGGTGCGGGAGTCGAATTTGGCGGCGTTTGAGCGGCAGGATGTGCCGTTTGAGCGGTTGGTGGAGGAGTTGTCGCCGGTGCGGTCGTTGGCGCGGCATCCGTTGTTTCAGGTGATGTTGACGGTGCAGAATCAGGCGGCGGCGGTACTCGAACTGACCGACGTCGACACCGGTCACGTCGGGTCGGAGGCCCGGACCGCAAAGTTCGACCTGGAGCTCGGCATCACCGAGGAGTACGGTCCCGCCCGGCAACCGCAGGGCCTGCGCGGCGAACTGATCGGCGCCGCCGACCTGTTCGATCCGGCCTCGGTACACCAACTCGGCGAACGGTTCGTCCGGGTGCTGCGCACCGTGGTCGCCGACCCGACCGTACGGGTAGGCGCCGTGGACGTCCTCGACGGCAACGAGCGTGCGCGCCTGTTGATCGACTGGAATGACACGTCGGTGGTGTATCCGGCGGGCGACACGCTGGTTTCGTTGTTCGGTGCGCGGGTGGTGGCGTCGCCGGCGGCGGTGGCGGTGGTCTTCGAGGGCGAGTCGTTGACGTATGCGGAGGTGGATGCGCGGGCGGAGCGGTTGGCGCGGGTGTTGGTGGGGCGTGGTGTGGGTCCGGAGTCGGTGGTGGGGGTGTGTCTGCCGCGTGGTGCTGATCTGGTGGTGGCGTTGTTGGGTGTGCTGAAGGCGGGTGGGGCGTATTTGCCGGTTGATCCCGAGTATCCGGTGGAGCGGGTGGCGGTGATGTTGGCTGACGCGTTGCCGGTGGCGGTGGTGACCTCGCCGGAGTGCGCGTCGGTGCTGCCGTTGGGTGTGGCCCGGGTCGGGGTCGACGAGGCGCCGTCGTCGTCGGCGCCGCCGGTGCGTGCGCGTCCGCGTCCGGATCATCCGGCGTATGTGTTGTTCACGTCGGGGTCGTCGGGTCGGCCGAAGGGTGTTGTTGTTTCGCATGCGGGGATTGTGAACCGGTTGCGGTGGATGCAGGACCGGTTTGGACTCACGGAGTCGGATCGGGTGGTGCAGAAGACGCCGTTTACCTTCGATGTGTCGGTGTGGGAGTTTTTCTGGCCGTTGTTGGAGGGCGCGACTTTGGTGGTGGCGCGTCCGGGGGGTCATCGTGATCCGGCGTATCTGGCGGAGTTGATTGACGCTGAGCGGGTGTCGACGGTGCATTTTGTGCCGTCGATGCTGGAGGCGTTCCTGCCGGTCGCTGACCGGTGTGGCGTCCTTACCCGGGTGATTTGTTCGGGTGAGGCGCTGCCGGCCACTGTGCAGGATCGGTTCCTGGCCGCGCTTCCCGATGTTGAACTGCATAATTTGTACGGGCCGACGGAGGCGTCGGTTGACGTTACCGCCGCTCGGTGTGAGTCGGGTGCGCGGGTGACGATCGGTGAGCCGGTCGCGAATACCCGCACGTATGTGCTCGACCACAGTTTGCGGCCGGTGCCGGTGGGTGTGGCCGGGGAGTTGTATCTGGCTGGTGTGCAGCTCGCGCGGGGGTATGTGAACCGGGCCGGGTTGACCGGTGAGCGGTTCGTTGCCAATCCGTACGAGCCGGGTGGGCGGTTGTATCGCACGGGTGACCTGGTCCGCTGGACCGCTGACGGGCGACTGGACTATCTGGGTCGTACGGATGAGCAGGTGAAGCTGCGTGGGTTCCGGATCGAGTTGGGTGAGGTGCAGGCCGCCGTGGCCGCGCACCCGGAGGTGACCCAGGCCGCCGTCATCGTCCGCGACGACAAGCTGATCGCGTACGTCGTCGGTGGTGACGGTACCGGTGTCCGGGAATACGTGAGCCGGCGGTTGCCGGAGTACATGGTGCCTGCGGCGGTGGTGGTGCTGGATGCGTTGCCGGTGACCGCCAACGGCAAGCTCGACCGCTCCGCTCTGCCTGACCCGCAGATCCGGGTTGGTTCCGGCCGTCCACCGGTGAATGCGCGTGAGGAATTGCTGTGTGCGGGGTTCGCGGAGATCCTCGGCTTGGAAGTGGTCGGTGTGGATGACGATTTCTTTGTTCTGGGTGGGCATTCGTTGCTGGTGGTGCGGCTGGTCGACTGGTTGCGTCGGCGTGGGGTGTCGGTGTCCGTACGGGCGTTCTTCCAGACGCCGACGCCGGCGGCGCTGGCGGTGACCGGCGGTGCCCGGCAGGTCGATGTGCCGGCCAATGCCATTCCCATCGACGCCACCGAGATCACCCCGGACATGCTGCCGTTGGTCGATCTGACCGTCGAGCAGGTCGACCGGATCGCCGCCACCGTCGACGGCGGCGCCGGCAACATCGCCGACATCTATCCCCTCGCCCCGCTGCAAGAGGGCATCCTCTTCCACCATCTACTCGCCGAGGGCGGCATTGATGCCTACATCATGTCGACCACCGTCGGGTTCGACACTCGGGCCCACCTCGACCGGTTCGTCGACGCCTTACGCCGGGTCGTCGACCGCCACGACGTTCTGCGCACCGCGATCGTCTGGCAGGGGCTGCCGGAGCCGGTGCAGGTGGTGTGGCGACGGGTCACCCTGCCGGTGATCGACACAGTGCTTGCCGCCGACGAGGACCCGGTCGTCGTGCTGGCTGCCGTCGCCGGGCTTGCCATGGACCTCGACCGTGCCCCGCTGCTCGACATCCACGCCGCCGCGGCGCCCGACGGGCCGGGCTGGTACGCGTTGCTGCGGGTCCATCACATGATCCAGGACCACGTCGCGCTCGACGTGCTGCTTGGCGAGGTGCGGGCGATCCTCGCCGGCCGCGACGACCTGATCGCCGCTCCACTGCCGTTCCGAAACTTCGTCGCGCACGCCCGCACCGCCGTCGCCGAAACGGAGCACGAACGCTACTTCGCCGAGCTCCTCGGCGATGTCACCGAACCGACGGTGCCGTTCGGCATCCGCGACGTACGGGGCGACGGCAGCAACCTGACCAGGGAACGGCTCCACTTCCCGGCCGGCTTCGCCGACCGGCTGCGCGAGACCGCACGAACGCTGGGCGTCAGCCCGGCCACGCTGCTGCACGTCGCCTGGGCGCGGGTCGTCGCCACCCTCGCCCGACGGGACGACGTGGTGTTCGGCACGGTGCTGTTCGGGCGGATGAACGCCGGCACCGGCTCCGACCGGGTGCCCGGCCCATTCATCAACACCCTGCCGGTGCGGGTCCGCACCGGCGAGCTGACCGTACGGGCGGCGATGGTGGCGATGCGCGACCAGCTTGCCGGCCTGCTCGAACACGAGCACGCGCCGCTTGCCGTCGCGCAACGGGCCAGCGGCGTCGCCGCCGAGACCCCACTGTTCACCGCCCTGTTCAACTACCGGCACAACAACGGCGCCGACCCGTCGGACGAGCCCGACCTGATCCCGGAGGCGACCGGGATCCGGGTGCTGCACGCCCGGGAACGCAGCACGTTCCCGGTCAACGCATCCGTCGACGACGACGGCGACGCCCTGGTGCTCACCGTCGACGCCACCGCGCCGATCGACCCGTACACGGTGGCGGCGCTGCTGCGCACCACCACGCGGAACCTGGTCGACGCGTTGCAGGCCGCGGCGGACGACGACAGCGACCCGCCGCTGAGTGCGATCGACACCGTGGACGAGGCCGAGCGCCACCGGCTGCGCCTCGACTGGCCCGACGTCGCCGCCACCTCCGCAATGGGCCTCGCCGACGACGAGGTGGCCGAGCGGATACGGCAGTTCGTGGCGCACCGGCTGCCGCCGTACATGGTGCCATCCGCCGTCGTGCTGCTCGACGCGCTGCCGGTGACCCCCAACGGCAAGATCGACCGCCGCGCGCTGCCCCTGCCGGACTTCGCCCCGACGCCGGTGCCGGGCGGCGGCGCCCCGACCGATCCCCGGGAAGAGGCGGTCTGTGCCGCCTTCGCCGAGGTTCTCGGGTTGGACCGGGTCGGCATCGACGACGACTTCTTCGCCCTCGGCGGTCAGTCGCTGCTGGCGGTCCGGGCCCTCGCCCGGATCCGGGCGGCGCTCGACGTTGACGTGCCGTTGCGCGCCCTCCTACAGGCGCCCACTGCGGCCGGCCTGGCGCGCCGGATCGGCCAACAGCAGAAATCGAACCGGCCGGTGCTTCGGCCCATGCGTGGTGACAAGGAGTAACAATGATCCCGTTGTCGTACGCCCAGCGTCGGCTCTGGTTCATCGCCCAGTTGGAAGGGCCCAGCACCACCTACAACATCCCGATGGTGCTCCGGCTGACCGGCAGCGTCGACGTCCCGGCGCTGCGGGCCGCGGCCTGGGACGTCCTTGAGCGGCACGAGGTGCTGCGGACGATGTTCCCCACCGCCGACGGCGAGCCCTACCAGCGCATCGTCGAACCCGACGACCTCGACTGGCAGGTGGAACTGGTCGAGGTGTCCGCCGAGGACCTGGACGACGAACTGGAGCGGGCCACCCGCACCACCTTCGACATCTCGGCCGAGCTGCCGGTCCGGGCGTGGCTGTTCTCGACCGGCCCGGACGAGCACGTGTTCGTCACCGTCATGCACCACATCGTCAGCGATGGGTGGTCCCTCACCCTGCTGGCCCGGGACCTGTCCACGGCGTACGAGGCACGCCGCTCCGCTCGGGCCCCCGGCTGGGAGCCGCTGAGCATCCAGTACGCCGACTTCACCCTGTGGCAGCGCGAGGTTCTCGGCGAGAGCGACGACCCGAGTAGCCTCATCTCCAGGCAGGTCGCCTACTGGCGGGACATGCTCGCTGGCGTACCCGAGGAACTCGCGCTGCCGTTCGACCACGCTCGCCCGGCGATCGCGAGCCACCGGGCGAACAGCGAGTTGATGTGGGTCCCGCCGGCACTGCATGCCCGGGTGGCGGAACTCGCTGCCGAGGAGGGCGTCACGCTCTTCATGGCGTTGCAGGCCGCCCTCGCCATGCTGCTGTCCCGGTTCGGCGCCGGCACCGACATCCCGATCGGCACGGCGGTTGCCGGGCGTACCGACGAGGCGCTGAACGACCTCGTCGGATGCTTTATCAACATGCTGGTGCTGCGTACCGACCTGTCCGGGAACCCGACCTTCCGCGACGTCCTGGTCCGGGTACGGGAGACCGCTCTGTCCGCCTTCGAGTACCAGGACGTGCCGTTCGAGCGGCTGGTGGAGGAACTCGCTCCGGCCCGGTCGATGGCCCGGCACCCGCTGTTCCAGGTCATGCTCGGCGTCCAGAACAGGGACGCGACCCTGGAGCTGCCCGGCGTCGGGATGGGACGGCTCGCGGCCGGCCAGGGCACCGCCAAGGTCGACCTTGAGTTCAGCGTCGGTGAACTGCTCGACGACAACGGCGCTCCGGCGGGCATGCAGGGCGAGGTCATGGGAGCCGCCGACCTCTTCGAGACCGCCATGCTGCGCCGGCTCGCCGACCGGTTCGTGGCCGTCCTTGCCGCAGTGGTGGCCGATCCGCAGGTGCGACTGGCCGAGGTGGACGTCCTGGACGCGGACGAGCGTTCCCGGGTGCTGGTGGAGTGGAACGACACGGCGGTGTCGTATCCGGCTGGGGACACTTTGGTGTCGCTGTTTGCGGGGCGGGTGGCTGCTTCTTCGGGTGCGGTGGCGGTGGTGTTCGAGGGTGAGCAGTTTACGTATGCGGAGGTGGATGCGCGGGCGAATAAGGTGGCCCGGTATTTGCGGGGTGTGGGTGTGGGTCTGGAGTCGATAGTCGGGGTGCGGTTGGCGCGTGGTGTTGATTTGGTGGTGGCGTTGTTGGGTGTGTTGAAGGCGGGTGGGGCGTATCTGCCAATCGATCCGTCGTATCCGGTGGAGCGGGTGTCAGCGATGTTGGCTGATGCCGCGCCGACGGTGGTGTTGGATTCGATCGCCGGTCTCGATGGTCCGGAGCCGGCGACGTCGGTGGGTTTGTGTGCGGATCATCCGGCGTATGTGTTGTTTACGTCGGGGTCGTCGGGTCGGCCGAAGGGTGTGGTTGTTTCGCATGCGGGGATTGTGAACCGGTTGCGGTGGATGCAGGATCGGTTTGGGTTGTCGGCTGCGGATCGGGTGGTGCAGAAGACGCCGTTCACGTTCGATGTGTCGGTGTGGGAGTTTTTCTGGCCGTTGTTGGAGGGCGCGACTTTGGTGGTGGCGCGTCCGGGGGGTCATCGTGATCCGGCGTATCTGGCGGAGTTGATTGACGCTGAGCGGGTGTCGACGGTGCATTTTGTGCCGTCGATGTTGGAGGCGTTCCTGCCGGTCGCTGACCGGTGTGGCGTCCTTACCCGGGTGATTTGTTCGGGTGAGGCGCTGCCGGCCACTGTGCAGGATCGGTTCCTGGCCGCGCTTCCCGATGTTGAACTGCATAATTTGTACGGCCCGACGGAGGCGTCGGTTGACGTTACCGCCGCTCGGTGTGAGTCGGGTGCGCTGGTGACGATCGGTGAGCCGGTCGCGAATACCCGCACGTATGTGCTCGACCACAGTTTGCAGCCGGTGCCGCCGGGTGTGGCGGGGGAGCTGTACCTCGCTGGCGTGCAGCTCGCTCGCGGTTATGTGAACCGGGCCGGGTTGACGGGTGAGCGGTTCGTTGCCGATCCGTTCGAGTCGGGTGGGCGGTTGTATCGCACGGGTGATCTGGTGCGCTGGACCGCTGACGGGCGACTGGACTATCTGGGTCGTACGGATGAGCAGGTGAAGCTGCGTGGGTTCCGGATCGAGTTGGGTGAGGTGCAGGCGGCTGTCGCGGCGTGTCCGGAGGTCATCCAGGCAGCGGTGATCATGCGTGACGACCGGCTGGTCGCGTACGTCGTCGGCGGTGACGGCACCGGCATCCGGGAGCTGGTCGCGCAGCGGTTGCCGGAGTACATGGTGCCGGCGGCGGTGGTGGTGCTGGATGCGTTGCCGGTGACCGCCAACGGCAAGCTCGACCGTAAGGCTCTGCCCGACCCGCAGGTCCAGGCTGGTTCTGGTCGTGGTCCGGCGAACGCGCGGGAGGAGCTGCTGTGTGCGGGGTTCGCGGAGATCCTCGGCTTGGAAGCGGTCGGTGTGGATGATGATTTCTTCGTTCTGGGTGGGCATTCGTTGTTGGTGGTGCGGTTGGTGGAGTGGTTGCGTCAGCGTGGTGTGGTGGTGCCGGTGCGGGCGTTTTTCCAGTCGCCGTCGCCGGCTGGGCTTGCTCTTGCGGGGGGTGTGGAGTCGCGGGTGGAGGTGCCGGCGAACCGGATTCCGGTGGATGCTACCGGGATTACTCCGGAGATGTTGCCGTTGGTGGGGTTGACGGCTGAGCAGATCGATCGGATCGCTGCGACCGTTGATGGTGGTGCGGCGAATATTGCTGATATTTATCCGTTGGCGCCGTTGCAGGAGGGCATTCTTTTCCATCATCTGCTTGCGGATGGTGGGCGGGATGCGTATGTGCTGCCGACGGTGTTGGAGTTCGACAGTCGGCGGGGCTTCGACGCGTTTGTGGGTGCTTTGCAGCGGGTGGTTGATCGGCACGACATTTTCCGTACGGCGATCGTGTGGGAGGGGTTGTCGGAGCCGGTGCAGGTGGTGTGGCGGCGGGCGGTGTTGCCGGTGTCTGAGGTGTCGGCGCGCGGTTCAGAGGAGTTGTTGGCGTCGGTCGATGGGTCGTTTGATCTCGGGCGGGCGCCGTTGTTGGACGTGCACGTCAGTGCTGGTGCCGGACCGGAGTGTCTGGCTCTGGTACGGGTGCATCACCTGGTGCAGGATCACATGGGCCTTGACGTGTTGCTGGAGGAGGTGCGGGCGTTCCTGGCGGGTCGGGGTGGTGAGTTGCCGGCGCCGTTGCCGTTCCGGACGTTCGTGGCGCAGGCGCGTGAAGTGGGTGGACACGAGGCGTACTTCGCGGGGTTGTTGGGTGGGGTGACCGAGCCGACGGCGCCGTTCGGTGTGTTGGATGTGCGTGGTGATGGCAGTGGTCAGGTGCGGCGACGGACTGTCCTGGACAGGGCGTTGGTGGGTCGGTTGCGGTTGGTGGCGCGGGGGTTGGGTGTAAGCCCGGCGACGGTGCTGCATGTGGCGTGGGCGCGTGTGGTGGCGGTGGCGTCGGGCCGTGATGATGTGGTGTTCGGGACGGTGTTGTTCGGTCGGATGAATGCTGGTGTGGGTTCGGATCGGGTGCCGGGTCCGTTCATCAATACTCTGCCGGTGCGGGTGCGTACCGGGGGTGTGGGTGTGCGGGCTGCGGTGGTGGCGATGCGTGATCAGCTCGCCGGGTTGCTTGAGCATGAGCACGCCTCGCTTGCGGTGGCGCAGCGGGCCAGTGGCGTGTCCGGGAATGCGCCGTTGTTCACCTCACTGTTCAACTACCGCCACAACAGCGCGACTGCCGGTGCAGCTGACGACGACGCCGACGCCGACGGTGTGCGGCTGGTATTCACCAGGGAGCACACCAACTATCCGTTGACGGTCTCGATCGACGACAGCGGAGACGTCATTGGTCTGTCCGTCGATGTGGTCGCCTCGATCGACGCCGACCTGGTCTGCACTCTGCTGACGACCGCGACCGAGAATTTGGTCGCCGCACTGGAAACCGCCGCGGAGCCTTCGCTCGGCTCGGTCGATGTGCTGGGCAGTGACGAGCGTTCCCGGGTGCTGGTGGAGTGGAATGACACGGTGGTGTCGTATCCGGTTGGTGGGACGTTGCCGGAGTTGTTCGCGGGGCGGGTGGCTGTGTCGCCGGGTGCGGTGGCGGTGGTGTTCGAGGGTGAGCAGTTTACGTATGCGGAGGTGGATGCACGGGCGGATAGGGTCGCTCGGTATTTGCGGGCTGCGGGTGTGGGTCCGGAGTCGATAGTCGGGGTGCGGTTGGAGCGTGGTGTCGATTTGGTGGTGGCGTTGTTGGGTGTGTTGAAGGCGGGTGGGGCGTATTTGCCGATCGATCCGTCGTATCCGGTGGAGCGGGTGGCGTTGTTGGTGGAGGATGCCCGTCCGGTCTTGGTTCTGGATTCGATCACCGGTCTCGATGGTCCGGTGCCGGAGACGTCGGTGGATGTGTGTGCGGATCATCCGGCGTATGTGTTGTTTACGTCGGGGTCGTCGGGTCGTCCGAAGGGTGTGGTTGTTTCGCATGCGGGGATTGTGAACCGGTTGCGGTGGATGCAGGACCGGTTTGGACTCACGGAGTCGGATCGGGTGGTGCAGAAGACGCCGTTTACCTTCGATGTGTCGGTGTGGGAGTTTTTCTGGCCGTTGTTGGAGGGCGCGACTTTGGTGGTGGCGCGTCCGGGGGGTCATCGTGATCCGGCTTATCTGGCGGAGTTGATTGACGCTGAGCGGGTGTCGACGGTGCATTTTGTGCCGTCGATGTTGGAGGCGTTTCTCTCGGTGGCGGGGTCCTGCACCGGCCTTACCCGGGTGATTTGTTCGGGTGAGGCGCTGCCGCAGGGTGTGCAGGATCGGTTCCTGGCCGCGCTTCCCGATGTTGAACTGCATAATTTGTACGGGCCGACGGAGGCGTCGGTCGACGTTACCGCTGCCCGGTGCGAGTCGGGTGCGCTGGTGACGATCGGTGCGCCGGTCGCGAACACGCGCACCTATGTGCTCGACCACAGCTTGCAGCCGGTGCCGGTGGGTGTGGCCGGGGAGCTGTATCTGGCTGGCGTGCAGCTCGCGCGGGGCTACGTCAACCGGGCCGGGCTGACGGGTGAGCGGTTCGTCGCCAACCCGTACGAGCCGGGTGGGCGGTTGTATCGCACCGGTGACCTGGTCCGCTGGACCCCCGACGGCCAGCTCGACTATCTGGGTCGTACGGATGAGCAGGTGAAGCTGCGCGGCTTCCGGATCGAGCTGGGCGAGGTGCAGGCGGCCGTGGCCGCACACCCGGAGGTGACCCAGGCCGCCGTCGTGGTCCGCGACGACCGGCTGGTCGCCTACGTTGTCGGCGGCGACGGCGCCGGTGTCCGGGAACACGTGAGCCGGCGGTTGCCGGAGTACATGGTTCCCGCCGCTGTGGTGGTGCTCGACGCGCTGCCGGTCACCGCCAACGGCAAGCTCGACCGCCGCGCTCTGCCCGACCCGCAGATTCAGGCCGGCTCCGGTCGTGGCCCGGCCAACGCGCGCGAGGAACTGCTCTGTGCCGGCTTCGCGGAGATCCTCGGCCTCGAAGCCGTTGGTGTGGATGACGATTTCTTTGTTCTGGGTGGGCATTCGTTGTTGGTGGTGCGGTTGGTGGAGTGGTTGCGTCAGCGTGGTGTGGTGGTGCCGGTGCGGGCGTTTTTCCAGTCGCCGACGCCGGCTGGGCTTGCTCTTGCCGGGGGTGTGGAGTCGCGGGTGGAGGTGCCGGCGAACCGGATTCCGGCGGGTGCTACCGGGATTACTCCGGAGATGTTGCCGTTGGTGGGGTTGACGGCTGAGCAGATTGATCGGGTGGCCGCGACCGTTGATGGTGGTGCGGCGAATATTGCTGATATTTATCCGTTGGCGCCGTTGCAGGAGGGCATTCTTTTCCATCATCTGCTTGCGGATGGTGGGCGGGATGCGTATGTGCTGCCGACGGTGTTGGAGTTCGACAGTCGGCGGGGCTTCGACGCGTTTGTGGGTGCTTTGCAGCGGGTGGTTGATCGGCACGACATTTTCCGTACCGCGATCGTCTGGGAGGGGTTGTCGGAGCCCGTGCAGGTGGTGTGGCGGCGGGCGACGTTGCCGGTGTCCGAGGTGTCGGCGCGCGGTGTGGAGGAGTTGTTGGCGTCGGTCGACGGGTCGTTTGATCTCGGGCGGGCGCCGTTGTTGGACGTACATGTCAGCGCTGGCACCGGATCGGAGTGTCTGGCCCTGGTACGGGTGCATCACCTGGTGCAGGATCACATGGGCCTCGACGTGCTGCTGAGTGACGTGCAGTCGGTGCTGTCCGGTCGTGGTGATTCCCTGGCCCCGGTACTCCAGTTCCGGAACTTCGTCGCTCAGGTCCGCGGTGGAGTGGTGACGGCTGAGGAGCACGAGCGGTACTTCACCGGCCTGCTCGGCGATGTAACGGAGTCGACCGCACCGTACGGGGTGCTCGACGTCCTGGGTGACGGCACGGGGCAGGCCCGTGAAGTGATCGAGCTGGGGGAGGACCTGACCGCACGACTGCGGCGCGTGGCAGCCACGTCGGGTGTCAGCGCGGCGACGGTCCTGCATGTGGCGTGGGCGCGTACGGTCGCGGCGACATCGGGCCGCGACGACGTGGTGTTCGGGACGGTGTTGTTCGGTCGGATGAATGCCGGCGCGGGCTCGGATCGGATGCCGGGGCCGTTCATCAACACCCTGCCGGTGCGGGTGCATACCGGCGGTGCGGGCGTACGGGCTGCGGTGGCGGCGATGCGTGACCAGCTCGCCGGCCTGCTCGAACACGAACACGCCTCGCTTGCGGTGGCCCAGCGCGCCAGCGGCATGTCCGGAAACGCGCCACTGTTCACCTCGCTGCTCAACTACCGCCACAACACCGGTTCGACAGAGCCGGAGACGAGCTTCGACGGTGTCTCGGTGGTCTACGCCGACGAGCGCACCAACTACCCGTTGACGGTTTCCGTTGACGACAACGGCGATGCTGTTTACCTCACTGTGGATGCGGTGGCGCCGATTGACGCTCGTTCGGTGGCGTTGTTGTTGCGTACGGTGATTGGCAATGTGGTAGCCGCCCTGAAGGTGGATGGGGAGTTGCCGCTTCGTTCGGTCGATGTGCTCGATGACGCCGGGCGTCGGGAGTTGCTGGTCGGTTGGAATGACACCTCGGTGTTGTATCCGGTTGGTGGGACGTTGCCGGAGTTGTTCGCGGGGCGGGTGGCTGTGTCGCCGGGTGCGGTGGCGGTGGTGTTCGAGGGTGAGCAGTTTACGTATGCCGAAGTAGATGCTCGGGCCGATAGGGTCGCCCGGTATTTGCGGGCTGCGGGTGTGGGTCCGGAGTCGATAGTCGGGGTGCGGTTGGCGCGTGGTGTTGATTTGGTGGTGGCGTTGTTGGGTGTGTTGAAGGCGGGTGGGGCGTATTTGCCGATCGATCCTGGGTATCCGGTGGAGCGGGTGTCAGCGATGTTGGCTGATGCCGCGCCGACGGTGGTGTTGGATTCGATCACCGGTCTCGATGGTCCGGAGCTGGGGACGTTGGTGGATCTGTGTGCGGATCATCCGGCGTATGTGTTGTTTACGTCGGGGTCGTCGGGTCGTCCGAAGGGTGTGGTTGTTTCTCATGCGGGGGTTGTGAACCGGTTGCGGTGGATGCAGGACCGGTTCGGGTTGTCGGCTGCGGATCGGGTGGTGCAGAAGACGCCGTTCACGTTCGACGTGTCGGTGTGGGAGTTCTTCTGGCCGTTGTTGGAGGGCGCGACCCTGGTGGTGGCGCGTCCGGAGGGTCACCGTGATCCGGGCTACCTGGCGGAGTTGATTCGCACGGAGCGGGTGTCGACGGTGCACTTCGTGCCGTCGATGTTGGAGGCGTTTCTCCCGGTGGCGGGGTCCTGCACCGGCCTTACCCGGGTGATTTGTTCGGGTGAGGCGCTGCCGCAGGGTGTGCAGGATCGGTTCCTGGCCGCGCTTCCGGATGTCGAACTGCATAACCTGTACGGGCCGACCGAGGCGTCGGTCGACGTTACCGCTGCCCGGTGCGAGCCTGGTGCGTTGGTGACGATCGGGTCGCCGGTCGCGAACACCCGCACCTATGTGCTCGACCACAGTCTGCAACCCGTGCCGGTGGGTGTGGCCGGGGAGTTGTATCTGGCCGGTGTGCAGTTGGGGCGGGGTTATCTGAATCGGGCAGGGTTGACCGCCGAGCGTTTCGTGGCCTGTCCGTACGGTGGGTCGGGGGAGCGGATGTACCGCACCGGTGACCTTGTCCGGTGGACCGATAGCGCGCAGTTGGAGTACCTGGGCCGGACGGACGACCAGGTGAAGCTGCGTGGGTTCCGGGTCGAGTTGGGTGAGGTGCAGGCCGCCGTGGCCGCGTGCCCGGAGGTGATCCAGGCCGCTGTCATCGTCCGCGACGACAAGCTCATCGCGTACGTCGTCGGCGGCGACGGCGCCGGTATCCGGGAACACGTGAGCCGGCGGTTGCCGGAATACATGGTGCCCGCCGCCGTGGTGGTGCTCGACGCGCTGCCGGTCACCGCCAACGGCAAGCTCGACCGCCACGCACTGCCCGACCCGCAGATCCAGGTCGGCGCCGCCCGTGGTGGTGCGGATCCGCGCGTTGAGTTGGTGGCCTCGGCGTTTGCCGAGGTGTTGGGGTTGCCGCGGGTGGGTGTGGATGACGATTTTTTTGCTTTGGGTGGGCATTCGTTGTTGGCGGTGCGGTTGTTGAGTCGGTTGCGGTCGGTGTTTGGGGTGGAGGTGTCGCTGCGGGTGTTGTTCGAGGCGCCGTCGCCGACGCGGTTTGCGGCGCGGCTGATCGACGCCGGTACGGCTCGAATTCCGCTTGAACGAGTGGAACGCCCCGCCCGGGTGCCATTGTCGTTTGCACAGCGGCGGTTGTGGTTTATCAATCAGTTGGAGGGACCGTCGGCGGCTTACAACATGCCGGTGGTGTTGCGGTTGTCGGGCTTGGTTGATGCGGCTGTGTTGGATGCGGCGTTGCGGGATGTGGTGGGGCGGCATGAGGTGTTGCGGACGGTGTTCCCGACGGTGGATGGGGAGCCGTATCAGCGGGTGCTTCCGGTGGATGGGTTGGCTTGGCGGTTGGAGCGGGTGGAGGCCGGCGACGTGGAGGCGGCGGTCGCGGAGGTGGCCGGGTATGCCTTTGATGTGTCGGTCGAGGTTCCGATCCGGGCGTGGTTGATCAGTGGTGAGGTGCTGGTCGTGGTGGTGCATCACATCGCCGGTGACGGCTGGTCGATGGCACCGCTCGCGCAGGACGTGTCGGCGGCCTACGCGTCCCGGAGTGCCGGCTTCGTTCCCGAGTGGGTGCCGTTGCCGGTGCAGTATGCGGATTTCGCGTTGTGGCAGCGGGCGGTGTTGGGTGACGAGGCCGATCCGCAGAGTTTGGTGTCGCGGCAGCTCGGTTACTGGCGGGAGGTGCTCGCCGGTGTGCCGGAGGAGTTGGTGTTGCCGCACGATCGGCCGCGGCCGGGAGTGGCGAGTCATCGTGGGTTCAGTGTGCCGGTTGATGTGCCGGCCGTGGTGCATGCGCGGATGTTGAAGGTGGCTCGGGCGCACGGGGTGACGGTGTTCATGGTGATGCAGGCGTCCCTGGCGGTGTTGCTGTCGCGGTTGGGCGCCGGTGTTGATATTCCGATTGGTTCGGCGCACGCGGGTCGTACTGATGAGGCTTTGGATGATCTTGTTGGCTCTTTTGTTAATGCGGTGGTGCTCCGGGCGGATTTGTCGGGTGATCCGTCGTTTGTGGAGTTGTTGGTGCGGGTGCGGGAGGCGGCGTTGGCTGGTGCTGAGCATCAGGATGTGCCGTTTGAGCGGTTGGTGGAGGAGTTGGCGCCGTCTCGGTCGATGGCTCGGCATCCGTTGTTTCAGGTGGTGTTGACGAAGACCGACACGGTGGATGCGGTGTTGGATCTGCCCGGTGTCGAGGTGTCGGGTTTGGGTTCGGGTACTTCGGCGGTGAAGTTTGACTTGGATGTGCTGGTCGGTGAGGCGTTCGATGAGCAGGGCGGCCCGGCGGGTTTGCGGGGGAGTGTGACGGTGGCGGCGGATTTGTTCGATGCGCCGTTCGCTGACCGGGTTTCGGCTGGTTGGGTGCGGGTGTTGGATGCGGTGACCGGTGATCCGTCGTTGCGGTTGCACGCCGTTGACGTGCTCGATGAGGTGGAGCGGCATCGGGTGTTGGTGGGGTTCAACGACACCGCCACCGATGCTGGGGTGGAGTTGGTGGTGGCGTCGTTCGCGCGGTGGGTTGTCGAGACTCCGGATGCGGTGGCGGTGGTCGCCGACGGGGAGGAGATCACTTATGGCGAGTTGGATGTGCGTGCGAACAGGTTGGCTCGGTATCTGTTGGCCCAGGGGGTGGGTCCGGAGTCGGTGATCGCTTTGTCGTTGCCGCGTGGGGTGGAGATGGTTACCGCGATTCTTGGTGTGTGGAAGGCCGGTGCGGCGTATCTGCCGGTCGACGCGCGGCAGCCTGTTGATCGGGTGGCGTTTGTGTTGCGTGACAGTCTGGCGGTGTTGCTGTTGACCACCGAGGACCTGGTGGAGGACCTGCCTGCGGGCGGGGTGCGGATCGTGGCGTTGGACGGGGCGATGACCGTCGCGCATCTGGCGGTGGCTGAGTCGACCGCCCCGCCGGTGTCGCCCCGCCCCGCCAACCTGGCTTATGTCATTTACACGTCCGGTTCCACCGGTCAGCCGAAGGGTGTGGCGGTCACCCAGGGCGGGTTGGCGAATTATGTGGCTTGGGTGCCGGACCGGCTCGGCTTCGCAGCAAACGGTGGCCGGTATGCGTTGTTGCAGGCGCAGGTGACTGATCTGGGTAATACGGTGTTGTTCGCGAGTCTGGCTCGTGGCGGGCAGTTGCACGTGTTGCCGGAGCAGGCGGTGACCGACCCGGCCGCGGTGGCCGGGTATTTGGTCGAGCATGAGATTGATTATTTGAAGGCGGTGCCGTCGCATTTGATGGCGCTTGGTGCGGCTGGTCGGCTGGAGGATGTCGTTCCGGCTGGGAGTCTCGTGCTCGGTGGTGAGGCGGCGCCGGTCGAGTGGGTGGCCGAGTTGGTGGCCGTCGCCGGGGATCGGGGTGTGTTCAACCACTATGGGCCGACCGAGACGACGATCGGTGTCACCACGACCCGTCTCGACGGTGGTGCCACGGTGTCGATTGGTACGCCGATCGCGAATGTGCGCACCTACGTTCTTGATGCGGGTTTGCGGCCGGTGCCGGTTGGGGTGTCCGGGGAGCTTTACGTCGCGGGTGTGGGGTTGGCGCGTGGTTATGTGCGTCGGCCGGGGTTGACGGCGGGGCGGTTTGTGGCGTGCCCGTACGACACGGGTGGGCGGATGTATCGCACTGGTGATCGGGTGCGGTGGTTGGTTGATGGTCGGTTGGTGTTTCTGGGTCGGGTTGATGAGCAGGTCAAGATTCGCGGGTTCCGGGTGGAGCCGGGTGAGGTGCAGTCGGTGTTGGCTCGGTGTCCGGGGTTGGATCAGGTGGTGGTGGTCGCGCGTCCGGATGTTCGTGGTGAGGTGCGGTTGGTCGTGTATGTGGTGTCCGACGACGACGATGTTGATGGTGTCGTTGAGCGGGTGCGTCGTTATGCGGGGCGGCGGTTGCCGGAGCATCTGGTGCCGTCGGCTGTGGTGGTGCTCGATGGGTTGCCGTTGACGTCGAATGGGAAGTTGGATCGTCGGGCGTTGCCGGAGCCGGATCTGGCGGCGTCGGTTGGTGCGGGGCGGGGGCCGGCCAGTGAGCGGGAGGAGTTGTTGTGTGCGGCCTACGCGGAGGTTCTCGGTGTCGAGGGCGTCGGTGTTGATGATGATTTCTTCGATCTGGGTGGGCATTCGTTGTTGGCGGTGCGTCTGATCAGTCGGATTCGGGCGTTGTTGGGTGTTGAGGTCGAGATTCGGGCGTTGTTCGAGACCCCGACCGTTGCCGGACTGGCCGCGACCCTGCCCGCCCCCGACTTCGACGCTGACTCCACCGACATCGGGGGGCGGCTGGCGCTGACCGCCCGACCCCGCCCGGAACGCATCCCGCTGTCCTCCGGCCAACGCCGCCTCTGGTTCATCAACCAACTCGAAGGACCCAGCCCGACCTACACCATTCCCAACGTACTGCGGCTGAACGGCGCCCTGGACCGGCACGCGCTGCGTGTCGCCGTACGGGACCTGCTTGACCGGCACGAGGTGCTGCGTACCGTGTTCGACGTCGCCGACGGCGAGCCGTACCAGCGGGTGCTGGACCCGGCCGACGTGCCCGACGTGCTGACGGTGGTCGAGGTCGACGCGGCGGCACTCGACGACGCCGTTGCGGCCGCGACCGGCCACGGGTTCGACCTGACCACCGAGCCGCCGCTGCGGGTGTGGCTGTTCAGCACCGCCGCGGACGAACACGCCCTGGTCGTGGTCATGCACCACATCGCCGGTGACGGTTGGTCGTGGACCCCGTTGGCCCGGGACTTTTCCACCGCGTACGCGGCTCGGAGCAACGGAACCGTTCCGGACTGGGCGCCGCTGCCGGTGCAGTACGCCGACTACGCGCTCTGGCAGCACGACCTCCTCGGCGACGGGCAGGACCCGGACAGCCTGCTCGCCCGACAGGTCACCTACTGGCGAAACAACCTGTCAGGGGCGCCCGCGGAGTTGGCACTGCCATTCGATCGGCCCCGGCCGGCCGTACCCGGGCACCGTGGACACGGCGTCCCGCTCGACGTGCCGGCCGAGGCGCACGCCGCCCTGGCCCGGTTGGCGCGGGCGGAGGGCGTCACCGTCTTCATGGCGTTGCAGGCCGCCCTCGCCGTGCTGCTGTCCCGACACGGCGCCGGCACCGACATCCCGATCGGCACCGCCATCGCCGGCCGCACCGACGAAGCGCTCAACGATCTCGTCGGGTTCTTCGTCAACAACCTCGTGCTGCGGCTCGACCTGTCCGGTGACCCATCGTTCACCGAGGTGCTGCACCGGGTCCGGGAGACCAGCCTGGCTGCCTTCACGCACCAGGACGTGCCGTTCGAACGGCTCGTCGAGGAACTCGCCCCGGCCCGCTCGATGGCCCACCACGCGCTCTTCCAGGTGATGCTCACCCTCCAGAACAACGACCACGCCACCCTCGACCTGGCGGACGTGGCGGCACGGCGTAGCCACGCCGGGCCGACGGTGGCGAAGTTCGACCTTGAGGTCAGCGCCGAGGAGACCCTCGATGCCACCGGCGCGCCCGCCGGCCTGCGCGGCGTGCTGGTCGGGGCGGCCGACCTGTTCGAGTCCGCCACGGTGCGTCGACTGGCCGAGCGGTTCGCACGCGTGCTGGAGACCCTGGCCGCCCGGCCGACGACCCGGCTCAGCGCCGTGGACCTCCTGGACGACGCCGACCGGCGCAGGCTGGCCTCGTGGGGGACCGGCGCGGCGCCAGCGGTGCCGGACCGGACCGTGCCGGAGATGTTCCGCGCCCGGGTCACGCAATCACCGGATGTTCCGGCCCTGGTCGGAGGCGACGTCGCACTGACGTACGCGGAACTCGACGCCCGGACCGACCACCTCGCCCGGCTGCTGGCCGGTCACGGGGTCGGACCGGAGTCGGTGGTCGGGGTGTGCCTGGAGCGCGGGGTCGACCTGGTCGTCGCGCTGCTCGCTGTGCTCAAGGCCGGTGGTGCCTACCTGCCCGTCGACCCGGCCTACCCGGCCGAGCGGGTGACGTACCTGGTCCGCGACGCCGCGCCGGTCGTGGTGCTGACCTCAAGCCGTACGTCGGACGTGCTACCGGCCGACGTGCCCACGATCGTGCTCGACGGCCCGACCGGTACGCCGACCGAGTCACCGCTTCCGCCCCGGGCGCCGCTGCTGCCGGCCCATCCGGCCTACGTCATCTACACCTCCGGGTCGACCGGCCGCCCCAAGGGCGTCCAGGTGAGCCACGACAACCTGGTCAACCTGTGCACCGGCCACCGCCGCTCGCTGCTGGCCGGGCCGGCGCGAATGCGGGTCGCGCTCGGTCTGTCCGTCTCCTTCGACGCGTCCTGGGACCAGCTGACCGCCCTGCTGAGCGGCCACGAACTGCACGTCGTCGACGCCGACACCTGGCACGATCCCGCCCTGCTGGTGCCGTGGCTCGCGGCACACCGCATCGACGTGCTGGTGGCCACCCCCTCGCACGTCGAGGCGCTGCTCACCCACGGCCTGCTCGACGACCCGACCCGTTGCCCGGCCCGGATCGCGGTCGGCGGTGAGGCCGTACCCGAATCGCTGTGGCGACGCCTGCGCGCCGTTCCCGGCATCGAGGCGTACAACATGTACGGCCCCACCGAGTGCACCGTCGAGTCCACCACGGCCCGGCTCGCCGACGCGGCGGTGCCGGTCATCGGGCGGCCGGTGGCCCACGCCCGCGTCCACGTTCTCGACGCCCGGCTGCGTCCGGTACCCGCTGGCGTGCCCGGCGAGCTGTACGTCCAGGGCGCCGGCGTGGCCCGCGGCTACCTGCGCCGGCCGGCCCTGACCGGCGAACGGTTCGTCGCCAGCCCCTACGCCCCCGCCGAACGGATGTACCGCACCGGCGACCTCGCCCGGTGGACCACGGACGGGCAGCTGGAGTACCTCGGCCGCACCGACGACCAGGTCAAGGTCCGCGGGTTCCGGGTGGAGCTGGGCGAGGTCCGCACGGCCGTCGCCGCGCACCCCGACGTGGCGCAGGCCGCCGTCGTGGTCCGGGAGGACCGCCTCGTGGCGTACGTGGTCGGCGGGGACGGCACCGGCGTACGGGAGCTGGTGGCTCGGCGACTGCCTGAGCACATGGTGCCGTCCACGGTGGTGGTCCTCGACGCGCTTCCGGTGACCGCGAACGGCAAGCTCGACACGGCCGCCCTGCCCGAGCCCGACGCGGTCACCGGGGGCGGCGTCGACCGGCCGTCGTCGGACCCGCGCGAGGAACTCATCCGGGCCGCGTTCGCCGATGTTCTCGGCCTGCCCCGGGTCGGCGCCGACGACGATTTCTTCGCCCTCGGCGGGCACTCGCTGCTCGCCGTACGGCTGGCCAGCCGGATCCGCGCGATGCTCGATGTCGAGGTGCCGCTGCGCGCGCTCTTCGAGGCGCCCAGCCCGGCCGCGCTCGCCGCACGCCTCGATGCGACGCGGCAGACCCGCCCGGCCCTCGTCGCGGCCGACCGTCCCGCGCGGGCGCCGCTGTCGTTCGCGCAGCGTCGACTGTGGTTCCTCGGCCAGCTCGACGGCCCGTCGGCCGACTACAACGTGCCGGTGGTGCTGCGGCTGCCCGGCGCCGACGCCGGGGCGCTGGACGCCGCGCTGCGCGACGTCATCGGCCGGCACGAGGTGCTGCGTACCGTGTTCGCGATGGCCGACGGCGAGCCCTACCAGCAGGTGCTCGACGTGGTCGGGCTCGACTGGCGGCTGGAGGTCCGCGACGGCGACGAGGCGGACATCGCCGCGGCCGCTCGGCACCGTTTCGACCTGGCGCACGAACTGCCGATCCGGGCGTGGCTGTTCAACGGTTGCGTGCTGGTCGTCGTCGTACATCACATTGCGGCCGACGGATGGTCGATGGCGCCGCTGGCCCGCGATCTGTCCGAGGCGTACGCCGCCCGATCCGCCGGCCGGCCGCCGCGGTGGTCGCCGCTGCCGGTGCAGTACGCCGACTATGCGGTGTGGCAGCGGGAGCTGTTGGGCTCCGAGACCGACCCGGACAGCGTCCTCGCCCGGCAGGTGGCGTACTGGCGGTCGGCGCTCGCCGGCGCGCCGGAGGAGCTGAGGCTACCGGCCGATCGGCTGCGGCCGGCCGTCGCCACCCGGCGGGGCCATCGGGAGCCGCTGCGGATCCCCGCCGGCCTGCACGCCCGGGTGCAGGAGCTGGCCCGGTCCGAGGGGGTCACCGTCTTCATGGCGTTGCAGGCCGCCCTGGCGGTGCTGTTGTCGCGGCTCGGCGCCGGCACCGACATCCCGATCGGGACGGCGACCGCCGGGCGTACCGACGAGGCGATCGACGACGCCGTCGGCTTCTTCGTCAACACGCTGGTGCTGCGCGCCGACCTGTCCGGGGGCCCGACCTTCCGCGACGTCCTGGTCCGGCTCCGGGAGACCGCGCTGGCCGCGTACGAGCACCAGGACGTGCCGTTCGAGAAGCTGGTGGAGGAACTCGCCCCGGCCCGGTCGATGGCCCGGCATCCGCTGTTCCAGGTCATGCTCACGTTGCAGAACACCGCCGAGGCGGTGCTGGACCTGCCCGGGATCCGGCCCGCCGGACTGTCCGCCGGTGCTGCCACCGCAAAGTTCGACCTGGAATGGAGTATCGAGGAGACCCACGACGAGACCGGCGCACCAACCGGGCTGCACGGCGGGCTGACCGCCGCTACCGACCTGTTCGACGCGCGAACCGTCGCCGGTCTGGTGGAGCGGTTCGTCCGGGTGCTGGCCACCGTGACGGCCGATCCGCAGGCGCGACTGGCGGAGGTGGACGTCCTGGACGCGGACGAGCGTTCCCGGCTGCTGGTGGAGTGGAATGACACGGCGGTGTCGTATCCGGTTGGTGGGACGTTGCCGGAGTTGTTCGCGGGGCGGGTGGCCGCTTCTCCGGGTGCGGTGGCGGTGGTGTTCGAGGGCGAGCAGTTCACGTATGCCGAAGTGGACGCGCGGGCGGAGAAGGTCGCTCGGTATTTGCGGGCTGCGGGTGTGGGTGCGGAGTCGATAGTCGGGGTGCGGTTGGAGCGTGGTGTTGATTTGGTGGTGGCGTTGTTGGGTGTGTTGAAGGCGGGTGGGGCGTATTTGCCGATTGATCCGTCGTATCCGGTGGAGCGGGTGGCGTTGTTGGTGGAGGATGCCCGTCCGGTCTTGGTTCTGGATTCGATCACCGGTCTCGATGGTCCGGTGCCGGCGACGTCGGTGGATGTGTGTGCGGATCATCCGGCGTATGTGTTGTTTACGTCGGGGTCGTCGGGTTGTCCGAAGGGTGTGGTTGTTTCGCATGCGGGGATTGTGAACCGGTTGCGGTGGATGCAGGACCGGTTTGGGTTGTCGGCTGCGGATCGGGTGGTGCAGAAGACGCCGTTCACGTTCGATGTGTCGGTGTGGGAGTTCTTCTGGCCGTTGTTGGAGGGCGCGACCCTGGTGGTGGCGCGTCCGGGGGGTCACCGTGATCCGGGCTATCTGGCCGAGCTTATTGATACGCAGCGGGTGTCGACGGTGCATTTTGTGCCGTCGATGTTGGAGGCGTTCCTGCCGGTCGCTGACCGGTGTGGCGTCCTTACCCGGGTGATTTGTTCGGGTGAGGCGCTGCCGGCCACTGTGCAGGATCGGTTCCTGGCCGCGCTTCCCGATGTTGAACTGCATAATTTGTACGGGCCGACGGAGGCGTCGGTCGACGTTACCGCTGCCCGGTGCGAGCCGGGTGCGCTGGTGACGATCGGTGAGCCGGTCGCGAATACCCGCACGTATGTGCTCGACGCCAACCTGCAACCCGTCCCGCCGGGTGTGGCGGGGGAGCTGTACCTCGCTGGCGTGCAGCTCGCTCGCGGTTATGTGAACCGGGCCGGGTTGACCGGTGAGCGGTTCGTTGCCAATCCGTTCGAGTCGGGTGGGCGGTTGTATCGCACGGGTGATCTGGTGCGCTGGACCGCTGACGGGCGACTGGACTATCTGGGTCGTACGGATGAGCAGGTGAAGCTGCGTGGGTTCCGGATCGAGTTGGGTGAGGTGCAGGCGGCTGTCGCGGCGTGTCCGGAGGTCATCCAGGCAGCGGTGATCATGCGTGACGACCGGCTGGTCGCCTACGTTGTTGGTGGTGACGGTACCGGTGTCCGGGAATACGTGAGCCGGCGGTTGCCGGAGTACATGGTGCCTGCGGCGGTGGTGGTGCTGGATGCGTTGCCGGTGACCGCCAACGGCAAGCTCGACCGCTCCGCTCTGCCTGACCCGCAGATCCGGGTTGGTTCCGGCCGTCCACCGGTGAATGCGCGTGAGGAATTGCTGTGTGCGGGGTTCGCGGAGATCCTCGGCTTGGAAGTGGTCGGTGTGGATGACGATTTCTTTGTTCTGGGTGGGCATTCGTTGCTGGTGGTGCGGCTGGTCGACTGGTTGCGTCGGCGTGGGGTGTCGGTGTCCGTACGGGCGTTCTTCCAGACGCCGACGCCGGCGGCGCTGGCGGTGACCGGCGGTGCCCGGCAGGTCGATGTGCCGGCCAATGCCATTCCCATCGACGCCACCGAGATCACCCCGGACATGCTGCCGTTGGTCGATCTGACCGTCGAGCAGGTCGACCGGATCGCCGCCACCGTCGACGGCGGCGCCGGCAACATCGCCGACATCTATCCCCTCGCCCCGCTGCAAGAGGGCATCCTCTTCCACCACCTACTCGCCGACAACGGTGCCGACGCCTACGTGCTGCCCACCGTACTGAGCTTCGACACGAGGCAGCTGCTTGACGACTTTGTCGCCGCGTTGCAGCTGGTGATCGACCGGCACGACATCTTCCGTACCGCGATCGTGTGGGAGGGGTTGCCGGAGCCGGTGCAGGTGGTCCGGCGGCACGCCGCGCTGCCGGTGCGCGAGCTTACCGCCGGGGACGACCTGCTCGGCGAGGTCGGCCTGGCCATGGATCTGGGCCGGGCGCCACTGCTGGACGTGCACGTCGCCGCCGCACAGGCAGGGGAGTGGCGGGCCCTGGTGCGGGTGCATCACCTGGTGCAGGACCACATGGGGCTGGAGGTGTTGCTGGAGGAGGTGCGGGCGTTCCTGGCGGGTCGGGGTGGTGAGTTGCCGGCGCCGTTGCCGTTCCGGAACTTTGTTGCCCAGGCGCGTGGGGGCATCGCGGCGGAGGAGCACGAGCGGTATTTCGGGGCCTTGCTTTCCGATGTTGATGAGTCGACGGCGCCGTTCGGTGTGTTGGATGTGCGTGGTGATGGCAGTGGTCAGGTGCGGCGGCGGACTGTCCTGGATGGTGTGTTGGTGGGTCGGTTGCGGTTGGTGGCGCGGGGGTTGGGTGTAAGCCCGGCGACGGTGCTGCATGTGGCGTGGGCGCGTACGGTGGCGGTGGCGTCGGGCCGTGATGATGTGGTGTTCGGGACGGTGTTGTTCGGTCGGATGAATGCTGGTGCGGGTTCGGATCGGGTGCCGGGTCCGTTCATCAACACCCTGCCGGTGCGCGTCGACATGCGCCGGATCACGGCGCGGGGCGCCGTCGCCGCGATGCGCGACCAGCTTGCCGGCCTGCTCGAACACGAACACGCCTCGCTTGCGGTGGCCCAGGGGGCCAGTGGCGTGTCCGGGAACGCGCCGCTGTTCACCTCACTGTTCAACTACCGCCACACCGGGCGCCCGACCGAACCGCAGGCGGATTTCGACGGCATCGGGATCGTCTACTCGCACGAACGCACCAACTATCCACTGAACGTCTCGGTCGACGACGCCGGTGACACAGTCGCACTGACCGTCGACGCGGTAGCGCCCATTGACGCCGGTGAGGTGGGCCTGCTGCTGTATACCGCCACGGAGAACCTGGTGACCGCTCTTGAGGCGGACGGCGAACTGCCGCTCGACTCGATCGAGGTGCTGGACGAGATCGGCCGGCGGCGGATCCTTGTCGATTGGAACGACACCGGCACCGACGGACCGGCCGAGCCGGTGCTGGCGTCGTTCGAGCGGTGGGTCGCCCAGACGCCGGAGGCGGTGGCGGTCGTCTCCGAGACCGTCACCCTCACGTACGGACAGCTCGACCGCCGGGCCAACCAGCTCGCCCGCCTGCTCGTCGACCGGGGAGTGGGACCGGAGTCCGTGGTGGGGCTCTGCCTCGACCGGGGAGCCGACCTGATCGTCGGACTGCTGGCCGTGTGGAAGGCCGGTGCGGCGTACCTGCCCGTCGACCCCGCCCACCCGGCGGACCGCATCGCGTTCCCGCTGGAAGACGGTCGGGCAATGCTCGTGCTCGGCCGGTGCGACGCGTCGCCGGTGCCGGTGGTGGCGCTGGACGACCCGGCGATCAACGGGATGCCCGCCGACCCGCTCGGCGATCGGGGTCTCCGGCCGGACAACCTCGCCTATGTCATTTACACGTCCGGCTCCACTGGCCAGCCGAAGGGTGTGGCGGTCACCCAGGGCGGGTTGGCGAATTACGTGGCTTCGGTGCCGGACCGGCTCGGCTTCGCAGCAAACGGTGGCCGGTATGCGTTGTTGCAGGCGCAGGTGACTGATCTGGGTAATACGGTGTTGTTCGCGAGTCTGGCTCGTGGCGGGCAGTTGCACGTGCTGCCGGAGGACGCGGTGACCGACCCGGCCGCCGTGGGCGGATATCTGGTCGAGCATGAGATCGATCACCTCAAGGCGGTGCCGTCGCATTTGATGGCGCTTGGTGCGGCTGGTCGGCTGGAGGACGTCATCCCGGCTGGGAGTCTCGTGCTCGGTGGTGAGGCGGCGCCGGTCGAGTGGGTCCGGGATCTGGTCGCTGCCGCCGGGGATCGGGGTGTGTTCAACCACTACGGGCCGACCGAGACGACGATCGGTGTCACCACGACCCGTCTCGACGGTGGTGCCACAGTGTCGATTGGTACGCCGATCGCGAATGTGCGCACCTACGTTCTGGACGCTGGTTTGCGGCCGGTGCCGGTTGGGGTATCCGGGGAGCTTTACGTCGCGGGTGCGGCGTTGGCGCGTGGTTACGTGCGTCGGCCGGGGTTGACGGCGGGGCGGTTTGTGGCCTGCCCGTACGACACGGGTGGGCGGATGTATCGCACTGGTGATCGGGTGCGGCGGTTGGCCGATGGTCGGTTGGTGTTCCTGGGTCGGGTTGATGAGCAGGTCAAGATTCGCGGGTTCCGGGTGGAGCCGGGCGAGGTCCAGGCCGTGCTGGCCGCGTACCCCGGGGCGGAGCACGCCGTCGTGATCGCCCGTGAGGACACTCCCGGCGAGCATCGGCTGGTCGGCTACGTCGTACCCGATGAGGACGCCGACCGCGAGGAGCTGTTGTCGTCGATCCAGAAGTTCCTCGCCGCGAGGCTGCCCGGCCACCTGGTGCCCTCGGCCGTGGTGCTGCTCGACGCCCTGCCGCTGACCTCCAACGGCAAGCTGGACCGCCGGGCACTGCCCGAGCCGGACCGGCGCGCGGCGGCCGGGCCGGGCCACGGTCCGATCGACCCCCGCACGGAAATGCTCTGCGTCGTGTTCGCCGACGTACTCGGCCTCGACCGGGTCGGCGCCGATGACGACTTCTTTGCCCTTGGCGGCCATTCCCTGCTCGCCGTACGCCTGATCAGCCGCATCCGGACGGTGTTCCGCGCCGACGTCCGGCTGCGTACCGTCTTCGACGCGCCCACGCCGGCCGCGCTCACGGCCCGGCTGGCCGACGCCGACCGGGCCCGGCTTCCGCTCCGCGCGTCGGTACGGCCGGAGCGGATGCCGCTGTCGTACGCGCAGCGCCGCCTGTGGTTCATCAACCAGCTTGAGGGCCCGTCGGCGACGTACACCATGCCGGTGGTCCTGCGGCTGTCCGGCCAGGTGGACCTGGCGGCGTTGGACGCGGCACTGCGCGACGTGATCGCCCGGCACGAGGTCCTGCGTACGGTGTTCGCGACCGCCGACGATGAGCCCTACCAGCGGGTGGTCGACCCGGCGGACCTGGACTGGTCGCTACAGCTCGCCGCGGGCGAGCCGGACGCGATCGCCGCCGCCACCGGGTACCGGTTCGACCTCGCCCGGGAGATCCCGATCCGAGCCTGGCTGTTCGACCGGGAGACGCTGGTGGTGATCGTGCATCACATCGCCGGCGACGGCTGGTCCTGGAAACCGCTCGCCCGGGACGTGTCCACCGCCTACGCCGCCCGCCGCGCCGGTCGGGCGCCGGACTGGCACCCGCTGCCGGTCCAGTACGCCGACTACGCGTTGTGGCAGCGGGCCCTGCTCGGCGATCCGGACGACCCGGACAGCGTCGCCGGCCGGCAGCTGGCCTACTGGCGGGACCAGCTTGCCGGCGTACCCGAAGAGCTGAACCTGCCGGTCGACCGGCCGCGCCCCGCCATCGCCGGCTATGAGGGCCACGTCGCGGACCTGACCGTGCCCGGCGAGGTACACGCCCGGCTGCGGGCGCTCGCCCGAGCCGAGGGCGTGACCGTGCCCATGGTGGTGCAGGCGGCCCTCGCCGTCCTGCTGTCCCGCTTGGGCGCCGGCACCGACGTACCTATCGGCTCGGTGATCGCCGGCCGGACCGACGAGGCCCTCGATGACCTGGTCGGCTTCTTCGTCAACACGCTCTTGCTGCGCACCGACCTGTCCGGCGACCCGTCCTTCACCGAGCTTCTCGCCCGCGTCCGGGACACCGCCGTGACGGCCCTGGAGCACCAGGACGTGCCCTTCGATCGGCTCGTGGAGGAACTCGCGCCGGTCCGGTCGCTGGCCCGGCACCCGCTGTTCCAGGTGGCCCTGAACGTGCAGAATCAGGCCGAGGCGAGCCTGGACATCGCCGAGACCGACGTCGACCGACTATCCGCCGGCACCCGGGCGATCCGGTTCGACCTGGAGTTCAGTCTGCGCGAGGTGTTCGACCCGGCCGGTGAGCCCCTCGGGGTACGCGGCGCCGTGCGGGGGTCCGCCGACCTGTTCGAGGCGGACGCCGTACGGCGGCTCGTCGACCGGTTCGTGCGGGTCCTGGCCACGGTCAGCGCCGAGCCGGGGACCCGGTTGCGCGAGGTGAGCCTGCTCGACGAGGCCGAGCGGCACGAGGTGCTCACCGGTTGGAACGCCACCGAGACACGATTCGATCCGACCTCCGTACCGGCGCTGTTCGCGGCTCAGGCCGCGCGCACGCCGGCCGCCGCCGCGGTCCACTTCGGCGGGACGAACCTGTCGTACGCCGACCTTGCCGCCCGGGTGGACCGGCTGGCCCGGGTGCTGGTGGCACACGGCGCGGGGCCGGAGACGATCGTGGCGCTGCGCCTGCCGCGCGGATTCGACATGATCGTGGCGCTGCTGGCCGTGTGGCGAGCCGGTGGCGCGTACCTGCCGATCGACCCGGACGCCCCGGCAGACCGGGTGGCGTACATGGTCGATGACGCCCGGCCGGTGGCCTTCGTCACCACGTCGGCGTCGGCCGGTGCCGTACCCGCCGGCCCGTACCCGATCCTCGTCGACGCGCTGCCGGACGGCGCTGACGACGTGCCGCTGCCAGAGCCGGAGGGCGGTGGCCGGGCGGCGTACGTCATCTTCACCTCCGGCTCGACCGGTCGCCCCAAGGGGGTGCTGGTCGACCACGACGCGCTGGCGAACTTCGTCTCCGCCGTCGCCGACCACCTCGAAATCGAGCACGGTACGGCCATGCTCCAGTACGCGTCGTTCTCTTTCGACATGTCGGTGATGGACATCGCGGTGCCGCTCAGCCGCGGCGGCACGGTGGTCGTGCCGAGTGAGGCCGAGCGCGCCGAGCCCGAACTGCTGCGGGCGCTCGTCGCGGCCTCCGGCGCGCGCTCGGCGACGCTGGTGCCCTCGCTGCTCGGAGTGCTCGATCCGGACGACCTCGCCGGCGTGCGGGTGCTGTTCGTCGGCGGCGAGGTCGTCGACCCGGCCCTGGCCGCCCGATGGGCGCCGGGCCGTCGGCTGATGCACATGTACGGACCCACCGAAGCGACGATCGTCATGGCGATCCACCCGATCGACGCGCAGCGTCCGGGCCCGCTGCCGCTCGGTGGACCGATGGCCAACACCCGCGTCTTCGTCCTGGATGCCGCGTTGGTGCCGGTGCCGGTGGGTGTGGTGGGTGAGTTGTATATCGCGGGGTCGCAGTTGGCGCGGGGTTATGTGGGGCGTGCTGGGTTGACTGGGGAGCGGTTTGTGGCGTGTCCGTTCGGGTTTGGTGAGCGGATGTATCGGACTGGTGATTTGGTGCGGTGGACGGTGGATGGTGAGTTGGTGTTCGGGGGTCGGGTTGATGATCAGGTGAAGATTCGTGGGTTTCGGATTGAGTTGGGTGAGGTGCAGGCGGTGGTGGCGGTGTGTCCGGGGGTGGAGCAGGTGTGTGTGGTGGTGCGTGAGGATAGTCCGGGTGAGCGGCGGTTGGTGGCGTATGTGGTTGCGGGTGGGGCGGGTTTTGATGTTGAGGGTGTGCGGGGGTTTGTGGCGGGGCGGTTGCCGGAGTACATGGTGCCGTCGGTGGTGGTGTTGTTGGATTGTTTGCCGTTGACGTCGAACGGCAAGGTCGATCGTAAGGCGTTGCCGGTGCCGGTGGTTGAGGCTGGTGGTGGTGTGGGTCGGGTGGGGTTGACGCCGCGTGAGGAGTTGTTGTGTGTGGTGTTTGCTGAGGTGTTGGGTCGGGATGTGGTGGGGGTGGATGACGATTTTTTTGTGTTGGGTGGGCATTCGTTGTTGGCGGTGCGGTTGGTTGGTCGGGTGCGGGTGGTGTTGGGGGTGGAGGTGTCGTTGCGGGTGTTGTTTGAGGCGTCGACGCCGGGGCGGTTGGCGGTGCGGTTGTCGTCGGTGGCGGTCGCGCGTCCGGTGGTGGTGCCGGTGGTGCGTGGGTCGCGGGTGGGTTTGTCGTTCGCGCAGCGTCGGTTGTGGTTTGTGAATCAGTTGGAGGGGTCGTCCGGGGTCTATCACATGCCGTTTGTGTTGCGGCTGGATGGGGTGGACGTGTTGGCGTTGGAGTTGGCGTTGCGGGATGTGTTGGGTCGGCATGAGGTGTTGCGTACGGTGTTTCCGGTGGTTGATGGTGAGCCGTTTCAGCGGGTTGTTCCGGTGGGGGAGTTGGATTGGCGGTTGGGGGTTGTCGATGGTCCGGTGGGGGAGTTGTCGGAGGTAATTGGTCGTCCGTTTGATTTGTCGGTTGAGGTGCCGTTGCGGGCGTGGTTGTTTGGTGGGTCGGTGTTGGTGGTGGTGGTGCATCATGTGGCGGCTGATGGGTGGTCGTTGGTGCCGTTGGCGCGGGATCTTTCGGTGGCGTATGCGGCGCGGGTGGCCGGTGGGGTGCCGGGGTGGTTGCCGTTGCGGGTGCAGTATGCGGATTTTGCGGTGTGGCAGCGGGAGTTGTTGGGTGTGGAGTCGGATCCGGGGAGTGTGTTGTCGCGGCAGTTGGGTTTTTGGCGGGAGGCTTTGGCTGGGTTGCCGGAGCAGTTGGGTTTGCCGGTGGATCGGTTGCGTCCGGTGGTGCCGAGTTTTCGGGGTCATGGGGTGTCGTTGGTGGTGTCGGCTGAGGTTCACGCGGCGGTGGTGGGGCTTGCTCGGGTGCAGGGTGTGACGGTGGCGATGGTGGTTCAGGGTGCGTTGGTGGTGTTGTTGTCGCGAATGGGTGCGGGGGTGGATGTGCCGATCGGTACGGCGGTGGCGGGTCGGGTGGATGAGGCGTTGGATGATTTGGTGGGGTTTTTTGTTAATACGTTGGTGTTGCGGGGTGATGTGTCGGGGGATCCGTCGTTTGTGGAGTTGTTGGGGCGGGTGCGGGAGTCGAATTTGGCGGCGTTTGAGCGGCAGGATGTGCCGTTTGAGCGGTTGGTGGAGGAGTTGTCGCCGGTGCGGTCGTTGGCGCGGCATCCGTTGTTTCAGGTGATGTTGACGGTGCAGAATCAGGCGGCGGCGGTACTCGAACTGACCGACGTCGACACCGATCGGGTGACCCCCGCCGGGGCACCGACCGCGAAATTCGATCTCCATTTCACCGTTCAGGAGTCGTACGACGCCACGGGCGCCGCCGCCGGCCTGCACGGTTCGATCGTCGGCGCCGCCGACCTGTTCGACCCGACCTCGGTATGCGACCTCGGCGAGCGGTTCACGCGGGTGCTGACGGAGCTGTTGGCCGACCCGTCGGCGCCGGTGAGCACGGTCCAGATGCTGGACGCCGAGGAACGCGCCCGGGTCCTGATCGACTGGAACGACACGTCGGTGGTGTATCCGGCGGGCGACACGCTGGTTTCGTTGTTCGCCGCGCGGGTGGTGGCGTCGCCGGCGGCGGTGGCGGTGGTCTTCGAGGGTGAGTCGTTGACGTATGCGGAGGTGGATGCGCGGGCGGAGCGGTTGGCGCGGGTGTTGGTGGGGCGTGGTGTGGGTCCGGAGTCGGTGGTGGGGGTGTGTCTGCCGCGTGGTGCTGATCTGGTGGTGGCGTTGTTGGGTGTGCTGAAGGCGGGTGGGGCGTATTTGCCGGTTGATCCCGAGTATCCGGTGGAGCGGGTGGCGGTGATGTTGGCTGACGCTTTGCCGGTGGCGGTGGTGACCTCGCCGGAGTGCGCGTCGGTGCTGCCGTTGGGGGTGGCCCGGGTCGCGGTCGACGAGACGTCGTCGTCGGCGCCGCCGGTGCGTGCGCGTCCGCGTCCGGATCATCCGGCGTATGTGTTGTTCACGTCGGGGTCGTCGGGTCGTCCGAAGGGTGTGGTTGTTTCGCATGCGGGGATTGTGAACCGGTTGCGGTGGATGCAGGACCGGTTCGGGTTGTCGGCTGCGGATCGGGTGGTGCAGAAGACGCCGTTCACGTTCGATGTGTCGGTGTGGGAGTTCTTCTGGCCGTTGTTGGAGGGCGCGACTTTGGTGGTGGCGCGTCCGGGGGGCCATCGTGATCCGGGCTATCTGGCCGAGCTTATTGATACCCAACGGGTGTCGACGGTGCATTTTGTGCCGTCGATGTTGGAGGCGTTCCTGCCGGTGGCGGAGTCCTGCACCGGCCTTACCCGGGTGATCTGTTCGGGCGAGGCGCTGCCGCAGGGTGTGCAGGATCGGTTCCTGGCCGCGCTTCCCGATGTCGAACTGCATAACCTGTACGGGCCAACCGAGGCATCGGTCGACGTTACCGCCGCCCGGTGCGAGTCGGGTGCGCTCGTGACGATCGGTGCGCCGATCGCGAACACCCGCACCTATGTGCTCGACCACAGCTTGCAGCCGGTGCCGCCGGGTGTGGCCGGGGAACTGTATCTGGCCGGTGTGCAGGTGGCGCGGGGTTACGTGAACCGGGCCGGGCTGACCGCCGAGCGTTTCGTGGCCTGTCCGCACGACGGGTCGGGGCAGCGGATGTACCGCACGGGCGACCTGGTCCGCTGGACTCGGGACGGGCAACTCAAGTACGTGGGCCGCACCGACGAGCAGGTGAAGATCCGCGGCTTCCGGATCGAGCTTGGGGAGGTGCACGCGGTCGTCACCACTCATCCGGACGTGCTTCAGGCCGCGGTGATCGCTCGCGAGGACGTTCCGGGCGACCCTCGCATCGTCGCCTACACGGTGCCCGTACCGGACACCGATCACGACCGGCTGCCCGAGCTGGTCCGGGCGCATGTGGCCGACCTGCTGCCGGCGTACATGGTTCCGACCGTGGTGGTGCTCGACGCGCTGCCGGTGACCGCCAACGGCAAACTGGACCGCCGGGCCCTGCCGGCTCCGCAGATCCAGGTTGGTTCCGGTCGTGGCCCGGCGAACGCGCGGGAGGAGCTGCTGTGTGCGGGGTTCGCGGAGATCCTCGGCTTGGAAGCGGTCGGTGTGGATGATGATTTCTTTGTTCTGGGTGGGCATTCGTTGTTGGTGGTGCGGTTGGTGGAGTGGTTGCGTCAGCGTGGTGTGGTGGTGCCGGTGCGGGCGTTTTTCCAGTCTCCGACGCCGGCTGGGCTTGCTCTTGCCGGGGGTGTGGAGTCGCGGGTGGAGGTGCCGGCGAACCGGATTCCGGCGGGTGCATCGGAGGTCACTCCGGAGATGTTGCCGTTGGTGGGGTTGACGGCTGAGCAGATTGATCGGGTGGCTGCGACCGTTGATGGTGGTGCGGCGAATATTGCTGATATTTATCCGTTGGCGCCGTTGCAGGAGGGCATTCTTTTCCATCATCTGCTTGCGGATGGTGGGCGGGATGCGTATGTGCTGCCGACGGTGTTGGAGTTCGACAGTCGGCGGGGTTTTGACGCGTTTGTGGGTGCTTTGCAGCGGGTGGTTGATCGGCACGACATTTTCCGTACCGCGATCGTGTGGGAGGGGTTGTCGGAGCCGGTGCAGGTGGTGTGGCGGCGGGCGGTGTTGCCGGTGTCCGAGGTGTCGGCGCGCGGTGTGGAGGAGTTGTTGGCGTCGGTCGACGGGTCGTTTGATCTCGGGCGGGCGCCGTTGTTGGACGTGCACGTCAGTGCTGGTGCCGGACCGGAGTGTCTGGCCCTGGTACGGGTGCATCACCTGGTGCAGGATCACATGGGCCTTGACGTGTTGCTGGAGGAGGTGCGGGCGTTCCTGGCGGGTCGGGGTGGTGAGTTGCCGGCGCCGTTGCCGTTCCGGACGTTCGTGGCGCAGGCGCGTGGGGGCATCGAGGCCGAGGAGCATGCGCGGTATTTCGGGGCCTTGCTTTCTGATGTTGATGAGTCGACGGCACCGTTCGGGGTGCTGGATGTGCGTGGTGATGGCAGTGGTCAGGTGCGGCGACGGACTGTCCTGGACAGGGCGTTGGTGAATCGGTTGCGGTTGGTGGCGCGGGGGTTGGGTGTAAGCCCGGCGACGGTGCTGCATGTGGCGTGGGCGCGTGTGGTGGCGGTGGCGTCGGGCCGTGATGATGTGGTGTTCGGGACGGTGTTGTTCGGTCGGATGAATGCTGGTGCGGGTTCGGATCGGGTGCCGGGTCCGTTCATCAATACTCTGCCGGTGCGGGTGCGTACCGGGGGCGTGGGTGTGCGGGCTGCGGTGGTGGCGATGCGTGATCAGCTCGCCGGGTTGCTTGAGCATGAGCACGCCTCGCTTGCGGTGGCGCAGCGGGCCAGTGGCGTGCCCGGGAACGCGCCGCTGTTCACCTCACTGTTCAACTACCGCCACCGCGGTACCGGCACCGACCTCATCGGTGCGTCGGCCGTCGGGAATGACGACAGCATCCACGTGGCCTACACCCAGGAGCACACCAACTACCCGCTGACGGTTTCCGTCGACGATGCCGGCGAGCGCCTGGCGTTCGCCGTCGATGTGGTCGCGCCGATCGACGCCGATCTGGTCTGCGCCCTGCTGGCGACCACGACCGAGAACCTGGTCGCCGCACTGGAAACCGCCGCTGAGCCCTTGCTCGGCTCGATTGACGTCCTGGACACGGACGAGCGTTCCCGGCTGCTGGTGGAGTGGAATGACACGGCGGTGTCGTATCCGGTTGGTGGGACGTTGCCGGAGTTGTTCGCGGGGCGGGTGGCTGTGTCGCCGGGTGCGGTGGCGGTGGTGTTCGAGGGCGAGCAGTTCACGTATGCCGAAGTGGACGCGCGGGCGGAGAAGGTCGCTCGGTATTTGCGGGCTGCGGGTGTGGGTCCGGAGTCGATAGTCGGGGTGCGGCTGGATCGTGGTGTCGATTTGGTGGTGGCGTTGTTGGGTGTGTTGAAGGCGGGTGGGGCGTATTTGCCGATCGATCCGTCGTATCCGGTGGAGCGGGTGGCGTTGTTGGTGGAGGATGCCCGTCCGGTCGTGGTTCTGGATTCGATCACCGGTCTCGATGGTCCGGTGCCGGAGACGTCGGTGGGTTTGCGTGCGGATCATCCGGCGTATGTGTTGTTTACGTCGGGGTCGTCGGGTCGGCCGAAGGGTGTGGTTGTTTCTCATGCGGGGATTGTGAACCGGTTGCGGTGGATGCAGGACCGGTTTGGACTCTCGGCTGCGGATCGGGTGGTGCAGAAGACGCCGTTCACGTTCGATGTGTCGGTGTGGGAGTTTTTCTGGCCGTTGTTGGAGGGCGCGACTTTGGTGGTGGCGCGTCCGGGGGGTCATCGTGATCCGGCTTATCTGGCGGAGTTGATTGACGCTGAGCGGGTGTCGACGGTGCATTTTGTGCCGTCGATGTTGGAGGCGTTCCTGCCGGTGGCGGAGTCCTGCACCGGTCTGGTGCGGGTGATCTGTTCGGGTGAGGCGCTGCCGGCCACTGTGCAGGACCGGTTCCTGGCCGCGCTTCCGGATGTCGAACTGCATAACCTGTACGGGCCGACCGAGGCGTCGGTTGACGTTACCGCTGCCCGGTGCGAGTCGGGTGGGTTGGTGACGATCGGGTCGCCGGTCGCGAACACCCGTACCTATGTGCTCGACCACAGCTTGCAGCCGGTGCCGCCGGGTGTGGCGGGGGAGTTGTATCTCGCTGGCGTGCAGCTCGCTCGCGGTTATGTGAACCGGGCCGGGTTGACTGGTGAGCGGTTCGTTGCCAATCCGTTCGAGCCGGGTGGGCGGTTGTATCGCACCGGTGACCTGGTCCGCTGGACCCCCGACGGCCAGCTCGACTATCTGGGCCGTACGGATGAGCAGGTGAAGCTGCGTGGGTTCCGGATCGAGCTGGGTGAGGTGCAGGCGGCCGTGGCCGCACACCCGGACGTGACCCGTGCCGCCGTCGTGGTCCGCGACGACCGGCTGGTCGCCTACGTTGTCGGCGGCGACGGTACCGGTGTCCGGGAACACGTGAGCCGGCGGTTGCCGGAGTACATGGTGCCCGCCGCCGTGGTGGTGCTCGACGCCCTGCCGGTCACCGCCAACGGCAAGCTCGACCGTAAGGCTCTGCCCGACCCGCAGGTCCAGGCCAGCTCCGGTCGTGGCCCGGCCAATGCCCGCGAGGAGCTGCTCTGTGCGATCTTTGCCGATGTCCTGGGCCTGGAGGCCGTGGGCGTCGACGACGACTTCTTCGCCCTCGGCGGGCACTCCCTGCTGGCCGTACGGCTGGTCAGTCGGGTACGGGCGGAGCTGAATGTCGACCTCGCGCTGCCCGTCCTGCTCGACGCGCCGACCGTCGGCGAACTCGCCGGCCGGCTCGGCGACACACCGTCCAGCCGCCCGGCCCTGCGCCCGATGCGCGGTGAACCTCGGGCCTGATCGGTCGCGCTCCGGCGTTGGCGACAGCCACCCGGGCAGGAGAAATCGGCGGGGGCCACCGAACAGAAAACCGGTGGCCCCGCCGCCTGGCGGGACCACCGGAGGACGCGGGCAGCGCGTTACCGGGCAGGTACGACGTACGCCACCAGCCGGGCGGCCTCCCCTTCGCCGACGGCGACCACGACGGCCTCGGCCACGTCCGGGCTGGCCCGTACGGTGGACTCGACCTCGCCCAACTCGACCCGGAAACCCCGGACCTTCACCTGGTCGTCCACTCGGCCGAGGAACTCCAACTCGCCGGTGGAGCGCCGCCGCACCCGGTCACCGGTGCGGTAGAGCCGCCGACCGGGCAGACCCGAGAACGGGTCCGCGACGAACCGGGACGCGGTCAGGCCCGGCCGGCCCAGATAGCCGCGCGAGACGCCGGCACCGCCGACGAACAGTTCGCCGACGGCCCCGGTCGGTACCAGCGCTCCGTGGCGGTCCACCACGCAGAGGAACGCGTTGTCGACCGGTACGCCGATCGGCACCGGCGGCATCTCCTCGCGCCGGGTCGTCCAGGCGGCTGCGTTCATGGTGACCTCGGTCGGGCCGTACAGGTTGTGCAGCCGGGGCCCGAACGCGGCGGCCCGGGGCGGCACGTCGGCGGCCAGCTGCTCGCCGCCGGTGAAGATGTTCCGCAGCGTCGGTATCCGGGATTCGAGGTCCTGGTCCAGGAAGAGCGACAGCAGGTGCGGTGCGAGCTGCGCCGTGCTGACCCGGTGCCGTTCCATGTGCTCGACCAGGTAACCGATGTCCGCATGCCGGTCCGGTTCGAGGACCACCAGGGTGCCGCCCGTTGTCAGGGGCATCCAGAACTCCCAGACCGAGCCGTCGAAGCTGAACGACGTACGTTGCAGCACCCGCTCGTCGGGTCGGATACCGAATCGGCCGACGATCCAGTGCATGTGGTTGACCAGGTTGCGGTGCGTCACCGCGACGCCCTTGGGTAGGCCGGTGGAGCCGGAGGTGTAGATGACGTAGGCGACGTTGTCCGCCGAGATCCCCGCCCGCGCCGTTGGCAGCGATGCCGTAGGTGGCGTCTCCGGGGTGGTCACCTCAAGGGCCGGTGTGCCGGTTCCGGCCACCAGCGGTCGTAGTTCCTCGGTGGTCAGGACCGCGGCCAGCGCGGCGTCCCCGGCCATGAAGGCCAGCCGTTCCACCGGGTACAGCGGGTCCAACGGCACGTACGCTCCGCCGGCCATCAGCACGCCGAGCAGCGCCACCACCAGCTCCACCGATCGGTCCAGACAGACACCGACCCGGGACTCCGGTCCGACGCCGACCTCGGTGAGCCGCCGGGACAGCAGATCCGCCCAGGTGACCAACTGCCGGTACGAGACGGACCGGTCGCCGAACTGGACGGCCACCGCCTCCGGCGTCGCGACGGACTGCGCCAGCACCAGTTCGTGCAGCAGGGTGGGGTCGTCTCCGTCCACCCGGACGGTGCCCAGCACGCAGTTCTGGCCCGGTGCCACCATCGGCACCGCGCCCAGCGGCCGGTCCGGGTCGGCGGCCATGCCCTCCAGCAGCGTCGACAGGTAGCGGGCCAGCCGCTGTACGGTGGTGCTGTCCCAGAGGGCGGACGAGTAGCCGAGACAGAGTTCGATCGCCGTGTCCTGCACCGTGAAGTCGAACGTGAGGTCGAACGCCGAGCGCGGCGGATCGGTGTGCAGCCGCTGCACCGCGACCCCCGGCAGGGCGAACGCCGCCGCGACCGGCTCCTGTAGCGTCACCAGCGACTGCAACAACGGGTGGTGGCCGCCACCGGACCCGGCCCCGGTCAGCTCGACGATCTCGGCGAACGGGAGATCGGCCTGCGCGACCGCGTCCCGATGCACCCGGTGGGCGCGGGCGACGGCCTCGGCGACCGTCGGGTTGTCCGACAGGTCGCAGCGCAGCGGCAGCGGCTCCGCGAGCCGTCCGACGACCTCGGAGGTTGCGGGGAGCGTGCCGAGCACGAAGTCGTCCATGCCGGACAGTCGCGCGAGCAGGCTCTGTACGCCGGCGCTGAGCACGGCGAACAGGTCGGCGGCGCAGGACTGTGCCAGTTGGCTCAGCTCGGCCCGGCCGAAGAACCGGTACACCACCTGAGAGGTCGCGCCGCCGGCCACCGCCGGGCGGGGCCGGTCCAACGGCAGCTCCAGCAGGTGTGGCGCACTGCTCAGGGTGTCCCGCCAGTACCGGCGTCGCGCAGTCGCGCCGTCGCCGGCCAGCCACCGCCGGCGGGCCGCCACCGTATCGAGGAACGAGGTCGGCGGGGCGACCGGGTCCGTGCTCAGTTCGTCGCCAATGATTCGCACCGAGCCGGTGTCGGCCGCCAGTTGGTGCGCCGTCAGGACCAGGACGTGGTCGTCGGGCGCCAGCCGGACGATCCGGGGCGCGAACAGTGGGCCGGCGGTCAGGTCGAAGGTACGGGCGGTCTCCTCCCGCAGCACCCGGGCGATCGTCGCCTCGACTCCCTCTCCGGGCGGTCGGTCCTGCACCGGTACGGTCCACCCGTCGGTGACGATCTGCGCCGACTCACCGTCGTCGACGATGCGTACCCGCAGTGCCTCGTGCCGGTCGATCAGCCGACCGAGCCGGGCGGCGAGAACGTCCGGGTCCAGTTCGCCGATGAGTCGGAGCACCACCGGCATCGTCAGGTCCGAGGCGTGCCGGTCCGGCGCCGTCCGTTCCCACAGCGCCCGCTGTGCGGCGGAAAGCGGCGTCACCCGATGCACATCTGTTCCGCGGGACGTCGGCGGGACCGGTGCAATAGCGTTGTCCATCAGGCTTCCTCGCTCTTGACTCGAACCGGCCACGGCCGTTATAAGGGCGGCCGGAAACGCGCGGAGACCCGGTCCGGCGCCAACCCCGGACTGTGCTCGGGCGACGCGGAAAACGCCGGACGACAACGATCTTCTGGATGGTGCGGGGACACGCGCGCACGGCAATCCTGAGGGTAAGCCGGAGGAAGGACAACACGACGTCGTCGGTTGCCGGCGATGGTTGACCCACTGCGGCGGTGGAGAGCACGGCCGTCGTTCAACTGTGATCCCACGGCACTTGGACGGCGTCGACGCAACGGAAACGGGCCGCGCCGCGAACGATGGATCAAATATCCGGGGTGGGCCATAGTAGGCACCGCCATATGTGGCTTCGGGCCGCACATCGCAGCGGAAGGCGCGGGTTGCACGACCAGCCGTCAGCGTGATCGTTCGCTACCAGTCAAGGAACATCCGGCGTCCGTCGACGGGTGCTTGATCAGTCGTGCCGGCCGGACGGCCGCTGCATCGCTAGGAGGAAACTGATGATTCCGTTGTCGTTCGCCCAGCGCCGACTCTGGTTCATCGAACAGCTCGAAGGTCCCAGCACCCTCTACAACATTCCTCCGCTGGTGTTGCGGCTGCACGGCGAGCTGAACCCCGCCGCGTTGCGCCAGGCGCTGCGCGACACCCTCGACCGGCACGAGGTGCTGCGGACCCTCCTGAGTGTCAGCGACGGCGAGCCGTACCAGCGGATCCTGGGCATCGACGAGTTGGGCTGGGACCTCACCGTCGTGCCCACCACACCGGACGGGCTGGACGCCGCGGTGGCGACCGCGACCGGCCACGTCTTCGACCTGGCGGGCGAGGCGCCGATCCGAGCCTGGCTGTTCGCCGTGGCCCCGGACGAGCATGTCCTGGTCGTGGTGCTGCACCACATCGCGTCCGACGGCTGGTCGGTCGGGCCGCTGATCCGGGACGTGTCCACGGCGTACGAGGCGCGTCGTGCCGGACGCGCCCCCGACTGGGCGCCGCTGCCGGTGCAGTACGCCGACTATGCCCTGTGGCAGCGCGAGCTGCTCGGCGACGAGAACGACCCGGAGAGTGTTCTCTCTCAGCAGATCGGCTACTGGCGGCGGACCCTCGACGGTGCGCCGGAGGAACTGACGCTGCCGTTCGACCGGCCCCGGCCGCCGGTAGCCGGGCACCAAGGCCACTCCGTACCGTTGGCGGTGCCGGCCGAGGTGCACGCCCGGCTGGTCGAACTCGCCCGGGTCGAGGGCGTGACCGTGTTCATGGTCGTGCAGGCGGCGCTGGGCGTCCTACTGTCGAAGCTCGGCGCCGGCACCGACATCACTATCGGCACCCCGGTCGCCGGGCGCACCGACGTCGCCCTTGACGACCTCGTCGGGTTCTTCGTCAACACCCTGGTTCTGCGCACCGACCTGTCCGGCGAGCCCACCTTCACCGAGCTGCTGGCCCGGGTCCGTCGGTCCACCTGGGAGGCGTTCGAGCACCAGGACGTGCCGTTCGAACGGCTCGTCGAGGATTTGGCTCCGACCCGCTCGCTGTCGCGCCACCCACTGTTCCAGGTCCTTCTGACGGTCAACAACCTCGCCGTCGGCGACGTGCAGGGCATGGCGCCCGACCTGTCCGGCCTGTCGGTGGAGGGGGGCACGCCGGGCACCCCGGCGGCAAAGTTCGACCTGGAGTTCGCCCTGGAGGAGGTGCTCGACGCCGGTGCACCGGCCGGACTGAGGGGCGCGGTCATCGTGGCCGCCGACCTGTTCGAGGCGGCCTCGGCCCGGCTGATCGCCGACCGGTTCGTCCGGGTGCTGCGGGCCGTGTCGGCGGGTCCGGGGTTGCGGTTGGGTGCGGTGGATGTGTTGGGGGAGGTGGAGCGGCGTCGGTTGTTGGTGGAGTGGAATGGTGCGTCGGTGGCGCGGGTGGGTGAGACGTTGCCGGAGTTGTTTGCGGCGCAGGTGGCGCGGACGCCGGGAGCTGTTGCGGTGGTGTGTGGTGGTGTGGCGTTGACGTATGCGGAGTTGGATGCGCGGTCGTCTGGGTTGGCGGGGTTTTTGGTGGCGGGTGGTGTGGGTCCGGAGTCGGTGGTGGGGGTGTGTTTGCCGCGTGGTGTGGATTTGTTGGTTGCTTTGTTGGGTGTGTTGAAGGCGGGTGGGGCGTATTTGCCGATTGATCCTGGTTATCCGGTGGAGCGGGTGGCGTTGATGGTGGCTGATGCGGCGCCGGTGGCGGTGGTGACGTCGTCGGTGGTTGGGGGGGTGTTGCCTCGGGGGGTGGCTCGGGTGTCGGTGGATGACCGGGTGGTTGGTGGTGGGTTTGTTGGTTGTTCGGTTTTGCGGGGGGAGCATCCGGCGTATGTGATGTTTACGTCGGGGTCGACGGGTCGGCCGAAGGGTGTGGTGGTGGAGCATCGGTCGGTGGTGGATTTGTTGGGGTGGGCGGTGGAGCGGTTTGGTGGTGGGGGTTTTTCGCGGGTGTTGGCGTCGACGTCGTTGAGTTTTGATGTGTCGGTGTTTGAGTTGTTTGGGCCGTTGGTGTGTGGGGGTTGTGTGGAGGTGGTGGCTGATTTGTTGGTGTTGGCGGATGGGGGTCGGGATTGGGATGTGAGTTTGGTGTGTGCGGTGCCGTCGGCGTTGGTGCGGGTGTTGGGTGGTGGGGTGGGTGCTCGGGTGGGTGTGGTGGTGTTGGCTGGTGAGGCGTTGTCGGGTCGGGTGTTGGGTGAGGTGCGGTTGGCGTTGCCGGGTGTGCGGGTGGCGAATATTTATGGGCCGACTGAGGCGACGGTGTATTCGACGGAGTGGTTTGCGGATGGGGTGGTTGGGGGTGTGCCGCCGATTGGTCGGCCGGTGAGTAATGCTCGTGTGTATGTTTTGGATTCTGGGTTGTGTCCGGTGCCGGTGGGTGTGGTTGGTGAGTTTTATTTGTCGGGTGTGGGGTTGGCGCGGGGTTATTTGGGTCGGGCGGGGTTGACGGGTGAGCGGTTTGTGGCTAATCCGTTTGAGTGTGGGGGGCGGATGTATCGGACGGGTGATTTGGTGCGGTGGGGTGTTGATGGGTTGGTGGAGTTTGTGGGTCGTGCTGATGATCAGGTGAAGGTTCGTGGTTTTCGGATTGAGTTGGGTGAGGTGGAGGCGGCTGTTGCGGGGCATCCGGATGTGGCTGAGGTGGCGGTGGTTGTTTCGGAGGACGCTTCGGGTGATAAGCGGTTGGTTGCGTATGTGGTGCCGGTGGCGGGTGTGGATGGTGGGGTTTTGTCTTCTGCGGTGCGGGCGTTTGTGTCTGGGGTGTTGCCGGGTCATATGGTGCCGGCGGCGGTGGTGGTGCTTGATGGGTTGCCGTTGTCTGCGGTGGGGAAGTTGGATCGGCGGGCGTTGCCGGTGCCGGATTTTGGGGTGGGTGCTGGTGTGGGGCGGGGGCCGTTGAATGCTCGTGAGGAGTTGTTGTGTGCGGGTTTCGCGGTGGTGTTGGGTGTGGAGAGTGTGGGCGTCGACGATGATTTCTTCGCTCTGGGTGGTCACTCGCTGCTGGTCGTACGGCTGGTCGAATGGCTACGCCAACGGGGCGTGTCGGTATCGGTACGGGCGTTGTTCCAGACCCCCACGCCGGCGGGGCTCTCCGTGGCGGCGGGTGCCCGGACCGTCGAGGTGCCGCCGAACGTGATCCCGGCGGATGCCCAGGAGATCACGCCGGAGATGCTGCCCCTGGTACGCCTGACGGCGGACGAGCTGGCTCGGGTGGTGGACACGGTCGACGGCGGCGCGGCGAACGTCGCCGACATCTACCCGCTCGCGCCGTTGCAGGAGGGCATCCTCTTCCACCACCTGCTGGCCGAGGGGGGCCGGGACGCGTACCTGCTGCCGACCGTGGTGCGGTTCGACACCCGGGACCTGCTCGACCGGTTCCTGGGCGCGCTCCAGCGGGTGATCGACCGGCACGACGTCTACCGCACCGCGATCTTCTGGGAGCGGCTTTCCGCGCCGGTGCAGGTGGTGTGGCGCCGAGCGACGCTGCCCGTGGTCGAGATCGCGCTGGAGCGGACCACTGCCGACCCGGTTACCGCCCTGGTCGACGCCGCCGGCGTGTCGATGGACGTCACCCGGGCGCCGTTACTGGACGTGCACGTCGCGGCGCTGCCGGACGGCGACGAATGGCTGGCGGTGGTGCGGGTGCATCACCTGGTGCAGGACCACCTGGGGCTGGATGTGCTCCTCGACGAGGTGCGGGCGTTCCTGTCCGGACGGGGTGACCGCCTGGCCCGACCGCTTCCGTTCCGCGACTTCGTGGCCCAGGCCAGAGGCGAGGTCGAGAGCCGCGAGCACGACGGTTACTTCGAGCAACTGCTCGGGGACGTCACCGAGCCCACGGTGCCGTACGGGGTGGCGGACGTACACGGTGACGGCGCCGGGGTGGTACGCGGCGGGACGCAGCTCGCGTCCGGGTTGACCGACCGGCTCCGGACGGTCGCCCGGCGGCTCGGTACGAGCCCCGCGACGGTGCTGCACGTCGCGTGGGCGCGGCTGCTCGCCACGTTGTCCGGCCGGACGGACGTGGTGTTCGGCACGGTGTTGTTCGGACGACTGAACGCCGGCACCGGATCGGACCGGATCCCGGGTCCGTTCATCAACACGCTGCCCGTGCGGGTACGGGTCGACAACGACGGCGTGGTGGCGGCCGTCGGCGGGATGCGGGCCCAGCTCGCGGAGCTGTTGGAGCACGAGCACGCACCGTTGGCCGCGGCGCAGCGGGCGTCCGGGGTGGACGCCGACTCGCCGCTGTTCACCAGCTTGTTCAACTACCGGCACAACTCCGGTCAACCATCCGCCGAGGACACGTCGGAGGAACTGGCCGGCATCCGGCTGGTCTCCTCCTCGGAACGCACCAACTACCCGCTGATCGTCTCGGTCGACGACGACGGCGACCGGATCGGCTTCGCGGTGGACGCTGTCGCCCCGATCGATCCGGACGCTGTCGGGCAGCTCATGCGCACCACGGTGGCGGCCCTGGTGTCGGCCCTGGAGGCGGCCTCGGACGGGTCACCGGACCTGCCGCTGAACAGGGTCGAGGTGCTCGGCTCCGCCGAGCGGCACCGGGTGCTGACCGAGTGGAACGACACCGCTTCCCCGGTTGGGGAGGTGACGGCCGTCGAACTGTTCGAAGGATGGGCCGGACGGACCCCGGACGCGGCAGCGGTGGTGGCCGACGGGGTCGAGCTGACGTACGCCGAGGTGGACGCGCGGGCGAACCGGTTGGCGCGCCTGCTGGTGGACCGTGGCATCGGCCCGGAGTCGGTGGTCGGAGTGTGCCTGCCGCGCGGCGTGGACGTCGTGGTGGCGGTGTTGGCGGTGTGGAAGGCGGGGGGCGCGTACCTGCCGATGGATCCGGACCATCCGGCGGAGCGGATCGGGTTCATGCTCACCGACGCGCGGGTCGCGGCTCTGCTGACGGACAGCGGCGGCCGGGACCGGCTTGCCGGCATCGGCGCGGAGGCCGGGGTGGCGCTGACCGCGCTGGACGATCCGGCGGTGCGCGACGAGCTGGCCGGGCGCAGCCCCGCCGACCTGACGGACGCGGACCGCCACGCCGCCGTGGCGGCGGCCCACCCGGCGTACGTGATCTACACGTCGGGGTCGACCGGCCGGCCGAAGGGGGTGGCGGTCACGCACGGCGGCTTGACCAACTACGTGACGTGGGCGGTGGAAGCGTACGGCGCGGCCGATGGTGGTGCGGCGCCGTTGCACTCCTCGTTGGCCTTCGACCTGACGGTGACGAGTCTGGTGGTGCCGTTGGCGTCGGGCTCGGCGGTGTGGGCCAGCGCGGTCGGCGGGGTTGACGGGCTGGCCGAGCTGGTCCGTCGGTCCGGCGGCTTCGGGCTGGCGAAGGTGGTACCGGCTCACCTGCCGATGCTGGGGCAGGCGCTCGACGACCGGGAGGCCGCCGGTGCGGCGCGCCGGTGGGTGGTCGGCGGTGAGGCCCTGGCCGGCGCCGACGTGGAGGCGTGGCTGGCGCGGGCGCCGGAGTCGGTGGTGGTCAACGAGTACGGGCCGACGGAGACCGTGGTGGGCTGCTGCGTGTTCGAGGTCGCGGCCGGTGACGGGGTGGGTGCCTCGGTGCCCATCGGGCGGCCGGTCGCGAACACCCGGCTGTACGTGCTGGACGGGCAGTTGTCGCCGGTGCCGGTGGGGGTGGCCGGGGAGCTGTACATCGCCGGGGCGCAGCTGGCGCGGGGGTATGTGCGGCGGGCGCGGCTGACCGCGGAGCGGTTCGTGGCGTGTCCCTACGGCGGCACCGGCGAGCGGATGTACCGGACCGGGGACGTGGTGCGCTGGAACGCCGCCGGGCAGTTGGAGTACCTGGGCCGTACCGACGAGCAGGTGAAGATCCGCGGCTACCGGATCGAGCCCGGTGAGGTGCAGGCCGTGGTCGCGGAGCATCCGTCGGTGGCCAGGGCGGCCGTCGTCGCCCGCGAGGACGCTCCCGGCAACGTCCGCCTGGTGGCCTACGTCGTCGCGGACGAGGCCGCGGGCCCGGCCGACGCCGGGTTACCCACATCGGTACGGCAGTTCGTCGCGAACCGGCTGCCGGACTACCTGGTGCCGTCCGTGGTCGTTGTGCTCGACGACCTGCCGCTGGCCAGCAACGGCAAACTCGACCGCAGGGCGCTGCCGGCCCCGGAGTACCCGGCGGGCACGGGCCGGGGCCCGTCCACGGTGCGGGAGGAGATCCTCTGCGAGGAGTTCGCGAAGATCCTCGGGCTGCCGCTCGTAGGTGTGCACGACGACTTCTTCCGGATGGGCGGCCACTCCCTGCTGGCCGTGTCGTTGGTGGAGCGGTTGCGGGCGCGTGGGTTGTCGGTGTCCGTCCGGGCGTTGTTCGAGACGCCGACCCCGGCGGGGTTGGCGGCCACCGCGGGCACCACCGGCATGGTGGTGCCGGCCAACGCCATCCCGGCCGACGCCGGGCATCTCACGCCCGCGATGTTGTCCCTGGTGGAATTGGACGCGGACGAGATCTCCCGGATCGTCGACGGGGTCGACGGGGGCGCGGCGAACGTCGCGGACATCTACCCCCTCGCGCCGTTGCAGGAGGGTCTGCTCTTCCACCACCTGTTGGCCGGTGAGGGGCGGGACACCTACGCGGCGCCGACCGTGTTGATGATCGACTCGCGGGAGCTGGTGGACGCCTTCGTGGCAGCGCTCCAGCAGGTGGTGGACCGGCACGACATCTACCGGACCTCGGTGGTGTGGCACGGCGTACGCGAGCCGGTGCAGGTGGTGTGGCGCCGGGCGGTGCTGCCGGTGACGGAGGTGGTGCTGGACCGCGACGGCGGCGCCCCGGTCGACCAGTTGCTGGCACTCAGTGCCACGCCCATGGATCTGGGCCGGGCACCCCTGCTCGACGTGCATGTCGCGCCGGAGCCGGATGGCGACCGGTGGCTGGTGCTGGTCCGTGCGCATCACATGGTGCAGGACCACACGACGCTGGAAGCCGTGTACGAGGAGGTGCGCGCCTTCCTGTCCGGGCGTGGTGCGCAACTGCCGCCGCCGCTGCCGTTCCGGGAACTGGTGGCGCACGCCCGGGGCGGGATGCCCCGGTCCGAGCACGAACGGTTCTTCACCGAGCTGCTGGCGGATGTGACCGAGCCCACCACGCCGTTCGGTCTGGTGGACGTGCACGGCGACGGTACCGACCTGGACCAGGCCATCGTCCGGTTCAGCCCGGAGTTGGAAGCGCGGGTACGCGACGTGGCTCGCCGGTTGGGGACGAGCCCGGCGACGCTGCTGCACGTGGCCTGGGCACGTACGTTGGCCGTGGTCAGCGGCCGGTCCGACGTCGTGTTCGGGACGGTGCTGTTCGGCAGGATGAACGCCGGCTCGGGTGCCGACCGGGCCCTCGGCCTGTTCATGAACACCCTCCCGGTACGGGCCCGGACGCAGGGCGAGGAGGGCGGGACGGGTGTGCTCGCCGCGGTCACCGCGATGCGTGCGCAGCTGGCGCGGCTGCTCGAACACGAACACGCGCCGTTGGCGGTGGCGCAGCGGGCCAGCGGCGTCGCGGCGGACACCCCGTTGTTCACGGCGCTGTTCAACTACCGGCACAACTCCGGTCGACCGGCGCCGCAGGGCACGGACGAGAATCCGGACACCCGGGCGGACGGGGTCGAGTTGCTGATGATCCGGCCGCGCAACAACTATCCCCTGACGGTCGCGGTCGACGACGACGGTGACGGGATGGGGCTGGCCGTGGACGCGATGGCTCCGATCGACCCACGGGCGGTCGGTGGCCTGGTGCGCACCGCCACGGACAACCTGGTGACGGCGCTGGAGGTGGCACTCGACGGCGGCCCGGAGTCGCCGTTGACCGAGGTGGAGGTGCTCGACGACGACGAGCGCCGGCGCCTGCTGGAGGGGTGGAACGACACCGCGACCGGCGTCGCCGCACCGCACGTCGTGGCGCTGTTCGAGCGACGGGCCAGCGAGACGCCGGACGCGGTCGCCGTGGTCGACGACGGCGTGCCGACCAGCTATGCCGAGCTGGACGTGCGGGCGAACCGGTTGGCCCACTACCTGCTGGCCCAGGGGGTGGGCGCCGAATCGGTGATCGCCCTGGCCCTGCCGCGTGGGCTGGAGATGGTCACCGCGATCCTCGCCGTCTGGAAGGCCGGCGCCGCCTACCTGCCGGTCGACGCCGAGCAACCCGTCGACCGGATCGCGTACGCCCTGCGTGACAGCCTGGCGGTACTGCTGCTGACCACCGAGGAACTGGTGGCCGACATGCCCGCCGGCAAGGTGCGCATCGTCGCCGTGGACGGGGCGATGACCGCCGCGCACCTGGCGGTGGCCGAGACGACCGGGCCGGAGCCGGTCCGGCATCCGAGCCACCTGGCGTACGTCATCTACACGTCGGGTTCGACCGGCCGGCCGAAGGGGGTGGCGGTTACCCACGGCGCGCTGGCCAACTATGTGGCGTCGGTGCCGGACCGGCTCGGTTTCGCCGCCTCGGGCGGGCGATACGCCCTGTTGCAGGCGCAGGTGACGGACCTCGGCAACACGGTGCTGTTCGCGAGCCTGACCCGAGGTGGGCAGTTGCACGTGCTGCCGGAGGAGAGGGTGACCGACCCGGTGGCGGTGGCGGCGTACCTGGCCGAGCACCGGATCGACCACGTCAAGGCGGTGCCGTCGCACCTGATGGCGTTGACGGCCGCGGGACGGTTCGAGGACGTGATCCCGACCGGGTCGCTGGTGCTCGGTGGCGAGGCCGCCGCCGCGGACTGGGTGCGCGAACTGGTCGCGGCGGCCGGCGACCGAATGGTGTTCAACCACTACGGGCCGACGGAAACCACCATCGGCGTACTGACCGCCCCGCTGGGCGGCGGTGCCGTGGTGCCGATGGGCACGCCGATCGACAACGTCCGCGCCTACGTCCTCGACGACGCCCTCCGGCCGGTGCCGGCCGGGGTGGCCGGGGAGCTCTACCTCGCCGGTGCCGCCCTGGCGCGGGGATACCTGCGGCGACCGGCGCTCACCGCCGAACGATTCCTCGCCTGCCCCTACGGCGGTTCCGGGGAGCGGATGTACCGTACCGGCGACCGGGTGCGGTGGACCGGTGACGGGCAGCTGGTCTTCCTCGGCCGCGTCGACGAACAGGTGAAGATCCGCGGCTACCGGGTTGAGCTCGGCGAGATCCGGGCCGTGCTCGCGGCGCATCCCGGGGTGGACCAGGCGGCCGTGATCGCCCGCGAGGACGTCCCCGGCGACAAGCGGCTCGTCGGGTACGTGGTGCCGGACGAGGACGCCGACACCGAGGAACTGCCGGCCTCGATCCAACGGTTCACCGCCGCTCGGCTGCCCGGCCACATGGTGCCGGTGGCGTTCGTCCTGCTCGACGCCCTGCCGCTGACCAGCAACGGCAAGCTGGACCGCAGGGCCCTGCCAGCTCCCGAGTACCACACCGGGACCGATCACCGCCGCTCGTCGTCCGACGTCCGGGAGGACATCCTCCGGGTCGCCTTCGCCGACGTGCTCGGTCTGCCGGCGGTCGGGCCCGACGACGACTTCTTCGCCTTCGGCGGGCACTCGCTGCTGGCGGTACGCCTGATCAGCCGGATCCGGGCGTTGCTCGGCGTCGAGGTCGAGATCCGGGTGCTGTTCGAGTCACCGACCCCCGCCGGCCTGCTCTCCCGGCTGACCGAGGCGGACGAGGCCAGGGCGCCGCTGGTGGCCCGGGTCCGTCCGGAGCGGGTGCCGGTCTCCTACGGTCAGCGCCGGCTGTGGTTCATCGCCCAGCTCGAAGGGCGCAGTTCGACGTACAACATCCCGAAGGTGGTACGGCTTACCGGCGAGGTGGACCGGACGGCCCTCGCCGCGGCCATCCGGGACGTCGTCGGCCGGCACGAGACACTGCGTACGGTCTTCTCGACCGTCGATGGCGAGCCGTATCAGCGGGTGCTGCACCCCGACGAGGTGCCCGAGGTGTTCTCGGTGGTGGAGGTCGCTACGGACGGGTTCGCCGACGCGCTGGCCCGGACCGAGGCGTACGAGTTTGACCTGTCGACCGACGTCCCGGTGCGAATGTGGCTGATCACGGCCGGCCCCGAGGAGCAGGTGCTGGTGGTGGTGGTGCATCACATCGCCGGCGACGGCTGGTCATGGGGGCCGCTGGCCCGGGACTTCTCCATCGCGTACGCGACGCGGTGCGAGGGCCGCGCCCCGGCCTGGACGCCGCTTCCGGTGCAGTACGCCGACTTCGCCCTCTGGCAGCGCGAGCTGTTGGGCGACATCGCCGACCCACAGAGCCTGGTCTCCGCCCAGGTGGCGCACTGGCGGGAGGCCCTGGCCGGGGCGCCGGAGGAGTTGCCGCTGCCGACGGACCGGCCCCGTCCGGCGGCGGCGAGTCACCGTGGTCACGCGGTGCCGGTCAGGATCTCGGCCGAGACGCACGCGCGCCTGATGGAGATCGCCCGCGCGGAGGGCGTCACCCTGTTCATGGTGTTGCACGGCGCGCTGGCCACGCTGCTGTCCCGGCTCGGCGCCGGCACCGACATCCCGATCGGCTCCGCCCTCGCCGGGCGCGTCGACGAGAATCTCGACGATCTGGTCGGCTACTTCGTCAACACCTTCGTGCTGCGTACCGATCTGTCCGGAGACCCGACCTTCGGCGAGATCCTCGCGCGGGTACGCGAGACGAGTCTGGCGGCGTTCGCCAACCAGGAGGTGCCGTTCGAGCGCCTGGTCGAGGAACTGGCGCCGACCCGCTCGCTCGCCCGTCATCCGCTGTTCCAGGTGATGTTGCTGCTGGAGAACACCGCCGAGGTGGTGCTGGACCTGCCCGGCGCGACGAGCGGCGGGGTGCCCGGCGCGGCGCCCACCGGCGTCGGGGTGGTCAAGTTCGACCTGGACTTCAGCATGGCCGAGGTCCGTCACTCCGACGCCACGGCGGCCGGGCTGATCGGTACGGTGACCGCCGCCGCGGACCTCTTCGACGTCGCCTCGGCGCGGCGTATCGCCGACCTCTGGACGAGGGTGCTGGACCTGCTGGCGGCCGACCCGTCGGTGCGGCTCGGCGCCGTCGACGTACTGGACGCCGACGAGCGGCACCGGATCCTCACCGGGTGGAACAACACCGCGCTGGACCTGCCGCACGGCACCGTGGTCGACCTGTTCGAGGCACAGGTGGCGCGCACCCCGGACGCGACCGCCCTGGTCTACGGCGACGTGGAACTCACGTACGCGGAGCTGGACGCGCGGGCGAACCGGCTGGCCCGGTACCTGACCGGGCGCGGGGTGGGACCGGAGTCGATCGTCGCGACCGTCTTCGAGCGCACCGACGACCTCGTTGTCGCGCTGCTCGGCGTCATCAAGGCGGGCGGCGCGTACCTGCCGATCGATCCGGCGTACCCGTCCGAGCGGACCGCCTACGTCATCGCCGACGCGGGCGTGGTGTGCCTGCTGACCAGCACCGGGCTACGCGCGCACCTGGCCGACTTCGGGGTACGCCCGGACGAGCCGGACAGCGTGCCGGTGGTCTACGTCGACGATCCGGCGGTGGTGGCAGACCTTACCGGCCGCGACCCGGCCCCGCTCCGCGCCGACCTGCGCCCCGAGCATCCGATGTGGGTCATCTACACCTCCGGCTCCACCGGACGCCCGAAGGGGGTGCTGGTCGAGCACCGTGCGATCGAGAACTTCCTGGTCGCCATGCAGGACCGGTTCCGACTGACCACCGACGACCGGCTGCTCGCGGTGAGCACCGTCGGCTGCGACATGGCGGGCTTCGAGTTCTACCTGCCGTTGGTCGCCGGGGCGCGGATCGTGCTGGCCTCGCAGGATCAGGTGCTCGACCCGTGGGAGCTGCGCCGGCTCGTCCGAGACTCCGGAGCGACGATGGTCCACGCCACTCCCAGCCTCTGGCGCGGCCTGATCTCCGACGCCGACGACCCCGTCGACTGGACCGGGGTACGGGTCATGGTCGGCGCCGAGGCGCTTCCCGGCGAGTTGGCCCGTACGCTGCTCGACCGGGTGGGCGGCTTCAGCAATCTGTACGGCCCGACCGAGACCACGGTCTGGTCGACGGCCCGGCTCACCACCAGCGACGCGGGGGACATCTCCGCGATCGGCGGACCGATCGGCAATACCCAGGTCTATGTGCTCGACGCCCGGTTGGCCCCGGTGCCGCCGGGCGTCGCCGGCGAGCTCTACATCGCCGGCGACGGGCTGGCCCGGGGTTACCTGGGACGACCCGGGCTGACCGCCGAACGGTTCCTGGCCTGCCCGTTCGGCGGGGCCGACCGGCGCATGTACCGCACCGGCGACCTGGTGCGCTGGAACACCGACGGCGACCTGGAGTTCCTGGGTCGGGCCGACGACCAGGTCAAGGTGCGTGGTTTTCGGGTCGAGTTGCGCGAGATCGAGGCGGTGCTGGCCGCCCGGGAGACCGTCGCACAGTCCGCGGTGCTGTTGCGCGAGGACAGTCCCGGCGACCGGCGGTTGGTGGCCTACGTCGTGCCGGCGCACGGCGTCCGGCCGGACGAGGACCTCGGCCCGGCGCTGCGCGCCGCCGTGCGGGAACAGCTTCCCGACTACATGGTGCCGGCGGCCGTGATGGTGCTTGAGCGGTTCCCGCTCATGCCGAACGGGAAGCTGAACCGCAAGGCGCTGCCGACGCCCGAGTACGGTTCCGGAAGGGCCGAGCACACTCGCAGTGACGCGGTGGTGGAGGACGCCCTGTGCGACGCGTTCGCCGAGGTGCTCGGTGTGGAGAAGGTCGGCCCGTACGACGATTTCTTCGCCCTGGGCGGCCACTCTCTGCTGGCGGTGCGCTGGGTCGAGCTGATCCGGCAGCGGGGCCTGTCGTTCGCGGTCCGGGACCTGTTCGTCGCCCCGACCGTGGCCCAGCTGATCGAACGGATGAACCTGTCCTCGATGGCCAACGGGCTGGAAGTGCTGCTGCCCATCAGGACCAAGGGCGACCGTCCGCCGATCTTCTGCCTGCCGCCGGCCGGTGGGCTCAGCTGGAGCTACAGCCCGCTGGCCCGGTTCGTGCCCAAGGACATCCCGCTGTACGGGTTGCAGAGTCCCGGAATGAACGGCAGCCGTCCGATGACCACGTCCCTGCGCGAGGCCGCCGCGATCTCCGTCGAGCAGATCCGGTCGGTGCAGCCGACCGGCCCGTATCACCTGCTCGGCTGGTCCTACGGCGGAGCGCTCGCGCATGAGGCGGCGGTGCAGTTGCAGGCCGTGGGGGAGGAGATCGGTGCCCTGATCATCCTCGACCAGTTCCCCAAGGATCCGGGGATCAAGGCGGTCATCGGCGACGAGCCGGCCGAGGACGAGGAGACCCAACTGGACCGCCTGACCGAGGTCGTCCGCAGGGAGGCGGGCGCCGTTCTCGGCAACGCCCCGGAGGAGGAACTGCGGCGCTTCGCCCGAGTCTGGGCCAACAACTTCACCTGTATCAGCGGGCACGAGTACGGCCGGTACGAAGGGGACGCCCTGCTGATCGTCGCGGAGAACAACATCCCGGACGGCTGGCCCACCGCGGAGCGGTGGCGGCCGTACATCTCGGGCACGATCAGCGAGGCCCGGCTGCCGTGCGGACACGAGGACATGAACACGCCGGCGATGCTGGGGGAGATGTGGTCCGTCGCGGCGGCCTGGCTGGGCCTGGCCGAGGCGGAGGAGCCGGCCGACCAGGAGGAGCCCGCCGGCACACAGGACTGACGACCGACGCGGATCGGCCCCGCGTCCTCGCCTCCCGGCGGGGACGCGGGGCCGATCCGCGTCCGTGGGACGCGCCGGAACAACACGCGTCCGCAACGCTGGTGAACCCGGACGAGTGACCGGTCGCGGACGGCGACCGGCCCGGGACGACGTGGGCGTCCCGGGCCGGGGTGATGCGGAGTACGGTTACGAGGCGATCGCCGGGACATCCCCGGCCTGCTCGGCGAACTGGGTCCGGTACAGCTCGGCGTAGAGCCCACCGGCCAGCAGCAGTTCGTCGTGGGTGCCCTGCTCCCGGACCCGTCCCTGGTCGATGACCAGAATCTGGTCCGCCTCCCGGATGGTCGACAGCCGGTGCGCGATCACCAGGGAGGTGCGGCCGGCCAGCGCGTTACTCAGGGCGCGCTGGATCGACAGCTCCGACTCCGAGTCCAGGTGCGCGGTGGCCTCGTCGAGTACGACAACCGACGCGGACTTCACCAGCAGGCGGGCCAACGCCAGCCGCTGTCTTTCTCCCCCGGAGAAGCGGTACCCGCGCTCGCCGACCACGGTGTCCAGCCCGTTCGGAAGGGCCTGCACGGCGTCCCAGATCTGCGCTGCCACGCACGCGTCGATCAGCTCCTGCTCGGTCGCCTCGGATCGGGCGTACAGTAGGTTGGCCCGAAGCGTGTCGTGGAACAGATGCGCGTCCTGGGTCACCGTGCAGATCGCGTCGCGCACCGATTGCAGGGTCAGGTCACGCAGGTCGTGACCGCCGAGGCGCACCGTTCCGGCCTGCGGGTCGTACAGCCGCTGCACCAGGTGGGTGATGGTCGACTTGCCGGCGCCGGACGGGCCGACCAGCGCGGTGAGCTTGCCGGCCGGGGCGTGGAACGACAGGTCTTGCAGAGTCCACCGGTCCACTGGCCGGTCCGGCTCCGGAATCGTGATGGACTCCAGCGAGCCGAGCGGCAGATCGGCCGCCGTGGGATAGCGGAAGTTGACCTCTTCGAAGCGGACGTCCGGTGCCGAGCCGTCCGGTGGCACCGGCAGCACCCGGGCGCCGGGCCGCTCGCGGACCTGCGGCTCTAGGTCGAGCAGCTCGAACAGGCGCTCGAAGCTGAGTGCGGTGGTCAGCGCCGCGACGTGGATCTCGGAGATCTCGTTTACCGGCCCGTACAGCCGGGCCAGCAGGGCGGCCATCGCGACAAGGGTGCCGATCTGGACGGTGCCCTCGATGGTCAGGACGCCGCCCACGCCGTAGACCACCGCGGTGATCAGCGCGGTCACCACGCTGACCAGGATGCCCATCATCCGGCTCTGCACCACGGTACGGGCTACGACATCGCGCAGCCGAGCCGCCCGAGCGGCGAACAGGCGGGACTCCTCCTCGGGGCGGCCGAAGAGCTTGGCGAGGATGGCGCCCGAGACGTTGAACCGTTCGCTCATCATCGAACTGAGTTCGGCGTCGAGCTGCATCGTCTGCCGCGTGAGCCGCTGCACCCGGCGGGCCAGCAGCTGGACCGGTGGCAGGAAGATCGGGATCAGCACCAGCGAGATCAGGGCCAGTTGCCACGACAGGTAGATCATCGTTCCGACGACGAACACCAGCGTGAGTGTCGTGCCGGCCGCGTTGGACAGCAGGGTGGTCACCGCCTGCCGGGCACCGATCACGTCCGTGTTGAGCCGGCTCATCAGGGCACCGGTCTCGGCCCGGGTGAAGAACGCCACCGATTGCTGTTGGACGTGGGTGAAGACCTGGGTGCGCAGGTCGTAGACGAGGCCCTCGCCGACCCTTCCGGAGAGCCAGCCGCCGCCGTACGTGATCGCCGCGTCGAGCAGGGCGAGGCCCACGACGGCCAGGCACAGCCACCCCACGACCGATGTGCGACCGGGCAGGATGCCGTTATCGACGATGGCCTTGAGGATCAGCGGGCCGGCCGCGACGATCGCCGCCTCCAGGACCGTGAGCAGCAGCAGCAGGCTCAGCATCCCGCGGTATTTCACGACGTACGGCAGGATGCGCCGGACCGTACGCCACCGGACGTCCGGTCCTTTCGTCAAAGCCGTGGCGGGACTGTTGTCCGCCATGCCAAACCGCCTCTCGTCGGGGTGCCCGGCCGGGCGTGACGCCCAGGGTCTCGGGTGGCGCGGCGGTCGATGTGTCCGGCGGTGGAGCCACCGGGCCCGATAAACGTCGACCACGACCTGACCCCGCGCCTGGTCGGCGAGTCCCGCCGGCGTTCGGGTCAGTACTTCTGAAGGAATTCGAGGATCGCACCGTTCACCTCGTCCGGGCGTTCCAGATAGCCAATGTGGCCGCAGCCGTCGATCTGTACCAGGTCGCAGCCGGGAATGGCCTCCGCCGTCTCCGCGACGAGGTGGGGTGGGCAGATCAGGTCGTCACTGAAGGCAATGGCCCGGCACGGCACGGTGATCCGACCCAGGGCCGGCCGGCGGTCGCCGAGATTGTCAATGACGGCCTCTTGGCCGACGGCGACGTCCTGGCCACCGGAGAGCTCGAAAATGTCGAGCCAGTTGCCGACGGCCTCCTCGTCGTTGAGGGTCGCCGGGGACAACATCTCCAGCGCGGTCCGCGCGGCCCGGTACGGGGCCGGCAGCGCGATGCCGCTCTCCCGCAACGCCTTGTCGGCCAGGGACATCTTTGCCCGTAGCACGTCGGTGCGGGCGCGGGTGGCGATCAGGACCGCCGAGCGCACCAGGTGGGGCCATCGGATCGCCACCTCCTGGGCGACGATCGCACCAAGCGAGGTGCCGACGATGTGGCACGGACCGAGGTCGAGGGTCTCTATCAGGCCCGCCGTGTCGGTGGCGAGCTCCTCAAGGGTGTAGTCGCCGGGCGGGACCGACGACGGCGGAATACCTCGGTTGTGGAAGATGACCGTCCGATAGCCCGCCCGGTGGAGCGCCGGGGTCTGATGGATGGTCCACACGTGACCGGCGGCCGACGACCCCATGATGAGCAGGACCGGATCACCCGCGCCGTCGCTCTGGTACGACAGGGTGACCCCGTTGGTCGTTACGAAGGGCACGAGACGGCTCCTCTGCTGTGGTTGCCGAGGTCGCGCCGGGTGCGAAGAGTCGCGGCGCCGAACGGCAGTCGTCCCCGGGCCGGTTGCTGCTGACGCATCTGCCGCAGACACGATGGCACCGTCCCGTACCCGCGATCAATGTCCGGCGCGTGTCTGGCGGGCTGTTCAAGTGTTCAACTGTCACCGCGCCGCACCTGAACACCGTAGAAGTTCCACCCGGCACCCACGTCGGGTCGATCTCACAGAGCGCAGTGGCGCGTCGTCCGTGACCGACCCGGCTGCCTGGCACGTATTGACGCTTCACTTCGGATCGCGACGCTGCGTGTCGGCAGAAGCCGGCCTACTCTGGGTGGGGGGAGGAGGCAGGGATGGTCTAATCAGGACGACGGGGTCGACTCGCCCAATGGCCGAGGGCTACGATGCGATCGCCACGCCATTTAATTGGGGCCAGTCGATGAACTTGTTTAGATGAAGGGGCGGGAGAGTTCCGACTGTCCCCCGCACTAACGGGGAGTGCACTTGACGCAATCGCTTATCACTACAGCCATGTCCATCAGTTCATTCCATGACCGCGGCCCCACCATCCAGCATCTGGATATCCTAAAAGGTGGTGCGGCTCAGACGTGCCGAATACCGGTGCGCACCCTGCTGCCTGCGGATTCCCCGCGTAGCGAGGGTGAGGATCAGGAACACATTCAGGTGCTGGCCGCCGTGGAGGCGAAACTTCCGCCCATCATCGTGCACCGGGCGACGATGAGGGTAATTGACGGAATGCACCGACTCGCGGCGGCCAAGCTGCGCAATGACGAGACGATCGAGGTCCGGTTCTTCGAAGGCACCGAGCAGGAAGCCTTCGTGTTGGCGGTGAAGGCCAATATCTCCCACGGGCGGCCGCTGTCCCTGACCGACCGGACGAGCGCCGCCGAGCGCATCATCGTCTCCCACCCGGCCTGGTCGGATCGCGCCATCGCGGTGGCCGCGGGGATCAGCGCCCGACTGGTGGGCAATCTGCGTCGCCGCCTGGCGGTGGAGGACGACTCGTTCGACGAGGCGCGATCACGGGTCGGGCGCGACGGGCGGGTGCGTCCGCTGGACAACGCGGAGGGGCGACTCAAGGCCGCCGAGGTGATCCGCGAGTTTCCGATGGCGTCGCTGCGCGAGATCGGCAAGCGTGCCGGGATCTCCCCCGCAACCGCCAGTGACGTGCGCAAGCGGATCGAGCGAGGGGAAGACCCGGTCCCGGGTAACAACGAACGGGCGGAGCGTCGGCCGGCGCGCCAGCCGGCCCGCCGGAGTGTCGACTCGGCCAACGAGCCGGACATCGAGGCGATGCTACAGGGCCTGCGGGTCGACCCGTCGCTACGGTTCAGTGAGGCCGGCCGGGACCTGCTGCGCTGGATCCTATCCAAGGCACTGCGCCCCGGCGAATGGGGGCATGTAAGTGACGGACTACCACCGCACACCACCTATATCCTGGCCGACGTCGCCCGCCGGTGCGCCGATGAATGGTGCGAGATCGCGGACGACCTCGACCAGCGCTCGCGCCGTATGGCCTGACGCGCATTCGGTGTTCGACTGATGCCGGGACAACAGTTGAACGCATGACGTAACGCCGGTCTTTCCAGACGATCGACCGGGCGATACAAATTCATGGCCGCAGACGAACCATTCCGGCAGCTTTTCGAACACTTCCCCTGGTGCGCGTCCGGCCGGTCGTGCTGCATCAATTCCCGGATGGAGGAACATCCATGTGCGCTGAGACCGAACAAAAGTATCTTCGCTCCAATGTGATCATCGAGCCGCTGGTGGACCGGTTCTACGCCTGGCTGTACACGGTTGCCCCCGTGCAGGCGGCAATGAACCTGGCCAACGTGCAGATGCCGCTACTGGAGTCGTACCTGCACTCGCCGCAGGTGCATGTCGCGGCCAGCCACAACCCGCAGCTGCGGGGCGGCTACTTCGTGAACATTGAGGAGTCCCGGGCCGACGAGGTGGCCGCGCTCGTCGACACGATCAAGCGGGATCGGGCGGACATGCTGGACTTCGCGGCCGCCGTTGCCGAGGCGGAGGATCTGGTACGGGAGAACGCCACCGGCTTCGACCTGTCGCCGTTGTATCCGAAGCTGCCGGCGGCGCTGAACGGGCTCGTCGAGCTGGCCTACGACACCAGCAACCAGCCGTCGGTCCGGTTCCTTGAGCCGCTGCTCTACCGGAGCCCGGCCTACGACGAGCGCCGCCAGTCGATCCAGGTCTCGCTGGACGAAGGCGTGGAGCGGCCGTTCATCCTCAGCACTCCCCGCCTGGCCCGGCCCGGTGTGCTCGACCTCGCGATCCCGTTCCGTCACCCGGGCCTTGAAGCGCTGGTCCGGGCGCGGGTCAAGCCCACCACGCTGACCGCACTGCGCGAGGCACTGGAGCTCGACGACGAGCAGGCCGCCCTGCTGGACACCATGCTCACCGACCAGCCGAGCCTCGTCCCGGACCGGCACATCACCAGGGGAGGCCGGATCCGCTACTTCGGCCACGCGTGCCTGGTGCTGCAAACGCCCGAGGCGGCCATCGTCACTGATCCGTTCATCAGTACGGACAACACCAAGGGCGGCGACCGCTACACCCTCGACGACCTGCCCGACTTCATCGACCTGGTGCTGATCACCCACGGCCACCAGGACCACATCGTGCTGGAGACCCTCCTGCAACTGCGCGGCCGGGTCGGCAAGGTGGTGGTGCCCCGGACGTCTCGCGGCAATCTGGTCGACCCGTCGATGGGCCTGTACATGAAGCACATCGGCCTGCCCGTGGTGGAGGTGGACGACTTCGACGAGGTTCCCTTCCCCGGCGGTACGGTGGTGGCCACGCCGTTCCTCGGCGAGCACGCCGACCTCGACATCCGGGGCAAGTCCACGTACTCGGTGCGGCTTGCCGGTGCGTCGGTGTTCATCGGCGCGGACTCCTCGGGCATCGATCCCACGCTCTATCGCTACATCCGTGAGCGGGTCGGAAAGATCGATATGGCCTTCCTCGGCATGGAGTGCGACGGCGCCCCGCTGACCTGGCTCTACCAGGGGCTGATCACCAAGCCGGTGAGCAAGAAGATGAGCGACTCCCGCAAGCTGTCCGGCTCCAACGCGGCCCAGGCGGCCGCGATCATGATGGAGCTCGGCGCGGACGATGCCTGTATCTACGCGATGGGCGAGGAGTCCTGGCAGGGGCACGTGATGGCGACGACGTACACCGAGGACACCTACCAACTCAAGCAGATCGACGAGTTCCTGGCCTGGTGTTCCGGGCGCGGCATCACCGCCGAGCACCTCCTCAACAAGCGAGAGTGGAGCTGGTGAGCGCGCGCCCCGAACCGAGTCGAGAGGAAGGCGGGCGATGAGCGCCCAGTCCCTGGCGTATGTCGAGCTGTACGTCGACGATCCGGTATCCGTTCAGCACTACTTCGTGACGGCCATGGGCTTCACCCATGTCGCGGACTCGGTCACTGACCGCCGAACCTCCGCGCTGCTCCGTCAGGGGGACGTGGACCTGATCGTCACGTCCGGCCCGGTCACGGCACAGTTTCTGGCCCAACACGGCGACGGCATCGCCGACATCGCCCTGACCTGTGACGACGTCCAGGCGACGAGTGCCGCCGCACGCGCGGCCGGTGCCCGGGTGAGCGTCGTCGACGGCCAGCCGGTGATCTCCGACTTCGGCGCCGTACGGCACACACTGGTTCCGGCCGGCAACATCGGTCGGGACCCGGCGCACCGCGTCTGGACGCCGCAGCCCGGCGCGCCGACTCGGCCGGGCGGGCATGTTCGGCTGCTCGACCACGTCGCGATCTGCGTGGCCGGCGGCTCGCTCCAGGCGGTCGCCGACTTCTACGGTGCGGGTCTCGGCCTGGCCCGGTTCTCCAGCGAGTACGTCGACGTCGGTGGCCAGGCGATGGACTCGGTGGTGGTGCGCAGCGCCACCGGCGAGGTCACGTTCACGCTCGTCGCGCCGGACGTGACCCGCAACCCGGGTCAGCTCGACGCCTTCCTGGAGCGCAACGACGGGCCCGGGGTGCAGCACCTGGCATTCCTGGTCGACGAGATCCTGCCTGCTGTCGCGCAGTTCCGGGAGCGGGGTGTGACGTTCCTGAGCACTCCGCCGACGTACTACGACATGCTCGGCGAGCGGTTCCCGGAGATGGCAGCCGAGATCGGCGCGCTACGGGAGGCGAACGTGCTGGCCGACCGGGACGAGTGGGGATACCTGCTGCAACTGTTCTCCCGGTCACCGTACGACCGCAACACCCTGTTCTACGAGCTCATCCAGCGTCGCGGTTCGCGCGGATTCGGCTCACGGAACATCCGTGCACTGTACGAAGCCGTGGAGCGTGACCGTCTGGTCACGGAATGACCGAGGCGCCCGCCCTCGCGAAGGTCATCGACCTGGCCGACCTCGCGCGTCTGGCACAGCAGCGGCTGGATCCCCAGCTCTGGGATTTCATCGCGGGGGCCGCCGGGGAGGAGCGGACGCTGGCCGCCAACCGGGCGGCCTTCGACCGGCTGCACGTGGTGCCCCGGGTGTTGACCGGGTTGGCCCGGCCCGATGCGCGGACCCGGGTGCTCGGGCGCACCTGGCCGGCGCCGTTGGCGATCGCGCCCACCGCGTACCACACCATGGTCGATCCGGACGGTGAGGTGGCCACGGCCGCCGCCGCCGGATCGGCCGGGTTGCCGTTCGTGGTGAGCACCTTCGCCGGGCGCACCTTCGAGGAGATCGCGGCGGCCACCACCGCACCGCTGTGGTTGCAGATCTACTGCTTCCGGGATCGCTCGACCACCCGGCGACTGATCGAACGGGCCGAGCGGGCGGGCTTCGAGGCTCTGGTGCTCACGGTCGACGCGCCCCGGCTGGGCCGGCGGCAGCGGGACATCCGCAACGGTTTCCGACTGCCGGACGGGATACACGCGGCCAACATCGCGGGCACCGCCGGGCGCTCGCCCAACGAGCACGCCGTCGCCGAGTTCGACGCTCGGTTGGACTGGTCGGTGGTGAGCTGGCTGCGGTCGATCAGCCCGCTGCCGATCCTGCTCAAGGGCATCCTGCACCCGGCGGACGCCCGGCGGGCCGTTGATGCCGGCGCGAACGGCGTGCTGGTCTCCAACCACGGCGGCCGGCAGCTCGACGGGGTACTGGCCACCGTCGACGCCCTGCCCGGAATCGCCGCCGAGGTCGGCGCCGACGTGCCGGTGCTGCTCGACGGTGGGATCGGCCGCGGTGTCGACATCCTGATCTCACTCGCGTTGGGCGCGGACGCGGTGCTGGTCGGCCGTCCGGTGCTGCACGGCCTGGCGGTCGGGAAACAGGACGGCGTTCGACAGGTGCTGGACATCCTGGTCGACGAACTGATCGACGCCATGCTCCTCTCCGGCACCGCCACGGTCGCCGATGCCGGTCCGGACCTACTGCCGGGACCGGGCGCCGTCGTCGCCTCGACCGTCGTCGCCCGGCCGCTTCCGGCCGTAGCGGTGGCGGATCCGGCCGTACCGGGGCCATCGGACTGTCTGCGGCGGCAGGACCTGCACGCCAGTCTCACCGACCCGGTGCTGGACACCATGAACTTCCTCAACGAGGTGACCATGCGGTTCCCGCGGGCCGTCTCGTTCGCTCCCGGGCGCCCGTTCGGTCCGCTCTTCGGAGATCCGGAGCGGATGTTCGACCACGCGCGGCGTTACCTGGCGCATCTGGCGGCCGAGGGCCGCTCGCCCGAGCAGGTCCGTGAGGCGCTTTTCCAGTACGGGCCGGCCAGCGGGATCATCCGCGACCTGATCGCCGACTCGCTCCGGCTGGACGAGGGGATCGTGGTGCCGCCGGATGCCGTGGTCGTCACCAGCGGTGCCCAGGAGGCCATGCTGCTGACCGTACGCGCCCTGATTGCCGGCCAGGACGATGTACTGCTGGTATCCACTCCCTGCTACGTCGGCATCACCGGGGTCGCCCGCCTGCTGGGCGTCACCGTGGTCGCGGTACCGGAGGGGCCGACCGGTTTCGACCCCGCGACGCTCGACGAGGTGATCCGCGCCGAGCGTGCCCGAGGCCGTCGGCCACGGGCCTGCTACGTGGTGCCGGACCACTCGAACCCGTCGGGCAACACCATTCCGCTGGCCGCGCGCTCCGCCCTGTTGAGCCTGGCCGCCCGGCACGACTTCCTCGTCCTGGAGGACAGCCCATACCGGCTGGTCAGTCCGGGGCGTCAGCTGCCCACGCTGAAGGCGATGGACGAGCGGCGCCGGGTGGTGCAGCTCGGCTCGTACTCCAAGACCTTTTTCCCCGGGGTCCGGGTCGGCTTCGTGGTGGCCGACCAACCGGTCACCGACGGCGCCGGCCGGCAGACGCTGTTGGCGGACGAGATCGCGAAAATCAAGAGCATGGTGACGCTGAACACCGCGCCGCTGAGCCAGGCGGTCGTCGGCGGCCTGCTGCTGGAGGGCGAGGGCCGGGCCTCCGCCTTCACCGCGCCGGCGTCCGCGTTCTACGGCGACGCCATGCGTCATACCATCGAACTGCTCGACCGTTGGTTCCCGGCCGACCGTCGCGAGGCGATCGGCGTACGGTGGAACACGCCCACCGGCGGGTTCTTCCTCACCCTCCAGGTGCCGTTTCGCGCCGACGGGGCGGCACTGGCCCGGTCGGCGGAGGACTACGGCGTGATCTGGACGCCGATGTCCTACTTCTACCCGGACGCCGGCGGCGAGACCAGCATCCGGCTGTCGGTCAGCTACCTCACGCCGGAGCAGCTCGAAGAGGGTGTGGCCCGGCTGGCGCGGTTCGTCACCGCCGAGGCCGCCCGCTGAGTCACTCACTGCGCAGCACCTGACCGATCGGCAGCCGGGCCGCGGACCGTGCCGGGAGCAGCGCGCCGATAACCGCGATCACCAGACCGGCCAGCGGTAGCAGCAGCACGACCGGAACACGCCAGACATCCAGCAGGAAGTCGGGTGTGTCGATCTGTGCCGCGCGGGCGGTCAGCGGCACGATCAGACGGTGGGCCAGCACGCCCAGCGGTGTCCCGAGAACCCCGCCGACGACGCCCAGGGCGGCCATCGATACCACCGTCATCACCACCACCTGGGTGGGTTTCATCCCGATCGACTTCAAGATGCCGAGGTCGCGACGGCGCTCGCGGACGGTGAGCAGCACGGTGTTGAGCACGCCGAGCGCCGCCACGAGGCCCAACAGCACCGACAGCGTGACGGACAGACCCACCACCGAGGTGGTGAACGAGTTCGTCCCCCGGTTGTCCCAGGCGTACAGGCCGGGTGCCGCCGCGTTCACCCGCCGGACCAGCTCAGTCACGTCCGTACCCGGATCCGGTTCCATCTGGTAGAAGAGGTCGGAGGGACGGAACTGGTAGTTGGGCGCCAGCGTGTCGAGGGACTGCCACAGGGCGAAGAAGTCGCCCCCTCCCACCCCGCTGGACAGCGTCACACCGACGATCGTCACCCGGTCGACCCGCTCGCCGAACTGGAGCGCCACGGTGTCGCCGACCCTGAGACCCCGCTCGTTCAGCACTGCGGCGGGTACGACGATCTCGTCCGGGCTACGCAACCAGCGGCCCTCGACCACCATTCCCGCCAGGCCGGCGTCGGTGTCGCCACGCAGGAAGGTGCCGTCCACCGTCCGGGTCTGCCCGGCGACGGTCACCGGCACGCCCGCGTTCACGGTGAGGCGCGCGATCCCGGGCAGCGCGCGCAGCAACGCCTCGGTCTCCGCCACGTCCAGGGTGGGCGTGATCTCGCCGAAGGCCGGATTCCCGGGGCGCATGGCGACCGGGGCGGCGTTGTTGACGTCAGTGGTCGCCGAGTACCGCGACACCGTCGCGGCCAGGCCGCTGGCGAACACCACGGTGGCCACCCCGAGCACCACGGCCGCCAGGGTCAGGCCGGTCCGTCCGGGGCGGGCGAACGGCTGGCCCAGGCCCAGGCTCACCGGACGGGGCAGCCCGGTACCGCTGAGCCAGCGCTGCACCCGCAGTCCGCGGCCGGCGCGCGGCGCGCTGCCCGCGCTGATCGCCTCGGCGGCGGACAGCCGGTACGCCCGAGCGGCGGGCACCAGCGCGGCGACAACCACGACGGACGGCACCGCGACCAGCACTGTTACCGGCAACCACCAGGCGATTTCGATCTCGCCGCCGAAGCCCGACCCGCCGAACGCGTCGCCCAGCAACGAAACCGCACCGAAATAACCGAGCACGACGCCGAGTACGGCACCGACCGCCGCCGGGACCAGCGCCATCCCGATGTAGACCCCGACGACCTGGCGCGGGGTGAACCCGAGCGCTTTCAGCACCCCGATGTGCCGGAATCCGGACACCACCGCGCCGCTGACCACGTTGCCGATGATCAGGACCGCCACGGCCAGGCCGAGCAACCCGAAGGTGGTCAGGAACGGGACGTACGCACCGGGGCCGGCGGCGACCGCCTGCCGGACCGTCAGCCACGACTGGGTGCCCAGCAGGGCGTCCTGGGGCAGCCCACCGGTGACGGCCGCCGCGTTGGCCGCGATGCGCGCCGGTGTTTCGGCGTCGGTGAACCGGTAGAGCACCTGGGTGGCGGTCGGCCCGAGCGCGGTGATCTGGTCGGGGGAGACCCAGGCGTCGGCGGTTTGGCTCACGCTGTAGGCCCGACCGACGACGGTCAGGGTGGGAAGTCCGGGCACTTCGATCCGGGAGCCGAGTTGGCCCGCCCCGGTGACCAGGTCGTCGGGCGGCGCGTTCAGCACGATTTCGCCCGGCGCGGTGGCCCACCGGCCGGCCCACAGGTCGACCCGATCCACCGGTCCACCCGGCTCGGCGCGGCCCACCACGGTCAGCGTACCGGGCCCGGAGGTCCCGCCCGCGCCCGCCGGGATTTCGAGGACCGCCTGCGGGAACGGTCCCGCGACTGCCTGGACGGTGGCGGACCGGATGGCCGCCGGTTGGCCGGCGGGTACCTTGTCGCGCTCCAGTACGACCACCAGGTGCGCGCCGTGTTGCGCCTCGAAGATCCGGTTGAAGGGCGCCGACGTGGCGTTGAGCAGGGACAGCGCGACGGTCATCGTGGCGGCGGAGGCGAGTACCACCAGGCCGATCACGAAGGTCTGCATCCGACGGCGGCGTACCGCCGCCCGAATCGTTCGCCAGGTGGCGGTCATGCCGTCCGCTCCAGCACTCGTTCGCCGACCACCACACCGTCAGCCAGCTCGACCACCCGGGTGGCCACCCGCTCGGCCAGCGCCGGGTCGTGGGTGACCAACAGCAGGGTCTGACCCCGCTGGTTGAGCGCGAGGAGCAGCTCGGCCACCTGAGCGCCGGAGGCGCTGTCGAGCGCACCCGTCGGCTCGTCGGCCAGCAGTAACGCGGGCTCGTTCATCAGAGCACGGGCCACCGCGACGCGTTGCCGTTGCCCGCCGCTCAGCGTCGCGGGGTAGGCGTCCGCGCGGTCGGCGACTCCGAGCTCCGCCAACCCCTCCCGGGCCCGCTGGCGGGCCCGACCGGTGGGCATGCCGGCGAGTTGACCGGCCAGCGCCACATTGTCCAGCGCCGGCAAATCGTCCAGCAGGTTGAAGAACTGGAAGACCATACCGATCCGGCGCCGCCGGAACAGGGCGAGGCCGGTCTCGTTCAGCTGACGTAGATCCTCGCCGAGCACCGTGACCGAGCCGGAGGTCGGACGGTCCACGCCGGCCACGATGTTGAGCAGGGTCGACTTGCCGCAACCGGAGGGACCCATCACCGCGACCGCCTCGCCGGCGCGGACTTCGAGCGACACGCCGCTCAGCGCGTGCGTCCCGTCGGAGAACTCCTTGTGGACGTCGTCGATTCGCAGGACGATGTCCCTTTCCTTACCTTCAATGCGCATATAGTGATTTTTACCCCTGTGGACCTCCGAGGGAATCCGTCCACGGGATGTAGCCCGCGGACGGGCCTGCGGTGCTGGTGGGGCGGCTTTCGGCCAGCAGCGACGCGAGCAGATCGGGCTCAACGTTCCCGCCGGTGAGCAGCACCCCGACCTCGATGCGGCGACCTTCGGCGTAGCGCACCGCGCCCGCCAGCGCCGTGGCCGCGGCCGGTTCGACGACCAGTCGGGCGTGCAGCAGCGTGGCTCGCATCGCGTCGGCGATGGCGCGCTCATCAACCGTCACCACGGCGGCCACCTCCCGGTGGGCCAGTTCGAAGGGCAGGTCGCCGATCCGATCGGGACGCAATCCGTCCGCAATGGTGTAAAATCCCCCGACCGACACCGGCTTCCCGGCGTGCATCGCCGCGGTGAGCGCCGGCACCGCCTCCGGTTCGGCACCCACCACCGCCACATCGTGTGGATGGGCGGCCAGGCAGGCGCCGGCGATCGCACTGCCCCCGCCGACCGGGACCACCACGGCGTCCAGCCGGCCACCCTCCGCGCTCACCTGTTCGATCAACTCGGCTGTCGCCGTCCCCTGGCCGGCCACCACGACAGGGTCCTCGTACGGGTCGACCACCTCGTAGCCGTACCGGTCCCGCAGCTCCAGCACGGCGGCGGCCCGCTCCGCCAGGGCCTTCCCGGCGAACACCACCTCGGCACCCGCTTCCCGGATCCGCCGCACCTTGACGGGCGAGGCGTCCGACGGCAGGACCAGCATGGCGGGAATTCGGTGCTCGCGGGCGGCCAGGGCGACCGCGATCGCATGGTTGCCGGTGCTCTGCGCCAGCACTCCCCGGCTTCCCGCAGCGACCAGCCGGTCCACCGCGAGCAGCGCTCCGCGCAGCTTGAAGGATCCACCACGCTGGAGGTTCTCGGCCTTCATCCACAGCCGCACGCCGTACCTGGCGGTCAGTTGGCCGGAGTGGACGACCGGGGTCCGGTGCACCCGGCCGGCCAACGCCCGGCGAGCCCGATCTACGTCCCGATGGCTGAGCCGGACCGCCGACGTTCCGGCCCGGGTGGCACCGTTCCCCTGATCGGATGGCACGGTGGTCCCCTTCCTGATCGCGTCGGGCGTTCGTGGTGGGAGGCGGGCCTCCGGATCCCGGCGAGGTGGGGATGCCGACCGGCAGCGCTCGCCATCGTCACACGGATGTCCCCGGCCGAAAAGGTTCCGCCGAACGGGCCCGCCGGTGCGGGCCCGCGCCCCGTCCGGCCGCCGTCGGGGGTGTCGGGGCCCACGGCCGGCACGCGCGGAATTGCCCGTGCTCCGCTGGTCTCCCGACCCGTTCAACCACGTGTCCTGACCCGTTCAACCGCGATAGAGTCGGCAGTCGAACGCGAGTGGACCCGGTGCCACGGGTGCGGTCAGTGGCGGGTGATGGTGACCTGCGGCGCAGTCGTGATCATGCTCGCCGCGAACCGAGCCGAGGCGCCCTGACTCGCCGCCGGAGCGCCGATCCGGCCCCCGGCCAGCGCGGTCACGTCCACCACCCGGGTACCGCCCTGCCACGTGCCGGCCGCGTCACCGAGACCGAAGTGCAGTGTGTGCTCCGGCTGGGCGAGCGTCAGGGTGGCCAGGTCACCGGCGAACACGCAGAGCAGGGTGCTCGCCGAGAGCAGTTCGGTCCGTACCGGATCCAGCGTGCCGCCGCCCGCGTCCCGGGCGGTGATCCGCAGGTCCGGCCAGCCGGCCACGACGTGTGAACGGAGCAGGAACCCGCTCGGATTCGTGCCACCGGACGGCGACAGCACCCGGCGGGTCCACGGCGCCAGATCGCCGAGGCTGAGCAGGTCCGCGGCGAGGGTGGCGTCCATCCGCCGGTCCGCCGGGGTGACCCGTCCGATGCTGAGCGCTCCGTCCAGCAGGGCGGCCAGCCACCCCTCGTACAGCGAGAAGAACCGCAGCGACTCGACCGGCGTCATGCTCTCCTCGGGTACCAGATAGTTGAACGGCACCCCGTCCAGCACCGCCAGGTCGTCGAGGAAGCCGGTGACGGTGGTGGACAGGGCCGGCAGCGTGGTGTCCCCGCTCTTGCGACGCTGGGCGCGCAGCCGTTTCCACCGGTACAGCGCCGCCGCGAACGGCTTGCTGCGCAGCGCGAGCAGCCGGCCGAGCTGCCAGGCGGCACCGAACGCGGGATCGACGAGGTCGGTCGCGGGCAGCGTCGGCCGGTCGGTCCGGGGGTGCGCGACCAGGGGGCTGCGGTACCCGACCGGGGCGTCCGGCGCGGGCAGCGGGGCGCTGCCGTCGGCGAGCCGCCGCAGCAGGATGGCCAGGTCGTCCCCGTCGCTGGTGGCGGTGAACCGCCAGCTTGTCAGGCTGACCAGGTCGACCGTGCCGGTGCCGGTCGGGCCGGAGGAGCCGTACCGGTTCCGGATGGAGACGAGGTGCGCGACGTGGGTCGCGCCGTCGCGGGGCAGCCGGTTGCCGATCACCACCGCGCGTTCGACGCCGTCGGCGTCCCGGCGTACGTGGCTGAGCAGTGCGAGATCACGCCGGGTGGCATCCTGGGCCGGCAGCAACCCGACCGGTACGGAGATCACCGTGACCTTCTCGTCGTCGACCGTGGTGAGCCGGGGTACGGGCAGGTCGGTCTCGTCGAACAGCAGCAGGGCCAGCCACGGTAGGTCGTCCCGGTTCGGGTCGGCGTTCTCCTGCCAGGGCAGGGTGCTGTGGTTGAGGATGACGTGCGGCAGGTCGGTGGAGTAGTCGCCGACGCCGCCGTCCGGCGGGTAGACCGCGTAGACCTCGTCGGTGCCGAAGGTCGGGCGTACGCCGGTGACGGTGAACTCGCCGGCACTGCTGAACCGCTGGGTCGGGATCCTCCGCTCGGCGTCCTTCACCGAGGTCGGCTCGTCGCTGGTCACCTCCTGGACGACGGTGACCCGGTACCGCCCGCCGGGTACGGCCGGCAGGTGGTACTGGAGCAGCCGCAGGTTCCCGACGGTGGCCTGGTCGGTGCCGACGATCGGGTCGAGCCGGGGTCGGACCTCGAAGCCCACCAGGGCGTCCGGGACGAGCGCCTGGCCGTTGACCGAACCGGACGGAACCGCCCACAGCGCGGCCGGCACGTCGGACAGCACCGGGCTGAACGCGAAGTGCTGTTCCATGGATTCGGTGCCCCGGGTGACCGTGACCGTCGCCTTGCTGGTCAGATGCGTGCCCGTCGTCCCGGGGGCGGCGAGGCCCATCGGCCCGACCGCGAGCGGGGCGCGCGTACCGGCCAGTGGGGTGGTGCCGGTGGTGGCGGCCGTACTCGGAATGACCGTGCCGGTACGGATCACGAGTCGCTGCGGGTCGACCTCGCCCAGGTCGGTCGCGTCGTCGCTGGTCTTGCGCAGCAGCCCGGCGCTGACCGCGACGGAGCAGAGATCGCCGGTCGGCAGGAACGAGCCGCGGAACGCGGGCCAGTCGAGCAGCTTCGGCTGCTGGTTCGCTCCGGCACCGAAGGTGATGTCGAAGGAGATGACGGAGAGCTTGATGTGCGCGGTCCCGCTGAAGTCCGGTCCCCAGATGTGCAGGTCGGCGCCGATGTCCGCGTTGATGTGGTGGGTGCCGAACAGGTGGAAGGTGTAGGAGACGGCGAAGTCGACGTAGACGCGGGCGTCGTAGTGGTACGGCTTCCAGGCGATCAGGCAGTCGATGCCGGCGGTGAAGGAGGCGCGGAGGTTGTCGCTCTGCCAGACCACCTGGAGGTGCCCGCCGGCCATCAACGCGGCCGGGGTCAGCGCGTAGTAGCCGTCCCCCTTGACCCCCAGGTGCGGGTCGACCTGCCAGTTGAATCCGAGGCGGGGGACCTGTGGGTAGTGGGCCGGCGGGTTGTACTGCGGGTGGTAGCCGCCGGCGGTGAGGACGAAGTCGCCGGCGTGCTCGCCGCCGAACCAGTTGCCGAACGCGAAACCGCCGGTGAGGTGGCAGTCGGGGGAGAAGACGTACGAGGTCGAGGTGAGTTGGGCGCGGACACCGAGGGTGCCCTCGTCGGGTACGAAGCTGGCCCGGACGGCGAGCTGGATCTGGGCCAGCGGCGCGACCGGCGGTTCGCCCGGCACGGGTCGGGGCGCCACGAGCGTGGACAGGCCGAGCACGTCGAGTTCGAACCGGTTGCCGAAGCTCGCCACCAGCAGCGCGAACGAGTCGATCATCTGGAACGAGCTGAACCGGATGCCGGCGGTGAGGAAGACGCTGCCGGGGGTCGGCGGGATCCAGGCGCGCAGCCCGTCGACCGTGTCGCGGATCAGGTCGCGCGGGTTCGCTGCCCCGGTGACCGGGGTGGGGCTGGTGGCCGCGGCGATCAGCGGGAAGGTGGCGACCTGCTCGATCGGTGGTATGACCAGGCTGCGGTTGTACCCGAAGCCGGCGGCCAGGCCGGTGACGGTGAAGAACGGCGGCCCGCCGAGCACCTTGTCCAGGACCGCGTACACGAACATCGACGGCTGGCCGTTGAGGTACACGTACCCGCCGAGGGCGGCGAGACTCAGCGACTCGGTCCTGATCAGCGCCGCGCCGTCGTACTCGTCGTAGGGCGGCCCGTTGGTCGGGGTGACCGTGGTGCGCAGCAGGGCACCGCCGATCTCGACCGGGCCGTTGCGGTAGTCGAGGCCGAGTCCGCGCAGGTCGAAGCTGGGGTCGAAGTGGTCGACCGGGGAGCCGAGGCTCAGCCCGTCCAGCGACAGGGTCAGCCCGGCGGCGGCCAGCGCCGCGTCCAGCAGGAACCGGACGGCCCCGTCGGTGTAGTTGAAGCCGACCCGGCCGAAGTACACCGGGCCGAAGGAACGCTGAACGTCGAACCACCTGGTGCTGTCCGCGGCGGTGGCCGGGGAAGCCACCGGTACGGGCGGCGTGCCGCCGGTGGCGGGCGGGGCGGCGGCGACCGGCAGGGACAGGGTCTGGGTACCGCCGCTGCCCAGGGAGAGTCGCGCGGTGAGGGCGACCCCGGCGGCGAGTCCGTTCGGTCCGCTCGGCAGGGCCGGCACCGGCGCGGTCAGCAGCGCGTTGACCGCTGCGGTCTCGGCGGCGGTGAGGGCGCGGCTGGCCGCCACGATCCGCAGGCTGTCCACACCGACCGACTGGTCTGCCGGGAACTCCTTGCCGACCAGCGGCAGGCCGGACAGGCGCAGGTCGGCCCCGAGGTCCAGGCCGAGGACGGCTCCGGTGGTGGTGGCGCCCTTGCTGACCGCGAAGACCACGTCCCGCAGGTCGATGGTGAGCCCCGCCGGGACGGCGGCAGCCAGCGTGCTGGACACGGCGGCGACCAGGTCCCGGACCACCAGCGAGCGGGCACCGCCGGTGTGCGCGTACGTGGCGACCAGCACGGTCGAGGCCCGGTCCTGCACGAAGTGCACGTCGAACATGAGGTCGGCGACGGTCAGTTCGCCGCTGAAGCTCTTGCGCCAGGTGGTGCCGACCCGTTCCAGCCGGATGGTGACGGTCAGGTCGACGGTCTGGTCCTCGACCGGGAAGCGGGCGTCGCAGTCCAGGTTGACCGTGCCGGTGGCGGTGTCGAACCAGATCCGGACCTGGGTCAGCGCGAGGTCCTCCAGCACCGCCGGCAGGCTCGCGTCGACCCGGTATCTCGCTGTCAGATGGTCGTGGATGGCCTTGACGGTCAGCGCGGAACCGGGTTCGCTCTGGCAGTCGAACTGCCAGCCGCCGGTGTCCGGGTGCGAGGCGATCGCGTGGAAGTCCGCGTCGAACAGGCTGAACCAGCCCTCGATCTCGCCGCTGACCCCGTCCGGACCCTTGTTGATCTGAAACGCGAACTCGCGGAAGGTGAGCGCCAGCGGGCCGACGTCGAGGCCCCAGTCGCCGACGATCCGGGCGGCGAGACCGTACCGGCCGCTGCCGGGTGTCGCCGAGACCTGGAGTTGGGTGATGTCGATCTCCGGGAACGCGTCCGCGCCCGGGAAATAGCGGCCGACCAGGGCCTTCAGATGCAGGCTGCTGCCGGCGGCCAGCCCGCCGTGGATGGTCAACGTGGGCAGGGCCAGCACGACGGCGAAGCTGGTCCCGTCGACCGTGATCCGGGTGGCGACGGCGACCTCGCGCAGCGTACGGGTCGTCATGTCGAAGCGGATCCGGACCCCGTCCAGGGACAGCGCGGTCAGCCCGAGACGGGTGAGCCCCTGCTGGAGTTCGGTGGCCAGCGCCGCGCCGCCGGCGAGCTCGGCCAGGGCGCTCAGTCCGGGCAGCACGTTGCCGTCGCCGGGGGTGACCTCCAGTTCCCAGGAGCCGGGTGCGCGCAGGGCCAGGCGTACCCGGAAGTTCCGCTCGTCCAGCCGCAGCGTCGCCTCGACCGCGCCGCCGAGGTTTTCCCGGTACCGCCCGGACCGGTAGCCCACCTGGCTGGTCAGGCTGACCCGGATGCCGGTCAGTGCGGCCACCCCGTCGACGATCGGCCAGCTGACGCCGGTCAGGGTCGACCCGATCTCCACCTCGGTGGGCGCCGGCCGGTGGCCGAGCGACACCCGCAGGTCGGACAGGGGTATCGAGTCGAAGACGTCCGTGCCGACCGGGAGGAACTGGCCGAGGCGGTTACCGCTGACGAAGTCGGCCAGGGCGGTCAGCGGCAGGGCGGCCGGTGCCCCCGGTACCAGGGTCAGGTTCACCCGGTTGGTGTCGTCGAGGTCGCCCGCGATGGGGAACACCGTGCCGCCGACGGTGACGCCGCCGGTCACGTGCAGTCGCGCGACCAGTTCCGCCGGCCGGGTGATGGTGATCAGTACGGTGGCGAGCCGTACCGCCCGACCGCCGTCCACGCCGATCGACCAGGTGTCGGTGACGGTACCGGCGACGGTGAGGCTGTCCCCGGCCAGGTTGATGGCCGGGGCGGACACCCGGATCCCCGCCTGCGGCAGGCCGGTGAGGAAGGCCGCCAGCGCCGGTACGCCGCAGTTGCCGGCGGTGATCGGCAGTACGCCGTCCACCGTGGCCGACTCGTAGCTCGCCTGGAGGTCACTCAACGTGGTCATGGTTGGTCCTTCATTCGGCGTGCGCGATGTTCTGCGGTCCGTTGACGCTGTCGTAGCTCACGGTGAACAGGGTGTTGGCCGGGTTGAGCGTGGCGGCGACCCGTGCGTTGGCGGCGTGCGGCGCTGCGGTGGCCGCCGGCACGCCGGCCCGCACCAGCGCCTCCTGTACGCCCAGTTCGACGTTGATCGGCAGGCCGAGGTGGTAGGCGACGGCACCGACCGCCGCCGCCTGGGCCGCCTCGGCGGGGGTGAGCGGGGCCGGCAGCGTGGCATGCCTGGCCGCAGCGATGATCATCCGGACGCCCCGGTCGGGCGGGTCGTCGGGGATGGCGATCGTCATCATGATCGCCGCGGTGATCGTCGCGGCCTGTGCCGCGGTCGCTCCGTCGACCACCGCCCGTAGCGCGATACCGACGGCGTAGGCCGCGTCGTCGCGTCCGTTCGTCTCGCCGAACACCACCGAGGCGGCCGCCCCGGCCGCTGTGGCGGCGGCCGCCGACGCCCCGGCGCCGGTGGCCGCGGTGGAGATCGTCGTGGCCAGGTTGGCGGCCGGTGCGGTCACCGCGGCGGCGATCGCGGCAGCGGCTCCGGGTCCGAGGTCGGTGACCCGGGTGCCGAACCCGCCGAGCGCGGTCACCACCGCGCCGGCCCCGCCCCCGCCCCCGGCGGCGGTCACCGCCGCGTTCGCGACGCCGACCTCGGCCACCCCGTTCGGCTCGCCGTCGCCCATCCAGGCGGCGGCGTTGTGTACGCCGTCGGCGATCGCGGTTGCCACGCCGAGCACCGTGGCAACCGCCCGGATCGGCCCGTACGTCGCGGCCGCGTCGGCGGCGGGCACCGCCGTGGCGGGTGCCGGCAGGCCCAGCCCCGCCGCCACGTGCTCCAGGGTCGTGCGGGTGCCCCGGTGGGTCTGGCCGACGCGTGGGCGCTGTGACTGCTCCTCGGTGACGGTGAGCACTATGTGGCCGGGCAGGGGCGGCGTCGCTCCGGGGGCGCCCGCGGTCTGGGAGGCGTCGCCGCCGAGGCGCTCCCCGGTGTTCGATATCGGGTCGTAGCTCTGGTACCCGGTGAGGTAGTGCTGGATGGGCGGTAGCGGTGGCGGTGGCGGCTGCGGTGGGTGCCGGAGCGCGGCGGTCTGGTCGCCGAGGATGGGTTGCTCCGGGTAGCCGTCCAGCACGTTGACGGTGCGCTGGGCGGGGTGCAGGAACATGTTGCCCGCACCCGAGGAGATGAACGCCGCCGCCGGACGCAGCCGGGTGACGAACGCCCGTGAGCTCGCGGTGCTGGAACCGTGGTGGCTGGCCTTCAGAGCGTTCACCCGGTTGGTCATGTTGTCGGGGAAGTTGAGCAGGTGCATGACGCCGTCGCGGATGGGACCGCCCAGGATGTTGTTGTCCCGACAGCCGTCCTCCTGCGGCTCTTCGAGGTCACCGGCGATGTAGTACCGGAAGTTGTTGAACTCCAGCACGAATCCGAGGCTCTTGGCGTTCTCGTTCTCGTTCTCCGCCTCGGCGACCTCGCTCTGCGGCCGCCCACCGGTCGAACGGGCGGTGGACCGGTACCCGGCCGCGCCGTTGTTCTGGAGCACCCACTTGTTCGCCGCTATGCAGCGCAGCACCGGCCGGTTCAGGGCGTAGGCCGGGCCGGCGGGAACGTTCCAGGCGAGGCGGCCCGGCAGCCCGTCCCCGCCGTTGCCCCACATCAGGTCCCTACCGAGCAGCCAGCTCGGCTCCTGGTAGTCGACGGCGACGGCGCCGATGCCGACGGCCCGGTTGACCACGCCGCGCGCCTGCGCCAGCCAGCCCGCGTCCCACCGGACGATGTCGAAGCTGTTGACCCGCGCGGTCGCGTGCCGGAAGGTCGCCGGCATCGCCGCGATCCGGTCCCGGTAGTTGCCGAACTCGCGGTTCACCCGCCGCCGCTTGGGCCCGGTGCCCGTCCACATCGTGTCGCGGTCGGTGGGCAGGCGTCCGGTGTCGTAGAGGATGGCGTGCTCGTACATCGCCCGTTGGGGGCCGGTGTCCAGCAGAGCGCTGATGCCGTAGTAGTGGTCCTGGTCGAAGTGGGTGACGATGATGATGTCGACCCGGTTCACCCCGATCGAAACGAGGTACGGGTGGACGATGGCGGCGGCGTTGGCCTTGCCGCCGTCGACCAGTACGGTCCGGCGGATCGGCGGCCCGCCACCCCCGGCTGGATATTTCACGTCGATGACGGTGGCGTCGCCGATCGACCCGATGTCGAGGTGGTGGATGTCCACGGTCCAGGGCATGTCTCGGCTACCGTCCTATTCCCAGGCGAACCAGTCGAGCCGGACGTTCTGCTCCCACCTGCTGCCGAGCGAGTCGAGCCGCAGGAGGTTGACCTTGACGTAGGTGTTGGAGACGTACTTCACCGTCGCCGCGAACGTGTCGTTGTAGTAGCCCTCGTTGCGGACGGTGACCAGCACCATCGGGGTACCACCGAACGACTTCGGAAAGTTGATCTGCACTTCCTTGACCCCACCGGTGTGCGAGCCGGCCTGGAAGTGCCCGGCCTGCATCCGGTTGAACTGGGTGCCGTTGTTCACCGTCAGCCCGAGCACCTTGGCGGTGCCGTTGACGAAGAGCCGCTGGCCCTGCGGATCCGCCGCACCGATCGCGACGTTGCCGCCGTCGTCGTTGATGTACACGTTCGAACCGGCCTTGCCGCCGCGCAGGTACGTGTGTTCGTCCGTGCTGTAGCTGAAGTGGGAGAAGCGGGTGGTGCCCCGGATCTGGAGGGTGCCGCCGGCCCCGGCGCCGCGGACGATGTCCACCGTGGCCGCCGGAGTCGACACCCCCAGCCCGATCAGGTTGCCGCTCGCGTTGATGACCAGCGGGCTGGCGCCGTGCGACTGGATCCAGCTGTAGTTGCTGGCGTACCCCAGCCGCAGGTTGGCCCCGTTGATCGGACCGATCACCAGCGCGTTGCCGTTGGAGTCCTGCGGGGTGTGCATGATGTGCAGGCGGGCGCCGGGCGTGGTGGTGTTGATGCCGACGTTGCCCGAGGGCATCAGGGCTATGTGGTCGTCCGGGTCGTTCGAGGTGCCGATCTCCAACGTGGTCGCCTCGCCGGTCCGGGCGTAGTACCGGATCCAGCCCGCGTCCAGGGTGCCGCCGCCGGGGTCCTTCGGGAAGAGGATGCCGGCCTGCTCGGTGGCGCCGGCACTCGGCATGATCGCGCCACCGGCGACGTGCAGCTTCGCCTGCGGTACGGCCACGCCGATGCCGACCCGGGCGTCGACGGTCCCGTTCGGCAGGGTGACGTCGCGGGACACCAGCGGACCCTTCTCGATCACCACCGCGAGATGCCCGTCCCAGTAGCCCGGCATGTTCTCGTAGTGCAGCAGCAGCCGGGCGTGCCCGGACGGCGGCCGGCCGATCAGCCCGTCGAGGGTGACCTGGATGCTCTCCCCGGCGGCCAGGGCGACCTGGGTCGGGGTGGTCAGCCGCCACTGGAGGGTCTGGCCCTGCTCGGTCGGAACCGTGGCGACCCACTTGTCCGCACTCACCGCGATGCTCTTGAGCTGCGCCGCCGTACCCATGGCCCAGTCGGCCGGCTGGGTGTCGAAGGAGAGCACGAACGCCGACGGCGCGTCCCGACCACCGGGGGTCAGCGGAATCGGCTGCTTGGACACGTTGGTCAGGCGCAGTCGCAGGCTGGCGGTGCTGGCACCATCACTGAGGATGGTGTTGAAGCCGACAAACCCGACCTGGAGCGGGATGTGCTGCTGGCCGCGCCGGTTGACCAGGCTGAGGTGCTGCACCCGACGACCGGTCAGCAGGGTCGAGTCGTCGGCGTACGTGAGCCGGTCGTAGCGCAGCTGCACCCGGGTGCCCCGGGTACCGCCCTTGCCGTCCCCGCCGATGTTGCGCAGGGTGAACCGCAGCGGCTCGCCCGGCTTGATCGCCGCGCCGGCCGTGCCGACCAGGGCGATCGTGGTACCGCCGTCGGAGGTGGTGCCGGTGCGCGTGGTCCAGCCCGCCGCAGCGGTGACGATGAGCGGGTCGGTCGGGTCGACCGCCAACACCCCGGGACGAAAGCCCAGCTCCAGGTGACTGCCACCGGCGGGTACCGACCCGAGCACCACGGCCTGGCTGGCGGTGTTCGTCACCTCCAGCTGCATGGTGTTGCCGGTCGGGTCGTCGACGATCGCCAGCACCGGCTGCGTGTCGCCGTCGTGCAGGCTGAACGCGAGCGGATGGCTGCGCCGGAACGCGGCCATCGCGCTGCGGTCGTCGTCCATCACCTGGCCGACCTCGACGGCGGTGAGCGCCCGCTCGTAGAACCGGACCGCCGCCATCCGGCCCGCGAAGCCCGCGTCGCCCGCCGCCGGTACCGCGATCGTGCCGCTGTACGCGGTGAGGTTGAAGGCACCGGTCAGCGCCGCGCCGACCGACTTGCCGTCCAGGTAGCCGGCGAGCGACGTGCCGTCGTAGATCACGGCCAGGTGGACCCACCGGCCCAGCGGCAGCGTCGGGGCGAACTGGGTTCCGCTCCACACCCCGAGCTGGGCGCCCCCACCCGGGTTGAGCAGCCAGTGGTGCGCGCCGGCACCGGCCTGGCCCAGGGTCAGCAGCCAGGCGCGCCGGGTCGGATAGCTGTCCACCCGTACCCAGCCGGTGATGCTGTGCACCGGGTTGCCGCCGCCGGCGGCCGGGGTCAGGCCGGCGACCTGGATGCCGTCCCCGCCGCCGAAGCGTAGGCAACTGCCGAACTGGTCGTCGGGTACGGCCGCCGGTGTGCCGGTGACGGTGCCGTGCCGGGCGTGCGCGGAGCTGTCCACGGCCTTGCCGCCGACGAGGGCGTCGAGCCGCAGGTGCGCCAGCAGTTGCTGGTCGAAACTGGTCACGGTGTCTCCTGCGCGGTTTCGGTGGCGGCTTGGAGCTGGCTGGTCGCCTGCTGCTGCACCTTCTCGATGAGCAGGTGGACCCGCACGTACGGCAGCTGCCCCAGTGCCTCCAGCACCACGTTGGTCTCCTCGACGGTGAGGTCGAGCCGAATGTCTCGTCGCACGCGTGCCGCCTTCTCTAGTTGTCGTGACGCAGCTTCAGCCAGCCGGCGCGCAGTTCCTGCGGGGCGGCCGGAAGCGCGGTCGTGCTGGCCGCGCCGACGCGCTCCTCGCCGAGGTCGAGAATCGACTCGATGAGCGGTTCGGCGCCGGCCAGGTCGCCGGTGAGGACCGGTTGCGGCCGGCCGTCGGGCGCGGTGATCAGCGCCTGTCCGGCCCGCTCGGGCAGCGGGCGCAGCCAGCCGGCCCCGGTGTCCAGCAGGCTGTTCCAGGCCGGGGTGGCGACGGTGTCGGCCAGGCGCTCCAGCGTTGCCGGCTGCTGCACCAGGTGGTCGCCGAGCGGCGCCAGGATCGCCTCGACCCGGTCGGTCATCGCCCGGAACGGTGGGTCGAGCAGCGCCGAGGCCCGCTCGTCGACCTCGACCGCCCGCAGTGCCCCGGTGGTGCCGGGTACCGGGCGCAGCCAGCCGACGTGCGGGTCGGCCAGGTGGTCCCACAGCCGTCCGGCCAGTGCCGCGACGAACACGTCCCGGTCGATCGCGGCGGCCATGCTCACCTCCGACCAGGTGCCGCCGGTCCGGCTGAGCCAGGCCCACCGGTAGCCCGGCTCCACCGGCAGTGGCAGGTTGACCGCGCCCTGGTCGGTCAGCAGCGGCGCGCACGGGAAGGTCATCTCGATCGCGGACATCGCCGCCGCGTAGTGCACCGGCGGGATGCCGATCGCCTTGACCGGCTGGATGCCCGAGGTGACGTGCACCTTCCCCCTCGGGTCAAGCAGCATGCGTACGACCCCGGGTGCGGCGTCGACCGCCTGCCGGACATCGAGCGGACCGTCCGCGCAGGTGCGGATCGCCGGGTGCGGGTAGCTCTGGGCCAGCGGGGTGCGCAGCGTCGGGTCGCCCTCGACCCAGTAGCCGATCATGCCGTCGTCGAGCTGCTCGTGTGCGCCGAACCGGACCGGGAACTGGACCCGGGTGAAGCCGTCGCTGTCCCGGGTGGCGCGGCCGAGGTCGCCCCGGAACGCGTTCCATCCCTGGTGGACCGCGGGCAGGCCGAGCACCTCCAGGTCGACCAGCGCGCGGACCAGCGCGATCGGCCGCCCGATCAGCACGGCCAGGTCGACGTGCTGGTCCACTCCCTCCGGTTCGATGTTCTCCAGGGCGCGGTCGAGCACGTCCATGAACTGGTCGACGAAGTCCGCCCCCTGGCCGACCAGGTCGGCGACCGTTGCGCGCAGGTGCGGGTTGGCGATGTCGGCCACGGTCGCGGCACCGGTGCCGCCCGGTGCGGGCTGCCAGCTCGCCAGCTGGTCGACGTAGCCGAGCGCGCGGCCCTGGTTGTCGTACACCATGACGCTGGTGTCGAGGTGGTTGGGCAGCAGCCAGCCGCAGACCGGGCCGGTGTCCGGGTGTTCGTTGGTCTCGCCGTCGTGGTCCGCGGCGAGCCAGCGGAACACCACCCGGGCCGGCTGGCTCAGCCGGGGCGGCAGGGCGACCAGGTCGGGGTTTCCGGGTACGGTCAGGCTCTCCGCCGGTACGACCCGGTCGCAGTCGACGTCACGGGTCTGCCCGAACGTGTCGACCAGACGCAGCCGCAGCAGCCGCATCGCGCCGGACCGGATCGGGGTGAAGTCGTCGAGCGGCTCGGGGGCGCTGCGGTTGCTGATGCCGACCGCGTCGGCCACCGAGCCGGCGAACGAGCGGTCCTCGGGGAAGCCGAGCGGGTCGCCGATCGGGAGCTGGCGCACCGTCCGGTGCATGAGCAGGGCGTCGTTGAACCCGCCGAGCGACTGGGCCAGGCAGTCCATCCGGGTCACCAGGGCGTACGCGCGGACCGCGACCCAGACCGGGTCGGTGCCGTCCTTGTCCGGGTACCAGGCGAGTAGCTGGTCGACGATGGTGCTCGGGTCGTCGGTGGGCGGGGTGCCGGTCGCGGCGTAGAAGTCGGGCAGGACGGTCTTGTTGAGGTACTCGGCGAGGACGCCGCGCATCCGGTCGCCGGCGTGCCCGGTCAGCAGCGACGATCCGCTGTACACGGCGGCGGCGCCGGCGAGGGTCTGGGCCGGCCCGGTGGCGATCAGGTCGGGGCCGGTGTCGTCGAGGGTGAAGTTGGCGGTGATGAAGTCGGTGTCGTAGCTGTCCACCTCGGGGTGGACGTTCCCGCCGGCACGCAGCGGGAACATCTCGACCTCCCACTCCAGCTGGAACGGGTGCCACGGGCTGCCGTCACTGTCGTCGAACGCGAAGCTGTCCGGGTCGCGCAGGATGTTCAGCAGGACGTCGAACGCCTTCGGGGCGCCGGCGATGACGTCGAGCACCGTCTGTTCCGGCACGGTCGGGCAGGCGAGCGCACCGTCCTGGCCGTGTCGGTCGCTGAGCCGGGCGTCGGCACAGACCAGGTGCACCACCGGTTCCGTGGGTTGCCAGTACCGGGCCGCCTGGGTGGGGGCGAGGGTGTAACGGGTGCCGGCGTCGTCCAGCTCGTCCGTCGCGTTGAGCGCGTCGAGGGCGGCGGAGGTGGCGGCGTACGCGACCCGCAGCCGGCTCTCCGGGGTGTCGCCGTCGGGCCGCAGCGCGGCGACCAGCTCGGTCACCCGGGCCAGGCTCTTGTCCTCCAGGAACGACCGAACCTCGTCGATGTCCGGGTAGGTCTCCGGGTCGTCGACCGGCGGGTAGAGGCAGAGCTGGTACCTGTACCAGTCGGCGAACAGCTGCGTGCGCAGCGACTCCAGTTCGGCGGCGGCCTCGTCTCGCACCTGCTGGGCGTCGTTGAGCGCGGCCAGCAGGCCGGCGATCCGGGGGGCGACGGACAGCGGCACCGCGATGCGGGCCTGGGCACCGGACGCGTCGGCGGGGACCGGGTCGGTGGAGGTGCTGCCGGCGACGATGGTCCAGAGCCGGCCGCCCCGGCGCGCGGTGAAGCCCTTCTCGTGTCGGGCTTCGCGGAACTTCGCGTCGACGTCGACCTGCCGCTGCTCGGTCCGTCCGGCCAGCAGGATCGCTTCCAACTGGTCTTCGACCTGGTACCGCCGGCCGCCGTCCAGGGACTGCGCGAGGGCCACGGACAGCGCCTCGGTGGCGGTGTTGCCGATGGTGATCGTGGTCGGGCCGGCCGCCGTGGTCGGCGCCGACGCCCGGAAACCGCAGCTCGCGTAGCAGACGGTACGGGTCACGGCCACGTCGTCGGTGGGGGTCCAGCCGGCGTACTCCTCGACCGTGCCGGTGACGGTGCGCAGGAAGTCCCGGGCCGGGTCGTCGTACCAGCCGATCAGGTCGTAGCGCAGGCCCCTGGTGTCGGTGACCTCCGGGTCGTGCAGGCCGAACACGCTGTGGCAGTTGGGGTAGAGGGCGGCGAAGGTCGGGTCGCTGTACCCGGTGCCGTCGTTCATCGCGAAGCCGACCGCGGTCAGCGTGTCGACGTAGGCGGCGGTCGGATCGGCCGCCCGCCACAGCTCGAACGGCACCGCCCGGCCCAGGTATCGGAATGGGCGGTGCCGGCCCTGTGCCGGGGCGGGCGGGTAGGGGACCGCCACGCCGGCGGTGTCCCCGGTGCCGTCCGGGTGCAGGTAGTCGCTCTCCACCACCCAGGCCCGGCCGCTCAGGGTCGCGGTGGCGCCGCGCCGGACCAACCAGCGGTTGGGCACGGCCGGGAAGGCGACCGTGCCGGCCGGCTGGTCGGGCCGCTGCCGACCACGGGTCAGGGCGTCCGGCAGTGCCCAGTGCAGGTGTACGCCGGCCTGTAACACCGCCGTCTCGTCCTGGAACGGCCGGCCGACGATCTCCTCGCTGATCTGCGCGACGTCACTGTTCTGGTCACGGGTGCCGTCAAAATAGGGCAGTCGACTGTAGTCCGCCGTCGACCGCACCACGACACGGTCACTCGGGCAGTGCAGGGCATCGAGATGGACAGGGACCATCAGCGTGCTGTTCATGGAATCTCCGATAGGGCCGGTCGCATTCTGCTGCGGCCATGAAGGAAAACTCGGCGCCGGCCGCCGACAACGTACCCAAGGACGAAGGTGCCGGCAAACCCGCTGGAACGTACGGACGTTGTTAGTAAATTCCGCTGTGCCGTCGCCATCCGACAAATCTCGTCATGGCCCGAATTCAACTGATGTGGCCGGTGGCTACTTAGAGATCAACAGTACGTCCAGCTGGCCTTTTGGAACAGAGTGGTGAGCCGGGGGAAGGGACCGGACACAACGACTTTCCCCGCCGCGGTCGCCGCACCGCCGCTGTAAGTGTCGGTTCGTCGACACGTGGAGCCGATGCTCGGTGGAGATGCCAAGGGCGCATTCGGATGGCGCGGCCTGGGGCGCGATCGGCTCTTTCCTGAACCGCCGAAAAGGGCAAGCGGTTGACGCTCCGAAGTGGTGTCGGACTCGTGTCACGGGTCGTTTGGACGGTGCCGGCCGTTATGGCGGAAGTGTATTTTCACGCGCGCCCAGTTGGTGCACCGGTACGGCCGAGGCCGCCGGCGGTAACCGCCGACGGGCTGGCCGTTTCACCGCACCGGTCGACCTCTACCGGATGGCCCGCAGATCGAGCAGGTGGGTGCCGCCCTTCCCATCCGACCACTGCACCAGCGCGCTTCCGGGGATCATCACCATCCAGGGCTCGGAACTCCGGTCCGGTCCGAACGAGCCCGATGTCGCGGGTCCCCGCGGTGTCTTGACCACCGCCGCCTTTCCACTGAAGCGGTCCCAGATGAACGGGAACCGGCTCAACGCCGTCTCGAACCAGGCCGTCGCGAACCGGCCGTCGAGCGCCGCGTCCATTCCTCCCCACACACCCGCCGCCGATCCGGACGGATCCGCGAACTTCCGGAAATCGCTGCCGTCCAACCGCTGTAGCGTGGGCTGCTTGTGCAGGGCCTGGCCCAGGCAGAGCACCGGGTCGCACAGGAGAGCCCCGACGCTCGGGGCGGCCTTCCAGGCGCGGCGTTCACCGGTGACCAGGTTCCACAGCTCGCCCGAGATCGGTTCTCCGTTGACCGGGGTCTGCCGCGTGTGGGTGTCCACCCACGGTGAGAGCCCGCTCAGGTAGAACGCTTCGGAGCCGGGAACCAGGGTCGGCGCCCCACCGGAGACCGGGATTCGGTAGATGCCGGCCGGGCGGCTGCCCTTGTCCTGCCGCCAGTAGACGCTGTCCCCCGCCGTGGCGAGGTGCGGATACGCATGGTCCGTCTCGACGTACGTGTAGAGCAGGCGCGGCGGGGTTCGGCCGTCGAGCGGAGCCGCCCAGAGCGCGAGCGATCCCGCGTCGCCGGGGTTCGCCACGTCGGCTATCCAGGCCACCTCTTCTCCCACCACCACGAACGAGTTGATCCTGCCGCTGACGGGGCCTCCGGCGCCGGTCGACGGGTCGGCGAGTGGACGTATGGCGCCGGTCCGCGCATCGAAGAGCAGCGGACCCCTGGTGCCGCCGGTGTTGTTGACCAGGTAACGATCCCGATCGACGATCGCCAGAACCACGTACGAGTCGCCATTGGGGAGCGTGCCGGGCATCTTGCGGACCGCACGGGGCCAGACCTGCTCGGGTGACCTGAGCGTGGCGAATTCCGGTATCTCCCCGGACCAGTCGGTGGCGGTGGTGATCGGTTCCGGGTCCGGCGTGGGAGCCGTTTCGGTGGGCCGGACCACGCTCAGGCCGCCGACGATCGTCAGCGTCACGGCGCAGGCAGCGGCGACGGCGACCCTCCGCTGCCGGCGTCGCCGCTGGCGGCGTCGTACCTCGGGTACGAAGTCCACGCCGGGGGCCGGCGCGATGGCTCCGGCGCGGGCCAGGGTACGAATCAGTTCGTCTTCCAGTTGGTCGGTCATCGTCCGCTCTCCACCATCCCTTCCTGCCTTGTCGTTGTCTCCGGGTGCCAACCGGCGCGTAACTTGCTCAGCCCGCGAAACGCCTGGCTGCGTACCGTGCCCCGGGTGACGCCCAGGTGCTCGGCGATCTCCTCGTCGCTGCGGTGCTCGTAGTAGCGCAGCACCAGTACGGCACGCTGCCGCCGGGGCAGCAGGGCCAGCGCCTGCCACAGGCCGCCGTCCCCGTCGGCGTGTGCGAAACCCGCCTCGGTGTGTACCTGTTCCGGTACGTCACCGGAGAGCCGCTCACGTCGTCGCTTCCGCCACCAGCTGATGTGCAGCCGGGCCATGATGGTGCGTACGTAACCCTCGGGGTCGTCCTTGTGCCGCACCCGCGACCAGGTAGACCCGAGTCGGGCCAACGCCTCCTGCGTCAGGTCCGCGGCGTCGTGCGGGTTGCCGGTCAGGACGTATCCGTAGCGGACCAGCGCCGCCGAGCGGGCACGTACAAAATCCTCGAATGCTTGACCATCCGCGCTCTGCATCTCCACCTCCTCGGACCGGGGACGCCCGGCGGCGCCGGACTGTTGCACGGGTGCGGGTCCGGAAACGGCGCACGCCCCGTCGGCCGGTCAACGGCCATCGGGGCGTGCGCGAACAGGTTCGGATCGGGCGGGTCGGCGGTGACGGTCTGCTTCGGACCGGCCCGGTTACGGCGTTGTCGTCTGCGGGAACAGGAGGATCGGCCCGATGACTCCGGCATATCCGTTGCCGGCCGTGTCGACCGCCTGGACCCACAGGTCGGCGGTCGCGCTGCCGGGGAAGAACGGGTCCTCGGTCAGGGTGACCCAGATGGTCGCGGCACCGGTCGCGTCTGCGGCGACCCATTCGCTGACGTTGTTGTTGAACCCGTAGCGGTAACCGGCGATGTCATCGTCACCGGCGGCCGGGGTGAAGGTGACGGGACCGGGCACGTCGACGAGGAGCGTACCGACGGTGATCGTGGGCTCGCCCGGGGCGACACCGTCGACCGTGAAGTAGCACGGCTCGGTGGTGGGACCGGTCGCGTGATGGGTGTCCGTGGCCCACGCTTGGTAGTAGTAGACCGTGTCGTACGCGAGCAGGGCGCTGTCGGGGACCGTCCAGGTGACCGATGCACCCGAGGGGACGGTCGCGGAAATGGCCGGACCGTACGCCAGGGTGTCGTCCACACCACGGCGGATCTCCAGGTGGGCGCCGACATTGTTGCCGTTGGGATCGTAGAGCCGGGCGGTGAAGGTGGCCGTGAGCATGGACCGGGAGAACAGGGTCGGGCTCTCGATGGTGCCGCAGGCCCTCGGCGGGTAGGTGGTGAGGTCAGCCGGTGCGGCGGGGGCGGCGTTCTGCCGGCTCGCGCTCACGGCCGGGTTGGCGGCCGGTGGCGCGGCGACCGCCGGAGCCGCCACCGCCACGAGAAGGACGCCCGCGAGCAGGGCTCCGGCGGCGACCGTCGGTCGGCTGGTACGGGACGTCGTCGGTCGTACAGGCTTCACGAACAACCTTCCCTCCACTTTGATCAAGATCTGATGGAGGCCACAGTCTATCGAGCCTTGATCTTGTTGAGCGGCGCGCCGACGGCGCCGACCGACCGGGGCGTGAGCCGCGACGGGGCGGTCGGGAGCGGCACCGTGGGCCCGGCGGGCGGTGCTCGTCGGCGGGCCATCACTCGTCATTGACGCGCCGTGACACATAGAGCACCATGAGTCTCCCGGCCGCCTTCCGTGATTCCCGGCGGTCGCCCATCTCCGTGAAACCCCTACGACGGTCCGGGAGGGCTCCCGATGAAATCACTGCTTCCGATCCCGCGGCGGGCCAGGATCGCGGCGGTCCTGGCCATCGCGTTCGGCCTGAGCCTGTCCGCCGTGGCCCCCGCCCAGGCCGCACCGGCGGTGCGCTACATCGTGCAGGTCATCTACTACACCGACGCGACGCTGCTGGTGTTCGCCGGCGCGTACACCTGGAACAACTGTCCGGGCGAGGAGGGTTCGTGGGGGTACGGGCTTCAGACGCCCTACCACGTCACCTTCTCGGAAGAGTGCCCCTGACGCTCGCCACCGCGGTGGACACTCGCGGTCGAGACCGCGGCCCGGTCGGTATCACCCCGACCGGGCCGCCGTGCGTTTTCAGCCGCGACCGCGTACGAGCGGCAGGAACACCTCGTCCACGATCTCGACCAGCGCCTCGTCGGGCACCGAGGGGATGCCGCGCGTCGCGTATTCGGCGCGCAGCAGCATCATTGGCGTCGTCGCCACCCGGTGGTGCACCGCCGCGGCCGGTGCCTCGCCCCGGGCTGCCGCGCGCTCCAGCATCGCCAGCCAGGCGCGGTCCATGGTGTCCGCGCCGGACCGCTGCCGCATGAGGGTGAGCAGCTCGGGGTCGTCGGCCGCGGCGGCGAGCAGACCGCGCAGGATCGCCCCGTGCGGCGACGACCACGTCTCGTTCGCCCGCCGCAGCATCTCCAGCGCGTCGCCCCGCAGGGTGCCCGTGTCCGGGTTCGGCAACGCGGCGTCGGACAGGTGGCGGTACGCCGCGATGCCCAGTGCCGCCCGGTGCGGCCACCGGCGGTAGATGGCGTTCTTGTTGGTCCCGGCCCGTGCGGCGACCCCGTCCATGGTCATCCCCGAGTAGCCGGACTCGCGCAGTTCCTCCGCTGCCGCGTGCAGGATCGCCTGCTCCAGTTCCTCGCCCCGACGCCTCGTGCTCATGTCTTGCAGGGTACTGCGCGTACCCTATAAGGTACGCGCCGTACCCTATAAGTGAGGAGGGCCGTCGGATGCGCGTCTTCGGCATGAACTACGACACCGGTTTCGTGAGCGGGGGATTCACCACCCATGAGCCGTTCGACCCCGAGACCGTGCGGCGCGACATCCGCGTCATCCGCGACGAGCTGCACTGCGACGCGGTGCGCATCACCGGCGGGATCCAGGACCGGCTGGAGCTGACCGCGGGGTTCGCCGCCGAGGCCGGGATCGAGGTGTGGTACTGCCCGTTCACCAACGGCCTCGACCGCGACGGGCTGATGGCGTTCGTGCTCGACGGCGCGGAGCGGGCCGAGCGGCTGCGGCAGCGCGGGGCGTCGGTCGTGTACCTCACCGGCTCCGAGATCGCCATGTTCACCGACGGCTTCCTGCCCGGCCGCGACCTGGCCGAGCGCATGGCGCTGTTCACCGACCCGATGCGGATGCGAACGGCGGTCCCGGCCGCGCGCGCCGCGGTGCGCGACTTCCTCGCCGAGGCGGTCCCCGGGGTGCGGGAGCGGTTCGGCGGCCCCGTCGGCTACGCCTCGATCCCGCTGGAGGCCGTGGACTGGGCGCCGTTCGACATCATCGCCAGCGACGCCGGGTACCGCGACGCGACCAACGCCGAGGCGTTCCCGCAGACCCTGGCGGCCGCGGTGGGCCAGGGCAAGCCGTACGCCGCGACCGAGTTCGGCTGCTGCACGTTCCGCGGCGCGGCCGAGGTCGCGGGCGGGGCGGAGCCGGTGACGTACGACGAGCACGGCCGCGCCGCGAAGCTCACTCGGGTGCTGGAGCGCGACGAGGAGGGTCAGGCCCGCTACCTCGTGGACCTGCTGCGCGACTACGAGGCCGGCGGGGTGGAGGCGGCGTTCGTGTACACGTTCGCGAACCGGCACCTGCCGACCACCGACGACCCGGAGCGCGACTTCGACCTGGCCGCGCGCGGGATCGTGCGGGTGCTGCCGGACGGCTCGTGGACACCGAAGGCCGCCTTCCACGCCCTGGCCGCGTACGGCCGCTCGCGCGCGCGGAGCCGGTCGGCCACCTAGCCTGGTCCGGCGTTTCGGCGTCGGCCGGCCGCCATGGCTGTCCCGAAGCCACCCCCACCGGTGCCGGCAGGTCGGCCGGGTCGGATGCACACTGAGGATCGTCGATGTTGCCGAGCGGATCCAGACGTGTTGGAATGACTCATATCGCCGCAGTGCGGGGGCAACCGCGCTGGGAACGGCCAGCACGGGAGCATGTGCAGTGTCGGCAGCGCGCCGCTTCGGCGGGCGCCCGCGTGCCGCATCGCCGGGCCATCTCCACGACGACGGGCAGGCACCCTTTCCCGCCGTACGGATTCCCTGACACGTGTCCCCGCGACGGCCGACGCGCTCGGTCCGACCCGTGGGGAGCGCCCGACGTGATCTGCCAGCGCACACCCGAACCGGCGACGAGGTGAGAAGCAATCATGATTTCCTGGGAGAGTTTCGCGGGGTGGTACCGAAACCGCCTGGTGTGGGTGGCGGTGGTCCTGCTGACGGTGTCGGCCGGCGCGGTCGTACTGGTCAACCGGGCCGGGCCGGCGGCGGAGCCGGCGGATCTGCGAGGGCAGATCCTGACCCGGATGCGTGCCACGCTCGAACAGGCGGATCCGGGGCAGCACAACCATGCCGGACACGGCGTCCAGCAGGCGGCAGCCGAGGAGAAGCCGGCGGTGATCTGCGGGGTCCGCGTCTACGGCTACGAGCCGGTCGAGGTCACCGCGCTCGCCGACGTGCAGAAGGTCTACGGCTTCCACCTCTGCGGGGTCGCCGAACAGAGGCGCCCCTGGGACGTGGCGGTCAAGCTGGCCGGCCCGGTGATCGTGGACATGTCCACCGAGCCTCCGGGTATCGAGGTGGTCGAGGCGACCGCCGACGTCATGTTCGTCGACCGGCTGCGGGAGATGTTCCCGGACAGGTACGCGGAGCTGGCGCTCAAGGAGGCGCTGGCCGACTCGGAAATGGCCGACCTGCGCCGCCGGTACGATGCCGCCGCCGGGCTCTGACCGTCCGATATAGACAGATCTGATCGCCGCGCTCGACGGCGACTCCGGTCGGCTCGATCCGTATCCGGCCATAAATAGATCAATATTGATATTTAAGTTCATGGATGTAATAGTTGGTTGGGAGCGTTCCCATCCTGATCTCTAGTACCGAGGAACGGAGGATGAACAGTGCGTCCACACCAGTTCGATCAATCCGGCGGACGATCCCGGTCGACCGTCCGTAAGTCCGTCCAAGCGCTCGTCCTGCTGGTCGCCATGGTGGTCGGCACGCTGCCCTGGTCCGGCGCGGCCCAGGCCCACGGCACGATCATCAATCCGGCAAGTCGCGCCTACCAGTGCTGGCAGACCTGGGGCAGCCAACACACCAACCCGGCCATGCAGCAACAGGACCCCATGTGCTATCGGGCGTTCCAGGCCAATCCCGACACCATGTGGAACTGGATGAGCGCGCTGCGGGACGGCCTCGCCGCCCAGTACCAGGCCCGTACCCCGGACGGACAGCTGTGCAGCAACGCCCTCTCCAGGAACGACAGCCTGAACCAGCCCGGAGCATGGAAGGCGACCACCGTCGGCCGCAACTTCACGGTTCAGATGTACGACCAGGCCAGCCACGGTGCCGACTACTTCCAGGTCTACGTCACCAAGCAGGGATTCAATCCGGCCACCCAGCGTCTCGGGTGGGGCAACGTCGACCTGATCACGACGACCGGGCGTTACGCCCCGGCGCAGAACATCTCGTTCAACGTCTCGGTCTCCGGGCGCACCGGAAATCACGTCCTCTTCGTGATCTGGAAGGCGTCGCACATGGACCAGGCCTACATGTGGTGTAGCGACATCAACATCGTCTGATCGGTAAGAGCAACAGCGGCGGCACCAATTCGGCCCGGGGCATTGGGATCCCGGGCCGAATCGTGAGGGTTATGGCAAGGCGCGCGGTGGTCCCGCTCGGGTGGGAATCAGGGTAGGCGGATGGTGCGCGTGTTGGGGAAGCTGCCCGGGCAGGATGCCGAGGAACCCGTGCCGATCACGACGTATCCCGACGGGATCGGCGAGACCGTGCAGATGACGGTGGTCCCCGTGGTGGAGGGCAGCCGGATCGTCCAGGTGTTGGGGAAGCTGCCGGGGCAGGATGCCGAGGAACTCTCGCTGACGATGACGTACCCGCTCGGGAGGGCGGACACCTTGCAGATCGTCGTGGTTCCGGTGGTGGACGGCAGCCGGATCGTCCAGGTGTTGGGGAAGCTGCCGGGGCAGGATGCCGAGGAACTCTCGCTGACGATGACGTACCCGCTCGGGAGGGCGGACACCTTGCAGATCGTCGTGGTTCCGGTGGTGGACGGAGTGTCGATCGTCCAGGTATTGGGGAAGCTGCCGGGGCAGGACGCCGATGAACCCTGGGAGATGATGACGTAGCCGGCGGGTATCGGAGAACTCTTGCAGATGGTTACGGGTGCCGCACTGGCCGGTGCCGCGACCGCCACCGCCGAGACGACTCCGAGCAGGATGGCGGTCAGCACGACCGCCGCGAGGTGGCGCAGGCTCCGAAGTCCTGTTTCCGGTCGCCGAGTGTGCTCGATCAGGGTCATGTCGGTCCTCTCGCTAGATCCACGCGGACACGAGGAGTGTTGCTGCGATTACGTGCTGCCATGATGGGCCGCGCCGATCGGCCGCGCAATAGTCGCCACGATGATTGGACGGAAGTCGGCACGGGGACATCGATCAGTAGAGGCCCTCGGGTGCGGTGGCGGTGACCTGCAACGGGCGAACGTTGGCGACACCGTCGCAGGGCCAGTCCGGACCGGTGTCGTGGCGCAGCGCCTGATCGCGTTCCAGCACGTTGGGCAGGAACAGGTCCTCGTGCAACACGGTCAGCCGGACCTGGCCGGTCGCCCCGTACGGCACCGGCGCCGTCCAGTCGGTGCGGTTGACGACCGCCATGGTGACCTGCGGATAGTTCGGGGCGTACGGAAGTAGTTCGCCGTTCTGCTCCGGCGGCAGGCCGGCGGCGTTGCCGAAGGTGTTGCCGTAGCTGCGCCCGACGATGCCGCCATCCAGCGCCGCCACGAAGTCGCGGTACATGTCCGGGCTGACCTGGGTGCCGCTCAGCCGTACCCCGGCCAGCCCGGCCACCAGGTCCGGATGGCGGCGCATCAGCACCTGCAACAGGGCCGGGGTGGTGTTCAGGTAGTCGACGTCACCCTGCCGGAGCACGTCCGCTATCTGCTCCACCAGGTGGGCGCTGTACTCGTTCGCCTCCGCCAGCCGACGTTCCCGGATCAGCCGCTTCACCCAGCGCGGATCCATGTCGATGGCATAGACCAGGCCCGCGTGCAGCTGACTCGCCTCCCACGTGCCGTTGCCGATCAGGTGCGGTCCCGTCGGGGTCGCCTGGAGCCACGTACGGTGCGCCTCGAACCCCTCGGCCACGAACGACCACCGGCGCCACACGCCCCGGTGCATCAGCATGTCCGGGGTGTAGTGGACCCGGCAGGGCGTACCCGTGGTGCCGCCGCTGTCCCAGATGCGTCCGGTCAGCGGACGTGGCACCCCGAGGGGGACCAGTCGGGTCGGATCCAGTGTGCGGAGGGTGTCCAGGGGAAACGGCCCGAACGCCGTCAGCTCGTCGTAGCGGGTGATGTCACGCGGGTCGAAGTCGAGCCCGGTGGCACGCTGGAGCCAGTACGGCGAGCCGGTGCCCGGCTGGAAGTGCCGCCGGACCACCCGGCGGGTCCACTCGTCCAGATCGGTGTCGAGCCACGTCTTGACCAGGGCGTCGCATTCCGCGGCCACCGTGCCGTTCGGTGCGTTCATCGCGGTGACCGTCCCGGGGCCAGCTCGATGCCGAGTTCGAACACCGTGGTCATCACCTGGTCCAGGTGCTCCGGACGGTCGACGTGCACCACCGGAAACGGGAACCGCAGGACACCGTCCGGGACGGATCCCCCCATCACCAGGCCCAGCCGTACGCCCTCGTCCTTCATGGCCTCGCAGATGTGCACGAGGTTGATCGGGTCGGTGGGGTTGCGGTGGAACATGTCGCGCACCTCCTCGGCGGCGACCAGCACCCTGCGGTCCAGGCAGGAGATGAGCGGCAGACCGGGATCCTGGAACGGCATGGCGTCGATGTACGGCGCCATGAACGTACGGAAGCCGGCGCGCAGCGGCGAGTGGATGGCGATCGAGCGGCCGGGCATGGGGATCACGGAACCCTGCGGCAGCTCCGTGGCGAGCGCGTCCAGGGCCGCCTTCTCGCCGGAGAGCATGAGGATGCGGGTCGCGCCGTCGGTGGTCAACCCGAACGTCCCGGCCAGATACACCCCCGGGCGTCCCGCCCCGCGATGGTGGCCGGTGTTGTCGGTGGCCGGCTCGAACGCCAGCGCCAGTCCCTGCTCCGGGGTGCCGACCGGCTGCCCCGGGGTGTTGCGGGCGTACGCGAGCATCTCGAACAGGGCGCGGCGGCTGATCGCCCCGGCCAGACAGGCCGCCGACATCCCGCCGAGGCTCAGCCCGCCCAGCACCGACGGCCGCAGCCCGTGCTCGGCGAGCACGTCGTGCACCGCGATGGCGTGCACCGACTCCCGGACCGTACCCACGCTCTGCCGAATCTCGACGTCCTCGGGAAGATCCTCCTCCAGAATCTGCCCGACGCTCAGCCCGGTCCATTCCGCGACCTGCTCATAAAGATTACGCACGCCGACGAATCCGTGGTACAGGGCGACGCCGCGCGGCTCACTCCCGACACCGCCACCGAACAGATAACCCAGCGACATCGGCCGCCCTTCCTGCTAGCGCTCGCCCGACGAATTATTAAACGTTACCCACCGGTGGATCAGCCGGGCAAGCTCGCGACACGCTGTCTAGCCGGGCGCTATCGAGACGATATGCGGTGGTGGAACCATTCTGGTCGGAACGTCGTACGAGCAATTTCTACCCGATTTCCCTGTGAGGGAGCGCATCGCGTTGATGATGGAATTCCGGCTCGGGTGGGCGCAATGAAATCCGCCGATCCCGTCGCTGTCGTCGGGTATTCCTGCCGATTCCCCGGAGCCGGCGACCCGGCGGCTTTCTGGGAACTGCTCAGGACCGGCCGGGACGCGACAACCGACGCGCCCGCGGATCGCTGGGATCCGGCCGCGATCGCCGGGACGGCGGCGCGCCGGGGCGGCTTCATCGACGACCCCGCCACGTTCGACGCCGACTTCTTCGGCATCTCCCCGCGCGAGGCGGCGGCGATGGACCCGCAGCAGCGCCTGGTGCTGGAACTCGGCTGGGAGGCCCTGGAGCACGCCGGCCTGCTGCCCGCCGCGCTGGCCGGCAGCCGTACCGGTGTGTTCGTCGGGGCCGCGACGGACGACTACGCCCTGCTGCGCGGCCGACTCGGCGTCACCGGCATCACCGGGCACACCGCTACCGGAACGCTGCGCGGCATGATCGCCAACCGGCTGTCGTACCTGCTGGGTCTGCGCGGACCCAGCCTCGTCGTCGACACCGGACAGTCGTCGTCCCTGGTCGCGGTCCACCAGGCCTGCGAGAGCCTGCGCACCGGCGAGTCCACCATCGCCCTGGCCGGCGGGGTCAACCTGAACCTCGCGACGGACACCGTACTGGCCCTGGACGCGGCGGGCGTGCTCTCGCCGGACGGGCGCTGCTACACCTTCGACGCACGCGCCAACGGCTACGTCCGCGGCGAGGGCGGCGCGTTGGTGGTGCTCAAGACCCTCGACCGGGCTCGCGCCGACGGCGACCGGGTGCGCTGCGTGATCCGCGGCGGCGCGGTCAACAACGGCGCGGCCGAAGCGGGCCTCACGGTGCCCGACGCGGACGTCCAGCGCGAGGTCATCGAACTCGCACACGAGCGCGCCGGAATCACCGCGCGGGACGTGCAGTACGTCGAGCTGCACGGCACCGGAACCGCGGTCGGCGACCCGGTGGAGGCCACCGCGCTCGGGGCCGCCGTCGGTGCGCACCTCCCGGCCGGGCGGCCGCTGCGGGTGGGCTCCGTCAAGACCAACATCGGTCACCTTGAGTCCGCCGCCGGGGTGGCCGGCCTACTCAAGGTGATCCTGGCGCTGGAGCACGACGCCCTGCCGGCGAGCCTGAACTTCGTCCATCCGCATCCGGGCATCGCCCGGGACCGGTTGAACCTGAGCGTGCAGCGGGAACTCGGTCCGTGGCCGGCGTCGGACGACGTACGGCGGGCGGGCGTGAGCGCCTTCGGCCTCGGCGGCACCAACGCGCACCTCGTGGTGGAACAGTCGCCCCGGCAGCCGGACGGCGTTGCGCCGGAGCCGGCCCGGCCGGTGCTGCTGGCGCTGTCGGGTCGCGACCGGGGCGCACTGCGCGGGCAGGCCGACCGCCTGTACGCGTACCTGCGGGATCGTCCCGGCGTCTCGCCCGCCGACATCGGATACTCGTTGCTGACCTCGCGGACGGCGTTCGAGCACCGCGCGCTGGTTTACGGCGCCGACCGGAACACGCTGCTCCACGGTCTGCGGGCACTGGCCGACGACGACACCGACACGTCGCCGGCCGGGGCCGTGGCGCGTCCCGGTGATGGCGGCTGGACCCGCTTCCTGAGCGCACCGGGGGAAGCCTGGAGCGACGGCGCTCCGCTGAACCCCGAGGCCCTGTTCCCCGGTGCCCGGCTAACCGACCTGCCGACGTACGCGTTCCAGCGCACCCGCCACTGGCTCACCGACCCGCCCGCCACCATCGCCGAGCCGGAGCCCCGGCCGGACCATGACCTCGATCAGCTCGTCTACGTGCAGGTCGCGAAGGTGCTGGGCCGGGAGAGCACCGACGGGCTCCCCACCGGGCGTACCTTCAACGAACTCGGGCTCGACTCCCAGACCGGCGTCGAGCTGGGTGACCTGCTGCGGCACAGCACCGGCCTGGAGCTGCCGAACACGCTCGTCTACGACCATCCCACCCCGGACCGGCTGGTCGCCCACCTGCGGCAGCGGCTGCACGGCGGCGACGCCGAACCCGAGGCCGCCGAGGCGTACCCGAACCGAGCGGCCACCGGCGACGACCCCGTCGTGATCGTCGGCATGGCGTGCCGGCTGCCGGCCGGCATCGCCTCGCCACAGCACCTGTGGCAGGCGGTGACCGACGGCCTCGACGCCACCGGCGACTTCCCGACCGACCGCGACTGGGACCTCACCGGCCTGGAAGCCGGCGACCAACTCGGCGCCAGCTACGTACGGCGCGGCGGGTTCCTCGACGACGCGACCGACTTCGACGCCGGATTCTTCGGCATCAGCCCCCGGGAGGCCCTGGCCATGGACCCCCAGCAGCGACTGCTGCTGGAGACCTCGTGGGAAGCCCTCGAACACGCCGGCATCCGCCCGGAGAGCCTGCACGGCGAGCGGGTCGGCGTGTACGTCGGCGCCACCGCGATGGAGTACGGGCCCCGATTGCACGAGCCGGTCGAGGGCACCGACGGCCTGCGCCTGACCGGCACCTCCGGCAGCATCAACTCCGGCCGAATCGCCTACACGCTGGGACTGCGGGGTCCCGCGATCACCGTCGACACGGCCTGCTCGTCGTCACTGGTCGCACTCCACCTGGCGGCGCGCGCCCTGCGTACGGGGGAGTGCTCGCTCGCGCTGGCCGGCGGCGTGACGGTGATGGCGACGCCGGGCATCTTCGTCGAGTTCTCCCGTCAGGGCGCGCTCGCCCCGGACGGGCGCTGCAAGGCGTTCTCGGCGGACGCCGACGGCACCGGCTGGGCCGAGGGGGCCGGGCTGCTGGTCCTGGAGCGGCAGTCGGACGCGCTGGCGAACGGGCACACCGTGCTGGCCGTGATCCGCGGTTCCGCGATCAACTCCGACGGCGCGTCGAACGGGCTGACGGCACCGAACGGGGCGGCGCAGCAGCAGGTCATCCGGCAGGCGCTCGCCGACGCGGACCTGTCGCCGGCCGACGTCGACCTGATGGAGGCGCACGGTACGGGCACCCGGCTGGGCGACCCCATCGAGGCGCGGGCGCTGCTGGCGACGTACGGAAAGGATCGTGACCCCGCCCTGCCGCTGTGGCTCGGGTCGATCAAGTCGAACGTCGGGCACACCCAGGCCGCGGCCGGGGTGATCGGCGTCATCAAGACCGTACTGGCGATGCGGCACGGGGTGATGCCCCGCACGCTGCACGTCACCGAGCCGTCGCCGGAGGTCGACTGGGCCGCCGGAGCGGTCGAGCTGCTGGTGCAACCGCGCCCGTGGCCGTCGACCGGCCGCCCCCGGCGGTCCGCGGTGTCCTCCTTCGGCATCAGCGGCACCAACGCCCACGTCATCCTGGAGCACGTCGAACCCGCCGCCGCGCCGCCGCCGGCGGCCGGCGCCGAACTCGTCCCGTGGGTGTTGTCCGGCCGCGACGAGAATGCCCTGGCCGAACAGGGGCGGCGGCTCGCCGGGGCGGCGGCCGACCTGCACCCGCTGGACGTCGGCTGGACACTGGCGTCGAGCAGAACCCGCTTCGCCCACAGCGCCGTCATGCTCGGACGGACCCGCGACGAACTGCTCGAAGGTCTGACCTCGGTGGTCGAGGGACGCGCCTGCGCCACCGTCGTGCGGGGCCGGCGGGCCGCCGCCGCTCCCGCGTTCGTCTTCTCCGGCGAGGGATCGCAGTGGCCCACGATGGCCGCGCGACTGCTGCACACCTCCGCCGCGTTCGCCGCCCGGATGATCGAGTGCGAGGCCGCGCTGGCGCCGTACACGGGCTGGTCGCTGATCGCCGCCATCGGCGGCGGGGACGGCGCCCCGCCACTGCACCGGGTCGACGTGGGGCAACCCGCGCTGTTCGCGGTGAGCGTGTCGCTGGCCGCCATGTGGGAGTCGTTCGGCGTACGCCCCGCCGCGGTCATCGGGCACTCCCGGGGCGAGATCGCGGCCGCCTGCGTGGCCGGGGTGCTGTCGCTGCCCGACGCCGCCCGGCTCGTCGCCGCCCGCGGTCGCCTGCTGCACGACTCGGGAACCGCCGGCAAGGGCGCGATGGCGTGGGTCGCGCTCACCCCCGACCGGGTACGCGACCGGCTCACCGCCCGCCTGGAGATCGCCGCGATCAACGGCCCGGCGTCGGTGGTCGTCGCGGGTGACCCGGACGAGCTGGCCGCGTTCACGGCCGCCTGCGCCGCCGACGGGATCCGTCACCGGGCGGGGAACACCGGCTTCGCGTTCCACACCGCGCAGATGGAGGCGACCGCCGACGCGCTCACCGGCGAGGTGGCGTCGATCGTCTGCCGGGCGGCGACCGTGCCGTTCTACTCCACCGTCACCGGGGGCCTGCTACCCGACGGCGGGGCGGACGCGGCGTACTGGGGGCGCAACCTACGGGACACGGTGCGGTTCGAAACGGCCGTACGGGCGATGCTCGGCGCCGGCCTCGACCTGTTCATCGAGGTCAGCCCGCATCCGGTGCTGGTCCCCGCGATCCAGCAGACCGCCGAGGCGCTGAACCTTCCGGTAGCGACACTCGGCACACTGCGCCGTGGCGAGGACGACCGGGCCCGGCTGCTCACCAGCCTCGCCACCGCCTCCGTGTACGGGGCCCAGGTGGACTGGTCGCCGCTGTTCACCGGTACGGGTGCGCGTCTGGTCGAGCTGCCCACGTACCCCTTCCGGCGCAGCCGCCACTGGCTTGCGCCCACCCGCGGCACCGACCCCGGCGACATCGGGCATCCCCTGGTGAACACCGTGGTCGAGGTCGCCGAGCCGGGGACCACCACCGTCCTGACCGGACACCTCTCGCGGCACGCCCAGCCGTGGCTCGCCGACCACACGATCGGCGACGCCGTGCTGGTGCCCGGCACCGCCTTCGTGGAGCTGGCCCTGCTCGCCGGTGACCGGGTGGGTCATCGCCTGGTCGAGGAACTCACGCTGCTGGCGCCGCTGATCATCCCCGCCGAGGGCGGCACCGAACTACAGGTCACCGTGGGCGAGGCGGTCGACCACCGACGTCCGGTCGGTATCCTCGCCCGATCCGCCGCCGACGCCGGCTGGACCCGGCACGCCAGCGGGACCCTCACGGTGGACGACGGCGCGGTTCCCGACATCGACCTGACGACCTGGCCTCCCGCCGGCGCCGAAAGCGTTCCCCTGGACGACTTCTACCCCCGCCTGGGCGTACGCGGATACCACTACGGACCCGCGTTCCAGGGGCTGCGCGCGGCGTGGCGTCGGGGCGAGGAACGGTACGCGGAGGTCGTCCTGACCTCGGACCGGCGCTGGGGCACGGATCCCGCCGTGCTCGACGCCGCACTGCACGCGATGTTCCTGCCCGGTCTCATCGAGGAGAACGTGGTCCTGCCGTTCGCCTGGAGCGGCATCCGCCGGTACGCGACCAGCGGCGCGGCGGTACGGGTCAGGCTGGCCCGCCTCTCCGCCGACACGGTGACCATCTTCGTCACCGACGCGCGGGGCGCGCCCGTGCTGTCGATCGACGAGCTGACCGTGCGGGCCGTGACGTCGGAGCAACTGCGGGGGATGTCCCGGCCGGGGGAAGGGCTGCACACGGTCCGTTGGGTCGCCGCCACCGCACCGGCGCACGCCACCGCGCCCTGGGTGACCTGGGCCGGCGCCGACACGCGCGCGACGGAGGGCAGCGCCGTGCTGGTCGACTGCCGCACGCTCGCCGACGGCCCCACGCTCGCCGACGGCCCCACGCTCGCCGACGGCCCCACGCTCGCCGACGGAGCCGACGGAGCCGACGGAGCCGACGGAGCCGGGGTGCGGGACCTGCTGGCGGTGGTGCAGCAGTGGCTGCGACACCACGGTAGCGCCGGCGCACGGCTGGTCGTGGTGACGCGGGAGGCAGCCGGCGGGGCGCTGTGGGGCCTCGTACGCTCCGCCCAGCTCGAACACCCGAACCGGTTCGTGCTGGTCGACGTGGACGGCGAGACCGGTTCCGACCTGGCGGAACTACTGACCACCGCCGGCGTGGCGGGCCTGCTCGACACCGAAAACCAGATTCTCGTACGCCGAGGGGGCGCGTCGGTGGCCCGGCTCGGCCCGGCGGCCACGGGCGGCGGTAGCGCTATCGGCCTCGGCGACGGCGCGGTCCTGATCACCGGTGGCACGGGCACCCTCGGTGGCCTGCTCGCCCGGCACCTGGTGCGCGCGCACGGGGTGCGGCACCTGGTCCTGGTGTCACGCCGGGGATCCGCCGCTCCGGGGGCGGCGACGCTGGTCGCGGACCTCACCGCCGGGGGAGCGCGGGTCGACGTCGCCGCGTGCGACGTGTCCGACCGCGCGTCGCTGGCGGATGTGCTCGCCGCCGTGCCGTCGCTGTCGGCGGTGATCCACGCGGCGGGAGTGCTCCGTGACGCGACCGTGGAACGGATGACGGCGCAGCACGTCGACGACGTCTTCCGGGCGAAGGCCCGGCCGGCACGGCACCTGCACGAACTGACCAGCGCTCGTGGACTGTCGGCGTTCGTGCTGTTCTCGTCGGCGACCGCCGTGCTGGGCGGCGCCGGACAGGCCAACTACGCCGCCGCCAACGCCTACCTCGACGGGCTCGCGGCCCACCGCCGGGAGCGGGGCCTGCCGGCGATCTCCCTGCAATGGGGGCTGTGGGCCGCGGCCAGCGACATGACCGCCCGGCTGTCACCCGCCGACCGGCGCCGGCTGGCTCGCGCCGGACTGCTGGCGCTGGCCGACGACGACGCGCTGAGGCTCTTCGACGAGGCGCTCGCCGGTGGACAACCCGTCGTCGCACCCATGCGTCTTGAGCCGTCCGCGCAGCGAAGCGACGCGGTGACACCGCTGCTCCGCCCGGCGCGGCCGGTCGCCGGGGCCACGGATGCCCGACCACCCGTCGCCCGGACCGGGTCCGACCTGCGACGGCGTCTCGCCGCGCTCAGCGACCCCGAGGACCGGGAACGGCTGGCGACCGACGTCGTCCGGGCCGAGGTCGCCGCCGTCCTCGGCCATGCCCGGCCCGACGCGGTGGACGTGCACCAGGCGTTCAACGAACTCGGCCTCGACTCCCTGACCGCGGTGGACCTGCGCAACCGGCTGCACGACGCCACCGGGGTACGGCTGACGGCCACGCTCGTGTTCGAACACCCCCGTCCGATCGGGGTCGCCCGGCACCTGCTCGAACTGATCGCCGGAAGCGCCACGGCCGCCACCCCGGCCGTACCGGCCGCCGCGGTCACGTCGGCGACGAACGGCGTCTACGACGACGGCGTGATCGATGGGTTGGATGTTGCTGATTTGGTTCGGCTGGCCAGTGAGGTTGGTGACTTTTAATGGTTTCTGTTGATGATTCTTCGGCGGATTTGTCTCGTGGGGCGTTGGTGGGTGCTTTGCGGGAGTCGGTGAAGGAGGTGTCGCGTCTTCGTCGGGTGAATCGTGATTTGTTGGCGGCGGCTGGTGAGCCGGTGGCGGTGGTGGGTGCGGCGTGTCGTTTTCCGGGTGGGGTGGTGTCGCCGGAGGGTTTGTGGGATTTGGTGGCGGGGGGTGGTGATGGGGTTTCGGGTTTTCCGGTGGATCGTGGTTGGGATTTGGAGGGTTTGTTTGATTCGGATCCTGATCGGGTGGGGACGTCGTATGTGCGTGAGGGTGGGTTTTTGTATGATGCGGCGGATTTTGATGCTGAGTTTTTTGGGGTGTCGCCGCGTGAGGCGTTGGCGATGGATCCGCAGCAGCGTTTGGTGTTGGAGGTGGCGTGGGAGGCGTTTGAGCGGGCGGGTTTGGATCCGTTGTCTTTGCGGGGTTCGTTGACGGGTGTTTTTGCGGGTGCGTTTTATCGGGATTATGAGTGGGCGTTGTTGGAGAGTGGTGTGGTGGTTGATGGTCATCAGATGGTGGGGAATTTGGCTTCGGTGATTTCGGGGCGGGTGTCGTTTTTGTTGGGTTTGCAGGGGCCGGCGTTGACGGTGGATACGGCGTGTTCGTCGTCGTTGGTGTCGTTGCATTTGGCGGTGCAGGCGTTGCGGCGGGGTGAGTGTTCGTTGGCGTTGGCTGGTGGGGTGACGGTGATGGCGCGGCCGACGGCGTTTGTGGAGTTTTCTCGGCAGCGGGGGTTGGCGGTGGATGGGCGGTGTAAGTCGTTTGCTGCGGGTGCTGATGGGACGGGTTGGTCGGAGGGTGTGGGGTTTTTGGTGGTGCAGCGGTTGTCTGATGCGGTGGCGCAGGGGCGTCGGGTGTTGGCGGTGGTGCGGGGTTCGGCGGTTAATCAGGATGGTGCGTCGAATGGTTTGACGGCGCCTAATGGGTTGGCGCAGCAGCGGGTGATTCGGGCGGCGTTGCGGGATGCGGGGTTGGGTGTGGGTGATGTGGATGTGGTGGAGGGGCATGGTACGGGGACTCGGTTGGGTGATCCGATTGAGGCGGAGGCGTTGTTGGCGACGTATGGGCAGGGTCGGGTGGGTGGTGTGCCGTTGTGGTTGGGGTCGGTGAAGTCGAATATTGGTCATACTCAGGCGGCGTCGGGTGCGGCGGGGATTATTAAGTTGATTGGTGCTTTTGGGCATGGGGTGTTGCCGCGTACGGTGCATGTGGATGCGCCGTCGCCGTTGGTTGATTGGTCGTCGGGTGCGGTGTCGTTGTTGACGGAGTCGGTGCCGTGGCCGGCCGGGGATCGGCCGCGTCGTGCGGCGGTGTCGTCTTTTGGTATCAGTGGTACGAACGCCCACGTCATCCTTGAGGAACCACCACCAACCGAAACGCGCGGCGAGCGCACCGCGGAAACCGGAACCCTGGTCTGGCCGGTCTCCGCCGCCAGTGAGCCGGCGGTGCGGGAACAGGCCGCCCGCCTGCACGCGCACCTGCTCGCCCGCCCACACGACCACCCGGCCGACGTCATGCTGTCGCTGGCCACCACCAGGGCGCTGCTGGCGCACCGGGCCGTCGTCGTCGGCGACGACCGGGCCACCCTCCTCGGGGACCTGGCGGTGTTCGCCGACGGCGGCACCAACCCGCGCATCCTGCGCGGCGGCCCGTCCACCAGCGGCGAACTCGCCTTCCTGTTCACCGGGCAGGGCGCGCAGCGCGCCGGAATGGGACGCGAACTGGCCGCGCGGTTCCCGGTCTTCGCCGAGGCGCTCGACGAGAGCTGCGCCGCGTTCGGCGACCGGCTCGGCCGACCGCTGCGCGACGTCCTGGCCGGCGGCGAGCAGGAGCTGCTGGATCGGACGATCTTCACCCAGTCGAGCCTGTTCGCGTTCGAGGTCGCCCTCGTCGCGCTACTGCGGCACGTCGGGATCCGGCCGCGCCGCGTCGCCGGGCACTCGATCGGTCAGCTCGTCGCCGCCCACGTGGCCGGGGTGCTCTCCCTGCCGGACGCCGCCGCGCTCGTCACCGCCCGCGCCCGCCTCATGCAGGCCCTGCCGGAGGGCGGCGCGATGCTGTCCGTCCGGGCCTCCGAGCAGGAGGTGACCGGCCTGCTGACCGGACGCGGTGACCGGGTCGCGATCGCGGCGGTCAACGGGTTCCGGGCGGTGGTCCTTTCCGGCGACGAGGACGCGGTCGCCGAGGTCGGAGCGGTCCTTGCCGAGCGCGGACACCGTACGCGGCGGCTGCGGGTCAGCCACGCGTTCCACTCGCCGCGGATGGATCCCATGCTCGACGAGTTCCGCGCGGTGGCCGAAACCCTGACGTACCATCCGCCCACCCTGCCGGTGACCCCAGGCGACCGGATCGACACGGCGGAATACTGGGTCCGGCACGTACGCGACGCGGTGCGGTTCGGGGACACCCTCGGGGACCTGCACACCGCCGGGACCGCGACCTTCCTGGAGATCGGCCCCGACGCCGTCCTCACCGCCATGGGGGAGGAGTACGTCACCGGTCTCGACGTCGAGCCGCCCACGTTCGAGCCGCCCGCGTTCGTGGCGACGCTGCGCGGGAACCGCCCGGAGCAGTGGTCGTTCGTGGCCGCGCTGGCCGCCCTGCACGCACGCGGGTCCACCGTCGACTGGACCCGGGTGTTCGCCGGGACCGACGCCCGCCGGGTCAGCCTGCCCACGGCCGTCTTCCACCGCCGACGCTACTGGCCCAGCGGCACCGCGCGCCGCAACGCCGACGCCACCGGCTTCGGCCTCGACGCCGTCGACCACCCGTGGCTGGCGGCCGGCGTACGACCGGCCGGCGCCGACGCCGTGCTGCTGACCGGGCAGATCTCCCTGGACACCCACCCGTGGCTCGCCGATCACCGGGTGGGGGAGAGCCCGGTGTTCCCCGGTGCCGCGCTCGTCGAACTCGCCCTGGAGGCCGCCGGCCGGCTCGGCGCCGACACCCTCGACGAACTGACCATGACGTCGTCGCTGGTGCTGCCGCAGACCGGCGCGACCGACGTACAGGTCTCGGTCGGCGAGGCCGACACCGCCGGCCAGCGGCCGGTGTCGGTGCACGCCCGCGCCGCCGGATCGCCGGACTGGCAACTCGTCGCGGCCGGCGCGGCCAGCGCGAGCGACGCGGACGACCCGACCGGCTCCGACGAGTGGCCACCAGCCGGCGCCGAGGCGATCGACCTCACCGGCCGGTACGACGAACTCGCCGGACATCGGCTGCACTACGGGCCGGCGTTCCGCAACCTGCGAGCCGCCTGGCGGCGCGGCGGCGAGGTGTACGCGGAGGTCAGCCTCGCCGACGACGAGAGCCTGCGGAAGGAGCGCTTCGGGCTGCATCCCGCCCTGCTCGACGCCACGCTGCACGCCATCGGGCTCGGCGCGCTGCCGACGGCCGGGCCGACCCGGTTGCCGTTCGTGTGGGTGGGCGTACGCCGGTTCTCCACCGACCCGGCGGCGGTGCGGGTCCGGATCGCACCCGTCGGCCCCGACGCGGTCTCACTGGACATCACCGACACCGCCGGACGTCCGGTGGCGTCGGTTGCCTCGTTGACACTGCGGGAGGCCCCCGCCGACCAGCCGGGCGCCCTGTTCGAGGTGGACTGGGCGGCCGTACCGGCCGGTCCCACCGCCCCGGACGCCCACTGGGCGGTGCTCGGTGACGGGCAGCGGCTCGCCTCGGCACTGACCGACGCGGGGCAGCGGACCAGCCGCTACCCCGACCTGGACGCGCTGGCCGCGGCCGGCGACCCCGTACCGGACGCGGTGCTGCTGGTCCTGCGCGAGGTACGGCCCGACGAGGGCGCCGACCTCACCGCCACCGTCCACGCCACCTGCCACCACGCGCTCGCTCAGGCGCAGGCGTGGATCGCCGACGAACGGTTCGGCAGCACCCCGATGATCGTCGTCACCTACGGCGCCACCACCGGCGAGAACCTGCCCGTGGCCGCCGCCCGTGGGCTGATGCTGTCCGCCGCGACCGAGAACCCCGGTCGGTTCGTACTCGTGGACCTCGACCCGGCCCCGGCCTCCGCCCGAGCGCTGCCCCGGGTGCTCGGCCTCGACGAACCGCAGCTCGCCCTGCGCGACGGGACACTGCTGGCCGCCCGGCTGGTCCCGGCCGCCACCGGCACCGCCGAACCGGCGCCCTGGCCGGAACACGGCACGGTGCTCGTCACCGGCGCGACCGGCGCGCTCGGGCGGCTCGTCGCCCACCACCTCGTCACCGCGCGCGGCGTGCGGCGGCTGCTCCTGCTCAGTCGGCGCGGCCCGGACGCGCCCGGCGCCGACGACCTGCGCGCCGAGCTGACCGGGCTCGGTGCGCAGGTCACCATCGCCGCCTGCGACGCCGCCGACCGGGACGCGCTCGCCACGCTGCTCGCCACGATCCCCACCGGGCATCCGCTGACCGCCGTGGTGCACGCCGCCGGCGTCCTGGACGACGGCGTGCTCGGCGCGCTCACCGGTGCCCGCGTCGACACGGTGTTGCGGCCCAAGGTGGACGCCGGGTGGAACCTGCACGACCTCACCCGCGACGCCGACCTCGCCGCGTTCGTGGTGTTCTCCTCGGTCGCCGGGACCCTCGGCACCGCCGGCCAGGCCGGCTACGCGGCGGGGAACGCGTTCCTGGACGCGCTCGCGCGGCACCGGCGGGTACGCGGCCGCCCCGCACTCTCGCTCGGCTGGGGTGCCTGGGCCGGGAGCGGCATGGCCGCCACGCTCGGCGCGGCCGACCTCGCACGGGTCGCCCGCAGCGGTGTCGGCGTGCTCGCCACGGACGACGGGTTGAGGCTGCTGGAGGCGGCCCTGGCCGGCGAGCCGGCCCACGTCGTACCCCTTCGGCTCGACACCGCGGCGCTCGACCCGGACGCGCCGGCCCTGCTGCGCGGCCTGGCCCGCGCCCGTCGCACGCCCCGGCACCGTCTTTCCGACGTGGACGCCCTGAAGCGACGCCTCGCCACGCTGAGCCCGCCCAAGCGGCACCGGGCCCTGACTGACCTGGTCCGTGCCGAGACCGCCACCGTGCTCAACTACCCCGGCGCCGCCCGGATCCCGGTGGAGCGCAGCTTCACCGACCTCGGCGCCGACTCGCTCACCGCGCTGGAACTGCGAAACGCACTGATCCGGGCGACCGGGGTACGCCTGGCCCCGACGGTGGTCTTCGACCACCCCACACCGGCCGCCCTGGCGCGGCTGCTGCACGACGAACTGGTGGTGGAAACCGCCCCGGACGGTCCCGGCGACTTCGACGAGAACCGCTTCCGCCGGGAGTTCGCCGCGCTGCCGGTCGACCGGCTACGCGAGGCCGGACTACTGGCCGGGCTGCTCGCCCTGCTGGAGTCCGGCGATCCGGGCGTTCCCGTCGGTCCCGTCGCTCCCGTCGTGGCGGCCGACGACGACGGGGTGATCGATGAATTGGGCGTCGCGGAGCTGATCCGGCTGGCGACCGAGGTTGTTGATTCCTGATGGTCTCTGGTGGGGAGTCTTCGATGGATTCGTCTCGTGGGGCGTTGGTGGGTGCTTTGCGGGAGTCGGTGAAGGAGGTGTCGCGTCTTCGTCGGGTGAATCGTGATTTGTTGGCGGCGGCTGGTGAGCCGGTGGCGGTGGTGGGTGCGGCGTGTCGTTTTCCGGGTGGGGTGGTGTCGCCGGAGGGTTTGTGGGATTTGGTGGCGGGGGGTGGTGATGGGGTTTCGGGTTTTCCGGTGGATCGTGGTTGGGATTTGGAGGGTTTGTTTGATTCGGATCCTGATCGGGTGGGGACGTCGTATGTGCGTGAGGGTGGGTTTTTGTATGATGCGGCGGATTTTGATGCTGAGTTTTTTGGGGTGTCGCCGCGTGAGGCGTTGGCGATGGATCCGCAGCAGCGTTTGGTGTTGGAGGTGGCGTGGGAGGCGTTTGAGCGGGCGGGTTTGGATCCGTTGTCTTTGCGGGGTTCGTTGACGGGTGTTTTTGCGGGTGCGTTTTATCGGGATTATGAGTGGGCGTTGTTGGAGAGTGGTGTGGTGGTTGATGGTCATCAGATGGTGGGGAATTTGGCTTCGGTGATTTCGGGGCGGGTGTCGTTTTTGTTGGGTTTGCAGGGGCCGGCGTTGACGGTGGATACGGCGTGTTCGTCGTCGTTGGTGTCGTTGCATTTGGCGGTGCAGGCGTTGCGGCGGGGTGAGTGTTCGTTGGCGTTGGCTGGTGGGGTGACGGTGATGGCGCGGCCGACGGCGTTTGTGGAGTTTTCTCGGCAGCGGGGGTTGGCGGTGGATGGGCGGTGTAAGTCGTTTGCTGCGGGTGCTGATGGGACGGGTTGGTCGGAGGGTGTGGGGTTTTTGGTGGTGCAGCGGTTGTCTGATGCGGTGGCGCAGGGGCGTCGGGTGTTGGCGGTGGTGCGGGGTTCGGCGGTTAATCAGGATGGTGCGTCGAATGGTTTGACGGCGCCTAATGGGTTGGCGCAGCAGCGGGTGATTCGGGCGGCGTTGCGGGATGCGGGGTTGGGTGTGGGTGATGTGGATGTGGTGGAGGGGCATGGTACGGGGACTCGGTTGGGTGATCCGATTGAGGCGGAGGCGTTGTTGGCGACGTATGGGCAGGGTCGGGTGGGTGGTGTGCCGTTGTGGTTGGGGTCGGTGAAGTCGAATATTGGTCATACTCAGGCGGCGTCGGGTGCGGCGGGGATTATTAAGTTGATTGGTGCTTTTGGGCATGGGGTGTTGCCGCGTACGGTGCATGTGGATGCGCCGTCGCCGTTGGTTGATTGGTCGTCGGGTGCGGTGTCGTTGTTGACGGAGTCGGTGCCGTGGCCGGCCGGGGATCGGCCGCGTCGTGCGGCGGTGTCGTCTTTTGGTATCAGTGGTACGAACGCCCACGTCATCCTTGAGGAACCACCACCAACCGAAACTGCCGAACGGACCCCGCCGCCGGCCGGGCCAATTCCGCTGACCCTGTCCGCGCACACCGCCCAGGCGTTGTTCGACCAGGCCCGGCAGATCCTGCCGCTGCTCCGGGACGGCGTGGAACCGATCGACCTCGCCCGGTCCCTCGTCACCACCCGGGCCACCTTCGACCATCGGGCCGTGCTCGTCGGTGAGCGCCCCGCCCTCGTCGAGGGACTCACCGAACTCGCTGCCGGCTCCCCCGAGGCGGGCATCCGGGGCACGGTCGCCGACACCGGCTCCGTGGTGTTCGTCTTCCCGGGCCAGGGGTCCCAGTGGCCCGGAATGGCAAAGGACCTGCTGGACACCTCGTCGGTCTTCGCCGACCGGATGGCGGAGTGCGAGGCGGCGCTGAAGCCCTTCGTGACCTGGTCACTGACCGATCTGATCCGGGCCGGTGACCCGTGGGACCGGGTCGACGTCGTACAGCCGGCGCTGTTCTCGGTGATGGTGTCGCTGGCCGCCGTGTGGCGCTCGTACGGCGTGGAGCCCGACGCGGTCCTCGGCCACAGCCAGGGCGAGATCGCCGCCGCGGTGGTGGCCGGAGGCCTGTCGCTCGAAGACGGCGCGAAGGTCGTCGCGCTGCGCAGCCGAACCCTCGCCGGACTCGCCGGCCGGGGCGGCATGGCCTCGGTCACCCGCTCGCCCGAGCAGACCGCCGACCTCATCGCGCCCTGGTCCGGCCGGATCTCCGTCGCCGCCGTCAACGGACCGGCGGCCACCGTCGTGGCCGGTCCCCCCGACGCCCTGACCGAGCTGCTCGCCCGGTGCACCGCCGACGGCATCCGGGCCCGACGTGTCGACGTCGACTACGCCTCCCACCACGTGCAGGTCGAGGAGATCCGCGACGACCTGCACACCGCGCTCACCGGCCTCGCCCCGCTGACCGGCGACATCCCGTTCTACTCCACTGTCGACGGCGACTGGCTCGACACCGCCGCCCTCGACGGCGGCTACTGGTACCGCAACCTGCGCCACCCGGTGGCGTTCGCCCCGGCCGTACGAGCCCTCGCCGTCTCCGGCCACACGACGTTCATCGAGATGAGCCCGCATCCGGTGCTCACCGCCGGCATCGACGACACCGCTCAGGACGCCGGCATCCCGGTCATCGCGCTCGGCACGTTACGCCGGGACGAGGGCACGCCGCACCGGCTGCTCGGCGCGCTCGCCGAAGCCTGGGTACGCGGTCTGCCCGTCACCTGGGAGGTCGCGCTGTCCGGCGCCGACCCCCGGCCGGTGGAACTGCCCACGTACCCGTTCCAGCGCCGGCACTACTGGCCCGACCCGACGCGACGCCCGACCCAGCCGAGCGTCCAGGGCGACGACCTCCTGCGCGAGCTGGAAGACCACACCCTGCCCGACCTGGCCGCCGCGCTGAACGTCGACGCCGACGCCCTGGCCACGGTGCTGCCCGCCCTGTCGGCCTGGCGCGCCGCCCGTACGGACGCCGGCCGCGCCGACGCCTGGCGATACCGGGTCGGCTGGCAGCCGCTGTCCCTGGCCCCGGCGCCGCCGCCGGCCGGCCGGTGGCTGGTCCTGACACCCGAACGCGTCGGCGTACCCGACGGCGTCGTACCGGAGCACGTGCACGTCACCGTGCCGGTGGACGCCGACCGGGCAGCCCTCACCGCGCTGCTGCGCGCCGCGCTGGCCGACCGGCCCGTCGCCGGAGTGCTCTCGCTGCTGGCCGACGAGGAACGCCCGTACCCGGGAGAATTTGACCTGCCCGGCGGCCTGGCGCTCACGCTGGCCGCGGCGCAGGCCCTCGGCGACGTGGGCATCGACGCCCCGCTGTGGTGCACCACCCGGGGCGTCGCCACGATCGGCTTCGGTGAACAGCCCGGACCGCCCGCCCATGCCGCGGTCGCCGGACTCTGCCGGACGGTCGCCCTCGAACATCCCGACCGCTGGGGCGGGCTCGTCGACCTGCCCCCGGTGCTCGACGAACGCTCCACCGCCCGGCTCCGGACGGTGCTCGCCGGTGCGGGCGACGAGGACCACATAGCCGTACGCCCGTCCGGCGCGTACGGCCGCCGCCTGGTTCCGGCCCCCGCCCCCGGCCGGCTCGACGAGCGCTGGCCCACGACGGGCACCGTACTGATCACCGGCGGCACCGGTGGTCTCGGCGCGCACCTCGCCCGCCGCCTCGCCTCGGCCGGCACCCCGCACCTGCTGCTGCTGAGCCGGCGCGGCGCCGACGCACCGGGTGCCGCCGAACTGCACGAGGAGCTGACCGGCCTCGGCGCCGCCGTCACCATCACCGCCACCGACGTCACCGACCCCGACCAGCTCGCCGTGGCCCTGGACGGCATCCCGGCCCGCTGGCCCCTGTCCGCGATCTTCCACGCCGCCGGAGTGCTCGACGACGGCCTGCTCGACACGCTGACACCGGACCGGCTCACCACGGTCCTGCGGGGCAAGCTCACCGGCGCGGTCAACCTACAGGCGGCCACCGCCGGCCACGACGTCGAGGCGTTCGTGCTCTTCTCCTCGCTCAGCGGCGTCGTCGGTAGCGCCGGGCAGGCCAACTACGCCGCGGCCAACGCCGCCCTCGACGCGTTCGCCGCCACCCGGCACGCGGCCGGCCTGCCGGTCACCTCCGTGTCCTGGGGCGTCTGGGCCGGGCCGGGCATGGTGGACCAGTCCCGGACCGACCGGCTCGGCGACGCCGGTGTCCGGGCGATGGACCCGGTCACCGCCATCCGCGCGCTCGGCCGGATCCTCGCCGCCGGGGTACGGCACGCGGTCGTCGCCGACGTGCGGTGGCCCCGCTTCGTCGCCTCCGGCCGAGCCCGCGCCTCCGCGCTGATCGGCGACCTGCCCGGAATGGAAACCACCGCCGCCGACGCCGACGAGCCCGACACGTCGCTGCGGGCCCGGCTCGCCACGCTGCCCCCGCCCGAACGGCGGCACGTGCTGACCGGGCTGGTCCAGGACCTCACCGCCCGGGTGCTCGGCCACGCCAACGCCACCGAGGTGAACCCCGCACGGGCCTTCGCCGAGATCGGCTTCGACTCGCTCAACGCCGTCGCCCTGCGCAACCGGCTCGCCGCCGCCACCGGTCTGCGGCTGCCCACCACCCTGGTCTTCGACCACGCCACCCCGAACGCGCTCGCCGGTCACCTGGCCACCGAACTCGCCGGGGCCGAGCCCGTACCGGCTCCGGCGGGTTCGGTGGCGGGGACCGCCGCATCCGCCGCCGACGAGCCGATCGCGATCGTCGGGATCGGGTGCCGCTACCCCGGTGGCGCGCACGGACCCGACGCGTACTGGCGGCTGCTCGCCGAGGGGCGCGACGCCGTCACCGACTGGCCCGCCGACCGTGGCTGGGACACCGAGCGGCTGTACGACCCGGACCGATCACGGCCGGGCACCACGTACAGCCGTCGGGGCGGGTTCCTCGCCGGCGCCGGCGACTTCGACGCGGAGTTCTTCGGCATCTCCCCCCGCGAGGCGCTGGCCATGGACCCCCAGCAACGGCTGCTGCTGGAGACCTCGTGGGAGGCGATCGAGCACGCCGCCATCGACCCCACCTCGCTGCGCGGCAGCGCCGTCGGCGTCTTCATCGGCACGAACGGCCAGGACTACGCCAGCCGGCTCACCGAGGTCGGCACCGCCGAGGGCCACGTCATCACCGGGACCAGTGCGAGCGTGCTCTCCGGCCGGGTCTCGTACACCCTCGGCCTGGCCGGACCGGCCATCACCCTCGACACCGCCTGCTCGTCGTCGCTGGTCACCCTGCACCTCGCCGTCCAGGCCCTGCGGCGTGGGGAGTGCGTGCAGGCGCTCGCCGGCGGCGTCACCGTGATGAGCACCCCGACCGTGTTCGTCGAGTTCAGCCGCCAGGGCGGCCTCGCCCCGGACGGCCGGTGCAAGGCGTTCTCCGCCGACGCCGACGGCACCGCGTGGGCCGAGGGTGCCGGGGTCCTGCTGCTGGAGCGGCTCTCCGACGCCCGCCGGCACGGCCACCGGGTGCTGGCCCTGCTCACCGGCACCGCCATCAACCAGGACGGTGCCAGCAACGGCCTCACCGCCCCCAACGGCACCGCCCAGCAGCAGGTCATCCGGGCGGCCCTCGGCGCCGCCGGCATCGGCGCCGCCGACGTGGGGGCGGTCGAGGCGCACGGCACCGGCACCGAACTCGGCGACCCGATCGAGGCACAGGCCCTACAGGCGGTGTACGGCACCGAGCACGACACCGAACGGCCGCTCTGGCTCGGCTCGGTCAAGTCCAACATCGGCCACACCCAGGCCGCCGCCGGGGTCGCCGGGGTGATCAAGATGGTGCTCGCCCTGCGCCACCGCACCCTGCCGCCGACCCTGCACGCCGACCAGCCCACCCCGCACCTCGACTGGTCCGGCTCCGGCCTGCGCCTGCTCACCGGCGCGACCGCGTGGCCGACCGGCGCCCAGCCCCGGCGCGCCGGCGTCTCGTCGTTCGGCATCAGCGGCACCAACGCCCACGTGATCGTGCAGGAGGCACCGCCCGCCGACGAGCCCGCCGCCCCGTCCGCAGAACCGCTCCCGACGCCACTGCTGCTCTCCGGAGCCACCCCGGACGCCGTACGCGCCCAGGCCGTACGGCTCGGAAAACACCTCGACGCGGGGCGGACCGAGCTGGCCGAGGTCGCGCACACGCTCGCCACCGGGCGCGCCGCCCTGCGGCACCGCGCCGCGATCCTGCGCCACGACGCGGCGAAGGCCCGCGAGGCGCTTGCCGCGCTCGCCACCGGCGACCGGGCCCCCGCGCTGCTGACCGGTGTCGCCACCGGCACCGGCCGGACCGCCTTCCTGTTCCCCGGCCAGGGCAGCCAACTCGCCCGCGCCGGTGCCGAGCTGTACCGGGCGGAACCGGTGTTCGCCGACGCCCTCGACGACGTCCTCGCCCACCTCGCCCCGTACGTCGACGCGTCACTGCCGGACATCATGTTCGCCGCCGAGGGCACCGACCGGGCCGAACTGCTGCACCGCACCCGCTACACCCAACCGGCGCTGTTCGCCGTCGAGGTGGGGCTGTACCGCCTCCTGGCGGCGCGCGGGGTGCACCCGGACCTGATGATCGGCCACTCCGTCGGCGAACTCGCCGCCGCGCACGCGGCCGGCGTGCTGAGCCTCGCCGACGCCGCCATGCTGGTCGCCGCGCGCGGTCGCCTGATGGACGAGCTGCCGACCGGCGGCGTGATGGTGGCGGTGGAGGCCACCGAGGACGAGGCCCTCGACGCGCTCATCGGTACCCCGGTGGCGATCGCCGCGGTCAACGGACCCACCGCGATCGTCCTCAGCGGTGACGCCGACGCCGTGCACGCCGTTGCCGGGCGGTTCGCCCGGACCGGCCGGCGCACCCGCGCACTGACGGTCAGCCAGGCGTTCCACTCCGCCCACATGGACCCGATGCTCGACGAGTTCCGGCGCGTCGCGGAGTCCGTCACGTACGCCCCGCCGCAGGTGCCGGTGATCTCGAACGTGACCGGTGCGGCGGTCGCGCCGGACGCCGACCACTGGGTACGGCACGCCCGGTCGACCGTACGGTTCCTCGACGGCGCCCGACGGCTGCACGCCGAGGGCGCGACCACGTTCCTGGAGGTCGGCCCCGGCGGCGTCCTGACCGCCATGCTGGCCGCCTGCCTGCCCGCCGAGAGCGGTTCGGTGGCCCTGCCCCTGCTGCCCGGCGGCCGCCCGGAAACGCAGTCGGTCACCACCGCCCTGGCCGCGCTGTCCGTACGGGGCCTGCCCGTCGCCTGGCACTCGACCGGACGGCGGGTCGACCTGCCGACATATCCGTTCCAGCATCGCCGGTTCTGGCCCACGCCGGCACCGGCCGACCCGATCGACGAGGTCCCGGCCCTGCGCTACCGGGTCTCCTGGGCGCCGCTCACCGCCCCGGCCGAGCCCCGGCTGACCGGCACCTGGGCGCTGATCGTCCCGCCCGGTGATGCCGTGACGGAGGACGGGATCGCCCCGCCCGGTGACCCGCTCATGTCGTTCGGCGGTGCCGTGCCGGTCGGGGACGCGCTCGGGTCGTACGGCGCCGACGTCACCGTCGTCCCGGCCGGGCCGGATCTCGCCGAGCGGCTCGACGGGACCGCCTGGGCGGGCGTGGTGTCGCTGCTGGAGAGCACGGGCGACACCCTCCGGCTGGTCCGGGCCGTCACCGGCGCCGCAGGCGGCGCGCGGTTGTGGTGCGTGACGTCCGGCGTCGCCCAGGACACGCCGCCCGACCCGGAGCTGGCCCAGATCTGGGGGCTCGGCCGGGTCGTCGCCCTGGAACACCCCGATCGCTGGGGTGGGCTCGCCGACCTGCCCGCCACGCCGGATGCCGGTGCGCTGCGGCTGCTCGCGGCGTACCTGTCCGGTGGGTTCGGCGACGAGGACCAGCTGGCGATCCGCCCGACCGGTGCGTCCGGCCGCCGCCTCGTACGCGCCACCCCACCGGCCGCACGGGCGGGTCGGCACTGGACCCCGACCGGGACCACCCTGATCACCGGCGGCACCGGCGGGATCGGTGCCGCCCTCGCCCGCGAACTGGCCGCCGACGGCGCCGGACATCTGGTGCTCGTCGGCCGTCGGGGCACCGCCGCGCCCGGGGTGGGCGAGCTCGTCGCCGACCTCGAACGCGCCGGCACCCGCGTCACCGTGGCGGCCTGCGACGTGACCGACCGGACCGCGCTCGCCGAACTGCTGGACCGGCTGTACGCGGCCGGCGACCCGCCCCGCGCCGTCTTCCACGCCGCCGGCGTCGTCTCGATCGCGCGCATCGACGCCCGGACCGGGAACGATGACGAGACCGCCGCCGAACTGGCCGCGAAGGCCACCGCCGCGTCCCATCTCGACAGCCTGCTCGACGGGCGACCGCTGGACGCGTTCGTGCTGTTCTCCTCGATCGCCGGCATCTGGGGCAGCGGCGGGCAGAGCGGCTACGCCGCCGCCAACGCCCACCTGGAGGCGCTCGCCGCCGGCCGCCGCGCCCGTGGCCTTCCCGCCACCTGCGTGGCCTGGGGACCGTGGGCCGGCACCGGGATGGCCCGGGGTGACGCCGGGACGAGCCTGCGCCGACACGGCCTGGTCGGGCTGCGGCCGGCCGTCGCGCTGGCCGCCCTGCGCCAGGCGATCGACCTCGACGAGCCCGACCTGGTTGTCGCCGACGTGGACTGGCCACGATTCCTGCCCACCTTCACCGTCGCCCGGCCGAGCGCCCTGCTCAGCGGGCTGTCCGAGCCGTCGGAGCCCGAGTCGACCGCCGACCGGACCGGCACCGAGCCCGACCGGGCCGGCACCGGGTCGGAGACCGGATGGCGGCGCAGGTTCGCCCGGCTGACCGCGGCCGAGCGGCACGATGCGCTGCGTGAGCTGGTCGGCACCGAGGTCGCCACGGCTCTCGGCCACGACCCCGGCCACCAGATCGATCCCGTACGCCCGCTGCGCGATCTCGGCTTCGACTCGCTCACCACGGTCGAACTGCGCGACCGGATCGGCGCGGCCACCGGGCTCACCCTGCCCGTCACGCTGATGTTCGACCATCCGACCGCCGACGCGCTCAGCGCGCACCTGCACGTCCTGCTGACCGGCGGCACCCCGACGCCGGCGCCCGCCACCGGCCCCGCCAGCACGGATCCGGCCGAGCCTCTGGCCATCGTCGCCATGGCCTGCCGCTTTCCGGGCGGCGTACGCACGCCCGAGGACCTCTGGACCCTCGTCGTCGACGAGACCGACGCGATCGGGCTCATGCCCGCCGACCGTGGCTGGGACCTCGCCGCCCGCCACGACCCCGACCCGCAACACCCCGGAACGTTCTACCCGGCCGGGGGCGGGTTCCTCGCCGACGCCGGGGACTTCGACGCGGCGTTCTTCGGCGTCTCGCCCCGCGAGGCGCTCGCCATGGACCCGCAGCAGCGGCTGCTGCTGGAGACCGCGTGGGAGGCACTGGAACGCGCCGGCATGGACCCGGCGCGGCTCGCGGGCAGCGCCGGCGGCGTGTTCGTCGGCCTCGCCGGACAGGGGTACGGCACCGGCCCGAACACCGGGGACGTCGAGGGCCACCTGCTCACCGGCACCGTCACCAGCGTCGCCTCCGGCCGCATCTCATACCAGCTCGGTCTTGAGGGACCGGCCATCACCCTCGACACCGCCTGCTCGTCCTCGCTGGTGGCCCTGCACCTGGCCGGGCAGGCGCTGCGGGCCGGGGAGTGCACGTTCGCCCTCGTCGGCGGTGCCGCCGTGATGGCCGGGCCGGACGTCCTGGTGGAGTTCAGCCGGCAGGGCGGGCTCTCCGGGGACGGGCGCTGCCGCTCGTTCGCCGAAACCGCCGACGGCACCGGCTGGGGTGAGGGCGTCGGCATGCTGGTCGTCGAACGCCTCGCCGACGCCCGCCGCAACGGCCACCCGGTGCTGGCGGTCGTCCGTGGCACCGCCGTCAACTCCGACGGCGCGTCGAACGGGCTCACCGCCCCCAACGGCCTCGCCCAGCAGCGGGTCATCCGGCAGGCGCTCGCCAACGCCAGGCTCTCCGCCGCCGACATCGACGTGGTCGAGGCGCACGGCACCGGCACCGTGCTCGGCGACCCGATCGAGGCGCAGGCGCTGCTGGCCACGTACGGGCAGGACCGCAACGGTCGGGGGGCGCTGCGGCTCGGCTCGCTGAAGTCCAACATCGGGCACACCCAGGCGGCTGCGGGCGTGGCCGGCGTCATCAAGATGGTGCAGGCGATGCGGCACCGGGTGCTCCCCCGCACCCTGCACGTGGACGAGGCCAGCACCCGCGTCGACTGGTCGGCGGGCGAGCTGGAGCTGCTGACCGAGGCGCAGCCGTGGACCACCGACGGCCGCCCACGCCGGGCCGGGGTCTCGGCGTTCGGCATGAGCGGCACCAACGCGCACGTCATCGTGGAGGAGGCACCCGAGGCGGATCCACCCACGGCCGCGCGACCGCAGGAGGAGGCACCCGAGGCGGATCCACCCACGGCCGCGCGACCGCAGGCGGGACCGGTGTCGTTGGTGCTCTCCGCGCGTACCGGGACGGCGCTGTGCGCGCAGGCCGCGCGGCTCGCCGCCCACCTGACCACGGAACCGGGGCTTCCGCTCGCCGACGTCGCCCACGCGCTGGTGACCACCCGGTCGGCGTTCGGTGTCCGGGCCGTCGTCACCGGCACCGACCGGGCCGCCATGCTGCGCTCCCTGACCGAACTCGCCGCAGACCAGCCCGCCGCCGGCGTCGTACGCGCAGACGCGACGCGGGCCCGCACCGTCTTCGTGTTTCCGGGGCAGGGTTCGCAGTGGGTGGGGATGGCTCGGGAGTTGCTGGACGAGTCTGCGGTGTTCGCCGAGCGGATGGGGGAGTGTGCGGCGGCTCTGGGGCCGTACGTGGATTGGTCGTTGCTTGATCTGGTTCGTGCGGGCGGTTCGTGGGATCGGGTTGATGTGGTGCAGCCGGTGTTGTTTTCGGTGATGGTGTCGTTGGCGTCGGTGTGGCGTGGGTACGGTGTGGAGCCGGATGCGGTGGTTGGTCATTCGCAGGGTGAGATCGCGGCGGCGGTGGTGGCGGGCGGGCTGTCCCTGGCCGACGGCGCGATGGTCGTCGCGTTGCGCAGCCGGGCGTTGCGCGCGCTGTCCGGGCGCGGTGCGATGGTGTCGCTGGCGGTGGATCGCGCCCGTGCCGAGCGGCTGCTGGATCCCCTGACCAGCAGCGTCGCGGCGGTCAACGGCCCGGCATCGGTGATCGTCGCCGGTGAGCCCGCCGCCCTCGACCGGCTGCTCGCGGACTGCGAGCGCGACGGCGTACGGGCCCGGCGGCTGCCGGTGGACTACGCGGCCCACTCGGGCCAGGTCGAGCAGGTGCGGGACGAGTTGCTCGCCGCGATCGCCGCCGTACGTCCGACCCCCACGACGGTCCCGCTCTACTCCACGGTGACCGGTGAACGGACCGACGGGGAGTCGCTCACCGCGCAGTACTGGTACCGCAACCTGCGCGAGCCGGTGGAGTTCGCCGCCGGCACGAAGCGTCTGCTGGAAGCCGGCTTCTCGCGGTTCGTCGAGGTCTCCACGCACCCCGTGCTGGTGCCCGGCATCCTGGACACGGCCGAGGAGGCCGGACGGGCCGTCACCGCGTTCGGCACGCTGCGCCGCGACGACGGTGGCGTGTCCCGGCTGCTGACGGCCCTCGGCGAAGCCTGGTGCGACGGCGCGTCGGTGTCCTGGGGCGCGGTCCCGGAACTGGCCGGTACCGGCCGCGCCACGGTGCCGCTGCCGACGTACCCGTTCGACCGCCAGCGCTACTGGTTGCCCACCCCCGGCCGGTACGCGGCCCCCGGCGGGGCGGAGGTCGACCGGACCCGGTCCTACCGGGTCCGGTGGCAGCCGATGCCGGTCTCCGCCGCCGGTCGGCTCACCGGGGAGTGGTTGCTGGTCGTCCCCGCCGGCCACGGTGGACACCCGGTCGTGGCCACCTGCCGGGACGCGCTGCGGCAGGCCGGTGCCCGACCCCGCGTCGTCACGGCCGACGAGGTACGGCAGGCCGTTTCGGGAGAGCCGGCGGGCATCCTGTCGCTGCTCGCCCTCGACGATGCCCCGGCACCCGGAACGACGGCACCCACCGGCCTGGTGGCCACCGTCCAGCTGTTGCAGACCCTCGACCGCCGTGGGCTCACCGCCCCGCTCTGGTGCGTCACCACCGGGGCGGTTGCCGTCGACGGCGAGCCGCTCGCGCACCCCGACCAGGCCGGGGTGTGGGGCATCGGCCAGGTGATGCTGCTGGAACAGGAGCCACGCTGGGGCGGCCTGCTCGACCTGCCCGGCACCGGTGCGGCCGGCCCCACCGGCCGGTTGGCCGGGATCCTCGCGGGTGGTCACGGCGAGGACCAGATAGCGCTGCGCCCGGACGGCGCCCACGTCCCCCGACTGGTCGAGGCGGCGCTTCCCGCTCCGTCGGCGCCCGCTCGGCCGGCGCGCCGGGACTGGGCGCCCGACGGCGGGTACGCCCTGATCGTGGGCAGGCTCGACGGCCTGACCATGGAGTTGGCCCGCTGGCTCGCCCGGCGCGGTGCCGCGCACGTGGTGGTCGGTGCCGCCGGGCGGCCCGACCCGACGGTCGTGGCGGCCCTGCGTGCGGAACTGTCCGACCTGGGCGCCGAGCTGACCGTCACCGACGACGATCCGACCGCTCCTGACCCGGTGCCCGGCACCCCCGCCGTCGTGCTGTACCTCGCCGAACCGGACGAGCCGGGAGCCACCCTCACCACGCTCACCGCCGGGGAACTCGACGACGTCATCCGCACGACCGTGCCCCGCGTACGGGACCTGCCCGGCCTCGGCACCGACGCGACGACATCGCTCGTACTGGTCACCCCGCTCAGCGCGATCTGGGGCTCGGCCCGGCGCGGCGCGTCCACGGCCGCGTACGCGACCACGCAAGCGCTCGCCCGGCAGCGCCGCGACGATGGCGGGCACGCCCTGGTGGTGGCGCTGGGCGGGCAGGATCCACGGTCGGCCGGCAGCGACCGGCCGGTGGCTCCCGCCACGGTCACCGCCCTGCTGGAGCAACTCCTCGACCAGGACGAGACGTCGGGGGTGATCGCCGACATCGACATGGACCGGATGATCGCCTCCGTACCCGGGCCGCGCGCCCTCGGCCTGATGCGGGAACTGCCGGAGGTGGCGGAGGCGCTGCGGACGCCCCCCGGGGCGGAGGCCACCCTCGCCGACGCCCTGACCGCGCGACTGCGACCCCTGGACGCGCCGACCCGGCGCAAGGTCCTGCTCGACCTCGTCGCCGAGCACGCCGCCGCGATCCTCGGCCATCCCGACCGCCGGGCGATCCGGCCGGAGGAGGCGTTCTCCGCCATCGGCTTCGACTCCATGCTCGCGGTGCAGTTCCGCAACCGGCTGAGGACCGCGACCGGCGTACCGCTGCCGGCCACCGTGGTCTTCGATCATCCGACCCCGAACGCCCTGGTGGACCTCCTGTTCGACGAACTCTGCGCGGAGACCGCCGAGAGCGAGCAGGTCCTCGGCGAACTCGCCCGGCTGGAGTCGGTGCTGGCGGCCCTCTCCCCGGACGTCGCCGGCGGGAAGGAGATCACCGCCCGGCTGAACGGCCTCGCCCGGCGCTGGTCGGAAAGCGCCGCGCCGGCCCCGCGCGCGGACGACATCGAGTCGGCCACCGCGGACGAACTCTTCGATCTTCTTGACAACGACTACGGCGTGGCCTGAGGAGCGGACGACAGATGCCGAACGAAGAGAAGCTCCTCGAATACCTGCGCCGCGCGACCGCCGACCTCGGCCAGGCCCGCCGCCAGCTCCGCGAGGAGCGGGACGCGCGGCACGAGCCGATCGCGATCGTCGCGATGAGCTGCCGGTTTCCGGGCGGTGCCAACTCCCCGGAGCAGCTCTGGGACCTGGTCACCAGCGGCACCGACGCCATCACCGAGTGGCCGGACCGGCGCGGCTGGGACACCGCCGGGCTCTACCACCCCGACCCCGACAACCCGGGTACGTCCTACACCCGCAACGGCGGCTTCCTGCCCGACGCCGGCGAGTTCGATCCGGGCTTCTTCGGCATCTCGCCGCGCGAGGCCCTGGCCATGGACCCGCAGCAGCGGCTGATCCTGGAAACCGCGTGGGAGGCACTGGAACGGGCCGGCATCGTGCCCGCGACCCTGCGCAACACCGACACCGGCGTCTTCGTCGGCGCCATGATGAGCGGCTACGGCTTCGGCACCGCCCACGTCCCCGAGGTCGAGGGGCTGCTGCACACCGGGATGGCCAGCAGCGTCATGTCGGGCCGGCTCTCCTACCTGCTCGGGCTGACCGGTCCCGCGCTCACCGTCGACACGGCGTGCTCGTCGTCGCTGGTCGCCCTGCACCTGGCCGTGCGTTCGCTGCGCGCGGGTGAGTGCTCGATGGCGATCACCGGCGGTGCCACCGTCGTCGCCGACCCGGACCCGTACGTGGCGTTCAGCCGGCAGGGCGCGCTCGCCCCGGACGGCCGCTGCAAGGCGTACGCGGGCGCGGCCGACGGCACCATCTGGTCCGACGGCGTCGGCATGCTGCTGCTGGAGCGGCTGTCGGACGCGGTGGCGAACGGGCACCCGGTGCTGGCGATCGTCCGTGGTACGGCGGTCAACCAGGACGGCGCGTCGAACGGTCTGACGGCGCCGAACGGGCCGGCGCAGCAGCGGGTGATCCGAGCGGCGTTGGCGGACGCGCGGCTGACTGCGGTCGAGGTGGACGTGGTCGAGGGGCACGGTACGGGGACGCGGTTGGGTGATCCGATCGAGGCGCAGGCGTTGCTGGCGACGTACGGGCAGGACCGCCCGGCGGATCGGCCGCTCTGGCTGGGCTCCTTCAAGTCGAACGTTGGTCACACGTCCGCCGCCGCCGGGGTGGGTGGTGTGATCAAGATGGTGTTGGCGTTGCGGGCCGGGGTGATGCCGCCGACGCTGCACGTCGACGAACCCACGCCGCAGGTGGACTGGTCGTCCGGGGCCGTACGGCTGCTCTCGGCGGCCCGCGAGTGGACCTCGACGGATCTGCGCCGGGCGGGGGTGTCGGCGTTCGGGGTCAGCGGCACCAACGCCCACGTCGTGCTCGAACAGGCCCCCACTCCCGCAACCGAGCCGGAGGAGCCCGCCGACCTGCCGCCCGTCCTGCCGTACGTCGTCTCCGGGCGTACCGATGAGGCGCTGGCCGCCCAGGCCCGCAACCTGATCGCCCACCTCGACCGCGAACCCGACCCGGTACCCGCCGCCGTCGCCCGCGCGCTGGCCACCAGCCGGACCGCGTTCGAGCACCGGGCCGTCGTGGTCGCCGGGGACCGGGACGGGCTGCTCGACGGCCTGCGGGCGCTGGCCACCGGCGAGGAGGCCGCCAACCTCGTCCGGGGCACCGCCGGGCAACCCGGCCGCACCGTCTTCGTGTTCCCCGGGCAGGGTTCGCAGTGGGCCGGGATGGCCCGGGAACTGCTCGACCAGTCCCCGGTCTTCGCCGGGCGGATGGCCGAGTGCGAGGCGGCCCTGGCACCGTTCGTCGACTGGTCGCTGACCGATCTGGTACGGAACAAGGACCCGTGGGACCGCGTCGACGTCGTGCAGCCGGCCCTGTTCGCCGTCATGGTGTCGCTGGCCTCGGTGTGGCGCTCGCTCGGCGTGGAGCCGGACGCGGTGGTCGGTCACTCGCAGGGTGAGATCGCGGCGGCGGTGGTGGCCGGTGGCCTGTCCCTGGCCGACGGCGCCAAGATCGTCGCCCTGCGCAGCCGGGCCCTCGCCGCCCTGGCCGGCAGCGGCGGCATGGCCTCGGTGCCGCTGCCGGCCGCCGACCTCACCGACCGCCTCCGGGCCTGGTCCGGCCGGCTCGGCGTCGCCGCCGTCAACGCCCCGTCCTCGACCGTCCTCGCCGGGGACGCCGCCGCCATCGAGCAGATCGTCGGCGAACTCGTCGCCGACGGCATCCGCGCCCGCGTGCTCCCGGTGGACTACGCCTCCCACACCGCACACGTCGACCGGGTCCGGGACCGGCTGCTCACGGAACTCGCCGACCTGAGCCCGACCCCCTCCACCGTGCCGTTCTTCTCCACCCTGGAGGCGGCCTGGCAGGACACCGGCACCCTGGACGCCGACTACTGGTACCGCAACCTGCGCCAGCCGGTCCGCTTCGCCGAGGCCGTCCGCGCCCTGCTGGCGGAGGGCTACACCTACTTCGTCGAGTCCAGCGCGCATCCGATCCTCACCATCGGCATCAGCCAGACCGCCGACGACGCCGGGCTCGACGCCACCGCCGTCGGCACGCTCCGGCGCGACCAGGACGGGTTCGGCGCCGTTCTGCGCTCGCTCGGCGAGGCCCACGTACGCGGGCTGGCACTCGACTGGTCAGCGCTGTTCCCCGCCACCACCGGCGGCGACGCCGGGCTGCCCACGTACGCGTTCCAGCGGCGCTGGTTCTGGCTCGAACGCGCCGCCGGGGCCACCGGTACGGCACCGGCCCCACCCGCCGCCGAAGCCGCGTTCTGGCAGACCGTCGACGACCGCGACCTACCCGCCTTCACCGCCACGCTCGGCATCGACCCGGCCGACACCGCGAGCGCCGTGCTGCCCGCCCTGGCCGCCTGGCGCCGACAGCACGAGGACCGGACCACGGCGGACTCCTGGCGCTACCGGGTCACCTGGCAACGCCTCACCGACGCGCCGGCCCCGGCCCTGACCGGCAGGTGGCTGCTGGTCACGTCCAGCGTCGGCGACGACACCCTGACCGCCGGGTGCGAGTCGGCCCTCAGCGTGGCCGGCGCCACCGTCGTACGGCTGGAACTCGGCCCGACCGACGACGACCGCGCCCGGCTCGCCGCCCGCCTCGCCGCCGTCCTCGCCGGCCCGGTCGACGGGATCCTGTCGCTGCTCGGCACCGACGCCACCCCGCACCGCCGGCACCCGCAGCTCACCGACGGCACCGCGCTGAGCCTGGTTCTCGTGCAGGCGCTCGGCGACAGCGGCTGCGCCGCGCCACTGTGGTGGGCCACCCGGGGCGCGGTCAGCACCGGCACCGGTGACGTCCTGACCAGCCCCGCGCAGAGCCTGATCTGGGGCCTCGGCCGGGTCGCCGCGCTCGAACACCCGGACCGCTGGGGCGGCCTGGTCGACCTGCCCGCCGTCATCGACGAGCGCACCGCCGACCGGCTGCGCCACGCCCTGCACAACCCCGACGGCGAGGACCAGATCGCCGTACGGGCCACCGGTGCCTACGGTCGGCGGCTCGTCCGCGCGGCGCTCGGCGAGACCCGGGTCCGCACCTGGCGACCCAACGGCACCACGCTCATCACCGGTGGCACCGGGGGAGTCGGCGGGCAACTCGCCCGTTGGGCCGCCGCTCGCGGAGCCGAGCACCTCGTGCTGGTCAGCCGCCGGGGCGAAGCCGCCGAGCTGGCCGAGGAACTCACCGCCGCCGGCACCCGGGTCACCGTCGCCGCCTGCGACGTCGCCGACCGGGACGCGTTGGCCACGCTCGTCGCCACGCTGCGCGCCGACGGCGCCGACATCCGTACCGTGATCCACGCCGCCGGCAGTGGGGTGCTGGTGCCGCTCGACGGCACCGACCCCGACGACTTCGCGCCGACCCTGGACGCGAAGGTCCGCGGCGCGGACAACCTCGACGCGGTGTTCGGCGACGCCGACCTGGACGCTTTCGTGCTGTTCTCGTCGATCTCGGCGGTCTGGGGCAGCGCCGAGCACGGCGCGTACGCCGCCGCCAACGCCTACCTCGACGGGCTCGCCGAGAACCGCCGGTCGCGGGGCCTGGCCGCCACCTCCGTCGTCTGGGGCATCTGGGACCCGGCCGACGGCGGCGGGATGGCCGCGAACCTGGTCGAGGACCAGCTACGCGGCCGGGGCGTCCCGTTCATGTCCCCGACGGTGGCGCTCACCGCCCTGCAACAGGTGCTCGACAACGACGACACCGTCATCGTCGTCGCCGAGGTCGACTGGGACCGGTTCGCGCCGGTGTTCACGTCGGTACGCCCGAGCCGGCTCATCGGCGACCTGCCCGAGGTCCGCCGGATCCTGGCCGCCGACGACGAGCCGGCCCCGGACGACGACGGCGCCGGGGGTGCGCTGCGGCGCCGGCTGCGCGAGACCGTGGCCGCCGACCGTGGCCGGCTCCTCACCGACCTCGTCCGCACGCACGCGGCGGGCGTCCTCGGCTACGAACCCGGCGCGACGGTGGACTCGGACCGTGCGTTCCGCGACCTCGGCTTCGACTCGCTCACCGCGGTCGAGATGCGCAACCGCCTCAACACCGCCACCGGGCTGCGGCTGCCCGTCACGGTCATCTTCGACTACCCGTCGGCCACCGCGCTCGCCCGCCACCTCGGTGAGCTGCTGCTCGGCACCCCCACCGACGATCGCGAGGAGATCCCCACCGCCGTCGCGACCGACGCGGACCCCGTCGTCATCGTCGCCATGGCGTGCCGGTATCCGGGCGGTGTCAACACCCCGGACGAGCTCTGGGACCTGGTCGTCGACGGCGGCGAAGCCGTCACCGGGATCCCCGCCGACCGTGGTTGGGACCTCACCGGCCGCCACGACGCCGATCCCGGCACCACGTACCCGGTCGCCGGCGGCTTCCTCCAGGACGCCGGCGCGTTCGACGCGGCGTTCTTCGGCATCTCCCCGCGCGAGGCCCTGGCCATGGACCCGCAGCAGCGGCTGCTGCTGGAGACGTCGTGGGAGGCGCTGGAGGCGGCCGGCATCGACCCGGCCGGGCTGCGCGGCAGCCGGACCAGCGTCTTCGCCGGGGCCGCCTACCAGGGGTACGGCAGCCACGATGTCGCCGAGGAGGTCGAGGGCCACCTCGTCGCCGGGGTGTCGACCAGCGTCCTGTCCGGACGGATCGCCTACAGCCTGGGCCTCGAAGGTCCCGCCGTCACCGTGGACACCGCCTGCTCCTCGTCGCTGGTCGCGCTGCATCTGGCCGTGCAGTCGCTGCGCGCGGGGGAGTGCACGCTGGCGCTGGTCGGGGGCGTCACGGTGCTGGGCACCCCCATGTCGCTCACCAGCTTCAGCCGTCAGCGTGGCCTCGCCGTCGACGGGCGCTGCAAGTCCTTCGGCGCCGGGGCGGACGGTTTCGGCATCGCCGAGGGCGCCGGTGTCGTACTGATCGAGCGCCTGTCCGACGCCCGGCGCCACGGCCACCCCGTACTCGCGGTCGTGCGCGGCTCCGCGATCAACTCCGACGGTGCCAGCAACGGCCTCACCGCGCCGAACGGGCTGGCCCAGCAGCGCGTCATCCGGGGTGCGCTCGCCAACGCCGGCCTCACCCCGGCCGAGGTCGACGTGGTCGAGGCGCACGGCACCGGTACCCGGCTGGGCGACCCGATCGAGGCGCACGCGCTGCTGGCCACGTACGGTCGGGACCGGCCCGCCGACCGGCCCCTGCTGCTCGGCTCGATCAAGTCGAACATCGGCCACACCCAGGCCGCCTCCGGTGTCGCCGGCATCATCAAGGTGGTCCAGGCGCTCCGGCACGGGCAGCTGCCCCGGACCCTGCACGCCGCCGAGCCGAACCCGGACGTCGACTGGTCCGCCGGCAACGTCGCCCTGCTCACCGAGCCCCGGCCGTGGCTGCCCGGCCCCCGGCCCCGCCGCGCCGGGATCTCCTCGTTCGGCATGAGCGGCACCAACGCGCACGTCATCATCGAGCAGCCACCCACCGCCGAGGCGGAGACCGTCGCCGAACCCCTGCCCTCGATCGCCCCGGCCGCCGACCGGCCCGTGCTGTGGCCGCTGTCGGCCCGTACCGAGCGGGCGCTGCGGGACCAGGCCACCCGGCTCGCCGACCTCCTCGTCCGAAACCCCGGTGCGCACCTCGCCGACCTCGGCCACTCGCTGGCCCATGACCGCACCGCGTTCGAGCACCGCGCCACGATCACCGGCGCCGACTCCACCACCCTGCTGCGGGCCCTGACCGCCCTGGCCGAGGGCCGCGCCGACGACCGTCTCGCCGAGGGCGTCGCGGACCGGTCCGGCCGTACGGTCTTCGTGTTTCCGGGGCAGGGTTCGCAGTGGGTGGGGATGGCTCGGGAGTTGCTGGACGAGTCTCCGGTGTTCGCGGAGCGGATGGGGGAGTGTGCGGCGGCGCTGGCGCCGTTCGTGGACTGGTCGTTGCTCGATCTGGTCCGGGAGGGTGATTCGTGGGAACGGGTCGACGTGGTGCAGCCGGTCCTGTTCTCGGTGATGGTGTCGCTGGCCTCGGTCTGGCGTGGGTACGGTGTGGAGCCGGACGCGGTGGTCGGTCATTCACAGGGTGAGATCGCCGCCGCGGTGGTGGCCGGTGGCCTGTCCCTGGCCGACGGGGCGCGCATCGTCGCCCTGCGGAGCAAAGCCCTGCTCCCGCTCGTCGGCAACGGCGGCATGCTGTTCGCCGCGACCCCACCGGACCGGATCACCGGCCACCTCGCGCCCTGGGCCGACCGGATCTCGGTCGCCGCGGTCAACGGCCCCGGCTCGGTCACCGTCTCCGGCGACCTCGCGGCACTGCGGGAGCTGGGCGAACGCCTCGCCGACGCCGGCATCATGTCCTGGGACCTGCCCGGCGTCACGTTCGCCGGACACTCGCCCCAGGTCGAGGCCCTGCACGGCGAACTGACGAACGGCTTCGCCGGGATCACCCCGCAGCCGTCGGACGTCGCGTTCTACTCCACGGTCGCCGGTGACCGCGTCGACACCACCGCCCTGGCCGCCGAGTACTGGTACCGGAACCTGCGCGAACCGGTCGAGTTCGCCGCCGCCGTCGCGGCGCTGCTGCGTACCGGGCACACCACCTTCGTCGAGGTCAGCCCCGACCCGGTGCTGTCGGTGTGGTTGCGGCAGGCGCTCGAACCGGCCGGCGGCACCGGCTGCGTCACCGGCACCCTGGTCGGCGACGACGGCGGTCTCGGCCGGTTCCTCACCTCCCTCGGCGCGGTGCACGCCCACGGCGTCCCCATCGACTGGAACGCCGTGTACGCCGGCACCGGCGCCCGCCGTACCGAACTGCCCACGTACCCGTTCCAGCACACCCGGTACTGGCTTGAGGCGCCGGCCGCCGCGAGCGCCGGCACCGCCGGATCCGATCCCGCCGACGCCGGATTCTGGACCGCCGTCGAGGAGAACGACCTGGCCACCGTCGCCGACACGCTGAGCCTCGCCGACGACCGGGCCCGCTCCTCGCTGCGCGCGGTGCTCCCGGCGCTCTCCTCGTGGCATCGCGACCGCCGGGACCGCTCCATCGTCGACGGCTGGCGTTACCGGGTGACCTGGAAACCCGTACCGGCCGCCCCGGCGCCCCCGGCCCTCGGCGGCACCTGGTGGCTGATCGTGCCCGAGACCGTCGCCGTGGACCCGGCCGTCGAGCGTGCCCTGACCCGGTACGGCGCCACCGTCGTCACGGTGACCGTCGACGCAGGCGACCGCGGCGGGATCACCGACACCCTGCGCGGGCACCTGTCCGGCGGCCCGCCCGACGGGATCCTGTCGCTGCTCGCGCTCGCCCCCGGTGACCACCCCGCCGGGCCGGCGCTGCCGGCCGGAACGGCGCTGACCGCCGCGCTTGTGCAGGCACTCGGCGACAGCGGGGTGACCGCGCCGCTCTGGGCCGCCACCACCGGCGCCGTCTCGGTCGGACGCGCCGACGCCATCGGCGCGCCGCACCAGGCCATGATCTGGGGCCTCGGCACCGTCGCCGGCATCGAGTACCCGCAACGCTGGGCCGGCCTCGTCGACCTGCCCGCCCGTCTCGACGACCGGGCACTCGGGCGCCTCGCGGCCGTACTGGCCGGCCTCGACGGCGAGGACCAGGTAGCGATCCGCGCCTCGGGTGTCTTCGCCCGCCGGCTGACCCGGGCCACCCCGGCCGGCACCGTCACCGGTGACGGTTGGAACACCTCCGGCACCGCACTGGTCACCGGCGGCACCGGCGCCCTCGGCGCCCACGTCGCCCGCCGGCTGGCCGGCCGGGGAGCCCGGCACCTGCTGCTGCTCAGCCGTACCGGCCCGGCCGCGCCCGGCGCCGAGGCCCTCGTCGCCGAGCTGACCAGCCTCGGCGTCACCGCGACCGCCGTCGCCTGCGACATCACCGACCGGGACGCGCTCGCCGCCGTCCTCGCCGCGATCCCGGCCGACCGCCCGCTGCGGACCGTGGTGCACGCGGCCGGTGTCCTGGACGACGGAGTGCTCGACAGCCTCACCCCGGAACGGGCCGCCGTCGTGCTGGGCCCCAAGGCCCGAGCGGCGGGGCACCTCGACGAGCTGACCCGCGACCTCGACCTCGACGCGTTCGTCCTGTTCTCCTCGCTCGCCGCCACGTTCCCCGGCAGCGGCCAGGCCAGTTACGCCGCCGCCAACGCGTACCTCGACGCGGTCGCGGAGCACCGCCGCGACCTCGGGCTGCCGGCCACCTCCATCGGCTGGGGCCTGTGGGCGGGCCAGAGCGCGGCCAGCGCCTCCGGCGACCAACTCGTCCGCGCCGGCCTGCAACCGATGGCACCCGAACTCGCGCTGGTCGCCCTGGAGGAGGCCCTGGCCACCGGCGAGAACCGGCTCATCGTCTCCGGCTTCGACTGGGCCCGCTTCACCCGTACGACGGTCACCCTGCGGGCCGCCACCGCGCTGCGTGACCTGCCCGACGCCGTACCGTTTCTCGACGACGCCCCGGGCGGCGGCCCGGACGGCGACTCGCTGGCCGGACGCCTCGTCCGGATGTCCCCGGCGGACCGCGACGAGGAACTGCTCAAACTGGTCCGGACCGAGGTCGCCGCGACGCTCGGCCACGCCGACCCGGCCGCGATCGAGCCCGGCCGCGTCTTCAAGGAACTCGGCTTCGACTCGCTGACCGCCGTCGACCTGCGCAACCGGCTGGCCGCCAGCACCGGGCTGCGGCTGTCGGTCACCCTGGCGTTCGACCATCCCACGGCGACCGCACTGGTACGGCACCTGACCGGCCTGCTGGGCATCGCCGACGAGCCCACCGGCACTCCCGCCGAGCCGGTCGCGGTGCCGACGATCGCCGACGACCCGATCGCCATCGTCGCGATGAGCTGCCGGTTCCCGGGCGACGTCAGCTCGCCCGAGGACCTCTGGCAGCTCGTGGTCGACGGCACCGACGCGATCACCACGTTCCCGGACAGTCGTGGCTGGGACCTCGACGAGCTGTACTCCGCCGACCCCGGGCAACTCGGCACGTCCTACACCCGCGAGGGTGGCTTCCTGCACCACGCCGACGAGTTCGACCCGACCTTCTTCGGCATCTCCCCGCGCGAGGCGCTCGCCATCGACCCCCAGCAGCGGCTGCTGCTGGAGGTCACCTGGGAGGCGTTCGAGCGGGCCGGCGTCGATCCACTCTCGCTCAAGGGCAGCCGCTGCGGCGTGTTCGTCGGATCCAGCTACCACGACTACGGGCCCCGGGTGCAGAATCCGCCCGAGGAGCTTGAGGGCTACCTGGGCCTCGGCAGCGCGGGCAGCGTCGCCTCCGGCCGCATCGCCTACACCCTCGGGCTGGAGGGCCCGGCCGTCACCGTGGACACCGCCTGCTCCTCCTCGCTCGTCGCAATCCACCTCGCCGGCCAGGCGCTGCGCAGTGGCGAGTGCACCCTCGCCGTGGCCGGTGGCGTCGCGATCATGGCCACGCCCACCTCGTTCGTGGAGTTCAGCCGCCAGCGGGGGCTCGCCGAGAACGGCCGCTGCAAGCCGTTCGCCGCCGCGGCCGACGGCACCGCCTGGGCCGAGGGCGCGGGCGTCGTCGTCCTCGAACGCCTCTCCGACGCGCGTCGCAACGGACACCCGGTGCTGGCCCTGGTACGCGGCTCGGCGGTGAACTCCGACGGTGCGAGCAACGGGCTCACCGCCCCGAACGGCCCCTCCCAGCAGCGCGTCATCGCGCAGGCGCTCGCCAACGCCGGTGTCCGGGCCGCCGAGATCGACGCGGTGGAGGCGCACGGCACCGGGACCCGGCTGGGCGACCCGATCGAGGCACAGGCGCTGCTGGCCACGTACGGCCAGAACCGCCCCGCGGACCGTCCCCTCCTCATCGGATCGCTCAAGTCCAACATCGGCCACACCCAGGCCGCCGCCGGCATCGCCGGCGTCATCAAGATGGTCCAGGCGATGCGGCACGGCCTGCTGCCCGGCACGCTGCACGTGGACCGGCCGACGCCGCTGGTCGACTGGTCGTCGGGCGCGGTGTCCGTGCTGACCGCGAACACCCGCTGGCCCGACAACGGCCACCCGCGCCGCGCCGCCGTGTCGTCCTTCGGCGTCAGCGGCACCAACGCGCACACGGTGCTGGAACACGTGCCGGACGACGACGCGCCCGTGCCGGCACCGCAGAGCACCGGAATCACACCGTGGCTGATCTCCGGGCGCGGTCCCTCGGCACTGCGCGACCAGGCCCAACGGCTGCTGGCGTACGCCGAAGCCCGCCCCGACCTCGACCTCGGCCGGACCGCCCGCGCGCTCGCCATCGGACGCAGCGCGTTCGAGCGCCGCGCGGCCGTCGTCGCCGGTGACCGGGACGCCCTGCTCGCGGGCCTGCGAGCACTGGCCGCCGGTGACACCGCCGCCGGTGTCGTGCGGGGCACGTCCGCCGCCGGAAAGACGGCGTTCCTCTTCTCCGGGCAGGGCAGCCAACGTCCCGGCATGGGCGCCGAGCTGTACCGCGTGTACCCGGTGTTCGCCGACGCGCTCGACGCGGTGTTCGCCGAGTTCGACGCCGTACTGGACCGGCCGCTGCGGGAGGTGATGTTCGCCCCGGCCGGCTCGCCCGAGGCCGCCCTGCTCGACACCACCGAATACACCCAGCCCGCGCTGTTCGCGCTGGAGGTGGCACTGGCCCGGCTGGTGCAGAACTGGGGTGTGCGGCCGGCGCTGCTGCTGGGCCACTCCGTCGGGGAGATCGCCGCCGCGCACGTCGCCGGGGTGTTCACCCTCGCGGACGCCACCCGGCTCGTCGCGGCCCGTGGACGGCTCATGCAGGCACTGCCCGCCGGCGGCGCCATGGTCGCGTTGACCGCCTCGGCGGCGCAGGCCCACGCGCTGATCGACGGCCACCGGGACCGAGCCGCCGTCGCGGCGGTCAACGGCCCCGCCGCCACCATCATCGCCGGCGACGAGGACGTCATCTGGGACGCCGCCGCCCGCTGGCAGGCGTTGGGCGGCAAGGCGCGACGGCTCCCGGTCAGCCACGCGTTCCACTCGCCGCACATGGACGCGATGCTCGACGACTTCCGCCGGGTCGCCGCGACCATCACCTTCCAGCCGCCCCGGATTCCGGTGGTCTCCAACCTGACCGGTCGGCCGGCGACCGCCGAGGAGATCGGGACCGCCGACTACTGGGTCGCGCACGTACGCGAAGCCGTCCGCTTCCACGACGGGATGAATGTGCTCGCCGACGAGGGCGTCACCCGCTTCGTCGAACTCGGCCCCGACCAGACGCTGACCGCGATGGGCCGCGACTGTCTCGCCGACCGGGCCATCGACCCGGAGGCCCTGGTGCCGCTCCTGCACCGGGACCGCGCCGAGAGCTGGTCGGTGCCGACAGCGCTGGCCCGGCTGCACAGCCTCGGCGGCGAGGTCGCCTGGGACGAGTTCTTCGCCGGCACCGGCACCCACCACGTCGACCTGCCGACGTACGCGTTCCAGCGGGACCGCTACTGGCTGGAGGGGAACACCGAAGCGGGTGACGTCGCCTCGGCCGGGTTGCAGCCGACCGGGCACCCGCTGCTCGGCGCGGCGGTGGCACTGGCCGACTCCGACGGATACCTGTTCACGACCCGGCTGTCCACCCGTACCCACCCGTGGCTGGCCGAGCACGGCGTCCTCGGTACGGCACTGTTCCCCGCGACCGCGTTCCTGGAACTCGCCATCCGCGCCGCCGACCAGGCCGGCTGCGACCAGGTGGAGGAACTGCTGCTGGAGGCCCCACTGGCGATCGGGTCGCCGGGCGCCGTCCTGCTCCAGCTAGCGGTCGGTGCGCCCGAGCCGGACGGCAGCCGTACCCTGACCATCCACTCCCGCCCCGAGCACGCGCCCCCGGAACAGCCGTGGACCCGGCACGCCAGCGGCCGGCTCACCGCCGCGGCCCCGGCGCCCGCCCCGGACCGGCTCACCGAGTGGCCGCCACCGGGCGCCGAGCCGATCGACACCACCGGCCTCTACGAGCGGTTCGAGCAGGGCGGCTTCTCCTACGGCCCGGCCTTCCAGGGCCTGCGCGCGGCCTGGCGGCTCGGCGACGAGGTGTACGCCGAGGCGAGCCTGCCGCAGCAGCACCGGTCCGACGCCACCCGGTACGGACTGCACCCCGCGCTGCTGGACAGTTCGCTGCACGCGCTGACGTACGGCGTCCTGGCCGGATCCACCCGGAGCTGGCTGCCGTTCTCGTGGAACGGGGTACGGCTGCACGCCTCCGGCAGCCCGGCGCTGCGGATCCGGCTGCGTCCCGCCGGCCAGGACGCGGTGGAGGTGCTGGCCACCGACCCGACCGGTGACCCGGTGGTCGAGATTCGCGCGCTGGCGCTGCGGCCGGTCTCCGCCGACCAGGTCCGTACCGCCCGCCCACTGGGTCGGCACGACGATCTGTACCGGGTCGAATGGCCGGTCCTGCCCGCTCATCCGGCACCGCCCGGCGGCGACTGGGTGCTGCTCGGCGACGACGCGACGGCGTGGACCGGCGCGGGCGTCACCCGTACCGTTGCGGACCTGGCCGGGCTGGCCGCCGCACCGACCCTGCCCGATGTGGTGGTGGCCCCGATCCCGATCGCGGCAGATCCCGAGCGCGACGAGGCGGGCACCGCACGGGCCGCCGCCGCGTACGCGTTGACGCTGGTGCAGGGCTGGCTCGCCGAGGAACGGTTCCGCGCCGCCACCCTGCTGGTGGTCACCCGGGGCGGGGTGGCGGTGAGCCCCGACGCCGACGTGCCGGCGCTGGCCCACGCCGCAGTGTGGGGACTCGTGCGGACCGCCCAGACCGAGAATCCCCACCGGTTCGTCCTCGCCGACCTGGACGACGACCCCGCCTCGCGCAGCGCCCTGCGGGCCGCCGTCGGCTCCGGCGAGCCGCAGCTCGCACTGCGCGACGGCGTGGCACACCGGGCCCGGCTCGCCCCGGTGTCCCGCACCGGTACGGAGGCCCCGCCGGCATGGGGCGGCGACGGCACGGTCCTGATCACCGGTGGCACCGGCGCGATCGGGCGGCACATCGCCCGGCACCTGGCCGTCGAGCACGGCGTACGCCACCTGCTGCTCACCGGTCGCCGTGGCCCCGCCGCCGAGGGCGCCGCCGAACTGCACGCCGAGCTGACCGCGCTGGGCGTACGGGTGGACATCGTCGCGTGCGACGTCTCCGACCGCGACCAGCTCACCGCGCTGCTGGCCGCGGTGCCCACCGCCCACCCGCTCACCGCCGTGGTGCACGCCGCCGGTGTGCTGGCGGACGGGGTTGTCGACGCGATGACGCCGCAGCGGCTGCACGAGGCGATGCGGCCCAAGGCGGACGCCGCCCTGCTGCTGGACGAGCTGACCCGCGACCGGGACCTGGCGGCGTTCGTGCTGTTCTCCTCGATCGCCGGCGTCTTCGGCGGCATGGGCCAGGGCAACTACGCCGCCGCGAACGCGCTGCTCGACGCGCTCGCCCACCGTCGCCGGGCCAGGGGCCTGCCCGCCACGTCGCTCGACTGGGGACTGTGGGCCACCGAGGGCGGTATGAGCGGCTCCCTCGACGCGGGGGATCTGCGGCGCATCGCCCGCAGCGGCATCGTCGCGTTCACCCCGGCCGACGGCGTCCGGCTGTTCGACGTCGCCGTCGCCGTCGACGAACCCGCCGTGTTGCCGCTGCGGATGGACCTGGAGGCGATGGCCGTCGGCGGCCACCCCGTCATGCTCCGCGGCCTGGTCCGCCCGCCGGCGCGGCGTACGGCGGGCCTCGCCACCGGCCCGGACGCCGCCGACACGCTTACCCAGCGGCTCGCCGGTCAGACCGAGACCCAGCGCGGGCGGACGCTGCTGGAACTCGTCCGGCTGCACGCCGCCACGGTCCTCGGCTTCGCCGACCCCGGCGACGTCGACGGCGACCGGGGGCTGCTCGAACTCGGCTTCGACTCGCTGACCGCGGTGGAACTGCGCAACCGGCTCAACGCGGCGACCGGTCTGCGACTGCCCGCGACGCTGCTGTTCGACTACCCGACGTCGTCGGCGGTCGCCCGGCACCTCGCCGCCGAACTCGTACCCGCGCAGACCGCACCGGCCGTGCCGGGCCTTGCCGAACTGGACCTGCTGGAGGGCGTACTGAACGGCGGCCCGACCGACCCGGAGGTGGTCGACCGGCTACAGATCCTGCTCACCAGGCTGCGCGCGGGTACCGACGCCGACACCGCCTCGGTGCAGGAACGGATGGACCGGGCCACCGACGACGAGATCTTCGACTTCATCGACAACGAGCTCGGGATGTGACGACCTCCGCCTGTTCCCGTCCCGGCCCGCGACCGCCCGCAGAAGGTGACGATCACTGATGACCGATGGCAAGCTCCGTGACTACCTGAAGCGGGTCGCCGCGGACCTGCACCACACCCGCAAGCGGCTCGCCGAGGCCGAGGCCCGGGACCAGGAGCCCGTGGCCATCATCGGCATGGGCTGCCGCTACCCGGGCGGCGTCCGTACGCCCGAGGACCTGTGGCGGATGGTCCTCGACGGCACCGACGCCGTGGGCGCCTTCCCCGGCGACCGGGGGTGGGACCTGGGCGAACTGTACGACCCGGAACGGCGGCGCCCCGGCACCACGTACTCCGCCGAGGGCGGTTTCCTCGACGGGGTCGCCGACTTCGACCCGGGCTTCTTCGGCATCTCCCCGCGCGAGGCCCTGGCCATGGACCCGCAGCAACGGCTGCTGCTGGAGACGTCGTGGGAGGCGTTCGAACGGGCCGGTATCGACCCGGCCACGCAGCGCGGCAGCGACACCGGCGTCTTCGCGGGCGTCATGTACCAGGACTACGCGCTGCGCCTGAACGAGGTGCCGGACGACATCCGGGGCTACCTCGGCAACGGCCAGTCCGACAGCGTCGCCTCCGGCCGGATCTCCTACACGTTCGGCCTCGAAGGCCCGGCGATCACCGTGGACACCGCGTGCTCCTCGTCCCTGATCGCCATCCATCTGGCCGCGCACGCGCTGCGCCGCCGGGAGTGCCCGCTGGCGCTCGCCGGTGGGGCCATGGTCATGTCGACCCCGGTGCCGTTCGTGGAGATGAGCCGGCAGGGTGGCCTGGCCGGCGACGGCCGGTGCAAGTCGTTCGCCGACGAGGCCGACGGCACCGGCTGGGGCGAGGGCGTCGGCATGCTCCTGCTGGAGCGCCTCTCCGACGCCCGGCGCCACGGGCACCCGGTGCTCGCCGTGGTCCGGGGCAGCGCCGTCAACCAGGACGGGGCGAGTAGCCGGCTCACCGCACCCAACGGCCCCGCCCAGCAGCGGGTCATCCGGCGGGCGCTGGCCGACGCCCGGCTGAGCGCCGACGAGGTCGACGTGGTCGAGGCGCACGGCACCGGTACCCGGCTGGGTGACCCGATCGAGGCGCAGGCGCTGCTGGCGACGTACGGGAAGGGCCGCCCGTACGACCGGCCGTTGCTGCTGGGCTCGCTGAAGTCGAACATCGGTCACACGCAGGCCGCCGCCGGCGTCGGCGGCGTCATCAAGATGGTCATGGCGATGCGGTACGGCACCGTGCCGCCCACCCTGCACGCCGAGCACCCGACGTCCCAGGTGGACTGGTCCGCCGGCACGGTACGACTGGTCACCGAGGCCGCTCCGTGGCCCGAGACCGGCCGCCCGCGCCGCGCGGCGGTCTCCTCGTTCGGCATCAGCGGCACCAACGGCCACGTCATCCTGGAACAGGCCGAGCCGGCCGAGATCGTCGCCCCCGCCGATCCGGTCGGACCGGTCGGACCGGTCGAGATCGTCGGGCCCGCCGAGATAGTCGGGTCCGCCGAGCCCGCCGAGCCGGTTGGGTCCGGCGGCCGGGCGGTGCCGTGGTTGCTGTCCGGTCGGGACCGGGCGGGGCTGCGTGACCGGGCCCGAGGGCTGCGGGACCGGCTCACCGGGGAGCCGGGGCTCGACCTCGCCTCGACCGGACGCGCGCTGGCGACCACCCGTACCGTGTTCGAGCACCGCGCGGTCCTGCTCGCCGCCGACCACGCCGGACTGGTCGCCGACCTGGACGCGCTCGCCGATGACCTGCCGTCGCCGACCCTCGTTCGCGGCGGCGACCTCCGCACCGGCCGGGTCGTCTTCGTGTTTCCGGGGCAGGGTTCGCAGTGGGTGGGGATGGCTCGGGAGTTGCTGGACGAGTCTGCGGTGTTCGCCGGGCGGATGGGGGAGTGTGCGGCGGCGCTGGGGCCGTACGTGGATTGGTCGTTGCTTGATCTGGTTCGTGCGGGCGGTTCGTGGGATCGGGTTGACGTGGTGCAGCCGGTCCTGTTTTCGGTGATGGTGTCGTTGGCGTCGGTGTGGCGTGGGTACAGTGTGGAGCCGGATGCGGTGGTTGGTCATTCGCAGGGTGAGATCGCGGCGGCGGTGGTGGCGGGTGGGTTGTCCCTGGCCGACGGGGCGCGCATCGTGGCCCTGCGGAGCAGGGCACTGCTTCCGCTCGCGGGAGCCGGGGCGATGGCCTCGGTGCAGCTTCCCGCGGCGCGGGTCCGCGAGGAGATCGCCGCCTGGGGCGACCGGCTCTCCGTGGCGGCCGTCAACGGCCCGGCGGCCGTCGTCATCTCCGGTGAACCCACCGCCGTGGACGAGTTCCTCCGCCACGCCGACCGCAGCGACCTGCGGGCCCGCCGGATCGACGTCGACTACGCCTCGCACAGCGCCCAGGTCGAGCGGATCCGCGACGAGCTGCGCACCATGCTCGACGGCATCACCCCCGTCGCGGGCGACGTGCCGTTCTACTCCACCGTCACCGGGGCGGTGCTCGACACCGGGACCCTCGACGCCGACTACTGGTACCGCAACCTGCGCGGCACCGTCGAGCTGCAATCGGCCGTCAGCGCCGCCCTGACCGCCGAAATGCGGACATTCGTCGAGGTCAGCCCGCACCCGGTGCTCACCGTCGCGGTGGAGGACACCGCCCGCGACGCCGGCCATGAGGCGCTGGTGACCGGCACACTGCGCCGCGACGACGGCGGGCTCACCCGCGTACACGGCGCGGTCGGCGAGCTGTGGGCCGCCGGCTTCGACGTGACCTGGGAACCGGCGTACGCGCACGCCCCGGCCCGGCAGCTGGACCTGCCCACCTATCCGTTCCAGCGGCAGCGCTACTGGCTGGACTCCGGCCCGGTGGCGGGGGACGTCGGCTCGGCCGGCCTCATCGCGGCGGGGCACCCGCTGCTCGGCGCGGTGATCACGCTGGCCGACGGGGACGGGCTCGTACTGACCGGGCGGCTGTCGGCGGGCACCGGACCGTGGCTCGCCGAGCACGAGGTCCTCGGCGCCGCGCTGCTGCCCGGCACCGCGTTCCTCGAACTCGCCGTACGCGCCGCCGAGCCGGCCGGCTGCTCCCGAATCGAGGAGCTCACCCTGACCACGCCGCTGGAACTGCCCCGCTCCGGCGCCGTCGACGTACAGGTGACCGTCGGTCCGCCCGACGCCGTGGGACACCGCCCGATCGGCGTGTACGCCCGGCCCGCCGACGCCCCGGACGAGCCCTGGACCGGGCACGCCAGCGGCACCCTCTCCCCGGCGGCGTCCACCGCCCCGGCCGCCCTGTCCGCGTGGCCGCCCCCCGGTGCGGAACCGATCGACCTCACCGGCCTGTACGAGCGCTTCGCGTCGGGCGGCTTCGTCTACGGCCCGACGTTCCAGGGCCTACGCGCGGCCTGGCGACTCGGCGACGACATCTACGCCGAGGCCGTCCTGCCACCGGACCGACACGCCGAGGCGTTACTGCATGGCATCCATCCCGCCCTGCTCGACGCCGCCCTGCACGTCACCGGACTGCCGGGTGCCGACACCGGCCCGCACGTCACCGGACTGCCGGGTGCCGACACCGGCCCGCACGTCACCGGACTGTCCGGTGCCGACACCGGCCCGCCTGTCGCCGGAGCGTCCGGTGCCGACAGCGGACGGATGCCGTTCGCCTGGACCGGTGTGGCCCTGTACGCCCGGGGCGCGACGACGCTGCGGGCCAGGGTGGCGCCGGCCGGCGAGAACGCCGTGTCGGTGCAGGCGTGGGATGCCGCCGGGCAGCCGGTCGCCGCCATCGACGCCCTGCTGCTGCGCCCGTCGGCCGCCACCGCACAGCCACCGTCCGGACCGGGACGGTCGCTGTTCCGGTTGGCCTGGACGCCCGTACCGGTCGCCGGTGCCCCGGCGGTCGGCGACGAACCCGTCGTGCTCGGCGGCGAACGCCATCCCGACCTCACCGCGTTGCGCGCCTCCCTCGACGCCGGTGCGGCCGCACCCCGCCTGGTCGTCATGCCGATGCCGGCCGGGGAGGGCGGCGGCCCGGCCGCTGTCCACCGGGCCGTGCGGCACGCCGCCGCGCTGCTGCGCGAGTGGCTCGCCGACGAGCGGTTCGCCGGCTCCCGGCTGGTCCTCGCCACCCATGGCGCGGTCGCGGTAACGCCCGACGAGGACATCACCGACCTGCCGCAGAGCGCCGTCCGGGGGCTGGTCCGCTCGGCCCAGTCCGAGCACCCGGGCAGGTTCGTGCTGGCCGACCTGGACGACCCGGCCGATCTCACCGCGCTGACCGAGGTTCTGACCGCCACGGAGGAGGACCAGCTGACCGTACGCGGTGGTCAGGTCAGCGCCGCGCGCCTGGCGCGAGCCACCGACGCCCGAACCACGGACCCGTTCGCGGACCCCGGCGGCACCATACTGATCACCGGCGGTACCGGCCTGATCGGCTCCCGGATCGCGCGGCACCTCGCCGGCCGGGGCGCCCGCCACCTGCTGCTCACCAGCCGCAGCGGCCCCGACGCGCCCGGCGCCGCCGCGCTCACGGGGGAACTCGCCGCGCTCGGCGCCCACTGCGACATCGTCGCCTGCGACGTCGCCGACCGGGAGGCGCTGCGGCGGCTGCTCGACACGATCCCGGCCGAACATCCGCTGACCGCCGTCGTGCACGCCGCCGGTGCCCTCGACGACGGGGTCATCACCTCGCTCACCGACGAGCGAATCGACGCCGTGCTGCGGCCCAAGGTGGATGCCGCGCTGCACCTGCACGAGCTCACGGCCGGCCCGGACCTGCGCGCGTTCGTGTTGTTCTCCTCCGCGGCGGGCGTGTTCGGCGGGCCGGGGCAGGGCAACTACGCCGCGGCGAACGCCTTCCTGGACGCGCTCGCCCAGCACCGCCGGGCCCGGGGCCTGGCCGGGCAGTCGATCGCCTGGACGCTGTGGGAGCAGCGCAGCGCGATGACTGGTCACCTCGACGCCGACGACACGCGTCGGATCGCGCGCTCCGGCATGCCTGCGCTGACCGACCAGCAGGGCCTCGAACTGTTCGACGCCGCCACGGCCACCCGCGAGCCGTCGCTGGTCGCCATGCTGCTCGACGTCGCGGCGCTGCGGTCGCGTACCGACACCGACCCGGTGCCGAGGCTGCTGCACGGGCTGGTCCGTCCGGCCGCGCGCCGCGCCGCCGCAGGTCCGCTGGCCGGCGAATCCACCGACTCCCCGGCCGGCCGCTTCGCCGTCCTGTCACCGCCCGACCGGCGCCGGGCCCTGCGGGACCTGGTACGCACCCAGGTCGCGGCGGTGCTCGGGCACGCCTCGGCGGACGCGGTCGAACCCACCCGCGCGTTCCGCGACTTCGGTTTCGACTCCCTCGCCGCGGTGGACCTGCGCAACCGCCTCAACGTCGCCACCGGCCTGCGGCTGCCCGCCACGCTGGTTTTCGACTACCCGACCCCGGAGGCGCTGGTCGCCCTGCTCGACACCCGGCTCACCGGTGACCCGGAGCGGAGCACCGCCGTCCCCGCCGCGCCGGCCGGCGTCGCGACCAGGGCCGACGAACCCATCGCCATCGTGGCCATGGGCTGCCGGTTCCCCGGCGGCGCCGACTCACCCGAGCGGCTGTGGGACCTGGTCGTCAACGGCACCGACGCGATCTCCGGGTTCCCCACCGACCGGGGCTGGGACGTCGGGTCGCTCTACGACCCCGACGGCGCGAACCCCGGCACCTCGTACGTCCGGGAGGGCGGTTTCCTCTACGACGCGGCCGAGTTCGACGCCGGCTTCTTCGGCATCTCGCCGAGGGAGGCCCTGGCCATGGACCCGCAGCAGCGGCTGCTGCTGGAAACCACCTGGGAGGTCTTCGAACGCGCCGGCATCGACCCGGACACGCTGCGTGGCAGCCGTACCGGCGTGTTCGCCGGCGTCATGCACCACGACTACGCCGTACGCGTGATCGGCAACGTGCCGGAGGAGGTCGAGGGCTTCCTCGGTTCGGGCAACTCCGCGAGCGTCGCCTCCGGCCGCCTGTCCTACGTCTTCGGACTGGAGGGCCCCACCGTCACCGTGGACACCGCCTGCTCGTCGTCGCTGGTCGCGCTCCATCTGGCGGTCAGGTCCCTGCGCTCCGGCGAGTGCGACCTCGCGCTCGCCGGCGGTGTGACGGTGATGAACAGCCCGGAACTGTTCGTGGTGTTCAGCCGCCAGCGGGGGCTCGCCGCCGACGGCCGCTGCAAGGCGTACGCGGGCGCCGCCGACGGCACCGGCTTCGGCGAGGGCGCCGGCATGCTCCTCGTCGAGCGGCTTTCCGACGCGGTGGCGAACGGGCACCCGGTCCTGGCGGTGATACGGGGCTCGGCGGTGAACTCCGACGGCGCGTCGAACGGGTTGACGGCGCCGAACGGGCCGGCGCAGCAGCGGGTGATCCGGGCGGCGTTGGCGGATGCGCGGTTGAGCGCGGTCGAGGTGGATGTGGTGGAGGGGCACGGTACGGGGACGCGGTTGGGTGATCCGATCGAGGCGCAGGCGTTGTTGGCGACGTACGGGCAGGACCGTCCGGCGGATCGGCCGTTGTGGCTGGGGTCGTTGAAGTCGAACGTTGGTCACACGTCCGCCGCCGCCGGGGTGGGTGGTGTGATCAAGATGGTGTTGGCGTTGCGGGCCGGGGTGATGCCGCCGACGTTGCACGTCGACGAACCCACGCCGCAGGTGGACTGGTCGTCCGGGGCCGTACGGCTGCTCTCGGCGGCCCGCAGGTGGGAGTCGGCCGGTCCCCGTCGGGCCGGCGTCTCGGCGTTCGGGATGAGCGGCACCAACGCGCACGTCGTACTGGAACAGGCCGCCGAACCGGTCGCCCTCCGACCGGGTACGGGCGAACAGGCCGCCGAACCGGTCGTGCCGCAGCCGGGCACCGCCGAACCGGTCGCACCCCGGCCGGACACCGGCGAGCACCCCGTCGCCTGGGTGCTCTCCGCCCGTACGCCCGAAGCCCTGCGGGCCCAGGCCGAGCGCCTCGGCCGGCACCTCGACGCCGGTCCGGCACCGCGCGTCGCCGACGTCGGCCTGACGCTCGCCCTGCACCGGGCCCGGCACCCGCACCGCGCCGTCCTCGTCGGTGACCGCGAGGAGCTGACGGCGGGACTGCGGGCACTCGCGGTCGGGAACCCCTCGGCGGCCACGGCGCAGGGGGTTGCCGGACCCGTCGGCCGTACCGTGTTCGTCTTCCCCGGACAGGGCGCCCAGTGGGCCGGCATGGGACTGGACCTGCTGGACACCAACGCCGTCTTCGCGGACACGATGGCTGCCTGCGAACGGGCCCTCGCGCCGTACGGGGACTGGTCAGTCCGGGAGGTGCTCAAGGACGCCGACGCCCTGAAACGGGTGGACCGGGTGCAGCCCGCCCTCTTCGCCGTCATGGTCTCGCTCGCCGCGACCTGGCGCTCGTACGGGGTGGAACCCGACGCGGTCGTCGGCCACTCGCAGGGCGAGATCGCCGCCGCGGTGGTGGCCGGCGCGCTCTCGTTGCAGGACGGCGCGAAGGTCGTGGCGCTGCGCAGCCAACTGGTGCGTACCCTGGCCGGCACCGGCGCCATGGCCTCGGTCGCGCTGCCCGCCGACGACGTCCGTACCCTGCTCGGGAACCTGCCCGGTGGGATCGCGATCGCCGCGGTCAACGGGCCCCGGGCCACCGTCGTGGCCGGCGACCCCACCGCCGTCGCGGACCTGGTCGACCGGTGTGAACGCGACGGCATCCGCGCCCGCCGCGTCGAGGTGGACTACGCCTCGCACTCCGCGCAGGTCGACGTGCTGCGCGACGAACTCGTCGCGGCGCTCGCCACCGTCACACCGGGCACCGCCCCGACGCCGATGTACTCCACACTCGACGCGACCTGGCTGGACGGGCCCGAGCTGACCGCCGGGTACTGGTTCCGCAACCTGCGCGGCACGGTCGGCTTCGACCCCGCCGTACGGGCCCTGGCGGCGGCCGGCCACACGACGTTTATCGAGGTCAGCCCCCACCCGGTGCTGACCTCGGCGATCAGCGAGACGCTGGAGGACGCCGCCGGTACGGTCCTGGTGACCGGAACCCTGCGCCGGGGCGAGGGCGGGCTCGCCCGGCTGCTGCTGTCGCTGGGCGAGGCCCACGTGGGCGGGGTCCGACCCGACTGGGCCGCCGTGTTCGCCGACGCCGACGCCCGGCGGGTGGACCTACCCGGATACCCGTTCGAGCGCTCCCGCTACTGGCTGGACGCCGCCACCGGCCCGGCCGACATGGGCGCCGCGGGCCTCGGTACCACCGGCCACCCGCTCGTGGGCGCCGCGGTGGACCTCGCCGACCAGGGCGGTCATCTGCTGACCGGCCGGCTGTCCCGTGCGGCGACGCCGTGGCTGGCCGAGCACTCGCTCACCAGCGTGACCCTGCTGCCCGGCACCGCGTTCCTGGAACTGGCCCTGCGCGCCGCCGACGAGGTGGGTTACGGGCTGGTCGACGAACTCACCCTTCAGACACCGCTGGTGCTGCCCGACAGCGGCACGGTGCGGCTACAGGTCCGGGTCGACCCCGCCGGCCCCGACGAACGCCGCACCCTCGGCGTGTACGCCCGCCCCGAGGAGGACCCGGCCGCCGAGTGGACGACCTACGCCACCGGTACGCTCGCCCCCGCCCCCGGCGGCCCCGACGACGACCCGGTGTCCTGGCCCCCGGCCGACGCGGAACCGCTCGACACCTCCACCCTGTACGACCGCTTCGCCGAGGCCGGATACGGGTACGGTCCGACGTTCCGCAGTGTCCGGGCGGCCTGGCGCCACGGCGGGGAGGTCTTCGCCGAGATCGCCCTGCCGCAGCCCGGTGACGGTGCCGACTACCTGCTGCATCCGGCGCTGCTCGACGGTGCCCTACAGGCGAGCGCCCTGCTGCCCGACCGGGACGAGGTGGCGCGGCTGCCGTTCTCCTGGACCGGCGTCACCGCGTACACCGCCGGTGCCGGGGCCCTGCGGGTTCGGGTCCGGGCCGTCGGCGCCGACGAGGTGTCGTTGGAGGCTCGGGACCTCACCGGTGGTCTCGTCCTCCGGGCGGAGGCCCTGGCGCTACGTCCCGTCCCGGTCGGTGGCCTGCGCGCGGTCACCGCCGCCGGCGTACGCCCGCATCATCTGTTGTGGACACCTCAGCCGGCGCCCGGGGGCGCGACGGCGGGCGTGGTGGTGCCCGCCGAGCCCGGTTGGCCCGACCTCGCCGCGCTGGGTGCGGGGGCGGTACCCGCCTTCGTACTCGCCGATTTCGCCGCCGATGCCGATGCCGGTGCCGCCGATTTCGCCGCCGATGCCGATGCCGCCGCCGATGCCGGTGCCGCCGATTTCGCCGCCGATGCCGATGCCGATGCCGATGCCGATGCCGGTGCCGGTGCCGGTGCCGGGTCGGGGGGCCGGTCGGGCGCCGCCACGGTACGGGCCCTCACCCTGATCCGGCAGTGGCTCGCGGACGAGCGGTTGACCGGTTCGACGCTCGTGTTCGTCACCCGTGGCGCCATCCGCACCGGGCCCGCTGACCGGGGTACGGACTGGGTCGACTCCGGCGTCTGGGGTCTGGTCCGCAGCGCCCAGGCCGAACACCCCGACCGGTTCGTGCTCGCCGACGTCGACGACGATCCGGCCTCGCTGCGCGCCCTCGTGGCCGCGCTGCCCAGCGGCGGAACCCAGTGGGCGGTCAGGGCGGGCGAGCTGTTCGTGCCCCGGCTGGCCGCCGGTGACCCGGACCTGCTCACCGAGCCCGGCGGCGCGGAGTGGCGGGCGGAGGGTGGCGGCGCGGAGTGGCGGGTGGAGGTCGGCGACGGGGACGGGGCCGGCGGGCTCGTGCTGCGACCCGCGCCCGACGCGCTCGCGCCGCTGGGCGAGGGGCAGCTCCGCATCGCCGTCCGGGCCGCCGGACTCAACTTCCACGACGTCGTCGTCTCGCTCGGACTCGACCCGGACCAGCCGACCGTGGGCAGCGAGGGTGCCGGCGTCGTACTGGAGGTCGGCCCGGGTGTCACCGACCTGGCCCCCGGCGACCGGGTGATGGGCGTCTTCGGCGGGGCGTTCGGCCCCGTCGCCGTCGCCGACCGGGCCACCGTCGCCCGGATCCCGGCCGGCTGGTCGTTCGCCCAGGCCGCCGCCGTGCCGATCGCCTTCCTCACCGCGTACTACGGGCTGTTCGACCTCGGTGGCCTCCGGGCCGGCCAGGCGGTGCTCGTGCACGCCGCGACCGGCGGCGTCGGTAGCGCCGCGGTGCAGCTCGCCCGGCACGCCGGCGCGGAGGTGTTCGGCACCGCGAGCCCGGCGAAACACCCCGTGCTGCGGGCCATGGGCCTGGACGACGCGCACCTCGCCTCGACCCGCACCCTGGAGTTCGCGGAGCACTTCCGGGCGGGCACCGCGGGGCGTGGCATGGACGTGGTGCTCGACTGCCTGGCCCGCGAGTTTGTCGACGCCTCCCTGGGGCTGCTGCCGCGCGGCGGCTCCTTCGTGGAGATGGGCAAGACGGACGTACGCTCCGCCGACGACGTCGCCCGGGACCACCCCGGCGTGCGCTACCGGGCGTTCGACCTGGTCCAGGCGGGCCCGGAGCGGATCGGTCAGCTGCTCGCCGAGGTGCTGTCGCTGTTCGAGCGGGGCGTGCTGACGCCACTGCCGCTGACCTGCTGGGACGTCCGGCAGGCGCCGGAGGCGTTCCGGTACCTCGCCACGGCCCGGCACGTCGGCAAGAACGTGCTGCTCGTACCGGCTGCGGCCGACCCGGACGGGACGGTCCTGCTGACCGGCGGCACCGGCACCCTCGGCCGCCTCGTCGCCCGGCACCTGGCCGGCGCCCACGGCATGCGGAACCTGCTGCTGCTCAGCCGCCGTGGCCCGCAGGCGCCGGGCGTGGCCGAGCTGGTCGAGGAGCTGGCCGGGCTGGGGGCCCGCGCCGACGTGGTCGCCTGCGACGTCACCGATCGCGACGCCCTGGCCGCCGTGCTGGACACGATTGCGGTGGACCGCCCGTTGACGGCCGTCGTGCACGCGGCGGGCACACTCGACGACGGTGTCGTGGACTCGCTCACCGCCGACCAGGTGGACCGGGTGTGGCGGCCCAAGGTGGACGCGGCCGTCGCCCTGCACGAGCTCACCGGTCACCTTGACCTGGCCGCGTTCGTCCTGTTCTCGTCCGGCGCCGCCCTGCTCGGCGGTGCCGGACAGGCCAACTACGCCGCCGCGAACGCAGCCCTCGACGCCCTGGCCACGCAGCGGCGGGCCCTTGGACTGCCCGGTGTCGCCATCGGCTGGGGCCTGTGGCAGGAGCGCAGCGAGCTGACGGCGCGGGTCACCGACACCGGAACGAACCGAATGTCGCGTACGGGTATCGGCGCGCTGAGCACCGCCGAGGGGCTCGCGCTGTTCGACGCCGCCTGGCGCTCGCCCCGACCGTACGTCTTCGCCGCCCGGCTCGATCCGGCGGCCCTGTCCGGCGACCGCGTCCCGGCGGTGCTCAGCGGGCTGGCCCGGCCGCCGAGGCAGGCCCGTCGCCGGGCCCAGACCCCGTCTGCCAACGGGGCGGCGTCGCTGGCCGGGCGGCTGGCCGGCCTGGCGCCGGACGAGGCGCACCGGGTCCTGCTGGATCTCGTCCGGGGCAACGCCGCCACGGTCCTCGGACACGCCTCGCCCGACCAGATCCGCCCCGGCCGACCGTTCAAGGAACTCGGCTTCGACTCACTGACCGGTGTCGAGCTGCGCAACCGGCTCGCGAACGCGGTGGGCGTACGGCTGCCGGCCGCGCTGATCTTCGACCACCCCACGCCGGACGCGCTGACCCGCGACATCCTCGGCCGGATCCAGGCGGTGGCACCCGCGACCGCCGCACCGGTGTCGCCGGTGCTCACGCAGCTGAGCCGGCTCGAAGCCAGCATCGACGCCCTGGGGGCCGGGCCGGGACCGGAACCGGCCCTGCCGCCGCAGCTCGTGGCACAGCTGCGCCGCCTGCTGTCCCGGGTGGAGGCCCGCGACGGTGGTCCAGGCACGGACCCGGAGCAGGCGATCGAGGCCGCCAGCAACGACGAGCTGTTCGACCTCATCGACAAGGAGCTGGGCATCTCATGAGCACCGTGACAGCCCGGTGGACCGTTCCGGTCCCTGACGAAAGCGGGGGAGCCCGGTGAGCGAACAGAAGCTCCGCGACTACCTCAACCGCGTCACGATCGACCTGCAACGCACCCGTCGGCAGCTCGCCGAGGCCGAGGCCGCCGCCCACGAGCCGGTGGCGATCGTCGCCATGAGCTGCCGATTCCCCGGCGGCGTACGCACCCCCGAGCAGCTGTGGGACCTGGTCGCCGACGGCCGCGACACGGTGACGGCGCTGCCCGGCGACCGTGGCTGGGACGTCGCCGGGCTCGGCGCGGGCAACGTGCCCTGCCAGGGCGCCTTCGTCGACGGGATCGCCGACTTCGACCCCGGCTTCTTCGCGATCTCGCCGCACGAGGCGACCGCGCTGGACCCGCAGCAACGGCTGCTGCTGACCACGGTGTGGGAGGCGATCGAGCGGGCCGGTATCGACCCGGCCTCGCTGCGCGGCAGCTCCACCGGGGTGTACGCGGCCGCCGTCGACCAGGGATACGCCCAGCTCGCCATGCACGGGGTACCGGCCGTGCAGAACTTCGTGGTGACCGGCAACTCGATGAGCGTGCTGTCCGGACGGGTGTCGTACGCGCTCGGGCTGGAGGGACCCGCGCTCACCGTGGACACCGCGTGCTCGTCCTCGCTCGTCGCCCTGCACCTGGCCGTGCAGGCGTTGCGCCGGCAGGAGTGCTCGCTGGCGCTGGCCGCCGGCGTGACCCTGATGTCCCTGCCGCTGGTGTACGCGGAGTTCAGTCGCCAGGGCGCGATGTCCCCCGACGGCCGCTGCAAGGCGTTCTCGGCGACCGCCGACGGTACCGGCTGGGGCGAGGGGGTCGGCGTCCTGCTGCTCGAACGGCTCTCCGACGCGCGTCGGCACGGGCATCCGGTACTGGCCGTCGTCCGTGGCTCCGCCACCAACTCCGACGGTGCCAGCAACGGGCTCACCGCCCCGAACGGCCCCTCGCAACAGCGCCTCATCCAGGCTGCGCTCGCCGACGCCGGCCTCACCGCCGCCGAGGTCGACGCGGTCGAGGCGCACGGCACCGGCACCACGCTCGGTGACCCGATCGAGGCCGACGCGGTGCTCGCCACGTACGGGCAGGGGCGGCCCGTGGACCGGCCGCTCTGGCTGGGCTCGCTGAAGTCGAACATCGGGCACACCCAGGCGGCGGCCGGGGTGGCCGGGGTGATCAAGACCGTGCTCGCGCTCGGTCACGGCGTGCTGCCCCGTACGCTGCACGTCACCGAACCCACGCCGCACGTCGACTGGTCCGGCGGCCGGGTCGAGCTGCTGACGGAGAACCGGCCGTGGCCGGAGACCGGCCGGCCGCGTCGGGCGGGTGTCTCGGCGTTCGGCATGAGCGGGACGAACGCCCACGTCATCGTCGAACAGGCACCCGCACCCGAACCGGCGGAAGCCACCGGCACGCGCCGGCCACCGGCCCCGGCCGCGCCGTACGTCGTCTCCGGGCGTACCGCCGCCGCGCTGCGTGACCAGGCGGTACGGCTCAACGGCCGGCTCGCCGCCGACCCGGACGCGAACCTCGCCGACCTCGGCTTCTCGCTGGCCACCACGCGTACGGCGTTCGAGCACCGGGCGGTGGTGGTGGCGGGCGACCGTACCGAACTGCTCGCCGGGCTCGGCGCCCTCGTCGCCGACCGGGCCCCGGTGCCCGGCGTGGTCGTCGGCGACACCGCCGCCGGTGCCGGCCGGACCGTGTTCGTCTTCCCCGGACAGGGCGCGCAGTGGGACGGGATGGCCCGCGAGCTGCTCGCCGAGTCCCCGGTCTTCTCCGCCGCCATCGCCGAGTGCGACCGGGCCCTGGCCGAGTTCGTGACCTGGTCGCTGACTGACGTGCTGCGCGGCGTGGCCGGAACACCCCCGCTCGACCGGGTCGACGTCGTGCAGCCGGCGCTGTTCGCGACGATGGTGTCCCTCGCCGCGCTGTGGCGCTCCTGGGGCGTCGAACCCGCCGCCGTCGTTGGACACAGCCAGGGCGAGATCGCGGCGGCCGTGGTCGCGGGCGCGCTGTCGCTGGCCGACGGGGCGAAGGTCGTGGCGCTGCGCAGCCGGGCGATCGGTGTGCTCGCCGGGCACGGCGGCATGGTCTCCCTGGCCGTCGGGCACGAGCGCGCCGCCGTCGAGATCGCCCCCTGGGGGGACAGCATCTGCGTGGCGGCGGTCAACGGCCCCGGCGCGGTGGTGGTTTCGGGCGAGCCGGACGCGCTCACCGAACTGGTGGCCCACTGCACCGCCAACGGCGTACGCGCCACCCGGTTGCCGGTCGACTACGCCTCCCACTCGGCGCACGTCGAGCGGATCCGCGAGGACCTGCTGACCGCGCTCGCCGGCCTCGACCCCCGCCCGGGTGACGTCCCGCTGTTCTCCACGCTCACCGGTGCACGACTCGACACCGGCGGCATGGACGCCGACTACTGGTACCGCAACCTGCGCGGCACCGTACGGTTCGAGGACACGATCCGGGAGCTGGCGCGACAGGGCCACGACGTGTTCGTCGAGGTCTCGCCGCACCCGGTACTGACCGTGCCGGTGCGGGACACCGTCGAGAGCACCGGCCCGACCGGTGCCGTGGTCGAGGGCACGCTCCGGCGGGACGAGGGCGGCCTGCGGCGCGCGCTGACCTCGGCGGCCGAACTCTGGGTACGTGGCGTCAGCGTTGACTGGACCACCGTGTTCCCGGACGCCGGCGTGGTGCGGCTGCCCACGTACCCGTTCCAGGAACGCCGCTTCTGGGCGGCGGCCGCACCCACCGCGGACGCGTCCGGCGACGACGGCGGGTTCTGGGAACTGCTCGCCCACGCGGAGCCGGACGAACTCGCCGGCGTGCTCGCCGTCGACGCCGAGCCGCTCGGCCGGGTGCTGCCCGCACTGCGCTCCTGGCACCGGCGCCAACGGGAGAGCGCCACGCTCGACGCCCTGCGCTACCGGGTGACCTGGCAACGGCTTCCCGACCCGGCGGCGGCCACGCTCACCGGCCGGTGGCTGCTGGTGCTGCCACCGGGACACGCCGACCTCCCGTACGCCGCCTGGGTCACCGAAACCCTGGCCGCCCTCGGCGCCGCCGTCGGCACCGTCGAGTTGACCGATGACGACGTGGACCGGACCCGACTGGCCGGGCGCCTTGGCGCCGGGGAACCACCGGTCGGGGTGCTCTCCCTGCTGGCCCTGGCGGAACGGCCGGGCCCGCACCACCCGGCCCTGCCGGTGGGTACCGCGCTCACCGTCGCGCTCGTCCAGGCACTCGGTGACACCGGCTCCACCGCGCCACTGTGGTGCCTGACCGCCGGCGCCGTCTCGACCGGCGCCGCCGATCCCCTCACGGCCCCCCGCCAGGCGCTGGTCTGGGGCACCGGCATGGTGGCCGCGCTCGAAGCGCCGCAGCGCTGGGGCGGCCTGATCGACCTGCCCGCCACCGGGGACGACGCCGCCGGGCTGCGGCTCGCCGCCGCGCTCGGCGCCGGCGGCCTCGGGGAAGACCAAATCGCGGTACGCCCGAACGGTCTCTTCGTCCGCCGCCTCGTGCCCGCCCCGAGGTCCCCGAACACCCCCTCCCGCCCGTGGCGACCCCGGGGCACGGTGCTGCTCACCGGCGGCACCGGCGCCGTCGGCCCGCACCTCGCCCGGTGGCTGGCCGGTGCCGGCGCCGAGCACCTGGTGCTGCCGGGACGCCGGGGCGAGGACGCCCCCGGCGTGGCCCGGCTCCGCGAGGACCTGGCCGGGCACGGCACCCGGCTCTCCCTGCCGGTCTGCGACCTCGCCGACCGTGACCAGGTCGAGCGGCTGCTCACCGAGCTCGACGAGCAGGGCACCCCGGTACGCGCGGTGCTGCACGCCGCCGCGTTCATCGCGCTCGGCCCGCTCGACACCACGCCGCTGGACGCGTTCGCCGACGTCGTCGCGGCCAAGGCGGTCGGCGCGGAACACCTCGACGCGCTGCTCGACCGGGACCTCGACGCGTTCGTGCTCTTCTCCTCGATCGCCGGGGTCTGGGGCAGCGGCGACCACGGTGCCTACGCCGCCGGCAACGCCTATCTCGACGCGCTCGCCCAGCACCGCCGGGCCCGGGGACTGACCGCGACGACCGTCGACTGGGGCGTCTGGCGGTCCGGCGCCCCCGGTCAGCCGGCCGGGACGGGCGACGGCGCCGACCTGTTCAACCTGGACGAGCACGGCCTGCGCCGCCTCGACCCCGACACCGCCGTCGCCGCGCTCCAGCAGGTCCTCGACGACGACGAGACCGTCATCACCGTCGCCGACGTCGACTGGGGACGGTTCGCGCCGGTGTTCACCTCGGTCCGGCCCAGCCCACTGTTGCGTACGATCCCGGGGGCGAGCGAAGCCGGCGCCGACGATGGCACCGCCGAGGTCGCCTCCCCGCTGGCCGACCGGCTGTCCCGGATGACGCCGGCCGAGGGCACCCGGCTGGTGCTGGACCTGGTCCGGGCGCAGGCCGCGGCGGTTCTCGGCCACGACTCGCCGCAGTCGGTCCCGGCCGCGAGGGCGTTCCAGGAGCTGGGTTTCGCGTCCCTGACCGCCGTCGAGCTGCGCAACCGTCTCAACGACGCCACCGGGCTGCGGCTGCCGTCCTCGCTGGTCTTCGACTACCCCAACGCCGGTACGCTCGCCGCGCACATCACCGAGGAACTGCTCGGCGGCCCGGCCGCCGTACCCGGAATTGACGCCCCGGCGACGGCGGACCCGGCCACGGACGACGACCGGATCGCCATCGTCGCGATGAGCTGCCGGCTGCCCGGCGGGATCGACACCCCGGACAAGCTCTGGCGGCTGCTGGTGGACGGCGGCGACGCCGTCACCGGCTTCCCGGCCGATCGCGGCTGGCCGGGCGACGAGCTCTACCACCCGGACCCCGACAACGCCGGCACCGCGACGACCCGGCACGGCGGCTTCCTGCACGACGCCGGTCGGTTCGACGCCGCCTTCTTCGGCATCTCGCCGCGCGAGGCGATCGCGATGGACCCGCAGCAACGGCTGCTGCTGGAGACGTCATGGGAGGCGATGGAACGGGCCGGGCTGGATCCGGAGAAGCTGCGCGGCTCCCGAACCGGCGTCTACGTCGGCGTCAACTACGGCGACTACGCGTCGGTGGTGGCCCGGTCCGGGGACGGCGAGGGGCACCTGCTCACCGGCAGCGCGGCCAGCGTCGTGTCGGGCCGGGTCGCGTACACGTTCGGGTTCGAGGGTCCGGCCCTCACCGTGGACACCGCCTGCTCGTCGTCGCTGGTGGCGCTGCACACCGCCGCGCGGGCGCTGCGCGCCGGGGACTGCTCGCTGGCCCTGGTCGGCGGAGTGGCGGTGATGGCGACGCCCGGCGCGATCCTCAGCTTCTCCCGGCAGCGCGGGCTCGCCGCCGACGGCCGGTGCAAGGCGTTCGCCGACACCGCCGACGGCATGGGCATGGGCGAGGGGATCGCCGTCCTGGTCGTCGAGCGGCTCGCCGACGCCCGCCGCGACGGGCACCCGGTGCTGGCCGTGCTGCGCGGGTCCGCGGTCAACTCCGACGGTGCCAGCAACGGCCTCTCCGCCCCGAACGGCCCGTCCCAGCAGCGGGTCATCCGGGCCGCGCTGGCCGACGCCGGTCTCACCACGGGTGACGTGGACGTCGTGGAGGCGCACGGCACCGGCACCACGCTCGGCGACCCGATCGAGGCACAGGCGCTGCTGGCCACGTACGGGCAGCACCGGCCCGCCGACCGGCCGGTGCTGATCGGCTCGCTCAAGTCGAACATCGGCCACACCCAGGCCGCCTCGGGCGTGGCCGGGGTGATGAAGACCGTGCTGGCGCTGAACCACGGCCTGGTCCCGCCGACGCTGCACGTGGACCGGCCGACCGGCCAGGTCGACTGGGACCGGGGCGCCGGGGAACTCGTGACCACCCTCGTGCCCTGGCCGGCGACCGGCCGCGCGCGCCGGGCCGGCGTCTCCTCGTTCGGCCTGAGCGGCACGAACGCCCACGTCATCCTGGAACAGGCACCGGAGCCGGACCAGCCGGAACGGGATCGGGCGCCGGAACCGGAACAGACGCCGGATCCGGACCAGGGGCCGGTACATGGGCACGGGCCGCTGCCGTGGGTGCTGTCGGCGCGTACCCCGGCCGCGCTGGCCGACCAGGCGGCGCGGCTGCGGGAACACCTGGACGGCGTCGGCGGAGCCGGGCCGGCGGACGTGGGGCTGTCCCTCGCCGGCCGGACGGCGGCAACGCACCGGCTCGTGCTCGTCGGCGAGGGCGACGAGCTGGACTCGGCCCTGCGCGCGATCGTCGCCGACACCGGCACCAACGCGGCGGTTTCCGGCGTGCCGGACCCGGAGAGCCGGGCCGTGTTCGTCTTCCCCGGTCAGGGCTCCCAGTGGGCCGGGATGGCCCGGATCCTGCTCACGGACTCGCCGACGTTCGCGAACCGGATGGCCGACTGCGACACCGCTCTCGCGCCGTACCTGGAGTGGTCGGTGCTGGACGTGGTGCGCTCGGCGGCGCCGCTGGACCGGGTCGACGTGGTCCAGCCGGTGCTGTTCGCCGTACTGGTGTCGCTCGCCGCGCTCTGGCGCTCGTACGGTGTGGAACCCGACGCCGTCGTGGGCCACTCGCAGGGTGAGATCGCCGCGGCCGTTGTCGCCGGTGGACTGTCGCTCGACGACGGCGCCCGAGTCGTGGCGCTGCGCTCGCAGGCCATCGCCGAGCTGGCCGGCACCGGCGGCATGGTGTCGGTCAGCCTGCCCCGGGAGCGGGTCGAGAAGCTGCTGGCACCGTGGCACGGGCGCCTCTCCGTGGCGGCGGTCAACGGCCCGTCCACCGTGGTCGCCGCCGGGGAGACCGACGCGATCACCGAGCTGCTCGCCGTCTGTGACCGCGAGGCCGTCCGGGCCCGCCGCATCGATGTCGACTACGCGTCGCACTCGGCGCAGGTCGAGCGGATCGAGGCGGGGCTGCTGCGGGCCCTGGCGCCGATCACACCGCGCGGCGCCAGCGTGCCGCTGTTCTCCACCGTCACCGGCGGCTGGCTCGACACCGCCGGCATGGACAACGCCTACTGGTACGCCAACCTGCGCAACACCGTCGGTTTCGAACCCGCCGTCCGCGACCTGGCCGAGCAGGGCTTCACCACGTTCATCGAGATCAGCCCGCATCCCGTGCTCACCGCGGCGATCGAGGAGACGATCGAGGCCGCCGGCCGCGACGGAGTGGTGCTCGGCACCCTGCGCCGTGACGAGGGGGATCGGCGCCGTCTCCTGCTCTCCCTCGGCGCGGCCTGGGTCGCCGGGCGGCCGGTGGACTGGCCGGCCGTGTTCGCCGGAACCGGAGCCCGGCGGGTCGAGCTGCCCACCTACCCGTTCCAGCACCGGCACTACTGGGCGAGCCCGGCCGCCGGGTCCGGTGCCGGGGACGTCGCCGCGGCGGGCCTCGACGCGGCCCGGCACCCGCTGCTCGGCGCGGCCACCGAGGTCGCCGGCACCGGTGAGATCCTGCTCAGCGGGCGGCTGTCGGTGCGGACCCACCCGTGGCTCGCGGACCACGCCGTCGCCGGGGTGGTGCTGCTGCCGGGCGCGGCGTTCGTCGACGTGGCGCTGCGGGCCGCCGCCGAGGCCGGCTGTGCGCTGATCGAGGAACTCACGCTGGAGGCGCCACTGGTGCTGCCGCCCGGCGTGGCGGTCCGCCTCCAGGTCCGGGTGGGCCCGCCGGAACCGGACGGCGGCCGTACGCTCGCGGTCCACTCACGAGCCGAGGACGCCCCGGACTCCTCCTGGGTCCGGCACGCGACCGGCAGCCTGGCCGAGCACGCCCGCCCGGCCCCGGTGAGCCAGGAAACCTGGCCGCCGCCGGGCGCCAACGCCGTGAAAATCAGTGACCTGTACGACGGCCTCGCCGGCTCCGGCTACGAGTACGGCCCGACCTTCCGTGGCGTCCGGGCTGCCTGGCGCCTCGGCGACGAGATCTTCACCGAGGTGAGCCTGCCGTCGGGCGACGAGTCGGGCACCGCCGCGTACGCGGTGCATCCCGCCCTGCTCGACGCCGCCCTGCACGGAATGTGGATCGGGCCCGGCGCCGATGCCGGGGTGCCGGAGCCGGGCACCGCGCGGCTGCCGTTCTCCTGGACCGGTGTCACCCTGCACGCGGTCGGTGCGACGGCGCTGCGGGTCAGGCTGCGCTTCGACGCCGACGGCCGGGTCACGATCGACGCGGCGGACGCCAATGGACAGCCCGTGCTCTCGGTTGACGGGCTGGTGACCCGGCCGGTCCGGACGGACTCGCTGGCCCCGTCGGCGGCGTCCGGCGTACCGGAATCGCTTTTCCGGGTGGAATGGGTCCCGCTGCCGGGCGTCGACGCGCGGCTCGCGCCGCACGGACGCTGGGCCGCGATCGGACCCGCCGGCCTGCTCCCCGACATGTACGCCGACCTGGCCGAACTCGGCGACGCACTCGACCGGGGCGCGGCCGTGCCGGACGTCGTCTGCGTCGCGAACCGGTTCGCCGGGGACGACGCCGCAACCGTCCGGACGGCGACCACCGCCGCACTGACCCTGATCCAGCAGTGGCTCGCCGACGACCGGTACGCGGACAGCACGCTCGTGTTCGTCACCGCCGGAGCCGTCGAGGCGATCCCCGGCGAGGGCGTCGCCGACCTGGCCGGCGCGGCGGTACGGGGACTCGTCCGCTCGGCCCAGTCGGAGCACCCGGACCGGTTCACCCTGGTCGACGCCACCGACCCGGCCGAACTGTCCACCCTGCTGCCCTCGGCCCTCGCGGCGGCCGAACCCCAACTCGCCATCAGACGCGGCGCGCTGCTCGCCGCCCGCCTGGTACGCGTCCCGACACTCGCCGACCCGGCCGTGCCGTTCGACCCGGTGGCACGCGTCCCGTCACCCACCGACCCGGCCGTGCCGTTCGACCCGGGCGGCACGGTACTCGTCACGGGCGCCACCGGGCTGCTCGGCGGCCTGGTGGCCCGGCACCTCGCGGCCCGGTACGGGACACGGCACCTGCTGCTGCTCGGCCGACGGGGAGCGGACGCGCCACGGGCCGCGCAGCTGCTCGCCGACCTGCGGGACCTGGGCGCCGAGGCGACGTGGGGCGCCTGCGACGTCGCCGACCGGGACGAGCTCGCGGCGGCGCTGGCCGGCATCCCCGCCGATCGTCCGCTGACCGCGGTGGTGCACGCGGCCGGGGTGCTCGACGACGGCGTCGTGGCATCGCTGGACCCGCGGCGCCTCGACACCGTGCTGCGGCCCAAGGTCGACGGCGCGCTGCACCTGCACGAGCTGACCCGGGACCTGCCGCTCGCGGCGTTCGTGCTGTTCTCCTCGGCCGCCGGCGTGATCGGCAGCGCCGGGCAGGCCAACTACGCCGCCGCGAACGCCTTCCTGGACGCGCTGGCCACCCGGCGGCACGCGCGGGGCATGCGCGGCCAGTCGCTCGCGTGGGGGCTGTGGGAGCAGCGCAGCGAGATGACGGGCAGCCTCGGCGACACCGCGCGGCAGCGGTTGACCCGGGGCGGGGTGGTGGCGTTCTCGGCCGCCGAGGGCCTGGCCCTGTTCGACGCGGCGCTGGGCGTGGACGAGGCGGTGCTGGTGCCCGTACACCTGGAATTGGGCCGGCAGCGGTGGGCGACGACCTCGGCCGACGTTCCCCCGCTGCTGCGCGGCCTGGTCCGGGGAGTGGTCCGGCGCGCGGCCGGTACCGGCGCCGTCGACGTCACCGGGGCGACCGCACTGCGCCGACGGTTTTCCACGCTGCCGGCCGCCGAGCGCGCGGCGCTGCTGGAGGAGATCGTCCGGGACCGGGTGGCGCGGGTGCTGCGCCATCGGGGCGCCGACGCCGTCGACCCCGCGCTGGCGTTCAAGGACCTCGGGTTCGACTCGCTGACCTCGGTCGAGCTGCGCAACCAGCTCAACGCCGCCACCGGGCTGCGGCTGCCCGCGACGCTCGTGTTCGACCACCCGACACCCGAGGCCGTGGCGGCGTACATCGCCGGGCGGGTGGCACCGGAGGCCACCGGCGAGGCGCCGGCCGTGGCCGTCGACGACGAGACGGTACGCCGCCTGCTGGCCACCATCCCGCCGCAGCGCCTGCGCACCGCCGGCCTGCTCGACGCCCTGCTGCGGCTGCGTGAACCGGGACCCGCGCCGACAGCCGACGCCCGCCGCGCCGCGCCGATCCCCGAGTTGGCGCAGCCGGCGCCGGACGAGCCCGCGTCGATCCGGGACATGAACGTGGACGACCTGGTTCGGATGGCGCTCGGTGACGGCCGTGCCTGACCAGTCCGACGAGGAGAGGACCGCCATGGCGGCAGATCAGGTTGTCGAGGCCCTTCGCGCCACCCTGCTGGACAACCAGCGGTTGCGAGCCGAGGTCGACCGAGCCCGCGAACCGGTGGCGATCGTCGGGATGGCCTGCCGGTTCCCCGGCGGGGTGAGCGGTCCCGACGAGCTGTGGGACCTGCTGATCGCCGAGCGTGACGGCGTCACCGGCGTCCCCGCCGACCGCGGTTGGGACCTGCCGCCGGTCGACCCGGCCGGGGCCGGCGACCCCGCCGGCTCGTCCGGCCTCCGGGGCGGTTTCCTGCCCGACGCCCTCGACTTCGACGCCGGGTTCTTCGGCATCTCGCCGCGCGAGGCGCTCGCCATGGACCCGCAACAGCGGCTGCTGCTTGAGGTCTGCTGGGAGGCGATCGAGCGTACCGGCATCGACCCGTACCGCCTGCGTGGTGGCGACACCGCCGTCTACGCGGGCGTCATCAACAGCGACTACGGCACCCGGCTCGGGCGGGTTCCGGAGGACCTCGCCGGCTTCCTCGGCACCGGCACCATCCCCAGCGTCGTCTCCGGGCGCGTCGCGTACCTGCTCGGGCTTGAGGGCCCCGCGGTCAGCCTGGACACCGCCTGTTCCTCCTCACTGGTCGCCATCCACCTGGCCTGCCAGGCGCTGCGGGCGGGGGACACGTCACTCGCGCTCGCCGGTGGGGTGACGGTGATGAACGCGCCGGGAGTGCTCAGCGGCGCGCACCGGCAGGGCGGCCTCGCCCCGGACGGCCGGTGCAAGTCGTTCTCGGCGAGCGCGGACGGTGCCGCGTTCGGCGAGGGCGTCGGCGTGGTCGTGCTGGAACGCCTCGGCGACGCCCGCCGCAACGGGCACCCGGTGCTGGCCGTCGTCCGGGGCTCGGCCGTCAACCAGGACGGTGCGAGCAACGGGCTGACCGCCCCCAACGGTCCGGCCCAGCAGCGGGTGATTCGCAAGGCGCTGGAGAACGCGGGACTGTCCCCGGCCGACGTCGACGCCCTGGAGGCGCACGGCACCGGGACCGTACTCGGCGATCCGATCGAGGCACAGGCGGTGCTTGACGTGTACGGCCGCGACCGGCCCGCCGGCCGGGAACTGCTGATGGGTTCGCTGAAGTCGAACCTCACCCACACCCAGGCGGCGGCCGGCGTCGGCGGCGTCATCAAGATGGTGCTGGCGATGCGGCACGGCATCCTGCCCCGCTCGCTGCACATCGACGAGCCGAGCGCCCAGGTCGACTGGGGCGAGGGCGGCGTCGCGCTGCTGCGGGCGGCGACACCCTGGCCGGCGGGCGGCACCGTACGCCGCGCCGCCGTGTCGTCGTTCGGCGCCAGCGGCACCAACGCCCACCTCGTCCTGGAGTCCATCGCCGCCGATCCGGCACGACCCGGCGATCCGGTCGCCGAACCGGCACGACCCGCCGATCCGGTCGCCGATCCGGCACGGCCCGGCGAACCCGCACGGCCCGGCGGCCCGGTCGCCTGGACCCTGTCCGGGCGCACTCCCGCCGCGCTCCGCGACCAGGCGGCTCGGCTGCACTCCCGGCTGACCGCCGAGCCGGACCTGCACCCGGCCGACGTCGGCCTGTCGCTGGCGCTCGACCGCTCCCGCTTCGCCGAGCGGGCGGTCGTCGTCGGCACCGGCCGCGCGGAGCTGCTCGACGCGCTCGCCGCGGTGTCCCGGGGAGACAACACGAACCGGGCCGTGCTCGGCACCGCCCCGGCCCGGCCCGGTCGGCCGGTGTTCGTCTTCCCCGGCCTCGGTGCCGAGTGGCCCGGGATGGCCCGCGAACTCCTCGACAGCTCACCCGCCTTCGCCGCACGGATGGCCGACTGCGAGCGAGCCTTCGCCGCCCACCTCGACTGGTCACCGGTCGCGGTGGTGCGCGAGGAGCCCGGCGCACCCTCGATCGAGGACGTACGGGTGCTCCAACCGGTGCTGTTCTCCGTGCTGGTGTCACTGGCCGCCGTCTGGCAGGCGTACGGGATCGAGCCGGCCGCCGTCGTCGGGCACAGCCAGGGTGAGGTCGCCGCGGCCTGTGTCGCCGGCCACCTCTCGCTGGCGGACGGCGCCCTGATCGCGGTGCTGCGCAGCCGTGCGCTCGCCGAGGTGGCCGGCGGCGGGGGCATGGCGACCCTGATGCTCACCGTCGCCGAGACCGAGAAGCTGATCGCCGGGTACGACGGCCGGCTCTCCCTCGCCGCCGTCAACGGTCCACGGGTCGTCGTCGTCGCGGGCGAGGCGCCCGCCCTGGACGACCTGCTCGCCGAGACCGGGGCCGACGGCATGCTGACCTTCCGGACCCCGGTCGACTACGCCCCGCACTCCGCCGACATCGACCGGGTCCGGGACTCCCTCCTCGCCGGGCTCGGCGAGCTGCGTCCCCGCCGGGGCGGCGTGCCGATGATGTCGACGGTGGACGCCGGGTGGGTCGAGTCACCGGCGCTCGGTGCCGACTACTGGTACCGCAACCTGCGGCAGACCGTACGGTTCCACGAGGCCGCACAGTTGCTGTTCGACGCCGGCCACCGGACCTTCGTGGAGGTCAGCCCGCACCCGACGCTCACCTTCAGCCTGCGGGACGCGGCGGTCGACGCCGGGCTCACCGAACTCGCCATGGTCGAGACGCTGCGTCGCGACGACGGCGGCAGCACTCGGCTGCTGACCTCGCTCGGCCAGGCCCACGTCGCCGGGCTCCCGGTCGACTGGCGGCCGGCGTACGAGGGCACCGGCGCCCGCCGCGTCGACCTGCCCACGTACGCCTTCCAGCGTCAGCGTTACTGGCTGGACCCGACCCCGGCCGGGGGCGATCCGGTGTCGATGGGACAGCGCGACCCAGGGCACCCGCTGCTGAGCGCCACCGTGGAGCTGCCCGGCACCGGCGGCACCGTGTTCACCGGGCGGCTGTCGCTGGCGGAGCAGCCCTGGCTCGCCGACCACGCGGTCCGGGGTGCGGTCCTGCTGCCCGGAGTGGCGTACGTCGAGATGGCCGCGCACGCCGGCGGACAGCTCGGCTGTGCCCTCGTCGAGGAGCTCACCCTCGCCGCGCCGCTCCTGCTGCCGGCCGGCGACGACGGCACCGGCGTGCAGCTACGGCTGACCGCGGGTACGCCGGACCACGCCGGGCGTCGGGTGATCGAGTTCCACTCCCGGTCCGAGCAGGCCGGACCCGATGCCGAGTGGACCGGCCACGGCAGCGGCGTACTCGCCCCCTCCGGGCCGCTGCCGAGCGCCGTCACGGGCGTCGTGTGGCCACCGACCGGCGCGCGGCAGATGCGCATCGGCGAGCTGTACGGCTTCCTCCGCGACCGTGGCGTCGAGTACGGTCCCGCCTTCCGGGGCCTGCGCGCGGCCTGGTCGCGCGGTGACGAGATCTTCGCCGAGGCGGCGCTGCCCGAGCTGGGCGCGGACGGCTTCCCGATGCACCCGGCGTTGCTCGACGCGTTCCTGCAAACCGTCAGCCTGCGCGACGCGGGGGTCGGCCGTGAGGCGGAGCGGCAGCCCGAGGCGACCGGCGTCCCGCTGCCCTTCGTCTGGCAGCAGGTGCGTCTCTGGGCCGGCGCCCGGCCGGGCCAGACGCTGCGCGTGGCGCTGCGCCCGACCGGCCCGGACGAGGTCTCGCTCCAGGTCACCGACGAGGACGGCCGGGCGGTGGTCACGGTCGGCACGCTCACCATGCGGACCGCCTCGTTCGACTCGCTGCGTCCCGCCACCGACTCGCTGTACCGGGTCGAGTGGAGCACCCTGGACGCTCCCGCCGGGATCGCCTCGGCCGGGCTCTGGGCCCGGCTCGGCGCGGACGACGAGCGGCTGCTGCCCGCCGGTACGCCCGCCGTCACCGACGCCGTCGCCGGCCTGGACGCGGTACTCCTGGCGTGCCCGCCGCCCGCCGCCGCCACGCCCGCGTTCGTGCACGAGACCACCGCCGCCGTCCTGGAGCAGTTGAACGCCTGGCTGCGGCGCCCGGCCGTCGGCAGCCCGCCGCTGGTGGTGCTCACCCGGGGCGCCGCCGACATCGGCGACGTGCCGCCGGACCTGGCGGCTGCGGCCGTCCACGGCCTGGTCCGCTCCGCGCAGCAGGAACACCCGGGCCGGCTGGTCCTGGTCGACTCCGACGACCCGCGCAGCACCGCGGAACTGCTGCCCGCCCTGCTCGCGTCCGGTGAGCCCGAGGTGGCGCTGCGGGCCGGGCGGATCCGGGTGCCCCGGCTGCGGCCGGTACGGCCCGCCGAGGCGCGGACCGATGTTTTCGACGGCACCGGCACCGTGCTGCTGACCGGTGGCGGGGTTCTGGCCGGCATCCTCGCCCGGCACCTGGTGACCCGGCACGGCGTACGCCGGCTGCTGCTGCTCAGTCGACGCGGGGCGGACGCGCCGGGAGTGCCCGAGCTGATCGCCGAGCTCGGCACGGCCGGCGCGCGGGTGACGGCGCAGCGGTGTGACGTGACCGACCGGGCGGCGCTCGACGCGGCACTGGCCGGTGTCGCGGCCGAGCACCCCGTGACGGCGGTCGTGCACACGGCCGCGGTGATCGATGACGCCCTGCTCGCCGATGTCACGCCCGAGCGGCTCGGCCGGGTGCTGGCGCCCAAGGTCGACGGGACGTGGCACCTGCACGAGGCGACCCGGAACCTCCCGCTGCGCGCGTTCGTGGTCTACACCTCGGTGGCCGGGCTGTTCGGTGGGCCCGGCCAGGCGGCGTACGGTGCCGCGAATGGTGCCGCGGAGGCGCTGATGGTGGCCCGGCACCGCGACGGGCTGCCCGCCACCTCGCTCGCCTGGGGGCTGTGGGAGCAGCGCAGCGGCCCGACCGGGGCGCTGTCGGACATCGATATCAACCGGATGGCGCGCAGTGGCGTGCTGAGCCTGACCGCCGAGGCCGGCACGGCGCTGTTCGACGCGGCGCTGACCCGGCCCGATCCGGTCCTCGTGCCGGTCGCGCTCGACCTCGCCGCGTTCCGTACCGGGCCGGTGCCGTACCTGCTCCGTTCGTTGGTGCGTACCTCGGGCCCGGAGACCGCCACGGTGGACTCGGGGCTGCGGGACCGACTGGCGGTGGCGCAGGCCGACGAGCAACTGGCGATCCTGCTGGAGGCGGTACGCGTGCACGCCGCCCAGGTGCTCGGGCACGCCGACGCCGACGCGGTCGGTGCGCAGGAGGCGTTCCTGTCGGTCGGGTTCGACTCGCTCACCGCGCTTGAGTTGCGCAACCGCCTGGCCGGGGCCACCGGGCTGAACCTGTTGCCGACCGTCGTGTTCTCCAGCGGCACGCCCGCCAAGCTCGCCGACCTGGTACGGGTGGAGTGGGCCGCCGCCGCGGCTGCCGAACGACAGGTCACCAGCGAACAGCCGGGCAGCCAGCCGGTGGCCCCGGTTGCGCCCCGCTCCGACGACGACCCGGTCAGCACGCTGTTTCGGCAGCTCTGCCGTCGGGGTCGGTCCGACGAGGCGATCGACCTGCTCAAGAACGCCTCGGCGCTGCGTCCGGAGTTCCACACCGCGGCCCAGCTACGGGACTCGGCGGAACCACCGACGCTGCTGCGGATCAACACCCACGAGGAGGCGCCCCAGCTGATCTGCTTCGGCTCCCTCGTCGCGCTCGGCGGCGGCCACCAGTACGCCCGGTTCGTCAACCGCTTCCGCGGCACGTACGGCTCCAGCGTCCTGTCCGCCCCCGGCTTCCTGCCGGGACAGCGGGTGCCGTCGGCGATGGGTCCGTTGCTGGAGTACCACGCCGAGGAGGTCCTCGAACGGCTCGGCGGGGACCGGCCCCTGGTCCTGCTCGGCTCCTCCTCCGGCGGCACGGTCGCCCACGGGGTCGCCGCCGAGTTGGAGAAACGCGGCGTACGACCGGCGGCGGTGGTGCTGCTGGACACGTACCTGTCGGACAACAGGGCGATGACCCAGTTCAACGACGTGCTGCTGAGCGGCATGTTCGACCGCGAGGACCAGGCGGTCCCGTTGGACGGCGCCCGGCTCACCGCGATGGGCAAGTACTTCCGGATTCTCGACGACTACCGGGCGCCACGGGTGGCGGCCCCGGTCCTGCTCGTCCGGGCCTCCAGCCCGCTCGGTGCCGCCGCGCCCGCCGTCGGTGACTGGCGGTCGAGCTGGCCCGGGGCACACGCGGTGATCGATGTCGACGGCGATCACTTCTCGATGATGGAGCAGCACGTGGCCACCACGGCCACCGCCGTCTCCGACTGGCTCGCGTCGATCCTCTCCTGACCCCGACCCCCGCAGCAGTCACGGAAGGGCTCTGTCCACGATGAGCACAGCAACCTGGTCCGAAGCGTCGGATGTGCACCGGCTCGCCGTGGTGGGCGGCGGCGTCATGGGCGTCGGCATCACCACCCTGGCCCTCGTCCGGGGCCTGCCGGTCCTGCTCGTCGACGTCGGCGAGCAGGCGCTGGACCGCGCTCGTGAGCGCATCGACGGCGAGTTGCGGATGGCGCAGTTGATGGGACGGCTCTCCGGCGACGTACCGGTGGGAACGCTCACCACGACGAGCACCCTCGCGGACGCGGCCGGGGCGAGCGCGGTCATCGAGGCCACCACGGAGGACATCGCGGTCAAGGCGAAGGTGATCGCCGAGGTGTCGGCGCTGGTGCGGCCGGGAACCCCGCTGGTCTCCAACACCTCTTCGATCCCGATCGACGAGCTTGCCGACTTCGCGAAGCGCCCCGACGAGGTGGTGGGCACGCACTTCATGAACCCGCCGTACCTTATCCGTACGGTGGAGGTCATCCGCGGACGTCGGACCGGCGAGGCGGTGATGGCCTCGCTCGGCGACGCGCTGGCCGCCCTGGGCCAGGAGCCGATAGTGGTCGGGGACGCCCCGGGCTTCGTCACCAGTCGGATCCTGCATCCCATGATCAACGATGCGGCCCGGATAGTGCAGGCCGGCACCGCGAGCGTCGAGGCCGTCGACTCCCTGATGGAGAACTGTCTGGGGCACCGGACCGGCCCGCTGCGGACGGCCGACCTGATCGGCATCGACAACCTCGTCGACTCGCTCCGGGTGCTGGTCGAGCGCACCGGCGACGAGGGCTGCCGCCCCTGTGACCTGCTTCTGGAGAAGGTCCGCCTGGGCCACCTCGGCCGCAAGTCCGGCCGCGGCTTCTACGCGTACGGCTGATCAGCAGCGCCACGACTAACCCCCTGGAGACACTGATGGACACGACGAACACCGACCCGGACGCGACCGTGGACGGCGGGACGGTCGAGAAGGACCTGCTCGCGTTCCTGGCGGCCCAGACCAGGCGAACCTGGGAGCCGGATACGGACCTGTTCGCCACGGGCGGACTCTCCTCGCTGTTCGCCATGCAGCTGGTGGTCCACCTGGAGACGACCTTCGGCATCTCCATCCGGGGCGCGGACCTGCGGCTCGACAACTTCCGGACGGTCGACAACATGGTGGCGCTGGTGCGTCGCCTGGGTGGCGGGAGCGCCGGTGAGTGACCCGCTCGCCGCGCCCCGTGCCCTGCTCACCGGCCTGGTCGGCGACCAGGCGGAGGGCTGGGACCGGGCCGGCCGGCTGCCCCGGGAGCTGCTGACGAAGCTGGGCGCCGCCGGCTACCTCAGTCCCGGCGTCCCCACCGCCTACGGCGGCGTGGGCTGGACCAGCTCCCGCGACGGCGAGTTCACCGCGCATGTCGGCAGCCTCTGCTCGTCGCTGCGCAGCGTCATGACCTCGCAGGGCATGGCGGCCTGGACGATTGAGCGGCTGGGTGACGAGGAGCAGCGGGCGGACCTGCTGGGGCGGCTTACCGGTGGGGAACTGGCCGCGGTCGCATTCAGCGAGCCGCAGGCCGGTAGTGACCTGTCCGCCATCGCCACCCGGATCCGCCACGACGGCGGCGCGGTGGTGGTCGACGGTCGGAAGACCTGGTCGACGGCGGCCGTCTACGCCGACTTCGTCGTCGTGTTCGGGTTGCTGGACGACGGCGCCGCCGGCGCCGTCGTGGTGCCGACCGACGCCCCCGGCGTCGAGATCGAGCGGATCGCCGATCCGCTGGGTTGCCGCGCCGCCGGGCACGCGGATCTGCGGCTGAGCGGGGTACGCCTGCCAGCCTCGCATCTGCTCGGCGGTGGCGGCCAGTTCCTGCCGTTGCTGGTCACCACCGCACTGGCGTACGGCCGGATGTCGGTGGCCTGGGGCTGCGTCGGCATCCTCCGCGCCTGCCTGCACGCCGCCGGTGAGCACGCGCGCAGCCGGGAGCAGTTCGGCCGGACGCTCGGCGGGCACCAGCTCGTCGCCCGGCACCTGGCCGAGCTGCTGGTCGCCGAGCAGGCGGCCACCCGAGCCTGCGAGCACGCCAGCCGCTGCTGGGACGAGCGCTCGCCGGACCAGGTGATCGCCACCGTCCTGGCCAAGCACACGAGCGCCACGTACGCGGCGCGCGGGGCCGCAGCGGCGGTGCAGGTCCTGGCCTCGGCCGGTGCCCGGGACGGGCACGCGGTGGCGCGCGCGTACCGGGACGCCAAGTGCATGGAGATCATCGAGGGCAGCAACGAGATGTGCCAGCTGCTGCTGGCCGATCACGTACTGAGCGGTGGGGGAGGGGGAGGACGTTGAGCGAGGACACGTCGCCGGGGGCGCCGACCATGGTGAAGTGCCTGGTCTGGGATCTCGACAACACGCTGTGGCGGGGCACCCTGCTGGAGGACGGCGAGGTGACGCTGGCCGACGAGTTGCGGGCGGTCGTCGTCGAGTTGGACGCGCGCGGCATCCTCCAGTCGGTCAGCAGCCGTAACGACCACGACCTGGCGTGGGCGCGGTTGGAGGCGCTCGGCATCGCGGAGTACTTCGTGCTGCCGGAGATCGGCTGGGGTCGCAAGTCCGACGCGGTACGCCGGATAGCGGAGACGCTGAACTTCGCCCTCGGCACGATCGCGTTCGTCGACGACCAGCCGACCGAGCGTGCCGAGGTCACATACCACCTGCCGGAGGTGCGGTGCTATCCGGCCGAGACGGCATTGACGCTGCCCGGTCTGGCGGAGTTCTCCCCGCCGTTTCGCACGGTCGACTCGCGCCGGCGGCGGGAGATGTACCAGGCCGGGTTCCAGCGGGACGCCGAGCGGGCCGGATTCACCGGCCCCGACGAGGACTTCCTGCGCTCACTGGAGCTGGTGATGCGGGTCGATCGGGCCACCGAGCAGGAGCTGTCGCGCGTCGAGGAGCTGACGCTGCGGACCAGCCAGATGAACGCGACGGGTGTGCACTACTCGGACGAGACGCTGCGCGGGCTGCTCCGGGAACCGGGCCACGAGGTGCTGGTGGCCTCGCTCACCGACCGGTTCGGACCGTACGGCGCCGTCGGCGTCGTTCTCGTGGAGAAGCATTCGGACGTCTGGCACCTGCGCCTGCTCGCCACGTCGTGCCGGGTGGTCTCGTTCGGCGCCGGTTCCGTCCTGATTGCCTGGCTGGCGGGCCAGGCGGCGCGGGCGGGCGTCCACTTTCTCGCCGACTTCCGGCCCACCGACCGGAACCGGATGATGGAGGTCGCCTACCGGTTCGCCGGCTTCGACGACGAGGTCTGTGACTGTCGGGACGCGCTCGCCGCGCCCGGCGCCGACGGGGTCCAGCGGCTGCATCTCGTGCCCGTCGAGTGGGCCGGTTCGTCCACCGTGCGGCTTGACGCACCCGATCTGGCCGGGGTTTCCGTGGGTCGCTGAGAAAGATCGAGATCGTCTATACCCGGGTGCGGTGGGTGCCGGTCCACCGGTGATATTGCGTTTATGCATATCAATGCAACATCCGGCATCGCCGTGCTGGCCAATTGTGTACCGGGTGCTCGATTTTGCCCACCGGGATTTAACTTCGTCGTCAAATCCGGAGCCTTCCTCACGTGTACAACAGATGACAACACGGGGGTGGGTTTCCCCTGGCAGGGAAACGCTCGGCTGAAGTGAGCAAATAGTGGAGTTTCTCTTTCTTGGCCCGTTGGTGGTCCGCTCCGGTGACAGCGAGGTCACGATTTCAGCTCCCCGGCAGCGGGTCGTGTTGACGACACTTCTGCTGTCTCCGAACAAGGTGGTGCCCGTCGACCGCATAGCGAAGCTCGTCTGGGACAACCCGCTGCCGCCCAGTGCGGCGGCCACCGTCCGGACCTACGTCATGCGGCTGCGCCAGGTCCTCGGCAAGGCCGGGGCGGAGCGGATCGTCACCCGTGCCCCCGGCTACCTCCTGCGGGCCGAGGAGGACGAGACGGATCTCGGCCGGTTCCACGCGCACCGGCGGGCGGCGAAGCGGCTCGCCGAGCGGGACGACCTGCCCGGCGCCGTGGCAGAACTCGACCAGGGTCTCGGTCTGTGGCGCAACGACCCCTTCCTGGACGTGCCGTCGCCGCGTCTGCGCGATTCCGAGGGCGTCCACCTGCGGGAGTTGCGGTTGCAGGCGCTGGGCTGGCGGGTGGACATGCAGCTGTTCCTGGGGCGGCACGCCGAGCTGCTGCCCGAGCTACGGCAGATCGTCGCCGAGCAACCGTTCAACGAGGCGTTCGTCGGTCGGCTCATGCTGGCTCTCGCCCGTGCGGGTCAGCAGCCCGAGGCGCTTGAGCTGTACCGGCGTACCCGGGCGGATCTGATCGCCGAATTCGGCATGGAGCCCGGCAACGACCTGCGGGAGATCCAGGGCCGGATCCTGCGTACGGAGGCAAAGTCGCCCGCTTCGGTGGCCGTCTGGGGCGGGCCGGCGCATCCCGTCCGCGACGAGCGCGCCGGATCGGAGGAGGAGGTGGAGGTCGAGGTGGAGACGCTGCTGCCGGCGCAGCTCCCGCCCGCGGTACACGACTTCACCGGCCGGGCCCCGGAGACCCGGGAACTCGCGGCACTGCTCACCTCGCCCGCCTCGCCGGCCCTGGTCGCCGTTATCACCGGCGGGCCCGGCGTCGGCAAGACCAGCCTGCTGCTGCGGGCCGCCCACGCCGCGCGTGCCGACTTCCCGGACGGGCAGCTCTACACCAGCCTTGAGGACGACCACGGCCGCCCGAGCGATCCCGCCGACGTCGCCGGCCGGTTCCTCGTCGGCCTCGGGGTGCCGGAACACGCCGTCCCGAGCCGGGGCACCGACCGGCTCGCCACGTACCGCTCCGTCATCGCGCGGCGCCGGGTGCTGGTCGTACTCGACGATGTGACGTCCGGATCCCAGGTGGGTCCGCTGATGCCCGGCAGCGGCGACAGCAGGGTTCTGGTCAGTAGCCGGTCCCACCTCGTCGACGTGGACTGGTCCCGCACCATCCAACTGGCCGCCCTCGACGACGACGAGTCGCTCGGGCTGCTCGCCGGCATCATCGGGCGGGAGCAGACGGACGCGGCGCCCGAGGCGGTCCGCTGGATCGTGCACGCCTGCTCCGGGCTGCCCCTGGCCCTGCGCGTCGCCGGACTGAGGGTGGCGCACCGTACGCATCGCAAGCTCGACGCCCTCGCGCGCCGGCTGGCGGACCCGCGGCGGATTCTCGACGAGCTCCAGTTCGGCGAGCTCGTCGTGCGTACGGCACTGGACCGGGCGTACGACGACCTGGCCGCCCAGGGCCGCAACGGCACGGACCTGCGGCTGACCCTGCGCCGGCTCGGCATGATCCCCCCGCGTTGCATCCGGCCACCGACGGTGGGCGCCCTGCTTGAGTGCAGCCCGGAGCAGGCCGAGGAACTGCTGGACGATCTCGTGGACGCGCACCTGCTGCGGGCCGAGGACGGTGGCTGCTACCAGATGCCGTGGCTGATCTGGGTGCACGCCCAGGAGCGGATGTACCGGGAGGAGTTGTCCGGGTACTACGTCGCGGCGGTGGAGCGGCTGGCCCGTTACCGTCGAAGCAGCCCCGAGGGAAACTGCCACTCCTGCCGTACGCAGCGCTGGATCGCCGAAGCCCTGGCACGCGCCGAGCACCGCACCTGACGTGACCCGTCCGGCGCGCCCACCCCGTGGTCGCCGGTCAGCCCCGCCGACGCACCGGTCAGGCCCGCCGACGCAGGAGGGTGATGCCGTCGGCCACGGTGAGCAGGCTGACGTCGACCCGTTCGTCGGTGTGCAGCCGGGTGTTGAGTTCGCGGATGGCCTCGGTGTCGGGGTCCTGGGCTGCGGGGTCCACGACCCGGCCGAAGAACAGCGTGTTGTCCACGACGATCAGCCCGCCCGGCCGGACCAGCGGGAGGCTCAGCTCGTAGTACTCCGGGTAGCCGATCTTGTCCGCGTCGATGAAGACCAGGTCGAAGCTGTCCGGCCCCTCCTCGATCCGAAGCTTGGCGAGGGTTTCCCGCGCGTCACCGACCCGCAGGTCGATGCGGTCCGTCATCCCGGCCCGTGCCCAGTAGTCGGCGCCGATCGACGGCCATCGGTCAGTGATGTCGCAGGTGACCACGCGGCCGTCCGCCGGCAGTGCTCGGGCCAGGCAGAGCGTGCTGTAGCCGGTGAAGGTCCCGATCTCCAGGACCGAGCGGGCGCCGACGAGGGCGGCGAGCAGGGCGAGGAGCTGGCCCTCCTCGGCGGGCACCTGCATGGCCACGCCACCGGGCAGCATCGCGGTTTCCTCGCGGAGTTCGCGCAGGATGTCGTCCTCGCGCCGGGACACCTCCCGGACGTACTCGGCGAGGCGTGGGGTGAGGTCCGTCCGATCAGCCACGATCGTCCTTCCGGTCGGGGTCACTCGGCTCGCGCCGGGTCAGGACATCGCCGGGACCGTGGCCAGGGACACGGGGGAGCGCCGCTGGTCGAGTTCCCGCCAGATCGAGTCGAGCGCCTCGACGAAGGCGCGTACGCCGTCGGTGGAGTGCACCGCACCGGGCGCGACCCGCAGGATCTCCCGGCCCTTCGGCACGCTGGGCGCGTTGATGGCCTGGACGTAGATGCCGTGCCGGGTCAGCAGGAGTTCGGAGATCTGCTGGCTGGTGGCGTCGTCACCGACCAGGACCGAGATGATGTGCGACTGGTCGGAGAGGAACGGGATCCGGCGCGCGTGGAGCAGCCGGTGCATCAGGGTCGCGTTCGCGCGCAGTTGGGTGCGTTCCTCGTCCGAGCCGCGCAGGTGCCGGACCGCGGCCAGCGCGCCGGCGGTCAGCGCGGGCGGCAGGGCGGTGGTGAAGATGAACGAGCGGGCGAGCCCGCGGACCACGTCGATGAGATCGGTCGGTCCGGCGATGTAGCCGCCGGTGGTGCCGAATCCCTTGGCCAGGGTGCCCATGACGACCGTGAACTCGTCGGCGATGCCCAGGTCCGCCGCGATACCGGCGCCCTGTGGCCCGTACATGCCGACCGCGTGGACCTCATCGAGGAAGGTCATGGCGCCGTGGCGCTTCGCGATGGCGGCTATCCGGGCCAGCGGCGCGATGTCACCGTCCATCGAGTACACCGACTCCGTGACGATCATCTTCGGCCGGTCCGGATCGGTGGCCGCGATCAACTCTTCGAGGTGCGCCGCGTCGTTGTGTCGGAAGATCCGCTTCTCGGCACCGCTGTGCCGCAGCCCGTCGATGATCGACGCGTGGTTCTTCTCGTCCGAGAAGACGACACAGTCCTCGATCCGTCCGGCCAGTACGGACAGCGAGCCCTCGTTGGCCGCGTAGCCCGAGCTGAACAGCAGGGCGTCGGCCTTGCCGTGCAACTCGGCGAGTTCCCGCTCCAGCCGGACGTGCAGGCCGTTCGTTCCGGCGATGTTGCGCGAGCCGCCGGCGCCCGCACCGGCCTCGCCCAGGGTGTCCCGCATAGCGGCCAGGACGTCGGGGTGCTGCCCCATGCCCAGGTAGTCGTTGCTGCACCACACGCTGATCTCGGCCGGCACGCCGGCACGGTTGTGCAGGGCGGCCGGGAACTTTCCCGCCAACCGCCCGACCTCAAGGAACTCGCGTCTGTTCCCGGCGGTCTCCAGGTCGTCACGCAACCGTCGCAGGGCGTCGAAGTAATGCGGCATGGTGTCGACCCACCTTCCGGAACTCACGACGATGCGCCGCGAGCCCGTTCCCGCAGCGCTTTGTTGATGTTGCCGGGGCCCGTCACACGGGAACTCCAAGCGCGCTCCGTGCAGGGTCAGGGCGTTCCGGCCAGCCTATGGTGACAGGGCTGGATCTCGTATCGATAGCGCCTCGATGGCTGCCGTCGATTGATTGCGACATGCGATTTGATGGTTGTGACACATTGTCGGGAAGCTATGCTCGCCGCAATTCCGCCGCGCGAGGGGGACGAGCCGCCATGTCCGCGAACGACACCTATGTCAGCCGTATCCTCCAGGTCCTCGGCACCGAACCCGGGAGGGTCGTGCTCACCCGGCGGGACGTCACGCTCACCGCGGAGCAGTTCGCCGGTGCGGTCCGCTGCGCCGCCTCGGTGCTGCGACGGCGGCTGGGCGTGGGACCGGGAGTGACGCCGGTGGTCGGCATCCTCACCGAGACCAACACCCCGGAAACGCTGATCCTGCGGTACGCGGCGAACCTCGTCGGCGCCCCCGTGGTGCACCTGCACACCACCAACGCCGTCGACCCGAACGACCGGCTCACCGCCGACGCGACCCGGCGCATCGTCGAGGAAACCCGGATGACGGTGCTCGCGATCGACGAGGTGAACGTCGACCGGGCTCGCGCGATCCGCGACGACGTCACCCTCCCGGTGCAGCTGACCGCGCTCGGCCGACTCGGCCTCGACGTCGTCGACCTGTCCCGGGGCGATCCGGCCTTCGACGAGTCCACCGTGGCGGTCGCCCCGGACACCGACGCCGTGGTCACCTACACCAGCGGCACCACCGGCAGGCCGAAGGGCATAGCCGTCAGTTTCCGCACCCGCCGCGGCTTCATCACCGGCGGACTACAGAACGCCTGGCGGGCGACCTATCTCGCGACGCTGCCGATGAGCCACTCCAGCGGACAGGCGGCCGACGACTCGCTCGCCTCGGGCGGCTCGGTGATCCTGCACGACGGCTTCGACGCGGGGGCCGTGCTCGACGCCGTGCAGCGGCATCGGGTGACCCGCCTGCTCGTCTCGCCGTCGCAGCTCTACCTGCTGCTGGACCACCCCGCGACGGGCGACACCGACCTGTCGAGCATCACGATGCTCTGCTACACCGGGGCACCGTCCTCGCCGGACCGGCTGGCCCTGGCGGCGAAACGGTTCGGGCCGGTACTCATGCAGATCTACGGCACCAGCGAGGCCGCGGCCATCAGCATGCTGACCCCGTTCGAGCACTCCGATCCGGCGCTGCTGGGCACGGCCGGGCGACCACTGTTCGCCGAGGTACGCATCCGGGCCGAGGCCGACGGGCACGATCTGCCGGTCGGCGAGGTCGGGGAGATCGTCGTCCGCTCCCCGTTCGCCATGACCCGGTACGTGTCCGACCCGGAGCTGACCGCCCGGACCGTACGCGACGGCTGGTTGTACACCGGTGACCTGGGCTTCCTCGACACACGCGGCTACCTCACCATCTGCGGTCGGCGGGCCGAGGTGATCAAGGCCAACGGGATCAAGATCTACCCGGCCGCGGTCGAGCAGGCCCTGATGACGCACCCGGGCGTCGCCCAGGCCGCCGTCTTCGCGGTGGTCGACCGCGACCGTCTGGAGCACCTGCACGCCGCCGTGGCGCCGCACGACGGGCAGCCGAAGCCGAGCGAGGACGAACTGCGCGAGCTCGTCGGCGCGCGGCTCTCCGTCAAGCACGTGCCGGAGCGGTTCCACCTCCGTACCGCCCTGCCGCTGACGAGGATCGGCAAGCCCGACAAGGCACGACTGGCCACGGAAGCGAGCGTCTGAGCAACCATGGCCCTCTCCCTCGCCGCCGTCCTCGCCGAGTCGGCCCTGCGACGACCGGACCACCCCGCACTCGTGACCGCCGCGACCACGCTCACCTACCGTGAGCTGTGGGCCGGCGCCCGCCACCAGGCCGCTCTGCTGCGCCGGCACGGCATCGGACCCGGGGACAGGGTGGCACTGCTGCTGCCGAACTCGGCACACTTCCCGAAGGCGTACTTCGGGGCACTCGCGCTGGGTGCGACGGTCGTGCCGATGCCGACGACGCTGCGCACCGGCGAGATCGCGTACATCCTGGAAGACTGCGCGGCGGCCGCGCTGGTCTGCACCGCGGAGCTGCGCGACGCCGACGGCGGCCCGGCCGCCAGATCCACCGGTACGCCGGTCCTCACGGTCACCGACGAACTCGCTGCCGGGGCCGAGCCGATCGACAACCTGGTGCCCCGCTCGCCGACCGACATCGCGCTGATCCTCTACACCTCGGGGACCACCGGACGGCCCAAGGGTGCGATGCTCACCCACCTCAACGTCTTCCTCAACGTCGAGCTGGGCATGGAGTCGCCGTTCGCGATGGACGGCGACGACGTACTGCTCGGCTGTCTCCCGCTGTTCCACACGTTCGGGCAGATCTGCGGCATGAACACGACGTTCCGGGCCGGCGCGACGATGGTGCTGATGGAGCGCTTCGAAGCGGCGCGGGCGGTGCGGCTGATCGCCGAGTACGGCTGCACGGTGCTGATGGGCGTGCCCACCATGTATCTCGCCCTGCTCGCCGCCACCGAGCACGACCCGCCACGGCAGCGGCTGGACCGGGCCTACTCCGGCGGGGCGGCGCTGCCCGTCGCGGTACTGGAGAGCTTCGAGGAGCGGTTCGGCTGCCCGATCTACGAGGGCTACGGGCTCACCGAGACATCCCCCGTGGTCGCGTACAACCAGCGGGCGTGGCCGCGACGGCCCGGCACCGTCGGTCGTCCGATCTGGGGCGTCGAGGTCGCGATCGCCCGAGCCGACCTGGACGACCGGGTCGAGCTGCTGCCCGTCGGCGACATCGGCGAGATCGTCATCCGTGGCCACAACGTGATGGCCGGCTACCTGAACCAGCCGGAGGCCACCGCCGAGGCCATCGTGGACGGCTGGTTCCGCTCGGCCGACCTCGGCGTCCAGGACGACGACGGCAACCTGCGCATCGTGGACCGGAAAAAGGACATGGTGATCCGCGGCGGCTACAACGTCTACCCCCGCGAGTTGGAGGAGACACTGGCGCGACATCCCGCCGTGGCCCAGGTCGCGGTGATCGGCGTTCCGCACGACTCCCTCGGCGAGGAGGTCTGCGCGGTGGTCGTGCCCCGCCCCGGAACCGAGCGGGACGAGACGCTGCCCGCGGAGATCGTGGCCTGGTGCCGCCAGCGGATGGCCCGCTACAAGTACCCCCGCCGGGTGGTGCTCGTCGACGCCATGCCGCTCGGGCCCAGTGGCAAGGTCCTCAAGCGGGAGCTGACCGCCCGGTTCGCGGCGCCCGTCGACCCGGTCACCCCCGTCGGCAGGGCGGATCGATAGCCGCACCACGCCGAGTCACGTACGCCTCCCGACCGTGATCGGCCCGCCGCCGGGCGGGCGGCGGGCCGATGCCGGATCAGCCCTGGCCGGGCCGGGTCACCGACGACTGGCGACGGCGGCGGCCGAGCAGCAGCAGGGCGGCGCCGAGCAGCACCGCGCCGGCGCCGGTGCCGGCCATCCGGGCGGCGTCCACACCGGTCACCGGCATGCCGCCGCCGACACCACCGGACTCCACGGCGGTGAACACGGTGAACGTGTCGGTGTTGTCGCTCGGATCCCGGTCCGGCGTTGCCTCGGGATCGGCACGCATCGGGCTCGCCTGCCGGGGCAGTCCGGCGGCGGCGATGCTGGGGATCGGCTCGTCGAGCAGCGCCCGTACCTCCACCCGTCCACCGGCCAGGTGCGCCGGGGCGGGCGCGGACTCCGCCACCCGTACCGAGACCTGGAACCGCAGGCCAGAATGCTCGTCGTCGTTCGGGTCGGTGTCGTCGTTCACCGGGATGAGCGACAGGCCACGGTAGACGCAGATCGCCTCGCGGCGGCCGGCGTCGTACTCGCACCCGGACAGGTCACCTTCGAGGCTGACGTGCTCGGGCAGCCGGAGCGTCAATTCGAGCTCGCGGACCACCGTAAGGCCCACGTTGCCGATCTCGAACCGCAGCTCTCCCCGTTGACCCGGGACTATCGCGCCGACCTTCCCGGAGGCGTCGACCGGTACGTCCCAGGCGGACGCGTACATGTCCGCGCCGGCGACCGAGGCGGTGGCGATGAGCCGGCTGAGCACGCTGTTGTTGGCGGGCACCGGATCGCTCTGCGCGTGCCGGACGGAGGTGGTGAACTCGCCGAACATGTGGATCACACCCCCGCCGAAGATCGGGTATCTCATGTCGAAGGTCAGCGACCGGCCCGGCGGCAGGTTCGGCAGATCGCACTCCGTGCCGATGGCCACCACACGACCGCCGGGCGGGACCGGCGGCGCCGGCGGCATCGGCGGCTCGGGCCGCTCACACCAGTTGACGGCGCCCGGGTCGGTGGACTCGCCGTCCACCCAGCCGACCAGCCGCAGCCGGATGCCGGTAGCGGTGGCCGGGCCATGGTTGGTGATTTTGAGGGTGGCGGGCTTGGGAGTCGAGACATCGGCGATGGTGGTGCCACGGACGATGAGCGACAGGTCGGCCGAGCCGCCCGCCGCAGCCCGCGCGGTGCCGGCCGTTCCTGGGGACGCGGTGCCCGCTGGCGGGGTGTCGGCCTCGGGCGCCTCGACCGGTGTGGAGTCCGCGGGTGTGCCCGGCGCGGAGCCGGGGGCCGCCGAGGCGGCGCTCGCGGGTCCGGCGACCAGGCCGGCAAGGAGCAGCATCGCGGCTCCGGCACGGTGGAACAGGGGACGGGTGTCACGCATGACCACACACTGTAACCGAGATCACACAACAGTGTTGCCCCGTCCCAGCGCGGGCGCGGGATGCGGATCAGGCGCTTGGGGGCACTATCGTTCTGGCGTGCACATCCGTTTTGACGTCCCGGCCGATCCCGCCTACCCGGGCCGCGTGGCCGCCGCGCTCAGCAGTGTCCGCCTGCGCAGGTACGGTCAGGTCGGCGCGGTGCTGGCGGCGGTCGGGGCGATCGGTTTCGCCGCCTCGCGGGGGTTCGAGTGGGGTGACCGGATCTCGCCGCTGTGCGTGACGATGGTCGTGGCTGGCCTGCTGTTGATGCTGTACTCGCCGTGGGTGCGGTGGCGCGCCCGGCGCCGCTCCGGTCGTTACGCTGTCGAGGGCGCCTACGACATCACCGACGACAACATCATGATGCGCAGCGGCTCGGAGTCCGGCGGCATCGCCTGGGACGGGGTCGCCGAGGTGAGGGACACGCCCGAGTTCTGGATCGTGTACGTCGGCCGGATGCCGGCGACCGTGATCCCACGCCGCTTGATGTCCGCCGAGGACGCCGAGACGCTGCGTGCCTTCATGGCCGGACGTGGGCTGCTCCAGCCTCGGTGAACTCGTCTGCCGCGCAGGCAGGTATCGACCTCCGCCGGGACGGCGACGAGCGCCGACCCCGGTGTGGGATCGGCGCTCGTCGGGCGAGAGTTACGTCGGCTCGATCCAGATGTTGCGGTAGCGGATCGGGTTGCCGTGGTCCTGGAGGCGGATCGGGCCCGCTGACGGGCCCTCGGCCGCGCCGCCGCCGGTCGGGCCGTTGATCGCGACGTTGTTCTGTACCGTCACGCCGTTCCAGACCACCGTGATGCGCGCGTCCTCCGTCTTCGTCGTGCCGTTCCAGCGTGCCGCCCGGAACGTGATGTCGTAGGTCTGCCACGTCTGGGGCGCCGTCGCGGCGTTCACGTCCGCCGCCTTCTTGGTGTAGATCGCCGCCGCCTCGTCGTTGGCCAGCGACGTGTCACCGAACGAGTCGAGCACCTGCAACTCGTAGCGGTCCTGCTGGTAGACGCCGGAGTTGGCCCGGGCCTGACCGGTCACCTCCGGGCCGTACAGCGGAAGCCAGAACTCGACGTGCAGCTTGTAGTCGCCGTAGCCCTGCCGGGTACGGATGTCGCCGCCGTTGACCTGCATGCCGCCGCCGGTGATCGTCCACGTCGGGTTGGCGCCGTTGGTGTGCTGCCAGTTGGCGGTCTGGGACGCGGCGGTGCCGTCGAACAGCACGGTCCGGTTGGTGGCCGCCCGGACCGTCCAGTTCTGGCTCGCCGCGCCGGCGTACTCCCAGATGTGCAGTTGTGTGCCGTCGGCGGAGCTGCCGGCGAGCGCGTCGAGCACCTTCCCGGACTGCGGGTTGAGCAGCGAGCCGTTGGTCTGCGGTTGCCAGACCTGGGAGCCGCTGCCGTTGCAGGTCCAGAGCTGCACCTTCGTGCCGTTGACGGTGCCGCCGTTGTCGACGTCGAGGCACTTGCCGAGGGTCTGGTAGGTCGAGCCCACCCGGCTCCACTGCTGTGCCCCGCTGCCGTTGCAGGTCCAGAGCTGGATCTTCGTGCCGTTGGCGGAGCCGGCGTTGTCGACGTCGACGCACTTGCCGCCGATGCCGCTGATCGTGCCGGGCCCGCCACCGCCGCCACCGCCGCCGACCGCGGTCACGGTCAGGTTGTCGAGGTTGACGTTGCCGATGTCGCCCGCGTCGTACCGGTAGGCGATCGTGTTGGCGCCGGCGTTGAGGGTGACCGGCTCGGACTTGGTCGCCCAGGTGTCCCAGTTGCCGGTGCTGGGCAGGCTGGTCTGGCGGATCTTCGTGCCGTTGACGTAGAGGCTGACGGTCTTGGCGCCGGTGCCGCCGTTGGGCCCGTTGGAGAACCGCAGCACGGCGTTGTGGGCGCCGGCCGACGCGGCGTTCACGGTGAACGTCGTCGCCGCCCCCTGGGTGCCGTAGCCGGCCACGAACCCGCTGCCGGTGTAGCCGACGTGGTCGGTCATCGCGACCGCTCCGCCGGTGAGCGACGCGTTCTCCGCCTCCAACGTTCCCGTCTGCGGCGGTGGGCCCCCGACGAGAGAGTTGAGCGTGTACCACGCCTCGGTGCTCCACAGCTCCTGCCCGTTGGTCGCCGTGAACGGGCGGGGCGACCGCACGTGCACGACCCGGCCGGGCTGGAGGCCACTGATCTGTAGGGTGACCTTCTTGCCGTCGGCCGACGGGGTCGCGGAGGTGACCGTCAGGGTCTGCTCGTCGACCTTCGGGCCGCCGTAGGTCGCCGTCGGGACGTACCGCCACTGCTTGACCTTGTACTTGGCGACGAGTCCGGCCAGCGTGGCCGCGGACAGCGGCTGCGTGTAGGTCAGCTCGAAGCCGCCGGCCACCGCGCGCATCGAGTGGATGTCGAACGCGTTGCCACCGTTGGGGGTCAGCTTCTGGAGGCCGTAGGTCAGCTTGCCGGCCTGGCCCCAGTTGCCGCCCGCGCCGAGTCCACCGACGTAGATGGCGCCGTCGGGCCCGATCGACGTACGCAGCACGCCCATCTCCAGGCCCTGGGTGTGCCGGAACAGCGCCCCCTGGTACTCACCGTTGACCTTTTCCAGGAACGCGCGCTGGAGCCCACCGTAGGTGACGTCGCCGATCAGCATCTGCCCGGCGAACGGCCCGGTCGACACCATCACCGGGGTACTCGGTGAGTTGGCGATCTCGTTCTGCGGCATCCACAGCACCGGCTGGGTGACCGGGTTGCTCTGGAAGGGTCCGGGCGGGTTCGTGTTCAGGTTGAAGAACCGGTCCTGCTTGATGTGCAGCAGCTTCGACGAAGGCAGCCAGTCACCCTGGTTGTCGAGCACGAAGATTCCGCCCTCGGGACCCCAGCCGATGCCGTTGGGCGTACGCAGGCCGCCGGCAACGTAGTGCAGCGCGCCGGTGTTCTTGTCGATCCGGACGGTCGTGCCACGGTTGGGCGCCGGCTGCGGGTTGGTGGTCGCCCCGCCCTGGTTGATCGAGACTGAAAGGTTGAGGTAGAAGTAGGGCGCCTGGTAGAGCAGCCCGAACGCGAACTCGTGGAAGTTGCCGCCGAACGGCCACGTCGCCACCTGGCGGTAGTTGTCGGTGACCCAGTCGCCGTTGGTGTCGTTCAGCTCGACCAGCCGGTGCTTCTCCGACACGTAGAGCTTGCCGTCGACGTACTTGATGCCCATCGGCTCCTTCAGCCCCTGGGCGATCCTCTGGTAGGTGACCTGCAATGGGCTCGTCGTGCCGGTCACGTTGGACAGCAGGTAGACCTCGCCGAGCAAATTGTCGGTGCCACCCCAGGTGGTGATCGCGAGCCGCCCGTCGGGCAGCCAGTCCATCGCCGACACCTGCGGCTGGAAGCCGGTCGGACGCAGGTTCGTCAGCGTGTAGTTGGGGTGGACGCCGGTCAGCGGCAACCCGTCGCCGGGCGCGTCGGTGACGCCTTCGCACTCCTTGCGACCCGGCGCGGTGACCCGCACGACGCCGGCGTCGGTGCTGAGCACGCTGTTGGGGACAAGAACGAAAGACGAAGATCCGGGTGTACGCCACTCAAGGGTGATCTGCTGGTCGCCGGCCCGCTCGAAGTGGTCGATCCGCAGCGAGTGGTAGCCGGTCGTGAGGGTGACCGTGCCCTCCTTGGGCGGCGTCGCGCCGTGCAGCCCGTCGTGGTCGATCACGAGCTGGTCGTCGATCCGCAGCTCGGACCCGTCGTCGCTGCTCAGCCGGAAGGTGTAGCTCCCGGCCGTGGCGATGTTGATGTTGCCGATGACCTGGCTGACGAAGTTGTCGCCGAATCCGAAGTCAGTCGTGGTGGTCCAGTTGATCGTGGACATCTTCTTGTCCACATTGGGTGTCTGGCCGGGCTTGAGCACGCAGATCTCGCTGAGCGGCACCTGCACGTCGAAGACGCGAAGCGTGACACCGGGCTCCTGCGGTGGTGGCGCCGCGATGGCGGCACCGGCTGGGATGGCGAGGCTACCGGCTAGGAGACCGGCAGCGGTGAGGGCGACTGACATGGACCGTATGCCCATTGTTCCTCCGGGACGGGAGCGGGACGTGACGGACACGGTAGGGGTCTTTCATTCAACTGTCCATATCTATGCGTCGATCAATCGGAACTTTTGTCCAGATGAGCAGAAGTAAGTGGTTGGTCGATAGAAAGACCGGGTCGCTGGGCGCCCGGACAAGGGCTCGCGCGCATGCCGCCAGACGGCCGGAATCCGCGAAGTCGGCACGGGAAGCGAGGCGCCGACGGTCAACCCTGGGTGGCGATTGCCGCGATGGCGGCGTGTGGCCGATGGGTGCCGTCGCTGGGTCGCTGTAGGCGCTCAACCTCCGTGAAGCCGGCGCGCGCCAGTCGCTCGGAGAATTCGTCAACGGGCCAGCGGTACGCGGTCACGACCTTGTGGTCGAAGGCGGCGACCTCGTCGCCCACGAAGAGACCGAGCACCAACGCTCCGGCCGGGGCCATCACTCGCCGGAACTCGGCGAGCACGCCGTCGAGATCCTGCGGCGGCAGATGGATCAACGAGTACCAGGCCAGGATGCCGGCGATGGAGTGGTCGGCGACGTCGAGCTTCTGTATCGACCCGAGTTGGTAGCTGCCGCTCGGGTGGGTTGCCCGCGCATGGGCGATGAACTCGGGGACCAGGTCGATTCCGGTCGCGTCGGCGCCGAGGGAGCGAAGGTAGTCGGTGATATGGCCCGGCCCGCAGCCCAGATCGAGCACCGGGCCGGGTCGGCCCGCCAGGTGGCGCCCGATGAGGGCGAGGTCGTCGGCGTGTACCTGCTGTCTCGTACCGAACAGCCCGATGTAGAGCTCCGCGATGGATCCGTATGCCTGCCGAACCTGCTCCATGTTCACCGCACGACTATATGAACTCCCGGATCGGCCGCTCGTCACGTCCACGGCGATACGACCGGACCCCCCGCCACCGGGCCCGGGGGAGATGATGATCGCTTGCCGCCACCGTCGGAGCCACATCTCCACACGACTCCCGGTGTCCAGCCAGACTGCGGGGTCAACCGTGCTCAACGGCCTGTCCGGCGAGTCGTGCCGGACGGGCCCGTCATACCGAGGCGGGGCTCAGCGTTTGAGAAGGTCGCCCCCGACTGACAAGGAGACGAGGTGCAGACCCACGGGTGGCCCACCTACCGGCCGCCGTAGTGCACCCTTGTCGATCACCACCGTGAGTAGCGGGGGCCGCTCCCGGTCGAGCGCCGATTGCCGATCCAACCGGAGCGCGACGCTCTCCTCCAGCTTTCCGTCCGTGAGCATGCCACCGCTCCGGAAGACTGCACGCGCGTAGTCCACCCGCTTTAGAAGACCAGGAATCACCGTGGGCTGCTGATCCAGGCATACGGGGAGGCGGCGCACGGATAGAAGCTGGCGTCAACCGGGCGAGCGGCCAAAGACGGCCAGCCCGCCGGGACACCGACGCGAGTGACGAAGAGACGTCATTCTCTTGTTTCCTCGAAGGAATCGAACCCTTGAGAGAAATAGAGAATGACGTCTCTTCGTCACAGTCGTCAGCGAACAGAGCACCCGTGCCCGCTACGGGCGTTTACTGCTGCTTTGCCAGCCCGACGAACGCGCGCCACGCGTCCGGGCCGAAGTTGAGGGTGCCGCCATCGCGGTCCTTCGTGTCCCGGACCAGCACCCGGCCGGACAGGTTGTCGGCGACCTCCACACAATTGCCACCGTTCCCGCTGCTACGGGTGCTCTTGCGCCACTGGGCGCCGGTTAGGTCGTCCATGTTCCTGCCACTTCCATCATCAGGTCGATTGACTGCCGGTGCGGCAACGCCTCACCGCGCACGGACTCCCACGACGCCTGAAGCGCCTCCATCTTGTCAGCGCTGTCGACCACCTGGCCGTCGAGTTGAGTGTCCAGGTAACCGGTTAGCCGACCGCCTGGGCCTGCGGCAAGCACGAAGGGTCCGTTCAGGCCAGCGTACGCGCCAGCCGTCGACGGCACGATGTGCACACGGATGTGCGGCTCGTCGCACGCAGTGATGATCGCCCGGATTTGGTCCCGCATCACCTGAGGGCTACCGACCGCGCGATGCAGGACCCCTTCGTCCAAAACAGCCGTGAACTGCGGTGGCTTGCTCCTGGCGAGGATCGCGTGCCGGTCCATTCGGTTGCGCACGCGCAACTCCACATCATCCCGCGACCACAGCCCCGCATCGGTCAGCACCACACGTGCGTACGCCTCGGTCTGTAACAGGCCGGGCACCACCAGCGGTTCGAACGAGCGCAACGATACTGCCTCGCGCTCCGCTTGTGCCCAGGGCACGAACCACAGTGGGTCACGCCGACGGCCTGTATCGGGCCACAGTTCGCTTACTTCCCGGCCAAGGACCGCCGCCGCTCGAACGCGTGTGCGGGCGTGCGGCACACGACCAGGCGACAGCCATCGACCAACGGTTTTCCGGTCGACGCCGGTTTGCTGAGCAAGTGAATCTACGGTCAGGCCGAGTTCCGTCATCGCGGACCGAAGAGTCTCATTCACGTTCGGTGCCTCCTTTAGGGACAGAGCGTGGATATCTCGGGACATTACCATCGGCCGCTGCGTTGCCTGTTCCGGCAGGGCAAGCTGGCTACCAGTGCTACTGCTCGCGGAGCGAAAACGGGCGGGCACATTGATGTCCTTTCGGGTGTCCCACGTACAAATCAAGGAGATGCCGTGATGTCCCCACCCCGCCGCCACTGGTGGTGCCGCGTCCGGCCGTGGTCCCTCGGGGCTGCCGCGCCGCCGCCGCTCACTTCGCCGCCGTCCGTCCGCCCGGTGTGGGCTGGTCCGACCCTGTCTCTGGGGCCGTTGCCGACGTTTGGGCAGCGCACGGGCTACCGCGTGTCCCGCGACGGGGGTTGTCATGTCGGATGAGCCGTTGGTCAAGGTCGGTGATGTGTTCACGATCGATCCGACGTCGTACCTGCTTGGTCATGGGCCGTTTGAGTGGCCCGAGGGTTGGCAGGACCTTCGTCTGCGGGTGACGCATTACCCCGTGGACGTGGAGTTGGGTCGTACGGATTGGGTTGCCCTGGTGGGGGTCGAGTTGGGTCCGGACGGTGAGCGGGTGGCGGGTTGGGTCGGTGTCGTGCGGACCACGGCGCTTCCGGGTTACCGCCGGCCTCCGTGTCCGTTCGGGTGTGTGCGGTGTCCGACCGCGACCGACCCGAGTCGGTGGTCATGACGCGACGTGCTGGCCCCGCCTACTACCGCGTACTACCGCGCCTGCTGCGCGACATTCACCCCGCCGTTCGAGATGGAGGCACACCCTATGAGTGACGACGAGACCAACCAGACCGCCGAACCGGAGATCTCCGGTGAGGAGGTGCCCGACACGCCGCCCGCTCCTGGTGCGCGGCGGCGGATGCCCAACGAGGGCAGGTACGACGAGAAGCGTCGGACCGTTCCGATGGAGCTGTTCTCGATCGGGATGTCCGGGCGCATCCGGCGCAACCCGACGGGGTGACCGATGGGCGGGGATTTGAGTATCGAGACGTTGAAGTGGATCGCCCGGAGTGAGGTCATGCGGCACCGTAATTCGCGCCTCTGGCGGCCGGTCTGCCTCCATTGCACCCAGTACGGATGTCCGTATATGGATCGTGCGATCGAGTTTCTCCAGGCTCTCGCGCGGGACGTGTGCACCGGTACGCAGAACGGTGCAGAGGAAGGCGAATGATGAGTAGGCAGGATGAGCCGTTGACGAGGGCCGGGATCTGGTGGGCCGCCGGGATGACGCTTCGGGGTCATGTCAATGGTCGGCGCTGTCCGCAGTGTCGGGCGGATGGGTGCGAGCAGTTGGCCTGGGCCCAACGCGAGCGCCAAACAGTGGCACCGGTGGCACTGGAGGCCCGGTGACGGACGAGCCGCTGACCCCGGCGGCGGACGGGCCGTTGTGTATGAACTGCGGCAGCGACAGCGCCAAGTGCGACCGGTGCAGGGGGTGGGTCAAGCCGGGGTCGAAGTCGTGGCTGCCGTGGGCACCGTGCTCCTGCCCATGCTGGACGCGCAAGACACGACCACCCGCCCCGACGATACCCATGATCGAGATCGGCAAGCGTCGTCGTGGCTGACCCGGACCGGTCGACGCTCACGAAGATCACAGTCAACCTGATGCCCCGCGCGGTCGACGCACTCACCTCGGCGTGCGCCCGGTCACGGGACACGAAGACCGACACGATCAACCGGGCCCTGGTCGTCTTCGACCTGGTCCTCCACCTGACGGAACAAGGCGAGGGAAGCCTCACGGTGCGGAACACCGACGGCGGCACCGAGCGGGTCCACCTGCTCTGAACGGAGGAAGCGTGGAACACGACCCCGACGACGGCGACCCGATGGGCGCCCCGCACCGGCCGGGCGACGACTGGCGGTGTAAGGACGACAACGAGGAATGGCCCTGCCAGGTGTTCCGCCGCCGCATGTGGTCCCTCTACCAGGGAAACCGGCCCCGACTCGCCGAGGTGATGGGCGGCTTCCGCGACAAGGCAACGGCAACCCTGCCCGACCTGACCCCCGAACAGGCTGAAGCCCGCTTCATCGGCTGGGTCCACGACCCACCGGTCCGCCGTCGACTACGGGCGATCTGACCACAAAGGTGTCGCAGTCGTTGGCGGCGAACGGGAAGTCGTAGGAGTCGTCACCGATGTCGAGGACCCACGGCAGGGTGCCCGACCGGACCCTGCGGTCGAACCCCTCCAGTGCCGCCGCGTCCCGCTGCGACAGTCTGGCCAGGAACTGGGCAACCGGCCGAACCGAGGTGGTCAGCTTGATCGCCGGCCGGTCCGGGAACCAGCGGGCGAGGTCGGCTTCGAAAGGCAGGCGTGAAGACGGCACCCGGTCGATAAACCTGGAGGAAGTGTGGTGGTGGCGGGGCTGCATTTCAGCAGCCAAGGGATCACAATGCGCACATGGCCAATGACGGTACGCAGGTGCCTGATCACCTGCTGATCAGAATCGAGCAGCGGGACGACCCCGTGTCGGCGGTCTCCGAAGACGATGCCCGGAACCGCTCGGTCGCCTACCCGACGATCATGTGGGGCGCCCCGGTCTTCGGCTCCGCGGAGGAGGTGGGCGGCCGATGGCGGATCCTCCGGCTCAACGCCGACGCGCCGCAACATGCGCGGGACGGCCTCGCGTCCCACTTCCGGAAGCTGTTCAGTGAGACACCACAGACCCCCGAGCACGCGGCCGAGCGGGCCGAGTGCGAGGTGGCGTACGAGTTGCTTGACTGGGAGGTTGTCGACGAACTCACCGCGAACGGCCGCCGCTACCGGATCATCCGGGCCCAACCGTTCATCCGGATGGGCCCGAACGGACCGGAGCCGCCCCGGCCCACCGACCCGGACCCGTACCGGCCCGGCCAGGCGGAACGGCACACGTCGCAGATGGACGGTTTTGTCATTGACCCGACGGCGAGTACCGGGCTCACCGACGGACTCGTCCGGATGGAGATGATCTCGGCCGCCTACGAGCCGAGGACCGTTCCCGAGGATGTGCACGCCGATTCCCGCCGGGCGCTGACCACCCACCCGAACGTGGTGCTGCTCCCGGTCGGCTACACGGTGGGGGAGTACGTCGCCGGCAGGTGGCGCCCCCGGCCGGTCACGTACGCGACGCCGCAGGCGGCCCGGGACGCGGAGTCTTTCTCCATGGCGGACATTCCCCGGGACGAGAACACCCCGCTGGAGGAGTTCATCGCGGCGTACAGTCGCGCCCGCGCGGCGCACCGGCCCCCGCGTACCGACGACTTCGAGGTGCGGGGCGTGCCGTGCCGGGTGACCCGGATCGAGACCTTCGTCCGGGTCGGCCCGGACGGCCCGGAGGGCCCGCGCCGCTCGGACCCGGATTCGCACCTACCGCCGGCACGGCTCGTCCACGACCTCCGCGCGCAGGGCCTGATGCCCGATCCCGACTGACCGACAACGGTGGGCGTACGGCGCGGTGAGCCGTACGCCCACCCGTACCCGCCCCGACCTCGCGCCTGCCGCGCGTTCCGACACTACGCTGACCGTTCCCGGCTGCTCCGGGGCGAGCGCCCATCGGCGGAGCCGGTGAGACCGCCGAGCGCGGCCAGGATCTCGTCCATCCAGGCGCTGAAGTGGACCGCGCGGGCGGGTGCCCCGGGCCGCGCCCTGGCCGCCCGTACCGCCTCCACCAGCGCCGGGCCGACCGTCTCGGCCGTGTGGCGATCCCGTACCCACTGTCGGGACGCCGTCCGCAGACCCTCGGTGTCCGGCAGGTCGAGCACCCGTACGGTTTCCTCGGCGAGCAGGAGTGGTCGCTGGTCGGGTACCGCCCAGGCGCCCGGCGCGTCGAACAGCTCCAGTCCGCCACCGGCCGGATAGCCGACGACCAGGCAACCGGTGGACAGCGCCTCGGCCACCGGCAGCCCGAATCCCTCGAAAGCGCCCAGCGCCACGAACACCGAGGTCCGTCCGAGTGTTTCGGCGACCTCGTGTTCGGACAGACCGGTCAGTTCCCGCAGTTCCACGTCCTCGGCACCGGGCGTGGTGGCCAGCAGCCGTTTGAGCAGCGTGGATTCCTGGGTCCGTTTGCGCGGCATCCAGGCGACGCTGCGGGTACGTCGCGGGCCCGGACGGAACAGGTCGGTGTCGATCGGGTACGGGACCCGGTGCAGCGGCAGTTCCGGGTACAGCCGGGTCAGCACGCGGGCGCTCTCCCGAGATGCGGTCCACACCGTCGGGGTCGGTGTCCAGCCCGGATATCCGCTCGGGTCGGGCCAGGTGAGCAGGGTGTAGAAGTGGTTCTGGTTGAAGATGACCTTGCGGGCGCCGGGGGCCGGGTCGCGGCCGGGCAGCACCGCCGGCTCGGGCACCACCAGCAGGTCGTCGGCGGTCAGTTCCAGGTCCGTGCCGGACAGCATGGGTACGACCTCGTCGAACCAGGTGTAGCGGTAGCCGGGCGCCGGGCACCACAGGGCCGCGTCGATTCCCGCTTCGCACAGCAGGGACACGTGCCGGCTGAGCATCCGTACGCCGCCCGCCTCGGCGGCGACCTCCGGTGCCATGTAGATCACGCGCCCCGACATGCGCACACGCTCCCGCCAGTTGCCGTACGGATGGTTGGGGTCGTCGCCGCGCGATCACCGGCGGCCGGACTCTCGACCGCGCAGCGCGATCGAATGCAACCGTAGAGTGATTGGTCGATCGATGCAATGCCATCGATGCCCGAGCCGTAAGGAGAATCCGGCGCCGCACGGGTCCGGGGTTCAGCCGTCCCGGTGGCGCGGGTCGGCGGGCAACGCCTCCCGGGCCATGGTGACCGCGCCCAACAGCGCGGAGTCGTCGGCGAATCCGGACAGCACGATCTCCGGCGGGTGCGGCAGCACCCGGGCGAGCCGTTCGGCGAGCAGGCCGTGGATCAGTTCGCTGCCGGCCACCCCACCGACCAGTACCACCCGCTCGGGATCGAGCAGCAGGCAGCAGGTGACCAGGTGCCGGGCCAGTTCGTCGAGCCGGCCCAGCAGCGCGTCGCGGACCGGGCCGGGGCCGACCGCACGGGCGCTCAGACCGGCCGCGCCGTCGGGGATTGCCAACCGCTGGGCCAGTTGGTCCAGTGCCCGACCGGAGAATATGGACTCCAGCATGGTGCCGGGAAATCCGTCGCCGGTCACCGCGTACCCGATCTCGCCGGCCGCCCCGTGGTGCCCGACCACCACGGCGCCGCGAACCGTGACGGCCGCCGCCACCCCGGTGCCGAGCCCGATCACCAGACCCGGATCGACGCCGCGCAGCGCGCCGAGGCGCAACTCGGCCAGCGCGGCCGCGTTGAGGTCGTTGTCGACCCGTACCGTCTCGACGCCGAGCCGGTCGCGGACCGCGTCGGCCAGCCGGAGCCGCTCCCAGCCGGGCACGTTCGGAGCCAGGTCGATACCGTCCGGACGGACCACCCCGGGCGAGGCCACCCCGGCCGCCGCGACCGGCCCGCCGACCTCGGCGATCAGCTTCTCGGCCAGGTCGAGCGCGCGCTCCAGGGCCTGCGGCGCGCCCCGCTCGGCGTACGTCGGGACCCGCTCGCTGGTCAGCAGCCGACCCTCGGCGTCGGCGACCCCGATCGCCATCTTGGTGCCACCGAAGTCGATACCGAGCAGCCGGGGCCCGTGCGGCTTCGCGGCGTCGGGTCGACCGGTCGGGGCGGGCAGCGCGGTCGCGGCCCCGACCGGACGGGCGGTGGTGGACCGAATCGTCACAGGGTCAGCCGTTCGTTCGCGATCGTCGGGTCGGCCGCTGGTCGCGGTCGTCCCCATGGGTCGCTCCGCTCGTTCATCGGGCCGCCATCTCGGTCGCCACCTCGTCGAGCGCCCGATCGGCGCGGGCCAGCCGGTCCGTTACCCCGGCCAGCCTACCGGCCACCTTGTCGACAGTGCTTCGCACGACCGTGACCTGGGCGCGAACGGCCGCGGTGCCGGGACCGTCGGCCTGGGCCCGGTCGAGAACCAGTTCCGGCCGGACCGCCGCGGCGATCAGGTGCGCGACGGCCACGTCGGTCAGCGGTTCGCCGATCCCGACCGCGTCGGCCGCCGCCCGGACCGACTCGGCGGTCCAGCCGTCCGGGGCACTGTCGCGCACCAGCCGGCCGACCACCGAGTGCGCGGCCCGGAACGGTACGCCGTGTCGGGTGAGCGCGTCCGCCGCCGCGGTGGTCGTGGCGCCGGAGGCGACGATCTCCTCGCGGGTCGGCGGTTCCAGCGGTTCCAGTTCGGCGAGGAAGCCGCCGAGCAGGGCGAAGAAGCGGTCCGCGCGGTCGCAGCTGTCCCAGAGTCGGACCTGCACGTCGGTGGTGGCGTTGTTGGAGTCCTCCCACCAGGCGGCGCCGACGTTGTTGAGCACCGACGCGGCGTCCGCGGCCTCGGCCCCGGCCATCGAGACGAGGTGTTCCAGCACGACCGGGTTCCGCTTCTGCGGCATGATGCTGCTGCCCTGGGTGAAGTCGCCGGGGGTGGCCACCCAGCGCCAGGTCAGCCAGTCCATCAGGGTTCGCGCCAACCGGGCGCCGGTGGCCAGCGACTGCGCGTTGAGGGTGGCCACCCGTACCAGGTGGTCGGCGCCGGCAACCGCCTCGTAGGAGTTGGTCACGAGGCCGTCGAAGCCGAGTAGTTCGGCCACCCGGGCTGGGGAGATGTCCAGGTCGGTGCCGGCGAAGGCACACGAGCCCAGCGGTGAGATGTTGAGCTGGTCGATCACGTCGGCGTAGAGCACCGCCTCACCGGCGAGCGCCTCGGCGTAGCCGGCGAGGGCGTGTCCGATGGTGGTCGGCTGGGCGGGTCGGCGGTGGGTGTAGCCGGTGATCACCACGTCCGCGTACCGGTCGGCCCGCTCCAGCGCGGTCGTGGCCGCCGCCAGCACCCGACCCAGTACGCCGACCAACTGGTCGCGCAGCACCATCCGGAACACCCCGGCGTCCAGGTCGTTGCGGCTGCGGGCCAGCTGCACGTCGAGCTGTGAGGTCGGGATCCGGCAGGCTTGCGCCAGCCGCTTCTCCATCATGAAGTAGACGTCCTCGAAGCTGCCGTCGTACGCGGTCGCCGGGCCGGTGTCGGTGGACAGCTCGCGCAGCCCGCGCAGCAGCCGGGCGCCCCGCTCGGCGGGGATGAGTCCCTGCTCGGTCAGCATCACCACGTGGGCCTGACTGGCCCGGACCATCGGCGCGAAGAGGTACCCCACGTGGTGCTGGTAGGTCGGACGCAGGTGGTACTGCTGGTAGGTGGTCAGCGACGGCGTGTCCATGATGTTTCCTTACCTTGTGAGGCCGAGCAGCCGTTCGGCGTTTCCGGCGAAGATGGCGCGCAGGTGGTCGTCGGGCATGGCCATCTCCCGGCAGATCCGGAGCTGGTCGTCGAGGTACCGGGTGACGTATCCGCGCGGGAACCACGACGAGTCGCTGCCGAAGACGATCCGGCTCGGCCCGATCGTCTCGTAGCAGCGACGGAACAGGTCGTCCAGGGTGAGCCGGTACGGCATCCAGCGCACCCACTGGTTGGAGCCGGAGGTGTCGACGTGGATGTTCGGGCAGGCCCAGGCGGCGAAAAGCAGCTCCTGCACGTGCTGGACACCGAAGTGCGGCACCACTATCGACAGCTCCGGATAGCGGCGGGCGACCCGGGCGAGGTGGTTGGGGCTGTCGTGTGGGCTGGCCGAGAGGCCACCCGCGCTGCCGTAGTGCCCGACGTGCACCAGCACCGGGACGCCGAGCCGCTGGGCGGTCGCCCAGAGCGGGTCCAGCGACTCGTCGTCGACCGGCCCGCGCAGCAGCGGGGCGAACAGCTTCAGCCCCCGCAAACCGCGTTCCACCACCGCGCGTTCCAGTTCGGCGGCGGCGCCGGGGGCGAACGGGTCGTGGTGGGCGAAGCCGAGCAGCAGGTCCGGGTGCCGGTCGACCACGTCGGCGACGGCGTCGTTGCCGCCGCCGGTGACGAAGACAGCGCGGCGGATCCGGTGTGCCCGAAGCTCCGCGGCCCACCGGTCGGCTTCGCCAGCCCGGTCCGCCGAGGGCGGTTCCGGGTCCGGGAAGCTCCAGGTCCGCCGCCACTGCTCGGCGTACGGGGCCGAGCCGGCGGAGCGTACCGCCCGCTCGTGGTCGCCGCCGGGGTGCATGCCGGCCGTGCATTCGGCGTCCCGGATGGTCTGGTCGGCGCCGATCTGGAAGTGCAGGTGGAAGTCGACGATGTCGAACTCTCGGTCCACGGTCACGACTCCTTCCCCGGCGGGTCGTCGGTTGGCGGGGCGGGGAGCGGGGCGGCGATCCAGGCGTCGACGATGTCGCGAAGGCGCCCGCCGGCCAGTTCGCGGACCCGTGTTCCGGCGGCCACGTTCGCCAGCGAGATGTGCCCGGACCAGCCCTGCCACGGCTCGGGCCGGGACTCGACCAGCACGTACGGGTGGTCGACCGGGAGCTTGGGCTTCGGTGGAAGGTCGGTGACCGCGTCGAGGCGTACCGCGTCGGGGTCGAAGCCGAGCACACCGGAGGTCTCGTACGCGCCGCCGTGGCCGCGCGACGGCAGCGGACCGTAGATCTCGGTCGTCTCCGCCGGGGTCACCAACTGGAACCAGTTGACCAGCAGGAGGCTGGCCCGGCGCCGACCGGAGACCCACTCCATCGCCGCCCGGACGGTGGACATGTTCGCGTCGTGTCCGTTGACGATGAGCAGCCGGGGGAATCCGGCCGCGACGATCCCCTCGATCACGTCGGCGAGGTAGCCGACCGCGATCTCGGGGCGGATCGCCACCGTGCCCGGCCACGGTCGGGTCTGCCCCGGGCAGGCCGCGTACGGCACGGCGGGGAAGAGCACCCCACGGTGGCCGGCGGCGACCGCACTGTGCGCCGCGAAGCCCTCGGCGAGGATCAGGTCGGTGCCCAACGGCAGGTGCGGGCCGTGCCACTCAACCGCCCCGACCGGCAGGACGGCGAAGTCCGCCGCCCCGGCCACCTCGGCCAGTTCACCGCCGGGTACCCGGACGATCGGGGCGAGGCCGCCGCCGGTCGGCCAGTGTGCGCTCAGTTCGTCCACTGTGCTGCCTCTCGGGAAGCTCGGCGCCCGCTGTCCAGCCGGCCCGAGACCACCATCACGACGAAGATCAGCACCACCTGGAGCATGCCGTACGCGGCGGCGGTGCCGACCTCGAACGAGTACATCCGGTTGTTGATCTCGACCGAGATCGGGGCGGTGCTGGAGGTGTAGATCAGCACCGAGGCGACGAACTCGCCGACACCGTGCACGAACGCGAGCAGCGCGCCGGCGATCACGCCCGGCAGCATCAGCCGCAGGGTGACCGAGCCGAACGCCCGCCACCAGGAGGCGCCGAGGTTGCGGGCCGCCTCCTCCAGCGAGGGGTCGATCTGGGCCAGGGTCGCGGAACTGGACCGGAAGACCAGCGGCAGGAACCGGACGAAGTAGGCCAGTGGCATGATCCAGAAGGTGCCGATCAGCACCTGCCCGAAGCTGAATGCGTTGCCGGTGCTGAACGCCGAGATCAGGTTGATCGCGACGACCGTGCCCGGCAGCGCCCAGGCGAGCATGACCGCCACGTCGAGCAGGCCGCGTCCGACGAAGGTGAGCCGACGAACGGCGTACGCGATGAGCACGCCGACCACGACGCACCCGGCGGTGGCCAGCAGGCTCATCTGGAGTGAGTTGAGGATCGGCTGGAAGGCGTCCGGGTCGGAGAAGATGGTCTTGAAGTTCTCGATGGTGTAGTCGGTCGGCAGCACCTGGGTGGTCCAGCTACCGTCCAGCGAGAAGGCGACGATTCCGATGGTGGCCACCGGTGCGAGCAGGACCGCCGTGGCCAGCAGCGAGCCGCCGAGCGCGAACCACCGCCCGAACGGGTTGCTGATCTCGCGTCGGCGCGCGGCCACCCCCTTGGACTGTGAGCGGTAGCTGCGTCGCCCCTCGTACCAGCGCATGCCGAGCAGGAAGAGCACCGAGACCACACCCAGCACCGAGGCGTAGGTGGAGGCCATCGGCAGGTCGCCGTTCGTCCGGTTGATGTAGATCTGCATGGTCATCGTCTGCTCCACCCCGAACAGCAGCGGAGCGGTGTACGACGCCAGCGAGGTCATGAAGACCAGCAGCGAGGCGGAGACGAGTGCCGGGGTGAGCATCGGCAGCAGGACCGTTCGCCAGACCCGGACCCGACCGGCACCGAGGTTGTAGGCGGCCTCCTCGACCGACGGGTCCATCCCGGCCAGTGCCGCCGATGCGGCCAGGTAGAAGAACGGGTACATGGTGAAGGTGTGCACCACCAGCACGCCGGCGATGCCGCTGAACGGCAGCACCGCGCTCTCCGTACCGAAGAGCTGTTGCAGCCCGCGCGGCAGGATGCCGGTCTCGCTGAACAGCAGTTGGAACGAGATCGCACCGATCAGCGGCGGCAGCGCCGCCGGCACCAGGATGATCGCCTCGATCAACCGGCGGCCGGGGAACGAGAAGCGCTTGAGCAGGAAGGCCATCGCGACGCCGACGATGCCGCAGAGCAGCACGCTGGCCGCCGAGATCACAAGTGAGGTGATCAGCGACGAGCGGGCGACGCCGTCCCCGGACAGGAAGCTGGTGTAGTTGGCGGTGCCGTCCTCGCTGGCGCTCTCGGCGAACGTGGTGAGCATCGGCTGCACCACGTAGCCCCACAGGATCAGCAGCAGCGGCGCCACCAGCAGGTACGGAAACCAGGTCGAGTTCGTCGCACCACGAAACCGGTCGGTGAACCGCGACGGCCGGCCGGTCGGTGTCGTGACGGTGGTCGGCCGGGAGGTCGTCGTGGTCGGCGTGGCGGTCACGGTCGTACCACCCACGTGCGCGCCGCCGTCAGCCGCAGCCCGACCTGGTCACCCACGCTCAGCCCGGCCGGCACCTCCACCGCGGCGACCTGCACCGACTCTCCCGCCACGTCGACGGTCAGCGTGGTCGCCATGCCGGTGAACTCCAACTCGGTCACCCGGCCGCTCAGCGCGTCCGGGTCGGTGACCGCACCGAGCCCGATGTGCTCGGGACGGATCGAGACCAGCGCGGTGTCCGTGGCGGCGAGGCCGTGTTCGGCCGGTGCCGGGACCCTGATCTCGCCGTCGCCGGGCAGCCGCACGGTCACCGAGTCCGCCGTCGCGTCGACCACCGGGAGCGACAGTACGTTGCTGCGGCCGATGAACCGGGCGACGAACGAGGTCGCCGGCCGGTGGTAGATCTCCCGGGGTGAGCCGACCTGCTGTACCCGCCCCGACTCCATCACGGCGATCCGGTCGGACATCGCCATCGCCTCGGCCTGGTCGTGCGTCACGTAGAGCGAGGTGGTCCCGGCGTCCCGCTGGATCCGGCGGATCTCGGTCCGGGTCTCCTCGCGCAGCTTGGCGTCGAGATTGGACAGCGGCTCGTCCAGCAGCAGCGTGCGCGGCCGGATGACCAGGGCTCGGGCCAGGGCGACCCGCTGCTGCTGGCCGCCGGAGAGCTGGTCGATCCGGCGTCCGCCGTACCCGGCCAGGTGCACCTGGCCGAGGGCTTCCTCCACCCGCCGCCGGGACTCGACCCGTCCGACCTTACGGATCTTCAACCCGTACGCGACGTTCTGCGCGACACTCAGGTGCGGGAAGAGGGCGTAGTTCTGGAAGACCATGCCGGCGTCTCGCTTGTTCGGCGGCATCCGGGTCACGTCCTCGGCGCCGAACCGGATCCGGCCGGACGTGGGGAAGTAGAACCCGGCCACCATCCGCAGCGTGGTGGTCTTGCCGCAGCCACTCGGGCCGAGCAGGGTGAAGAACTCACCGGCGGCGATGTGGATGTCGACGTCGTCAACCGCGGCGGTGTCGCCGGCACGCGCGAAACGCTTGCTCACCGACTCCAGCGTGACATCGATCATGATGCCTCTCTCCTCTATCCGGTGCCGGACGACGCCGTACGGCGTGCCTGTTCGGTCGTGCGGCGGGTCGTACGGCGGTGTTCGGATACCAGCGGACGGCGGCGCCGGACCGGGCGGTCGCACCGGTCCGGCGCCGTGCCGGTCAGCCCTTGTTCTTGATCTGGGCGTTCCAGTGGTTGATCCACTCGGTCTCGTTCTTGGCGATCACGTTCCAGTCGACGTCCATCGGCTTCAGATCGAGCTGGGCCAGCCACTCCGGCTGGTCGGCGATCTCCACGGCCGGGATCTGGTAGTAGTCCCGGGCCAGGTCCGCGCGCAGCTTGTCGTCGAAGAGGTACTCGATGAACTTCTGCGCGCCGGTGGTGTTGTCGCCCTTGATCGCGGCGAGCCCGTCGACCAGGATCGGTGCGCCGGAGGCGGGGATGACGTAGCCGAACGGCATGTTCGACTGGTCGGCCTGGAGCAGGATGTCCTGGAGGTTCCAGGCACTGAGCGTCCCCTGCTGGCGGGAGAGCTTCAGGTAGAGGTCGGCCGGGTTGGCCGCGTACGCACCGGTGTTCGCGTCGAGCTTGCGCAGCCAGTCGTAACCGGGCTGCGGGTCGCTGCCGTCCTTGGACAGCCGCTGGATCATCGAGGCGTAGATCGACCGCATGGTTCCGGACGCGGCCACGTCGCGGATGATGACCTTGTCTTTCCACTGCGGAGCGAGCAGGTCGTCCCAGTCCTTCGGCGCCTGTTCGGCGGTGAGCGCCTTGTTGTTGTACATGATCACCTCGGGCAGCAGGATCTCCCCGAACCACCGGCCGTCGGCGTCCCTGTACTGGGCGTCCATCTTCTCGGCGAAGGTCGGCTGCCAGGCCGCCAGCAGGTCCTCGGACGCTCCCGTGGCGAGCCCCTGCTGGGTGCCACCCCACCAGACGTCGGCCTGCGGGTTCGCCTTCTCGGCACGTACCCGCTCCAGGATCTCCTGGGCGCCCAGGTTGAGGACCTCGACCTTCCCCTTGTACTCGGGGAACTTGCCGGTGAACTGTTCCACGACGTAGTCGGTGACCTTCTTGTCCCGCGCGGTGTAGATCACCAGCTTGTCCACGCTCGCGCTGGCGGCGGAATCGTCCGCGGCACCACCGCAGGCGGTGCCGGCGGCGAGGACCGCGGCCAGGGTTCCGGCAAGTACTAGTCGACGTCTCATGGGGGTACCTCCGAGGGGGATGGGGGAACTGCGGTAGTCAGGGCGAGGGAAGCAGGGTCGGCAGGCCGGTGGCGGCGGCCGAGAGGGCGTAGCTGATCGCGCCGTGCAGGACGGCGCGGTCGCCGAGGAGGGCTCGGCGCACCTCGGTGGTGGCCGGCGCGGCCTCCGCGACCAGGGCCTGGATTCGTTCGAGCGCCGGGTCGTCGAGTTGGGCGGCGGCACCGCTGAGCAGGACCCGGCCGGGATCCACCACGCAGACGCAGGCGACGATCAGCCGGGCCCACGCGCGCAGCACCTCGTCGAGGTAGCGGGCCGCCGCGTCGTCGGTGCGCGACAGTTCGACCAGGGTCTGCACGGGACGGACCGGACGACGACCCGGCCGCAGGGCGACGACCCGCTCGGCGATCGCGTTCGCCGACCAGCGTTCCTCGAACGGCCCGACGCCGTCGTGTCCCTGCGGAGCCGGATCGAGCGGCAGGAAGCCGACCTCGCCGGCCGCCCCGCCGGCACCCCGGCGGACGTGGCCGTCCAGGACCAGTCCGGCACCGATACCGTCCGCCACGTGCAGCAGCAGCAGGTCGGCGACGTCGGCACCGGCACCGACGGCGTGCTCACCGGCGGCCATCAGGTTGACGTCGTTGTCCACCACTACCGGTACGCCCAGCCGCTGCTGCACCGACTCACCCACCGGGCGGCCCTCGACGAGGCCGACCGAGGGCGCCAGCCGGACCGCCCCACCGGAGGAGACACCGGGTGCGGCGATGGCGATCCCGCGCAGTGCGGGCAGTCCGTCACCGGCCAGTTCCGGTACCGACCGGCAGACGGTGTCGACGATGTCGCCGCTGAACCGGACCACGCGGTGCGCTATCACCTCGCCGTCGCTGTCGGCGATCTCGCAGCTGATCCGGGCGGGTTCCAGTGCGACCGCCGCTACCAGTTCGGCGCGCGGGTTGAACTCCAGCATCGCGCGGGGACGCCCGGCACGGGAGGTGCCGGGGCCGCGCTCGATCAGGTAACCCTCGGCGATCAGCTCACGGACCAGGGGCGTGAGGGTGGCGGGACTGAGCCCGGTGAGCTCGGTGAGCTCGGCACGGGACAGCACCCGTACCTGCCGGGCGGTCGAGATCACGGAACTCCGCTTGATCTCCTTGGACCGCTCCCGGCTGATCGGGCTCACTGGTGGTGTCACCACGTCAATCACACTTCCTTCCTACGGCGAACGAACTATCTGCGTCAAGTAACGAATCGGCCACGACGGCTCTCGGTGGGGCTACGAACAGCCCAAACTTGGCCACAGCAGGAGAAGTTGGGCGGGAAACGGTGGTCATTCGATCCTCGCCGGCGCCGTCATTGAGCCCTCTTGCTTTCTTCTCCGAAAGAAGTAAGGGCTCGGGGCATCGACGATCACGACGACGATCCTCGCCGTCGCCCGGTGGCGGCTCGCGTAGGGGCTGCCGGATCGAACGCGTGACGTGGGTGCATGCTCGGGCCACCGTCGGCAAGCTGGCTGTGCGGCCCCGAACAAGGCCACAACGCCGCACCGATCATCGGCGAGGCTTGTCCAATCAGGTCGTGCCGCCGACCCGACCGGTGCGCCGAACGGTGGTCGTCAGGTCAGCCACGCGCGCTGCGATACTCAAACCTCGGGCATGTCGAGACCACCGTGGTGATGGTGTGCAGTTTCAGATGTTGGGTCCGCCGGAGATCCTCCGCGATGGCCGGGTGGTGCCGATCGGGGGACCGAAACAGCAAGCCCTGCTCGTCCTGTTCCTGCTTCGACCGAATCGGTACGTCTCCGCCGACTGGCTGGTCGACGCGCTCTGGGACGGGCGGCCGCCGGCGAGCGCGGAGATGACACTGCGGACGTACGTCGCCGGGCTGCGCCGGGCCGTCGAGCCCCAGCGCTCCCCCCGCGAGCCCGCCCGGGTCCTGCTGAGCCGCTCGAAGGGGTACGAGCTGCGAGTGCCGGTCGAATCCATCGACGCGGTCCGGTTCGACCGGCTGCTCGGACGGGCGGCGGACGCGTTCTCGGCCGGCGACCCGGCAACGGCGGAACGCTGCTACACCGAGGCGCTGGCGCTGTGGCGGGGGGAACCGCTGGCCGGGGTGGCGGAGCTGACGGTGGTCCGCCCGGAGGCGGTGCGCCTGACCGAGCTGCGGCTCGGCGCCGAGGAGGGGCGGTTCACCGCGGCCCTCGCCGACGGGGTGTCGGGCGGCGGCGGCGAACCGGCCGCGACCGGTCGACACGCGAGCCTGCTGACCGAGCTGGGCCGGTTCGTGTCGGCGAACCCGGCGCGCGAGGGCGCCCGCGCGCAACTGATGCTGGCGCTGTACCGGCGCGGCCGGCAGACCGAGGCGCTCGCCGTCTTCGACGAGGGCCGCCGGATCCTGGCCGACGAGTACGGGCTCGATCCCGGTGAACAGTTGCGCGAGGCGCACCGGCTGATCCTGGACCAGGCCGTGCCGTCGACCCCGACGCCGCGCGCTACGCCAGATCCGACCCCGACCCCGACCCCGACCCCGACCGTCGCCCCGCCGCGCCAGGTTCCCACCTCGACCCTCGTCCCACCGGGCCCGGTTCCGTTCTCAACCATCGCTTTGTCGAGCCCGGCTCCATCCTCGACCGTTGGTTCATCGAGCCCGGCTCCATTTTCGGCCGTCACTCCGCCGGATCCGAACCCGACCGCCGCCGGGCTGGTCGGGCGCGGTGCCGAGTTGGACCGGTTGACCGAGACGCTGGGCGTGGCGATCCGGCGGGCCGGTCGGGTGGCGACCGTGGTGGGCGATCCGGGGATCGGCAAGACCAGCCTCGCCACCGCGCTCGGTGAACTCGCGCGGGCGGACGGCGTACCGGTGGTGTGGGGACGTTGCCCGGACGTCGGGCAGGCGCCGCCGTTCTGGCTGTGGAGCCAGGTCGTACGCGAACTCGTGGCGATGCCCGAGGCGGAGCCCATCGCCTCGGCCCACGGGCTCGGCGTGTTCGCGCTCGATCCGCCGGCCGGCCCGGCGGAGGAGAGCGGACCCGACCCGACCGCCCGCTTTCGCGCGTACGAGGCCGTCTCGGCGCTGGTCCGGACCGTGGCGAGGCGACGCGGTCTGCTGATCGTGCTGGACGACCTGCACGCCGCCGACCCCGACTCGCTGCTGCTGCTGCGGTACCTCTCCTCGCTCCTGGCCGGGTCCCGGGCCCTCGTCGTCGCCACCCTGCGGCCGTACGGCCACGACGCGGCACTGGTGGCGACCGTCGCCGAGCTGGCCCGGGGGCCGGGATTCAGCCAGCTCCCGGTGACCGGACTGGACGCCTCGTCGGTCGCCGACCTCGTCCGGGACCGGACCGGCGTACCGCCGCCCGAGCGGGTCGTGGCGCGGCTGGTGACCCGTACCGGCGGGAACCCGTTCTTCATCACCGAACTGCTCCGGGCGCGCACCGACCCGGCCACCGGGGAACTGCCACCCAGCATCCGGGACACCGTACGGCTGCGACTCGGCGGGCTGCCCGGCGCCGCTCGGGACTGCCTCGACCTGCTCAGCGTGGCCGGACACGCCCTCGAACTGCGGGTGATGGCCACCGTCCTGGACACGCCGGCCGCGCAGGTCGCCGACGGGCTTGCCACGGCGTACACGGCCGCGCTGCTGATCGAGGCCGGACCGGGGTCGGTCGGGTTCCGCCACCCACTCTTCGCCGAGGTCACGTACGCCGAACTGCCGCCGCCGCGCCGGGCCGCGCTGCACGCCCGGCTGGCCGTCGGGTACGAGCGGGCCGGCGACGTCGCCCCGGCCGAGTTGGCCCACCACTACGGTCAGGCGATCGGGCTCGGCCACGGCGACGACCATCTGCGGTGGTCGCTGCTCGCCGCCGACGACGCGACCCGACGGGTCGCCTACGAGGACGCGCTCGGGCATCTCGACCGGGCCGCCCGCCGGCTGGCCCCGACGGCCGACGTCTCACCCCGTGCGGCGCAGACCGAACTCCGGGTCCAACTGCGTCGGGCCGCGCTGTTGCAGATGACGGCCGGCGTCGGCAGCGACGCCGTCGACCAGGTCTGCGCCCGCGCCCGGGACCTGTTGGCGCTGGTCGGGCCGGAGGCGGACGTCCGCTCCGCGCTCTGGGTGCTGGGCGAGGTGGCGGCCAACCGGGCCGAGTTCGAAATCTGCGTCGACATCGCCCGCCGGCTGGTCCGGGCCGAGGACGACGGGACCGGTCTGATCGCCGTGGCCGGCGAGTACCTGCTGGGTGTCGTCGCCTACCTCGCCGGCCGGCTCGCCGAGGCGGAACACCACCTGGGGGCGGCGGTCGACGGGCTGCGCGCCGTGGATCCGGGGCTGCTCGGCGAGCAGATCGGCCGGCGGCCGGTGCTGGCCGCGTACAACTTCCGAGCGCTGGTCCGGTCGCTGCGCGGCGACGCGGCCGGCGGTCGGGCGGACATCGCCGCCGCCGAGACGCTGGCCGAGGAGCTGGCCGACCCGTACGGCCGGGCGAACGCCGCCCTCTTCGCCGGCTGGATGGGGTTGCAGGAGCGGGACGTCCCCGCCGTCCGGGCGGCGGCCGGGCGGTGCCGGGAGATCGGCCGGGACAGCGGCCTGCCGCATTTCGTCACCACCGGCGCGTTCTTCACCGAGTGGGTCGCGGCACGCAGCGGTGATCCGGGCCGGCTGCCGGCGATGCGTGCCGCCGGGGACGCGATCTACCGGCTCGGACTGCGTTCCACCCGCACCATCACGGTCGCGGCGATGGCCGAGGCGTACCTGGCCGCCGGTGACCCGACGACCGCCCTGGCCCTGGCCGACGAGGGGCTGGCGGTGGCGGAGCGGACGGGGGAGCGCGTCCTCGTCGCGGAGCTGTACCGGGTACGTGGCCTCGCCGGCCCCGACCCGGCGGATCTGGACACCGGATCGTGGCTCGCCGCCGAGCAGGGCGCCGGGATGCTGCTGGCCCGCTTCCCCACCGAGGACCGCTGACCGGACCGGCGGCCTGATCGGGTCCGGCGAGAGCGACGGGAGAGCCGGCTCCACGGCGTCTCCACGCGATCTCCACGTCGCCTCCACGGGTTCGGTCCACACCGGTTCCACGGGACCTCCATGCCGCCCTGGTGTCGTGTTCACCGTCGAGGCGGGCAGCCGGTGGGCCGCTCGCGGTGAACCGCGTACCGGAGGGGCAGTCTCATGCGTCCAGTCGAGCCACCATGGACAGACGCCCTCCGCGAGGTCGACGTGGTGGTCGTCGGCTGCGGCCCGGTCGGCGCGCTGACCGCGAACCTGCTCGGCGCGCGGGGCGTGGACACGCTGGTCGTGGAGCGGAGTACGACCCCGCACGGCCAGTCGCGGGCGTTTTCCTGCGACGACGAGGCGCTGCGCGTCTACCAGCAGGCCGGCCTGCTCGACCGGGTACGGGCGGAGGTGAGCGTCCCGCCGCTCGCCGAGTACGTCAACCGCCGCGGCCGGGTCTTCGCCCGGATCGCCCTGTCGGAGATCGACTTCGGTTACGGGCATCCGCCGCTGCACTTCTTCGACCAGCCCCGGCTCGAACGGGCCCTGCGGGCCGGGCTGGACCGGTTCGACCACGTCCGGCTCGCCCTCGGCACCGAGCTGGTGACCCTGGACCAGGACGGGGACCGGGTGAACCTGGTCCTGCGGGACGTCGCCACCGGGCGGGAGTGGACCGTGCGCGCCCGCTACGTGCTCGGCTGCGACGGCGCCCGCAGCCGTACCCGGGCGGCGGCCGGGATCGGGCTGGTCGGGCGCAGCTACGCCGAGCCGTGGTTGGCGGTCTCCGGGGCGGCGCAGCCGTCGGCCGTACGGGTCGAACACACCACCTTCGTCTGCGACTGGCGCCGCCCCGCCTTCGTGTCGCCCGGTGCGGGCGGCACCTACCGCGTCGAGCTGATGCTTCGGCCGGGCGAGACCGAGGCCGAACTGCTCCGGCCGGAGAGCGTCGCCGCCCTGGTCGAGCCGTACGTCGACCCGGAGCGGTTCACCGTCGACCGGGCGGTGGTCTACCACTTCCACCGGCTCGTCGCCCGGCGCTGGCGATCCGGTCGGGTGTTCCTGCTCGGCGACGCGGCCCACCAGATGCCACCCTTTCTCGGCCAGGGACTGTGCAGCGGGCTGCGGGACGCGGCGAACCTGTCCTGGAAGCTCGCCCTGGTCCTCGCCGGTCACGCCGACCCGGCGCTGCTCGACACGTACGAGCGGGAACGTCGGCCGCACACGGTGGCGATGCTGCGCACGAGCGTACGGCTGGGTCGGGTCTTCCTGACCCGTGACCGCCGCGCCGCCTGGCTGCGGGACAGCCTGCTGCGGGCGGTCCAGACCGTTCCCCGGGTACGCCGGTTCGTCGAGCGCTTCGAGTTCAAGCCGGTACCGGCGTACCGGCGGGGGCTGATGGCCGGTGGCCGCCGACGCGGCGCCGTCGGGACGATGTTCCCGCAGCCCAGTGTCCTTGTCCCGGGCGAGGTCGGCCCGGTCCCGCTCGACCGGCTCCTCGGGGACGGCTTCGCGCTGCTCGGGCGACCCGAGTCCGTCGACCGACTCGACCGGGCCAGCGCCGCCGCCGATACCGACCGTCCTGCCGCCGACCGTCCTGCCGCCGACCGTGCTGGCGCCGACCGTCCTGCCGCCGACCGTGCTGCTGCTGCCGCCGCCGACGACGCCGATGCCGACCGCGCCGCTGACGCGGGACGTGCCGGGGCGGGAGACCGGCCGGGAACGGACTGGCCGGTGGCGGTGCGGCACGTCGTCGTCCACCCGCCCGGTACGCGGCCGTCGAGCCTGGACCGACCACGGATCGGGCGAACCGGCGAGCGGCAGTCCCGCCGGGGCGGTCCGGTGGAGCGGGTGGATGTCGTCGACGTGGACGGCGTACTCGGTGAATGGCTGCGGCGGCACCGCGCCGACCTGGTGCTGCTGCGTCCCGACCGGTTCGTCTACGCGGTCGCCACGTCCGCCGGGATCGACCGGGTCGGGCGCGACCTCGGTGCCGCCCTCCGCCCGATCCGCCACGCCCGGCCCGGACCGGGTGACGCCGCCGGCCCCGAAGCCGTTCCGAGTTTGTCGTAGTGACGGGAGTGCACCATGCCGCAGAAAGCCGGGGAACCGTGTTGAGCGAGGTCCCCGCCGCCGAGACGTCCACCCTGGACGCCGCCGCCGGCCCGCCACCGTTTGTCGTCTGTGGACCGATGCTGCGCCGGGTCGACCCGGTCGGGGTGACCGTCTTCGTCGCCGTCCGCGCCGCCTGCATCGTGACGCTGACGATCTTCGAGGCTGCCGGATCGGCTCGTGGGCCGGTGGTGGCCAGCGGAAGCCGGGCCGCGCGGCGGCTCGGCGACGGACTGTACGTGGTCGCGGTCCAGGCCACCGGAACGCTGCGCCCCGGCCAGCTGTACGGCTACGACCTCGCCTTCTCCGGCTCCGCCGGCACCTGGGGTTCGTTGCTGGACCCGACCGTGGTGGCCGCCACCCCGGACCAGGCCCTGGGGGTGCTGACCTACGCGGCGCAGCCGGGAGCCGGCGCCTCCGTACCGAGGTATCCGAGCTTCGCCACCCCGCCGGCCGAACCCGGTCGACTCCGGATCTTCCACGGCTCGTGCCGGAACCCGCTCGGCGAGGGCATGGACGCCTTCCCGGCGCTGGACCCGATCATCGCCGAGGCGGTCGGCGACCCGGACCAACGCCCGCACCAGCTCGTCCTCACCGGCGACCAGATCTACGCCGACAACGTCGCCGACGTGCTGCTGGCGATGATCCAGGGGCACAGCGCGGTGCCGGCCCGGCCCGGGGAGCCGGCCGTGCCCGCCCGGCCCGGGATCGCCGACAGCCTCGGCATGGGCCCGGAGGCGCTCCCGGTCAGCACCACCAACCAGCCGACCGACCGGACGTTCCCGCCGGGCCTGCGCGCCCCCGCGCTCACCGCGACGGCCAGGTTCACCACGCACCAGGCCGACAGCCACCTGATGTCGCTGCGCGAGTACGTCTGCATGTACCTGCTGGTCTGGTCCGACCAGCCCTGGCCCGCGACGTACCCGAGATTCGAGGACGTCTTCCCGGTGGAAACCCGCATCCTCCAGGACCCGCAGGGGCGCGCGGCCGGGGATACCCTCTACGACCAGCTGATCGGTGGGCGGCCGTACACGCTCACGGCGGCGCAGCGGCCGATCGTGGAACGCTTCCGGCGCTGGCACGAGCAGGCATTGCAGCTCAGGATCTTCCAGCAGGGCCTGCCTGCGGTCCGTCGGCAACTCGCCAACGTGCCGACCTACATGGTCGCCGACGACCACGAGGTCAGCGACGACTGGAACATGACCCGAGCCTGGGTCACCAACGCGGTCGTCGAGGCGCCGCTGGGCCGCCGGATCGTCCGCAACGCGCTGGCCGCGTACGCGTTGTTCCAGTCCTGGGGCAACGACCCGGCGCGGTTCGCCGAGTCCGGCCCGGCCGGCGAACCCGGACGGGAGATGTTGGCCGCGCTCGGCGGGTGGCTCGGTGCGCCGAACCCCACCGACGACCTGCGGCTCTGCACCCGGCTCGGGCTGCCGACCGGGGTCGACGCGGACGGGCGGATGCTCCGGCCGACCGGAGCGTTGGTCTACCACTTCACGGTGACCTGGCCGAAGTACCAGCTCATCGCCCTGGACACCCGGACCTGGCGGGAGTTCCCGACCGGTACGAAGCCCGGCGGACTGCTGCTGGCCGACCAACCGCTCAACGAGATGCTCACCGGCGGCGGGGTGCTGGACGACGAGGCGCTCACCGTGCTCGCCCAGCCGATCGCGCTGTTCGGCATGCCGCTGCTGGAGCGGGTGATCCAACCGCTGGCCCAGGTCCCGCTCGGCCGGTACGGCGCCGACCTGGACGACGCCTGGATGCAGAGCGAAGCCGCCCTGCACAAGTTCCTCGGCCGGCTGCTCTCCGCCGCGCCACCCGGCCCGGACGGGATCCGGCGGCGTCGGGTGGTCCTGCTCGGTGGCGACATCCACTTCGGGTTCGCCGAGCGGATCCGGTACTCGGCGACGCTGCCCTACGCCTGCGGACCGGACCCGGCGAAGCCGTTCGAGGGGATCAACCGGACCGAGGGGGTGTTGGCCGGCTTCGTCTCCAGCGCGCTGCGCAACGAGGCGTCGATGACCCGACTGCTGCACGTGACCGGCTACGCCCCGGTGCTCGACGTCCAGCGCCGACTCGACCTGGTCGGCTGGGCCAACGAGGACAGGGGGAAGGAGGGGCAGCGGCGCCACGTCGGGACCGAGGTCGCGGTGGCCGCCGACGCCGGGGCCGGCGTCGGGGTCGGCTGGTGGGCCTACGGCCGCCCCGCCGTCGGCGACCTCGACGGGCTCAAACTGCTCTCCGAGCCGCCGGAGTGGAGCGTCCAGGTCCAGTTCCTCCGGCACGACGAGAGCGACCCGGCGGCGCCGGGCGACGAGCCGGCGCAACCGGTACTGGATCCGGACGGGCTCACACCCCGACAGAAACTGGACCAGTACGCCGCCGCGGCCGGCAACCTGGAGAAGTGGTTCGGCCGCTGGGGCACCGGCCGGGAGATCGTCGGGCACAACAATCTCGGCGAGCTGCGCTTCACCTGGCCGACCGGACAGGGCAAGACGGCCACCCAGCGACTCTGGTGGTACGCCCCGGACGGCCGCCCGGCGCCGCTGACCACCCACACCGTCGACCTCGGCTACGGCTGCTCGCTGCTCACCCCGGCCCCGTACGGCGGCTACGTCCTCCACCCCGACGACCGCGACGCGGAGGACCCGGACCCGGAGAACCCGGCGAAACCGAAGCCCGCGCGCTACGGCGGGGTCGACCGGCCGGCCGAACCGGTCATCGAGAAGTTGGTCGACCGGTTGCAGTCCGAACTCGCCGAACTCGGCTTCGACCACCAGCCGAAGCCCGGCGAGTACGACCTGCACACGTACTGGGCGGTGCGGGAGTTCCAGACCCACGCCCGCGCGGACCGGGTCGCGTACGAGCGGCCCGGCGACACCGCCGCCCGCTACTCCGACCGTCTGGAGCCGGTCGAGGTGCCCGAGGCCGAGCGTTACCTCGGGCCGATCCACGGGTTCGCCGACCTGCCGACCCAGGTCGCCATCAAACACTGGCTGGACAAGCGCTGGCGTGCCCCGGTCGTGGTGGAGTCGTGGCAGGTCGCCGGCCGCACCCCGCAGCGCCTGGCGGCGCCGAACGTCTGGCGCTCCGACGTCGACCTGCCGGCCGACCAGCGGCTCTACGCGCGGGTGGTGACCGGACGTCCGCCCGACGCCGGGCCGGCCCCGACCAACCATCCCGAGCTGATTGCGCTGGGCGTCCGCAACAGCCGGCCCGACCAGCCGGAATGGGCGGGACCGGTCGTCGAACCCGTCTCCGAGCTGCTCCCGGAGCACCTGCTGCCCCGCCCGGACGGGCAGGTGACCGGACCGTCGCTGCGGGTGCTCGTCACGAACGCCGGGAGCAACAATCCGGCGATCGCCGAGCCTGCCGGGCGCCAGCTCTCCACCTTCAAGGTGCTGCGCGCGGTCGCCGAGAACACCCGGCCCGGCTCGACCGGCGGCTACTTCGACGTGGTCGACGGGGACGACCGGGCGCTGCTGCGGGTCGGCCCGTACGGCTGGGCTGCCGACGGGCCCCGCCCGGCACCGCCGGTGAACCCGCCGCCCTTCACCCTGCGCGCCGAACCCGGCCAGTTCTGGGCCTGGCTGGCCGCGTTGCGCGCCACCGATCGGGACGCGTACGACGCCCTGGGTGGGCTGGCCGGGTTGGTCGGCACCCCGGGATTCGGCAAGGACGGCGCCGCGCTGCTCCTTCCCGAACTGCGGGTGCTGCGGGCCCGGATGGGGCTCACCGGGCCGGACGCGGGCACCCCGGTCGTGATCGAGGGCTGGCCGGACGTGCTGCCGCTGCGGGGCTGGCACTGGGTGCACCGGTTCACCCTGGCGCTGCGCACCCACGACGGCGTACGCCGGTCCATCTGGCAGTTCGCCCGGCAGGGTCTGCACGACCTGCTCGGCACCGCCTGGGATCCGCCGGACGTGGCGCGGCGCAGCGTGCCGGACGTACCCGGTGCGGATCACAAGCCTCGGCGGGTACGCGTCGGCGACCTGTTCACCTCGGAACGGGCGGTCGCCCTGCTCGCCTGCTGGCAGGCGTATCGCGCCGACCAACTCGTGGCCCTCGGTACGCCGCAGGACGGGGAGCCGAACACGCAGCGGATCGTGCCGCGTGCCGGCAGCGCGCTGCGGGCCGTACTCGTTCGGGCGCGCGCCCTCGGCCCGGACTTCTCCGGCCCGCCGACCGGCTGGGCCGACGCGCACGAGCAGGCCCTGATCACCGCGCTCGGCGAGGTCGCCGGGGCCGACGCCGAGGTGGCGGCGGCGCTGACCGGGGTGCGGTCCTGGCCGCAGTGGCCGGACGGCCTCGACTACCGGCTACCGGTCGAGGAACTGGGCACCGAGCCGGGCGAGCCGGTCGAGCCGGGCCTGTCGGCACTGCGCGGCTCACTGCGGTTGGACACCACCGGCCTGCCCCGGTTCGTCGCGTGAGCGGCGGGATCGCGCCGGTGTGGTTGAGGCAGGACCGGCGGGCGGGGACGGACGAGGACCGAGCGGTGTGGACGGGAGAGGAGGGGTCGGGATGACCGACGAGGAGACCGGGGCGAGCCGGAACGCGCTCGCCGTGCTCTGGGGCGAGCTGCTGGCCGTGGCCGCGCCGGTGCTGGCCGCGGTGGACCCGTGGCGGCGGGTGCGGCTGATGCGGGCACTCGGCTGGGACCTGTTGGCCGTCACCGGCGACGACGCGGCCGCGGTGCAGGACTGGGTGGCGACGATCGAACCGACGCTGGACGCGCTGAGCGAGGCGCTGGCCGACGCCGACTCGCTCAGCGGCCTGATCGGGGCGGGTGGCGCCGCCGCTGAGGCGTTCGGGAAACTCGGCGCGCTGCCGCCCGCACTCCAGGGCAAGCTGCCGGAGTTCGACGGCCTGGCCGAGGAACTCGCCGACGACCTGGTCGACCACCTGATCCTGGTCTACCTGCGGGACCGGGTGCCGTGGACGCTGCCGCTACTGACCCTGCTCGGCCTGCTCGTCCCCGCCGCCGAGCACGATCCCAGCCCGGCCCTGCCGGCCGGCGAGAATCCGATCCGGCTGCCCCGCCGCCGCGACGAGCTGCGGTTGGACCGGATCGCGGACGTGATCGGGGACCCGGAGGCGTACTTCGTCGACCTGTACGCGAAGGAGGGCTGGGACACCCAGACCAAGGTCGAGAAGATGGCTGGGCGGATCCTGCCCCGGCTCGCGAGCCTGCTCGGCGCGCTCGGCGTGCAGGCGTCGTACGGCGTGGTTCCCAACGTCGGTCCGGACCAGGGCGAGGCGGGTCGACGGCTCGCCGACGCCCTGCTCCGGGTCCGCTTCTCCGGCCCGCGTACGGCCACCGGTGAACCGCCGTCGACGGCATTGGACGCCGGTTGGACGCCCAGGATCAGCGGCGGGTTCAACCTCGGGCTGGCCTCGTGGGACAGCCTGCTCACGGTGATCCTGGCGCCGGCCGGCGAGGTGAACGTGACCGGCGCGATCGGGTCGTGGAACGTCGCCACCGAGTTGAGCGGGTCCGGCCCGCTGATCGCGATCAACTCGGCCGGGGTGACCGTCGCGGGCGAGGAGTCCGAGGTGCGGTTCGCCGCCGAGGTCGCCCGGATCGCCGCCGCCGACGAGGCGGGCTGGGTCTTCGGCGCCCCGGACGGCAGTCACCTGGCGATCGGACAGCTCGTGCTCGGTGCCCGCGCGACACTCGGCACCGGACGGGACGACATCGCGCTGCTGCTCCGCGCCGGACGGGCCGAACTCGTGGTGCAGCCCGGCGACGGGGACGGGCTGCTCCGCAAGCTGCTGCCCGCGGACGGGCTGCGGATCGCCTTCGACCTCGGCCTCGGCTGGTCGCTGCGGACCGGACTGCACCTGGCCGGTGCCGCCGCCCTGACCGCCGAGTACCCGATGCACCTGAGCCGGTGGGGCGTGCACCTGAAGGGGCTGCGGATCGCTCTCGTCGGCGACAGCGCGGCCGGCCGGGTCAGCCTGATACTCACCACTCACGTAGAGGCCGAGATCGGCCCGTTCAGCGCGAACATATCGAACATCGGCATCCGCGCCGACCTGACCTTCCCGTCCGCGCTGCCGCCCGGCACGGACGACGGTGCCCCGGTCGGGAACCTCGGCGCGGCCGACCTGGCGCCCCGGTTCGAGCCGCCGAACGGCATGAGCCTCCACTTCGACCAGGGCTTCCTGCGCGGCGGCGGCTACCTCTTCCGCGACCAGCCCCGGGGCATGTACGCCGGCGCGTTGCAGCTCGCCATCGACTTCAACGAGAACGGCTCCACCACCGGCGGCTTCCAGGTGCAGCTCATCGCGGTGCTGAACACCCGCAACACCGATGGCAGCCGGATCATCGAGGCCGACGGCGACGAGACGTTCTCGCTGCTCGCCGTCGGCAGCGTCCAATGGTCCCCGGGGCTGATGCTCTTCTGGGGAATCTCGCTCACCGGCCTCGGCGTGGTGTTCGGGCACAACCGGCGCAGCAACCCGGAGGAGATCGGCAAGGCGGCCCGCGCCGGCACCCTCGACCACCTGCTCTTCCCGGAGGACCCGGTCGGCCGGGCCCCGGAGATCGTCGCCACGCTGAGTCGGCTCTTCCCGGTCGACCCGAGCGGCACGGTCATCGGCGCCATGGCCCGGCTCGACTTCCTGAGCGGCAAGGTCACGGTGGACCTGGCCGTACTGGTCGAGTTCCCCGCGCCGGTGCGCATCCTGCTGCTCGGCAAGCTCGTGATCGACCTCGGGAAGCTCGGCAAACTCCAACTGCACATCGCCGGCGTGTACGACATCGACCGCAAGGAGGTCAGCCTCGACGCCGGACTGGCCGACTCGAAACTGTTCGGGCGGCCGGTCAGCGGCGAGATGGCCCTGCGCGCCGGCTGGGGCGAGCGGGACCACTTCACGCTCGCGATCGGCGGGTTCCATCCCCGGATGCCGTACCCGGCGCGGTTCCCGAGGCTCAAACGGCTCACGGTCGTGGTCGTGGGCGACGGCAAGAGCATCGACGGCAAGAGCGGCAACGGCGTCACGATCTCCGGATACCTGGCGCTGACCGGCAACAGCCTCCAGTTCGGCGGCGAGGCGTTCGCGCGCTTCGAGGCGGCCGGGTTCCTCGTCGAGGGCCGGGCCTGGCTCGACGCCCTGGTCCAGTTTGACCCGTTCTGGTTCAACCTGGAGGTCGGCGCCGTACTGTCGGTCAAGTTCCGTGGCACCGAACTACTCGCGGTCACCGCGATACTCGGGGTCAGCGGACCCGCCCTGTGGCGGTTCTGGGGTGAACTGCGGTTCAAGCTCCTCTTCATCGACGTGTCGACGCGGTGGGACCTGAGCGGCGGGGAGGAGACGGCCGACCGCGAACCGGTCTCCTTCAACGTCACCGGCCTGCTCGCCGGGACACTGAAGAACCCGCGGACCTGGCAGGTCCGGTACACCGGGGTCGGCGGCGAACCGGTCACGTTGCAGCCGGTCCGGGCCGCGCCGGACGTGCTGGTGCTGGCCCCGGACGCCACCCTCGCCGTACGGCAGAACGTGCTCCCGTTCGACGTCGACCTGCAACGGTTCGGCACCTCCCGGATCGAGGGGCCGAACCGGTTCCGCCTGGTTGAGGTCCGGGCCGGCGGCGAGGGCGGGGTGACCGGCGAACTCGGCGATCCGCTCACCGACGACTTCGCCCCCGGACAGTTCCGCGACCTCACCCCGGAGGAGCAGCTGACCGTCCCCGGCTTCGAGCGGCTGCCCGCCGGGGCGACGGTGTCCCTACCGAAGGGCACCGCGCTGCCCGACCCGCAGAGCACGGTCTTCGCCGGGCTCTCCGGTGACGAGGCATGGGACCGGGTGATCATCGACGATCCCGGTGACGGCGGTCGACCGATGCCGGCCCGGCCGGTGACCGCCCTGGCCGCGCGGCAGCCGGACCGGCTGCTCACCCTCTTCGCCTCGACCGGGCCGGCGGCGAACGCCCGTACCCGGACCACCGGGACCGCCCGCTTCGGCGGTCTCGGTCTCGGGGTGGCCGACGCCGGTCCGTCCTGGGTGCCCGGTCCGCGGCCGCGATCGGGCCGCCGCGACCGGACGGCCGCCCGGACGGCCGCCCGGACGACGGCCGAGGCACTGCCCAGCGCGACGCAGGCCGCCGCGCTCGCCCCCGGCGGCGACCGGGCCCGGCTGGTCCGCCGGCGCACCGTCACCGTCCCGTATCCGACCATCGCCCTCACCACACCCCGGAAGGTGTCCTGACATGGGTGGCCTCCGATTCCTCCCCTGGGTGCGCGACGGCGTCACCCGGTTGATCTCCGATCCCGCTCTACCCACCGGCCGGCTTCCGGCCCGAGCCGAGGTGACCCTCACGGTCAGCGTCGAGGCCGCGCACTCGGACGGCTCGGCCGACCCGGTCACCGTCGACAGCGACACCCCCGCCTTCCTGTACGGCCCCGGCGACGTCATCGCGCTGGACGCCCGGCAGATCATCCGCGGCTACCCGGCCTCCGGTGCGGAGAACGTCGACGTGACCGCGTTCGCGGCGATCGAGTTCGACCGCCCCGACCTGCCCTGGCTCTACACCCCGGCCCGACCCGACCCGCTGGGCCGGCTCGAACCGTGGCTGGTGCTGGTCGTCGTTCCGATCGGGCCGACGGGTCGACTGGAGACACCGCCCGGTGCGGCGCTGCCCCGGCTCGCCACCATCGTCGGGGAACTGCCCGACCTGGCCGACTCGTGGGCCTGGGCGCACGCCCAGGTGCTGGTCGCCTCGGCGGACGAGGACGTGGCGGTCACGATCGCGAAGTATCCGGAGCGGAACCTGTCCCGGCTGATCTGCCCGCGCCGGCTCGGGCCGGACACCGACTACCTGGCGGCGGTCGTACCGGCCTTCGACGCCGGGGTCCGGGCCGGACTGGGGCTGCCGGTCGAGGCGGACGACGTCGGACCGGCCTGGGGCGGCGGGGACACCGACCCGGACAGCCCGGTGCTGCTCCCGGTCTACCACCACTGGACGTTCCGCACCGGGCCCGATGGCGACTTCGAGTCGCTGGCCCGGCGACTGCGGGCCCGAGCGCTCCCGGCCGACGTCGGCCGGCGGCCGGTGGACGTCTCCGCCGCCGGCGGCGGCCTGCCGGAGATCACCCCGGCCGGTGAGTCGGGCCGGTCGGTGCTCGCCTTCGAGGGTGCGCTCGCCTCGCCCTCGATGACCCCGGACGTGTGGCAGCCGGCGGTCGCCCAGCCCTGGCAGGCCCGGATGGCCGAGTTGCTCGAACACGTCGAGGACTGGTTCACCCCACCGCTCTACGGGCAGATCCACCTTGCGGAGGGCCGGGTGCCGCCACCCGGGGCCGAGCCGGTCTGGTTGGCCGGGCTGAACCTCGATCCCCGGTACCGGGCCGCGGCCGGGCTCGGCACCCAGGTGGTGCAGAAGCACCAGGAGGAACTGGCCGCCGCCGCGTGGGAGCGGGCGGCCCAGCTTCGGCAGGTCAACGAGCAACTGCGGCGCGGGCAGGCCGCCCGGGACACCGCGACCGCGCTGTTCGGCAAGCGGGTCGACCCCGAGGCGTCGGGGGGCGTACTCGGTGACGACCAGGTCCTGGCCCTGACCCGGCCGGTGCACGACCTCGTCGCCGCGCCGCCGCCGTCGCTGGCGGCCGGCCCGGTCGCCGCCAACGCCGAGTCGCTGGCCGACCTGCTGGCGGGCAACGAGGGCGCGCGGGCGGCGACCGGGGCCCCGTTCCGCCGGCTGGCCCGGCCCCGGGGCCCGCTGGCCCGACGGGTACGCCCCGACGCCGAGCGGACCGGGCTCGCCGCCGCCCCCGGGCCCAGTGCCCTGTCCCGGTTGGCCGGCGGGCTGGCCGCGGTGCCCCCGGCCCGGATGCCGATCGGTGGCACCGTCCTCGACGACCTGCTCGGCGCCGGGGTCGACGCGATCACCCCGGAGCTGATCCGGCAGGCGGCGGCGGATCCGTGGTGGCGGGTCGGCGCGCTGCCGCCCCGGCCGGGCGCCCGGTTCGCCACCCCACCGGCCGGTGTCCGGGCCATCGCGCCGCGCCCCCGGGCCGGCGTCCGGGCCGCCGCGACCGACGACCCGGTCACCGACATCGCCAGCAACGGCGGTGACCTACTCGGCGGCGACCCGTCCGGTGGCGAACGCTACTTCGTCGCCGGACGCGACGGTCGGCTCTTCGAGCACCGCCGGCTCGGCGGAAGCTGGGTCTGGCGGGACCACGGCCGGCCACCGGGAACCTCGGTGACCACCTCGGGCGCCGCGCTGCCCCCGGACCGGATCTACGTCGGGACCAGCGGCGGTCGGCTCTTCGAACGCCGCTGGGACGGCGACCGCTGGATCTGGGTCGACTGCGGTGGCCCGCCCGGCGGTACGGCCAGCCGGCCGACCACCGGCGGTGGCCGGGTCCACCAGCTCGGCGCCGACGGCCAACTCCACCGGTTCGACCCGGCCGCCTGGACCTGGAGTGCGCTGGGCCGTCCGGCCCTGTCGGACGGGGAACGGCTGTGGGGTTCCCCGCGCCCGCTACCCGGAGGCGTCTACGTGGCCACCTCCGCCGGCCGGCTGTTCCGGTACACCGGGACCTGGAGCCTGTGCATGGCGAATCCGCCGGTCTGGGGCTCGCCGGCGAGCGAGCACCGGGACCACCAGGGCGTGGACCGTCTCGCCTACCTGACCCCGAACGGCGAGCTGGTCACCGCGTCGATGAGCGGCGACGACCACCGCGCCCACGGTCGGGTGCAGTTCAACGGGCCGCCGCCCCGGAGCCTGCGGATCGTCTCGCTGGCCCAGCAGACGACGACGAGCTCGCTCAGCGAGCGGCCGGAGATGCTGGTCCTGGCGCACCCGGACGGGGTGCCGTCGGAACTGCGGCTGTACGGCCGGTCCAGCATGCCCGACGACCGCAAACCGACGGTCACCATCTGGTACTGGACCGACCAGTTCGACCGCCCGGCCAGCGGCATCGCGGCGCACCGGCCCGGTCCGGTGCTCGGCGACGAGCGCGACGGCGAGATCTTCGTCCGCACCGCGGCCGGCGGGATGGCGGCGTACCGGTGGGGGCAGCGGGGAGAGGGCTGGCTGGATCACGGGCTGCCCGCCGATCCGCGCGGCGCCGGCCGGGACGACGCCCCCGCCCCGGCCCCGCCCCCGGACCAGAACCCGTACCCGCCGCCGATCGGCCTGCTGGCGTCGCTGCTGGTGGCGTACCAGGTGGACGACGGGACGCAGAGCGTGTTCCGGACCCAGGCGGTGCACCACTTCGACGAGCACGGCACGCTGCGGGAGAACCTGCTCACCCCGGCGGCGACCGGGCCGGGTACCGGGGGGCCGGCGTACGGGGGCGCGGTCACGGTCGCCGCGCCGACCGCCGACGTCCCGGCGCGACTCTTCGCGGTGGCGGCGCTCGCCGACCCGGCCACCGCGAGCCGGCGCCTGGCCTACTGGGTCGGTACCGGACTCACCCCGGACGGCGCGGCCACCGCCTGGACCGGTCCCCACCCGCTGCCCGACCCGGTCAGCCGGTACGCCGGCCCGGTCGCCGCCACCGTCATCGACCTGGACGGCGACGGCGTTCCCGAGCTCGTCGTCGGGTACGCCGTCAACGAGCCGACCGCCGGCACCGGCCGGGTCTACTACCGGGTCGGTTGGGGGCTCGACCCGGCCGGCCGGGTCACCCGGGGTTGGAGCGACTCGCAGCCCCTCCCGGACACCTTCGACCTGGTCGGGTCGCTCGGCATCCAGGTGGTGGACATGACCGACGACCTGACCCCGGACCTGTTCGTCTTCGTCGCCGGACGCGACGGCGCCGGGCAACCGATGGCCCGGTACTACACCGGCCGGGGCATCAACCGCCGTGGCCGGGTCGCCGCCGACGCCTGGAGCGGCCCCCGGCCGGTCGACAACCAGGCGGCGGTCGCGGCCGGTGTCGCCGCCGGGGCCGCCGTGGCGGACCTGACCGGCACCCGCCGGCCCGACGTCGTGGTGTCGTACCGCTCCGGGACCGGCACGCTGACCACCCAGGTCGGCTTCGACCTCGACGCGGGCGGCGTGCCGGTGCGGTGGAGCCGCCCGCAGCTCACCCCCGGGCTGGTCGAGCCGGTCACCGGGCGTGGCTGCGCCCTCTTCCTCGGCGATCTCCGCCCCGACCTGGTCGCCGACCGGGCCGTCATGGGCGACCGGTTCATCGTCGCCGCCGCGGCGCACCAGGGTTGGCTGGGACCGGTGCAGGCGCTCGCCCACGACCCGCGACCGGAGCGGGTTGCGCTGACCCCGGCCGCGTACGCCGTTCGGGCCGCCGTACGTCCGGAGACGGCGGTTCCCGGCGAGGTGCTGGCCGGGTTGAGCATCGACGGGAGGTCCCTGGAGCATGCGCTTCCGGACAGCGGCGACCCGCTGCGCCGGCTGCTCGCCGGGGTCACCTTCGACGTGCCCGCGTACGAGTTGCTGCGCGGACTGTCGCAGGAGCACATCGCGCCGAACCTACCGGCGGTGGCACCGGAGACGATGACCGCGCTCGCCGCGAACCCCCGGTTCATCGAGGCGTTCCTGGTCGGGCTGAACCACGAGATGAGCCGGGAACTGCTCTGGCGCGGCTTCCCGGCGGACCCGAGGCAGACCTGGTTCCGCCAGTTCTGGGACGTCCGGGGCGCGATGTCGGCCGGTCAACCGCTGACCGACATCCCGCCGCTGACCGACGACGCCTGGCGCCACGGCCCGCTCGGCACCCACCTGACCGCGGTCGGTGCGCCCGGTGAACAGTCGCTGGTGCTGGTCATCCGTGGTGAGGTGCTGCGCCGCTTCCCGTCGACGGTGGTCACCATGCGTCGCGCCGCCTGGGCCGGCGACCGGCGGGAGCCGGTCGGCGACGACCTGCCGCCGATCTTCAACGCCTGGCTCTCCCCGGACCTGCTGCTCTTCGGCTTCCCGTTCACCGCCGACGAGGCGCGGGGCGACCCCGGACCCGGCGGCGATCCGGGCTACTTCTTCCTGCTCCGGGAGCAGCCGACCGCGGCCCGGTTCGGCCTGGACCTGGAACCGAGGCAGTGGCCACCGTCGGAGCCGCCGGAGCCGGTCGAGCGCTGGGACGACCTGCACTGGGGGCACCTGCCGAACGACGCGCGGTTCCTCCCGGTGGTCGCGCCCGGCCTGCCCACCGGGCCGGTGCAGGGCGCGGTCTTCGGCCGTACCGCCGCCGACATGGCTCGGGTGGTGCTCCAGCGCCCCGTCCTGCTCGCCCGTCACGCCAGCGACCTGCTACTCACCCCGGAGGACCCGTCATGACCAGCACACGCGCCCGGCGCCGAAGCGTGGCCCGGGAGCGGGCGGCGCAACCGCCACGGCTCTCCGGCGCGTTCACCGAAACCCCGTGGCAACTCTCCACCTGGTATCCGGTGGCGCTGCTGCCGGTCCGGTTGGAGACCCGCTTCGACGGCGCGACGCTGCGAGTACGGGTCTTTCCCGACCAGATCCACGTGGACAGCCACGAGCCGGGGCTGACGGAGGCGGAGGAGGCGGCCGGGCGGACGTACTGGATGGAGGTGGCCGCCGGCGGTCCGACCGCGGCCGAGATCGCCTGGACCGACCTGGTCCGCCGGTTCGGCGCGGCGCGGGCCGGCTGGATCGCCCGGGTGCTGGAGCCGGACGCCGGTGGCGCCCTGCCCGACCCGCTGTCCCGCGCCGCGTCCTGGACCGAGCCGGCTCGGGCCCGGTTGCTGCCGACCCGGTGGTACGCGGTCGGCCGGACCGCCGACGGGGTCCTCTTCACCGGCACCTCGCAGCCGGTCACCCGGGACCCGGCGGTCGGCCTGACCCCGGTGCTCCCCGGACAGCCGCCGGCCCCCGCCCCCGCCGACCCGGTGCCGGGGTTGCCGCCGGTCGACGACGGGATGCGCTGGATGGTCGACTACGCGGCGGCGGTCGCCGCCGGGATGGCCTTCCCGATCGGGGTGCCCACCGACGCCGGCGGGCGACCCCGGCCGGTGGAGCGGCTGCTGGTGTTCGGAGTGGACACGCAGGCCCCGCCGGACGTCTCCGCCCGGTCCCTGCACCGCCTGCTGGAGGCACACGCCGCCACCGACGGGCTGGCCTTCCTGCGTCCCGGCACCCCTACCAACAACACCGAGACGGTGAGCGTGCCCGTCCGGGCCCCGGTCGCCCGGGTCACCGCCGCCGACGCGGTGCCCGGCGGCACCGGTCCGGCGAACGAGAACGCCGCGGCCCTGGCCAGCCGGGCGCTGGCGCTGCCACTGGCGGCGGACGGCCTCGTCGACGACCTGGTCGCCGCACGCCGCCGGGCGGCCCGGCCCGGCGCCCCGACCGCGTTGGCCCGGGCCGCCGGCGCCGACCTCGACGAGCGAGCGATGGAGCGGCTGGTCCGGCACGCGCTGTGGCACCCCGGCCTCGGCAACACCCTGCGGCACCTGCTGCCGGTCGCCACCCCGGCCGAGCAGGAGCGGATCCGCGAGCACTTCGTCGCCCACGTACACCCGGAGGGGCCGCTGCCGACGCTGCGGATCGGGTCGCAGCCGTACGGGTTGCTGCCGGTCGCCGCGCTGCACGGCTGGCGGGAGACCGGCCCCGCGCAGCGGCGGGCGGTCACCGCGCTGGAGAACCTGTGGCGCCGGGTCTGGCTCGCCGAACCCGCCCCCCGGATCCGTCCAGGACTTGACGACCCGGAGCGGACGATGCTGGAGATCCTGGCCACCGACGCCCGGATCGCGGAGGTACGGGCCCGCAGCGTGCTCGGCAACGAGTACGTGAGCTGGCTGTGGCGGTTCTGTCGGCTCAACCTGGACGCGTCCTGGCAGGAGCAGGTGGTGGAGCCGGCGCGGGCCCTGCTGGCCGCCCTCGGGCTGGCCGGCGAGACCGATCCCCGGCTCTCGCTCGCCGTCTTCGCCAAGGACGCCTTCGCGCTCGGCACCCCGCTGCTGGGCACGCCGCCGCTCGGCACCCCGCCGCTCGGCTCGTCCGCGTCCGACGGGGCCGGGACGGTGGATCCGATCGCGGTGCGGGACTACCTCGTCGCGCTCGCCGCCATGCCGCTGCGCGGCGACCGGATTCCGCCGAGCCCCGCGCCGGACCTCCCGGTGCCGCTGTTCTACCGGCTGCTGCGCGTCGCCCTGCTCGCCGAGCACTCGGCGGCGGCCGACCGGCTCGCCGCGCTGGCCGGGTTGCCGGCCGCCGCCGAGCTGCCCGAGCCGGAGCTGGTCGACGTCCGGGCCCGCGAACTGACCGCCACCACCGCCCGCCGGCTGGCCGTCCCGGTCCCCGGCAGCGGGCTCGACGTGGGTGACTACCTCGCCGGGGCCGCGCCCGGGGACGACCGGCACCGGGAGGTCACCGCCGGGCTGCGCGGGCTCCGGTCGACGCTGACCGCGCTGGCCGACGCGCTGGTCCCGCCGCCGACCTCGGCGCCGCTCGACCCGGCCGACCTGGAACGGTACGTCGCCGGCACGCTCGGGCTGGCGGCGCACCGGCTCGACGCCTGGATCACCTCGCTCGCCACCGTACGGCTGGAGCGGCTGACCGCCACCCGTCCCGCCGAACTGCCGGCCGGGCTGCACGTCGGGGCGTACGGCTGGGTCACCGACCTGGTGCCGGCGCCGCCGCCGGTGCTGGTCGACCGGCCGGCGCACGTGCCGGCGACCGACGCCCCGGCGAAGCTGGTGGCCGCCCCCGACGGGGCCGGGCACGTGCACGCGCCGTCCCAGCAGCAGGCGGTGAGCGCGGCCGTGCTGCGCAGCGCCTGGCGCTCCCACGGGGGCGGGGACGACAACCCGGTGGCGGTGGACCTCTCCTCCCGGCGGGTCCGCACCGCCGAGCGGCTGCTCGACGGTCTGCGTGACGGCCAGCCGATGGGCGCGTTGCTCGGCTACCGCTTCGAACGCGGCCTGCATGACCACCCCCGGGGGCCGCTCGACCAGTACCTGCCGCTGTTCCGGCGGCTGGCGCCGGTCCGGGCGCACCGGGTCGATCCGGTGCCGGACGGGCCAGCGGAGATCAACTTCGCGATCGAGTCGACCGCCGTGACCGACGGGCTCGAACTGCACCGGCTGCACCGGTCCGGTGCCCTCGACACCGAGCTGGACCTCCTGCCCGGCCCCGTCCGGGTCGCCCTGGGCGAACTGTTGGCCGGAATCGCCGACGACATCGACGCGGTCGGCGACGCACTGCTCGCCGAGGGGGTGCACCAGCTCGCCGCCGGCGACCTGAACCGGGCCGCCGCCGCACTGGACGCCGCCGCCGGAGCCGCCGGGTCCGCGCCGGAACTGCACTTCAGCCGTACGCCGAGCAGCGGGGTGTCGGTGACGCACCGGGTCGCCCTGCTGTTCAACCTCGACGACCGGTTCGGCGCGGTACGCACCGACTGGCCGGCGGCCCGTACCGAGGCGCCCCGGATCGTCGGTCGGGCGGTCGACGCGCTGATCGCCGCGCTGCTGCCGCCGGCCCCACGGGTGTACTGGCGGATGCGCTGGCACGCGCCGGACGGCACGACGCGCACCCCGTACGTCGCGGCGACCCTGGACCACCTGGGCATGGCGGCGGTGGACCACGTCGCCGCCCCGCCGCATCCGGGCACCCCGGCCGACACCGACCTGGACCGGCGGATCGAACTCGTCGCCTGGACCGGATTCGCCCCGCCCCAGGTGACCCGGCAGTGGCGGCTGGAACTGAACTACGCGCCGGTCTCCGGCTCACCGGGGGAGTCGGTGAGCCTGGCCGACTTCCTCACCGCCGTCGCGGCCCTGCGCGACCTGTTCGGCCGGGGACGGCAACTGCTCGCCGCCGACCTCGGGCTGGACCCCGACGCGCCGCCGCAGGTGGACGACCACACCCGCAACGAGGCCGACGAACTGTGGCAACTCGCCCGGACCACCGCCTCGGCCCTGCGCGCCCTCGACCAGCCGGTACCCACGATCGATGACGGCCCGAACGCCGTCGCGGAGAACGGCCCGAACGCCGTTACGGTGAGTGACCCGGACGACGCGGAGTCGCGTCGGCTGCTCCGTACCGCGGCTGGTTTCGGCGTCGTCGGGGTCGTACTCCCACCGCCGGGACCGGAGACGGCGACGATGCTCACCGAGGCGGTCCGGTACGCCGGAAACGAGCTGACCCGCCGGATCGCCAAACACTGCGCGGTGGTGGCCGAGGCCTGGGGTCGTACGCCCTGCCCGCCCGGTGCCTGCGGCTGCGTGCCGGAGACCGACTGCGACGACCCGACCGCGCCCCCGGCCGACCGGCGGGACCTCCAGATCGCCCGGATCCGGGCGCTGCTCGGCGCGGACGCACCGGTGCTCTCCCGCAGCCGGGCACCGGAGCCGGCCGTCCTCGCCGGCGCGCTCGCCGCCAGCGACGACCTCCAGGGCGGTACGCCGCACCCGGTACGACGGTGGCTCACCCGCTACGGGCGGGTCCGCCCGGCGGTCGGGCGGTTGCAGGAGGTGCTGACGTTCGCCGAGGTGCTCGACGCCGGCGGCGCGGTACGCGTACCCGCGCGGGTACGGGTCGCGCAGCTGCCGTACCGGCCCGGTGACGAGTGGGTCGGCGAGTCGGCACCCCGACCCGACGTACGCCCGACGTCGCTGGTGCTGGTGACCCTCGGCGACCTCGACCCGCACCAGCCGGTGCACGGCCTCCTGGTCGACGAGTGGACCGAGACGGTGCCGGCCGTCACCACCCAGACCGGCCTCACGTTCGAGTACGACGCCCCGGCCGCCGCCGCGCCGCAGGCGGTGCTGCTCGGGGTCAGTACGGACGGCGCCGCCAGCTGGCAACCGTCGGCACTGGTCCAGACCCTCGAAGAGGCACTCGACCTGGCGATCGCCCGGGTCACCGACGTCGACTCGCTCGGCGCCGGCGGGCAGTTCCTGCCGGCGTACTACCTGCCGACCAACGTCACCCAGCCGGGCACCACCACCGACCTCACCCCGGACGCGCTGCCCCGGGCCGGGGCGGCCAGCGACGAGGAGAAGAGATGACGTACCCCGCCGCCCTCCGGACCGCGCCGCCGGACGACGTACCGGTGTCCACCGTGGCGGACGTGGCACAGCCGCAGCCGTCGGTGACCACCTGGACCCGGCTGGAGCCACGGACCCGCCGCGCCGACCTGAGCCCCGCGCTCCAGGCGCGGACCGCGGACCCGCTGTGGCTGCTGGCCCGGCAGTGGCAGCTCGGCGAGTTCCTCGGCGAGGACGCCGGTTCGCCGATCGCCGCCCGCGTGCAGGCCCGGGTGACCCCGTTCACCCGGTACCGCCCCGGCGGGCGCTCGGGCGGTGTCGTCCCGCTGCCGACCGACGTCCCGTTGGAGGCGTACGTCGAGCGGGAGTCCGTCCACACCGCCGACGACCTGCGATTCTCCGTCGAGACCGGACAGCAGTTCCTCCGCATGCTGGCCGGGGCCGGGGCCGGGACGCTCGGTCCGGTGGTGGCCGCCCACTATCCCGTCCCGGCCGTGCCCGCCGACGCGCCGTCGCGGCTCGACCAGGAGACCGCCGGCTTCCTGCGGCTGGTCGCCGGCCGGGTGCCGCACGGCGACCGGCTCCTCCGGGCGATCGCGGACGGGACGTTCACCCAGGACGTGCCGGTGCCGCCCGCCCTCGACGCGGCCGTGCTGAGCGCGGTCACCGGTTGGTTGCGCTGGCTCGGGGTGCCCGAGCGGCCGGCCGGTCCGGCCGACGGCTACCTGCTGCAACTGCCGGCGGTGATCTCGCCCGGGGTCGACCCACGGCCGGCGACCCCGCCCTGGCCGCCGGCCGACTTCTACCCGCTGGTCACCATGGCGCCGGGCGAGGAGACCGCCTGGCAGCGGGAACGGCTGGAGTACGAGTTCGCGATCGGCGCCGCCGGCCCGGACGGGGAGGTGGTGCTGACCGCCGGGGAGTACGACGGCGATCGGCTCGACTGGTACCACTTCGACCACCGGCCCGACGAGACCCTCCAGACGCCCCCGCCGCCGGACCGGCCGGACCTGGTCCGGGTCACCCTGCCGATGCCGGTCGGCTACGCGGGCATGCCGTCGACCCGGTTCTGGGAACTGGAGGACTCCCGGATCAACCTGGCCCAGGTCGGTGCGGGCGCCGCCGACCTGGCCCGGATGTTCCTCCTTGAGTTCGGACTGGTCTACGCCAACGACCACTTCGTGGTCCCGCTGGAGCTGCCGGTCGGCTCGGCGACCCGGATCCGGTCGCTGATCGTCACCGACACGTTCGGCGTCCGGACCCTGGTCCCGCCCGCACCGGACGCCAAGGGCTGGGCGCTGTTCCGGCCCTGGAACCCGGTCGCGGGCGAACCCTCCGAACTGCTCGTGCTGCCGCCGACCGCGCCGACGACCATCGACTCCGACCCGGTGGAGGAGGTCCGGTTCGGCCGGGACGAGATGGCCAACCTGGTCTGGGCGATCGAGTCCACGGTCACCGGCGCCACCGGCCGGCCGATCGACCGGAGCACGCAGGTCGGCCGCGCGGCCGTACCGCCCCGTCCGGCGGCCGAGGGGCCGGGCGTGCCGGAACTGGCGTACACGCTGGCCAGCACGGTGCCGGAGAACTGGGTGCCGCTCGTACCCACCGCCCCGGACGGCGATCCGACCCGGGTACGGCTGCGCCGGGTGCCGATCCAGCTCGTCCCCGAGCACGGGCCACCGGTGCCGGCGATCGGCCACAGCCGGGTGCTCGACTGGCGCCCCGCCCCGGACGGAGCCGGCCCGGTGGAACTCGCCATCCCGGAGGAGGAGATCGGCCGCGCCGGCCTGCGGGTGCTCCGCCGCTGGCAGCTCGCCCGCTGGTCGGACGGTTCGGTGCGGTTGTGGCTGGGCCGCTCCCGGCACGCCACCGGTGGCGACCTGTCCAGCGGTCTGCGCCACGACGCCGTAGCGCCCCGGTGAGCCCCGTCGCCCGGTCGCAGCCGGGCACCGCGTACCGCCCCACGGCGGCCGTCCCGGCCGCGTCCCCGAATCCCCGATCCGCCCGGAGAAGGCAATGACGATCAACTGGAAGAACAACCTGCCGCTGCCGATGGCGCGGCCCCGGTACTACGACCACCAGTATCTGCGCGCCGCCGACCTGACCCAGGCGGTCGACTACCTGCTGTCCCGGCAGAACCTCGCGGCCCGCCTGCTGCGGCCGGTCGGCGTGGTCAGCGGACTCGCCCTGGCCGCCACCGGCAGCGACGTGACGGTACGCGAGGGGGTGGCGGTCGACGTCGACGGCTCGGTCATCGTGTTGCCGGAGGACCTCCGGATGAGCCTGCCCGGCGACGGCACGTTCCACGTCGTCCTGCGCTACCTACAGACGCAGACCGATACCCGTACCGAGGGCGGGGTGGCCGGCGAGACCCGGTGGACCGAACAGGGCCTGGTCGAGATCACCACCGCCGCGCCGACCGACCCCGGTCGCCAACTCGTGCTCGGCCAGGTCACCCGGCAGCAGGGAACGGTGACCGTACGGGACACCGGCCGGCTGGCCGCCGGGCTCCGGGTGCCGGCGGGCGCGATCGTGCCGACGACCGGCGACAACCGGCAGTCCGGCATCCAGTTCCCGGCCGGGCTCACCGGCGACGAGGCGTTCATCCGCTACTCGGGCACCTCCGGTGAGAACACCGTGCTGCGGATCGCCAACCTTAACGACCCGGAGGACGTCATCGCGTTCGCCCAGGCCGGTACGGACCGACTCCGGATCGGCCAGGGCATGCTGCACCTGGGCAGCCTGCTGGGCGTACCGGTGCAGCCGGACCAGGTGGTCGCCGCGCTCGGCTTCCACGGGCCGGGCGTACAGCACGCGCAGCTCTCCTTCCGGGCCGGGCGGGGCTTCGAGCTGGTCGACCGGTCGAACGAGAGCCCGTCGCCGGACTACCCGCTGCACAGCAAGCCGTACGCCGACCTCGCCGTACGGGAACTGCGGGCGAACACGGTCGCCGGGCGGGGCGGGCTCAACCTGCACGCCGACGGGCAGGTGGCGCTGCGGGGCAGCGGCGGGCTGGTCCTGGTCCGGGAGACCGGATCCAGCGGTGACCTGGCCGTGCAGGGCTCCACCTGGCTCAACGGCGACCTCCACTTCGGTGCGGGGGAGCGGTCGATCAACGCGCCGAACCGGGTGACCGTGCGGGGACAGCGGATCACGCTGGTCGGCGGCGAGGGCGTGCAGGTGGCCGCCGTCGGAAACGGGAGCGCGGACGACGGCTCGCTGCGGGTGACGAAGCGCGCCTGGGTCGGCGACAGCCTCGAAGTCGTCGGCAACCTCGGCGTGAAGATGTCACCGGGTTGGATCCCCTCGGACAGCGGCGGCGGCATCGCCACCTGGGACCTGTACGCGGCCGGCGCGGTCTACGTCGGACCGGTCCGCGGGCCGCACCGGATCGTCCTGGACGGTCCGAGTGGCCACATCACCGCCACCACGAAGTCGTTCGTGATCGACCACCCGCTCGACAACCCGGCCGCACCGCGACGTCAGCTCGTGCACGCGGTGGTGGAGGGGCCGGAGCACGCCGTCCACTACCGGGGCGAGGGACGGCTGGTCGGCGGTGCCGCAACGGTCGAGCTGCCCGAGTACTTCGAGGCGCTGACCCGTCTGGAGGGGCGGACCGTCCAGCTCACCCCGGTCGTCGAGGACGACGGTCCGGTGTCGCCGCTCGCCGCCTCCCGGGTGGTCGCCGGGCAGTTCCGGGTCCGCACCGTGGACGGCGCCGACGCGTCGCACGCGTTCTGGTGGCAGGTCACCGCCGTCCGCGCCGACATCGAACCGCTGGAGACCGAGGTGCCGGCCCCGCCCCGCGACGACACGGGACCGGAGTCGGACGAGATCCCGGCGCAGGAGTCGGGCGAGTTCCCGTTGCAGGAGGAGGAGTGATGGAGAGCATGACGGTCGTACCCGAATCGGTGTTGATTCCGGAGGACGACGACCCGGGCAGCCGGATCGGGGAGCCGGTCGAGTACGACCTCTTCGAGGAGGAGGAACCGCCCGCCGGCGTGGCCCCGCCGGCGCTGGCTCCCGCGTACCACCTGGCTCCGGTGCTGGGGGTGCTCCGGGACGAGATCGACCGGCGCTGGCCACACCGGGACCGGGCCTCGGACGGCTGGATCGGTGACCCCGCGCACCAGGCCACCCAGTCCGACCACAACCCGGACACCGACAACCGTTCGGTCAACGCCCTGGACGTGGACCGGGACGGGATCGACCCGATGCTGGTGGTCCGCAGGTGCATCGCCCACCCGTCCACCCAGTACGTCATTTTCGACCGGACGATCTGGAGCCGGACCCGCGACTTCAACGCGGCGCGGTACACCGGCAGCAACCCCCACGACCGGCACCTGCACGTCAGCGTCAGCCACGACCGGGCGCTGGAGGCGAGCACCCGTACCTGGGGGATCGTCGACGTGGCGGTGCCGAAGCTGGGCGACCGGATCCTGCGCCGGGGCAGTCGGGGCGGCGACGTCCGCGAGTTGCAGACCCTCGCCGACCGGCTCGGCGCGAAGCTCACGGTGGACGGCGACTACGGACCCAGGACCGAGACCTGGGTACGCGACTTCCAGCGGGCGCGTCGGCTCACCGTGGACGGCGTCGTCGGTCCGCGTACGGTGGCGGCCCTGCGTGCGGCGACCCGGCCGGCTCCCGCGCCGCCGGCGAACCGGGCACCCGGCTCACGTACCCTGCGTGCCTCGCTGAGCGGGCCGGACGTGGAGTTCGTGCAGCGGTTCGTCGGGGAGCGGCGGTGCGGTCGGGCGACCGGGGTGTTCGAGGCGAAGACCGAGGCGGGCGTGCGCTGGTATCAGGGCATGCGGGGGATCACCGTGGACGGGCTCGTCGGCCGCCAGACGTGGCGGCAGATGGGGGTGGAGGTGAGCTACTGAGCGGCCCGCGTACCCGGCGGACCGTTCGATCCGTTGGTGGCGCGCGATGCCTATCGTGAGCGCGTGTCTGACCAGAAACCGCTGTCGGCGTTCGCCGAACGGCTATGCCAGTTCCGCGAAGACTGCGGGGCGCCATCGGTACGACTGTTGACGCAGCTGCTGCGCGAGGCCGGCCGGGTGTATCCCCGATCGACCATCAGCGACAAGCTCGCCGGGGTCTCCAAACCGTCCTGGGAGTTTGTCGAGGACTTCGTTCGGGTCTGCGCCCGGCACGCCGACCGCGAGGTCGACCTCGGCGAGTGGCGCGGCGCGTACCGGCGGATGTTGCACGACCTCGCCGCCGGGCGCGGCGGCATCCGGCGGGCGGGCGCCGCGCGGCCCGAGCCGTCCGCGCCCGGCGGCGGCCCGGCCGGCGGTACGGCCCGACGGCCGCTGCGGCAGCTCCCCGCCGATGTGTACCCCTTCACCGGCCGGGCCGGCGAGCTCGCCGCCCTCGACGAACTGCTGCGCACCTCGGCATCGGCGGGCTCGCTGGCCGTGGTGTCGGGCACCGCCGGGGTCGGCAAGACGGCGCTCGCCGTGCACTGGGCCCATCGGGTCGCGGAGCTTTTCCCGGACGGGCAGCTCTACGTCGACCTGCGCGGCTACGACGCCGAGACCGAGGTGTCGTCGGCGCAGGCCCTGGAAGGCTTTCTGTACGCGCTCGACGGCGCCGACCCGCACCGGCGGGGCACCCTGGAGGATCGGGCGGCCCGGTTCCGTTCGATCGTCGCCGGCCGGCGGATCCTGCTGCTGCTGGACAACGCGAACTCGGTCGAACAACTCCGCCCCCTGCTGCCCGGTACGACCTCCTGCTTCGTGCTGGTCACCAGCCGCGACCGACTGCCCGGCCTGGCCGCCCGGCAGGGCGCACGGCGGGTGGACCTCGACCGGCTGCCGCTGGCCGAGTCGGTACGCCTGCTGGCGGCGCTGGTCGGCCGCCGGGTCGACGCCGAGCCCGACGCCGCGGTGGTGCTCGCCGAGCGCTGCGCCCGGCTGCCGCTGGCCCTGCGGATCGCCGGTGAGTTCGCCGTCGAGCGTCCCGCCACGACCCTCGCCGAGGTGGCCGAGAGCCTGGCCGACGAGCGGCGCCGACTCGACCTGCTGCACGCCGGTGGCGACGCCCGCACCGACGTACGCGTCGTCTTCTCCTGGTCCTACGGCCGGCTCGACACCCCGGCCAAACGGCTGTTCCGCCTGCTCGCCCTGCATCCGGGCCGGGACTTCGACCGGCACTCGCTCAGCGCGCTCGCCGGGCTGACCCTGACCGCACTGCACCGCCCACTGGACACTCTGCTCCGCACCCACCTGCTCCAACGCGCCGACGACGACCGCCTCGAACTACACGACCTGCTCCGGGCGTACGCGGCCGAGCTGCTCGGTGACGACGAGCGGACCCGGTTCGTCCGGCTGCTCGACTACTACCGGCGGGCCGCGTCACTCGCCTCGACGGCGGCGTTCCCCGCCGACCCGCCCCGACCGCTGCCCGCCCACGACGGGCCACTACCGACGCTCACCACCGAACAAGCGGCCAGGACCTGGCTGGACGACGAGCGGGCAAACCTGGTCGCCCTGGTCGAGTACGCCGCCCGACACGATCACCCGGCACCCGTGGCGGACCTTTCCGCGATCCTCTGGCGCTACCTCGACTCGGGCGCCCACCACGTCGACGCCGCGACCATCCACGGTGCCGCCCGCACCGCCGCCCACCGGATCGGCGACGCCCCCGCCGAGGCCGAGGCGCTGCACCGGCTCGGCACGGTGGCCTGGCGAGCCGGCCGCGAAACCGAGGCCGTCGACCATCTCCTGCTCGAACTCGGGCTACGCCGGATGCTCGATGACCGGGCCGGCGCGGCGATCGCACTCAAGTGCCTGGACCTGCTGCACGATATGCTGGTCCGCTACGGCGAGACGATGGGACCGAGCGCCCAGGCGACGCGGGAGCGGATCGCCCGGGAGCGGGTACGGTTCGCCTCTCCCGAGCCGGATGGCCCGGCGCCGGACCGGGAGCCGGCTGACGAGTCGGACGGAATTCTCCGGGCCCAGCGGGATCTGCGCGATCTCCAAGCGGCTCAGCGCGCCGCGTCGGCGCTCTGAGCCGACGGCGTACGGGATGACACTCGGCTCGGCCCGCAGCGACCGGCGGACGCGGCCGTCAGCGGGCGCCACCGCCGCTCGTGCCGGGGTGGGTGTCCCCGTTCCCGTCGCCGTCGCGCGGGTCATCGCCGGCGAGGAGCCTGCGGAACTCCTCCGCCTGTGCGTGCGCCGCCCTGGCGGTACGCAGCCAACGGCCGAGGCCGGCGAGCCCGCCCGCCAACGCCAGCACGAGCATCTGCTGGGCGCTGCTCGTGCCGTCCCAGGTGAGGGTCCCGAACCGGTTGATCAGGAACCCGGCGTACAGCAGGTAGGCCAGCAGCGCCGTGGCGAGGCTCGCGGCGAGGTCGGCGGTCCACATCGCGTAGACGGCGACGGCGGTCGCGACAAGCAGGAGCCGGGCCGCCACCTCGTTCGGCGACAGGGCCGCCGCGCTCACAATGGTCACGCCGAGCGCCAGTAGGGCGCCACCGGCCAGATCGATCCCGAACGGGGTGGGCTCGACCTCGCCGAACCCGGAAGTCGTCCGCATCGTCTCTCCTGTCCACGACACCGGTGGCGCCGGGATTCGGCCGCCGGGAAGGCATCCGAATGCCGCCGACGGGCGACACGCACGGGTGCCAGGACCGAGCGTGCTCCGGTGATGCCGGACAGCGAAAGAGGTCCCGGTGCCCGTTCCGGTCAACCTGCCCGATTCGTGACGCTGTCCGACGGGGCAGAATCGAAGCTGGGCTGGGCGTCACCGGCCGTCGAATGCCGTCGCCGGTGACCGCCTTGCCCGAGAACTGCCCACGAACACCGTGGTTCGTCCGGTGCGATCCGAGACGGGTCAGCGAGTTGTGGTCGTCGACCGTGACCTGTCAGAGCTGCCCGACGTCTCCCGTCGCCAGGCGGCCCGGCGCGCGGCCTGCTGTTGCGGGTCTGCGGTCGGCGCTGCCGCGAGTAGTCGCCGGGTGTAGGGGTGAGCGGGTGCGCGCAGCACCTCGGGCGTCGGGCCCTGTTCGACGATTCGGCCTCGATGCATCACGGCGAGCCGGTGCGCGAGCTGTTCCACCACGGCGAGGTCGTGGCTGATGAACAGGCAGGCAAAGCCGAAGCGGTCCTGCAACGATCGGAACAGTTCCAGAATCCGAGCCTGCACCGAGACGTCCAGGGCACTGGTGGGCTCGTCCGCGATCAGCAAGGCCGGATCGAGGGCGAGGGCACGTGCGATCGCCACCCGTTGACGCTGGCCGCCGGACATCTCGTACGGGTAGCGGTCGCGCAGTGTCGGTGCCAGTTGGACCGCTTCGAGGAGCTCGTCCACTCGCTGCCGCAGGGCCGTCGCGTCCAGGTCGCGGTGCAGCACCAACGGTTCGGCGACGCTGTCCGCGACGGTCTGCCGCGGGCTCAGCGAGGACGCCGGATCCTGGAAGACGACGCCCATCTCGGACCGGACCCGGCGCAGCACCCGGGCATGACGCCACGGGCGGCGGGCGACCTCGCCGACGTCGGTGCCACCAACCAGGACGGTTCCGGCGACCACGGGGACCAGACCGGCCAGCACCCGGCCGATGGTCGACTTGCCGGACCCGGACTCACCGACCAGGCCCAGCACCTGTCCGCGCTCGATTCGAAGTGACACCCGGTCCACCGCGCGGACCCGGTCGCCACCACGACGTCCCGGATACTCGACGACGACATCCCGCAACCGGACCACCGCCGGTGGCGGGACGGCGTCCTCCGGCGGCTGTCCGTTCCGGACCGTCCCGACGATCGCGGCCGGGGTGCGCCGTGGTGCCGGGATCGGCTCGGGTGCCCCGGCGGCCGACGTGGTCGACGGGTCCCACAGCCGCAGTTCGGCGAGTTTGGGCACCGCCCGCAGCAGCGCCATGTTGAGGGTGAAGCCGAACAGCAGGATGCCCAGTAGCGCCACCAGGTAGCTCGGTGCGGAGACCCCGACGGTGGACAGGAGCATCGCGGCCCGGTCGACCGCCGTTCCGCGTCGGACGGCGGCGAGCACCCCGGCGCCGACGCCGATGACCAGCCAGAGCAACGCGGCGCCACCGGCGATGGAGAAGGTGACCGGTGCTCGCTCCACGATCAACTGGGTGACCGGCTGGTTCAGCCGGAAGGAGTAGCCGAAGCAGGGCGCGGCGCAGTCGACCGAGGCCAGCCCGGAGCCGAAGTGGCGGCCGGCGACGATGCCGCCGAGGAAGTCGAGGTACTGCCGGGTCCAGGGCTTGTCATACCCCATGAACGCGCTTGCCTCGGCCAGCCGTTGCGGTGTGCAGGGTCGACCGCAGGACAGCTGGGCCGGGTCCGCCGGAAGCAGATAGAAGACCGCGTACGTCAGCACGCTGACCACCAGTAGCGTGCCGATCATGCCGAGCAGGCGCAGTGCGACGTACCGGACGGCTTTCATCGGCGCGTCCCCCGGCTGCGTGGGTCGGCTCGACGCCGAACCAGTGCTCGGCGCTGATCCCGCCGCCGAAGCCGAGCGGCTCGCCGGAGTCGGAGATCGCGGTCAGGTCGTAGGTGTAGGGGTCGTGCCCGGCGATCGAGGAGAGCAACGGTGCCGCGACCGCGACCACGAGGAAGAGGAGGACGATCACGCCGCCGACCACCGCCCAGCGATCGGCGAGCAGCCGACGCAGGAGGTGCCGGGCCGTCCGGGGGGTTGCGGGAGCAGACGGGGCGAGCGGGATGTCGACGGACACGTGGGTCTTCTCCGGGGTGGTGAAGCGGGATGCCGGCTAGCTCCACCGTCGATACGTCATCGACGATCGACGGCGCCGATCGTGTGGGCTTTCCCGTCCGGTCGGGAGTGCCGGATCGAACTTGACCCATCTGTGTACGGGTCGCGACGAGACCCCGGTGACCTGCCACGCTCGGTCGATCTTTCGATGTATCGGCAGCTCAGTAGCCAGATCGTGCAGTGGTCGGTGCCGGGGTGGAGCGGTCGATCCATCGACGAGGCTAAACCAAAGAGAGACCTATAACACATACGTGGTTAGTAGGAATTAACCACCTCGTAGGTTTTTCACAACAACTTCGCCCGATGGTGCCGTCGGGGGATGTCGCCGGCCGCCCGGCCGCCGACGGTCGGGCCTTGACAGAGCGTGCCCGCAACCACAAGCATCTGTGACATGGAAGCGCAGGCTCGAACTCTCATCGCCTGTCTGGTGGTCGATCTGGTCCGCTACGCCAGCGCCCGGTGTCCCTTCTGACGCCCGGTACAACCACGCTGCCCCACGGATCGATCCACCCGCGCTGACCATTCCCCACCGCGCCGCCGCGAACCGCGCCGAAACCAGCGCCGCCGTTCGGCCGGCGCAACGGTCGACCGTCGGCTCGGGAGGGCGCGCGTGCCCGTACGACCCGACCGGTCGGACGGCCACGGTCTCCGCCGTGGATCGCCAACACCCGACGACCCGCCATGCTCAGGAGGAAACATGTCCATCGCCGCCCTCGCACCGCTTTCGACCCCGACCGTCACCGCGCACCGACGGCTCGCCCGGGTCGCGGTCAGACTCGATCTCGCGGAGGAAAACCGGGACTCCCGGACGCTCGAACTGGTGGAAGCGCTCCGGCGGCTGCTCCTGCCGGCTGTCCCGGTGTCCACGGTCCACATCCATCCGGAGGTGCGCGCCGTGTTCCGTGGCGCGGCGAAGATCGCCCTGACCCGGCTGGAGTTCGATTTGCTCCTCTTCTTCGCCGAGCATCCCGTCCGGGTCTTCAGGCGGTCACAGCTACTCGGTGCCGTCTGGGGCAACGCCTATATCGGTGAGCGCACGGTCGACGTGCACGTACGCCGACTGCGCGAGAAATTGGGCGAGGAAGTGCCGCTGCTGGCAACCGTGCACGGGGTCGGATACCGCCTGGATGACGATGCCGACCTCGTCATTGTCCGTACAGTTCACGAAGCAGCTGTGACGAACGTTGCGCCGGAAATGATTCCGCCGATAACAGTCGACTAACACATCGGCAATCACCGATTCGAGTCGCCGATGCCGACCGCGACCAGCAGTACCGGGATCATCACCGGCGCCGGCAGCACCACCCTCCTGGTTGAGCAGGAACCGCCCGTCGTGGGTGAACGGCTGCCTGGTGTAGAGGCGCCGTCGCGCTGCAACGTACCGGGGACTACATCGCCGACAGCATCCGGCCGCTGCGCGATGCCGGCGTACTCGACCTGATCCCTGCCGACCACGTGCTGACCCCGGAGATCCACCTGTGCCGGCGTTCGGCCACACTCCCGGCAACGTCTACCTGGTGGTCGAGTCGGCCGGGCAGCGGGCCCTGTTCGCCGGGGACATGCTGCACCACGGCGTCCAACTGGAGCGACCGGAGTGGAGCATCCGCTACTGCGTCCTGCCGGACGACTCGGCCGACCAGCGTCGCCTCCTGCTGGAGCGGGCCGCCGACTCCGGTGACCTGCTGGTGCCGACCCACTTCCCGTTTCCAGCCGCCGGGTACGTGCACCGGGCCGAACGCGGCTTCACGTACACGTTCATCGAGGTCTGATGGGTGCGGACGGCACCGGGCGGTTGTACATCGCCGACTTCCACACCCACTACGCCTGTCCGGCCTACCCGGCACTACCACCGCGCAACACGGCACGGTCGCTGGCGGGCCGCTGGGACGAGCTGGCCCGCCGGATCGCCGACCCGGACGACTTGCTCGCCGACTCCGGCCGGCAGGGCATCGACCTGCGGGTACTCAGCGCGCCGCCCGCGCTGGTGACCCCGCACGGCGAGCGCACCAGCCCGGCCGACCTGCGGCGGATCAACGACCACCTCGCCGAGGCGGTGTCGGCGGCGCCGGACCGGATCCGTGGCCTGGCCACTATCGACGCGTTCGGCGGCGAGGCCGCCGCCGAGGAGGCGGTACGCGCGGTCCGGGAACTGGGGCTGTCCGGACTGGTCGTCGACTGTGCCACGGAGGGACAACTGCTCAGCGCGGCGGCCGCCCGGCCGACCCTGACCGTCGCGGCCGCACTCGGCGTTCCGGTCTTCGCACACCCGATCAGTCCCGACCTGCTGACCGAGGCATTCACCGGCCTGGGCAGGTTCGGCACGTCGTTGGCCCGTGGCACGATCAACGCCGCGGCACTGCTGTCGCTGCTCAGCGACGGGGTACTGGACGACCTACCCGGGCTGCACGTGGTCTTCCCGATGCTCGGGGTGGCCGGTCTGTCCCTGGCGGCGGCGACCGACGAGGGAGAGGTCATCACCGCCGCGGCACCGTCCTCGCGCCGGGCACACGTCTACCTCGACACCATGGGATTCGCGCCGGCCGCGATCAGGTTCGCGACCGACCTGCTCGGCGCCGACCACGTGCTGGTCGGCGGTGACTGGCCGATCGGTGTCCGCGACACCTCGCGGGAGCGGGTCGAGACGGCGCTGGCCCGGGCCGGGCTGGACCACCCGACTGGTCGCCGGGGCCAACGCACTGCGGCTGCTGGGTCAACCCGTGGGGAGACAATGACCTGAACGGGCCCATTGGCGGGTTGTGGAATACCCGGGCCGGCAGCGCTCTCACTTCGGTCGAACGGACGGGCTGTTCCCTTACCCTCGGTGAATGAGAGCAGTCCAATTCACCGGGTACGGTCCACCCGAGGTTGTGCATGTCGCGGAGGTGGAGGCGCCGCACGCCGGTCCGGGCGAGATCCGCATCGCCGTACGGGCCTCCGGCGTCTCGCCCGGGGAGGTGTCGATCCGCTCCGGGGCGTGGCGTGACGTGGTGCCCACGGCGTTTCCGTTCCGGACCGGGTTCGACGCCGCGGGCGTGGTGGACGAGATCGGTGACGGCGTGACGGGAGCGGGCGTCGGTGACGAGGTGTTCGGCATGACCGGTTCGGCCACGCGCGGTGCCAATGCCGACTTCGCGGTCCTGACCGCCTGGGCGCCCAAACCGCCCGGGTGGAGTTGGGTGGAGGCGGGCGGCGCCGCGGGCAGCGTCGAGACGGCCACCCGGGTCCTCGACCGGCTCGCGGTCGACGCCGGGCAGACGGTGCTCGTGCAGGGCGCGGCCGGTGGGGTGGGCACCGTCGCCGTCCAACTCGCGGTCGCCCGCGGTGCCACCGTCATCGGTACGGCGAGCCAGCCCAACCACGACTTCCTGCGCTCCCTCGGCGCGGAGCCGACGACGTACGGGACGGGGCTCGTCGAACGGATCCGTGCGCTGGCGCCGGCCGGGGTGGACGCGGTGTTCGACTGCGCCGGAGGGGCGCTGCCGGACCTCGTCGCCATCGCCGGTGATCCGGCGCGCGTGGTGACCATCGCCGATTTCACCGCGGCGGCCCGGGGCGTACACCTGTCGCACGGAGCGCCGGCCGGCGACACGGGTGCGGCGGTGGGAGCCGCCGCCGACCCGCTGGCGTTGCACGGCCTCGCGATCGCGGTCACGCTCGCCGGCCAGGGCCGGCTGCGGGTGCCGGTCGCGGCGGCGTTCCCGCTCGCCGAGGCCGCCGCCGCGCACGCACTGAGCGAAAGCCGTCACGCCCGCGGGAGGATCGTGCTGGTGGGCTGATGCGCCCGTTCGTGACCGGCCAGCCGTTCCGGGCCAAGTACCTGGACCAGGCGTTGGGGTACCTCGCGGCGCAGCCCGACAGCTGGGTGACCACCAGCGACGAGATCGCCGAGCACTACCGGTGGGCCCGGCCGGGCTCTTCTCGTACCCTTGGTCGCGCTTGCCCACGACGGTCAGCGAGCGTCCAGCACGTCGCGCAGCCGCAACGAGAACTCCTCGGGCTTGCCCGCATAACCGAACTCACCACCGACGAAGCCGCCGTGGTGGCTCGGGAACACCACGGCCTCCTGGCCGAGCAACGCCGCCGTGCCCGCGGCCGTACGCGCGGTGTACGTTCCCGCCGACTCCTCGCCGACCGCGATCACGATCCGGGTCGGTGCGGCGGTGAGTACCCCCGCCTCGGGACGGTAGTCACTGATCGCCCACGAGTCCTTCGACAGCAGTGGATCGCCGCGGGTGCCGTCGTCGTCGGTCGACATGCCGAACATCGCCGGGTCGGGCGCGGGCTGGGCGAAGTAGGCGTCGGTGAACTCGCCCTGCCAGGACGTCATGGCGATGAACGCGGCCATGCCCGCACCCGTGCCCTTCGCCCGGTACGCCTCGTGGAAGGCGGCCCGAGCGCGTTCGGCGGCCGTGGCGTCGGGGAGCACAGCGTTGATCGGCGGCTCGTGTGCCACCAGCGTGACGACGTCACCGGGGTGGGCCGCGACCAGTTCGAGTGCGGTCACCGCACCGCCGCTGCTGGCGAACACCTCGACCGGACCGGCGCCGAGCGTCTCGATCAGCAGATGCAGGTCGGCCGCCTGCTGCTGCGGCGTGTGGTCGGACCGGCCGTCCTTTCGGACGCTGCGGCCCAGGCCGCGCGGGTCGTAGGTGACGACCGTGCGGTCCGTGAAGTACGCGGCGAGCGTTTCGAAGCCGCCCGCCGTCATCGGCTGGCCGATCATGAGCAGCGGAGGGCGCCCACCGGACGGGGGTAGCGGGCCACGGACGTCGTAGACCAGGTCGACGCCGGGTGTGGCGAGGGTGTGCGTCAGCTTGTTCGTCATGCCGGTGAGACTACGGCCCGCGCCGGCCGTGTTCGGGCGTCACGCGGCGAGCCTGCCGGCGGAGGGCATCTCTGGTGGCCGCGCGCCTCACCCGCGGGCCCGTGACCTGGTCAGATCGGCGGCGCCGGTGACTCCGGCGACCGACCGCGTGAGCGCAGGGCGTCCAGGACGGCGACTCCGACCAGTACGCCGGCGGCGGTGCCACTGGCGGCGAGTGGCGGTGCGTGCAGCAGCGCCGGTATCGGGGCGGCCAGCACGAGGATGCCGGCCACCCGCGACGGGGAGATCCGGCCGAAGACCTGGAACTCGAAGGGTGTCCGTCCGGTCAGGAAGAGGATGGGGCCGCCGAGGATGGCGAAGAGCCAGGCCGGATCTCCGTGTCCGAGCGGGTGGGCGATGGAGAGTTCGTAGCCGACGCCGGTGAGGACGATCCCGGCGATCATGGTGAGGTGGGTGAACGCCGTGGCGACGCCGAGGCGTCCCGGGTTCCGGGCGCTCGTGATCGCCAGGGGCAGCACCCGGCCGGCGCGGTGGAAGTAGATTCGCCAGAGCAGCACGGTGGTCAGCAGGCCAAGCCCGAATGCGGTGGCCTGGTCGACGGTGAAGTCGCTGCTGCTGAAGGTGAGCCCGAGGACGAAGATCGATTCACCGAGGGCGATGATCAGGAACTGTTGGTACCGCTCGGCCAGATGCTCGGCGGAGAGGAGTTCGCCGCCGAACCAGGACCGGCCGAGCCGGGGTGTCGGCCAACCGAGTGCCAGGGCACTGAGGTCCAGCACCACCGCGACGGTCCAGAGCAGGCCCCGGAGTGGTTCGTCCGCGAGTAGTCCGCCCACGATCCATGGCACACCGCTGACCCCGGCCCAGAAGATGATCCGTAGGGACACGGCCTTGTCCCCTTGGCGGTGGGTCGCGACGAGGAAGTACATCGACCGGCCGACCTGGGTCGCGACGTACGCACCGGCGAAGACCAGGGCCCGATCGCCGAACCCCTCCGGTAGCGCGACGGCCATCACCATGCTGCCGATGAGGGTCAGGATCACCACTACCTGGACCTGCGGCGCCTCGGGGTCCAGCCTGCTCGTCGCCCACACCGTCGTCGTCCAGACGATCCACAGAGCGAGGAAGAGCAGGAGGGTCTGACCGGCCTCCGGGAGCAGGATCCGCTGCTCCGACGTGAAATCGGTGATCAGCCGTTGCGAGACCCGGGTGAGCGCGAAGACGAAGACCAGGTCGAGGAAGAGTTCGAGGAAGGACGCGCGCTGCGAGGTGCTCTCCTCGCGAAGCAGCGCGGCGTCGCCTGCTTCACTCATTCGACACCGATTTACTGTCGAACGGGCCGGGCCGGCGAAGGAGCATCGCATCCTCCCTCATTGGTGATCCTCACACTCAACGAACCAGTGTCACCATCGGCACTGCCGCCGGTGGGTCACTACGGCACGTTGCAATTGCCCAGCGCGTTGCCTGATCTATATTCATTCCAATTTGGGTTGGTTCTGTCGACCTGAGTGGAGGGGAACGGAACCGCCGCAGGGGTCGGATCGATCGGATTCATCCGCTATCACAGGAAAGACGCGGGACATGCCTGGACGACAAGCGGTACATCTACGCAAGGTGGCACCGGGCGCCCGGGTCGAGCGACTGGAGGTCTTCTTCGACCTCGTCTTTGTCTTCGCGTTTTTCAACATTGCCCGAGTGGTGTCGTCCGACCTGTCCGTCGACGGCCTGATCCGTGGCCTGCTGGTGCTCGCGTTGCTGTGGTGGTGCTGGTGTTCCCACATGATCTGCGCCAACCGGGTCCGGCTCAGTGAGGGCGTCGCGCCCGTGGTGATCTTCGTTGTCATGGCGGCCACCCTCGCCATCGCCCTGAGCATTCCCGAGGCGTTCGCCGACGCGCCCGGTGGGGTGAACGGCTCGTTGATCTTCGCCGGTTGTTACCTCGTGATCCGAGGACTGCACCTGATGCTCTACTGGCTCGCCGCGCACGATGACCCGGGCATGCGGCGCCAACTCCATCGTTTCGCGATTCCGATGCTGGTGGCGACCGCCCTGCTGGTCGCCGCCAGCCTGGTCCCCCGGGAGCTGTTCGGCCTCAACCACGTCACCATCGCGACCATCCTGTTCGCCCTGGCCGTGGCAGTCGAGTACGGCGTGGGTCCGTTCATCGGCGTCTCGGGCTGGACCGTCGCCTCCGCCGGCCACTGGGTCGAGCGGTTCGAGCTGATCATCATCATCGCGCTCGGCGAGACGATCATCTCGGTCGGCGTCGGCAGCGACCTGATCGGTCGACCGGTGACCTGGCCCGCGCTCGTCGCGGCGGCCCTGGGAATCAGTCTCACCGCCACCCTCTGGTGGGCGTACTTCGACATCATCGGCACCGCCGCCCAGCAGACCATGCACGCCACCCACGGCCCCCAGCGCGTCCGACTGGCCCGAGACGCCTACATCTACCTGCACCTACCCATGATCACAGCGCTCATCCTGCTCGCCCTCGGCGCCGAGGAGCTGCTGGCACACCTGGGCGTCCGTCATATCGACGTCGGTGCACCGCAACCCGGGCCCGGAGTGCCGCTGATCTACAGCGGAGTGGCCCTGTTCTTCCTCGGTCATCTCTTCTTCCAGCTGAGCATCCTGGGCACCGTCGCCTGGAGCCGGGTCGCCACCATCGTGCTGCTCATCGCGCTGATCCCGCTGGCCGTACACCTGCCCGCGCTCGCCGCGATGGCCCTCCTCGCCATCGTCTGCATCACCCTGGTCATCGTCGAGGTGCTCGTCTTCTCCGGTGCCCGCCGCGCCCTGCGCGAGGCAGACCGCCAAGAGCGGACCGCACACGAGGAACGGGAAACCGACTGGCGCCGCGAGCGCTACGAGTGACCGGAGCCGTCGACCCACTACCGGCGGCTCGGGTGGTTCCGAGCCGCCGGGATAGTGGTTTGTGGATGGCTTCAGCAGGTGGTGTCGGTCTGGGTGAGGAGGCCCAGCCGCCAGGGCAGGCTGTTGTAGTTGCCGTCGGCGCCGGGACTCTTGCCCTGATAGAGGTATTGCAGGTTGCCGGGGTCGACGGTGAGGTTCTGGTCGTAACCGTCACGGACCAGTTCACCGTGGCTGATGTCGCTGGTCCAGGCGGTGCCGGTGAAGGCCACGTTGTTGGAGCGGGCGAACGGGTTCGCTTCGCTGTCGGCGACCGTCCGCCACGGGCCGGCGAGGTTGTCAGAGGTCCAGGATCGGAACCAGCGCCGGCCGTCGCCGCCGATCGCTTCCACCAGTAGGAGGTACTGGTCGCCGACCCGGTAGACGTTGGCCGCTTCGAACAGCCGGTTGCGGTCGGCGTCCTGCATCGCGATGACCGGCTGGTCGAACCCGTTGGGAAAGCTCGTCAGCGAGGTCTGGGACCGGTACAGGTGGCCGTTGTCGTCGGAGGAGAACAGGTGGCAGGTGGTCGTGTCGCAGATGACCCACATGTCGACCCAGTAGCCGTTGCCGATGTTCTGCCGGATGATCTCGGGCATGCCACTGTAGAAGTGCCGTGGTGCGGTCCAGCCGCCGGGGTTGCCGATGTCTGGGTTGGTGGAATAAGAGGCGTTCCCGGTCTGGTAGACGAGGTACCACAGTTGTTGTGGGGCAAAGTAGAACACCTGTGGTGCGGCGCGGTAGCCGGCGCCGAGTGGTGCCTGGTCGAGGTAGTGGTGGGTGGCTGTGCCGGCCCGGGGCCACTCGGTGAAGTTGAGGTAGACGAGGCTGTAGCCGGCTGAACTGGCCATGCTGGCGAAGACGTGGTAACGCCCGTTGTAGTAGACGACGGACGGGTCCTTGATTCCGGCGAGGTTGCGGGAATCCGTTTTGGGGCCGATCAGGGCGCCGGAGGAGTTCCAGCGGAAACTGGCCGGGAGGCTGCCGGTGGGCGGTGGCGTGGCGGGCTGCGGACCGGTCGGCCGGACCGACGTACGGGACCCGGTCCCGGGGCGGTCGTCGGCGCTGCCGTTGTTCATCGAGGTGAGCTGATCGACTGGACCGACGTGCAGGACGTGATCCGGGGTCGGGCGCCGGTGTTGCCGTTCATCATCGTGGTGAAGCCGAACGTGTTGCCGCTGCCGTTGGAACGTACCGTCATCACACTGCCGCTGCTGTCCCAGCTGAAGCTGCCGCTCCAGGTGGTGGAGACCCGCTGCGGCGCGGTGATTGCCACGACCACGGACCAGTTGCTGGCCCCGCTGACCGTCACCGAGCTGTTGTACCGGTCGCCCCAGACCGTGCCCGGCGTGACCGACGCCGTGCAGCTACCACCACCGGGCGGCGGCGTGGTCGGGGTGGTGGTCGGCGGCGGGGTGGTGGGGTTGGGGGCGCCGCTGTTCAGCGCGGCGAGCACCGCGTCGTACGCCGCCTTCTTGCCGCCCCCACCGTTGAACAGCAGCGGGTTCTCACCGGACCGCCACGAGTCCGAATCCCGAATACCCCAGACGGTGATGCCCGTGCAACGAGCCACCGCCAGGCAGTCGTTGGTCACATTGCGGTACGCGTCCGACGGCGCGTTACGGATGTCCAACTCGGTGATCTGCACATCCACCCCGAGCGCGGCGAAGCTGGACAACGTCGTTCGGTAGTTGCTCGGATAGTTCGAGCCACCCGTGAAATGCGACTGGAGACCGACGCAGTCGATCGGCACGCCACGGTTCTTGAAGTCCTGGACCATCCGGTAGACAGCCTGGGTCTTCGCATCGGTCCAATTGTCGATGTTGTAGTCGTTGTAGCACAGCTTGGCGTTCGGGTCCGCCGTCCGGGCGGCGCGGAACGCGGCCTCGATCCAGTCGTTGCCCGTGCGCTGGAGGTTGGAGTCACGCCGGGCACCGCTGGATCCATCGGCGAACGCCTCGTTGACCACATCCCACCAGGTGACCTGACCGCGGAAGTGGGTGGCGACCTGCGTGACGTGGTTGAGCATCGCGTTACGCAGCGCCGTACCCGACATGGCCTGCATCCAGCCGGGTTGCTGGCTGTGCCAGGCCAGTGTGTGGCCGCGCACCTGCATGCCGCGCGAGCGGGCGTGCTGCACGATCCGATCCGCGTTGCCGTAGCTGAACTGGTTCTGGTTCGGCTCGGTCGCGTCGATTTTCATCTCATTTTCCGGTGTTACCTGGTTGAACTCCCGGTTCAGGATGGTCGTGTACGCCGAGTCATTCAACTTGCCCGCCGCGACAGCGGTGCCGAAGAATCGCCCGCCACGCTCGGCCGCCGACGCACCCAGGGTCGTGGCCGCCTGTGCCGAGGTGCTCACCACAACTGCGGTGCCGGTAACGAGGAGCAGGCTCATGATGCCCAGCAACAGCCGGGAGGAGCGGAGCCGTCTCCGCGTCGGGCGCTGGTCCGCCGCAACGGATTGATTCATCATCCTGGTATTCCTTCCTCTGGTGAGTTGACCGGATCCGCGGGTCGACAAGTCGACGGCGACGATCCCGGTTTGATCGGGTCCCGGAGCCCATGGCGTTGCTGGGAGAAGTCACGGCACCGGAAATCAGCGACAGAACGGCTCATGGCCGTGCCTCGCACCTTTCGGCCGGTAGCCGGGCTGGACAGGCGGCGGAAGGGGTGACGCCGGCTTCGCGTCACGGATCGTTCGTTACCGGTCCGCTCGCGTCACGCCCTCGGTCGCTGAACAAGGCCCGTGATGTCCGCGGTTCGTGTTGAGGTGGGTTGACCTGTGTGCATCTGCTCCTCCGGGTCGACGGGGCGGCGGGGGACCAGCTCGTGATGCCGTCGGGGGTGGACCGACCCCGGCCGTCGTGGGGGTGCCAAGCTGTCTGCGGCCTAGGTTACGAAACTTTTCCGAAATATCCAAGGCCCTAAATTTTTGTACTCGGCCGGCCGGTGGCCTGGGTCGGGGTTGAAGGGTGCCCTGATAGAACACGCTTTTAGCAGCTCAGAGCGCCTAGGTGACGATCGACTGGCGACGACGGTTTGGCATCGACGTGTTCGTTTCGAAGGCGCCGGCCACCCTTCGTCCGGTCGATCTGCGCCTCGTCGGCCCGCAATTTTGCGGGCAGGTGGGCGAAAATTTTCAGACCCACGACCCCGACTATTCGGTGTCTGACCTGGGTCTTCGTGGTGGAAGGCCAGGTCAAGAGGGAAAGTCACAGACTTGAATCCTATGAAACTTCTCCGTAACCTCTCGCCCTACGGGTGACCACAGGGTCAACGTCGCAGCTCAACCGGCTTCGGACCCCACCCGCACCCACCACCATCGCCCCTTTCCGGTGGCTCACGTCCAGGACCACACCGGGCACCACTACAGCAGCGGTCCCGGCTCGCCGCTGTCCGTCGGGCGGCCGCCGCACCTAAATCCCGAATGGTCATCGGGCGGCAGCGGCAGCCACACTCGCCACGCACCGCGCAGGCGGACCGGCCTGGCTGCCTGAGCCAACGGCTTGCCGACGGGGTGTGCCACTTCCTGTGGCCCTCCGGGCACGCGGATTGTTCAGCGTTTGTTGTTCACCGCGCCGGCGTCGATCGTGAAGAAGAAACCGCTGCTAGACAGGTCTCAGCACAGGGGGCGGGGCGTTCGACCACGATCGCCGCTGAAGACGACCGCTCCCGGAGCAGAGAGGGAGAGCCATGGGTATTCGAATGAAGCGGGCGGCCGGGCTGCTCGCGGCGGCCGTGGTGGCGACGGCGGGAGTCGGTTTCGGCGCGCAGGCAGCGCAGGCCGCACCGCCCGGCTACGAGTTCCTCACCTACTACTACTGGGTGGAGGACTGCACCAGGGCCGGGCACGCGGGTGTCGACGAGGGACGCTGGCAGCGGTTCACCTGCGAGGACGGTAGCTGGTTCCCGGGGGACGACTACGAACTCTGGGTCCTCTACTACTGATCCGGCACCGCGATCCGGGCGGCCGGTTCGGCGATGGACGGCCGGCGTGCTGGTTCATGTCGGCCGTCCACGGCAGGGCGGGCGGTAGTCCCGACCGGGGAAGTAGGTCGCCCAGTGCTCCGGGCCGATTGGGCCGTCGACGGAGTCGCACACCCAGGCCGCGGCCGAGGAGACGTCGAGCTGGTCCAGGGGCGTACCGGGAATCTTCCACAGGATGGCGGTGTCGTCGTCGCTGGCGGTGGCGAGGACCCGCCCGTCCGAGCGGAACGCGACCGACACCACCGGCTCGGTGTGTGCCTTGAGCACCGCGACCTGCCGGTAGTGGCCGGGTTGGGCCACGTCCCAGAGTCGTGCCGTCTGGTCCTCTGCCGCTGTGGCGACGGTACGCCCGTCGGGGCTGAACGCGACCGAGCGGACGATGCCGTCGTGGCCCGTGAGTACGCCCAGCTCCCGACCGCTGGCCAGGTCCCACACGCGGGCGGTGCGATCCTGGCTGGCGGTGGCGAGTCGGGTCCCGTCGGCGCTGAACGCCACCCATGTCACCCGGCCCCGGTGACCGGTGACGATCCTCGGCCGGTCCGGCTCGGCGAGGTTCCACAGCGCGACGGTGTGATCGAAGCTGGCGGTGGCCAGCACCGTGCCGTCCGGTCCGAACGCCGCGCCGACGACAAACCCGGTGTGCCCGGTCAGGGTCATGAGTTCGCGCGGGGCGCGCGGATCGGCGACGTTCCACACCTTCGCCGTACGGTCGCTGCTGACGGTCACCGCCGTACGGCCGTCCGGGTGGAACGTCACCGCGTTCACCTCGCCCCGGTGTCCGTGCAGGGTGGCGAGTTCGACCGGGTGGCGCAGATCGGCGACCTCCCACAATTTGGCCGTACCGTCCCAGCTCGCGGTCGCCAGCACCCTGCCGTCGGGGCGGAAGGCGGCGGCGTTGACAGTGCTGGCGTGGCCGGTGAGTACGGCGGCGACCTCGGGTCGACGGGCATCGGCGACGTCCCACAGACGGGCCGTACGGTCGTGACTCACGGTCACCGCGGCGCGTCCGTCGGCGCGGAGGGTCACGGCGTTCAGGTTCGCGTCGTGTCCGGACAGACGCGCACTGTGCGGAAACGGGATCATGGCCAACAGGCTTGCCCGTGCCTCGGCGGTCGGCGCCAGCCGGTACGCGGCCAGACTGAGCTGCGCCGCCAGGTCCGGATCCTGCCCGCGCAGCAGGCCGGCCTTGCCGGCGACGATCTTCGACAGCGCGGTGTCGCTCTGCCGGGCGGCGGAGCGCTCGACGTTGACCGCGTACGTCACCGCGGCGGCGGCCAGCACCAGCAGGACGCCGAGCAACGCCACAGCCTGGCCCAGCCGCCTGCCCCGCTGGCGGGTGAGCCGATGCTCGGCCAGTTCGGCCGCGCGGCTCGCTTCGAGGAAGGTACGTTCCCGGCTGGCCAGTGTGCCGCCGTTGCGTGCTGCCCACTCGCGTGCGCGGACCAGCCGCACGCCGCGGTAGAGGGCACCGTCGTCGTGGTCCAGGGCCTCCCAAGCCTCGGTCGCCTCGGTCAGCGCGCGATGCACCCGCAGTCCCTCGCGGTCCTCGGCGAGCCACTCCCGCAGCCTCGGCCATGATCGGAGGAGTGCCTCGTGCGCGATCTCCACACCGTCCCGGTCCAGGGTGACCAGGCGCGCGTGGGCGAACCGGTCGAGCACCGTACGGGTGTCGGCGTTGTCGTCGAGCTCGACCCGGTCGACCCGGCGTTTGGCGTCGCCGGTGCCCTCGCCCGGCTCGGTGAGCCGCAGCAGCAGGTTCTTCGCGATCTTCCGCTGACCGGCGGAGAGTCGGGCGTAAACCGCCTCCGCGGTCTGGGTGAGCGCGCCCGCGATGCCGCCGGCCGCCCGGAACCCGGCCAGCGTCAGGGTGTTCCCCCGCCGCCGCAGCCAGGTTTCCAGCAGTACGTGCGACAGCATCGGCAACACCCCCACCCGACCGTTGGCCTGGGCGACCAGTTCGGTGAGCAGCGCGGTCTCGACCGCATAGCCGGAACGGACCGCCGGCTGGGTGATCGCCAGGCGTAACTCCTCGGGGTTCATCGGGCCGACCGTCACCTGGCCGTCGCGCAGCACCTCGACCAGGTCCGGAAAGGCGGTGCAGTGCGCGTAGAAGTCCGCCCGTACCCCGAGCACCACCCGGCATCTGCTGTTGCGGGTGAGCGCGGCGGTGAGCAGCGCGTCGATGAACCGGCGCCGTTGCTCGTCGTCCCGGCAGAGGGTGAAGACCTCCTCGAACTGGTCGACCACGATCACCAGTTCGGCGTCGTCCGGCGCGGCCGAGGCGATCATGCGGTGCAGCGCGCGTACGTCCGTTCCCGGCACCGCCACCGGTGATCCGGCGTGCCGGGCGAGCTGGATCGCGCATTCCTCGATCGGGTGCGCGCCGGGGGTGAACAACAGCACGGGGTCGGGCAGTCTCGGCATCACCCCGGCCCGGAGCAGCGAGGACTTACCGACGCCGGACGCACCGAAGGCCACCACGACGCGTTGGCGTGCCAGCCGGGACCGCACCTCGTCGACCAGTCTCTCCCGACCGAAGAACCGCTCGGCGTCCCGGGGCTGGAGCGAGGCCAGCCCGGCGTACGGTGGCTCGCGGTCATCGCTCTGCTCGGGCGCCGGCAGTTCCGCCGCGACCTCGCGCCACCGCTCCTCCCAGTCTTCCGTCGAGCCGCCGCAGGCGGCGACGTAGGCCAGCGTGACCGCCATGCTCGGCAGCTTGTGGCCGGCCGCGGCCTGGGAGAGGGCCGCCTCGGAGTAGTGGGCGCGGCCGCTCAGCTCCCGATAGGTCGGCTTGCCCGCTTTTTCCCGAAGCAGGCGCAGGTCGCGGGCGAATCGCAGCAGGGCGGTGTCACCCGGATCGAGTGGGCGCTCAGCTCGCGGCATTGCCCTCTCCCGCTGATCTCTCCGAAGCCTTCGTATCGCACATCGGGGCATCGATGCCGGGCGACGTGTCTGTCGCACAATCCGGCACCTCGGACACTTCGCTTCGAGCATCCCCGAACTCCGGGGGAACCGATGTCAGTGTTCGGACAGCACCGGCGGCGAGATGCACCGATCCCGTGGGTGATAGCACGGCTGGCCACCACGGGGACACCGCGGATCGCGGACGACAGGGGAGCGGCGGCCGGCCAACGAAGATCAAATTAAGAAACTCAAGGTTTTCGCGTTGACACCTTGAAAAAGTTAATATACAAATGAATGACGGGTGAGTTGCCGAGGGTGAGGGAGCCGAGGGTGGACTGGCAGGAACTGACGGATCTGACGCGCGGACAGCCGTTCGTGGTCGAGCGGGTGCGCCTGGCCGGCAGCGGCGTCGCGGTCGAGGGGCAGTTCGAGCCGCCGCAGCTGGCGCAGCTGAGCATCGACGACCAGGTGTTCGTCGCCGCGTTCGTGCGGTCGCACGGTTCGATCAAGGAGATGGAGCGGATCTTCGGGGTGAGCTACCCGACGATCAAGGCCCGGCTGAACCGGATCGCCGAGCATCTCGACTTCGTCGACACCAACCCGGCGCCCACCGGCGCCGACGTCGTCGACCGCCTGCGGCGGGGGGAGATCAGCGTCGAGGAGGCGTTGGTCGAGCTGGAGAAGTCCAGATGATCCCGCAACTGGTGACGTACCGTCATCGCCGTTCCGACGGTCGCTGGCTGCGGCTCTACGTCCCCGTCCTGCCGGTGGCTCTGCTGCTCTCACCGCTGCTGCTGCTCGCCGTGCTGGTCGGACTGGTCGCCTGCGTCGTCTTCCGGGTGAGTCCGGTGGGCGCGCTGCGCGGCACCGGGCAACTGCTGTGGGCGCTGCCCGGCACCCGGTTCGAGATCGGGGACGGCCGAACGGCCGTGCTCGTAAGCGTCAGATGAATCAGAGCGGGAGGAGCAACAATGAACGAGCAACGCCGCCAGATTCTGCACATGCTGGCTGAGGGCAAGATCACCGCAGACGAGGCCGAGCGGCTGATCGACGCCGTCGAACGAGAACAGCCCGAGTCGCCGCCGGGGGCCGCGCCCCGTCCGAAATCCCGACCCAGGTATCTGCGCGTGGTGCTGGTCTCGGAGGAGGGCAGCGGCGACGGGCCGGGCCGGATCAACGTCCGGGTCCCGCTACAACTGCTGCGCGCCGGGGTCCGGCTCACGAGCCTTATCCCACCGCAGGCGCTCACCCAGGTCAACACGAAGCTGCACGAGTCCGGGGTGCCGATCGACCTCACCCAGCTCAAGCCGCAGCACATCGAGGACCTCATCGAGCAGCTCGACGACATCACCGTCGACGTCGATCAGCCCGACGTGAAGGTGCAGGTCTTCTGCGAGTGACACCGCCACGGCGCCGGCCGCCCGTCCGCTCCACGCGGTCGGGCGGCCGGTTGGCGGCGGAGGGCGGCGGAGGGCCGTCACCGACGGACCCACGGTGCCCGGTCAGCGGCGCCCTAACCGGCGGCGCTGACGGCGGCGGCGGTGTCGGGATAGATCTGTGCCCGGACGAAGTTGCCGTCGGCGATATCGAACAGCCACATGTTCTCGGCGAACAGCGATTTCCCTGACTTCTTGCCCCGCCCGGTGACGGTGATCGCGGCGATCAGATGGTCCTCTCCCTCGATGACGCGGGTGAGGTCGGTGACGAAGGACTCGTAGTAGTCGCTCGCCCCGGTCACCCGGTCGAACAAGGTGCCGAACCCCTCCGGACCGGTGAACTCGCCGCCGTAGGGCAGCGATTTGGGCACCTTGAGGACGAAGTCGTCGCGCAGCATCAAGGTCATCCGGCTGCGGTCGTTGTCCTTGAACAGCTGGATGATCGCGTCCACCATTTCCGTCTTCGTGTAGGCGGCCCTGGTGCCGGATCCGGTGGCCGCGCGATCCAGTGCCTCGGCGGCGGCAACCTCGCTGGCGGCCACCCCGTCGGCGAAGGAGAAGTTGACCGGGGGAGTCACGTGGATCATGACGAACACGTCCGCCGGCTGCACCCCCGGGCCCTCACCGAGCAGCCTGACCAACGTTTTGTAGAACCGCCGCTTGGCCAGCTCGCCGAGGTCCAGGCCGACGGTGATCGTGAAGACGACGAAGTCGTCGGAGCGTGGCCCGCCGCGAAAACTGCGGTTGAAGATCATCTCATCGGGCTCGTGCTGGTGGACGAGCTGGAATCGGTCCCCGGGCTGCATTCCGAACTCCGCGACGAGCGCCTCGTGTACGGCGTTCGAGACACCTTCGAGGTATTCGCGGGACTTTCCCCGCGCGAGGGAGATATCGACGAAAGGCATGACGGTCCTTCCCGTGCCAGGTTCGATGCTGGATCACCCGGATCCGGCGCTCCCTCGGGCGTGCCGTGAACTCAATCATGTCGTACGACAAACACGTTAAGAGAGGTATCTCGTGCGATGTCGTACATCCAGCCGACAGCGGGGCGGGTGCCCTCACATCGAGGGTGCCCGCCTCGCCGCGTGCACCGGTTAGGCCAGTTCCTTCACGGCCGGGCCCGCCGTGACCCGCTCCCGGGTGACACTGCGGCGCCGGGTCGGCAGCCCGAGCGTCGGGTTGGCCACACCCCAGACGGCGCCCTTGCAGACCAGCTCCTTGTAGACAGCGGCGAGCCGTCCGGTCAGGGCCGCCGCGACCGCGCGATCGTCGGCGGTCACGTACTGGATCAGGCCCTCCCTGCGGCCCAGCGAGATGCACTGGTTGAAGTAGCGCAACGCCGCGTTCGGGAGCTTCCCACCGGTCAGCCGGGCCGCGATCGAGTCCGCGGCCTGCCACGCCATCGGCACGCCCGAAGCGCACGCCATCCGCATCGGCCTGTTCCCCGCGCCCATCGCGAAGGCCGCGTCGCCGATCGCGTAGACGTCCGGGTGCGAGACCGAGCGCATCGTCGCGTCGACCACTATCTGGCCGGCGCCGGTGACCTCCAGGGAGGTCTGCTTCGCGATCGGGTGGACCGCGAAGCCGGTGGTCCACACGGTCACCGTGGCCGGGATGACCCTGCCGTCGGCGGTGGCGACGCGCTCGGCTTCGACAGCGGTGACGGCGGCGTGCTCGTACACGGTGATCCCGAGCTTGCCGAAGACCTTTCGCAGGTGCGCGCGGCCCTTGGGGGAGAGCGAGTCGCCGAGGCCGCCACGGGCGGCGAGGGCCACATCGAGGTCCGGCCGGGCCTCGGCGATCTCGGCCGCGGCCTCCAGCCCGGTGAGGCCACCGCCGACGACGACCACGGTCTGCCCGGCGTCGAGACGGGCCAGGCGCTCGCGCAGCCGGAGCGCTCCGGGGCGGCCGGCGATCTCGTACGCATGCTCGGCGGTTCCGCTGACGCCCCGGGCGTCCCAGCCGCTGCCGAGGGCGTAGACGAGCGTGTCATAGGCGAGTTCCTCGGACCCGTCGGCGTCGATGACGGCGACGGTTTTGCGGTCGACGTCGACGCCGGTGACCCTCGCGACCCTCACCACGACGCCGGTGCCAGCGAACATCTCGGTGAAGGGCCGGGGCTTGAGGGTCTGGCCGGTCGCAAGCTGGTGCATGCGTACGCGTTCGATGAAGTCGGGCTCGGCGTTGACGACGGTGACGGCGACGTCCTCGCGGCGGAGCCGCTTCGCGAGGCGGCCGGTCACGATGGCTCCGGCGTATCCGGCGCCGAGGACGATGATGCGATGCTGCATGTCCGTGCTCCTGTCTGACGCGGGTTCGCCACTTGAACCGGGCGGGCCGCGGTTTGCTGACAGGAACACGTTGTGAAGCACCTCACACGAGGTCAGAATCCGCTGAACAGCGGTTCCCCGTGGTCGGAGGCCGCGAACCGCTCGGTCGCGCGCCCCAGCTTGTCGGGGTTGACCTGACTACGGACCGCGGCGATGCCCTCGGTGGTGATCTCCAGGCACATGACGCCGACGACCCGGCCGCCGACGACGACCACGACGGCGGGATCGCCGTTCGCGGTCCAGGCGTAGACCTCGGCCGCGCCGCCGAGCACGGCCCGCTTGGCCTCGGTCGGTTTGAACAGGCCCCACAGGAACCTCGCGACCGCACGGGCGCCCTCGAACGCCCTGGTACGGGCCGGGACCTTGCCGCCACCGTCGCCGATCGAGATCGCGTCCGAGGTGAGCAGCCGTACGAGCGGTTCGATCTGGCCGCTCGTGGCGGCGGCCAGGAACTCCTCGACGATCCGCCGAGCGGCGACCCCGTCGACCTCGGTACGGGCCCTGCCGTCCGCCACGTGCTTCTTCGCGCGATGGAGAATCTGCTGGCAGGCAGCCTCGGTGAGGTCGAGGATCTCGGCGATCTCCCGATGTGGGTAGTCGAAGGCCTCGCGCAGCACGTACACCACCCGCTCGTTGGCGGACAGGCGCTCCATCAGGGTGAGGACCGCGTACGAGAGCGATTCGCGTTGCTCGGCGGTGTCGGCCGGGCCGAGCATCGGGTCCCCGCCGAGCAGCGGCTCCGGAAGCCACTGGCCGACGTAGGTCTCGCGGCGCGCCCGTGCGGAGGTGAGCTGGTTGAGGCACAGATTGGTGAGCACCTTGGTCAGCCAGGCATCGGGGACCTCGATGCGGTCGACGTCAGCGGCCTGCCAGCGTAGGAACGTCTCCTGGACGGCGTCCTCGGCCTCCGTCGCGGAGCCGAGGAGCCGGTACGCGATGGCTTCCAGACGGTGCCGGGAAGCCACGAACCGCTCGACGTCCTCCGGGGACAGGGGCATGACCCCGATCCTATGTGAGGCTGAAGGATGCGACTCGGAGGGAAGAACACGGACGCCTCGGCACTGTTCGGCCACGTCTACTGGATCGGTGGCGGGAGTGGTGCGGGCAAGTCGACCATCGCCCGTCGCCTGGCGGACCGGCATGGACTGCGACTGTACGCGACCGACGACGTGATGTCGGACCACGCCGGCCGCAGTACGCGGGACGACGCCCCGCTCCTGTCCGGCTTCATGGCCATGGACCTGGACGAGCGATGGGTGCACCGATCCCCGGAGACCATGTTGGAGACATTTCACTGGTTCCGGGGCGAGGGCTTCGACCTGATCGTGGAAGACCTGCTGGCGCTGCCGAAGGATCCTCCAGTCCTGGTCGAGGGCTTCCGGCTACTGCCCCATCTCGTACGGCCCCTCGCCGTATCCGGGCACGCCGTCTGGCTTCTCCCGACGCCCGCCTTCCGCCGGCACGCGCTGGACAGCCGGGGCTCCACCTGGGGCATCGCCGGGCGGACGAGCGACCCGGATCGAGCCCTGCACAACCTGCTCGAACGCGACCGCATGTTCACCGACCGCCTCTCCGAGCAGACGAAGCTCCTCGGACTGCCGATCGTCGAGGTCGACACGACCACGACCGAGGACGAACTGACCGAGCAGGTGGCGCAAACGCTGGGAATCTGAGGTCCGGTACGTCTCCAGTGCCTGTCGTCACCTATCCCCACCCTCGACCGGCTCGACGCTGACCTGGCTCGCCCAGCACCACTACACCGACATCGGCTGGTTCTTCGCACCGTGATGCGGTGCGGATCAGCGGAACGTGAACATGCGCGTGCCCGCCTGCGGTGCGCGGGTTGCGGCCGGTGTGTCGAGCTTGTTCATGCCGACCCGGAATCTGCTCTCCGTGGCGCTGGTGAACGACAGCTCGGTGAAGCCGTGGTCCCGGAAGTCCGCCCGGACCTGCTGGCTGGGGTCGTCGCCCCCGTCCCGGCCGGCCCGGGTCCAGATGACGATCGCACCGGGGGCGAGCAGGGCCGGCAGGGTGGCCACTGTCTGCCGCGTGTCGGCGGCGGAGATGTTGCCGAAGACGCCGCAGGCCAGCAGCAGGTGCGCGGGCGGCACGTCGAGGTAGGTGTCGACGGCGCCCGCGTCGGCGACGCGCACCTCCACACCGGACAGGCCGAGGTCGGCGGCCGTCGTACGGGCGCGTTGCGCCAGCACCGGGTCGAGCTCGACCAACAGCACCCGGACCCGGCGGTGTTCGTCCTGCTCGGCCAACACCGGCAGCACGTCGCGGCCCTCACCGGCGCAGATGCTCACCACCTGCTGGACGCCGTCCGTGCCGCAGGGCGCCTCGGCGAGCGCCCGGCGCAGGTCGCGGCGCACCACCCGGAGCCGGTGAGCCAGCGGCGAGTTCGGCTCGTCGTATTCGTCGTGCCACTTCTGCCAGTCCCGAGTCATCGCGCCATTGAACCAGTGACCGGTGCCGCACGTCGGAAACCTCGGGGGCTGGGTGGAGCACCGTGCGGCCGGGTCGCTCAGGCTCGCGTACGGGATGGTTGGTCGTGGAGTGGGTCGACCGGCCGGCCGGGCTCCGGTTGCCGGACCCGGTCGTGACGCAGCGCGGTTTCGAGTGACGAGCCGGGCTCGACCGTGTAGGTGACCAGCAACTGGTCGGGTTCCTCCGGCAGACGCAGCGCCCGGTAGGCGAGGGCACAACCGCCGAATCGCGGATGTCGCAGGCGGTAGGTGCCGTGGGTCTTGTCCAGGACGTCCTGGTCGGCCCAGAGTTCGTGGAAGTCGGGACTGCGGCCGAGCAGCTCGACTATGAGCGCGGACAGGATCACATCGTCCGGGCAACGGCCCAGGTCCAGCCGGAGTCGGGCGATGACGTCGCGCGCCTTCACCTCCCAGTCGCGGTACAGCTCGCGGGTCGCGGGGTCGAGGAACACCAGCCGGGCCATGTTGCGCCGTTCCGGCGGCAGCGCCGCGAAGTCGGCGAAGACCAGGCGGGCGGGTCGGTTCCACGCCAGCACGTCGGTGCCGCGTCCCACGACGTACGCCGGCACCTCGCCCATCGTGTCCAACAGTCGTTGCAGTCCGGGTGCGACCTCTTCGGCGCCGCGACGCGGCGGACGTCGCGCCGGGCGCGCGAGATTGTGCAGGTGTACGCGTTCCACCTCGGCCAGCTTCAGCGCGCGTGCGAGGGCGTCGAGCACGTCGGCGGAGACGGTGCCGTTGCGACCCTGCTCCAGCCGTACGTAGTAGTCGGTGCCGATCCCGGCCAGCCAGGCCAGTTCCTCGCGGCGTAACCCGGGCACCCGGCGCCGGTCGCCGAAGGTCCGTACGCCAGCGTCGTCGGGGTGTATCCGGGCACGGCGGGAGCGGAGGAACGCGGTGAGTTCGGTCCGTCGGTCCATATCCACATTCTCCAATGCGATCAGGCTGCCGGCGACCTCGTGAGGTGTCGCCCATAACACAGACAAAAGAGGCTCACAAGGGGGATGTGCTGCCCCTGTCTCCGGCAGTGCGCACCGGCTGACCATTGATCCAGCTGCTGATGGCCGACGGCCGCAACAAGAGCGAGCCGGGGAAAACCGCGTACGCCGCCGACCGGCAGCAGGGCTGGGTCAGGAGGGTTCAGGTTCCAGGATGGAGGCGTACCGGATGAAAGGCAACATCGGAGCCGTGTTCGGAGCCGCCGTGCGGTCGGCGCTGTCCGTCGGCGTCGGGAGGAGTCCGGCGCTCGCGGACGCGCAGTGGGGGATCATCGGGTACGGATTTTGCCATGGGGGTAGTTGTGGTCGAGTCCGTGTTCCGAAGTGACGATCTTCCTGCGGCCGATCGGTTCGCCTGTTGGTGTGAGTGCATGAGCAAGCCAATAGCGCCGATGGAAATGACGAGCGATCACGCTGCGGAGCTGATCCGTCAGTCCGACCCCGAGTGGTACCACCTGTCATTCATCATTGGGTCACTGGCGGGGCTCCTCGCTCGCCTGACCGCGGACTCCGGCAGCTATCAAATCTCGGACGGACCTCGGTTGGGAACCGTCCTGATCGATCTACTGTCAGCGTTGCTCGCCCACACACTCGACGCCGAAAACGCTCTCGCCCCGGAGGCGCGTCGACGGGTTCTGACCCTGCGCGTCCGGGCATTCATCGAGCAGCACCTGCATGAGCCAAGCCTCAGCGCGAGCACCATCGCCGCCGCGCACCATATCTCGATCAGTTACCTGCATCGTCTGTTTCAATCCGAGAGCGTTACGGTCGGAAGTCTGATTCGGAGCCAGCGTCTGGAACGGGTCCGTGGCGATCTGGCCAACCCCGCTCTGCGAGATATTCCGATTCACAGGATCGGGGCTCGTTGGGGATTCAGCGATCCGGCGGTCCTCAGCCGCGCTTTTCGTGCCGCTTACGGCATCCCGCCCGTGAACTACCGCCACCGGGCAAGGGTCAACTTGGAGGGGCAGCGGCCCGAGACCGACGCACCGTGATCAGGAGATCCGTAGGGAACCGGCCCGGTTGATGATGCGGCGACGCGAGCGAATCGTCCCTGACACCGGCACACAGTTCCTTGTCGATGCGTCGACGAGAGAATCACGTGACCGGGTGCACTAACGACCAGATTTGATCCCCGACGCCGACCGGAGCCGATCACCGGACACCGGGCCGCCGTCGTGAGGCGCCTGGCGATGGCGTGGTCGGGGGATCGTAGTGGCAGACGATGTAGCCGCCGATAGCCCTGAACCGCCCTGAGTCGATTCTCGAACCCTCATCCGAGGAACGCGCGCGAGCGTACGGCGGTCGGATCGAGCACTCTCGGTAGCGGCGGTTCCCCTCCGCCGCAGAACACGTACCGGGGCTCGCCGCCCGAGCGGGCGTCCAACCGGTAGACGCCCTGGTCTCCGGTGATGCGCCAGTCCACGTTCGGCGGCGCGCCCTCCCCATCGCCGTGGCGAAGTACGTAGATCAGGTACTCGCACGCGGGATTGAGTAGCGGTGCCGGTCCCGGATCCTGAGCCCACTCCGCCGAGGCCTGCCGGAGCGGCATCCGGCCACCGATGCGCACCTCACGCCTCGGGGCGGCGGGCAACGTCGGGGCGACCCACAGCACTTCGAGGATTCTCACCGTCGTCAGCGTGTACGGCATCGAGGGCCTCGCCGGATCGGGCGGCCACGAGTACGTACGTTGTTCGGTCAAGTCGATCACCGATGCCCGGATGACCGCGTGGCTCTCCGCCAACAGACCCGACCGGGCCGACGAGTAGTCCGGGCAGGGTGACCGCGACCGCCTCGGTCAGCGACGGCACCGGTGACACCACGCGCAGGGTCTTCCCTCGCCGCAGGTCGGTCGGGTGTGGGTCCGTACCGTCCCCACCGAACGGATCAGCCGTCCGAACCTCTCAGCACGGTGGCGCTCGGACCCTTACACCCTCTACTGTTCGATACGCATCGACGTCTACGTTGGCCCGTGGTCGACCACGGACGTCGGGCGAGCCAACTGGATATCGATGTGCTCGTGACGAGGAAGCCGGTCGAATTCCGGCACTGTCGCGCAACCGTAGGTCATCGCAGATGACGAGTCGGGTCCACCACGCGGGCACATGTGTCAGACCACTGTCGCGTTAACAGAGGTGACCGCCCGATGCACAAGCCGCTTCATCGCCTCGCTCCGCGACACCTGCCAAAGGTCACCGGCGTCACCGACCTCGCGGTCAGCACGGCCATCGCCGCTGCCAGGCTCCAACACCCCCTCCGGCCGGCCGTGGCGCTGGTCGGCCTCGGCTTCCCGTTCGTCGTCGCGCTGTACGTCGGCCGACGTCACCTCGTCCATCGGATCACTACCCACAAGGCGGTTGCTCCATGAAACGACTCCTGTCCACGGTCAGCGGCCTCGTGATGGTGGCCGCCCTGCTCACAGCCGGCCCGTCACCGGCGCGGGCGGTCGACCCCACCAGGGGCTACCCGGGGATCTGCACGGGCGCGGACGCGCTCACCGGCGTGACCGTCGTGATCGACTTCCAGGAGCTCCACAACAACGGTGGGGTGCCGGCATCGACGATCACCCGATGCTCGCCGAACGCCAACCCCGGCACCGCCCGTACGGGCATCAAGGCGTTGCAGGACGCCGGCATCTCGGTCGCCGGCACCGCGCAGTGGGGGCTCGGATTCGTGTGCCGGCTGGAGGGCCGGCCGTCGGCGACGGAGAACATCCCGCGCGTCAGCAACCCGACCTACAAGGAGCAGTGCGTGGTGACGCCGCCGGCCGAGGCGTACTGGTCCTACTGGCACGCCAACGGCGCCGGCACCACGTGGACCTACAGCAGCTTCGGTGCGCTCAACCGCAACGTCGTACCGGGTGGTTTTGAAGGCTGGTCGTTCTCGCTCAACCGCAACGCCTCGACCAACCCGGTGCCGCGGGTGACGCCCCGCAACCCGGCGGTCAACCCGCTCAACCAGACCGGCCGATGAAACCGCATCTGGTTCGGCTCGTGGCCGCGGCGGCCGTCGTCTACGTGACGGCGGCCGCCGTCCCCGCGTACGCGATCGACCACGGCAAGGGCAAGCCCGGATTCTGCACCTCCGGCAGCGGTGTGACCGTCGTGGTCGACTTCCAGCAGCTGGGTGGCACGACGATCGTGCGCTGCTTCCCGCAGAGTTCCCGGGGCACCGGCCTGGACGCGCTCAAGGGCGCCGGGTTCCAGATCGCCGGCGCCCAGCGCTGGGGCGAGGCGTTCGTCTGCCGGGTCGAGAACCGACCGTCGGCGGTCGAGCAGGTACCAATCTCCGGTAACCCCGACTACCGGGAAGCGTGCGTCGACACCCCACCGGCAAAGGCTTACTGGTCCTACTGGCACGCCGGGAACAACTGCCCCTGGCAGTACAGCCAGTGGGGCGTCAAGAACCGCGACTTCGTCCAGGGTGGGTTCGAGGGCTGGTCGTTCTCCCTGAACGCGACCGCCGCGTCCAACCCGGTGCCGCGCATCGCCGCCGTCCGGCCGGGGACCGAGGGCAGGGCCTGTAACGCCTCGGAGGAGCCGCCGCCGATTTCGGACGACCCCGACGAGCAACGACCGCCGCGACCGGATCCGCCGGCCCCACCCGGCAACGGCAACCCCGCCGGTGGCACCGACGACGGCAACCCCGGTGGTGGCGACGGCGACGGCGGTCGCGCGCCGAACACCGGTGGCGCACCGCCCGCGCCGACGACCAGCGGGACGGCGCTCCCGCCGCCGCGACCCCAAGCGACCGCTACGGGTACGGTGGCCGCCGCGAGCCCGGCCGAGAACGTCGCCTTCAGTGGCGGCGAGCGGGCCGAGGACGTCAACGAGGTGATCCGCAGACAGTCCGGCGCGAGCCGGTGGGCGCCGTGGGCAGCCCTGGGCGCGATAGTCGTCCTCGTGGTGACGACGTGGTGGACCGCCCGTCGCCGATCCCGGAAGGCGTGATGCGTCCGTTGTACTTCCTACCCCGCGACCTGCACCCCGCCGCCTGGTGGGTGTGGGCCCTGGGGCTGGCGACGGCGGCGAGCCGCACCACCAACCCGTGGCTGCTGATCACGATCATCGTGGTGGCCTGCCTGACGGTGGTGGCTCGCCGCTCGGACGCGCCGTGGGCGTTGGCGTTCCGGCTCTATCTCTACCTCGCCGCGGTCATCGTGGTCATGCGGGTCTTCTTCCGGTTCGTCTTCGGCGGCGCCGAAGGCGCCACGATCATCGTCCGGCTACCGGAGATCCCCCTGCCGGCCTGGGCGGCCGGTGTCCGGCTGCTCGGAGACGTGTCCGCGGAGTCCGTCCTCGGCGGTCTCTACGACGGGCTGCGTCTGGCCACGATGGTCGTCTGCCTCGGCGCGGCGAACGCCCTGGCCAACCCGAAGCGGCTGCTCAAGGCGATGCCGGCCGCCCTGTACGAGCTCGGCACCGCGGTCACCGTCGCGCTGTCGGTGTTCCCGCAGCTGGCCGAGAGTGTGCTCCGGGTGCGGCAGGCCCGCAAGCTGCGCGGCGGCACCGGCCGGGGCGTGCCGAGCCTGCGGGCGATCGTCATCCCGGTGCTCGCCGACGCCCTCGACCGGTCGCTGATGCTCGCCGCGTCGATGGACTCCCGGGGCTACGGCCGCGCCGGGGTGGCCACGACCCGCGCCCGCACGCTCACCGGCACCCTGATGGTCATCGGTCTGCTCGGCGTGTGCGTCGGCGTCTACGCCACCCTCGACGGCACCACGCCCCGCTACCTCGCCGCGCCCGTGCTGGTCGCCGGAATCGTCGTGGCGTTGCTCGGCTTCCGCAGCGCCGGCGGTCGGGTACGCCGCACCCGCTACCGCCCCGACCGGTGGCAGCTCGCGGAGGTTGTCGTCGCCGCCAGCGGCCTCGCCACCGCCGTCGTCGTGTTCGCGACATCCAGCGTCGACCCGACCAACCTCAACCCGTCGCTGATCTCACTGTCCTGGCCGATGCTGTCGTGGCCACCGCTGATCGGAGTGCTGCTCGGCGTGGCGCCCGCGTATCTGTCCCCGCCGCCGGCCCCGCCGCTCGACCCGGCCGACGGGCCCGGTGTCGAACCCGAACGCCCCACGAAGGTGCCCACATGATCGTCCTGGACCGCGTCAGCTTCCGGTACCGCGACGTCCCGGAACCCGTCCTGGCAGACGTCAGCCTGGAGATCGGCGAAGGCGAACTGGTAGTGCTCGCCGGCCGTACCGGCGTCGGCAAGTCCACCCTGCTCGGCACCTTCAACGGCCTCGTCCCGCACTTCACCGGCGGCCACCTCGACGGTACGGTCACCGTCGCCGGCGCCAGCACCCGGACCCTGCCGCCCCGGGAGTTGGCCCACCTCGTCGGCGTCGTCGGCCAGGACCCGCTCGCCGGGTTCGTCACCGACACCGTCGAGGAGGAACTCGCGTACGGCATGGAGCAACTCGGCGTCGCACCGCAGGTGATGCGGCGCCGCGTCGAGGAGACCCTGGATCTGCTCGGCATAGCCGACCTGCGCCGGCGTGCGCTGCGTACCCTCTCCGGCGGTCAGCAGCAGCGGGTGGCGATCGGCGCGGTCCTGACCATGCATCCGCCGGTGCTGGTTCTCGACGAGCCCACGTCGGCTCTCGACCCCACCGCCGCCGAGGACGTCCTCGCGACGCTGGCCCGGCTCGTCAACGACCTCGGCACCACGGTCGTGATGGCCGAGCACCGGCTTGAGCGCGTGGTGCCGTTCGCGGACCGCATGATCCACCTGCCCGGCGACGGCTCCGTCGTCGACGGGCCGCCCACGGACGTGCTCACGTCCATTCCGGTCGCCCCGCCGATAGTGGAACTCGGGCGCCTGGCCGGCTGGACGCCGCTGCCACTGTCGGTACGCGACGCGCGCCGCCGTACCGGGCCGCTGCTGCGTGACCTCGCCGCCGCGAACGTCCCCCGGCGGCCCGCACCCGTCGGTGACGACCCGCCGCTGCTGTCCGCGACGAGCATCCTGGTCCGCTACGGCGTCACCGTCGCCGTCCGTGGCGTCGATCTGGACCTGCACGCCGGCAAGGTAGTGGTCGTGATGGGCCGCAACGGCTCCGGGAAGTCCTCCCTGCTCTGGGCGATCCAGGGCAGCGGCCCACGCCAGGACGGCAGGGTACGCGTCGCCGGCGACGATCCGAAGGATCTGCCCAGCGGCGCGGCACGGGCCCTGGTCGGGTTGGTCCCGCAGTCCGCTGGTGACCTGCTCTTCCTGGAGACGGTCGAGCAGGAGTGCGAGGCCGCCGACCGGGAGTCGCGGGCGGCCCCCGGCTCCTGCCGACAACTGCTCGACCGTCTCGCGCCGGGCATCGCCGACGACAAACACCCGCGCGACCTGTCCGAGGGACAACGGCTCGCCCTCGTCCTGGCCATCCAGCTCACCGCGGCGCCGAGGGTGATGCTGCTCGACGAGCCGACCCGCGGGCTCGACTACCCGGCCAAGGCCGCCCTCGGCACGATGATCGCCGACCTGGCCGGGCAGGGCCGGGCGGTGGTCGTCGCCACCCACGATGTCGAGTTCGTCGCCCGCATCGCCGACCGGGTCGTCGTCCTCGCCGAGGGAGAGATCGTCTCCGACGGCCCGACGGCCGAGGTTCTCGGCGGATCCCCGGCGTTCGCGACCCAGGTCGCGAAGATCCTCGGCCCGGACTGGCTCACCGTCGCCGAGGTCGACGCCGCACTGGGTCGGCGGGCCGGAGCGAGCCGGGACTCCGTACCGTGCGGGGAGGAGCGGTGACGCGTCGGTGGGGTCGTGACGACCAGGCCGTACGGCTGGGGCCGCGTTCGGCGGTGGTGTTGACCCTGGCCTCGATCGCCGGGCTGATGATGTTCGTCTGGCCGCTGCTGGTACGGGTCGAGCCGCAGAGCATGCAGCACGGTCCGGACGCCCCGTTCGTGTTCATCGGCATCCTGCCGATCCTCATCGTGGTCGTCCTCGCCGAACTCTCCGAGGGCGGCATGGACGCCAAGGCGCTGGCGATGCTCGGCGTCCTCTCGGCCGTCAACGCGGCCCTGCGCCCGCTCGGCGCCGGCACCGCCGGGATCGAGACCGTCTTCTTCGTGCTCGTCCTCGCCGGCCGGGTCTTCGGCGCCGGCTTCGGGTTCGTACTCGGATGCACGTCGCTGTTCGCGTCGGCGTTGCTGACCGCCGGGGTCGGACCGTGGCTGCCGTTCCAGATGCTCTGCTCGGCGTGGATCGGCATGGGCGCCGGCCTGCTGCCACGTGGGGTGACCGGCAGGGCCGAGATCGCGATGCTCGTCGGCTACGGCGTCGTCGTCGCCTACGCCTTCGGGTTCCTGATGAACCTGTGGTTCTGGCCGTTCATCACCGGCGCCGAGGTCGACTACTACGCCGGGCACATCTCCTATGTTCCCGGCGCGCCGGTGCTGGAGAACCTGCACCGTTTCGCGATCTTCACGCTGTTGACCTCGACCGCGGGCTGGGACACCGGCCGGGCGATCACCAACACCGTCGCGATCCTCATGCTCGGTCCGGCCGTGTTGGCGACGCTGCGCCGGGCGGCCCGCCGGGCCTCCTACGGCGTGGTCGCAACGTTCGGACCGACCACCCCGGCGGCGGCGCCACCCGACGCTGTCGCCCTGCCCGCGGCACCCCGTGCCGCCGACGACGGTGACGTCGCCAACACCGCCTGATCCGCTGTCAGCGCCGACCGGCGGTCACCACCGAACCGGCGTCACCCCCGGCCCGCTGCCGCATCGTCGCGACGCCGACGGGTGAGGAGCATCAGGGCGATCCCGCCGCCGACAGTGCCGAGCCCGACGACGGAGAAGGTCACGATCGACAGGCCGGTGGTCGGCAGGTTGCCGCCTGCGCCGTTCGGCGGCGCTGTCGTGGTGGCCGGCGCGGACGTCGGAGTCGCCGTGACGGAACCGCTGGGGCCGGGGGTGCTCGACGGGGTCTGGCTGGGGTTACCGGTCGGACTCTGCGACGGCCCGCCGCTCGAAGTCGCGGACACGGTGGGCGAAGGTGTGGCTGAGCCGGTGGGGGAGGCGGTCGGTGTCGGCCCGGTGCCGTCGTCGGCACCGATCTCGCCGAGGGGGACCTGGGTGAGCCCGAGAATGGCCTGCGTGGTCGCCCGCCGCCACTGGTCGAGCGCGAACTCCTCGATCCCGGAGGCGACGGCCGAGGCGAAACTCTCGGGCGTGTAGGCGATGGCACCGGCGTGGGCGGCGGCCGCGCCACCGTTCGCGGCGGTCAGCTGCTGGGCCACGACGAACTCGGCGGCGTTCCCGGCGGCGTCGGTGTCGCCGGCGGCGGCCAGCGCCTGCCCGCCCAGGCCGGTGCTGTTGGTGTTGGGATAGTCGGTGACGACGGAGCCGTTGAACGAGCCGTTCTCGGCCTGCACCGACCGGAGCCAGTCGGTGGCGGCCGCGACGGGCTCCGAGGTGCCGGTGGCGCCGGCCCGCTCGGCGGCGATCAACGCCTGGACGACCATACCGGTGGTGTCCACGTCGGGAATCCGGTTGTCTTCGGGGTCCTCGGCGCAGGAGGTGCCGCCGGCCCCCGGGTAGAGTCGGAAGCCGCCGCCGGGACACTGCTGTGTGACGAGGAAGTCGACGACCGGCTGCGGTACGCCACCGGAGCGGGCCAGTCCGAGCACCGCGAGGGACTGCCCGAACATGTTCTCGCCCATCAGACTGCCGGCGTAGTCGTCGTGGAGCCACCCGTTCATCGGCCCGTCCTCGGCGCCGAAGACGAGGTCGAGGGTCCGCTGTCGCCAGTTGTCGCCGCCGAAGTCGGTGCCGTCCTCGCCGCCGGCTGCGGCTGCGGCGAGGACCTTGGCGGTGCTCCCGCCGTCCCGGTACGCGAGGTCGCCGTCGCGGAAGACCGCGTAGCCGTCACCGTTCGCGGCGACCGCTTCGGTGATCTGCGTGACCGCCGCGGGTTGGGTGCCGGTTGCCTGCAACGCGAACAGGGCGTCGATGGTCAGGCCCCAGTCCGTGCCGGCGAAGCCGGGCAAGCCTCCGTCGACGAGCTGCCCGGTGAGCCAGTCGGCGGCGAGTTCGGCGGCTTGGGCGGCCACCGGGTCGGGGGCGGCCTCGGCGGCACGCGGGCTCGACAACGGGCCGACGCCGGCCACGACGGCGGTGACGATTCCGACGAGGGTGACGGTCACGGGAGCGAGCGGGCCACGGGGCATGGCGGGTGCCTTTCCGGACGGTGACCGGGTCCCGTCCGCCGCGCCGCAGGGTGGCGGACACGCACGAAGGGGGCTCGATCCGCATTCCACGACAGATGACGCCGTACGTTCCAGTTCGGGCATTCCGGCTTGCGGACCAGGGGTTCGCACACGGTTGCGGGTCAGCGCCGGATTTGCACCGGCTTCCCCCGACTGGGAACGAATGAAGTTGTGCGCGCGGCAACGGGTGGAAGTGGTCGCGCGAGCCGGACGTTACGGCATCCGGCCTGGCGGGACAACCGAAGGCGACCCCGCGTACGCGGGGTCGCGGGCGGTTCCGGCCCGGATCCCATCGTCGGGGCGATTGACGGCCATACTGTCCTCTGTGCACACTGACCGCGACAACTTGATAGCCGCGCGTTGATAGGGGAAGTCCGGTCGAAACCCGGCGCTGGCCCGCAACGGTAGGCGACAGGCCATCCAGGTCTGCCGCGAGCCCGAATGCCTGTCGGCGCGTGTCCAGGATTCCTCCATCCGTCGTGGCTCACGGGTCGGAACCATCCGGCCTCCTGTGCGCGTTGGGTCGGGTCGTCTCGACCACGGGGCCAGGAAAGGCCCAGCTTGATGGTCCTCTCGTCCCCGCGCGTTCGTGCCGCGTTGGCCGCCCTCACCATGATCGCCACGGCCACGCCGGCCACGGCATCCTCGCCGCCGACCCACAACCGTGTCGACGCCGCCGCCGGATGGCTTGCCCGGCAGATGGTCGACGGCGACCACCTCGAAACCGTCTTCGGCGACGTCTCCTATCCGGACGCCGGGCTGACCATCGACGCCGTCTTCGCCTTCGCCGCCGCGAAGTCGTCCGGCACCAACGCCGCCGCGGCCACGACCTGGCTCGGGCAGCCCTCGGTGCTCACCGGCTACGTCGGCGACGGCATCGGCGAGGCGTACGCGGGTGCGACCGCCAAGCTCTCCCTCGCCGCCCAGGTCAGTGGCCTCGACCCGGCCTCGTTCGGCGGGGTCGACCTCCTCACCCGCCTTCGTGGCCTTCAGGACCCGTCGGGTCGGTTCTCCGACCGGTCCGCGTACGGCGACTTCAGCAACGCGTTGTCCCAGTCCTTCGCGATCCTCGCTCTTGACCGGGCCGGTGGCGCTCCGTCGGCGGCGGTGGACTTCCTCGTCGGGAGCCGGTGCGCCGACGGCGGGTTCCCGGTGCAGTTCGGGCAGCCGACCTGCGAGAGCGACGTGGACGCGACCGCGATGGCCGTCCAGGCGCTCATCGCCGCCGACCACCGCCCCGCCGCGAGGCCGGGCATCGGGTGGCTGGTCGGTGTCCAGGCCGCCGACGGTTCGTTCACGGGCGCCGGCGTTGCCAACGCCAACAGCACCGGTCTGGCCGCGCAGGCGTTGGCGGCCGCCGGACGCCCCGTTGCCTGGCTCAGGGCGCGACAGTTCATCCTCGGACTCCAGGTCGGCTGTACCGGTGCCGCATCCGACCGGGGCGCGATCGCCTACGGCGCCGCGGGCTTCGACCCGGGCACCGCCCCGCGCGCCACCGCACAGGCAGTCCCCGGCGCAGCCGGCGCCCCGCTCGGCAGCCTCTCCGCCGCCGGATCGTCCTCAACCGCGCCGACGCTGGCCTGCCAGCCGTAACGCGAACCGTCGTGGTGGGGTGGCGCCGACCCGGGCCACCCCACCGCCGCCGTGGACCCGCTCGCCCGACCGGTTGCTCCGGCGCTTGAGACGCACGTCACACTCATCCGAGAACCGGAAGCGGGATGCCGGTCGTCTAGCCCGGTGTGAGAGGACGTGGCCCGGTGGGCGATTCCCAGCCGGACGGGAAGGCGATGCCTTCCAGCGCGCCACGAGCCATCGACAAGGAGACCAGATGGTACGCGTGGTGAGCGTCGAGGAGATGGCGCCGACGGCGTACGCCTGGCCGGTGCACGCGCAGGGGCTGAGTCTGCGGGCCGGGCGGCACATGGCCGTCGACGGACTCGACCTCGCGCTGGGGATCGGTGTGCACGGGCTGCTCGGCCCGAACGGCGCCGGCAAGACGACGCTGATCCGGGCGCTCGCCACCGTGCTGCGGCCGGTGTCCGGTCGGCTGGAGATCCTCGGCCAGCCCGTCCACGGCGATGGCGATCTACGGGCGGTCCGGCGCGCACTCGGTTACCTGCCGCAGGACTTCGGGTACTACCGCCGGTTCACCGTCCGGGAGTTCCTGGAGTACGTCGCGTGGCTGAAGGAGATGCCGCCGCGCGACGTACCCGACGCCGTGCAACGGGCGATCGAGCGGGTCGACCTCACCGCGCGGGCCGGCAGCACCATGCGGTCGCTCTCCGGCGGCATGGTACGCCGCGTCGGCATCGCCCAGGCGATCGTGAGCGCACCGACCCTCCTGTTGCTGGACGAGCCCACCGTCGGCCTCGATCCGGAACAGCGGATGACCATCCGGGCGATGCTGCGCGACCTCGGCCGCGACACCTGCGTGGTGGTGGCCACCCATCTGGTCGAGGACGTGGCCGCGGCCTGCACCGACGTGGTGCTGCTGCACGAGGGCCGGCTCGTCTTCCAGGGGGTGCCCGACGACCTGGCGGCCGAGGCCGCCGGGGGCCCGGAAGCAGACGGCGACAGTGAGCTGGAACGCGGGTACGCGATGCTGATGCGCCGCCACCGCGGGTCGGGTGGTGTGCGATGACCCGCCGGATCGTCCAAATCGAGCTGCGCCGCTCCGCGGTGCTCTGGATCGGTGTGCCCGCCGCCGCCCTGGCGTGGGTGATGGTCGGTGACGCCGAACGCTGGGACGGGCTGTGGATGGCGACGGTGCTCGTCCACGCGAGCAACCTGGGACTGTTGTGGCCGCTGGCCCTGGCCGGCGGTGCCTGGCAGGGGCGTCGCGACCGGGCGGCGCGGATCACCGAACTGATGTCGTCCATGCCGCGCACCGGCGCCAGCCGGACCGCGCCGGTGGCGTTCGCCCTCGCCGGATGTCTGGCCGGCGGGTACGTACTGAGCCTGCTCGACGGGCTCGTCCGCGCGATGCTGGCCGCGTCGTACCAGCCGCCGGGTTGGTACTGGCCGCTCCTGGCCGCCGCGCTGGGCATCGCGGCGGCCGGACTACTCGGGCTCGGGCTCGGCCGGCTGATGCCGTCGCGGCTGACCGCACCGCTGCTGGCGGTCGCCGGGCTCGTCGTGATCCTCGGCTCGCAGCTGCTCTGGGAGGACACCGGTTCCCGGGCACTGCTGCTGGCCCCCGGCTACCTCGGAACCAACGACGAATACTCCAGGGTGGACTGGCACGCCGTCGTCGGGCAGGCGGTGTGGTTCGTCGCTCTCGCGGCCACCGGCTGGGCACTGCTGATCGCCGGTACGCGCCGGACCAGGCTCCTCGCCGCGCTGCCGGCCGTCCTCGGTGTCGCCGTCGCCCTGGCCGTGCTGCCGCCGGCCGACCGAGCGGCGCCACTCGACCCGCTCGCCGCCGAACTGGTCTGTGCCGACGGGGAACCACGGGTGTGCGTCACCCAACTGTACGAGCCGTTCCTGCCGCAGCTCGTGGACCCGGCCCGGCGGGCACTGACCACCCTCGGCCGGCTGCCCCATCCGCCGACCGCCGTCGTCCAGGAGACCGGCACGTACGGTGGTTTCGTCGAGCAGCGCCCCGACACCGTCCACCTGAGCCTGACGGTGGTCGGCGACGGGACGATCAGCACCGGTGCGGCCTCGATCGAGGAGGACATCCTCGACGGCGCCGGCACCTGGAAGTGCGGCGCCGCCGACGCCGACACCGACGCGTGGATCCGCATCGACGCCGCCCGGACCGCCGCGGGACTCTGGCTGCGGGGCGCCGACGCCGCGCCGGAGTACCTGTGGACACCGGTCCGTGAGCTGGCCGACAAGGCGTTGGCCACCCTGCGGGCGTTGCCGGTGGACGCGCAGGTGGACCGGGTGGCCGCGATGCGCGACGCCGCCATCGACTGCCGGCCGGACCTGTACGACATCCTCACCGGGGCGTGACGTGAAGCTCACGATCGTCGGGGCGACCGGCGGCATCGGCAGCCAGCTTCTCGTCCAGGCCGTCGCCGCCGGGCACGAGGTCACCGCCGTCGTACGGAATCCGGCAAGGCTGCCCCACGACACGCCGGTACGCGTCGTCACGGCTGATCTCTCGGCCGCCGGTCCGGTGGATCTGCGGGCCGCGGTCGACGGGTCCGACGCGGTGCTCTCCGGGCTCGGGGCGCGCTCGGGTGCCGAGGCGGGCGTCGCCTCACGGGGCACCCGGGCGCTGGTGCGGGCGATGCGGGCGACCGGCGTACGACGGGTGGTCGTCGTCAGCGCCGCGTCGGTCGGTACCGTACCGTCGCCGGGGCGACCGAACCCGCCGAGGCACAACCCCGGCGACGGGTTCTTCATGCGACACCTGGCCGCGCCACTGGCCAAGGCGGCGTTCCGCAGGCACTACGGCGACCTGGCCCTGATGGAGGACGTCCTGCGGGACAGCGAACTGGACTGGACCGTCTCCCGCCCACCCCGCCTGCTCGACCGGCGGTGGAAACGGAGCTACCGGACGGCGTACGGGCAGAACGTCCGCGCCGGAATGTTCATCGCCCGCGCCGATGTCGCCCACCACATGCTCGACGTGCTCGACCGTCCCGAGACGTTCCGACGCGTCATCGGAATCGCGTACTGACCTCCACCGGCAAGTCTTGAGGTAAGGAGCAGGACATCCATCCTCCGAAGAGTTTTGGGCGCCCGGGCGACATCCGTGGGCTCGGATGGTCGGCCGGGGTCGGCGCGCGGTGGGCCGCGTGAGGCGACGGCGGCTACACCGGGCGACGTTCGTCGCGGCCGGGGCGTACAACATCGCCTGGGGTTGCTACGCGGTCCTCGATCCGCAGTGGTTCTTCCGCCTCAGCGGGCTGCCGCCGTCGAACTCGCCGCAGCTATTCGCCTGCCTCGGCATGGTCCTCGGCCTGTACGGTCTGCTCTACCTGGAGGTGGCCCGGCAGCCCGAACACGGCTGGCCGGCGGCCGCCGTCGGGCTGGCCGGCAAGATCCTCGGGCCGCTGGGCCTGGCGTGGCTGATCGTCACCGGCGTCTGGCCGATCGGTACGGTGGTCATCATCGTCACGAACGATCTGATCTGGTGGTTGCCCTTCGGTCGCTACCTCGTTGACGCCTGGCCGGACTTCCGAGCCTCGTGGAATCCCCGGCCGCGCCAATCCGGTTGGGTACAGGACGTTCCCGACGCGCCCCGGTGAGCGCCCCGGCCGACCGGCGAATGGCGAGAGACGTGGTGGTGACGGCGTGATGCGTGGTTGGCGAGCGTGGACCCGCCGGCAGTGGCCGCTGGCCGTACTGCTGGTGATACTGATGGCGGCCGACGTGGAGTCGGCGCGGGGTCTGCCCTTCTTCGACCAGTGGTGGGGGCTGCCCGGCGCCGCCGTGATGTCCGGCCTGGCGTTGGTGGCGCCCCGATGGCCGGTAGGGGTCGGCGTCGCCGCCGCCGTGGTCCTGCTCCTCGGGTCGACGGTGTTGCGGCTGTCCGATGCCGTGCTCCTGTCGGCTGGCGGGCCGCTGCTGTTCGCCGAGGTCGCCGCGCTGATGGCGGTCGTCGTGTCCGTCGTCCGGGTGGTTCCCGGCGCTACCGCCGTCGGCGTCGTCGGGCTGTTGGTCGCCGGCTTCGTCGGGGCGCAGGTGCTCCGGCCCGGCGACCCCGACTCGCCTCGCGACCTGGGATGGGCGTTCCTGCTGCAAGCCGTGATCCTGACCGGTCTGTCGGTCACCGCCGGGCGGTCCCTGCGCAAACGCGACGACGAGCAGGCCCGCGCGACGCGGGCGGCGGTGGTGGCGGCGCAGCAGCGCGAGCGGGTGCGCCTGGCCCGGGAACTGCACGATGTGGTGGCACACCACATCGGGGGAATGGTGGTGCAGGCACAGGCGGCCCAGGCCGTGGCGGGCAACGATCCCGGCGCGCCGGCCCGGGTGCTACCCGCGATCGAGGGGGCCGGGACCGACGCGTTGTCCGCGATGCGCCGGATGGTCGCCGCGCTGCGCGACAGCGACCCGGACGGTGGTGGAAGCGGTACGCCGCTGACCCGGACCGCGGATCTGACCGCCGATCTGCGTGCCGTCACGGCGTCTCCGACGGGTGGCACACCGGTGCGGTTGGCGGTGGACCTCGTCGAGCCCGTACCGGCAGAGGTCGCGACCTCCGTGCTCCGCCTGGTGCAGGAGTCGGTGACCAACGCGCGTCGGCACGCCGCCGGGGCGCGGGAGATCGCCGTCGGGGTACGGGCCGAGGACGGGATCGCGCAGGTGCTGGTCACCGACGACGGCCGGCCCGCAGGGGAGCCGAAGACGTACGGCGGGGGGTACGGTCTGGTCGGCATGCGTGAGCGGGTGCAGTTGCTCGGTGGACGGTTCTCGGCCGGCAGGACACCGGGCGGGGGATGGCAGGTGATGGCCGACGTGCCGCTACGGGATCCGGGGCAGTAGGACATGCGTGTGTTGATCGCCGACGACCAGGAGCTGATCCGGGTCGGGTTCAGGATGATCCTGGAGGCCCAGCCGGACATCACCGTGGTGGCCGATGTCGCCGACGGCCTCGCCGCGGTGGACGCCGCCCGCCGGTTGCGTCCGGACGTGTGCGTGCTGGACGTACGGATGCCGGGCCTGGACGGGCTGGAGGTGACCCGGCTGCTCGCCGGCCCCGACGTCGCCGACCCGATCGCGGTTGTCGTCGTCACCACGTTCGACGTCGACGAGTACGTCAACACCGCGCTCCAGTTCGGCGCGAGCGGGTTCCTGCTCAAGGACTGCGGACCCGCGTTGCTGGTCGAGGCCGTCCGCGCGGCCGTACGCGGCGATGCGCTGGTGGCACCCCAGGTCACGGTGCGGCTGCTGCGTCACTTCCGGCAGCGACCGCAGGCCCGGACGACGGTGCCGGTCCAGGCGCTGACCGACCGGGAGACCGATGTGGTGCGGGCGGTGGCACGCGGCCGGACCAACCATGAGATCGCGGCGGACCTGTTTGTCGCGGTGTCCACCGTCAAGACGCATCTTGCCGCCGCGCAGGCGAAGCTCGGTGTGCGGAACCGGGTCGAGGTCGCCTCCTGGGCCTGGCACACCGGCCTGCTCGACGACCGGTAGCCCAGCACGACTTCTCCACCTTTCGGGGGAGGCCGCCGCGCGCGATCTCATCTCAGCGCCGGGCCGGCGTCGGCTCGCAGCCGGAGGGCAGCGTGGCCGGCAGACGGAATTCTCTACCGCATGACCCCGACAGTGGCCGATTCGAACACCGCCGAACCCGACGTCACCGTGCCGACGAGCACGCCCGGATCGCCCCCTCGCATCGCCGCCCTCGATGCCCTACGGGGCTTCGCCCTGGCCGGCATCCTGCTGGTGAACATCCCGTGGGGAATCGTCACCATCCGAATGCCGTCCGGTCCGTCATCGGGTGGCCGCTACTTCGCCGTCGAGGTGCTCGAATACACCGTCCAGGGCCGGTTCTTCCCCATCTTCTCCTTCCTGTTCGGCGTCGGCTTCGCACTGTTCCTCGACACCGCCGCCGCCCGATCCCGCCGCCCGCGGCTGGTGCTGCTGCGCAGGCTCGCCGTGCTGGGCGTCCTGGGCATCGCCCACCAGCAACTCCACGGCGGAGAGGCGCTGCTTCCGTACGCGATCTTCGGGGTCCTGGTCCTGCTGCCCGCGTCCTGGCTGCCCCGGTGGATCATTGCCCCGATGGCCGGCGTCGCGCTCGTCGCCGGCATCCTTCTCGGCGGCGGACTGCTGCTCATTCCCGGACTGTTCCTGCTCGGAATGACCGCGGTGCGCTACGGCATCGTGGAGACCCTGCCCCGGCGCCGCACGCAGACAGCGGTGCTGTTCTGCCTCTCCGCTGCGGCGGCGATCTCGGCCACCGCCTGGCAGGCGGCCACCTACACCACCCCGAACGGGGAGATCGCCGCGGCGATCGCCGGACTGCTCGGCGCCACCGCCTACGGCACCGGTCTGCTCCTCCTGCTCGGCACCCGGGTCGGGACCGTGGTCGAGCGGGTCCTGGCGCCGCTGGGCCGCATGGCCCTGACCAACTACGTCGGCGCCACCCTGATCGCGGCGGCCGCCGGACCACTGCTCGGGCTGTACCAATCCGCCCACTACGGCCGCATGCTCCTGCTGGCCGCCGCGATCCTGGCCAGCCAGGCCCTCTTCAGCCGCTACTGGCTGGCCCGACACCGGTACGGGCCACTGGAATGGATCTGGCGCTGCCTGACCTGGTGGGCCCGGACCCCCAACCGACGCATGCCAGCATGACCGCCTCGCCGACGTCGGCACTGCTCCGACAGCGGCCCCGCCCTGCGGTGCCTATCCCCAGCAGGATGTGGTTGGGGATGGAACGGCTCGCAATACTGTGAGTCATGGACGCGAAACGACAGCTCGGTGACTTCCTCCAGGCCCGACGCTCCCAGTTGCGGCCGGGGACACCGGGGTAGCTACCTTCGGTGACCGCCGCCGGGTACGAGGGCTACGCCGGGAGGAGCTGGCCCTGCTGGCCGGCGTGAGCGTCTCGTACTACTCGCGGCTGGACCAGGGCCAGGCCGTCAACGCCTCGCCCGAGGTGTTGGACGCCCTCGCCCGAGCCCGGCTCGTCGACGGGCAGTGGCTGCCGACGTTCCCGAATGCGACCTACCTGATGCCGGCCGCCGACTTCCACCACTGGAACCCCGCGAACAACCCCGGCATCGCCGGCAGTGTCAACGAGAACGCGTACGACGACAGCATCGCTCCCGTACACGCCGCCGGGCAGGTTCGACTGTGGGAGGACACGTACCCGATCGACGGCAACCTGCGGCTGGAAGCCGCACCCGGGCACACGCCCGGCCACGCGGTGATCAAGCTGGAGTCCGGCGGCGACCGGGCGCTGTTCGCCGGCGACATCGTCCACAGCCCGCTGCAACTGCAACGGCACGAGCACAGCAGTTGCTTCTGCGAGGACCCGTCCCGGGCGGCGACCACCCGACGCCGTCTGCTCGACTGGGCGGCAGACACCCGGGCGCTGGTGCTGCCGGCGCACTTCAGCGGTCACTCCGCCGTCGAGATCGAGCGGCACGGTGAGTCGTACGCCGTCAGGCAGTGGGGTGAGTTCCCCCGATACTGACCCTCGGCCGGGGCCCGCCGTCGACCTGCGCCGGCGGTGGGCCCCGTCCTCGTGCAGGCGCGATGCCACCGGCCAATGTCCGATGTGCACAATCAAAAGCTGTGGCGCCCCGACGGGACGCCACAGCTTCGTCGGCGGCGTGCTAGCCCTGCTTGGCCAGGTCGGAGCAGCTGGTTTCCTCGGGGAGCAGCGGCCGGAACGCGATCTTCCACCGCTTGCCGGCTGATTCCCACGGCGTGTCGCTGTTGGCCTTCTGAGCCGCGCCGATCACCTTGCTCGCCTCGTCGCCGGCGGCCAGCACGCAGCCGACGTCGACGCTGGCGTTGAGCCTGTCGCCCGGCAGGGCCGGCCCCGGCCAGGCCACGGCGGGCTGGGCCGGCAGCGCCGGGTCGGGCTGCGCCACGTGCGGTGTCGCGATCGCCGCGATCGCCGTCGGCGAGTAGGTTTCCGGCTCCGTGACCCGGTCGGCACCGAGCGTGGCTCGTACGTCGTTCAACTCGTTGACCAGGTCGGAGAGCTTCTTGCGGGCCGTCTTCTGCGCGTCGGTCAGGCCGCCGACGTCCTCCATGCCGAGCGCGACCACCTCCAACGTCTTGGTGCCCTCGGGGGTGGCCAACGTGAACCGGGTGTTCTGCACGTCGGCGACCGGGGGCTGGCCGACGTCGGCGGCGGTGCCGACACCCGCGTCCTGCGCCTTCTTGACCAGCGTCTGCACGTCTTCGGCTGAGATCACCGTCTGTAGCAGATTGGGTAGCGCAGGGCCGGGATAGATGAGCGTCACCGGCCCCTGGGTGATCACCCGGCCGTCGCCGTAGATCGACACCACCGGCAAACGGCTCGGGATCGTCTCGACCGGGACGTAGCCGCCGGTGTAGTCGATCCGCAGCACAACGGCGTCGGCGTCCAGGGACGCCACTTCCGCCGGAGGCGGGCTTCCAACGCTCGACTGGGGGCCGCAAGCGGTCAGCAGCAGCAGTGCCGGTGCGGTTGCCGCCAGGCCCAGACGGGATCTCCGTGTCGTCATGCCGGTCAGACGACGCGAACGGCGATCCGGTTCCCGGCGATCGTGGCGCGATCGAATCGGTGGCGAAGGGGTCCTCGCGGGCACCGGCACGACCGGGGAGTGGGCAGCCGGGTCGTCGGCCGGGTCGCCGCGCTCGGCCACGAGCGGTCGCTGATCGTACGCGATCCGGCTCGTGCTCCACACCCGACGGAGCGTGCGTCGCCGTCGCGAGCGCCACCGACGCGGGCGCCGGGCGTTGACGTCGAGGGGGAGCGGATGCCGTTGCCCGGGGACCGTCACCATGGCGCGGTTCGCCGAGGTGGGCCGGTCAGGACGGCGTGCCCGGCGCGTTGAGGCTCGACCAGCCCGATCCCGAAAGAGCTGGTCAGGGCGGCCACGGGGGGAGCCGCCCTGACCAGCGATTCCGCAACGGTACGAGCGGACGTTGCGGGCATCAACCCGTCGAGCGGCCGGCGGCGACGGCGACCAGGGCAGTGCGGTTCGTCCGTCCGTGCTGTGGTGGACGCCTGCCGGCGGCGACGGGTCCGACCGGCCGGCGCTGCTCGGGCTGGGCTGCCGGATCGTCAGGCCAGATCCGGCGGCGGGACGGACAAGGTCGAGTCGGCCGATCGACGCGGATCGTGAACATCGGGGCGGGAAGAGGCCGATGACCGGGCCCTGTCCGCTCACGGCAGCCCGCACTACCGTTGCGAGATGAGTGCGAGCGACGTAACCCTCCGTGAGCAAGCTGGTGTGCCGAAGCTGATGATGTCGGCCGAGACCGTGCGCCTGCTTCACGCAGCCGAGGTTGATCCCCACCTTGCCCGGGTGCTGGCGTACATCGAGAAGGAGTTGAGCGATCGGTTGCGCAGCGATGCCGAGGACGACCCGGCCGTCGCGGTGCAGGAGAGGACCGCGCGTCGCCTTCGGCTGCTTCGTCGCATGGCGGCCCGGTACGAACCGGCCGCGAACCGCGGCAGGCTGAGCAACGGCAACGCCGGTCTCATGCTCGCCGCGCTTGCGCGTCTCGCCTGCCCGGTGCGGCTACGGCACCTGTAGGTGGGGCCGCACTCGCGCCCCGTCGCGGCCTCAGGCGACGCAGAACTCGTTGCCCTCGGGGTCCTGCATGACGACGTGTCCCAGGGGCCCGGACCCGCTACCCGGACGTCGACGTGCATCCGGTTCTTAGCGGATTTCCCCTCGGGCACCCTCAGGAAACCGATGGCGGGGCCTGTGCCGTCCGGATCGACGATGGACGCCGCGTCGGGCTCATCGAACCCGGCCTCCTTGACGTATCCCAGGGCAAGCGCCCAGAAGGCAGCTATCCGCTGGGGATCGTCGGCGTCGCACCCCAGGGTCCAATAAGTCGCCACAGTGCCAACCTACGTGAGCCGGAAAGTGGGACAACCGCCGCTGTCACCGTTTCGGATCGATCACTTACCGTCGATGCGTGAGAATCGGTCGTACCGCTGCCGCCCTGGCCGCCATGGCCACGCTCGTCGTCACGCTGTTCATCGCCGCGCCCGCCGAGGCCAACAAGCGGCTCCGCATCTTCGCCGAGTTCGCCACCGAGATCCAATGCATCGAAGCGTTGCCCAGTTACATTCCGATGGGGGCGAGCGGTTGGACCTGGCACGCCGGCAGGTGGATCATCTGGGGCCCGTACGAGGTCGCTTGATCGGTAGCGGCGCCTACTGGGTGAGGCCGATGATGTTGCCGTCGGTGTCCCTGACCATCGCCACCAACATGCCGCCGCCGACGTCGGTCGCGTCCTGGAGCACCTCGGCGCCCACCTCGACCAGACCGGCGATCGCCGCCGCCACGTCCGGGACCTTCCAGTAGGGGACCGGCGCGGTCATGCCCTTCTTGTGTCCGTTGGGGTCCAGGCCGACTTTCTGTCCATCGACCTCGTACTGGACGTAGTAGGGCGCGTCGACGACCGGGGCGACGCCGAGCAGGGTCGCGTACACGGATTTGGCTCTGTCGAGGTCACTCACCGGGATAATGATCGTTTGCGCGGCGCCAGTCACGGAATTTCCTCTTCTCGCGGGTCACAGGGCGTGGATGCCCTCCTGAAGCAACCTACGACCCGCGCCCGGGGTGACGCTTCTTCATTCCTGATCGTTTTCGACCGGGCCCGTGCGGCCGAGCCGCCGGATCAGCGGCGGTTCACCCTTCGACGCCGCCCGGCCGCCCCGGTGCGGGAGGTGGGGTGGCCGGGCCGGTTACCCGGTGTAGTCGACGTGTCGGTGGTACCGGTCAGGTCGGTTCGACCGGGAGCCACAACTCGCAGGTGGCGGTGCTGAAGTCGGCTTCGCGTTCGATCACGGCGACGATTTCCGGGCCCGGCCGCAGGCGCCACCGGTTGGAGGGGAACCACTCGGTCGCGGTCGCGGCCCAGGTCTCCTGTACGGCGCCGGGGTAGGGGCCGGTGGTACGGAAGACCGCCCAGGTGCCGGCGGGAACCTCGATGGTGTCGAGGTCGTCGACAGTCGGTGTGTCGTAGGAGGTGGCGACTCCGTGCAGGTAGGTCAGTTCGCTGCCTTCGGTGCGGTCGGGGTCGAGGTCGTCGCTGACCGCGAGCAGCCCGGCCGGTTCGGTGTTGCCCAGCTCCTTCAACCGGAGATGCTCCTCCGACGGCAGTGAGGTGATGTGCCGGTGGATGTGCGAGTTGACGCCGTGGTGGAGCAGGGGCGCCCTGGTCGCGTGTCCGACGAGCCGGAACGCGGGGCGGTCGATGACGCGGGTGTCCATGGGGGTGCTCCCTTCGACGGTCAGGCGGAACCTGAGCTGTGGTTGTGTGCGTAGGGGGCCACCGTCGCGGCGTACGTCGCCGGGGCCGGCGCCGTGGACGGCCCGGAACGCGCGCCCGAACGCCTCGCCGGAGCCGTATCCGTGTCGTACGGCGATGCCGAGCAGGTCGTCCCCGGTGCTGATGACGTCGGCGGCGGCGACGGTCATGCGACGTCGGCGTACGTATTCCGAGAGCGGCATGCCGGCCAGCGACGAGAACATCCGACGCAGGTGGTACTCGGTCGTGCCGAGCGCCGTGGCGAACCCGCCGACGTCGATCTCCTCGGTGAGGTGCTCCTCCACGAGGTCGACGAGCCGGTTGAGTGCCGAGATCACATGGCCTCCTTTCGACATCAATCCTGGCCGGGGCCACCGGGTCGGTGCCCGACAACTGCGGTCCGATCCGATCATCCGACGGATTCCCCTCCGAGCTGCGGACGGTCCGGGCAGTCGACGGGCTCGGATCGATCCTCGACGCCCTCGCCGTGCACCTGCGGGACCACCGGGCCAACACGGAACGGAGACCGTCATGACCCACGGCAAGGCGGAGTTCGACGGAGTGATCGAGAATCCGGTTCACCTTCCGCGACGGACTCATCGCCCGCGTCGACTCGTATGTCGTCCCGCTGCCCTGAGGGGGCGGGCGACTGCGTCGCGGGGTCAGTGGCGGAACAGTCGCAGCCCGGTACGGGTCACGGTGATGCCGTGCCTGCGTGCTGCCTCGGCCACCGCGTCCGAGCGGATCGAGCCGCCCGGCTCGGCGATGTGCCGTACGCCGAACCGGGCCGCCTCGGTGATGTTGTCCTCGAACGGTAGGGCCCCGTCGGAGGCGAGGCTGACCCCCTGTAGCGGTACCGGCGGATCGATCTCCTCGGCGAGCCGAAGCTCGTGGGTCCACCCCGAACATGCCCGCCGTCACCGGATCGATCGGCCCGGCCAGCGCCGCCCCGGCCGGCGACACGTGTTGAACGACGCCGCCGCGGCGGTCCCGGATCCGGCGGCGGCCTCCCGGACCAGCTGCCACGCACTGATCGCGCCGAGCAGATTGAGTACGAGGGATACCCGTGCACCACGCTGAACGGTGCCGCGCCGATCGGTTCGACCGACGCCGGACTCTGCTGAGGGTTCATCCGCCGCCGCCGCCGTCGAACGACCGCGAGCCGCGAGCGGTCCGCCGTCGCTGGATCTGGCACGGCGTACGGGCACACCGACCGACTCGCCGATGCGTATCGTATTGAGCCTCATCTCGGCCTGCCAGCCGCTCTCCCGACCGGAGGTCTCCCGTGCGTTCGATCCTCGCGGTAGCCGAACAAAAGCCGATCGTCCCGCTCTGGCAGGAGGTCGTGGTGGGCGCGGTCGGCTTCGCGATCGTGTGCTACATCCTGATGAAGTACGTCTTCCCGCGCATGGAACAGACCTTCGAAGCCCGGATCGAGGCCATCGAGGGTGGCATCAAGCGGGCCGAAGCGACGCGGGCCGAGGCCGAGCTTCTGCTGGACCGGTACCGGGCCGAGTTGGCCGAGGCGCGTACCGCCGCTGCTCGGATCCGGAACGACGCGCGTGCCGATGTCGAGGTCATCCGGCAGGATGTCCTGGCCGAGGCGCGGCAGGAATCGGAGCGGATCGTCGCGGTCGGCAGGGAACAACTCGCCGCCGAACGCCAGACGATCATGGAGGAACTGCGGGCCGAGATCGGCACGCTCTCGGTGGAACTGGCCAGCAGGATCGTCGGCGAGTCGATCGCCGACGAGGCGCGCCGCAGGGGCACGGTCGAGAGGTTCCTCGCCGAGCTTGAGAGCGCACCGAGCCGCTGACAACACCCCCGGCCACCGGTCTGGCATCCCCCGCACCAGCGAACCTGCGCTGCACGGGGGATGCCACCGAGCAGGCTCGGCACCAACCGGTGCGCGGCGGCCAACCGGATCAGCGCGATCGGGAGCGCAGTTCTACGCTTCTTCGGGTTGCCCGGTCAGTGGCGCGCGTAGATCGTCGAGAAATCGGGTACGGGCTCGCGCGGGTGGCGTGTTTGTATATGCCTCATGGTGCCCAGTGATCGACTACTCGGGTTCGCGGTAATGTCGTTCCTGCTGATCGTGGTCCCCGGACCCAGTGTGCTGTTCGTGATCGGGCGTGCGCTGGCGCAGGGCCGCCGCCGCGCTGACCACGGTGGTGGGCAACACGCTCGGCGCCTACGCGCTGGTCGTCGCCGTCGCGCTCGGGGTAGGGGCCATCGTGGAGCGCTCGGCCCTGGTCTTCACGGCGCTGAAGCTCATGGGTGCGGCGTACCTGGTGTATCTCGGTGTGAAGGCGGTGCGACGACGCGGATCGTTGCACGCCGAGCTCACCACCGAGGGGCTCGCCCACGGCAGTTGGCGTACGTTGTGGGAGGGGTTCATGGTCGGCGTGGCCAACCCGAAGACGATGGTGTTCTTCGCCGCCGTGCTGCCGCAGCTCGTCGACCGTGGACAGGGGCACGTCACGGCCCAGATGCTGCTGCTGGGACTGGTCTTCAACATCATCGCGTTGGCCTGCGACAGCGTGTGGGGACTCGTCGCAGCCACGGCGCGAAGCTGGTTCGCCCGCTCACCGCGGCGACTCGCACTGGTCGGTGGGATCGGCGGACTCACGATGATCGGCCTCGGCGTCACCGTCGCCGCGACCGGTCGCAAGGACTAGGAGCCGTCGCCCGGCCCTTGACCTGAAGTGTTGTTGAGGTCCTACCGTGCCGTGGACGCGACCAGCGGCCAACGGTGGGAGAAGACGATGACGATCCTGGTGACCGGCGCAACCGGAAACATCGGCAGCGCCCTGTTGGGGCAGCTGTGTGCGTCGGGTGCCGCGCCCATTCGGGGACTGACTCGCCGTACTGTCCGGGCGTCGTTCCCTGACGGAGTCGAAGCCGTTGAGGGTGATCTCGCGCGGGCGGCATCGCTGCGGCCCGCGCTGGACGGGGTGCGCTCGCTGTTCCTGGTGTCGCGCGTGGGCGCGGACGCCGACGTCATCGAGGAGGCCCGGCAGGCAGGCGTGGAGCACGTGGTGCTCGTGTCGTCCATAACGGTGCAGACCCACCCGCACATGCCTGCCGCCGGCGAGAACCTGGCCGTCGAGCGGCTGCTCGCGGACAGCGGCATGAACTGGACGATCCTGCGTCCGACCCAGTTCGCCTCGAACACCCTGTGGTGGGCGGCGTCGATCCGCGACCGTGGCACGGTGCACGTGCCGTACGCGGACGTGGGGCTCCCGACCATCCACCCGGCGGACATCGCGGCGGTGGCCCGAGTGGCGTTGACCGAGCCGGGCCACCGGGGGCAGACGTACGCGCTGACCGGGCCGGAACGGGTCACGCCCCGGCAGCAGGTCGAGGCCATCGCGGCAGCTCTCGGGCAGGACGTGTCGTTCGTCGAGATCAGCCGGGTGGAGGCGTGCCGGCAGATGGCCGTCCTCATCGGAGACCGGGCCGCGGACGCGGTGCTCGACCTGATGGGCGGCGACGTCAACGACGAACTGCGCATGGTGCGGGACACGGTCCCACGGGTGACCGGCTCCCCGGCCAGATCATTTCGGCAGTGGGCCGAGGAGAACGTGGGCGCCTTCTGCTGAGATCGGTTGGTCCTGAAACAGGGCGGTAACCGTGCGCACCGATACTGGCAGCGGCATCGGTGCGTGGGACACGGCGCCGACTCCTTCGAGGCGGGAGGTCGACGGTGACGGGTGCGGCGTTGTCTCGGTGGCACGTCGATCTCCGTCGCTGTACGCACCAGAGTGCGTGGACCCGCGGTCGCGTCGCCCACGGGTGGTTATCGGGGCACTGACCGGCGCCGATCCCGGTAGTGGGGAACAGCGCCGAAGAGTCTCATGTGAACGCGGCTCGTTGCGGCCACAGCCTCGATCCCTGGCGAGCTGTTGCGCCGATCCGGGCCTGATTCCGGCCGCATACCCGCCCTCTGCCGTGCGCTACGGCGCCCGCTGCCTCATCGGAGGTCCCGATGACTATCGCCGACATCTCTCACAGCCCCCGAGTCGCCCGGAACAGGAACACGACCACCAGTTCCGCCGACGCGCTGCCGCGCGAGTGCACCTTCGACCCGGCCGACTGGGGCGTCCTGGCGGCCCACTGGTACCCGGTCGCGCTGTCCCGCGACGTTGTCGAGGCACCGGTCGCGGCGACCCTGCTCGACGAGCCGCTCGTCGTCTACCGGACCGGCGACACGGTCGTCGTCGCCAACGACATCTGCCCACACCGTGGGGTTCCGCTCTCGCGCGGCACCGGCGACGGCGCGACCGTCGCGTGTGCCTACCACGGGATACGTTTCGGCGCCGGTGGAAGATGCGTCGCGGTCCCGGCCCATCCCACCGCCAGCATCCCCAAACGGCTGACCCTGCGTACCTATCCCGCGGTCGAGCGGTACGGCCTCGTCTGGACCTGCCTCCGGCCCGACCCGGTGACGTCGCAGGAGCCGGCGGCGGCACCGATTCCCGCGATGCCGGGTTGGCACGATTCCGGATACCAGGCCGTGACGTGCCCGGCGTTCGACGTCGCCGCGTTCGCCGGCCGGCAGGTGGAGGGCTTCCTCGACGTCGCCCACTTCGGATTCGTCCACGTCGACACCTTCGGAGATCCGGACAACACCGAGGTGCCCGACTACAACCCGGTCGCGTCCGCCACCGGGTTCAGCGTCGATTACTGGAGCACCGTCGGTAACTACCCGCACGGCACGGCGATCGCCGACCCCGGTTACCGGTGGTTGCGGCGCTTCGACGTACACCTGCCCTTCACCGCGACGCTCGTCGTGCACTTCCCCGACAACGGGCGGCTGTGCATCATGAACGCCGCCTCGCCCGTGTCGGCGCGGCGTACCCGCATGTTCGCCCCGATCGCGAAGAACTTCGCCACCGACCAGCCCGCGCAGGAGATCTTCGACTTCAACCTGCGCATCTTCGAGGAGGACCGGGTGATCGTCGAGGTGCAGAAGCCGGAGAACCTTCCACTCGACCCGCGTATCGAGGTCAACATCGCCGCCGACCGCAGTTCCGTCGCCTACCGCCGCGGACTGCGGGCCATGGGCCTGAGCCACTTCTTCACCGCCTAGGAGCCGGCATGGACCCCAGCACCATCGCCACGAACTTCGGCGCACGACTGCCGGGCTGGGTCACCGACGAGATCGCGTCCGTCGACCCGCTGCTGCCCGACATCGAGGACCGCATGCGCCTCGTACACCGGCTCGCCGACCGCAACCACCGCGAAGGCACCGGCGGACCGTTCGCCGCGCTGGTCACCGACGCGGCGACCGGCGAGGTCGTGTCCGTCGGAGTCAACCTGGTCCTCGCCGCGAACCTGTCGGCCATGCACGCCGAGATCGTCGCCATCTCGCTCGCCCAGATCAGACTCGGCACCTGGGACCTCGGCGGCCCCACCGCCACCCCGACCGAACTCGTCGTCAACTGGCGGCCCTGCGCCATGTGCTACGGCGCCACCGTGTGGTCCGGAATCGAACGCCTCGTCATCGCCGGCGAAGGCGACGAGGTCGAGCACCTCACCGGGTTCGACGAGGGCCCGATGCGGACCGACTGGAAGGAACAGCTGCAACAGCGCGGGATCGACGTCACCACCGACGTGCTACGTGACCAGGCCCTCGCCGTATTCCGCGACTACGGCCAGCGCACCGACACCACCGTGTACAACGGCCGCCGCCAGCAGGTCGGGTAGCCGCAGCGGGTCCGCTCGGCGCCGCCACCGTACCCGCCGGTGGCGGCGCCGAGCGGTCAGCGGGGTGGGCCGAGGTCGAGGAGTTGTTCGTGGAAGCCGCCGAAGCCGCGGGCGCGGTCGACGAGGTGGATTTCGAGGATCCAGTGGCAGCGCCGCCCGGTACGGTCCGTCCGACGCATCGGCTGGGTGCTACCCGGCGCGATGTAGTGCTCCACCTGGTCACCGGCGATCCGCTCGTGCGGGAACTCGCCCACCAGGTGACCGGCGTGCGGGCCGCCGTACTCCCAGCCCGCCTGCTCGGCCAGCGTACGGACGTGCGCGAACAGTTGCTCGCCGGTAACGTCCGGCTGCTCGTGGAAGAAGCGCCGACCGGCCTCGAACACGATCGGAAGGTCGTCACGCAGTCGATGCTTGACCGGATCGTCGCCGAGGACGAACGTACGACCGAAGTCGGCCTCCCAACCGGCGAAGATCGGACCGAAGTCGCAGAAGGCGATGTCATCGGCCTCGATGACCCGGTCCGGCGGATTCTCCCGGTACGGCTGGAGCGTGTTCGGCCCCGACCTGACGATGCGCTTGTGCCAGAAACGGTCGACCCCGAACAGTTCATTGGCAAGATCACGGATGTGGTCGCTGACGGCCTGCTCACGCTGCCCGGCAGCGATCAGCCCACGACGTTCGACCTCGGCGAACAGCTCAACCGCCTTCGCCTCGGCGTCCAGCAACCGCGCCGCCCGTTCCGATTCGATCTCCACGCCATGACCCTACAAACACCGGCGCGACCAGCCAACCACTGCCGGCGGGCGGTTGATCGCCCGCCGGCGCCCGCTCCTACGCTCCCGTCCGGGTTACCCGGTCACGGACCGACCACGGTCCCTCGGCCACGCTCCGGGTAGAGCGCCTGATCGCCGAGCTCCTCTTCGATGCGGATGAGCTGGTTGTACTTCGCGGTGCGGTCCGAGCGGGACAGGGAACCTGTCTTGATCTCACCGCAGCCGACGCCCACGGCAAGGTCCGCGATGGTGGTGTCCTCGGTTTCGCCGGAGCGGTGCGACATCACCACCACCCCGTCGACGTCGGTGCAGAACACATCGTCGCCGACCAGCTGGATCCGGTCGCCGGCCAGGGCCGTGAGCCGCTTCCAGCCGGCGAATCGGGTCGCGTATCCACCGATGACTTCGACTACGAGGGCGTAGCCGGCCGGATGCCCTGCCCCGTGGGCAGCGGGTGTCGGGTGGATGTGCGCAGCTGTATCGAGGTGCCGGGCGCCCGGTGGGTGATGGTGAGCGAGTCGGTGAGTTCCCGGGCGAGCCGAAGCCCACGTCCGCCTGTTCGTGGCACCGCGTTGTCGGCACGGGCACCGGGGGAGAAGCCGGGACCGTCGTCGTCGACCTGGCAGACGAGGTCGCCGTCGAGGTGTTCGAGCCGCATCGAGCCCGTGCCGCCGCCGTGACGTACGGCGTTGGTGAGGATCTCGTAGACGGCGAGCACGAAGTCGTCGAGCCGGTCGCCGTGCAACCCGTTGCCGGCCGCGAGCCGTGCCACCCTGTGACGCAGCGCACTGATGTCCGTCGCGGTGAAGGACGCCATCAGTGCGCCGGGCGCGGCCGACGACAGCGCTGAGTCGCCGTCGCGTGCGCCGCCCATGAGGCCCGCCTTCCCAACCTGTTTGGAGATGCCCGACGGCGAACGATCCGCGGAAGGACCCGAGGAGGGTTCGCAGAGGTGTTCCACGTACCAGTGCCCAGTACCGGCGGCCCGCACACTACCGAACCCCGTCCGAGGAGCCCCCGATCCCGTCCGGGTGCCGGCAGTTGCCCGTGACATAACAGCAATCTGCGACCGGGGTTGACCGCGCCGGCCGGGTGGGTACTGCAACGTCGCAGACAACGAAGGGAAGCCCCATGGAAATCAGCGGCATCATCACCGCCCTCATCATCGGCCTCGTCATCGGTGCGCTCGGGCGGCTGGTCGTACCCGGCAGGCAGAGCATGCCGATCTGGCTCACCCTCGTCATCGGTGTCGTGGCGGCGCTCCTGGGCACCATCATCGCGGGCGCGATCGGCGTCGCCGAGACCGGCGGCGTGGACTGGATCGAACTCTTCCTCCAGGTCGGGCTCGCCGCTGTCGGCGTGGCGATTGCCGCTGGTTCCTTCGGACGCGGGCGTCGCATCGCCTGAAACCCGGCTCAGCTCGGGTTGCCGCCGGCGCCGTCGTCGCCGGCCCGATCACCGGTTGGCCGCGCGCCCTGCGGCTCGGGGGCGAGAAACCTGTCGAGTCCGGTGGCCGCGAGGACCCGGGCGACGCCACCGTTGGCTCCGACGACCCGCAGCCAGCCACCCGCGTCGGTGCACAGGTTGTTTCCACGGACGAACCCGCCCAGGCCGGTGGAGTCACAGAACGACAGGCCGGAGAGGTCCAGCAGGATCCGGGTACGACCGACCTCGACCAACCGGTCGACCCGGTCGTTGAGCTGGGGGAGGGTCGCCAGATCGAGCTCGCCGTCGAGGAGGAGCACCGAAGGGTCCTCGCCGCTCGTGACAATGGTGAAGGTCATGGGCCTGTTCTTCCTCGCCGGCATCCTGCCCGTGAAGCTTCGCACGTGATCACCGGGACGACTCCCGCCGGTGTGTAACGATCGCCGGGCCGTTGCCGCCCCCGGATTGGGCACCGCTGCGCCGGCGCTGCGGAGGTATCGTCACGGCCGCTCGCGGGTCCGGCCCGACTATCGGTGACAGATGCTGTACGTGACTTGCCTGATGCCCTGGGTTACCGTCGGGTGAGCGTCCGGGGCGTCGTCCGTTCTGCCGGGGAGGCATCTATGCGGCGAGCAGCGTCATCCGGCGTCCTGGTGATCATGGGTTCCGGTGAGACGAGCCCGACGATGGTGACACTGCACCGCCGCCTGGTCCGTGGGCTGGGCACGGACCGGCCCGAGGCGGTGCTGCTGGAAACGCCGTACGGTTTCCAGGAGAACGTCGCCGACATCTCCGCGCGGGCGCAGGGCTACTTCAGCCGGAGCGTGGACCTGCGGGTGTCCGTTCTGCCGGGCATGCGCGGCCACGACGATGGCGGGGCGGACGTCGACGGCGGTTTGGCGGCGCTCCGTACGGCTGACTGGATCTTCTCCGGGCCGGGCAGCCCGTCGTACGCGTTGGAGCACTGGCGGCATGGCCCGGTCGCGCGGGCGTTGCGTGAGCGGGTCGCCGCCCGGCGTGGGGTCACCGTGCTCGCCTCGGCCGCCGCGGCGACGATGGGCAGGTTCGCGGTGCCGGTGTACGAGATCTACAAGGTCGGCGCCGTACCTCGGTGGCTCGACGGGCTGGACCTGCTCGGCGGCCTCGGTCTCGACGTGGCGGTCATCCCGCACTACGACAACACCGAGGGCGGCACCCACGACACCCGCTACTCCTACCTCGGGGAGCGGCGGTTGGCGGTGTTGGAGGAGGCCCTGCCCGTCGACGCCGCGGTGCTCGGCGTGGACGAGCACTCGGCGGTCGTGCTCGACCTGGTGGCGGAGACGGTCGAGGTCACCGGGCGGGGCGGGCTGACCGTACGACGTGCGGGTCGCAGCTGGGTGCTGACGTCGGGCACCACGGCCACCCTGGCCGACCTGCGCGCGCTGGTCCGGCAGGGGCGGCGCGAGCCGGTACCGCCCCCGGCCACGGTGAGGATTCCCGCCCAGCCACCGGCACGGCCGGTACCGCCGACGCTGTCGGAACTGGCGGCCGAGTGCGAGCGGCGCTTCGCCGCCGGGCAGCAGGGGCGTGACTCCGCCGAGATGGTGCGAGCCGTCCTGGAGTTGGAGGCCGGGATCGAGGAATGGGCGGCGGACACCGAGGAGGACGACGGTACGAAGCAGGCTCGCGCGGTGCTCCGTACGCTGATCGTCCGTCTCGGTGACGTCGCCACGGTGGGTCTGCGTGATCCGGGTGAACGGCTCCGGCCGCTGGTGGAGCCGTTGATCGCACTGCGCCAACGCCTGCGTGACGAACATGCCTTCCCGACCGCCGACCTGATCCGGGACGCGCTCAACGCCGGCGGGCTCGAACTTCGGGACACCGGTCGCGGCACCGAGTGGTCGCCGTACCCGCCGGCCGGGGACTGACCGGTTCGGTGGTGGGGGAGTGGTCCCCCGAAGGGGGAACCCCGCTCGCGTCCGGTCACTATTGCATAACCTGTGCAACATGGTCGTCGTCGCAACAGCGCCGGGTAACGCAGCGCGGTCGGGGGTACCGGCGCTGGTGGAGGTGATCATGCTCAGTGCGGGCTCCGGCACCCTGCGGTTCCGTACCCGGATCGCCGCACTCGCCGATGGCGCGCACCCGGACGCGCTCGCCCATCAGCTGGCCGGCTTCGGCGACCGCCGCGATCCGGCAAGCCTGTCGCACTCCACCTCGTGGCGCTTCGCCGACTCGCGGATCGTGCTCACCTACGTCGCCCTGCCCGACCCGCAACCCGACGCGGCGACGCTGGAAGTGCCGCTCGACGCGACGGCCCGTGGCGCCGATCCGCTGGCCCCGACGCCGCAGGAGATCCGGCCGGTGGACGTGGCGGCACACGCCTGCCGGCACCTGGCCTTCCTGCACCGTACGGATCCGGTGGTGGCCGCCGCCGCCGCGCGGGAGCCGGTGCTGTGGCAGCTCGTCGACCGGTTCGTCCCGGGGGTCGCCGGACTACTGACCGCCGCACCCGGCCCTGGCGCCGCCGCGCGTACGGCCGCGGGATCCGGGCGATGACGCCCCGGTCTCCGGCCGTACGCCGCACCCGGACCGACCCGGTTTCGGCGCCGCCCGGACGGGCGCGCGTTCGCCCTGCCCGCCGACGAGGCTGAGGTACTCGACGCTGGTGGCCCGTGGTGGGTCAGCGGTGTCGGCGGCGCCACTCGGTTTCGCGGGCGGCGTGGCTGAGGGCTTCCTGGTGAACTGCGGTTCGCAGGGCTCGTCGGGAGTCGGCGAAGATGACAAGTTCGGTGATGGTGAGCGCGAGGCAGACCGCGGTCAGCAGGCCGAGGGCGCCGAGTCCCGGCATCCGGCCGGCCAGCGGTACGAGCGCCGCGAGCCCGACGATCGTGATGACCCGGGTCCACGAGACCGTACGCAGTGCGCGTAGTTGGAAGGCCAGGTGTCCGAGGAGGAAGAGGATCGTCCCGCCGTAGAGCAGGTAGAGGGCGAGCCCGCGCAGCGGCTGGTGCATGGTCACGGGGTTGCCGGCCGCGCGGAGGAGTTTCTCGGCGCCGAGGGAGAGCGTGATGATGCCGGCGATCATGGGGAGGTGCAGGTAGTTGTAGGCGTCGCGGGCGAGGGCGACGCGGGCGGCTCCGTGGAGTTCACGCAGCACCTGTTCCGCGGCGAGGGCGATGAGGTCGAAGTAGGCCCACCAGAGGCAGGCGGTGAGCACGATGCCGAGCACGGCCGCGCCGATCAGGGGCCAGGTGACCGACGGGCCGACCTCTCGGGCGCCGGTTCCCACCGAGATGATCGCCTCACCGAAGGCGATGGTGGTGATCAACGCGTACCGCTCGGCGCAGTGCGCGGCGGAGGGGATGTCGAACCCCTTGAAGCCGACGGCGACGCTGGCGCCGTACTCGATGATCACGGCAAGTGACCACAGTGCGACCCGGGTGTCGAATCGGTGCGGCTGGTCGACCAGGTGCTGTGGCACCAGCGCGGCGGCGACGAGCAACAGGGTGGCGACGAGCGTGGGCACGGTGATCCGGACGAGCTGGTGTCGCAGCAGCGGGTTGTTGTGCGCGACGTACCAGAAGACCGACAGGTGCAGGGCGCGGACGAGGAAGTAGCAGACGGCGAAGACCAGCGGGGCGGACAGCGTCCCGGGTCTCTCGGTGAAGGACTGGGGAATGGTCAGGCTGGCGACGAAGATGATCGCCATGGCGGCGAACAGGACGACGGGCATGATCCCGGCGTCGGTACGGACGCTGTTACCGGTCATCACGTAGGAGCACCAGCACCACCACAGCAGGGACAGGACCAGTAGTCCGCGCAGCAGTCCGTCGAGGTTGAAGTCCTCCGACGTCGACCGGGCCATGTTGAAGAACGCGTAGACGAACACCAGGTCGAAGAAGAGCTCCAGCCGGGTGACCTTGGTGCCCTCGGACAGCGGGGTGAAGCGCCACCGCCACCAGCGGTCACCGATAGCCCTCAACCTTGGGTCTCCCAACCACCTTGGGATGAAGACATTCCTGAGCCAGAAAAACCCTCTTTGGGACAGTATTAACCTTCCCGGCTTGTGCGGCGCTCAATGGCCAAATTCGCTCATCCGCCGGTCAGCGGCGCTGCCGGGCGACCTCGTGCCCCCGGAGCGCCGTGGGCGGATCGCGACGGGATTACCCATTCGGGTGATCTCTCGTTGGGATGGGGCGATTCCCACGGCTCACGTCCGTGGTGCCGGTTGAATCGGCTTTGCTGGTGTTTGCCTAAATTCGGTTTGATTCGTTACGGGGGATGGTCGGATATGGCACGGAGCAGAGTGTTATCCAGCCCGGGGCGTGCGCCCCTGGCCTGTTGCGCGGCCGCCGCGGCACTCGCCGTGGTTGCGAGCACGGGTGGAACGGCCCTGGTCACCGAGGTCGCGGACGCGTCGAGTCACCGGGAGGCCCCGCTGATCGCGGGAGACCCGAAGGTCGACAACACCGATGTGTACGCCTTCGTCAGCCCGGACAAGCAGGACACGGTCACGTTGATCGCGAACTGGCTGCCGTTCCAGGAGCCCAACGGCGGGCCGAACTTCTACTTCTTCCAGACCGACGCCCACTACGACATCAACATCGACAACGATGGTGACGCCGTCGCGGACCTCACGTACCGGTGGGTCTTCACCAACGACGACAAGCGGGACGGGACGACGTTCCTCTACAACAACGGCGTCGTCAACAACCTGAACGACCCGACCCTGCTGTTCAAGCAGCGGTACACCCTCACCGAGATCACCGAGAAGGGCTCGCGGGAGCTGGTCAAGGACGCGATCGTCGCACCGTCGGACGTCGGTCCCGCGTCGATGCCGAACTACGGCCAGCTGCGCAGCCAGGCGGTCACCCCGGTCGACGGTGGCGGGCTGACCTACGCCGGCCAGGCCGAGGACCCGTTCTTCCTCGACCTGCGAGTCTTCGACCTGATCTACGGCGCCAACCTCTCCGAGCGTGGCCAGGACACCCTCGCCGGCTACAACGTGCAGAGCGTCGCACTACAGGTGCCGAAGTCGGCCCTGGCGCTCAACGGCGACGACGCCAAGAACCCGGTGGTCGGGATCTGGAGCGCGACGTCCAAGGCGAGCATCGACGTCAAGGACTCCAAGGACGGCGGCGAGCAGGTCCAGGTGTCGCGGCTGGGTAACCCGCTGGTGAACGAGCTGGTCCCGGCGGCGAACCAGAAGGACGCCTTCAACGCCAGCACACCGGCCGACGACGCCACGAACCAGGCGCTGGTCAACCGGGTGCTCACCCCGGAACTGCCGCAGGTCATCCAGGCGATCTACGGGATCCCGGCCCCGGCGACCCCGCGCAACGACTTGGTCGAGATCTTCCTGACCGGCATCGCCAAGAACGCGCCGACGCTGGACGGTTCGACACCGCCGATCCAGGCCGACCTGAACTCGCAGATCCTCAACGGCGACGTCGACCCGAAGAACTTCGTCCCGTCGGAGGAACTGCGGCTCAACATGAGCGTCCCGGTGACCGCGAACCCGAATCGGCTCGGCGTACTCGGCGGTGACTTCCAGGGCTTCCCGAACGGGCGCCGGCTCGCCGACGACGTCGTGGACATCGAGTTGCAGGCGTTCGAGGGCGCCGCCCAGACCGGCGTACTGGTGCCGGCGCTGGCCGCCGGGGACAAGGTCAACACGAACAACGTGCCGTTCGGGAGCACGTTCCCGTACCTCGCGCTGCCGAGCAACGTCGCGGTCAACCAGATCGACGTCGACGGCATGCCGTCCGGCGGCGTCCCCGGCGGTGCCGGCGGCACCGCACCCACCGCAACCGGCTGGGTACGGATCGCCAGCGGCCTCGGTGCCGTCGCGTTCCTCGGCGCGGGCTTCGTCCTCGCCCGACGCCGCCAGCAGATCGGCCTGACCAGCACGCCGATCAGCACCAACTGAACCGAACGGGTGCGGTGCGACCAACCGGGTCGCACCGCACCCGCGTTCGATCCGCCCGAGCGCGACCCCGCATCCCACCCGCCCGAGCGCGCACTGAGCCGCAGCTGCGCGAGTGCGACCCACGAGGAGGCATTCGATGGCCGGATCGGACAGACCACGGCACGGCCGTACGCGGCTGGCCGGCAACCGGGGCCGTCTCGGCCGGCGGCTGCCGTCCGTGGTGCTGCTCGGGCTCGCCGCGCTCTGCCTCACCGTCAGCCATCCGGGTACGCCGGGATCCGCCCCGGCGGACACCCCGGTCCGGGCGTTCGTGCCGCCGCCCGCCTTCGCCGCCGCCCCCGGTCAGCCCGCGCTCGCGGGGCTGCCGGCGGAGTACGCGCCGCCCGCCGAACTCACCATCGCCTCGATCGGTGTCCGGTCGCCGCTGGTGGACCTCAATCGCAACCCGGACGGATCCCTCACCGTCCCCGCCGACTACCGGGTCGCCGGCTGGTACGCCAACGGACCGACGCCCGGCGAGGCCGGCGGGCCACCGGCGGTGATCGCCGGACACGTGGACTCCACCGACGGGCCGGCCGTCTTCTACCGCCTGAGGGACCTGAAGACGGGCAGTGAGATCGCGGTCCGTGGGATCGACAACGTGGTCCGCCACTTCACCGTCTACCGGCTGGCCGACTACGCCAAGACCGCCTTCCCGGCCGACGAGGTCTACGCCCCGACCGGGAAGGCGGAACTGCGGTTGATCACCTGCACCGGTGACTTCGACCGTCGCGCCGGCAGCTACCGCAGCAACCTGGTCGCCTACGCCGTACTCACGAAAGATGGATCATGAAATTTCGTCTTCCTCGGCGACTCACCCCGGTTCGGGGACTGAAACGCCTGCCGGTCGTGCTCCTGCTGGCCGTACTCCTGTTGGTGGCCGGCACGCCACTGGTCTGGGACCGGCGCGACGACCCGGAGCCGGCACGTCCCGTACCGGCCGCGCCGGTCGGTCCGCGTACGGGCGGGCGGGCCCTCGAATCGGCGATCGAGGCGGCACAGCAGCGGCTCAAGAACCTGCCCGGGGACTGGACGACCTGGGCACGGCTCGGGTCCGCCTACGTCCAACAGGCCCGGATCACCGCCGACCCGTCCTACTACCCGAAGGCCGAGGGCTCACTGAAGCGGTCACTCGACCTGGAGAAGACCACGAACTGGCAGGCGATGGTCGGCATGGCCACACTCGCCAACGCCCGCCACGACTTCCGCGCCGCCCTCGACTGGGGCCGCCGTGCGGAACAGGTCAACTCCTCCGCCGGAAGCGTCCACGGTGTCCTGGTCGACGCGCTGACCCAGCTCGGCGAGTACGACCAGGCACGCGACTCGTTGCAGCGCATGCTGGACTCGGATCCGGGCGTGTCGTCGTTCACCCGCGCGTCGTACGACTTCGAACAGCGTGGACAGGTCGGCAAGGCCCGCGAGGCCCTGCAACGGGCACTCGCCGACTCCGCCGCTCCCGCCGACGTCGCCTTCTGCCGCTACTACCTGGGCGAACTGGCCTTCAACAACGGCGACCCGACGGAGGCGCTCCGCCAGTACGAGCAGGCGATCACCGCGGACCCCGAATACCAGTTCCCGTACGCCGGGCGGGCCAGGGCGCGGGCGGCCCTCGGTCGCACCGCCGAAGCCCTCGCCGACTACGAGCGGGTCACCACGGCACTGCCCCTGCCCGAACTGCTCGTCGAGTACGGCGACACCCTCACCGCCGCCGGCCAGCCGGACCGGGCCCGACAGCAGTACGACCTGCTCGGCGCCGCCCGGCAACTCTCCGCCGGCAACGGTGTGGTCGACCACCTCACCACGGCGACCTTCCTGGCCGACCACGGTCAGCCCGCCGAGGCGCTGGAGCAGGCGCGGGCGGAGTGGGACGCCCGGCACAGCGTGCTCGCCGCCGACGCGCTGGCCTGGGCGCTGCACCGCAACGGCCGCAGCGCCGAGGCGCTGGAACACGCGACGAACGCGACCGGACTCGGCTGGCGCAACGCGACGTTCTACTACCACCGGGGTGCGATCCACGAGGCGCTCGGCAACCGTGACCAGGCCCGCCGGGACCTGAGCACCGCGCTGGCGATCAACCCGCACTTCGACATCCTCCAGGCACCGATCGCCCGCGAACTCCTGGATTCGCTCGGCGGTCCGGTATGACCTGGCCGCGACGCTGCGCCGTGGCGCTGCTCGCCGTCGTGGCGATCGTCGTCGTTTCGACCGCACCGGCCGGCGCCCACCCGCTCGGCAACTTCACCGTCAACCACTACCACGGCCTGCGCCTGCACCCGGACCGCATCGAGGACACGGCAGTGCTCGACGACGCGGAGATACCGACCATGCAGCGCCGGGCCAGCGTCGACGCCGACGGCGACGGCACGGTCAGCGTGGCCGAGCGGGTACGGCACGCCACGACCACGTGCGCCGAACTGGCCGGCAACCTCCGTACGGAGGTCGACGGCCGTGCCGTCACCTGGCGGGTCACCGGCAGTGGATTCGACTACCGGCCCGGTGCGGCGAACCTGCCGACCGGCAGGACCGAGTGTCGGCTCACCGCCGCCGCCGACCTGAGCCGTCCGAGGACCGTGCACTTCCGGGACGGCTACCAACCGGACCGGATCGGCTGGCACGAGATCACCGCCGCCGGCCGTGGTGTCGGACTCGGCGACTCCCCGGTGTCCGCCACGAGCATCAGCGACGAGCTGCGGACCTACCCCGACGACCTGCTCGCGTCGCCGCTGGACCAGCGAACGGTCGACCTGATCACCACCCCGGGCGACGACGCCCCCGGTACCGCGTTCGAACCGACGGTCCCGGCGGCAGGTCCGCTGACCCGTACCGTCGGGACGGTCGGTGACCGGCTCGACAACCTGGTCGGCTCGGACCGGCTGACCCCGCTCGCCGGGCTGCTCGGCATCCTGCTCGCGTTGCTGCTCGGTGCCGCCCACGCCGCGTTGCCCGGCCACGGCAAGACGGTCATGGCCGCCTACCTCGCCGGCCGCCAGGGCACCTACCGCGACGCCTTTACCGTCGGTGTCACCGTCACCGCGACCCACACCGGCGGCGTACTCGTCATCGGACTGCTCCTCACCACCGTCTCCAGCCTCGCCGGAGAAACACTGCTCGGCTGGCTCGGGGTGGCCAGCGGTCTGCTCGTCACCGCCATCGGCGCCGGGCTCCTCGCCAGCGCACTGCGCGCCCGGCGCGTACGAGCGCGGGCGGCTGCGGCGGCAGCCGCGACGAGGGACGGCAGCCGTACGGAATCGTCCCTGGTCACCGTGGCGACCACGAACGCGGACACCCACGGTCACCCCCATCACCACGACGCCACCGACCACCACCACAGCCACGGCCACGGTCACGGTCACGGTCACGGTCACGAAAGCAGTCACGGCCACGGCCACGGCCACGAAAGCGGCCACGGTCACGAAAGCGGCCACGGTCACGAAAGCGGCCACGGTCACGAGAGCGGCCACGGCCATGGGCCTGGTCATCGGCACGGATTCGGGGGGCGGCTGACGGACCGCCGGGGGCTGATCGGGATCGGCGTAGCGGGCGGGCTCGTACCGAGCCCATCGGCCCTGATCGTGCTGCTCGGCGCGATCGCGCTGGGGCGTACCTGGTTCGGGGTCGTGCTCGTCATCGCCTACGGCCTGGGCATGGCCGCCGCCCTCACCGCCGCCGGACTTCTCCTGGTCCACCTGCACGGACGCCTCGCGAACCGGATCGGCGCACTCTCCGGCCGGCTCACCGCCGTGACCCCGTGGGCCACCGCGACCCTCGTCCTCGTCGTCGGCATCGTCCTGGCCGCACAGGCGCTCGGCCCCCTACTCGACCTCGGGACATAGCCGGTGGTGCCACCATCGCCCTGCGCCGGCACGTCCGGCGGACGTGCCGACAGCGGACGGCTCGCCCCGCTGTCGGTACGTCCGAGACCCGTCACAGTTCGCTGAAGCTGGCCTTGCCGATGGTCGTCAGGACGTCGGTCCGTACCTGCGGGCATTCCTTCTCGGTCAGCTCGTCCATCTCCGCGCCGTCCCTGGGCTTGCTGCCCTGCTGTTCGAACCAACCGGCGAGCCCGATCGCGAGCTGCGCCATCGCGCCCACCTCCGAGCCGACGTCCTTCAGCCTGGGCAACTCGCCCCGGAGGTAGTCGCACAGCTCGGTCGCGGACAAGCCACCGGCCGGTGGTGCGGCGGAAGCATCCCCGTCCGATGTCGGGGCCGACGTCGATCCGGTGTCGGCCGGTGCCTGACCATCGTCCGCTCCGCCGTTCGCACAACCGGTCAGCACCAGGGCCGACAGGCATACCAGCGCGAAAATCCTGATCCGTATCATCTTCCAACCCATCTGATCTCCGGGGTGACGGGGATCAGCGTGGCAGCGTTCGCAGCCGTACTGCTCCTCTGTTCGTGCCAAGCCCGGCACGCTGTCAGCAGGTCGACCACGCTCCGCCTCAGCCGCCGTCGGCGGGTCCCGGCGGTAGCTGGGTCAGCACGGCGGTGACCAGCGCGGCGATCCCGGTGGGCAGGGTCTGCGCCAGCTGCGGGGCGAACCTCGGCGAGTGGTTGGCCGGCAGCGCCGGTGCGTCCGGACCCTGGGCCGCGGCCCACTGTCGTGGGCCGACCGAGCCGAGCATCCAGTACGCGGTGGCCACACCTCCGGCCGCGAGGTACGGGAAGTCCTCGGTGGCCAGCGACGGCGGCCAGGTCGCCACCCGAGCCGCCCCCAGCAACTCCTCGTGGGCGGCCCGGACGGCGCTGGTGAGCGCCGGGTCGGGGGTGAGGACCGGGGACTGCGCCAGGATCCGGAACTCGGGTGGCTCGACACATCCGGAGGCGTCGCACTCCGCACGGACCACCCGTTCCAGGGCGGTGCACATCCGGGCCAGCGACGCCGGGTGCAGTGCCCGCAGGGTGATGCCGAGCCGGGCGGTGTCCGGCAGGACGTTGCCGCGCTCGCCGGCCCGTACCGAGCCGACGGAGACCACCGCCTGCTCACCGGGGACGGTCTGCTGGGCCACGATCGCCTGGCACCGGAGGATCACGGCGGCGGCGACGACGATCGGGTCGACGGCCAGGTACGGCGTCGCGGCGTGTCCGCCCCGACCGTGGATGACCACCTCGACGGTCCGGCTGGCGGCCAGCACGGCACCGGTGCCGTGGGCGACCATCCCCGCCGGCAGCGGTGCGGTGTGCTGGGCGAACGCCGCGTCGGGCAGCCCGAAGCGCTGGTAGAGCCCGTCGTCGAGCATGGCACGGGCGCCGTCGAGGGTCTCCTCGGCGGGCTGGCCGACCACCAGCAGGGTCCCCCGCCACCGGTCCCGCGACCCGGCCAGCAGCCGGGCGGCACCGGCCACCGCCGCCAGGTGCAGGTCGTGGCCACAGGCGTGCATGACCGGCACCGTACGCCCGTCGGGATCGACGCCGGTGGCAGTGCTCGCGTACGGCAGCCCGGTCTGCTCGGCCACCGGGAGGGCGTCGAGTTCGGCCCGCAGCAGCACCGTCGGTCCCGCCCCGTTCGCCAGTACGCCGACCACCCCGTGCCCGCCGACGTCGCGGACCACCGGTAGCCCGTCGCGCGCCAGCCAGCCGGCCAGCAGACCCGCCGTGCGTCGCTCGGCGCCGGAGAGTTCCGGGTGGGCGTGCAGGTCGAGGTAGAGCGCGGCGGCCTCGGTGGTGACCGTACCCGGGTTGGCGAGAATCCGGGCGGCCCGACCGGCCGCCGGCAGGTTCGCGATCACGTCGACCACCCGGTCGCCGAGGAGGCAGCCGACCATCGCCACCCGCCGGCGCGGCCGGTTTCCCGGCCCGGGTGCCGCCGCGACGGCCGCCGCCGGTGGTCGCTGACATCGGCGGTGAGCGGATTGACAGCCGGACGACGGTCGCCCGGTGAGCGCGGTCGGATGGGATGACAGTGGCGGTACGGTCCGACCCCGCCGGCCCGGAGCATCCAGGAGGAGCCATGTCCATCAACGCCGACCAGGCCACCCCGAGCGACCTCGCGTCCCTCGCCGAGGAACTGCTCGAACTCGAATCGGAGACCTTCTCCATCTCGGACTACGCGGACGCGTCCGAGGCGATCCTGGCCTCGTGCTCGTCCTCCGGCACGACCAGCACGTGCAGCAGCACCACCTCGACCACCAGTTGCAGCGCCTGACCCGTCGAACCCACCGGGGCGGTCGTCGCGGCCACGGCCGTACGGTCGCCCCGGTCGCGTCGGTGTGACCCGCCGGCCGGGCCGGATCCGGGCGGTGGCGGTCACGGGAACGGGTGCGGTACGCGGCGCAGCTCCGCCTCGGTCAGGTCGGTCGACCGCCAGCCCGCCCGCCGGTACGCGGTACGCAGCCGGGGCATCCGCAGCGCCCGTTGCCGGGACCAGCCGAAATCGATCGGGAGCAGACCCGGCACGATCGCGCAGACGCTGTGCAGACCCAGCCGTTCCTGCTCCGGTGTGGTCTGGTCCACGATGATCACGTCGAAACCGGCCCGTACCAGCTCCCGCCGGCAGTGGTCCAGGTCGGCAAGCAGGTCGGTCCGGCCGGGAACCGCACCGGGCCGATCGTCCGGGTAGAGGTCGCGCATCGTCGCCACCTCCGCCCGGTCGAGGTACGACGCGGCGTGCTCCCGCATCCGGGGCAGTCCGAACAGTCCGGAGTGGTCGGCCAGTTGCCGCACCAGGTGGTAGTCGTCGACCATCGCCTCCAGCTCGGCCCGGCGTCGGCGGACCTGCCGGGGCATGTGCGGGATGTAGGTCAGCACCTCGGCGAGCGCCGCCTCGACCGCCGTCTCCGGATCGAGGCTGGCCCCGGCGGCGAAGGACAGCGCGCCCGGACCGTCGTCCCGACGGGTGGCCAGCCCGGTGACGACCGGCACCGCCAGGTCGACCCGGTTGTCGTAGGCGCGTACGTCGTAGCCGTGCAAGCGGGCCCGGTCGACCATCGCCCGGATCCGTGGACTGCGGCACGACCCGAGGTCGATCTCGGTGAGCCGGGCGCCGCCGTACCAGCCGAGCAGGAACGCGTCCCGTTCGATCAGTTCGAGCAGGCCGTGCAGCACCGCCTCCTCCAGGCACCCGCCGATGGCGCAGCCGCTGGAGGTGGAGAAGACAAAGCCGTCGTCGGGCGTACCGCTGCTGTAGTGGCACAGCCGCCGGGGGACCAGGATCGGGCGGTCGTCGCGCAGCGAGTGGCCCCACACCCAGGGCATGACCCGGTCGGGTGAGAACGGGGTGGCCAGCGGGTCGGTCCGGTACGTCTCCGCCGGGTAGAAACCGACGTCGGCCGGATTCAGCGCCACCTCACCGAGCCGGCGGTAGGAGTCGAGAACCGGTGTGCCGGCGCGGCGGCGATGGGTGCCGGCGTACCGCTCCAGCCCCTCCAGCAGCGCCAACGTGTGGCTGGACGCAAAACTGTTGCCCTGCCCGCTCCACGAGACGTCGACCAGTCCGGCGTAGCCCCGGACGAAGGCGCTGCCGGTGACCGGCGCGGTCGTCGGCGAGGTGAGGTTGACCAGGGTGCCGGCGCCGAGCACCCCGCAGACCGGGTTGACCAGTGCCGTGGTCGGCAGCGCCAGGTCCTCCAGCGCGGTGACCCGGTACGTCCGGTGGTCCGGCTTGGCCCGGCTCACCAACCGGGGCGGGGCCGGTTCGTCGCGGTCGCCCGGCCCGCCGCAGCTCGGGCAGAGCGGCTCGGCGAGCAGCGGATAGGTGGTCACCCGCAGCGTGGCGAGGTCCAGTCGGGACACCCGGGGCAGGGCCGCGTCCGGCACCGGCACCGACGTGGGTCGACCCGGATCGGGTACGGCGGCCGGGCCGGTCACGGCGATCAGGTACAGCGCCCAGACGGCGTCCACCTGGTAGTCGGTCAGCACCGGCCAGTGCACCCCGCCCCGGGAAGGTTCGGACCCGATCTCCAGCGCGCTTCGGGGCGGACCCGACCCGATCTCCAGCGCGTCGCGTTCGGACCGGGTACGCAGCCGCTGCCAGCGCACCCCGAGGCAGTGGCCGCAGCCGACCGGCGCCCCCGGTGCGCCACCCCGGGGTCCGACCAGCACCGTACGGGAGGTCAGGTGCACGTTCGCGTCCCGCCGTACCGGGTCGGCCCGGTCCAGCACGGTCGCGGCGCCGAGCGGCACCACGACCGGTGGGAGCGGCCGGGTGGTGGCCGGGAACGCGGCCCGGTCGTACCGCTGGAGCAGCGACCGGCGCAGCTCGCGGACGGCCCCGGCGAGCGGTCCGGTCCGCTCGCCGGTTTCCGGGTCGGCACTCTCGGCCACCGTGGTCACGACTGGTTGCTCCACCGGAAGGTGCGGGCGCCGATCACCCCGAAGACGACGGTGAAGCCGATCAGCGCCGCACAGGCGATGCCGTAGTCGGTCATGTCGCCCCGACCGGCGATGGCGACCGCGATGCCGTCGTTGACGTAGCGCAACGGCAACGCCTCGGAGAGACCCTGGAGCCAGCCGGGCATCATGTCGAGCGGGAAGAACGACCCGGAGATGAAGGCCATCGGTACGACTATGCAGTTGGCGACCGCCGCCACCGCCTCCGGTGTGTTGGTCCGGGAGCCGACGATCAGACCGAGGGCCAGGAACGCGGTCACGCCGAGGACCAGGATCGGCAGGGCCAGCGGCCACCGTCCGGACAGGTTGAGGCCGAAGATCGGCAGCAGCGCCACGCCGATGAACAGCACCGCCTGGAGTACGCCGACCACCTGGGCCACCACGTAGCGGGAGGCGATCACCGACCAGAGCGGGGCCGGGGTCATCCGGATCAGCCGGAGGATGTCGTCGCTGCGCCACTGCATCAGGGTGAACGCGATCCCGAACAGGGCGGCGTTGGCGACGCCCCAGGAGAGTACGCCGGGTGCTATGTAGTCGATGTAGTTCCAGCCGGTGTCGTCGACCTCGCGGCCCTGGAAGATCAGGCCGAAGACGAGCAGGAAGACCAGTGGGAAGGCGAAGGTGAAGAAGACCGTGGTGGCGTCCCGAACCGACGCCTTGTACGCGGCCGTGGTCAGTGCTCCGTACGCGCTCACTGCGCCGCCTCCGGTTCGGTCAGTTCCAGGTAGATGTCCTCCAGCGTGACCATCCGGGTCTGCACCTCGTCCAGTCCCACCGTCGTGCCGAGCGCCGCGAGCACCCGGCCCGGTGTGCGGGTCTCCACCACGAGTTCGTTGCCGTCGACGGCGACGGTCTCCGCCCCGTCGAGCCCCTTCGCCTGTTCCAGGCTGATCCGGCCGGCGGGGACCGACACCCGGGTCGGCAGCGCGGAGCCGCCGATCAGTTCGCGGGGGCTGCCCAGGGCCCGGACCGCGCCGGACACCAGGATCGCCACCCGGTCGCAGAGCGCCTCGGCCTCGTCCAGGTGGTGCGTGGTGTAGACGATCGTCTTCCCGGCGGCCTTCAGGTCGCGCAGGACCCGCCACAGGTCCCGGCGGGCCTTCGGGTCGAGCGAGGCGGTCGGTTCGTCCAGGAAGAGGATCTCCGGGTCGTGCACCAGCGCCGAGGCGATGGCCAACCGCTGCCGCTGCCCGCCGGAGATGTCGTTCACCCGGGTCCGGGCGGCGGCGGTCAGCCCGACCATGTCGAGCGTACGGTCGACCGCGTCCCTGGCGACCCCGTACAGCGCGGCGACGGTTTCCAGGTGCTCGCGGGCGGTGAGCCGGACGAAGAAGGCGGAACTCTGGGTCTGCACCCCGATCCGGGGCAACAGCGCCGTGTTGCGCGGCGTCGGCGGGATGCCGAGCACCGACACCCGGCCCGAGGTCGGTTCGCGCAGACCCTCGATGATCTCGATCAACGTGGTCTTGCCGGCGCCGTTCGGCCCGATCAGGCCGAAGAACTCCCCACGGTGGACCGTCAGGGAGACCCCGGCGAGTGCCTCCAGGGTTCCGTATCTCTTACGGATGTCGGTCAGCGTGATCGCCGGATCCGGCTCGCCATCCGTCTGGTCGGTTGAGTTCATCAATCCCTGCCTTTCTGGGGGGTGGCACGTTCGGTGGCGTCGGGCGCGCGCGGCGCGCGGCGCGGTCGGGCCAGCCAGCCGGTCACGGTCATCGCCACCACCGCGAAGGTGACCACGACCGCGGTGGCGCCGAGCCGGTCGGCGGCCACCGCCCGACCGAGCAGCACCGTCGCGGTGCCGGCCGTCACCGCCAGGATCAGCGCGATCAGGCCGTAGGCGGCGTAACGCAGCCGGGCGGTGCTCGGGTAGGCGCCGATGCCGGTGCCCCGGCCGACGAGGCCGCGTACCGCCAGCCACAGGAACTGTCGGGTGCCGGTGGCCAGGTGCGTGACGCCGAGCGCGTGGCTGACGATCTTGTAGCCGTCCAGCGGCGGCAGGGGGATGAGGTTGACCAGTGACTGCGCGCTGCCGACCAGCACGATGCCGGCCAGCGCCGGGCGGGCCGGCGCGGTCGGCGCGAGGACCAGCCAGGTCAGGGCGAAGGGCACCATCAGTACGCCGTTGGCGAGCCCGCCCGCGCCGGCGATCGTGATCTGCGCCCCCGGCGAGCGCAGGTAGGGGTAGCCGTCGACCCGGCAGCGCAGCGTCACCACGCTGATCGCGGTGACGGCGCAGCCGAAGTGTCGGGCCGCGACGCCGTGCGCCAGTTCGTGCAGTGCGGCGCTGGTCCAGGTCAGCAGCCCCAGCGCGATCAGCCACAGTGGGTGCTCCCAGAACCAGCCCAACCCGGCCACCGCCCGGTCGAGGTTGGCCAGCAGGACAACCTGGGTGGCGACGGTGAGCCCGAGCAGTGACAGCACGACCGGGCGGGCCAGCGCCCACCTGATCCGCCGGTAGCTCCACTCGATCAGCGGCACCGACGCCCGGTCCGACGGCGCCACCGAGCCGGACCCAGCCGGGGTGCGGCCCGCGGCGGCGCTGCTCGGGTCGATGCCTGGGTCGGCGGTGCTCTGGTCGGCGGTGCCAGGGTCGAGCAGGCCGCGTGCGTACAGCAGGCCGAGCAACTGCTGCCAGTGTGCCTCGGCCAGGCGTCGGCCGAACTCGCGCGCGTACTCGTCGCCGATCTCGGCGAGGCTGCGCCGGCCGTCCAGCCGGGCGACGAGGAAGTGCTCCCGAGGCGCCAGCTCGAACGCCCGACCGCTGAGCAGGTCCTTGACCAGGTGGATTTCCGCCGGCCCGCGCAACAGCCGCCGGCTCAACCGGACCTCGGAGTGCAGCCGGGGCCGCTTGGACAGCAACGTCCCGGCGGTCACGACGCACCCACCGGCCCGACGACCTCGTCCAGCGCCCGACCGAGCATGTACGCGAGGTACGCCTCGTCCCGGATCGTGACGTGGAACCGGTTGTTCGTCATGTGCAGGTACGGCGAGAGCAGCGTCTGCGCCGCCGCGTGCGGGTCCGTCACGTGCGCCGACCCGGCCCCGTCCCACGAGTCGAGTCGCAGACCGCCGTGTACGGCCAGGTCGTGTACCCGCGACCGCAGTTCGAGGCAGTGTTCGGCCCAGCCGCGCAGGAAACCGGGCAGCCGCTGGAGCTGTCCACTGTCGAGCGCGTCGAGGGTGTTCGCGAACCGTTGTCGCAGTGCTGGCGCCATGGACTCGTACATCCGCTGGTATTCGCTGGTCCCGATGAAGTTGGTACCGGCGAACGCCCGATGCCAGAACGCATAGTACCGGTTCAGGTACGCCACGAGTTCGGCCCGGTCGGGCAGGAAACAGCCGGCCGTCACCATCATCAGTTGGGCCGCCACCCCGAACAGGATCGGCCGCAGGTGCAGGTTCATCGTCCGGATCGAGCCGATGACCAGGTCGCTCGACCGCTGGAAGTGCCACTCCGCCAGCGCCACACCGGCCGGGCCGCCGTACTTGCCGTACTCGGGTTCGTAGGGGCGGAAGCTGTATGAGTTGTTCGGTTGCAGTCGCATCTGCCCGTCCGGGCCGAGCAGCTCGGCCGGTGCCCCGTCCCGGAACTCCAACTCGAACAGCCGGTTGTACAGCTCGCCGAGGAACCCGTGCCCCATCGCGTACAGCGCCGGTCGCCGGCGCAGGAACGCGTCGATCGCCGCCGCCGCGCGGGCCCGTACCTCGTCGGTCGCGTCCGGGGTGGACGGACGCAGCCGCAGCCGCACGTGCGGGCCTTCGAGCCAGTAGTTGATGAAGAAGTGGCCGGCGAGCAGCCCGTCGGCGGTCAGCTCCTCCACCAGTGGACCCACGCAGTCGACCAGTAGCGGCTGCGGGTTCGCGGCGTAGAACACGTGCACGGCCTGCCACGGCCCCGCCGGGGCGGGGTCGCCGGCACCGGTCGGGACGCTCATCCGATCCTCCGTTGCGTCTGTACGGCCAGCTCCGCGACGTGCGTGCCGAGGTCCGAGTGGACGTGGAGCTGGTCCTCGGCCGGCAGCATCTCGCGCAGGACCAGCCGCGCCTGCCGGGTCTTGACCAGTCCTTCGAGCGCCACCAGCGAGAGCACGCTGTCGAAGTCGAGATACTGCGGTTTCGCCGGCCGGCCGGTGGCGCCGCCGGGCTGGTGGACGGTGACGAAGACCTGCCGGGGCAGGGCGTGCGTCAGCCGCCACCGCCGCCAGCCGAGGAACCACTCGTGCTCCGGCGTCCCCGGCACCCGGATCGGCAGCTCCGCCGCGTACGCGTGCCAGCTGCGTCGGCTCAGCACGACGTGGCCGTACCGGACCCGGGGGCGGGTGGTGACCCCGGCGTGTGCCTCGCCGGCCGGCACCCCGGCCCACACGTCGAGGTGCCCGGTCGAGGCCGGCGACAGCAGCAGCAGCGTACGGGCGATCTCCGGCAGCGCCACCGGGATCAGGTAGCCGAAGTAGAGCGGGATCACCTCCCGCCCCAGTCGTCGGGAACGCAGCACCAGCCGGTCGGCGCCGACATCGTGGGTGACGGTGAGGTCGCCGAGCGGGAGCTGCCGCTCCGGCGGCGCGCAACTGGTCTCCCCGGGGTTGACGATCTCGTGGTCGACCAGCCGGCCGTGCAGGTTGAGGTTGGTGCTGGCGGCCCCGCCGGTCACCTCGGCCAGCACCGCACCCTCGGGCGCGACCAGTCGGGCGTGCCGGCGCAGCCGGTCGGCGAGGTCCGGCCCGAAGCAGTGGGTGAAGCGGCTGAACGGGAACGACAGGCCACCGTAGGACTGGTTCAGCACCACCAGCGGGTCCGGCTCGCGCGCCACCAGCTGGACGAAGTGGCTCTGTGCGACGAACGGTCCGCGCAGCGGCTCCAACCGGGCCGCCACCTCGGCCACGACCCGGTCGTCCAGGTGCAGGTCCGCGCCGGGCGGGTGACCGGCGTGCAGCGTACGCAGGTGTCCGGCGAACAGTTGCCGGGCGTCGTCCAGGGCGGTGATGCCGGGCAGCCCGAGCCAGTTCTCCTCGGGCAGGTACGCGCCGTGCTCGTCGTACGGCCGCCGGTCGGCGGTGTACGAGACGTACTGGCGGTAGAGGTCCTCGTGGAAGTCCTCGACCAGCTTGAGTACGTCGTCGCACCGGCCGCCGACGCCGAACCGGGCCACGAAGAAGCCCTTGAGGGTGAGCCGGTGGGCCAGGATCGGGTCGAACGCCGGCAGGATCCGCTCCACCGCCGCCAGGCCGGGGCCGATCAGCCGCTCCCACCGGTCCAGGTCCAGCCGCGCCGGGCCGCCGTCGACCGCGACATCCTCGTACAGCAGCGCCTGCGGGATCGGGGCGGCCGGCGCGCCGAGGTCGCGGGCGATCTCCCCCAGGTCGGCGCGCAGGTCGGCGAGGAGCCGGCGGCGGGTTTCGACGTCCGCGGCGGGGTAGCGGTCCAGGTAGCGGACCAGCCCGTCCAGCCGCCCGGCCAACCCGGTCGCCCAGGGCCGGTCGACATCGCGCAGCGCGTCCCGCAGCGCCCGCAGCGGATCCGGGGTGTGTACGTCGGTCCGCAGGCACCGCACCTGCAACATGCCGAGGTCGAGCAGGGCGGACAGGTAGCGTTCGCACTCCTGTGGCGCGGCGCCCTGCTCGTCGGCCAACCACCGCAGCAGGTCCCCGCAGCGCAGCGCCGGCCGCTCGGCGAACAGGCCGATCAGCCGGTCCAGCAGACCACTGCGGCGCAGGAAGAACAGCCGGTCGCGGATCGAGTCGAAGCTGACCGGGGCGTCGTCGTCGCCGGTGGTCACCCAGTGGCGCACGTACCGGATCCGGTCGTCGTCGTGGCGCCAGCCGGCGGTGAGTTCGACCGGGAGATCGGCCCGCCGGCCGGGATCCGCCATGACCAGCTCGACCAGCCGGCCGAGCACCACCACGTTCAGCCGGACCCGACTCGTCCACGCCCCCGGCAGGTCGATCCGGTCACCCTCGGCGGTTGTCGTCGGTCCGGCGGTTGTCGTCGATTCGACGGGTGTCGTCGGTTCGGTGGTGAACCGGCCCAGGCCGACCGCGGTGAAGGTGCTGAACGGGCTGGTCTTGCAGGCGGTGCGGTAGAGGTAGGACAGCACCGAACGCTCCAGCCGGCGGGCCCGTTTGTCCCGGGCGCCGTCGCCGGCCGGTAGCTCCCGTAGCTGCCCGGCCAGCACCGGCGAGGCGACCAGCAGGCCCAGTCGCAGCCGGGGTTCGTCGACCAGCAGGCGCAGCTCGTCCCGGTTGCGGGCGAGTTCGTCGGCGAGCACCGCCGCACCGGCGTCCCGCAACTCGGCCAGCTCCCGCCGGTCCCGCAGCCACCCGGACAGCCGGGACGCCACCGGGTCGTCGGCCGACCCGACCAGCTCGACCGCACCCGCCGGGTCGGCCGGCAGTACGTTCTGGAACACCTGCCGGCGCAGGGTCAGCAGCCGACGCCGGGACAGCTCGTCCTCGTTCGCCTTGACCAGCCCGTGCAACGCCTCGCTCAGCTCCGCGCCTCGGGCGGCGAGCCGGTGCTCCCGGCGTAGCACCTCGTCGGCCCACTCGCTGGTGGTGGGGGAGCGCAGCCGACGTACGGCGGTGACCGGGAGTCCGGCCACCCGCAGCACGAACAGCGGGCCGAGGGTCGGGTCGTGCGTCGCGCTCACCACGATGCTCCCTCCGGGGACTCAGACAAGCTCGTAGCGGAAGTCGGCCGGATCCGGCCGCTCGTGACCGACCAACATGATCAGCAGCGGGTACTCGCCGGAGTCGGCCAGCTCCAGCTCCTCGACATAGGAGATGTTGTCGAAGCCGAGGGCGACCCCGCAGCCGAGACCGGCCGCCGAGGCGGCGGTGTAGCAGTTCTGCGCCACCGCCCCGATCGTCGCGTTGACCAGGTGGTAGCCACGGTCACCGACCGCCCCGAGTACCGCCGCCGTGCGTACGGTCGGGACCAGCACCGCCGCCGCCTGCTCCAGGTTGTAGTTGGCCAGGAAGTAGTTGCGCTGGAGGAACCCGCCGGGTGGGCCCGGCCGGACCAGCCGCAACGCGTTCGACACCGGCTCGTACTCGTACGCTCCGGGCGGCACGTTCCGGACGTGGTTGACGAAGGCGTACACCTTGGTCAACGGTGGCAGGTGCGGGCCCGCCGCGTCGGTGTCGAACCGGGCCCCGGCGCTCGCCGCGAGCAACGCGGCCAACTGCTCCGCCTCGATCGGGGTGCGCGCCTCGAACCGGCCGAAGCTGCTGCGGCGGCGGCGCAACGCGGTCCGCACGTCGACGGTGAGCGGTCGCGGCTCGGGCAGGGCAAGGCGTGGACCGGGTACGGCGGCAACCGCGGCGGCGGTACGCAACGCGTCCGGGGCGGGCCGCCGCGCAGCGTACCCGATGGTGGCCCGGCGCATCCGGCGCGGCGCGTCGAAGGTCAGCACCCGCCGCGACCGTTCCCGGTCCCGGTGCCGGACCGCCGGAGCCGGCCGGTCGGGCGCCGACGCCCGGGTGTCGTCCCCGGTCGGCGGGGCGGCGGTGGTCGACCAGGGCAGCGGCACCACCGCGAAGATTCCCTCGTCCTCGGCCGACACCCCGAGCAGCCGGTTGAGCGGCTCCTCGTCGAACCAGAGCACCGGATCCACCCGCAAACCCTGGGCCTGCGCCCAGATCCGCCAGGTCTGCACCACCGTGCCGACGTCCATGGTCACCGCGTGGTAGGAGAAGCTGTTGTACTTGAAGGCGTTCTGCCACATTTTTACGCCGAGCAGGAGGAACTGGTCGGTCCCGGTGGCCGCCGGCAGGTCGCCGAGGGCGGCGCGGACCACGCCGGTGACGTCCCCGGTCAGCAGCGGCGCGAGGGCGTGACGCGGGGTCGAATAGTGGTAGACGCCGGGCGTCAGCGGCCCGCTCGGCCCACAGACCCAGTAGACGGCGCACGGGTACAGCCCACCGCCGGACGCGGTGCCCCGGAACCAGTTGGCATGCGGGTACGACGGCAGCGCGGCCAGGTCGGTGTTGGCCTGCACACCGAGCCGGCGGCCGATGGTGGCGCACGAGTCGAGCAGCATGCCGCCGAGCGTCGGCAGGGTGAACCCGCGCCCCGGCCGGTCTGTTGGCGGGTGCAGCCCGTTCTGCACGCTGGCGGTCGCGGGAACGTCGCCGGTCGGCAGCGGCAGCAGGTCGACACCGGGGAAGAACCTGCCCTTGCGGGGCGCGTCGCCCCAGTCGGGCGTGAAGTCGACCGGTTCCATCGGCACCCGGCCCCGCCACATCACCGCGTCGGCGTACTCCTGGGCGTAGCCCACGCTGGCTCCTTTCTCTCCTCCGCCGCGCGCGCCCGGCACTCCGGCACTGCTCACGGCTCACTGCTCACGGGAACGGGTGTGGGGCGGTGTGGATCTCGTCCGGGCGCAGGTCACGGTCGCGTCGACCGGCGACCCGCAGGGCCGTACGCGTCCGGGGCAGCAGCGGTGCCCGTTGCCGCTGCCAGCCGAAGTCGATCGGCACCAGACCCGGCACGATCACCTTGACCGTGTGCAGGCCGAGGTCACGCTGCTCCGGCAGGGTCTGGTCGACCACGATCACGTCGAACCCCGCCGAGGTCACCCCGGCGACGCAGCGGTGCAGGTCGTCGAGCAGGTCGGCCGACGGCGGCGCGACCCCGGCGAACCGGTCCCGCAGCGGTTCCGGCGGCCGGTCCGGCACCGGATCGAGCAGGAACGACGCGTGCCGCGCCATCGGCGGTAGTCCGTAGAGCAGCGGATGGTCGTGCAACCCGCGTACGAGGTCGAAGTCGTCCAGCATCGGGCGCAGCCGGGCCTCGTCGGCGCCGGCCCGTACCCGCAGCTTCACCGCGTCGGTGGCGATCTCGCACAGCGCCGCGGCCAGCGCCGCCTCCGGGTCGAGGCTCGCCCCGCCGCCGAAGCAGAGCGTGCCGAGGCCACCGTCGCGACGTACCGCCACCCCGGTCACGACCGGGATCGGGAAGGTGATCCGGGCGTCGAAGAACCGGGCCTGGTAGCCGTACATGGCCAGCCGGTCGACCATCTGCCGGGTCTCCGGTCGGGAACTGCTCTGCGGTTCGATCTCGGGCAGCGGGGCCCGGCCGTACCAGGCGAGCAGGAAGGCGTCCCGTTCGACCACCTCCATCAGCCCGAAGTAGACCGCCTCCTCCAGGCTGCCGCCCGACGCGCACCCGTTCGAGGTCTCCTGCACGAACCGGGCCTGCACCGGCGGCGTGTGGTAGTACGCCAGCACCTCCGGCACCAGGATCGGACGCTCGTCGCGCAGCGAGTACCCCCAGACCCAACTCACCTCCGTGTCCGGGGTGAACCTGGTCAGGTACGGATTCGCCCGGTAGAACTCCTCCGAGTACAGGCCACAGGTACGGGCGTCCAGCGCCTCGTCCCCGAGGGCCCGCAGCGGCGCGACCAGGGTGGCGGTCTTGCCCCGGGCCCGCAGCCCGGCGGCCCGCTCCAGCCCCTCCAGCACCGCCACCCTGGCGCTGGTGGCATAGCTGTCCGTGTGCCCGCCGTAGAGGGTCTCCCGCAGGTAGGGCCCGGAGCGCAGGGTGAAGGCGCCGATCACGGCGGCGGTGGAGGTCGAGGAGAGGTCGTGGATCGCCGAGGCGCTCAGCGCGCCGCAGACCGGGTTGACGAACGCCTCCACGTCGAGCGGGTACGCCTCGATTCCGCGTACCCGGAACGAGCCGGGGTCCGGTTTCGGGGCTGCCGCCAATCGCAGCACCGCCCGGTCCCGGCTGTCGGTGGTACGTCGGCCGCAGCGCGGGCACTCCGGGTCCGGCACCAGCGGCAACCGGCGTACCCGCAGTGTGGCCAGGTCCACGTGCTGCACGCCGGCCGGCCGCGCGGCGTCGCCGTGTCGGCCGTACCGAAGCTCGGCCTGGATCAGCGCGGCCAGCAGGTCGGCGGTGAACGGCGTCAGGTACGGGGAGACGCCGACCGCACGGGTCCCGCCACCGAGTTCCAGCGCGTCGCGCAGCGTCGCCGGCCGGACCGACTGCCAGCGCCGGGCCAGGCAACCCGGGCAACCGGCCCGACCGGGTACGGCGTCCGGCGCCGGTCCGAGCACGGCGTGCTGCCCGTAGAGGAACACCGGAAACGCCTGCCCACTCCCGACCCGGTCAACCGGACTCGGTCCACCCACCGGTCCGTCGCCCACCAGTTCGTCGCGGACGCCGAGGGTGTGCACCTCGATCGCCGGCCCGGCGGTCGGCTGCGGGGCGGGCTCCCCGGCCGCAAGCGGGGCCAGGGCCTGCCGGATCAGCCGGGCGAGGGTGTCGCGGGTCGCCGCCGACCAGGGATCGTCGGCTTCGCGGCCGGTAGGCGCCGTGACGGGTGGCCCGGGGCGGGGCAGGCTCGGCGCGCTCACCCGTCCACCCGCCGTGCGAGCAGCACCCGGGCCGTGACGAGGCCGCCGATCCGCAGGTCGGCCGGGGTGGTCGGGACGACGAGCGCATCGTGACCGGACTCCCGTACCGACGCGGCGAGGTCCGGCCAGCCGTGGCGGGCGTCCGGCCGGGCGGCGACGACCCCGTCCACCACCAGCGTGCCGGCGTCGAAGTCGGTCAGCAGGGGATCGCCGTCGTCGACCGGTTGCCCGGCCGGCAACTGCCGGCGCAACTGCGCCACGCCCAACAGGTCGCGTACCGCGTCGACCGCCGCGCGGGACCAGGACGCGTGGGCTGAGGCGCGCCACTCGGTGAGCCCGGTGGACTGCTCGACGTACCGGGCCAGCAGCACCTGCGTACCGGCCGGACCGGTGGGGGTGAGGTCGAGCAGTTCCAGTTCGACGCCGAGGTTGACCGCGGACTTGACCAGGAACTCCAGCTCCGGATCTCCGACCGCCGTCTCCGGTGCGACCTGCCGTGGCCGGGTCAGCCCCCGGATCGACCGCTGCACGGCGAGATGGCACAGCGCCGAACGCAGGCCGCGCCAGACCGCCGCCGCGAGCGTCCCACCGGCCCCGTCGCCCGCCGGACCGGCCAGGAACAGCCGATCCCGGTTGTCCGGGCCGAGCGGCCGGACCGCGCCGGCCGGGACCTGCCACCGCTCGCCGGTGAGTAGGGAGGTGGCCGGACACCAGCGCGCCGAGTCGTCGGCACCGGCACCGGCTCCGGATCCGCTGATGATGCTCAGCGTTGCCGGATCCACCGTCGGCAGCCCCGGCAGCGGCCGGCCGTCCGCCCGGTACGCGGCCCGCGCCGCGTACGTCTGGGCCGCTGTGTGCAGCGCGCGGCGACGCGCCCCGGCGACATGGTGGACGTCGAACGCCGCGATCCGGCGTCGTCGGGCGTGACCCAGGGAAACCTCGATCGTGCTCACCTTGAGCGGGGTCTGGGTCCAGGCGTCGTCGTCGAACCGGGTGAACACGCCGGCGTGCCGGCCGACCAGCACCATCCGCTCGTCGAGTTCGGCGAGGATCGTCTCGGCCTCCGCCTGTGGGTCGGCCGGCTCGACGTCGGGTGTACCGGTCACCACGGCGACGAGGTCCGCCTCGGCCAGACCGGTCGGCGCCGGCGTGGTCAGGTCGGGCAGAGCCGACTCGTCCCGGTCCGGCGCGCAGAGTGCGCAGGCCGGGTGCGGGAGCAGATCCTCGCTGAGCACGTCCAGCGACTCCAGGTTCTGGATGATCACCTTGCCCTCGGTCTCCGCCGGCAGCGCGCCGGTGGTGATCCGGAAGATCTCGTAGCCGAGCAGGTTGCCCAGCATCGCCGCGACCGGTCCGACCGGCGGGTGGTCGGGGGCCGGCGCGATCACCGGCAGGCCGGCGCCGCTCCACAGGTCGGCCGCCGCGCCCGGATCGCCGTTGCCGCCGAGCCGCAGGGCGGCGCAGACCCAGCAGCCCCGGCTGCCGGCGGTGCTCATCGGCCCGGCGACGGCCCGGTCACCGAACGTCCACAGGGGCAGCAGGGTCCGACCGGCCGGGATCCCCGGTTCGAGCAGGCGCAGCGTCTGCCCGGGGGCGCCCTCGCCGTCGATCACCACCACCATCTCGTACGCGGCCAGCTCCGCCCAGGTGAGCGCGGTGGCACCCGGACCCAGCAGGAGAACCTCGGCCGGCGAGCCGTCCCCGGTCAGCTCCCGTGCCTCGGCGACGATGTCGTCGAACCCGGGCACCGCTCGGTCCGCCGCCGGAAGGGTCCCGACCCGCGCGACGCCGTTGCGGACCAGACTGCGTACGCAGGACCGGGCGACCGGCCCCGAGCCGAGCACGGCGACCGGGGTGTCCCGGAAGCGGCGGAAGCGGGCGACCGGCTCGTCCCGGTAGTGATCGAGGTAGGCGAGCTGGGCGGCGAACCGGCGCGCCACCCCGGCCGGCAGGTCCGCATCGGCGTTGGTTTCCAGCGGTACGTCCCGAGCCAGGTCCCGGGCGTAGAGCGCGGTCACCAGCTCGACCACCATCTCCCGCTGGCTCGGCGGAAGCGGGGCACAGATGTCGGCGACCCGGTGCCGCCCGTCGAGGTACGGCACCAGCAGGGAAGCGAACCGGTAGGCCGACGCCGAGTTGAGAGCGAAGCCGCCCTCGGCGTTGTGGAACAGCACCCCGTCCGGGGTCCTGGTGAAGAGCAGGTCCCGCCGGATTCGCGGCCTGCTCCGGGCGATTCGGTCGTACGTCGCGGACAAGGGGCACACCTCTCTCAGGACACCGGGCGGGCGGCACTGCGGGCAAAGATCCGGAGCAGTTCGTGCATCGTGTAGTGGCCGGAGCCCTCCTCCAGCAGGTTCGCGTCGACGAGCCGGTCGAGCAGCTGTTCGGCGGCGGCCGGAGTGGTGCCGAGCACCGCCGCCCCCGACTCGGTGCCGAAGACCGGCGGGGCGGTGCTGCCGACCCGGACGAAGGCGTCCACGAGCGGGGGGTCGAGCTGGTCGAGCCAGCCCCGGAGCCGGTGTACGACCGACATCTGGGGATCGTCGGGCAGGGCCAGCCGGTCGATTCGGTCCTGCGCCAGCCAGGCGACGGCGTCCTCGATCCGCATCCGGGGGCGGGTGAGCAACCGCGCCCCGGCGATGCGCAGGGAGAGCGGGAAGTGGCCGCAGGCGTCGGCGAGTGCCCGCAGCGCCGTCGGTTCCGCACCGGCGCGTGCGGTGCCGAGCAGCGCGCACAGCAGTTCGTCGGACTCGTCCGGGTCGAGCACGTCCAACCGGTGCACCCGGGCGCCGTGCCGCGCCACCAGACCGGCGAGGCTCATCCGGCTGGTGATGATCACCGCTCGTTCCGGATCCCACTCCAGCAGGGGGCCGGGTATCTGCTCCGGCCCGCCCACGTCGTCGAGTACGACCAGGGCACGTCGCGTCCGGTTCGGGCGTACCCGGTCGAGCACCGCGCGTAGGTCCGCGGCGATCTCGTCGGCGGACCGGGGCGTGCCGTCCGGCCCGGTCGCGCGGACCAGGCCCGGCACTCCCGCGCCGCGTTCCCCGGCGAGCCGGGCGACCTGTAGGGCCAGCGCGGTCTTGCCGATTCCGGCCGGCCCGGTCACCACTATCGGGCCGTGTCCGGGCCGGTCCGGGGCAAGCTGGTCGAGGATGGCCGCGCCGACCCCCGCGCGGCCGGCGAACTGCGGTACGAACGGGAGGTGCCCGGTGCCGGCGGAACCGTTCACGAAAGTGCGCGGCCGGTCGTCCCGGTACGGTCGGCCCAGTTCCTCGCCGCGCAGGATGGCGATCTCCAGTTGCCCGAGTGACCGGCCGGGATCCACCCCGAGTTCGGTACGCAGGTAATCCTTGATCCGGCGGATCTCGGCCAGCGCGTCCGCCTGTCGGCCGGTCCGGTAGAGGGCCTCGGCGAGCTGCTCGGAGATGCGTTCGTGGCCGGGGTAGGTGCGCGCCGCGTTCCACAGTCCGGGCAGTGCGGCACCGGCCTGCCCGAGCGCCATCCGCAGCTCGCTGGCCCGTTCGACGGCCCGGAGTCGTTCCTCGGTCAGCCGGGGCACCGCGTCGTGCCGCAACACCTCGGACGGTACGTTCACCAGGGGCGGGCCGTGCCACAGCGCGAGTGCGTGGTCGAGCAGTTGCAACCGTTCCTCGGGCTCGCCGGGATCGGCGGCCCGTTGGACCAGTTCACGGAAATGCACGAGGTCGAGCGTCCGGGCGTCGGCGACCATGCGATAGCCACCGGCCACGGTCTCGATGGCGGTATTCGCTATTCCGTATTTACCGAAGAGTTGACGGAGTCGTAGTACGCAGGTCTGTAGCGCGGCCCGTGCCCCGGCCGGCTGTTCGTCGTCCCACACCGCCTGTCGTAGCTTTTCGGTGTAGACGACATTGTTCGCGTTGAGTAGCAGGGTGGCCAGCAGAACGGTCGGTTTGGACGGTGGCAGAACGACCGAGTCGTATCCGTCCACAATCGTCAGAGGGCCGAGGATCTGAAATGCGTGTTGTCGGCCGGGCTGGCCCGGCAGCGCCGCGTCGACACTGCTCATGCCGTACCGGGCGTCGACCGAGCGGCCGGCGGATTCGATGGTATGACCCGGGCGGTATGGCGCGGTGCACGGGTGTCGGACGCTGAGTTCCGGTGCGTCATGGCATACCCCCTGCGACGACGTGACACCTATGGAACACCAGTCGTCTGGCGATCCGGGAGACCCGACTGCGCCCGGTTGCCAGCTGCGAGGCCCGGAGCCGGGGTCACATTACCGAAACCTGGATCTGGCGATCAATAGTTCGGGGCAAATATAGGTAGCCGAAAATCCGTACGGGTTCCCGGCGGCTGGCCCGGCCCGTACCGCGATCAGTCGAGGATGTACATCGCTGGCAAATCCCGCAAGCCGCACTTATACGATCGTTAAGCTCAGTCCCGTCAAATCGGCTGTCCGACGGTGACCCGATCGCCGCGTTCGAGCGGGCCTGCGCATGGGACTCGACCGGACACTCCGACCGCGCCGTGCCGCTCTACCGGTGGGCGCTCGACCACGGGCTGGCCGGCTACCGGCGGCGCCGGGCAGTGATCCAGATGTCCAGCTCGCTGCGGAACATCGGGCAGGTCGAAACCGCCGTAACAGTGCTGGAAGCCGAGCGTGACATCGCCCCGGCGACGTTGGACGAACAGACACGGGCCCTCGCCGACGCGATCAGCGCGACCCTGGCGCTGTGCCTGGTCGACAGCGGCCGTGAGCGGGAAGCGGTGTCGGTTGCGCTGGCCGCGTTGGCTCCGCACCTTCCCCGCTACCAGCGCTCGATGGGCAACTACGCACGGCTGCTGCTCGACCCCGCCGACAACCCACGGTAGGACGTCGTTGGTTCGGACGGTTCGGCGGTGGTCACGACGTGACCGGGCCGCTGCTCAGATCGCCGACCACGAGCATGAGCTGTAGTGGTAGCTCCTTGTCCTGATGGCCGACCTCGACGACGATCCCGCGATCGCCGAGCTTCCACAGGTCCACCTCGAAAAACCACTCGGAGAGGTAGCTGAACAGGGCGCTGCCCGGTTCACTGGGCGGCGGCTCCGAGTCGAAGTACGGCTGGAGGTCCTTCTGCTGCGCTGGCCCGTACCGGAGGCTGATCGCGTGGGCGAGCCGATCGCGTTCCGCCTGGAACTCGGCGTAGAGCGGCCCGATGGTCTCGTCTCGGGTCTCGTCGTCGTAGAAATCCTGGCTCACCCGCAGGTCGATGTGGTGGGGAGCGGGCTGCTCCGCCCGATCGGCGCCGGCAGGGAACGGCCTGGCGAGCAGTTCGTCGAGCAGGGCGAGCCATCTATCCACGGCAGCGAGCCTAGTGGATCGTGGCGTACGACGACGGCCCCCGTGACGCCGACCCGTGTTTCGGCAACGGGCATGACCCCGTACGGAGGTCTCCGCATTCAGCCGGCGTCAGTCCTCCACCGCGTCCAGAATGCGAATGTCGCGTTCGGCGCCGTCGCCGAGCTCCGTGAGCGCCTCCTGGTAGGCGGCGCTGCGGTATGCCGCGACCGCGGCGTCGGCGCTGTCGAAGCGGATGACGGTTGTGCGGAGACCAGCGGACCCCTCCAACACGTGCACCGGGTTGCCACGGGCGAGGAACACTCCGCCTGCCGCCCGGATCGCCGGGCCGGCCAACTCGACGTAGCGGGCAAGCCTGGCCTCGTCGTGGATGGCCGTGAACGTGTTGATCCAATAGGCGGTCATGGCCCTATGATGCCTCTTCCCCGCCGGGTCGGACGGGCGGGCCGAGGACCACGGAAATGCCGCGCCGCCGAATGCCGCGCCGATGCCCGTGCGCGGTCACTTCACCGTACGGCTGTGCTCGTCGCCCTCGCGGGACACTTCTCGATGCCGAGCACCCGCAGCAGCTCCCGGTCAGTGCCGGCCGACGAGGTCGCCCACCTCGGTCCGGGACGAGACACCCAGCTTCCGCAGGATGTTCGAGACGTGCACGGCGGCGGTCTTCGGTGAGATGTAGAGGCGCCGGGCCAGCTCCGTGTTGGTCAGCCCGTCGCTGATCAGCACGGCCACCTCCCGCTCGCGGGGGGTCAGGGCGGCCGGGCCGGTGACCGCGGGCGCCGCGTCGACCGGCGCCATGCCCAGCCGGGCGCGAACCTGGGCGAGCTGCGCCACCCGCCAGCCACGCCATTGCGCCAGCAGCGGTGCGGCCGCCTCCACCTGCGCGGTGGCCTCCTCGCGCCGGTCGTCGGCGAGCAGGCAGCGGGCGGCGTCGACGCGTACGGTGCCGCGGGTCGCCGGCCCCAGAATGTGGGCCTCGGCGATGGACAGGTAGCCGGCCAGTGCCTCGACGTGCTGGCCGCGCGCCTGGGCGAGCTGGGCGTCGACGAGTGTCCGGTACGCGTCCCACACGTTGGCGTCGAGTAGTGCGGTGGCCAGCTGGTCGAGCCGGTGCGCCGGCAGGCCGATGTCCAGCGCGGCGGAGATCAGGTCGTGGGCCTGTTCACCGCTGCGCCACGCCTGCCCGGTCAGGGCCGCGACGAGTTCCTCCAGGCTCGCTTCGGCGCGCGGGAGGTCACCGCGGCGGCAGGCGAGGTGGAACGCGAGGCCGGGAATCGTGGTCGCCGGGTTGTTGGGCAGCGCCGCCAGGTCGCTGACGAGCCGCTCGACCTGGTCCAGCTCGCCCGCCTCCAGGTAGAGCCCGGCGAGGAAGACCCCGTGGTAGTCGGCCCAGCGGCCCCGGCGCCGGTAGCCGCGGTCCTGTTCGCGCCCCTCCTCCAGCGCCGCGATCGCGGTGCGCAGGTCGCCGGCCCGCAACGCGAGCCGGGCCCGGCCCTGGAAGTACGTCGCCACCGCGAGTGACTCGAAACCGGCTCGCTCGGCGTCGACCCGCATCCGTTCCAGGGTCTCGGCGTGCTCGGCCGGCGAGGTGGGTGGCTCACCGTGGACCAGGGCGTTGAGGGCGCGGGCGGCCAGCACCCACTCGCCCGCCTCTTCGGCCTCGTCGACGAGGGTGGACAGGATCTTCCGGCCGTCGGCGGCGGTCTGCGGGCGCTCGGTGAGCGTCGAGCCCTTCTCGATCAGCGCGGCCAGGCGTACGTCCGGCAGGTCGAACTCGTCGGCCAGCGCCAGCGCGCGGTCGGACCAGAGCAGCGCGGCGTCGAGATCGTCGCGCAGGTACGCCGACTGCGCGATCGCGGTCATCGCCCGCGCCTGGTCGGCACCGGGTGGGAGCTGCGCGATCAGGGTCCCGATGTCGTGCGTGAGGGCGCGCATCTCGTCGGTCTCGCGGGACTCCCAGGCGATGCGGACCAGGAGGTACAGCGACTCGGCCCGGTCGGTCGTGGTGCCGGCGAGGTCACGCCAGCGCCGGCCGTACCGCAGGGCGTCGTCCAGCAGCCCGGCCAGCCATGCCGCTCGGGCGGCGGAGGCGAGCAGGTCGGTATCGTCGGGCACCTCGTCGAGGCCCATCTCCGCCAGTTGCAGGGCCTGGTAGGCGGAGCCGATGGAGAGATAGAGCGCGGTGCCTCGGCGGGCGGCGGCGATCATGTCGTCGTACCGGCCGGCGCCGCGGGCGTGGTGCGCCACCATGGCCGGGTCGGAGGCACCACCGTTCAGGAGTACGTCGAGCGCCGCCTCGTGCAGCCGCCGGCGCTGCCGGCCGAGCATCTGGTCGGCGATCGCCTCGCGTACCAGCGCGTGCCGGAACGCGAACTCGTCGTCGCCGGACTCGACCAGGACGCCCCGGGTGACCAGGTCGCGCAGCACGGCGATGAGTTCGTCCTCGCCCGCGTCGGTCACCTCGGCGAGCAGGTCGAACGGGATGCGGTGGCCGAGCACGGTGGCCGCCTCGACGATGCGGTGGCTGACCGGGTCGAGGTCGTCGACCTGGCGGCGGAGCACGTCGGCGAGGCTCCACGGAAGCGGTTGCTCGACCAGCGCCTCCACGTCGTAGCCGGGCAGCGCGCGCAGCAGCTCCTCCAGGAAGAACGGATTGCCGCCGGTGCGGTGGTGCAGCGCCGTCGCGGCGCGCAGCGGCGCCGGACCGCCGGTGGCCGCCGCGAGCATCGCCGCGGTCTGCGACGGGGTGAGGCGATCCAGGCGTACGTGGGTGACGGTGTGCCGGCGTTCCATCCGGGCCAGCAGGCCGGCCACCGGTTGACGGCGGGTCACCTCGTCCGGCCGGTACGTCCCGATGAGCAGCCGCGGACCGCGCTGGTCGGCGATCCGCTCGAACAGCGCCGCGCTCTCCGAGTCGGCCCAGTGCAGGTCCTCGAAGACGACGACCGCGGGGTAGTCGCCGATCAGGTCGGCCAGGATCGCGATTCCGGTGTGCAGGCGCTCGACCGGGCTGCGCCGAGGGTCCGCCAGGGCCGCGAGCTGCTCCTCGTCGACCTCCGGACGGCCGACGATGGCGTCCAGGAGCACCTCGTACGGCCGGGACAGCGAGCCGGGTTCCGCCTGGCCGACCAGCACCACGGTCTCCGCCGGCACGGTTGTCAACAACTCGTGCACCAGCCGGGTCTTTCCGATGCCCGGCTCGCCCGCGATGATCGCGACCGCCGGCTCACGCGCCGAAGCGAGCTGCGCCAACCGGCGCAGCTCGCTTTCCCGCCCGATCATCACCGGGCTGGCACCGCCGCGGATGGTTCGCACGACGTCAGGGTACCGGTGGGCCGTCCCCGGACGGCCGGTGCTTTGCGGGCCCGGCGGGCCCGACGGGCGCGGGTGAGTAGCCGCCCCCGGTCGGCCTCGGAGATCAACTCGCGCCGACGATCGTTCGCCAGAACCAGCAACGTGTCCGGGTGCATGAACATGGCTTGCCTCCTTGTCAACCGCTGATGGATCAATCCTCGGTTGACCAGGTCGCTGCCACATCGGAAGCGCCTACCTATCTTCGCTGGTCAGTCGGGTTTAGTGGAGTACGCGGGCCGCCTAGGCATACCTAGACCCCTCCTGGCCGGCGGCGGGAGAGGTTATGGTGATCAAGTGGCATGTCGCATAACCGAACTGGTCCTGGACGCACACGATCCCGAACTGCTGGCCCGGTCCTGGTGCGAGGTACTCGGCTATGTCGAGCTGGAACGCGTCGGAGCGGACATCGAGATCGGGCCGCCCGGCGTCGGTTTCGGTGGCCCGCAGCCCACGATCGTCCTCAACCAGACTGACGAGCCCAAGGCCGGCAGGTTGCGTCTGCACATCGACGTGAATGCCACCGACCGGGATCAGGACGATGAGCTGGAGCGGTTGCTCGCGGCCGGTGCCCGCCGAATCGACATCGGGCAGACCGGCGCCGAGCCATGGCACGTGCTCGCTGACCCGGAAGGTAACGAGTTCTGCCTACTGGGACGTCGAGTAACAGAGGTGTAGTCGATCAGGGCAGATGGAGCCATGACCGCTTCCCAGAGCATGCCGTACCTCGTCGCCACCGAGCGCCTGGGCTGGCCCCGCACTCGATGGTGGCATGCCCCAATGATGTTCTTCGGGGAGGTGCAGACACGGCTGCGCTACGAAGCCGAACCGGAGGAGCCGACAGCTACCTGTCACCTACAGGCGTGTGACGACGACGATGCTCTGTGCGGCTATCCATCGGAGCTTTTGATTCGTGTGCCCCGACAGCCACCCTGGGGCGAGCTCCCGCAATGGCTGCGGTGCGATGAGTGCGAGGCCAAGTTGTGCTGACGGCCGTGCACGCGTTACCGGCGGAGCAATCCCGCCCGCCGGGGGTTCTTCTCCGGTCGGCCGAGCCACTCGGGCAGCGGCAACTCCGTCAGCTCCGAGGGGTAACGAGACGGACAAACCGTCCGACATCGATCTCATGCATCCGCTCAGTCGAGGCAGAACTCGTTGCCCTCGATGTCCTGCATCACGAGGCACGACTCGTTGTAGCCGTCGGCGCGCAGTAGCCGCACGCGTGTCGCGCCGAGCGGGAGCAGCCGTGCGCATTCGGCCTCAAGTGCGGCCAGGCGCTCTTCACCCACGAGCCCGGTGTCGACCCGTACGTCAAGGTGCAGTCGATTCTTGGCGACCTTGCCTTCGGGAACGCGCTGGAAGAACAGTCGCGGCCCCACACCCGAGGGATCAATGCATGCGAACGCCGAACCCTGACGCTCTGGCGGCAGCGCGCGATCGAAATCGTTCCAGTTGGCAAACCCCTCCGGCGGCGGCGGTACGACGTACCCCAACACCTCGCACCAGAAACGAGCGACGCGCTCGGGTTCCGCGCAGTCGAAGGTGACCTGGAACTGCTTGACCGATGCCATCGGTCCACCATAGAGGCGGGTTCTTTCGTCGTCCCCACGGGCCCGCCGGTCCGGGCCGCGAACTGCTCGATCACGCCCTTAGACCCACCACATTCCTGACGATCGTTCTCGTAGCCAAGCGCCAAGACTGTCGTGCGCCTGGCCACGCTCGGTGCGGACGGCCCGACCGGGTCCTTGCAGGACGAGCTCGGGGAGTTGCGCTGGTAGGCGCGGCTCGGTGTTCCTGCTTCCGGCGCCTCGTTCGAACTCGCTGACTAGGGGTTGGGCGGGCCGAGGTAGGGGAAGCCCGGCAGCAGGTCGTCATGCGGCTGGAGGCCGGTCGGGGGGACCTTGCCGTGGGTCAGCCACGCGAAGCGGTAGCTGAAGACGTCATCGACGAGCGCCCGGCCATTGGGATAGGAGGCGGGCCCGGTGCGGTCGTAGCGGAGGACGTCGGGCAGACACTCCAGGGCCGTCTTCTTGGCCTCCTCCGGTGAGTACCCGCCCTGCTCCAGCAACTGGGACCACGGACCCAGGTAGTTGGCCACGTCGTCGGCGGGCTGCCGGGTGTTGTACAGGTTCTTCTCGCCGTCGGGATTGATGAACGGGTTGATGGTCGGGTTACCGCCGCGGTCCATCTGCTCCAGCGCGCCGTCGCGGCGCCGGCTGATCGAGGCCCACACCCCGATCGCCGGGCCGGGGCCGAGCAGGTCGTTGGGCACCTCCAGCGCTATGCAGTCGACGTTGTTGCCGGCGAAGTCGTCGTGCCCGGTCCATTTCATTCCGTGCAGGGCGCCCTCGACGTCGGCGAAGAACGGGTCGCTGCGCAGCCCGGTGAACAGCCGGATCGGCCCCGGTTCGTCGATCAGGACAGGTCGGGCCGTGCCGTCGAAGCTGACCGGGACGGACTCGGCGAGCACCCGGCCGACCGGCTCGGGCTGACGGGCATCGGGGCCGGTGGCGTACCAGACGGTGCCGGTCTGGCTGCCGTTGTCGTACTCGGAGAAGGTGAACGTGAACGCGATGTCGGCGTACGCGTCGCCGTCGGTGTCAACGTTGATCCGGTAGATCGCGCCGGGGTAGAACTCCGGACCGGTGGTGGGCGCCGGTATCGGGGGCGGAGCACTGGTCGGATTCGCATCGATGATCAGCACCGTTTTGCCGGGGTCCTCGGTGGAGGCGAAGACGTACAGGTCGGTGAGTTCGAGGCGACGGTCGTCGCCGGGAAACTTGAGGTTGTCGGCGCTGAAATGGTTGGACATGGTGCTCCTCGGGCGGTCAAGGGCGGGGCGCCAGCTGCGAAAGAAATTCAGCAGCGCCGCATTGTCGCTGGGCACGGCTGCTCGGCTCGGTCATGACGGGATGCTAGTGAGACCGGGGGCGGCCCGTAGGAGATTCGCGGACGCGTACCTGACCGGGTGAAGGATGACGGTCCTTCTCACAGGCCGGAAACAAGTATCGCGGAACCACGGCGGATCCGGCCGATGCTCCGGTCCGTCCTCGCCCTTCTGCTACGGTCGCGACCGGAGCACGAAAAGGCCGCGCCGGGGGCGGCAATCGTCCGGCGACCATTCCACGGAACTGCGAAGGAGTTCGGCGCGTGTTCGGCGGATTCGAAGAGTTCGACATCTCCACGTCGGCGGCGACGATACACGGACGTCGTGGCGGCAGCGGGCCACCCGTCCTTCTCCTGCACGGCATTCCCGAGACGCACCTGATGTGGCACCGGGTGGCGGCGCGACTCGCCGAGCGGTACACCGTGGTCGCCACCGACCTGCGAGGGTGGGGCGGCAGTGGCAAGCCGTCGAGCACCGCCGACCATGAGCCGTACAGCATGCGGGCGATCGCCCGCGACCAGATCGAGGTCATGCGGAACCTGGGCTACCCGCGGTTCGGCGTCGTCGGACACGATCGCGGCGCCCGCTGCGCCTACCGGCTCGCCCTCGACGAACCGGACGCCGTCAACCGGCTCGCCGTCATGGACGTCGTTCCGATCGGCGACGCGTACGGTCGCGCCGAGAGGAGGTTCAGCCTCGCGTACTGGGTCTGGTCATTCCTGGCGGCACCGGAACCGGTGCCCGAGCAATTCATCGGCGCGGCACCCGAGGTCCTCGTCAATTTCATGCTCGACACCTGGGCCGAGGTGAAGGACGCATTTCCCGCCGAAGTGCGCGCCGAATACGTCAGACAGTTCAGCGATCCCGACACCGTCCACGCGATCTGCGAGGAATTCCGCGCCGCCTCGACGGTGGACTACCAGCAGGACGTGGCAGACCGAGGCAACCGGAAGATCGCGTGTCCGGTGCTGTTTCTCTGGAGTGAACGGGGTTCGGTCGCCAAGCTCTACGACGATCCGCTGGAGATATGGCGGGGATGGGCCGACGACGTTCGCGGCGGGCCCGTACCGGTTGGGCACTTCATCCCGGAGGAAGCTCCCGAGGAAACCACCCGACAGCTACTGAATTTCCTGAAGTAGAGTCCGCGCACCCTGTTGCGCACAACGGCGTACGGATCAGGTGGCGGAGCACGGCCACCCGACCCGTCGCGCCGGTGTCAGCGGCGCCAGGCTGCTCCGTACCGGAGGGTCTTGCCGTCGACGTAGCCGGCGACCGCCCTGGTCAGGTAGTCCGCCTTGCGTCGGTCCTCCAGTTCGGTACCGAACTGGCCGCTGCCCATGTTGTGCCGGCCGGCGGTGCCGCCCTTGCCCGGTGCCCGTTCCTGGAAGATGGCCGAGATACGGAAGCCGCCGGCGTGCTGGCATGCGCTGAAGTAGGTCAGGTGCAGCCCGGCCTTCGTGTTGGTCGTGAAGGCGGCCTGGTAGTCGGCCGAGGTGGCGAACGACGGTGCGTCGAACGCGCCGACGTCCTCCCTGTGGTAGAACGCGGTGAACCGCGGGTCGTCGGCGGGCGAGACGATCGAGATGTTGACCGGCCGGAAGCCGCCCTTGGTGAGGGTCTCGAACTGCGCCTGGTGGTCGGCCTTGCTCGCGCCGTGGTACGCCGCCAGGGTCGGGCCGGCCTGCTTGCAGAAGATCGCCGCGTACCGCACCACGCCGTCCTGGACGTAGCTGGTGACGTTGGTGAGCCGGTGTCCTTCGCGGTCCATCCCGTCGAACTGGGTCTGGTACTCCGCGCCGGTCATGCCGACCCGGTGCTGCCAGGTCGTGCCGTCCTTCGGGTGGAAGATCACGTTGAAGAAGACCGAACGGTCGACCTCGTGCGCGTCGATCCAGACGGGACGGTAGCCGGACGCCTTGAGCCGGTCGAAGACGACCTGGTAGTCCCCGGCCGGTACGCCGTACAGCACGATCTCGCTCTTGCCCGGCGGATACCAGGCCGGCTTCGACGCGGCCGGCCAGATGAGCACGTTCGAGTTCGGGATCGCGCGGCCGTCGGTCGGCCCCCACATCGGTGACTCCGGGTTCCACGGGGTGTTGGCGAGCCGGTCGACCAGCCACGCGTCGCTGATCATCAGCGGTCGCAGCGGGTTGTCACCGGGCTTGTCCTGCCGTACCTCCAGGTGGATGTGCGGCTCGGAGGCGTTGCCGGAGTCGCCGAGCTTGCCGAGCACCTGACCGGCGGCGACCGTGTCGCCGGTGACGACGGTGACGGTGCCCTGACGCAGATGGGTGTAGTAGGTCAACGTACCGTCGTCGTGCCGCAGCCACACCTGGTTGCCGCCCACCTGCGCCGGGGTGGGATCGGGGAACGCGCCCGGAGCCTGGTTGTCGATCATCCCGTCCGAGGCGGTGAGGACCGTGCCGTCCGCGACCGCCCGGACCGGCAGGTCCCAGCAGCGGTAGTGCTCGTTCCTCGAACCGTCGGTGCCGGGCAGGAGCCGGTTCCACTGTGCGCCGTCCCAGCCGACCACGCCGACATCGTGGGCGTAGATCTGGTCCCCGCGTACGCCGCCGTTGGCCCAGTGGTCGCCAGCCGCCGACATCACCTCGCCGGGGCGCAGGTCCGAGACGTCGATCGGCAGGCGGTGCGCCACCTGGTACGGGGTCAGCGGCAGGGTCACCTCCACCGGTGCCACGAATCCGGTCACCCGTACCCGCACGGTCACGGTCGCCGGCGCGGGTACCGGCAGGTACACCTGGTTCTTGATCACCACGTTGCCGGGCAGGGTGACGGTGCCGTTGGACCAGACCTTGGACTGACCGGGCAGGAACACCCCGTTGTCCGAGTTGACGTTGAGCAGGATGTCGACCCCGAGCATCGGCGTGGTTCCGCCGCCCGGGAACACGAACTCGATGGTGTCGATGGTCATGTTCTTGGTGCCGGTGTTGGTCAGCAACAGCCGCAGCACCACCTTCGCGCCCTCCGGACCGCCCGCCACCTGCGGGGCGAGCAACGCGTACGCCGCGTCACCCGCCTCCAGCGGCTCGACCGCGATCTTCAGCGGCGCGATCGGGTTCGGCGGGGGACCGGCCAGTGCCGGTCGACCGGCCCCGAGCACGGTGGTGGCCGGAACGGCCGCGGTCAGCAGGAGAATCTTGCGACGGTGCACGGTGGCTTCCTTCGTCGTGGTGCGGGCGACCCGGTGGCCGCCGCCGACACCAGGTAAGCAGCGCAACCGGGTTCGGGCCTGAGCAACGGTTGCTCACCAGCGCCGCCCCGTTGCTCATTTCCGTACGGCTACGCGCAGCTCAGGACCCATGCGCCGGAACCCGTCAGCGGGATTGTCGGGTAGTTGATCGACGCGATGACCGGGCCGGACGTGAGCCGCTCCCAGGGGCGTACCGTACTCGCGCGGCCGTCCGTCGCACCCCGACCGACCGGCCGCCGACCGCGTGCGAAACTGCGCAGCGCGGTTGGCACGCGGCGGCTACCGGTGGGCATCGACGGGGGCGGGGGAGGCGGGGTGACGACGACTACCGGAGTGCACTGGCCGTTCGTGGGCCGGCGAAGCGAGCTGGAACGGTTTTCCGACGCCCTGCGCGACGGCCGGTTGGAGGCGTTGCTGGTCACCGGCGCGTCCGGCGTGGGCAAGAGCCGCCTCGCCCAGGAGTGCCTGGCCAGCGCCGAGGCACTGGGACACCCGGTGGCGCACGTCGCCGCCACCGCGAGCGCGGCCGAGGTACCGCTGTCGGCGCTGGCACCCCTCCTGCCGGCCCGGGTGGACCTGGCGGAGCCACACGCGCTCTTCGAATCCGTACGGCAGCGGCTGCGCGACCGGTCGTCGGATCACCGCTTCGTGCTCGCGGTGGACGACATCGACCTGCTCGACCTGGTCTCCCTGGCGCTGCTCTCGTTCCTGCTCGCCGACGGGTCGCTGTTCGTCATCGCCACCCAGCGGGCGGAGGCGCACATTCCCGACGCGCTGGAGTCCCGCTGGCGAACCGGCAGCGCGCTGCGGATGCGCCTGGACTCGTTGGATCGCCAGGGCGTCGAAACGCTGCTCCACTTCGCGCTCAACGCCCCGGTCAGCGCCGCCGCCGCCCAGGCGCTCTGGGACGCCAGTCAGGGCAACATCCTCTACCTCCGGGAACTGGTCTGGTGCGCGCAGGCGGACGGCACGCTCGACGGCGGCGACGGGGTGTGGCGGCTGCGCGGCCGGCTCACCGGAAGCGCCACCATCGTCGAACTTGTGGGCCAGCGGCTGCGCGGCCTGTCGAAGGCCCACCGGCGGGTACTGGAACTGCTCGCGCTCTGCGAGCCGCTGGGCGTCGACGACCTGCTCGAACACTGCGCCGTGGACACGTTGACGGAGTTGGAGGAGCAGGGGCTGATCGTGGTGCGGCCCGACGGCCGCCGGCAGCAGATCGCCCTGGCCCACCCCCTGCACGCCCGCGCGCTGCAACACGCCATGCCCCGGCTGCACGCCCGGTCGCTGTTGCTCGCCCAGGTCGAGCGGGTCGAGCGGCGCGGCGGACGCCGCAGTGGCGATCCGCTGCTGCTGGCGTCGTGGCGACTGGACGCCACCGGCACCGCCGACCCCGCACTGCTCGTCCGGGCCGCGCGGCTGGCCCGGTACGCCCATGACTCGCCCCGGATCGAGCGGCTCGCCGAGGCGGCGCTCCGGCATGGCCCGGACACCTCGGCCAGCCTGCTGCTCGGCGAATCCCTCACCGAGCAGGGCCGTCACCAGGACGCCGAGCGGGTGTTCGCGGCGGCCTGGCCGAGCGCCTCGGACCAGGCGATGGGGCCACTGGGGCTGGCCCGGGCCAGCAACCTCTACTTCGGCCTGGGGCAGATCGAACAGGCACAGGCGAGGCTGCACGAGACGGCGCGGCGGGGCGGTGCCGCCCTCGCCCCGGCCGTCGCAGCCGTCGACTCGATGCTGGTCAACGCGGTGGCCGGCGCCGAGCGGGCGATCGCGCGGCTGGGCGACACCGAGCCGCCGGAGTCCAACCCGTCCCACCTGAACCTGTGGCTGCGCAGCCGGGCGATCCTGCTGGCCGAGACGGGCCGGCTCGACGACGCGGCCGAGGCCGCGATCCGCGGCCACGCGCTGCCCCAGCACACCGACGACTGGATCACCATTCCCCATCCGGCCGGGCACCTGGTGATCCTGGCCGAGGCGCGGTTGCACAGCGGGCGGTTCGCCGAGGCGGAGCGGACCGCCCGGTCGGGGCTGGAGACGGCCCTGCGCGACGAGTTGAACTCGCTGGTCATGTGGTTCTCCTGGCAGCTGGGTCGGGTGGCGCTGGGCCGGGGCCGGGTGGCCACCGCCGAGCGACTGTTCCGGGAGGCCGGGACGCACGCCCGGGGATCGAGCCAGGCCGTCGCCGGGATGACGGCGCTTGCCGGACTGGTGCGTGCCCTGGCGTACCGCGCGATGCTGACCGAGCGGGACCCGCTGCTGGCACAGCTCGACCGGGCGGCCGGGGCCGCACCACGGGTCGCCGAGCTGCAACGGGCCAGGGCATGGGCGCTGGCCAGCCTGGGCCGGCAGGCGCAGGCCCGGGAGATCCTGCTGTCGACCGCCCGGCTCTGCCTGGAACAGGGGCGTCGGACCGACGCCACCGCCCTGCTGCACGACCTCGTACGGCTGGGCGACGCCACCACGGCCGGTCCGGAGCTGATCGCCGTCGCGGCCCTGGTGCAGGGCGAGTTCGCGGCCGTACGCGCCGCGCACGCGCGGGCGGCGCTGTCGGCCGACCCGGACGGGTTGGCCGAGGTCGGCGAGCTGTTCGCCGGACTCGGCGCGTACCTGCTCGCCGCCGAGGCGCTGCTGGCCGCGTCGGCGCTGTACCGTGCCGAAGGCGGTCAACGCGCCGCGACGGCGTGCCTGTCCCGGGCCACCGCACTGCGTGAACAGTGCGAGGGCGCGCGTACGCCGGGCCTGGTCGCCGACAGTGGGCCGATCCCGCTCAGTGACCGCGAGCGGGAGGTGGCGGCCCTGGTCGCGCGGGGCCTGCGCAGCCCGGAGATCGCCAAGCTGCTCTTCATCTCGGTCCGGACCGTCAACAACCACCTGCAAAACATCTACGGCAAACTCGGCGTGAACAGTCGCGGCGAACTGGCCGAGCGGATCGCGGCGCCGGGTGCGTCCGGTACGGAAGGGCAGGGACGCCGGTGACCCCCGAACAGGTGGCGATCGTGAGTACCAGCGCGGACGCGCTGCGTACCCGGATGGGCGCGGTGGTCGATGACTTCTACCGCCGGCTTTTTGCCGCCGACCCCGGGTTGCGTGGGATGTTCACCTCCGATCCGGTCCGCCAGCGGCAGAAGTTCGTGGACGAATTCGAGGCGATTGTCGACTCGATCGCGACGTTCGACGAGTTTCTCCAGCGGACCCGGCTGCTCGGTGCCCGCCACGCCGGCTACGGCGTGCGTACCGGGCACTACCAGCAGGTCCGTACCGCCTTGTTCGAGGCCTTCGGCGCGGCGCTCGGCGCGCGGTGGACGCCGGAGGTCGACGCGGCCTGGCGTACCGCCTACGACCTGGTGGCGGAGGCGATGATGCTGGGTGCGTCGCCGGCCCGTCCCGCGCTGCCCGTCGGCACCACAGCATCCAAGCCGCGTGCTGGCTCGTTGGGTCTGGAGATTGCCGACGGGTGAGGGGGCCTGGTGACGGATGACCGCGTCGTGGGCAGATGACCGGCGCCGGGGATATCGGGCTGCTCCGCAGCGAGGCGACCTCGCAACGGGCGACGTTCCTGGAGCTGTTCTTCGACCTGGTCTTTGTCTTCGCGCTGACCTGGGTGTCCCAGCGGCTGATCAACGACTTCGGCAGCGGTGGGCGACTCCTGCTGTCCGAGGCGGGGGAGACCCTGGTGCTGTTCCTGGGGCTGTGGCTGGTCTGGTCGTTCACCGCCCTGATCACCAGTCGGCTGGATCCGGACCAGCCCGCGATCCAACTCGTGGTCATCGTCAGCATGCTGGGCGCCCTGGTGATGGCGGTCGCCATTCCCGGGGGCTTCGAGCAGCGCGCGCTGGTGTTCGCCGGGGCGTACGTCGCGGTCCAGCTCGGCCGGTCGGTGTTCCTCGCGGTGGCCCACCGGCGGGAACGGATCCTGTCCCTCCGGGTGATCTTCTGGCTCGGGATGAGCGCCATCCTGTGGCTGCTCGGCGGGGTGACGTCGGAGCCTGCCGTACGCGGGGTGCTGTGGACCCTGGCGGTCGGGCTCGACTTCGCCGGTGCGGCGTCCGGCTGGCCGACGCCGAGACTCGGCCGGTCCCGGGTCTTCGAGTGGTCGATCGCCGGGGAGCACCTGGCCGAGCGGTACCAGCAGTTCCTGCTCGTCACCCTGGGCGAGTCGATCCTGGTGATCGGTCTGGCGTTCAGCGGCGAGAGCTTCGCCCTCGACCGGACGACCGCGTTCCTGGTCGCGTTCCTGACCACCGTGTTGCTGTGGCGGGTCTACTTCCACCGCGCCGGACAGTTCCTGCCGGCGGCTATCACGTCCGCGCGCCAGCCGGCCCGGCTCGGGATCGACATGGCGTACACGCACCTGTTGATGGTTGCCGGCATAGTGCTCACCTCGATCGGCTACGAACTGTTCGTCACCCGACCGCTCGGGCACTCCACACCGGTCTGGCTGTGCGCCATCCTCGGCGGGCCGGCGCTGTTCCTGGCCGGACGGGCGCTGTTCGAGTACCAGGTGGTCGGTTGGATCTCCTGGCCCCGGATCATCGGACTGATCCTGCTGGCGCTGATCGCGCCGGCGATGGTCCTCGGGCGCCTGCCACCGCTGGTGACGGGTGCCGCGGCGGCTGCCGCACTGGCCGGGATCGTGGTCGCCGACGCGATCCGATCGCGGGGATGGACGGTGGACCGGTCCATACCGCCGATCTGAGCCGGGCGCTCCCGCGCCGACACCGGTGGTGACCGGCGGCCCCTCGCGGACCGGGTGGTCGCGCGAGGGGCGGACCGGGGCCGCTACCGCTGCACCACCGGGAAGGTGAGGATGTCGCGCTGCTGCTCCTTGAGCACCTCGATCGGCACCCGGCGCAGTTCCTCGTCGCGGATCTGCCGTTCCGGGTCCTCCAACTGCTCGCGTTCGCTCAGCGCCCGGGACGCCTCCACGACCGCGCGGGTACGGTCACGGCGCTGGTCCTCGTACGCGCGCAGCGCGGCCGTCGGGTCGCTGATGCGGGCCAGGGTGGCGGCGAGGACGACGGCGTCCTCGATGGCCATCGCGGCTCCCTGACCGAGGCTGGTGAGCATGGGGTGGGCCGCGTCGCCGAGCAGGGTGACCCGGCCCTGGCCCCAGTTCTCCAGGAAGGCACGGTCCCGGGCCGGTACGGCGATGATGTCGGCCTCCGGCGTCACCCGGATCGACGCCTGCACCTCGTCGGCCCAGCCGGTGTAGAGGGCGGCGATGTCGTCCTTGGTGCCGGGCCAGTCGTTGGCCACCTCCACCGGCATGTTCTTCGTGGCCCACCAGTAGAACTCGCCGTGGCCGATGTCGAGCAGACCGAAGCGCTGGCCGCTGCCCCAGTAGTGGGCGGCGGCGCCGGTGGGCAGGTTCGGGTGCTGGAACGGGGCGATGGCCAGCCAGCAGACGTACCCCGGCTCCTGCATCGGTTCCGGGCCGGTGATCTGGGCGCGCAACGCGGAGTTGATGCCGTCCGCGCCGATGACGACGTCCCCGGTGGCCCGGGAGCCGTCGGCGAACAGGACGCTGGCACCGTCGGCGTGGTTCTCGAAGCCCACGGCCGCGCGACCCAGGTGGATCGGGACGTCGCCGACCGCGGTCAGCAGCCCCTGTTGCAGGGCGGTACGGCTGATCAGCACGGTGGGCGGCAGGCCCAGTTCCACGCTCACCTCGGGCAGCGGTAGCCAGGCGATGTGACCGCCCTTCTCGTCCTTGATGGCGAAGCTGTGCATCGCCTGGCCGCGCTGTTCCAGGCCGATGTCGATGCCGAGCGATTCCAGTGCGGTGACGGCGTTGCTCACCACGCCGAGACCGGAGCCGCCGGCGCGCAGCTCCGGGGCCCGCTCGTAGATCTCGGCGTCGATGCCGACCGCGCGCAGGGCGGCGCCGAGGGCGAGGCCGCCGATCCCGGCGCCGACCACGATGACCTTCCGACCGTTCGGTGTCCTGTTCGATGTCATGTGACGTCCATGCCTTCCCTGGTTGTGGGCGGGGTGTCGATCGTTCATCGGGTCGGGCCGGAATGGGCCGACGGGTGGAGGGTGTCCTGGTACGGGGGTTCTTCGGTGGGCCGCAGCAGCGCGGCGATGGTGTCGGCGAGCTGGGCCACGCCCGGCTCCTCCATCATCGAGAGGTGATCGCCGGGTACGCCGACCACCTCGATCCGGCCGTCGGTCATGCCGTGCCAGCCGTTGGTGGGATCCTGGTGGAGACTTCCGGCCGCGCCGTGCATGGCCTCCAGGACCTTCGGCAGTGGATCGTGGGCGCGGAGCAGGGTCAGGTCCTGGTCGACCGCGTGCGGCCGGTAGGCAAGGGTGGCGTCCCAGTTCGTCCGGTAGACCTCGAAGAGGCGGCGGATGACGGCGTGGGAGCTGTCGGCCGGGAGCACGCCCCGGTCGGCGGCGCAGCGAGCGATGTACGCGAACTTGTCGTCGAGCGAGGTGAGGCCGTCGGGGATGTCCTGAAGCGGTGAGGTGCCGCCGCGCTCGGTCCACAGGAGTTCCCAGAAGAACCAGCCGAGCAGTGCCTCGTCGGTGTACCGCTCGCGCAGCAGGGGGTTGAGGGCGACGGTGTCCAGGAGGATCAGCCGGTCCACCCGTTCGCCGGCCGCTCGTAGCTGACGAGCCATCTCGAAGGCGACGAACCCGCCGAAGGACCAGCCGCCGACGGTGTACGGGCCGTGCGGCTGGACCGTCCTGATGGCTTCGAGATAGTCGGCAGCCAGGGCCGCGACGGTGCGCAGGGGCTCCGTACCCGGGTCGGCCCCGGCGGCCTGGAGGGCGTACAACGGCTGGTCGGACGGCAGTCTCCGGGCCAGCGGGAGGTAGCAGAGGACATTGCCGCCCATCGGGTGGACCAGGAACAGGGGTGGGCGGGTGCCGGATGCCTTGACCGGCACCAGGGGATGGAACGGTGCGACCTCGGCCCGCCGCACCCCGAGGCGTACGGCCAGGGCGGCGACGGTGGGCGCGGCGACGAACTCCGACAGCGGGATCCTCGTGCCGAAGCGCTGCTCGATGGTGACGACCAGGCGCATGGCGGTCAGCGAGGTGCCGCCGAGGGCGAAGATGTCGTCGTGTATCCCGACCGCCGGCAGGCGTAGCAGATCGGCGAGGATGTCGGCGAGGATCCGCTCCGGTTCCGTACGCGGGGAGGTGTTGTCGCCTGCCGTCCCGGGCGCGGTGAGGGGCAGGGACCGCAGGGCCGCGTCGTCGCGCTTCCCGCTGGGAGTGGACGGCAGCGTGGCGAGCCATTCCACGTGGCCGGGCACCATGTACTCGGGCAGGGCCTCGCGCAGCCGGCTGACCACCGCGTCGCTGTCCACGGTGGACGGATCACCGGTGAGGAAGGCGGCCAGGAACGCGTCGCCTCCGGGTCGGACGCGGGCGACGACGGCCGCTTCCCGGATGCCCGGATACTCGGCGGCCAGCCCGCCGATGGCGAGTTCCACCTCGGCGGTCTCCACCCGGTAGCCGCGGACCTTGACCTGGGTGTCGGCACGCCCGGTGCAGACGATGGCGCCGTCCGGCAGGGTGAAGCCGAGGTCCCCGGTGCGGTAGAGCCGGCCGTACGGGTGCGGGCCGGTCAGGAACCGTTCCCCGGTGAGGTCGTCCCGGCCCAGGTAGCCCCGCGCCAGGCAGACCCCGCTGACGTACAACTCACCGGTGACGCCCGCCGGCACCGGGCGCAGCCGCGCGTCCAGCACGTGGACCCGTACGCCGTCGATGGCGGTGCCGATCGGCGGCAGTTCGGGGTGGTCGGCGGGCGGTCCGCTCAGCATCTGGTGGGTGACCACGTGCGTCTCGGTGGGACCGTACTGGTTCTCCAGCAGTACGCCCGGCAGCGCGGCACAGAGTCGACGGATCTCCTCGGTGATCCGGAGCTGTTCGCCGGAGGAGACGATGACCCGCAGGCCGCGGGGGACGATCCCCAACGCGTCCGAGGTGACCGCTACCTGCTGGAGGGCGATGTAGGGCAGGAACACCCGTTCGACCCGCTCCCGGTCGAGCAGGCGGAGCAGGGCCGGCATGTCCCGGCGGGTCTCCTCGTCCACCAGGCGCAGCGTGCCGCCGGCGCAGAGGGTGGAGAAGATCTCCTGGAAGGAGACGTCGAAGCTCAGCGGCGCGTACTGGAGGGTGACGCCGGACGCGGCGCTGGCGATGCGGTTCTGCCAGGACACCAGGTTGGCCAGCGAGCGGTGGGGCATGGCGACGCCCTTGGGCCGGCCGGTGGAGCCGGAGGTGAACAGCAGGTAGGCGATGCCCTCCGGGTCGGCGCTCGGCGCCGCCCGGTTGCCGGCGGGGCGGGCGGCGGTGAGCTGCTCGGGCCGTACCAGCCGCTCGGGGCGACCGAACAGGGTGTCGTGCCGCGCGGTGGTGACGATGTGCGCCGGCTCCGCCTGTTCGATCATGTCGGCCAGCCGGGCAGCCGGGTATCCGGTGTCCAGCGGCATGACGGTCGCGCCGGCCCGGACGATGCCGAGTATCACCGCGATCAGCTCCGGGGAACGGTCCAACGCGACACCGACGACGGCGCCGGGGGTGATTCCCCGGTCACGCAGACCGTCCGCGACCGCGGCGGAGGTCGCCGCCAGGTGGGCGTAGCTCCACCGCTGTGTCGCGGTGGCCACGGCCACGGTTTCCGGGGTTCGTGCCGCCTGCTCCGCGAACCGTTCCACGACGGTGGGCCCGGTGTGCTCGCCGACGGAGTAGGCGGTGGGTTCGGTCTGCTCGCCGGTGGTCTGGACGGGTGCCGGTTCGGTGAGGAAGTCCCAGCCGGGCGGCTCGTCCGGGTAGCGGAGCATCCGGTCGAGTACGCGGGCGTAGTAGTCGGCGAACTGCCGCAGCTGGGCGTCGGTGACCACCCGGCCGTCGCCGTCGAGACGCAGCCACAGGTGCTGGTCGATCGGGTCGGTGACGACGTTGACCAGCAGCGTGAAGTTGGTCTCCTCGGCGGTGCGCATCTCGGTCAGCTTCACGCCGGGCAACTGCCCGGCCTCGGTGAGCTGGGGCAGGTGGACGTAGTTGAACGCGGTCTCGGCGATCGTGCCGCCGAGATCCTCCTGGATCGCGCTCAGCGGGTAGCGGCGGTGCGGGTAGGCGTCCTGCTCACGTCCGAACGCCTCCCGGGCCACGCCGATCCAGGTGTTCGACGCCGTGTTGACCCGCAGCGGCAGCGTGTTGAGGAAGAGGCCGATGATCCGTTCCGCGCCCGCCAGTTCCGGCCGGCCGTGGGTGATCAGGCCGGTGATGACGTCGGTGCCGCCGGAGAACAGGCGCAGCATCAGGCAGTGCGCGGCGAACAGCACCGACTTGACCGGGAGCAGGTGGTCCTGGGCGAACGCCCGGAGGCGTTCGGTGAGCCCCGGTGGCAGGTCCGCCCGGTGGGTCACCGCCGCCCCGGTCGTCGCGGTCCTCGGCTCGTGCGGCCGGAATCCGGGCAGGGTGAGCGATTGCGCGGCGGCCAGTTGACGACTCCAGTACCGCCTGCTCGCGGCCGAGTCCAGGGCGAGGCGTTCGGCGTGGACGTACGCGGCGGGCGAGGGCAGTGGGGTGTCGGGCACCGGGTGCGGGTGTCGGCCGAGTGCGTGGGCGTAGTCGTGCAGCAGTTCGGCGACGACGAGGGCGACGCTGGCCCCGTCCAGCAGGGCGTGGTGGAAGCTGAGCACGAGGTCGATCTCCGACTCGCGTACGTGGACCCGGAACAGGTAGGGCGGTACCCGGTCGAACGCGTAGTCGTGGAAACGCCGTTCCTCGACGTGTCGCCGTACCTCGGCATCGCCCTCGTTCCGGGGGCGACCGCGCAGGTCGAGCACGTCGAGGCGATCGGGCACCGTCGGGTGGACGACCTGGAGCGGCTCCGAGAGCCCGGCGAGGTGGAAGGTGGTGCGCAGCGCCGGATGACGGGCGGTCAGCCGGGCGAAGGCGTCCCGGAACGGCGCCTCCTCCCAGTCGAGGGACAGGGTGTAGTGGAAGACGTCCTTGTAGACGGCGGACGTCTCGTGCCGGCGGCTGTGGTAGATCAGGCCGAGTTGCATCCGGGTCAGCGGATAGGCGTCGCGGGCGTCCGCGAGGCGGGCCCGGTCGACGCCGGCGACGAGGGCGAACGGGTGCGGTGCCTCGTCGCCGGGACCGCCGTCGCCGCCTGCGTGCGCGGCCAGGCCGGCGAGGGTGGGGTGCCGCATCAGGTCGGCGAGGGAGAAGCCGACGCCGCGACGCTCGGCGAGGGCACGAACCCGCAGCATCAGCAGCGAGTCTCCGCCGAGGGCGAAGAAGTCGTCGTCGGCGGCGATCGGGCCGCGGCCCAGCACCCCCGACCAGATGTCGGCCAGCAGCGCCTCGGTCGGGGTGAGCGGCCGGGACGCGCGGGCCGGGGCATCGGTTTCCGGAGCGGGCAGGGCGCGCCGGTCGGCCTTCCCGTTCGGGGTCAGCGGGATGCGGTCGATCGGCACGAGGTGGGTGGGGACCATGAAGTCGGGCAGGGTCCGGGCGAGGTGGCGGCGTACGTCGGCGGCGGTGGCGTCGGTCGCGGGGACGTAGTAGCCGACCAGGTGGGTGCCGCGCGCACCGGAGGCCCGGTCGACCACCAGGGCGTCCCGGACCCCGGGTACGGCCAGCAGGGCGCCGGTGACCTCGCCGAGTTCCACCCGGTTGCCCCGTATCTTCACCTGGTCGTCGAGCCTGCCCAGGTACTCCAGGCTGCCGTCGGTGAGCCAGCGCACGAGGTCGCCGGTGCGGTAGAGCCGGCCGTTCCCGGTGAACCGGTCGGGAACGAACCGCTCGGCGGTCAGCTCGGGCCGGTCCAGGTAGCCGAGGGCGACCTGGACGCCGCCGACGTACAACTCGCCGGGCAGGCCGTCCGGTTGCAGGGCGCCGTCCGGCCCGATGACGTACAGGTCGGTGTTGTCGACGGGGCGGCCGATCGGCACCCGGCCGACGGGAACGGACGGGTCGGCCGGGCAGTCGTGGAAGGTGACGTCGACCGTGGTCTCGGTCGGGCCGTACAGGTTGACCAGCGTGGGCACGGTACGCCCGTCCGTGTGCAGGAGCCGGTTGAACTGGTCGACGCGGGCCGCGGGCAGCGCCTCGCCGCTACAGAAGACCAGCCGTAGCGTGCCGCCGTCGGGGGCGGTGCCGGTGGCCGGGACGGTGTCGAGGAACGGGCCCAGCATCGAGGGGACGAAGTGCGCCACCGTGACCCGGTGGTCGCGTACGGCCTGCCGGATCACCCGTGGGTCCTTCTCGCCGCCGGGCGGGAGCAGCGCCAGGCTCGCTCCCTCGACGGCCCACCAGAACAGCTCCCACACCGAGACGTCGAAGGAGACCGGCGTCTTCTGGAGCAGCGTGTCGTCCCGGCCCAGCGGGTAGCGGCGCTGCATCCAGGCCAGGCGGTTGACCACCGAGCGGTGGCTCACCCGGACGCCCTTGGGTCGGCCGGTCGAGCCGGAGGTGTAGATCACGTACGCCACGTCGGTCGCGGTGGCCGTCGTGGCCAGCGCGCGGGAGTCGCCGTGCAACAGGTCGGTGACCCGGTGCACCGGCGGACCGGCGATGTCGGGCTGACCCCGGCCCGAGACCAGGACCGCGGCCGGGCGACTGTCGTCCAGCAGGAACCGGATCCGTTCGGCGGGATAGCCGGGGTCGACGGGTACGTACGCGGCGCCCGCCTTGAGGATGCCGAGCAGGGCGGCCAGCAGGTCGGGGCCACGTTCCACGAGTACGGCGACCCGGTCCCCCACACCCACCCCGTCGGCCCGCAGCCCCCGGGCGACCTGGTTGGCACGGGCATCGAGCTGGCCGTACGTCAGCGCCTGTCCCGGTTCGGGTCCCACCAGGGCGATCCGATCGGGGTGGCGGGCGACCCGGGCCTCGAACAACTCCGGCACGGTGACCCGGTCCGGGTGCCGGACACGCTCTCCACGACCCCGCGCGATCAGCTGGTCGCGCTCGGCGGGGGAGAGCATTGGTACGGCCGGGGCGGGTTGGTCGGCCAGTGCGACGCCGTTGCGGAGCAGGCTGCTCAGGTGCCTGCCGACCGACTCGATGGGTTGGTCCTCGTCGAACACGTCGGGGGCGTACTCCAGGTCGAACCGGATCTCGTCGGTGTCGTCGAAGGCGAGCACCACGATGGAGAGGGCATCCTGTTCGTGGCAGGGTGACCTCATCGACGTCCGGCGGGACAGTTCCGGTGTGTCCTTTGGCCGAGTGACCCGCAGGTACGACAGCTGCACGTCGAACAGCTGCCGTGACCGGCCGGTCAGCGTCGGCAGGGCACGCAGCACGTCGCCGAGCGGGGCCCGTTCGTGTTCGCGCAGCACCGTGATGGCTGCCCGCAGCCGGGCCGCCAGGTCGAGTACGGTCGGCTCGCTTCCCGGAGCCACCCGCAGCGGGAGGGTGTTGGCGAACTGTCCGGCGGTGCGGAGGTACTCCTGCGGACGGTTGAGCAGCGGGATCCCGAGAACCACCTCGTCACTGCGGTGCACCCGGCACAGGTACGTGCCGACCATGGCGGCGATGTAGGGGAACACCGGCAGCCCGGCGGCGCGTACCCGGCGGACCCAGGAGCCCTCGATGCTGAAGGAGTACCGGGCCCCCCGTCGTGGTTCGGGTGCGGCCCGCCGGGGGAAGAGCACCGGCGTGGCGTCGGCCAGGGCCGCGAGGTGGGCGTCGCGGTCGTCGTCGGCGGCGGCGGATGCCCGGTACGCGGCCTCCTCCGCGACGAAGGACCGGTACGACGGAGGGTTGTTCTCGGCCGACGGTCGGCCCTGGGTCGCGGCCGCGTAGTCGCGGAAGATCTGGTGGCCCAGCTCGTTGTGCGACCAGCCGTCGGTGATCAGGTGGTGCAGCACCATGTACAGGTGGACCACCCGTGGGTTCTCCACCAGCACCAGGATTCGACCGACCGGGCCGCCGCGCAGCGGGAAGGGGCGCAACTGCTCCTCGGTCAACCGGTCCCGGCAGGCCGCCTCGGGATCGCGCGTACCGGAAAGGTCGACCAGCTCGACCGCGGGACCCCGGTCCGCGACCCACTGGAAGGGTGTGCCGTCCTCGTCGCCGAACCGGATCCGCAGCGCCTCGTTGCGCCGCACCGCCGCTTCCGTGCAGGCGACCAGCGTCGCCGGGTCGACGTCTCCTTCGAGCCGCTCGTGGAGCGAGGTGTTGTACTGCGGGGATTCCTCGGCGCGGGCCGCGGCGACCCAGATGTCGAGTTGGTACGCGGTCAGCGGAAAACGTTCCGGAAGCGCTGCGGGCACGGTGGGAAGCACGTTCCAGCCTCCATACGGGACGGGTCGGATGACGGACTGGCGGGCATCGCGGGGCCGGACGAGGGCAGGGCGTAAGCGCCCACGCCGGGGCTGGGTCGATTGCGCGCTGCCCGCCGGGCGAGCCTGCGGAAACAGACGCTGGTATCAGCGGACGGCGACAGCGCCGGCCGTCATGGCGCCCCGATCTGCACGGTCGATGTTCCTTCCGTAAACGGTCTTGGTGGTCCGCGACGTGGTCCGCGACGTGGTCCGCGACGTCGCCGGGGGCGGATCCGGTGGCGCGCGGCTTCATCCGGGGCGCGGTGGTCGGCGCCCCGGATGGCGTTGATATGGGGTGAACGGGCCGGGATGAGGGGTGCGGCGCTACGTCGTGGTCGGGGGTGGAGGTCTACGGGCGCGAGGCCACCTCGCGGACCCGGTCCGTGAACACCGGGTCCTGGAGCGCCTCGGGCCGGTCCTGTAGGTTGACGAGCCGAACCAGCGAACGTGCCACGTCCAGGTCGCGGGAGGCCGCGAGGTAGGTCTGAGCGAGGAAGGCGTTGGCCTCCTCGATGCCGGGAGGACGTTCGCCCTGCACCTCGGGGTACTTCAGGTCCTCGTTGACGGCCATCGCCCAGACCACGTCCAGCAGCGGGGTGACCCGGGCGAAGAAGCTCGCGGCCAGGGCGCCGTGCCCCGCTGTGTCCGGCCGGTGCAGACCGTCGCGCAGGCAGTCGCCGAGCAGCCGCGCCTCGGTCGCGGCGACCGACATGCCCTGCGCGTACACCGGGTTGAAGCTGCACAACGCGTCGCCGAGGACCAGGTAGCGGTCCGGGAAGCGGTCCAGCCGCTGGTAGTGGCGGCGTCGGCTGGCCGGGTAACGGATGATGGCGCCGTCACCGACCGGCTCGGAATCGCGTACCACGTCGTGGATGTCCTTGCTGTCCAGGGAGCCGGCGAACTCGGTGAAACCGGCGAGGTCGACCGGCGCCTGCTCGCCGACGTAGCCGAAGAGGGTGACGATCCAGGTGTCGTCCTCCTGGGCGTTCATCGTGCCGCCACGGCGGTTGTCGCCGGTGGTGATGATGATGGCCCGGTCGTGTCCCAGCTGGTCGGGCCGGCGCCGGAAGTGCCGTGTGGTGTACACGAGGTCGATCTCCACCTGCTCCTCGGTGGGCGCCTCGAAGCCGGCCTCGCGCAGCCATGCCACGCCTCGGGCGCCGCGTCCGGTGGCGTCGACCACCAGGTCCGCCCGTAGCGTCTCCTCCCCGCGGTCGGGTGCGGGCAGCAGGCGCACCCCGGCCACGCCCTGCCCGGTGTCGTCCACGACCAGGCCGGCGACCTCGCGTCCGTCCAGGATGGAGACGTTGTCGAGGGCGCGCGTCCGGTCGCGCAGATGTCCCTCCAGGAGGGGGCGGCTGGCCAGCAGTGCTCGGGTTCCCGCCATCGCCTGCCGCATGCGATGGCCGCCGAGGTACCAGCGGCACTCGCCGTGCAGGTCGGGCAGGCTGGCGCCCTCGGCGGCCAACGCCTCGGTCAGGCCGGGCAGCAGTTCCTCCATGCTCTCCCGGCCGGAGGCCATCAGGCAGTGGGTGTGACGGCTCTGCGGGACGCCGCGTCGGTGTACGCCCTCCACTGGCAGCCGGTCCCGTTCGATCACACTCACCCGGGAGTAGTGGTCGGACAGGACGCGGGCGGCCAGCAGGCCGGCGAGACTGCCGCCGACAACGATGGCATGGCCGGTGGACGGGGCGTTTTTCGTCGTTGCCATGAAATCTCCTGCACATGATTGTCCGGAAGCCGTCTCCGGTGACGGAGTATTGGCCTCTCAATACAATTCAGCGTTGGTGGGATCGTCAGTGCCGCGTGTCCCTACGCGCTCCGCGATATGCCCTTTGTTATTCCAAAGGCGTGCCCGTTCCATCATCAATTACATTTACGCCTATGCATGGACCCTAGAGGGGCCTTGATTTTGAGTCAAGCGACGATCACGGTCTGTAGTGTGATTAGGGGCACAAAAACTGTTGACTGAAACACTTGTAGTGGTAGGCGACGCAGGTCGCGGACCAGACCCCGACAAATCAGGGGGATGACGCACGCTGGCCCGGGACCGGGAGATCCCCGTCGTCCCGGGCCAGCATGCCGGCCGTACGCGACCCGCCGGTCAGCCCGGCTTGTACGCGACGACGAGTTCCCAGCCGCCGGGCAGCACCTGGATCTTCTCGAAACCGATCTCGCCGAGCAGACCGGTGTAGAAGTCGACGTCGCGTAGCCGGCTGACGCAGCTGTCGACGCCGATGAGGAAGTAGGACCAGAAGAACTGCATGGCGAGCCGGTCCGGGGTACGGAACTCCTCGCAGATCAGCAGCATTCCGCCCGCCGGCAGGGCCCGGTACGCGCTCTCGATCAGCTGGCGGGACACCGGGGTCGGCCAGTCGTGCAGCACCCGGACGAAGGCCAGGGCGTCGTAGCCGGTCGGCAGCGGCTCGGTCAGGAAGTCGCCGGCGACGAATCCCAGCCGGTTCGGGTGGCCGCTCCGTCTGCCGGTCTCCTCGACCAGCGGGGCCACGGCCGGCAGGTTGTAGACGTCGGCCGTCAGGTCGGGCACATCGTCGAGGATGCGGGCGGCGAGCGTACCGGCGCCTCCGCCGACGTCGAGGAACCGGCGCCGGCCCGTCCACAGGTGGGGTGCGTGCCGGTGGAAGGTCTCGATGACCGGTCCGAGTCCCACCGACATGCTGCGCTCGAACGCCTCGGTCTGTTCGTCCGTTTTCGGGGGCCAGGCGAAGTCGTCGTCGGTCATGCTCACGTCGCCCCGGAGGCTCTCCGCCAGCCGGCCGTGCAGCCGCTGCCACGGGTACCGGTCGCGGTCGCGCTCGATCGCGTCCGGTCCGACGGCGGCCGTCGCGGCGGCGAGCAGTCCGGGTACGGCGCGGTACGTGGCCTCGTTGATGTCGTCGCTCGGCTCGTGCCGTACGACGAGCCCGAGACTCTCCAGGCAGTCCAGGAACTTGTAGAGCCGCAGCGGTCGCGACTCGAAGCGGGTGGCCAGCTCGCGGAGACTCACCGGCCCCGGTTCCAGTGCGTCGAGCAGCCCGATGGTGAGCGCGGTCTCCACCACGTCGACGGCCTTGGACCCGTTGAAGAGCAGGCTCATGAGCGCACGCGGCGACAGCGCCGGGGCGGTCATCGCCGGCCCTCGCGCGAGACGTGCTCAAGCGCGTCCATGAACTCGTCGATCTCGTCCAGCGTGTTGTAGACGTGCGGGCCGATCCGCAGGTAGCCGCGCCAACTACAGATCATGTTCCGCTGGGCCAGCCGGCGCTTGACCGCCTCACCGTCGGGGACGTCCAGACACACCACGCCGCCGCGTCGGTCCGGCTCGGTCGGGCTGATCACCGGGATGCCGGCCGCCTGCGCCCGCGTGAGGATCCGGTCCGTGCATGCCAGCGAGTGGGCCCGGATGGCCTCGATACCGACACTGGCCAGCAGGTCCAGGCCGACCTGGGAGACGAGCGAGGTGAGCGGGAACGGTGTGCCGCCAGCGAACCGCCGCGCGTCGGGCGCCCAGCCCGTCGACGGCTGGAAGGTCAGTGCCCGGTCGCCCGCCTGCCAGCCGGTCGCCGCGGGTTCGAGGCCGGGCAGCAGATCCGGGCGTACGTACAGGAAGGCGTTGCCGACGCCACACATCCACTTGTGCGCGCCGCCGAGGACGAAGTCGACGCCGAGCGCCGTGACGTCGAGCGGCATGATCCCGACGCTCTGGAAGGCGTCGACGATCACCAGGGCGCCGACGTCGTGTGCGTGTTTCACCAGCCGGGCCAGGTCGATGGTGGCCCCGGAGGAGTAGCTGGCGTGCGGTACGCACACGAGCAGGGTCCGTTCGTCGATCCGCCGCAGCAGCGCCTCCTCGTCCAGCTGCGGACCGCCCGAGCCGACCACGTCCGGGTCTGCGCCGTACCGGCGGAACGCGTTCCAGATGAACGGGATGGTGGGGAACTCCAGGTCGGTCGTCACCACCCGGTTGCGGGGTGCGGTGTAGTCGAAGCAGGAGGCGATCCGACCCAGCAGGGTGCTCAGGTTGGCGTCGGTGATCACGCTGCCGGCCGGGGCGCCGATGAACGCCGCCAACGCGTCGGTGTATTTCTGGAGGCCGTCGTGCCAACCTTCCCAGACGTCATCGCGCCACGTACGCAGTGTTTGCCAGTAGTGTGTCAGGACGTGCTCCGCACCCTGCGGAACGGCACCGGTGGAGTTGTTGTTGAGATAGACACAGGTTTTTAACAATGGAAATTGGTCACGGAGCGCCGTCTGTATCTGGGTGGGATGTTGTCGGGATTCGTTCATCTGGGCTCGCCTCGCAGGGTCTGGCGTGCTGAACACTGGTATGGAGCGGGCGACCGCCAGATATGGCGTGCCCTCGGTGTACCCGGTGCCGGTACGGTCGCCGAGCATCCGTACGGCGATCCGGTAGTGGGTCTGGCGCCACTGGGTGAGAACGTTCGCGAACTCGCCCATCCGGGCTCGAAGGAGGCGGCGGTCCGATTCCCCCAGGCGGCCGAGCCGGCTCGCCTCGTCGTACGCCTGCTCGATCGAGGGCTGTCCGGCCAGCACCCGGTCCCGCACCTCCGGCACCGACTCGTACGCCGCGGAGGACAGCCGCGGCGCCTCCGGCGAGCGACACAGCGACTCCACCAGCTTGTAGGACCGGGACTGGATGGCGCTGGCCCCCTCGGTGTAGACGCGGAACGCGCGGAACGAGTCCGGCTGCATGGTCGCCATGAGCGAGAACAGCGGCGCGGCACTGTCGAGCAGCTCTCGGGCGTACGCCAGCCGTTCGGCCGCAGCCTGCGGGACCCCGTCGGCCAGGTCGTCGATCGTCGCCCGCAGCTCGCCGGCGAGCGACGCGAAGGTGGACTCGTACGCCTGGAGCACCCGGATGAACATGTACTCGTCGTGCACCAGGTAGACCGGCTGCATGCCGAGTTCCAGCTCACGCCGCTCCGTGGCGCTCTGGTCGGCGACCACCGCGGCGTGCAGCGCGGCCACCGTGGCCGCCGGGTCCGGGTGTTCGACCGGGGCGGGTCGACCCAGGCGGGCCAGGGCCGGCGACACCGCCCGGATCCCGAGCCGGTAGCGCTTCGCGACCAGGGCCGGTTCCGGACGTTGCAGGGGGAACAGCTCGGTGCTGCGCGCCTCGGCCGCCGACTCGAAGGCCAGGGCATCGGCGATGAGCTGCACGTAGAGTCGGTCGTGTTGCCGTCGTCGGTCGTTCCCCGGTGCGTCGGCGGACTCCTCGCCGGGCATCGAGAGCAGGCTCAGCGCCAGGTAGCTCCGGTAGTCGTACCGGCCGTCCCACTTGTCGAGCGCGACGTCGAGGAAGTTCCGCAGGAACTCCGTCGCGGCGCTGGGCGCTGTGTTGGCCGCCGTTCGGCTCCGGTCGAGAAGGACGAGCAGGTCGTCGGCGACGAAGTGCTTGCCGGTCCGGTGGAACGCGGCCAGGACTGGCGCATAGGGGAAGGTGTCGGGGTCCGCTCCGGCCGACAGCCAGCTCGTCAGCTCATGCAAGGCAAGCCTCGCCCGTCGGGCCGCCCCGGGCGTGGCTCGCGCGTGCCTGCCACAGTTCGGGGAAGAAGCGGTGGTCGATGAGCTTGGCGAGCATGCCCGAGGGGCTGCCCGGGGTGCCGATGACACCGTGGCTGCCGACCCGGACGGCGAGCTTGTAGTGGTGCACCCGCCAGAGCGAGACCCGATCGTCCCACTCCACCATCGCCTCGGCGAGGCGGTGGACGGGATCGGACGGTTCCCGCGAGTAGAGCGTCACGAGGTCGATCTCCAGCGCGGCGAGGTACCTGACGAACGCCCGGGCCAGCCTGCGGCTCGCGGCCTGGGTCTGCCGCCAGCCCGGGGACTCCGCACCCGAGCCGTTGCCGAGTGCCGGTTGCAGCGCCTGGAAGTCCGCCGGGGTGAGCCGCGCCAGCATCTCCAGCTGGTCGGTGACCAGCCGTACGGCGAGGATCGCCCGGCCGAGCAGGAGCTCGGCGGGTGCCGGCTCGCCCGCGTCGATCCGCGCGACCGCCTCGGTCAGCTCGGCCGCCGCCAGTTTGAGCCACAGTTCGGTGGACTGGTGCGCCACCTGAAAGAGCAGTTCATCACGGTGAACAACCTCCTCGGGCCGCCGTTGCAGGTCGAGCAGCACCTCCGTACGCATGTAGCGGGCATAGTCGGTGTCACCCTCGCCGGCCAGCGTAGGTCCATCGTTTTTCTGCTTCACGAGTGCATCCCTTCCCGCCGGTCCCGGCGAGTCCGACCCGATCCGCAGGAGATCATCGCGCGCGCGGTGATCAAATGACAATAGGCAATATCGAAGTCCTGAAACCTTGTGATCTTGCGGATTGTTACATCCGTAATAGTCAATAGAAGTGCCGAAGATTGAAGACGTGAAAAATATCTCTCCAGGAACCCGTTGTGGGTCTGGCTTCACCACTAACAGGGCAGATGCGTTGTTATCGGGATGCTAGCCGTGAGATCACCCACGCGAAACTCGACATCCATCTGCGTCATTTCCGGACACGCATCCGGTCGGCCACCGAACCGCTCCGCCAGCCCTCGCGGCCACGGTGGGTGACGGTGCGCCGGACGCACCCGCCGACCGTGGGACCACTCGCCGGTCCTGCTCTGTTTAGATCGTGGCGACGATCGAGGAAGGGAGCGGTACGCCGTGCTGCCAGAGCTTCAGGAGCAAGAAGAACGCCTCCAGTTCGACCGCTTTGACCACGAGGACGCCTGGGACCTGGGCAATCACCTGGTCGGACTGGCCCGGGAGCGCGGCCACCCGGTCACCGTCGACATCCGTCGAGGCGACCACCAGCTCTTTCACTACGCGCTGCCCGGCACCTCGGCCGACAACGACGACTGGATCGAACGCAAGATCCGCGTCGTCCGCCGGTTCGGGCACAGCTCCTACCTCGTCGGCCAGACCTACCGCGACCGCGGCACCACCTTCGACCAACAGCCCCACCTCGACCCGGCCCGGTACGCGGCACACGGCGGCTGCTTCCCGATCATCCTCAGGGGCACCGGCCCGGTCGGCACCGTCACCGTCTCGGGCCTGCCCCAACTCGACGACCACCGCCTCGTCGTCGAAGCCCTCGGACTCTTCCTGGGATCCAGGAGCCCCGAGTAGGGGACTGTCCCGCGAACCGCTCTGCCCCACCCTCGCCGGTGCGTCCGGCGAAGCGGGCGTCGGCGGCCAGGGCGACGATGTAGGCGTGGCGATCCCGTCGACGGCGCCGCCGGGCCGGGGCAGCGTCCCCGGCCCGGCGGCAGGTGTGTCGACCGGGCGTCGGTCGGTCACAGTCCGATCTTCACGGTCTGCGGATTCGAGATCCAACCGATCGACTCGTTGACGTACGGGTAGACCACCCGAGTCGCGCTGTTGGTGCAGGCCGGGCCGTAGGAGACCTGGACGGCCCGGTCGAGGGTGCTGCGGGCGGTCCAGGCCAGCAGACCGGTGGGCTGGTTGATCGGGTAACAGGCGCCGTTGGTCGGGTCGGTCAGGGTGGTGGTGACCGCGACAAGGCCGTTAGCGCTGTACGCGGTGAGGATCAGCGTGCCGGTGGCGGCGTTGGCCGGGCCAGTGCTGATCGTGACGGCGGCGGCCCCGATGAGTCCGATCGCGGTCGCGGCGGCGGCCAATTTCCTGCCGATGTGATGCACGGCTTCCCCTCAGTACTGGTAGGAGACGCCGACGCTGTGCGTGTAGGCGTACACCGGTGGATTGATCACGCGGGATCCGGTGCCGAACACCAGGACGAATTCGTAGCGCCAACTGTTGACGGCCGGATCGCCGTTGAAATAGGTCGACGTACCCGAGTTTCCGCCGAAGGTCCAGAGGGTTTCGCACCGCTGGTTGTTGCACAGCTGCCGGGTCAGGTTCGACGGGTAGTCCCCGAGGGTGAACTGCCACGTCACGCCGGTGATGGTCGCGCCTGCGGGGATAATTCCCGGGTTGCTCGCGTACGAGCTGGTGTAGACGGTGTTGGTCCGGTAGACCGTGCCGCCACTGGGTGTGGCGGTGTAGGAGCCGACCGCCGCCTGTGCGGCGCTGGCCGGCAGGAGCGCTGCCACACAGGGGCCCAATGATATTCATGGGAATGCATTTCCGTATAGGTAATCGTCCTCATATCGACTTCGCTTCATCTGATGAGGTCAGCCCTCGGGAAATGCTCTATTCTGCGGCATCCGAGAAACCTCGAAAGGTGCGCGCCTGCCGAGTGCTCCGGCGCGTTTGGGCGGCATGACCGGGCGGGATCAGGTACGGTTCAGCAGCACCTTGAGCGCGCCACTCCGCCCGGGCTGGGAGAATTCGTCGTACGCGTGCATGATCTCGTCCAGCCGGAACCGGTGGGTCACCAGCTCGCCGACGTCGAACTGCCCGGCGGCGAGCATCCCCAGCAGCACCGGGATGGTGTTCGTGTCGACCAGTCCGGTGGTGATGGTGACATCGCGTGCCCAGAGTTCCTCCAGGTGCAGCACGGCCGGAGCGCCGTGCACGCCGATGTTGGCGACCCGGCCGCCCGGCCGTACCAGGGTGGTGCAGAGTTCGAACGCCTCGGGCGCCCCGACCGCCTCCATGGCGACGTCGGCACCGAGTCCGCCGGTGACCGACCGCACCACCTTCTGCGCATCGTCGTCGGGCGCCACCGTGATGTCCGCGCCGAGGTGCCGGGCGGCCTGTAACCGGCGTTCGGCCTTGTCGACGGCGATGATGTGCGTGGGCGAGTAGAGGCGGGCGGTCAGGATGGCGGCGAGCCCGATCGGGCCCATTCCGACGATCACGACGGTGTCGCCCGGCCGGACCTGCCCGTTGAGCACACCGACCTCGTACGCGGTCGGCAGGATGTCCGCGAGCAGGATGGCCGCCTCGTCGGTGACGGCCTCCGGCAGTGGGTACGTGGACAGGTCGGCGAACGGGATCCGGGCGTACTCCGCCTGTACGCCGTCGACCAGGTGGCCCAGTATCCACCCGCCGCCGTTGACGCACTGGCCGTAGCTGCCCGAGCGACAGAAGCGGCAGCGTCCACAGGCGGAGATGCACGAGGCGAGGACCCGGTCGCCGGGACGTACCGTGGTCACGGCGGCGCCGACCTCCGTTACGGTGCCCACCGCCTCGTGGCCGAGAATCCTCCCCGGCTGGACCTCCGGGACGGCACCGCCGAGGATGTGCAGGTCGGTCCCGCAGATGGTGGCCGTATCGACCCGAATGATCGCGTCGGTCGGCTCGACGACCTGCGGATCGGGGGTCGTCGTCCAACTGCGCTCTCCTGGGCCGCCGTAGACGAGCGCCTTCATTGTCCTGGCCTCCCTTGTCCCACTGACCTGGGACTCATCCAGATTGTTCCAATTGCGATATCGGCACGCATCTGAACCCGAAAATCCAGTTGAGCGTTCGCTCGCCGTTGAAGCCGGCTGCCGAGAGGGCGAAGGCACGGCAGACGACGACCGCCCGGCGTCCGGGCCGCCGGGAGCGCGGCAGGACCGGCTCGGCGGCTGCCAGCTAGCATCAGCGGATGGACGTGCCGAGACCCGCCGAGGACGACCGTCGCGACGGCCCCTCGCTGGGGCTCAGTCCGCTGTCCCGGGTCCGGCTCGACGAACTGCTCCACGAGATGCTCGTCCGGGTCGGCGAGGTCGTCACCAGTCGGGAGCGGCTGCGTGCACTGCTGGACGCGGTGGTGGCGATCGGCACCGATCTCGACCTCCGGACCACCCTGCGGCGCATCGTCGAGGCCGCCTGCGGACTGCTCGACGCCCGGTACGGCGCGCTCGGCGTGATCGGCCCCGATCGGTTGCTGACCGAGTTCATCACCCACGGCATCGACGCCGAGCAGCACGCCACCATCGGCGACCTGCCGCGCGGACGGGGCGTACTCGGGCTGCTGATCGCCGACCCCCGACCGGTGCGCGTGCCCGACATCACCGAGCATCCCCAGTCGTACGGCTTTCCTCCCGGTCATCCGCCGATGCACGGTTTCCTGGGCACCCCGATCCGGATCCGCGACCAGGTCTTCGGCAATCTCTACCTGGCCGGGAAGAAGGGCGCGGGGGAGTTCACCGAGGACGACGAGGAGATCGCCGTCGCACTCGCCGCCGCCGCGGGTGTCGCGATCGAGAACGCCCGGCTGTACGCCGTGGCGCACCGCCGGGAGAGCTGGCTCGCCGCCACCGCCGAGATCACGACCGTGCTGCTCGGCGAGGTCCGCCGTACCGACGCGCTGGCCCTCGTCGCCCGCCGCGCCCGTGAGGTCGCCGGCGCCGAGCTCGTCCTCGTGCTGCTCTACGACGAGGAGGCCGCGCAGTTCACGGTCGAGGTCGCCGACGTGGCCGGCGAGGCGGTGTCCCCGCTGGTGGGAGCGGTCCTGCCGGCGGCCGAGACGACCTTCGCCGCCTCGGTGACCGAGCGGCGCCACATCATCGTCGAGAGTCTGGCCAAGGTGGCGCCCTGGCCGGTGCCGGTCACCGACGGCCCGGCGATCGTGTCCCCGCTGTCGGCGGCCGAGACGTTGCACGGCGTTCTGGTCGTGGCGAACGCCGCCGGGCAGTCCTGGCCGGGCGAGGACGACGTGCCCCTGCTGGCCAGCTTCGCCGCGCAGGCGGCGTTGGCGATGGAACGCGCCCGCGCGCAGGAGGAGAGGGAACTGCTCGTCGTCCTGGCGGACCGCGAACGGATCGCCCGTGACCTGCACGACGTGGTGATCCAGCGGTTGTTCGCCACCGGCTTGCAGTTGCAGAGCACGGCCCCGTTGACGGCCAGGGCCGAGGTCGGCCGGCGGATCAATGCCGCGGTCGACGAGCTCGACTCCACGATCCGGGACATCCGCCGGGCCATCTTCGAACTCCGTACGCCGATGAGTGCCGCCCTGCGGACCGAGATCCGCGACGCGGTCGACGCCGCCGCCGAGTCCCTCGGGTTCCGGCCGGCGCTGGAGATCGCCGGTCCGGTCGACAGCGCCGTGCCCGACGCCGTACGTCCGGACCTGCTGGCGGTGCTGCGGGAGGCGCTGTCGAACACGGTTCGCCACGCGCGGGCCGCCCGGGTGACGGTGCTGGTCCGGGTCGATCGTGGCCGGCTCACCCTCACGGTCGAGGACGACGGGATCGGCACCGGTCTCGACGCGGCGCGCGGCGGCCTGGTCAACATGAGCGAGCGTGCGGTGGGCCGCGGTGGCGAGTTCGCGGTTTCGGCCGCCGCACCGCGCGGGACCCTGGTGCGCTGGAGCGTGCCGCTACGCGACTGACGAGGTCGGCCGACGCTCAGGAGCGCTGGCCGAGCAGCCGGGTGGCCAGCACCGCGGCCTGCGTACGCCGCTCCAGGCCCAGCTTCGCCAGCAGGCTCGACACGTAGTTCTTGACGGTCTTCTCGGCGAGGAACATCTTCGCGGCGATCTCGCGGTTGGTCAGCCCCTCGGCGACATACTCCAGGATCCGCCGCTCCTGCTCGGTCAGCGTCCGGAGTTCGCGCGGCTGCTCGACGCCGTTGCGGATGCGTTCGAGTACCCGTTGGGTCACCGCCGGGTCGAGCAGTGACTGACCCGCCGCGACCCGGCGTACCGCGTCGACGAGGTCGGTGCCGCGGATCTGCTTGAGCACGTACCCGTGGGCGCCGGCCATGATCGCCGCGAACAGCGCCTCGTCGTCCTCGTACGAGGTGAGGATCAGTCCCCGGATCGACGAGTCGACGGCGCGTACCTCGCGACACACGTCGATGCCACTGCCGTCGGGCAGCCGCGCGTCCAGGATCGCCACGTCCGGTCGCAGCGCCGGTATGCGCGCCGTGGCCTCCTGCGCCAGCCCCGACTCGCCGACCACCTCGATGTCACCGGCGCTCTGCAACAGGTCGGCCAGGCCACGGCGGACGACCTCGTGGTCGTCGAGAAGGAAGACACGGATCATGTGTCGTTTCTACCCCGGCCGGACCGGCGGGCACAGGGCCGAAGGTCCCCCCACCACCGGGACCGGCCGGGCCACCGGCCCCGATCGGGCGGGACGTCCGGCCCTGTCCGACCCGATGCCGTCCGCGCGACGGTGGTGACGGACCGAAGCGGAAGACGCCCACACCGACCCAGGAGCCGTCCGTCATGACGATCGCCACCACCTTCAGCGGTGCCGACCTGTGCGGCGCGGTAGCCGCGGCGGTCCGGGCACCGTCGCTGCACAACAGCCAGCCGTGGCGCTTCCGGCTCCGGGATGGTGGCATCGAGGTGAGCATCGACCCCGAGCGGCTGCTGCCGGCCAGTGACCCGACCCGCTGGGCGGCCCGGATCAGCTGCGGTGCCGCGCTGTTCAACCTGCGCCTGGGACTGGCGTTCGCCGGCACTCCCGCGCGGGTACGGATCCGCCCGTACCCGTACGACCTGGACGTCGTGGCCCGGCTGGTCCCCGGCCCGCCGCGGCCCGCGACCCCGACCGAACGCGACCTGTACGCCGCGATCCCGCTTCGGTGCAGCAACCGCGCACCGTTGCGGCCCGACCCGGTCCGGGCGGAGGCCCGGTGGCGCCTTGTCGAGGCTGCCCGCGCCGAGGACGCGTGGCTGGAGATGGTCATCGGCGCCCCGGCGGTGCAGGCGGTCGCCGAGATCAGCCGGGCCGCCAACCGGGTTCTCGAACGTGACGACGACTACCGCGCGGAGCTGGCCGGTTGGGTCCGGACCGGTCTCGACCGCGACGGCGTGCCGGTCGAGGCGGGCGGCCCGGCGGGTGAACCGCACGACCTGCTGCCCCAACGGGCCTTCGGCGTACGCACCCGCGCACCCGGCCGGGACTTCGAACCCGAACCGCTGGTCGCCGTCCTCGGCTACTCGGGTGACAGCCCCGCCGACCAGATCGCCGCCGGGCAGGCCCTGCAACGTGTGCTGCTCACCGCCACCGACGCCCGTCTCGCCGTCTCGATGCTGTCCCAACCCATCGAGGTGCCTCGGGCCCGCGAGCAGTTGCGGCTGGCCCTCGGCCGGCACGGCGCGCCCCAGATGGTGATGCGGATCGGGTACGGCCAACCGGGCTGGCCGACGCCCCGACGTGATCCGGACGACGTGATCGACGGGTAGACCGGCACCGCCACGGCTGGTCACGGGCGCTCTGCTGACCGACAACGACGTCTCGCTCGCCACCGCCGGGTCTGCCGTGAAACCGCGGGTGCCCGGGCGCGCGCAGGCACGCCCGGGCACCGCGATCAGCGGCGGTCAGGACACGGTCAGCGCCGTGTCATCGATCACGACCGAGGTGGGCAGGGACCAGTCCTCGGTGGCGTAGAAGCGCAACAGGAACGTCTGCCCGGCGAAGGCGGACAGGTCGACGGTGCGCAGTACGTAGTCGGGGGTCGCGTCCAGGTTGGTCCAGGTCGCCAGGGGGGTGGTGGTCGAACCGACGATGGCCTGCACCTGGATGCCGTCGAAGGCGAGGCCCTCGTACTCGGCTGTGCTGATCTTCATCCAGAAGCTCAGCTGGTAGGAGGAGCAGCCGGCCGGCAGGGTCACCGTCTGCTGGAGGATGTCGTACGTGGTGAAGCCGTACCCGAGCAGCCAGGCGTTGTACGACCCGGTGCGGGGCGGCTGGTAGGGCGCGTGCTGGCCGATCACGTCCGGGGTCATCTGCCACACCGAGTGCCCCGCCTCGAAGCCGGGGTTGCCCAGCTTCTGGCCGGGGCTCGGGCAGCCGCCGGTCCCGGTCACGACCAGGGTGTACGTGGCCGTCCGGGTGCCCGAGGCGCCGCTGCCGTTCACCGTGACCGGGTAGCTGCCCGGCGGTGTCGAGCCCGACGTCTGGATGGTCAGCGCCGAGTTGGCACCCGAGGTGACCGAGGGCGGCACGAACGTCGCGGTGGTGCCGGCGGGCAGGCCGGTGGCGGAGAGGCTGACCGCCTGCGCCGAGCCCGAGGTGGTCGCGGTGACCACGGTCGTGGCGACCGATCCGCCCTGCGGGGTGGTGCCGGAGGCCGGCGAGACGGCCACGGAGAAGTCGTTCGCCGGCGGGGTTCCGGTGTTGGCGACGTACAGCAGCTTGTTGACCGAGCCGGTGCCGGGGTTGCCGACCACGCCGTTGGTGGCGTCGTTGACCAGCGCATCGCGTACCTGCTGGGGGCTGAAGGAGGGGTTCTGCGCGAGCACGAGTGCCGCCGCTCCCGCCACGTGCGGGCTGGCCATCGAGGTTCCGCTGATGGTGTTCGTGGCGGTGTTGCTCGTGTGCCAGGCCGAGGTGATGCTCACCCCCGGCGCGAAGATGTCCAGGCAGGTGCCGTAGTTGGAGAACGACGCCCGGGCGTCGCCGCTGTCGGTGGCGCCGACGGTGATGGCGGTCGGCGTGCTCGCCGGGGTACGGGTGCACGCGTCGGTGCTCTCGTTGCCGCCCGCGACCGCGTAGCTGACGCCGTCGGCGATCGAGTTGGCGACGGCGGCGTTCACCGCGGTGCCGGCGCCGCCGAGGCTCATGTTGGCCACCGCCAGCTCACCGGGATCGTGGTCGGCGGTCACCCAGTCGACGCCGCCGATGACCTGGGCCCAGGTGCCCGATCCGTTGGCGTCGAGCACCCGGACGCCGACCAGGGTGACGCCCTTGGCCACGCCGTAGGAGCCGCCGCCCACGGTGCCGGCGACGTGCGTACCGTGGCCGTTGGCGTCGTCGGCGCTGCCGCCGTCGACGGCGTCGTACCCGCTGACCGCGCGGCCGCCGAAGTCGGTGTGTGCGAAGTGGATGCCGGTGTCGATGACGTAGGCGCGTACGCCGGACCCGGTGACCGGGTAGGTGTAGCTGTTGTCCAGCGGGCGGTTGCGCTGGTCGATGCGGTCCAGGCCCCAGGAGGGTACGGGGGTCTGGGTGCCCGCGATCGACACGGTGTGGTTCTGCTCGACGTAGGCGACTGACGGGTCAGCGGCGATCTTGCGGGCGGCCTGTTCGTTCACCGTGATCTCGAAGCCCCGCAGCGCGTGCGAGTACTGGTGGCCGATCCGGCCGCCGGCCCGGGTGGCGACATCCCGCGCCTTGCCGGCCACGGCCGTGCGGGAGACCACGGAGTCCTTGAAGACGACGATGTAGCTGTCCTTGACTGCTGTCTTGCCGCCGGCCCGCAGGATGGCGCCGGCCGTGCGTGAGCCGGGCGATCCCTTGGCGTCTGCGCTGACCGGGCCGGTGCCGGTGGCGGCCGGGTCGGTGCCCGCCGACGCCGGGATGGCCGTCGTGGCGAGGACCAGCGTGCTGGCGGTGAGCACTACGCCGAGTGCCCGCCATCGACCGATCGTCCTGGTGGAGAACGTCATTCTCACTTACCTCCGGATGAAGTGCGGTGGCAACATCGAGGTACTTGCATGTGTCTATACCAGCGCCCGGACTGGCCACAATCGACCTAACGGCTGGTTGCCCCACTGTGGACACACCGGGACGCCCGGCCCGGCCCGGGGGACCGGGCCGGCCGGGCGACAGCCACGACCTCGCGACGTAACGGTGAACGGCAGCGGCGCGGTCAGTCCCGCGTCGGCCCGGCGCCGGGCGTGGTCATCGTGGTGACCCGGCGGGTGATCCGCACCGCGTCGGCGACGACATGACCGGTGCCGGCGGTCCACCGGCTCACCCCCACCCGGCTGCCGTCGCCGGCGGCCAGCGTGAACGCGCCGAGCGACACCCACCGGCCGCCGTCGACGCGCTGGTTGACCCGTACCGTCTGGTAGCCGCCGGTGGTGGCGATCATGTACGGGGTCGAGTCGTTGTAGCCCGCGTCGGCCGGGTACCAGACCGCCACCTCGTAGGACGCGGTCTCCGGGATGTCGACCCGGTACCAGGCGACATCGCTGGCCGGGGTCGGGTTCGCGAACCGGTAGTCGGTGCCGAACCGCTGGCCGGAGTAGCTGGAGGTGCCCCAGTTCGCACTCGCGGTGAACCGGCCGGGGGTGGTGTTGTCGACCGTGCTGCTCCAGGCCGGCGGACCGGTGCCGGTGGAGACGTCGAGGTAGTTACGGTCGATCCGGATCTGTACGCCGCCCCAGGTCTCGTAGACGTCACCGGCGTACTGGTGCAGCCGCTGGTGGTCGGCCCAGTACGCCGCCGGCGCGTACGGTCCGGCGTCGGTGTTCGCCACGTTGTTCCACCAGGCGAACCAGATGTGGTCCACCCGACTGTAGGAAGGATCGTTGTACGCGCCGGCCACGTCCGTGATCCCGGACGCGCCGCTGGAGTACACACCCGCGAGGTAGCCGTACGAGTGGAGCGTGTCGGTCCAACCGGAGAGGAAGGAGAGGACCGCGGCCCGACAGGACGCGTTCGACGGGTAGCCCTCGACGTCGTTGTAGATCGCACTGCCGGCGGGGATGCCCAGCGCCTGTGCGGCACCGACCGCACCGGTCGCCGCGGTCGAGCCCTGCGCTCGTGCGGTGGCCGGGTCGCTCGACATCAACAGCGTGTAGCGGGCGGAGCAGGGTGCCTGGCGGCCGAGTTCGATCGGGATCAGGCGCCAGCCGTTCGCGGTCTGGTTGGTCACCCAGCTCGCGGTGAGGTTCGGCTGGGCACAGGACCGGTTGGCGCCGCTGATGTAGACGCCGATCGCGCGGTAGGGCGAGCTGGCCCGCCAGGCGTTCATGGTCGACTGCGATGGTGCCGTACACGTGTCGAAGCCCCTGCCGGTGTAGGTGCCCGGCTGTGGACCGGACGCCGCCAGTGGTGTCCGCCCGGTCGCGGCCCGCGGCGCGGTGGCGGCGGCGGGCAGTGCCGACGGCACCGCGTCCGGGCCGAGGGTCGCGGTGCCCAGGATTCGGCGGACCAGGGATTCGGTCAGCGGGGTGTGTACCGCGCTGACCAGCACGCCCGCGTCGCGCACCGCGACCCGGATCGAGTCGTCGCGGGAGGCCGGGGCGCTCGCGGCGGCCGTGCCCGGTGCCGTGGTGGTGGTGTCCGCCGTGAGACGCTCCGCCGAGACGGCGTCGATCGGCTCGATGACCAGGCCCGCGGTACGACCGACGAGGTGCGCGGGGCAGGACGACCCGTCACCCGGATGTCCCAGGTAGACCGTGGGTCGGTCGAACCGGACGCACTCGCTCGGGTGGTCGGTCAGGTCGACGACCCGCCAGGTGCCCGGAACCGTCACGCGATAGCCCCGGTAACCCACGGTGCGGGATTCCGCCGCCGCGTGTTGGTTCTCCGGCGGGGCCGCACGCACCGGCGCGGCGACCACCACCGAGCCGGCGACGGTGAGCAGGAGGCCGGTCAGACCCGCCATGATTCTTCTCATCCCAGCCTCCGTCGGAGAATCTCTCTACTTGCGGAGAAGTTTGGGCAATTCATACCATGTATTGACGTTTGCCACTAGAGGGTTGTCGCCCAATCGTCGACCGATGGCCCCGATCGACCGATTCTTCCCGGCCCGGCACCGCAACCGAATCACAACCGGCCGGTGCTGCACTCTCGTGGCGGGCGACGGACGTCCGTGGCACATCAATGGAGGCTCCTTTGTTCGAGAGGTCGCGCAGGACCATGGCCGGCGCCGGTGCGTCGCTGGGGTTGGTCGTCGCGCAGCTACTGGTCGGTGTGACGCCCGCGCTGGCGGCGGGCGGCTCCGCCCACGTCGCCGGGACGACGGTCCACTTCGTCGCCGACCCGGGCCTCGCCAACGAGGTGACGGTCGAGCAGACCGGGGCCGCCTTCCGGATCACCGACAACGCGGCACCGGTGGTGCCGGGCGCCGGCTGCGTCGCGGTCACCCCCAACCAGGTGAGCTGTACGGCCCCGGTCGTCACCACCATCTGGGCCGACACCGCCGACCTGGACGACACGCTGACCATCCGGGCGACGGGGGCGTTCGGCACGTTCTACGGCGGCAGCGGCGACGACCGGTTCCAGTTGCAGGGCGTACGGGGCACGTCGGTGTACGGGCAGGACGGCAACGACGTGGTCTTCGGCAGCGACGCACCCGACTCGATCTACGGCGGCCCCGGCGACGACCGGCTCTACGGGTACGACGCGGCCGACCTGCTGCTCGGCGGTGCGGGCGCGGACCTGATGTCCGGCGGCACCGGCTACGACACCGTCAGCTACGCCGACTACTCATCGGCGGTGAGCGCCGACGCGGACGGCGTGGTCGGTGACGACGGCGCGGCACACGAAGCGGACACCATCCGGTCGGACGTGGAGAAGATAGTCGGCGGCCGGGCCGCCGACGTGCTCCTCGGCACCGATGGCGACGACGAGCTGGCCGGCGGCGGTGGCGACGACATCCTGATCGGTTCCGGTGGCGACGACCTGCTGCTCGGCGGCTCCGGTCTCGACCGGCTGTACGGCGACAGCCAACGGACCCTCGTCCTGCCGGTCGATCAGGACATCTGCGAGGCGGGCAGCGGCGGCGGCGTCCTGTACGGCTGCGAGACCGCCCGGTAGGCGGCCCGGAGACCGCTACGGCCGGCCCCGGTCGTCATCGCGACAGAACCCGGTTGCGACTGGCGATCGGGGCCCGGTCGTGCTCTCCTCCTCGGAAAGGGGGGAGATCACGATGGCGGACAACGGCGGGGCACCGGTCATCGCCGACATCCGGTTGCTCGGGCCACTGGAGGTCGACGCCGGTGGCGTACGGGTGGCGTTGGGTGGGCCCCGGCAGCGCAGCCTGCTCGGTCTGCTCGCCCTGCGGGCACCGGATATCGTCCCCCGGCCCCAACTGATCGACGGAATCTGGGGCGAGGATCCGCCCGGCTCGGCCACCAAGACGCTGCACGCCCACGTGGCGTACCTGCGGCGCGCGCTCGGCGCGGCCGGCCTGACCGAGCTGATCGTCACCCGGCCACCCGGGTACGCCCTGGACATCACGCTCGGCCGGACCGACGCCCGGCGCTTCGAGGAGTTGGTGGTGGTCGGCCGGCGGGCGTTGCGCGCCGGGGCCAACACCGAGGCGGCCGAGGCGCTGCGCGCCGCACTGCGGCTGTGGCGCGGCGACGTGCTCTCCGACTGTCCACTCGGCGAGTGGGCCCGCGCCGAGGTCGCCGCCCTGCGGGAGTCCCGGCTCTACGCGACCGAGGATCTCTACACCGCCGAGCTGGCGCTGGGCGAGCATGCCCGGGTGGCCGCCGAGCTGGAGGCGCTGGTCGCCCGCGATCCGCTGCGGGAACGGCTCTGGGAGCTGCTCATGATCGCGCTGTACCGGTCCGGCCGGCAGGGCGAGGCGCTCGGCGCGTACCGCCGGGTCCGGACCGCGCTGGTCGAGGAGTTGGGCATCGAGCCGGGCCGCCGGCTGCGCGAGACGGAGGCGGCCATCCTGGCCGACGACGCCTTCGGCGGCGAGGTGGTCGGCGCCGGCCCGGTCGGCGCCGCCGCCGGGTCCGCCGCCCTCGCCGCCAGTGCCGGGGGTACGGCCGAGCGTGGCGCGGGTGCCAGCGGTACGGCCGAGCGCGGCGCGGGTGCCGGCGGTAGAGCGCTACCGGACGGGGCGGACGCGTACCTGCCCGCCCCGCTGACCACGCTGATCGGCCGGCGGGTCGAGGTCGCCGAGATCCGGGAACTGCTCGGCAGCCGGCGGCTCGGTGACCTCCAGTTGACAGGCCTGGGTCACGGTGGTGGCGATCGGCTTGACGTCGACGAAGTAGGAACGGCCGGTCGGCGTGTTGTTCCAGCCCCCGCTGGCGGTCGAACCCGCCGCCAGGTTGTCGACCGTGGCGATCCGGTAGGTGCCGGCCGAGCCGACCTCGGCGAGCGCCGAGGCCGGTGCCGGGCTTGCCGCCGCACCCAGCGCGACCACCGCGGCCGTCGCACCGAGCAGCCCGGCCACCTTACGGATCCTGGTCTTGTTCAACATGAGCTTCCCCCTTCGTCCACCAGCACCGGGACCATCCCGTCGAGGACTGGGCAATTTCTACGCGGGGTCGACTGTGAATCGATTGCGATCGGGTTGGCCGCCCTGACCAGGGCCCCGCCCCGCCGCCGGCCGTCAGGCGCCCGTCGCCGGGAACTCCGTCGTCAGAACACGTCACACTCTGCGGCACCGGCTCGTCCTCGAAGTAACCACGAAGGAGAGCCCATGTTCGCCGCTTACGTTACGGTCACCATCCTCGCGTCGGTCCTCAACGGCATCGCCGCCGTCACCTACCTGATCGGCCACGACTATCCAAAGGCCCAGGCGGACATGAAGCGTGTGCCACGGTCATGGGTACCGGTGTTGGGCACGCTGCTGGCGGCGGGTTCCCTGGGGCTGCTGGTCGGGTTTGCGGTGCCACCGCTGGGGACGTTCGCCGCCGCCGGTCTCGTGTTGTACTTTCTCGGCGCGTTCGTCGCGCATCTGCGAGTGGGTTCCCGTCAGCTCGTGGGATGGGCCGTGTTCTTCGCCACGGCGGTGGCCGCACTGACGGTGAACCTGAGCCACCACTGGTGAGGTATCCGGTCGCCGACGGCGCTCCGGTGCCGCTCGGCCCGGGCGGGGAGTGGGGACCTCATAGCCCCGTCACTCGGCCTCGAAGCCGCCACGTTCCCGGGCGGGGGTGAGCCACTCCAGCCCGCGACGATCTTGCACTTGTGGTGGCATGCAAATCCGGATGAGTGTCCCAAATCAGGCGCCACAAGTGCAAGATCGTCGAAGTCGTGGGTGTTGGGGTGGGGGTGTGTGTTTAGTGGAAGTGGTTGGTTTGGTTGTTGTGGTTGCCGAATTGGAGGCCTTGGGCCTGACTTGCGTCTATGTGGTAGCTGCCAGCTCGGATTTGGTGTGGGTCGGCGAGGTTCAGTAGTCGGTGTGCCATGGCCAGCACCTCCTCGTCGGTGTCCGCGCCACTGTCGGCCAGATCGTCGCCGATTGTCGCCTGCCAGCGGCCGGGTTCGGTCTCGTGCGCGTCGAGGACCTCCTGCGCCTCCGGGCGCCCTGCCAGGCGTCCCCGGAGGAGGTTCTTCAGCCCGGTATAGGTGTCGGTTATCACCGTCTTGGCCACGTCCGTCGAGCCCGCCGTCGCGCCCGCGACGAGAGCCGCGATGATCACCTCAACGCCAGTTTCCATGATCGCCTTCCAGGAGGGGACCGGTCGATTCTGTCACCGCTGCGCAACCCGGTGCCGTCGAGTGGTGGTCGGAGGAGGCGGCGGTGCTCGTCGAGCAGACCGCCGTACCCGCGATCCGTTCGCCACACGCGGTCCGAGGGGACTCGAATCGACTGTGGCCGGGACGAGGTCGGCCGGGTGGCGATGGCCGATCCCGACGGCAACGAGTTCTGTGTCCTGACCGCCGACGGGGGCTTCCCACTCGCCCGACTGTTCCCCGGACGTTCAGGAATTGAGGTACGCGAGGACGGCCAGGACCCGGCGGTTGTCGTCATCGGAGGGGGGCATGTCGAGCTTGGTGAAGATGTTGTTGATGTGCTTGCTCACCGCCTTTTCGGTGATGCGGAGCTTGCCGGCGATCGCGGCGTTGGAGCGGCCCTCGGCCATTTCGCCGAGCACCTCACGTTCGCGCGCGGTGAGCACCGCGAGCGGCTCCCGGCGGGCGAGTAGCTGCGAGATCACTTCCGGGTCCATCGCGGTACCGCCGTCGGCTACCCGACGGACCGCGTCGACGAACTCGCCGACGTTCGACACCCGGTCCTTGAGCAGGTAGCCGACACCACCGTGCGGGGTGCTGAGCAGTTCGCGGGCATAGAGGGGCTCGACGTGCTGGGAGAGCATGAGGATCGGCAGGCCGGGAATCTGGGTACGGGCCGCGGTCGCGGCCTGTAGTCCCTCGTCGGTGAATGTCGGTGGCAGGCGGACGTCGATGACCGCGACCTGGGGCCGGTGTGTGATCAGGGCGGGCAGCAGCGCCGGGCCGTTGTCGACGGCGGCGACAACGTCGAAGTCGAAGGCGTTCAGCAGCCGGGTCAGTCCGTCACGGAGGAGGGCATGGTCCTCGGCGATGACAACGCGCACGGCAGCTCCATGGTGATGACGGTCGGTCCCCCGGGCGGGCTCGACAGCAATATCGTGCCATCGAAGGCCGCGAGGCGGCGTTCGATACCGCGCAGACCGGTGCCGGTGGCGGGGTCGGCACCGCCCTTACCGTCGTCCCTGACCACCATCGTCAGCACACCCTCCGAGTGCCGTAACGACACCGACCCGGTGTGGGCGCGGCTGTGTCGGATCATGTTGGTCAGGGTCTCGGCGACGGCGAAGTACGCCGCGGACTCCACCGGTGCGTCGGCCCGGCCGGGAAGCACGGTGGTGACCGTGATCGGCATCGCCAGACTGAGCGCCAACGCGCGGACCGCTCCGCCGAGCCCCCGTTCGGCGAGCACCGGCGGGTGAATTCCGCGGACCAGGTTCCGTAGCTCGACGAGCGCCGTACTGCTGGACTCGCGCGCCTCGGTGAGCAGCTCGCGGGCCGCCACCGGGTCCCGGTCGATCAGCTCGTCGGCCAGACCGATCATCATGCCCAGCGAGACGAGGCGGGCCTGGACGCCGTCGTGCAGGTCGCGTTCGATGCGACGCAGCTCCGCCGCCTGAGCGCCCACCGTGTCGGCACGGGTCACCGTCAGCTGGGTGACGCGCAGCCGGAGTTCGGCGGCCCTGGTCGGTGCGAGGAAGAGCCGGGCGAAGTACGCGTCGACGCGGCCCAGCCACGGCGCGGCCGCCAGCCCGGCGAGAAGGACGACGGCGCCCTGCGGCAGGCAGAGCAGCCCGTCGCTGAACGTGTCGATGGACCAGATGGCGCCGTAGCCGTACCAGCCGGTGCCGAGCCAGATCCACAACGGCGCCAGGGTCAGACCCAGGAGCCCGTACAGCGGCACCGCCACCCGGACCGTTCCGAGCGCGAACCCGACGACCGCGCCGGGCGCGAGCCAGGCAAGATCACGCCAGGTGGCCGGGTCGGTCACGGTCCACCGGAAGCGCCGCCAGCCGCCGGCCACGGCCCGTTCCGGGGGCGGATGGTACGGACGTGTCACCGGCACCCCGGTCCGGGAGGCGCGCCTGCGCTCCAGATCGGCGCGCAGCCGGACCAACGTCATCGTCCACGGCACCAGCGCCAGGCCGAGGAAGGGCACCGGAGTCAGGGCCAACGCGACAACGGACACCGCCAACAGCGGCAGGTTGGCGACCGCCAGACCGATCGCGGCCACGCCGCCCAGCACGGAGCGCACCCCGCGTCGGATCCAACGGCCCAACCGTTCACCGGTCCCGGACATGTCCACGGATCATATTGTGCCCGCAGGTCAGCGGCACGATGGTGGTGCTAGCACCACCACACCGAGGGAGTTAGCGCTCCTGACAGCGCGGGCGTCGAGCGGTTCGATAGAAATATGACGATCACCACGACGCCGTCGCGGGCCACTACCGGCAGTGACTTCGCCGTCCTGTCCCGGCGGATCAGCGGCGAAGGGCTGATGCAACGCCGGCCCGTCTACTACGCCGCCCGGCTGAGCATCGTCGCGCTCATGCTCCTCGGCGGTTGGGTCGCGTTCTTCGTCATCGGTTCGTCCTGGTGGCAGTTGGTGACGGCAGCGTTCCTCGCCGTCACATTCACCCAGGTCGCGCTCGTGGCGCACGACCTGGCACACCGCCAGGTGTTCCGCACCAAACGGCCCGGTGAATTCGCCGGACGGCTGGCCGGGAACCTCGGCGTCGGGATGAGCTACGGCTGGTGGATGGACAAGCACACCCGTCACCACAACAACCCCAACCACGACGACCTCGACCCGGACGTCGCACCCGAGGTGCTGATCTGGGCCACGGAGTCGGCCCTGGGACGGCGTGGGCTGAAGGGCTTCATCACCCGGCACCAGGCCGGGCTGTTCTTCCCGCTGCTCACCCTGCTCGCCGTCGACCTGAAGGTGGCCAGCGTCAAGGCGTTGCGCGGCGGCACCGTGAAGCGCCGCGGCCTGGAGAGCGCGCTGCTGATCCTGCACGCCGTCGGCTACCTCTCGGCCCTGCTGATCGTCCTCTCGCCGCTCCAGGCAATCGCCTTCCTGCTGGTGCACCAGGCGCTGTTCGGCGTCTACCTTGGCATGACGTTCGCACCGAACCACAAGGGCATGCCGCACCCGACCGGCGACGAGGACTACCTCCGTAAGCAGGTGCTGACCTCACGCAACGTCCGCGGCGGCTGGCTGACCGACGCGGCGCTGGGCGGCCTGAACTACCAGATCGAGCACCACCTGTTCCCCGGCATGCCGACCCCGAACCTGCGCAAGGCCCAGCCGATCGTGCAGGCGTACTGCGCCGAGATCGGCGTGCCGTACGAGCAGACGAGCCTGGTCACCTCCTACCGCCAGGCCCTGCGGTACCTGCACGAGGTGGGCGCACCGGCCCGCGCCGAACACGCGGCACGCTGAGAGCGGGTCCCGCTGGAGCGGGTCGTGAACCAACCTCGTACGCGGACACGAGCCTAGCCAAGCCGACCGGACAGGGCGGCGGTGATCTCGTCGCTGGTCAGTAGCTGCACACCGATCCCGGCGATCTCCCGGAAGCCCTGCTCGCTTGCCTGGGAGACGGCGTCGGTGGCCAGGACTGTCCGGTAGTCGCGCTCGCTCGCCTCGATGATGCTGGCGCGGGGGCAGTTGGGCAGGTTGCACCCGGCGAAGACGACGGTGTCGACCGCCAGGTCGTCGAGCAGGGACGCCAGCGGTGTCCGGTAGAACGCACCCCATCGCGGTTTGAAGATCACGTACTCGGTGGGGTTCAGCCTCTGCGGCTTGCCGCCGAGCAGTCGCGGGTGGTCGAGTTCCGGCGCTCCCGCCGGCAGTAGGCCGGGGGCGAGTTGACTGCCCGGCGATCCCGGCGCCACGATCCGCGCGCCACCGGCGAGCAGTGTCCGCCGGGCCAGGTCGGCGTTTTCGCCGCCGGGCGGGTAGAGGCGCACGATGTGCACGATCGGCCGGCGGGCGGCCCGGAACGCGTCGGCGAGGTGGCGCAGGTTCGGCACGATCTCGGTGGTGCCGGCCAGGCCGTACGGACTGTCGGACAGGAAGTCCACCTGCATGTCGATGGTGACCAGCACCGCCGACTCCCAGTGCGGGATCAGGTGCGGGTCCGGGGTCTGTCCAGTGTGGGTCACGGAGCTCCTCCTACCGTCGGCGCTGGGCCAGGATCGCCGAGCCGGTTCGGCGGCCGGATCACGGGACGGCCGGGTCCTGCCCTGTGGAACCCCGGGGAGGACCCGACCACCGCCAGCGGTACGGGTTACCGGCGGGGAGCGGTCAGCTGGAGGCTGACCAGGCTGGAGACGTACCTTCCCCCGTGCCTGTCGCCCGGCACGACGACCCGGGGCCGTCCGTCGGCGGTCGGCTGTCCGTCCTCGGTGATGGCCACGAGTACGGTCTTGCCCTCGAAGTCGGGGTCGATCTCGCCCCAGGCGAAGGCGGCCTGGTACCGGTCGCTGCCGGTGGCCGTGACGACGTGCCGGAGCTTGTGGTTCTTGATCTGCGGGTCGAAGCGCGGTTGGGCGCGGTTGAGGACGTCGAGCAGGAGCGGTCCGGTGTAGGTGTGGGTCTGGGGACCGGATCCGCTCTGGTAGGTCAGGGTGATGGTCCGCTGCGGCAGCCGGGCGAGGTCGGCGTTGCTCAGGTGCAGCCGGCGACCCACCGCGCCGTCGACCCGCAGGGCGAGACGATGGGCGACGGTCGCGCCCGCGGTTCCCGTGTCGCCCGAGGTGCTGGTCGGGGCGGCGTGGGCGGCGGCGCCACCGAGGGTGACGACGGTGGTCAGGGCGATGGCCAGGCCGATGATCCGGCGCAGCGGTGAGACGGTCGTGGTCATGGCGACTCCTCTGGTTGGGCCGGGGTGGCGACGGTGGACAGTGGCCGGGTGTGCCCGTGGACAACGATGGGCGGTTGGCCGGCGATGTCCGGATGGGTCACCGCCGGGAGGTCACGGGGCGCCGGCGGGGTAGACCCGGGTTTCGGTGGCCCTGACCGCCGCCCACACGGGTTGGCCGGGTACGAGGTGGAGTTGGGCGGCGGCGAGCGGGGTGACGTCGGCGGCCACCCCGATCGGGCCGTCGAGTTGGATGCGCAGGTTGTCGCCGTGGCGCTGGATGCCGGTGATGGTCGCGGGCCAGGTGTTGCGGGGACTGCTGTCGGGGCGGTTCGGGTGCAGTGCGACGGCCGAGGGCGGGAAGGCGACGAAGACGTCCCCGTCGTGCCGCTCCGCTACGGCGAGCGGGAAGGCGTCGCCGACCAGGACCGTCGACCCGTCGGCGTGCCCACGGTAGAGGTTGAGTCCGACGAGGCGGGCGACGTAGTCCGTACGCGGCCGGGCGGTGATGGTGGCGGCGTCGCCCTGCTGCACCATCCGGCCGTCCTCGACGATGACCAGCCGGTCGGCGAGCACCAGCGCGTCGAGCGGGTCGTGGGTGACCAGCAGCGTGGCCCCGCCGTGCTCGCCGAGGTGGCGTTGCAGCTCGGCGCGGGTGTCCAGCCGGGTACGGGCGTCGAGCGCGGCGAGGGGTTCGTCGAGTAGCAGCAGCGCCGGGTGGACCGCGAGTGCGCGGGCGAGTGCTACCCGTTGGGCCTGGCCGCCGGAGAGCTGCCGTGGTTTGCGCCGGGCGTGTTCGGTCAGACCCATCCGGTCGAGCCAGCCGGCGGCCTGCTCCCGGGCCCGGCGCCGGTCGACACCGTGTCGGCGGGGTCCGAAGGCGACGTTGTCCAGCGCGCTGAGGTGCGGGAAGAGCAGGTAGTCCTGGAAGACGACACCTATCGGGCGGCGCTCGGTGGGCAGCCAGGTCCGGTGGTCGGGGCGGTCGAGGTCGGTCCCGCCGAGGGTGATGTGCCCGGCGGTGAGCGGTTCCAGGCCGGCGAGCGTACGCAGGGCGGTGGTCTTGCCGGCACCGTTCGGCCCGAGCAGGGCGACCACCTCACCGGGGTCGACCCGCAGGTGCAGGTCGAGGCGGAAGGTGCCCCGGTCGACAACGAGGTGGGCGTCGAGCAGGGCACCGCCGGTGCTCGCCCGGCCGGCGGTGGGTGTCGGGGTGGCGGTGGGTGTCGGGGTGGCGGGCACGGGTGTGGTCATGGGCTGGTGATCCACCGGTCGCGGAGGCTGGCGAGGATGGCGACCGAGACGGTGAGCAGGATCAGGCTCAGCACGATGGCCGATTCCAGGTCGGTCTCCAGGGCGAGGTAGACGGCGAGCGGCATGGTCTGGGTACGGCCGGGGAAGTTGCCGGCGAAGGTGATGGTGGCGCCGAACTCACCGAGGGCTCGGGCCCAGCAGAGGACCGCCCCGGCGGCGATGCCGGGGGCGACGAGCGGGAGCGTGACGTGGGTGAAGGTGGTCCAGCGGCCGGCGCCGAGAGTGGCGGCAGCCTCCTCGTATCGGGTGTCCGCGCCGCGTAGCGCGCCCTCGACGGCGATGATCAGGAACGGCATGGCGACGAACGCCTCGGCGAGCACGACGCCGGTGGTGGTGAACGGCAGCGTGATGCCGAAGGTGGAGTCGAGCCAGCCGCCGAGCAGCCCCCTGCGGCCGAAGACGAGCAGCAGTGCCACCCCGCCGACGACGGGTGGCAGGACGAGCGGCACGGTGACGAGTGCGCGTACGACCCGCCGGCCGGGGAACTCGATTCTCGCCAGAAGCCAGGCCAGGGGTACGCCGAGGGCGAGGCAGAGCAGTGTGGCGAGGGTGGCGGTCTGCAACGACAGCCGCAGCGCGGTGAGTACGCCGGGTTCGGCGAGCCGCTGCGGCAGGGTGCTCCACGGCGTCCGGACCAGGAGGCCGACCAGGGGCAGGACCAGGAACAGCAGACCGAGCGCGGCAGGCACGAGCAGCGCCACCGGGATCCGTCCGGTGCGCCTGCGCCGGTGCGGTGGCGCGACCGTCGCCGGCCGCGCCACCACGTCGGGCTCTTCGAGAGGTGGCACCGTTCTAGGGGGCCTGGAAGCCGGCCTGGGTGAGCACGGACTTACCGGCGTCCGACAACACGTACGCGACGAACGCCTGGGCGCCGGCCTGGTTCGGCGCGCTCTTCAGCACGGTGATCGGGTAGTCGTTGATCGCTCCGGCCGACTCGGGGAACTCGATCCCGTCGACGTCGGCGGTGGACGCCTTCGCGTCGGTCCGGTAGACCAGGGCCGCGTCGACCTCGCCGAGCTTCACCTTGGACAGGGCGCCCTTGACGTCCTGTTCGAGGGTGACCGGGGTCAGTTTGACGTTCGCGGCGGTGAGTGCCTTCTTCGCGGCCGCGCCGCAGGGGACCTGCTCGGCGCAGAGGGCGACCTTCGCGTCCGGCTTGGTCAGGTCGGTCAGCCCGGTGACCCCGTTCGGGTTGCCCTTCGGTACGGCGATGACGAGTTGGTTCTTCACGAAGGTGGTCGGGGTGCCGTCACCGTTGCCGGCGTCGGTGACGGTCTTCATGTTCGCCGGTGCGGCGGAGGCGAACACGTCCGCCGGTGCGCCCTGGTTGATCTGGGTGGCGAGGGCGGAACTGCCGGCGAAGCTGAAGGTGACCTTCGCGCCGGGGTTGGCCGCCTCGAAGTCCTTGCCGATGGCCGTGAACGACTCGGTCAGCGACGCCGCAGCGAAGACCGTGATCGTGCCGGTGACGCCGGGGCTGCTGCTGCCCGGTTGCGGGCTGGCGGTGTCGGCGTCACCGGCGCAGCCGGTGAGACCCAACGCCGCAAGCGCGGTGAGCGCGGCCAGGGCGGTGCGGAACCGTCGTGCTCTCACGAACTGGTCCTCCCTCTACTACCGGCGGTCAGGGCGGGTTTCTCCACCATGACCGTGGTGGATTTGATGACTGCGATCCGAAACACCGTCACGTTGGACACCCTAGTCCGTCGCAACTGCGAGGATTAATGGGCTGATCGGGCCGTATCCTCGGTGTGCTGTTTCATTCCGTGGGTCGCATCTGCATCATTGCAGTCATGGCTGGTGAACCGGTGTCGCTACCGGCATGGCAGACCCTGACCGACGAGCAGAGCCGGCGCTGGACCGAGGTCCTCGACCATGTCGCCGACGCGCTCCCGTCGGGCGCCGTTTCCGTCGTGATCGACGGCGGTGCCGCGCAGGCGGCGGTCGTCGCCGACCGCCTCGCCGACACCCTGCACGCCAGCGGACGTCCGTGCGCCCGGCTGACCGAGCCCACACCCGCAATGGCGGACGACTGGCGCGCCGGACGTGCCCCGGACACCGTCGCGGTCGCCGACGGCTCCCACTGGCGCGGCCGCCCGCCGACCGTTGAGTGGGACGTTGTCGTCTGGCTCCGTACCCCACCCGTCGGCCGAGCCGCGACCGGCGGCCGTGGCCCCGGCTGCGACATCGTCATCGACCTGCACGATCCGACCTGGCCGGTGATCCGCCAACTCACCGACCGGCTCGTGCCACACGACCGCTGGTACCTCAGCGAATCGCGAGCCTTCTTCGCCATCCGCGCCGCGACCTGGGACACGAAGTTCGGCGACGACATGCCCGCCTACGCGGCCGCCGTGACCGAGGCGAACCTCACCACGGGTGGCGTCGTCGTCGACATCGGCTGCGGAACCGGTCGCGCGTTGCCCGCCCTGCGTGACGCGGTCGGCTCGCACGGCGTCGTCGTCGGCCTCGACCTCACACCGCAGATGCTCACCGCCGCCCGGACACACGCGCAACGGGCCGCCGCCGACCTGCTCCTGGGCGACGCCCGGAACCTCCCGCTCGCCGACGCGTCCGTCGACGCGGTGTTCGCCGCGGGTCTGCTCACCCACCTGCCCGACCCCGAAGCCGGCCTGGGCGAACTCGCCCGGATCACCCGGCCCGGCGGACGACTCGTGCTCTTCCACCCCTCCGGCCGAGCCGCCCTCGCCGCCCGTCACGGCCGCCCCCTACGCCCCGACGAACCCCTCGCGCAAGCACCGTTGCGGCACTCGACCGCCCGCACCGGCTGGCAGCTCACCGGCTACGACGACCCACCGCACCGATTCTTCGCGACCGCCACCCGCCGGAACACCTGACGGGACCGGTACGCCACCCGCGTCCCGTCGCCGACCGCCCGCTACCGGGGCCAGACCCCGGGCACAGACCCGTCTGCCCGGGGTCTGTCGTCGCGTGGGTGATCGCGGCGGGGCCGTCGATAGGCGTCGCCTATCGACCATTCGGAACTTGCTCATTGTCCCGCCGGCACCGGTACAGCACGCTGAAATTGCGCCGAAACAATCAACGGACCAGCGCTGACGCATCGCCCGTGCGTGGTACGCCGCCCGCTGATCATTTCCGTCCCTCGACAAGCCCGGAGGAGTCCGCCATGGCGAAGATATTGTGCGTGTTGTACGACGACCCGGTCACCGGCTATCCCACCACGTACGCTCGGGACACCCTGCCGCAGATCGACCACTACCCCGGCGGTCAGACCGTACCGAGTCCCGAGAAGGTCGATTTCCTTCCCGGGCAACTGCTCGGAAGCGTTTCCGGCGAGTTGGGGCTGCGTTCCTTCCTCGAATCGCTGGGCCACACGTTCGTCGTCACCTCCGACAAGGAGGGACCCGATTCGGTGTTCGAACGGGAACTCGTCGACGCCGACATCGTCATCTCCCAGCCGTTCTGGCCGGCGTACCTGACCCCGGAACGCATCGCGAAGGCGCCCAACCTGAAGCTGGCCATCACCGCCGGCATCGGCTCGGACCACGTCGACCTCTCCTCCGCGATCGGACGCGGCATCACGGTCGCCGAGGTGACCTTCTCCAACAGCATCAGCGTGGCCGAGCACGTGGTCATGATGACCCTGGCGCTGGTCCGTAACTATCTCCCGTCGTACCAGTGGGTTCTCGACGGTGGCTGGAACATCGCCGACTGCTCGGCCCGTGCCTACGACCTGGAGGCCATGCAGGTCGGTACGGTCGCGGCCGGGCGGATCGGGCTGGCGGTGCTGCGCCGGCTCAAGCCGTTCGACGTCGGGCTGCACTACACCGACCGGCACCGGCTGGCCCCGGAGATCGAGGCGGAACTGAACCTCACCTGGCACCCGGACGCCGAGTCGATGGTCCGGGTGTGCGACGTGGTGACGATCAACTGCCCGTTGCACCCGGAGACCGAGAACATGTTCGACGACGCGCTGCTGGGCAAGATGAAGCGCGGCTCGTACCTGATCAACACCGCCCGGGGGAAGATCGTGGACCGGGACGCGATCGTGCGCGCGTTGGAGTCCGGCCGGCTCGCCGGCTACGCCGGTGACGTGTGGTACCCGCAGCCGGCGCCGGCCGACCACCCGTGGCGGACGATGCCGAACCACGGCATGACCCCGCACATCTCCGGCACCTCGCTGACCGCCCAGGCACGGTACGCCGCCGGCACCCGCGAGATCCTCGAATGCTTCTTCCAGGGCCGGCCCATCCGGGACGAGTACCTCATCGTCGACGGCGGTCGTCTCGCCGGCACCGGCCAGCACTCCTACAGCGCCAGGTAACGACGGCCCGACGGGTCCGGCTCGTCCGTTCGGCGGGGTCAGATTCCCAGGTCGACCTGACCCCGCCGCGAGGACGCGGTCGGCCGGTCGTGATTCGGGCCATGATCAATTGTCCCGTCCCGGTCGTGCCGCAGCCGAGATCGCGATGCTACGGTGCGCTGGTGACCGATGCCGCCGCGTACCTCAGTTCTCACGACGACGCGGTGGCGGCAGCGCACCGCGTGGCGCAGACGTTGGCGCCGGGGGTGATCGAGCGCGACCGGGCGGGCGCCTCGGTCGTACCCCGTGACGTCCTCGCCGTCCTCGACGGCTCCGGTCTGCTCGGCATCACCGTCCCGGCCGACCACGGCGGACCGGGCCTCGGACCGCGCACACTGGCCGAGGTCACCCGGATCCTGGCGAGCGTCGACCCGGCCATCGCACAGGTACCGCAGGGACACTTCCTCGTCGTGGACATCCTCGCCGTCTGGGGCGGGGCCGCGGCACGCAAACGCCTCTTCGCCGAGGTGCTCGCCGGCCGACGGATCGGGAACGCGCTCGCCGAGCGCGGTGGCCGGCACGCGCAGGACCTCACCACCCGGCTGGCCGCCGACGACAGCGGTCGGCTGCGGCTCGACGGGCGCAAGTACTACTGCACCGGCGCGCTGACGGCGGCCTGGGTGGCGGTGAGCGCGCTGAACGACGAGGGCCGGCTGACGCTGGTCGTCGTGCCCCGCGACGCGGCCGGACTCGACGTCGACCAGGACTGGAACACGATGGGTCAGCGGGCGACGATCAGCGGCACCACCACGCTCGACGCCGTCGCGGTCGACCCGGACCTGGTGCTGGACTACGCCGCCGCGTACGCGGTCCCGCAGCAGCTCGGCGCACGCGCGCAGTTGGTGCACGCCGCGATCGAGGCCGGCATCGCCGGCGGCGCGCTCCGCGACACCCGCTCCTACCTGCGCGACCGCGCACGGCCCAGCACCGAGGCGGTCCGGGCGGGTGCCGATTCGGCGGCCGGTGACCCGCACGTCCTGCACCGCTACGGTCGGCTCGCCACCCGGGTACGGGCCGCGGAAGCACTCCTGGCCGACGCGGCGACGGTCCTGGAGAACGTGGGGCTCGTGCCGGTCGACGCCGCCGCTGCCACGACCGGATCCCTGGCCGTCGCGGGCGCGAAGGCATTCGCCAGCGAGGTGGCCGTGGAGGCGGGCAGCGAGCTGTTCGCGCTCTGCGGTACCAGCGCGACCGACGAACGGTGGGACCTGCACCGGCACTGGCGCAACGCCCGTACCCACAGCGTGCACGATCCCGTGGACTGGAAGTACCACCACCTCGGCGCGTACGAGATCGGTGACACCGTGCCGCCGAACCACGGTCAGCTGTAGCCGACCGACCGACACGTGCTCGTGCCGGAGCCGCCTCGGACGGTGCGGTCGGCGATCGGAGTTGGTCGAGCCCGGTGTGGTCTCGGCCGTTCCACTGTGGAGATACATGGGCCCACGGGCCGCCGGAAGTCCTCTAGGATCGTCAACCGGCAACGGTGAGACATCACGAAAGAAGGATTGATGGCGGAGCAGGACCGGTCGACCTCGGTCGGAATCGACCCCTCGAAACCGAGTATCGCGCGTGCCTACGATGTCGTTCTCGGCGGTAAGGACAACTTCGCGATCGACCGCGCCGTTGTCGGGGAGATGCTCAAGATCGTGCCACAGCTCCCCGAGGTGGCGGCCTACAACCGGCAGATGCTCAGCCGGGGTGTCCGCTATCTGGTTGAACAGGCCGGCATCCGGCAGTTCATGGATCTGGGATCCGGGCTGCCGACGAGGGAGAACACCCACCAGGTGGCACAGCGCTCGGCGCCCGAGGCCCGTGTGGTCTACGTCGACAACGATCCGATCGTCCTGGCCCACGGCCGGGCCCTGCTCGTGGAGAACGACAACACGACAGTGGTCACGGCCGACCTGCGGGACCCCCGGGCCGTACTCGCCGACCCCGAGGTGCACCGCCTCATCGACTTCTCCCAGCCGGTCGGCATCCTGCTCGTCGGGATCCTGCACCACCTGCACGACAGCGAGGACCCGCAGGGCGTCGCGAAGGCGTACATGGACGCCGTGCCCGCCGGCAGTCACCTGTTCATGACCAGCTTCTGCGCGTCCTTCCCCGAAGCCGCCGAGCTTGAGGAGACCTACCTCAGCGTGCTGGGCACCGGCCGATTCCGTACGCTGGACGAACTTCAGGGTTTCTTCGGCGACCTGGAGATGGTCGAGCCGGGCCTGGTGTCCCTACCGGAATGGCGGCCGGAGGCCCCCATCACCCACGAACTTTCCGTAGCCGAGCGCCTCATGGCCGGCGGCATAGCCCGGAAGCGCTGATCCTCGCGGCCTGCGCACCGTGCGGCGGTCGGCGGTCGGCGGTCGGCGGGTCAGCGGCCCGCGCGGCGGCGCATGCCCTCGGACAGTGGGGCCCGGTCCAGGTCGCCGGCGGCGATGCGCCGCGCGATGGTGCGGCGCACCATCGCGCCGGCGAGCGAGGGCAGGTGCCGGGCCAGGAACAGCTCGACCCGGCCGCGCCCGGTGGTCGCCACGTCGCGCGGGGCCCTGTGCGCGGTCGCCGCGCGCAGGATCGCGTCGACCACCCCCTCGACGGGTTCGTACCGGGAGACGCCCCGCAGGGACAGGCCGGCCGCGGCGGAGGCGTCGTGGATCGGCGACGCGACCATGCTCGGGTAGACCACACTGACCCCGATGTGGGTGCCGACCTCCAGGCGCAGCGCGTCGGCGTACGCGACCAGGGCGCGCTTGCTGACGCCGTACCCGGCGGCCAGCGGGAGCGGCAGCAGGGCCATCCGGCTGGACACGAACACGATTCTGCCCCGGCTGAGTTCCAGGGCCGGGACGGCCGCGGCGGTGGTGTGCCACGCCGCCATCAGGTTGACCTCCAGCTGCCGGCGGGCGGCGTCGCCGGGCGGTAGCTCGGCCGGGGCGGGCCCGCCGACACCGGCGTTGTTGACCAGCAGGTCGAGGCCGCCGAGGGTCTCGATCGCCCGCGTGACCGCGCCGGGCACGGCGGCGCCGTCGGTGAGGTCGCAGGCGATGACCGGGGTCGTGCCGACGCTGGTCGCGCGCAGGTCGATGCCGACGACCCCGGCACCGGCCAGTTCCAGCCGCGCGCACAGCAGCCGGCCGAAGGTGCCGTCGGCGCCGGTGACGATGACGCGCTTGCCGTCGAAGGTGCTCATCAGGGACCCTCCTGGACGTTTTGGGTGCGGTGCCAGCGCACGCCCCGGCCGCGACGGGCCCGGGTCGTACCGTCGGCCAGTTCCTTCGCCGCGAACGCGAGGTAGGCGTCGAAGTCGACCCGCATGGCGGGGCGGCGTTCGCCCCAGCGGTCGCGGGCGGCCCGCAGCTCGGCGGCGATGTCGGCGGCCTGCGCGGCCGGGCTGGGCAGCGCGTACCGGCCGGCGAGGTGTGCGGCGACGAGCCGGGCCTGTGCCTCGACCACGGGCAGCGCCGAGCCGGTGGACTGCATCAGCCCGACGAACATCAGGCCGGGTGCCTGCCGGTGGAACACGTGCCGGAACAGCGGGAGCCGGTCCGCGCCCTCGCCGAGCAGCGCCGGGTCGAGGAACGGCAGGTGGATGTCGTACCCGGTGCACCAGGCCACCAGGTCGATCCGGTCGGCGGTGCCGTCGGTGAAGCGGACCCGGTCGCCGTCGAAGCGTTCGATACCGGGCCGTACGCCGATCTCGCCGTGGCTGATCCGCGACAGCAGCGAGTCCGACAGGGTGGGGTGGTCCTGGAGGAACCCCTGTCGCGGCGCGGGCAGGCCGTAGCTCTCCGGACGGCCGACGGAAAGGCGCAGCATGGTCTGGCTGACGCGCTGGCGCAGCCGCCACGGCAGGCGCCGGGCCAGCGCGCCGTTGAGGGTGTCCGACGGTCGGCCGAACAGGTGCTTGGGCACGATCCACACGCCACGGCGCAGCGAGAGCAGGGTGCTCCGCGCGACGTGGGAGGCGTCGACGGCGATGTCCACGGCCGAGTTGCCGGCGCCGACAACCAGCACCCGCCGCCCGGCGAGCTGGCCGGGGTCACGGTAGTCGTGGCTGTGCAACTGCTCGACGGTGAGCTCGCCCGGATAGGCGGGGGAGGGCAGCCTGGGCCGGCTGTTGTGGCCGTTGGCGACGACGACCGCCTCGACGTGCACCGTGGTCGTGCCGTCCGGGCCGGCGGCGACGACCCGCCATCGTGCGCCGTCGCGGGTCACGTCGGTGACGGTGTGCCGCAGCCGCACCGCGTCCAGCAGGCCGAACCGCCGCGCGTAGTCCAACAGGTACTCGGCGACGCGGGTGTGGTCGGGATAGTCCGGCCAGTCCGTGGGCATGGGCAGGTCCGCGAACTCGGTGCGGGTCCGCGAGGTGTTCAGGTGCAGGGTGCGGTACGCCGAGGAGTGCGGTGCGCCGTACACCCACAGCCCGCCGATCCGGGTGCCTGCGTCGAAGGCGATCGCGGGTACGCCCCGGTCGGCCAGCGCCTTGAGGGTGGCCAGTCCGGCCGGTCCGGCGCCGATCACGGCGACCCGTGGCTCCATGCCTGCCCCCCAAATCCAGCGTCTGATGGATATTGCGCCCGACCGGGCCCCACGTCAAGTTCCCTGCCGGGGTCGGGGAGGGGCGTACATGCGGTCGAGCCAGCGGTGGGCGAAGGTGCGGAACTCGCGCCGGCGGCGGGCACCGTCCGCGCCGGCGAGCAGGCCGACGACGTGGGCGTGGACGGACCAGACCAGGCTGCGTACGGCCAGGTGGGGCTGGGGTTCGCTGAGCACCCCGGCCGCGTCGGCATCGGTCAGCACCTGCTCGACGGCCCGGTAGAGCGGGGCGGAGTAGCGCTCGTCCAACTCGGCGTGACGGTCGGGTTCCAGCCAGCGGCGCAGCCAGAGTCCGGTGGTCTCGGGGTGGTCCTCCAGGAAGTCGACGAACACGTCGACCAGCTCGTGCAGTGCGGCCATGGCCGTTTCCGGTCCGTCGGCCAGGCCGTCCCGGGCGGCGGCCACCGCCCTGGTCAGCACCACGCTCTCGGCGGCGAACACCCGTGCGAAGCAGCCCTCGTACAGCGCCGCCTTCGTGCCCACGTGGTGGTGCACGGTGGCGACGTCCACCCCGCAGGCGGCGGCGACCTCGCGCATGCCGACCGCGTCGAACCCGCGCCGGGCGAACAGTCCCGCCGCGATCTCGATGATCATTTCGGGGGTGGTGTGCTGGTCGGTGCGCCGAGGGCGGCCGGGTCCCCGTCGGGGTGTGGTCATGTGCTCCATCGTGCCCTACTATCCAGCGAACGTTGGATTATGCCCGCGGCGCGGCGAGGAGACGGTATGGACGAGGCGGCGCGGCTTCCCCGTCGCGGCCTGCTGGCCTTCGCCGGCGGGTCGCTGGGCATGGGCACCTGGGTCACCGTACCGGGCCTGCTGCTGCTCTACTTCCTCACCGACGTGCTGGCCGTGGCACCACTGGTCGCCGGCCTCGTCCTGCTGCTACCGAAGATCGCCGACGTGCTGCTGCACCCGTGGATCGGGCAGCTGTCCGACGCCGAACTGGCCCGCCGAGGTCACCGCCGGCTGCTCATGACGGCCGGTTGCGCCCTGCCGCTGGCCTTCGCCGCGCTGTTCCTGGCACCGGGCGGGCTCACCGGCAATCCGGCCGCGGCCTGGGTCGCCGTCGCCTTCGTCGCCGGCAACCTGCTGTTCGCGGCGTACCAGGTGCCCTACCTGTCCACCCCCGCAGACCTCGCCATCGGATACCACGAGCGCACCCGGCTGATGGGCTTCCGGATGGTGGTGCTCACCGTCGGCATCCTGCTCAGCGGCGTGCTCGCGCCGATACTGACCGGCGGGCCGGACCCGACCCGTGGCGGCTACGCCCTGATGGGCCTCGTGCTCGGTACGTCGATGCTGGTCACCATGCTGATCGGCATCTCCGGAACCCGGCGGCTGACCGTGGCCGCCCCGGTCCCGGCCAGCACCTCCGGACCCGGCGCGGCCGGCCTGCGTACGCTGCTCGTCGCGCTGCGCGACCCGCAGTTCCGCTGGCTGGTCGGCTCCTACCTGGCCATGTCGACCACCACCCACCTGGTGCTGGCCGCCGTCCCCTACTTCGCCCGGTACGAACTCGGCCGCCCGGGCCTGACCACCGTGCTGGTCGCCGCGTTCGTCGCCCCGGCACTGGTCGCCACCCCGGTGTGGGTCGTCGTGGCCCGCCGGATCGGCAAGCAGCCGGGCCTGCTCATCGCGCAGGGTGCCTTCGTGCTCGGTTCGCTCGTGCTGGCGCTCGGCAAGGCCGCCGGCCTGCCCGTACTGGTCGGCGCGGTGGCGGTGCTCGGCATCGCGTTCGCCGCCATGCAACTGCTGCCGTTCTCGATGGTCCCGGACGTCATCGGGGCCGGTGGCGCCGACGGCACCAGTCGGGCCGGCACGTACACCGGCGTGTGGACCGCGGCCGAGGCCACCGGCGGCGCGCTCGGCCCGTACGTCTACTCCGCCTGCCTGGCCGTCGGCGGTTTCCTCGCCAGCGGCGCGGGCACCGGGGGCGTCGTGCAGCCGGAGTCCGCGCACACGATGATCCGGCTCGGGATCGGCCTGGTCCCCGCGCTGCTGATGGTCGTGGCGATGCTCTCGCAGCGCCGGTACACGCTGGACCGCGCGCTGCGCTGAGCGGACCGCGACCGGGAGACGCGAGCCCCCGGCGCGGTCCGATCGGGACAGCTCAGCGGCGGTCCTTGAACACGCTCTTCGGGATGTGGCCGGTCACCACCTGGGTACGGTCGACGACCTCGGCGTTGTGGTAGTTCACCGCGATCGAGGCGAACGAGTACGCCTTCGGGACGGTCATGCCCCGGGTGCTGACGAGGAAGTCGACGGTCTTCTCGACCGCGATCCGCATGGCGCGGTCGAGGTCCCAGTGGATGCCCATCATCACCCAGTGGTCGTCGGTCTCGGCCCACGGCAGCTCGGTTTCGACATTCTTGATCAGGGTGATGCGGAAGGTGCCGGCGAGCGAGTGCTCGACGGCGGTGCCGCTGACCTCGCCGTCGCCCTGGCAGCTGTGCGGGTCACCGATGAAGATCTGCCCGCCTGGCTGGAAGACCGGCAGGTAGAGCGTCGTGCCGACGCCGAGGTCGCGGACGTCCATGTTGCCGCCGAACCTGCCCGGCGGCGTCGAGTTCTGTACGCCGCTCGCCGGCGGTGGGGCGTTCTCGGTGTTGCCGACGAACTCGCCCGTCGGCGACGCGACCGCGATGATGCCCATGAACTTCTGGGTCGGGATGATGATGTCGTCGGCGAAGAAGACGACCTCCCTGCCGCGATGCGTGCCGGTGCGGTAGAGGTGGGTGCGGACGTCGGGCCAGACGCCGGCCGGAAGACCGGGCGGGATCTCGGCGGGGATGTCGAGGCCCGCGTCCCCCTCGCGCCAACCGGGGTAGAACGTCGCCATGACACCGCTGGTCGGGGCGGTGTTGTTGAAGCCGTAGGGTACCCGGGTGTCGATGTCGAGCATGTCGATGGCGATGGTGTCGCCCGGCTCGGCGCCCCGGACGTAGATCGGGCCGGTCAGCACGTGCCCGCCGTACTGCCGGCCGGTGGCCTGGCGCTCGGGCAGCGTTTCCCAGAACGCCAGCCCGTCGGACAGGATCTCGTTCGGCCTGACCCCGAAGGCACCGAAGTAGGCGCGCGGGTCGACCGCGGGGTTGGTGAAGCCCTGGTGGGAGAGGGTGTCCACGCGTACGGTCTCACCCGAGGCCATGGTGAGGCCGGGCTCCGAGCCGATCGGGAAGCCGCCCCAGTGCAGGTTGTCCGGGGTGGACCTGAGGTGGTGGTCCCACCTCGCGCGCCTGGGGCCGCCGCGGTCGTCCCGTTCACCCGGTGCTGCCTGGGCGGGAGCGGCGACACCGGCCGCGAACGTCGCGGTCAGGCCGGCGGCCAGCAGGCTCCTCCGACTTGCCGAGCTCCAGTGGTTGCTGGACATGCTGGACTCCCATCGCTGCCGGGCGGCACCGCACGCGGTGCCGTGTCCCTTCCGATGATCTCCGGTCGGTACACCGTGGCCGTCCGGTGTTTCGGCCGCATGACGATCATGAAAATCCGGTGCGCTTCCGATCAACGGCGGGCGGGCCGGGCGCGGGCCTCGTCCGCCAGCAATAGTAAAGATTGTGAACAGAAGATGTTAGAGTCACCTTTGTCGATGAATGGTTCGGTCATCGGCCCGTGGAATCAGGAAGGAGTGATCACATGTCGAGACTGCGCGCCCTGGTCGCGCTCGTGGCGGTAGCCGTCGCTGGCGGACTGGTGGCGATCATCCCGTCGACCGCGGCGTCGGCCGCGGCCTGCGCGGCACCGTGGCAATCGTCGGCTGTCTACACGGGAGGCGCCCAGATCTCCCACGGCGGCCGTAACTACCAGGCGAAGTGGTGGACCCAGAACGAGGCACCGCCCGGCACCACCGGCGTCTGGCAGGACCTCGGCGCCTGCGGGGGCGGTACGACGCCACCCCCCGGAGGAACCTGCAACCACCCGAACTGGGCCGCCGGCACCTGGTACCCCGCCGGGGCGATCGTGCGGTACACCAACGGCCTGTACTACGTCGCCGAGCACGAGAACCCGGGCTACGACCCCGTCATCAGCACCTGGTACTGGGAGCCGTACAGCTGCGGCGGCCAGCCGCCGACCAGTAGCCCGCCCCCGCCCAACCCCGGCGGCTTCGTGGTCACCGAGGCACAGTTCAACCAGATGTTCCCGGGTCGGAACCCCTTCTACACCTACTCCGGGCTCGTCGCCGCCCTCAGCGCCTACCCGGCGTTCACGAAGACCGGCAACGCCACCGTCCAGCGCCAGGAGGCCGCGGCGTTCCTCGCGAACGCGTACCACGAGACCGGCGGACTCGTCCACATCGTGGAGCAGAACACCGCGAACTACCCGCACTACTGCGACTACGGCCAGTCCTACGGCTGCCCCGCCGGGCAGGCCGCCTACTACGGGCGTGGACCGATCCAGCTGAGCTGGAACTTCAACTACAACGCTGCCGGCAACGCCCTCGGGCTGCCGCTGCTGACCAACCCCTGGCTGGTGCAGAACGATGCCGCGGTGGCCTGGAAGACCGCGATCTGGTACTGGATGACCCAGAACGGGCCGGGCACCATGACCCCCCACAACGCGATGGTCAACGGCGCCGGGTTCGGCGAGACCATCCGCAGCATCAACGGCTCGATCGAGTGCAACGGCGGGAACCCGCCGCAGGTGCAGAGCCGTGTCACCAGGTACCAACAGTTCGTCGGCATCCTCGGCGTACCCGCCGGGAACAACCTGTACTGCTGATCGGTGTGCGGGCCTCGTCACCCCGGCGCGACGAGGCCCGCATCCGGGAGCCGACCGGGGGACGGGCTCGGACCGGGCGCGGCCCGGTTCAGGCGGGCACGATCATCGGTGTGCCGGCGATCGGATCCGGTACGACGAGGCAGCTGAGACCGAAGACCTTCTCCACCAGTTCGGCGGTGACCACGTCGCCGGGGGCGCCCTCGGCCACGATCGCGCCGTCCGCCATCGCGACGAGGTGGTCGCAGTAGCGGCAGGCGAGGTTGAGATCGTGCATGACGATGACGATGGTCTTTCCCGACTCGGCGTTCAGCTTCCGGAGCAGCCGCAACAGCTCGACCTGGTGGTTGATGTCCAGGTAGGTGGTGGGCTCGTCGAGCAGCAGCAGGTCGGTCTCCTGGGCCAGGGCCATGGCGACCCAGACACGTTGGCGCTGACCGCCGGACAGCTCCCGGATCGGACGGTCGATCAGGTCCGCCGTACCGGTGGCGTCGAGCGCACGGGCGACGGCGTCGTGGTCGCCCTCGGCCCACCGCCGGAACCAGCCCTGGTGTGGGTAGCGACCACGGGAGACGAGGTCGGCCACGGTGATGCCGTCGGGCGCGATCGGGGTCTGCGGGAGCAGCCCGAGCACCTTCGCGACATCGATGGTGCGCAGGTCGGCCAGGGTCCTGCCGTCGAGCAGGACGGCGCCGCCGCGCGGTGGGAGCAGCCGGGCCAGGCCGCGTAACAGGGTGGACTTGCCGCAGGCGTTGGCACCGACGATCGCGGTGACCTTCCCGTCGAGTACGGCGACGTCAAGGTGGTCGACGACGGTCCGGTCGTCGTACCCGAGGGTCAGTCCCTGGGCGCGTAGTCGGGTCATCCGCCCGCTCCTTGCCGGTTCGTGGTGGCCAGCAGCCACAGCAGGTAGGGAGCACCGACCGCCCCGGTCACCACGCCGGTGGGCAGTGGCGTGGGCAGCAGGTGCACGGCGACGAGGTCGGCGGTGAGCAGCAGCGCGGCGCCGACCAGCGCGGCGGCGAGGATGCCACCGGTGGCCGGACCGAGCAGCCGGTTGGCGATCGGCCCGGCGACGAGGGCGACGAAGACGATCGGCCCGGCCACGGACACCGCGAGGGCGACCAGCACGACGGCGGTGCCGAGCAGGCCGGCGCGGCCGAGTTCGGTCCGGGCGCCCAGCGTACGGGCGGCGTCGTCGCCGAGGTCGAGGGCCCGCAGCGGCCGTTGGAGCAGTACCGCGACGGGCAGCAGGACCACCAGGGCGCCGACGAGCAGGCCCAGTTCGGTGGTGCTGGCCTGCCCGACGGAGCCGGTCAGCCAGTGCATGGCCTGGCGGGCCTCGAACAGCTGGGCCCGGCTGAGCACGTAGCCGACGAGGCCGTCGAAGAAGACCGAGACGCCGATGCCGATCAGGATGAAACGGTAGCCGGAGACGCCGTCGCGCCAGGCGAGCACGTACATCAGCAGGGCGGCGACGATGGCGCCGCCGAGGGCGAGCCCGCTGACGACGAGTCCGCTGGCCTGGAGCAGCACGATTCCGACGACGGCGGCAAGCCCGGCGCCGGAGGTGATGCCGACAAAATCCGGGGAGGCGAGGGGATTGCGCAGTAGCTGCTGGAAGATCGTCCCGGAGGCGCCCAGGGCGAGACCGACCGCGAGGGCGGACCCGGCGGTCGGCAGCCGCAGGCCGCGGACGACGAAGTCGACGCTGGGGTTGTCGGACAGGTGCAGTACCGAGGCGATGACCTCGCCGGCGCCGATCCGGAAGCTGCCCACCATCATGGTGAGCACGAACAGGGCGGTCACGATGGTGGCCAGGGCACCGGTCACCACGATGGAACGGCCGGTTCGTCGCCGCCGGTTGCCGCGCAGCGCCGCCGCCGCGTCGGTCGGCGCGGCGGGTCCGTCACCGATGGTTGTCGTGGTCATCCGCTCACACCTCCGACAGCCGGGCGTAGCGCACGATCAGCACGAACACGGGTGCGCAGGCCACCCCGAGCACCACACCGACCTGCAACTCGTCCGGGGCGGCCAGCACCCGGCCGAGCACGTCGGCGAGCAGCAGCACGATCGGCGCCAGCAGCATCGAGTACGGCAGGATCCAGCGGTAGTCGGGGCCGCAGACGAATCTGGCCAGGTGCGGCACGACGAGCCCGACGAAGACGATCGGCCCACAGGCGGCGGTTGCGGCGCCGGCGAGCACCGCGACCACGGCGAAGGCCGCCGCGCGGGTACGGGTGACGTGCTGGCCGAGGCCACGGGCCACGTCCTCGCCGAGCGCGAGACCGTTGAGGGTACGCCCGAAGCCCAGTGACGCGGCCAGGCCGAGCAGCAGGAACGGCGCGACCCCGGTCAGGATCGGGGTGTACCGGCCGGCGAGCGACCCCACCTGCCAGAACCGCAGCTCGTTGAGCGCGTCCACGTTCGTCATCACGATTCCGCTGGTCACCGAGGCCAGGCCGGCGGTGACGGCGGCACCCGCCAGGGCCAGCTTGACCGGGGTGGCGCCCTCCCGGCCGAGCGAGGCGATCGCGTACACCAGCGCGAGCGCCGCGATCGCTCCGGCGAAGGCGAACCAGACGTAGACGCCGACTCCGCGTACGCCGAGCACGGTGATGGCGAAGACCACGAACGCGGCCGCACCCGAATTGATGCCCAGGATGCCGGCGTCGGCGAGGGGGTTGCGGGTGACGCCCTGAAGGATCGCCCCGGCGACGCCGAGCGCGGCGCCGACCAGTATGCCGAGCAGGGTGCGGGGGACCCGCATCTCCAGCGTGACCGTGCTGGTGATCGACCCGTCGTCCATTCTGGACAACGCGTGCAGCACCTCGGACAGGCCGATCGAACGCGAGCCCATCGTCACGCTCAGGAACGCGACGAGGGCAAGCAGCGCGCAGAGGACGACGAGCCCCGGCCCGAGGGCGGAGGCCCGGCGCCCGCTGTGCGTCGCGGTGCGCCGGGCGTACGTGCTAGTCGCCGACATTCGGATCCGCGGCCTTGACCGCCTCGGTCAGCTTGTCCAGCTCGGTGGCGAAGTCGCCGTACGTGTGCAGCCAGAACGCCGGCCACGACACGACGGCACCGGCCTTGGCCGCCTTGATCCTGAACCAGGTCGGCTGCTTGCTGCCCCACTCGGCGTTGGCGGTGGGCGTGAACGAGCGGCCGTCGAACAGGATCAGGTCGGGCTGGTACTTGTCGGCGTTCTCCCAGCTGAGGTTCTCCCAGTAGGGGAAGCCCGGGTCGGGGCTGGCCGGGTTGAGCACCTTCAGGCCCCAGCTCTGGAGGTCGAGCAGTTCGGGTGCGTACTCGGGGTTGGCGACGTACACCTTGTCGTCCGCGGGCGACATCGCCGCGACGGTCAGGCCGGGCTTGCCCGCGACCGTCTCCCTGAACCGGGTGACCGCCTCCTCGAAGCGCTTCTTGTTCGCCGCGATCTGCGGGCTGTTCACGTCGGCGCCGAGGCTCGCGGCCAGCTTCTCGTACCCGTCCGCCAGCGCCACGATCGACCTGCCCTGCGAGACACCGACGACGGGAGCCAGTTCGGCGAGCTTCTTGCTCTTCTCGTCGACGCCTTCCTCCATGCCGCTGTGTGCCTTCTCGGCGGGCCACCAGTCACCGACGATGAGGTCCGGCCGCAGGGCGGCCGCCTTCTCCACGTCGATCTTGCCCCACTCCTCGCCGAGGATCTCGATCCCGGTGAGGTCGAGGTTCTTCAGGTTGGGGTCGGTCTTGACCGCCTCGTCGGCGTACACACCGACGGGTTTGATGCCGAAGGACAGCAGCGCCGCGGCCTCGCCGGCGTGCGCGATGATCCGGGTCGGGGTCTTGTCGGCCGTGACGACCTGACCGGACCCGTCCGTGAACGACCAGGGGCCGGTGGCGGCGGCGGTGTCACCGGTGTCGGAGTCGTTACCGCAGCCGGCAAGCCCGGCGAGTACGACGCTCAGCGCCGCCACGGCCAGGATCGGTCGCCGTGCACGCATGGTGAGGTTTCCGTTCTCTCTCGTTGGACCGAGCCCAGCGGCTCAAGTTAGGTTAGGCTAACCAGAGTTGATCGCCTTTGGCTAGTCGGCATGATCAGATTCACCTCACTCGTGTCCGCCCGGAGCTGCGGGAACGTCGCAGCCGTGCGGGGTAGACCACGGTTCCGGACGTCCGACGCAACCTCGACGACGCCCGTCGGTGGTCGTGCCGGCCGCCAACTCGGCCGCCGTACGGGCCGCACGGAGTGCTCCGATGCGCTGATAGATGCCCTGGGCCTGACCGAGTTTCTCCGCCGCCTCGGCGCGGTTTCCCAACCGCAGGGCGCAGCGGCCGATACCTTCGATCGAGTGGGCCTCCGCCCGAGGATTCTGGGCCCGGCGGGCCAGCTGTAGGGCCTGCCGGTGGCGGTCCAGCGCCTGCGCCGGTCGGTCGTCCGCCAACAGCAGCTGACCGACCCCGTTGAGCACCTCGGCCTGGCCGAGGCGGTCCCCGATTTGCCGGAAGATGGTCAGGGCCTCGTCGTGCGCCCTGGCGGCGGCCTGCCTGTCACCGGTCAGGCGCCGGAGCGCGCCGACCTGGTTGAGCGCGTCGGCCTGGCCGGGCCGGGAGCCGAGGGCGCGGTAGAGGGCCAGCGCCCTGGCGAGCGCCTGTTCGGCGGCGGCATAGTCGCCGGTGTGGCGGTGGACGATCCCCAGGTAGTTGAGGGCGTTGGCCTGACCCTGGCGGTAGCCGAGGTCGCGATGGATCTCCAGGGCCCGGGTGAGTACGTGCTCGGCGGCGGCGTACTCGCCGGTCTCGATGAGCGCGGCGCTGAGAAAATTCAGTGCCCGGGCCTGACCGAAACGGTTTCCGAGCTCCCGATAGATGGCGAGCGCCCGCTCGTGCGCCTCGATCGCGGGCGGGTACTCGCCGGTGAGCCGCTGACCGGCACCGAATCGGTTGAGGGTGTCGGCGTGTCCCTGGGGGTCGTCCAGGTCGATGTGGATGGCCAGCGCCCGGCGCTGGGTGTGTACGGCCGTGGGATGGTCGTCGGCCATGTGCTGGACCACCCCCAGTTCGTTGAGGGCGTTGGCCTGCCCGTACAGATTGCGCTGGTCCTCGTAGAGGCCCAGGGCCCGTTTCAGGTCCCGGGCCGCGCCCCGGTGGTCGCCCGAGCGCCAGCGCACGCTCGCGAGCTGGGTGAGGGTGTCGGCGACCTCGCGACCCTGATCCAGCTGCTGGTGCAGCTCCAGCGCCCGGTGCAGGGCCTCGGTGGCGGAGCCGTAGTCCCCGGTCGAGCAATGGATGATCCCGAGTTCGTACAGGGCACTGGCGAGGGCCCGCCGGTCCCCGGTTCGTCCGGCGGCGGTGACCGCCGCCTCGTGCAGCGAGATCGCGAGGTCCCACGGGCCCGCGATACGCAGGTAGGTCGCCATCGCGGCGGCCAGAGCGATCGTTCGCGGGTGCTCCCTGCCGGCCGAGAGCAGTGTCGCGCAGGCGGACAGGTTGTTCCGTTCGGCGTCCATCCAGGCCAGCGCCTGTTGCCGGCTGTGCAGACCGGGCAGGGTGGCGAGACTGCCGGCGGGGATCGGCGGCTGCTGGTGGCCCGGCCGCGACAGGTGGTGGTTCGCCGTCTGCGCACCGTGCTGGTAGTGGTCCAGCATCCGTACGAGAGCCCGGTTCCGGTCCCCGGCCGGGTCGCTGTCGGCTCGCGTACGGGCGTAGTCGCCGATGAGGTCGTGCATGCGGTAGCGACCACGGACCGGCTGGTCGAGCAGGTTGTCGTGGTACAGGGCGTCGAGTTGCCGCTGGGCGCCGGCCGGGGAGATGCCGTCGAGCGCGGCGGCCGCGTACATGTCGAGGTCGGGGCCGGGGTGCAGGCTGAGCCGTCGGAAGAAGCGTCGCCGGCCGGCGGGCAGCAGACGGTACGACAGGTCGAACGCCGCGGCGACGGCGACGTCCTCGGCGTGCATCTCGGCCAGCCGGTGCTTGGCCAGCGTCAGGTCCCGGACCAGATCGGCGACGAGCCAGTGCCGCTCGGGGCGCAGCTTGGCGGCCAACAGACAGATCGCCAGCGGCAGGAACCCGCAGAGGCGTACCAGTTCCCCGACGGCGTCGGCCTCCGTGCCGGTCATCGGTCGGGCGGCCATGCTCGCGAAGAGTGCGGCGGCGCGGTCCGGCGACAGGGTGTTCAACGGCAGGGTCACGGCGCCGTGGCGGGCGCCCAGGCCGGTCAGCCGCCGCCGGCTGGTGATCAGGACCAGACAGCCGGCGGCCCCGGGCAGCAGCGGCTCGACCTGCCACCGCCCGGCGGCGTTGTCGAGAATGAGCAGGGCCTTCTTGCCGGCCATGCGACCGCGCCAGAGTGCGGCTCGGGAGTCGAGGTCGGCGGGGATCTGCGTGGGGTCGACGCCGTCGGCCGACAGCAGGGCGTCCAGGGCGTCGGTGGGGCGGACGGGACCCCGGCCGGGACTGTGCGCGTGCAGGTCGATGAAGAACTGCCCGGCGGGGAACCGGTGCCCCAACAGGTGCCCGGCATGGATGGCCAGGGCACTCTTGCCGATCCCGGGCATGCCGTCGATCGCGTGTACGGGAATCATCCGGGCCTGGTCGGCCAGCTCGGCGACCGTGTCGAGCAGCGTGCGCAGCTCCTGGTCCCGGCCGGTGAACGCGGCGGTGTCCCGGGGGAGGGTGTTGCTCACGGCGGCGGGCGCCGGTGCGTGCCGGTGGTAGATGTACTGGTCCCCGGCGGCCTGGTAGACGCGGTTGTTGTCGTGTGCCCGCAGTTGACGTTCGGCGGTCGGGGACGTCGCTTCCGGATCCGGGGGATCCCCGGCGGGTCGGGTCCCCGACCTGTTCTCTGTGCCCGGCGCTGGTTCGTCGGCGGTCGCGGGCATCATGATCGCCTCGTCCCCGGCGATGGACGGGCGGTGTCGTCGGTACGCGGGCCGCTGGCGTACGTTGCGGGCGTGGCGACTGCTGGATTCACGGGTCCCCCTACAAAACGTGACGATGTAATCACGGTAGTGATGTGGGTCGATGCAGTGAATCTTCTGTCACGTATCCCTGTTGATCTGGCCGACCCGGTGTTCCGTCGCCGGAAATTCGGACGTAAGCGGGCATAATGGACGGTAGTGCAAGATTGCCTTTGAGTCTGATCAATGGGCTGATGGCCTGGTGCAATATCATTCATCTAGTTCTTTCATTCTCTTTCGTGCATTCATGGATAACCCCGAGAGGTTGATCCAATGGTGGTTTGGATGAATCCGCGACTGGGGGCAATTCCGGCCGTTCGCTGACGGATCCGACATCGGGGCGTCGTAGCCTGGGAGACCTCCTATGTGCCGGCGGAGGTGGCAGATGTATGACCCGGTGCTGGTCGCCGTGGCAGCGGCGCTCGCGGGGAAGGCTGCGGAGGGATTGTCCGAGGGTGGTCGGGCCGCCTTCGCCGCCCTCGCCCGACTCGTCCGCCGCAAGGTGCAGGCCGACCCTCCGGCGCAGGCCGCCCTGGAGTCCGCGCAGGCCGAGCCGGACGACGACGCCCGCATTCGTCGTTTGGCGCAGGTCCTGGAGTCGGCCGTGGCCCGGGATCGGCTGTTCGCCGACGAGCTGGGCCGGCTGTGGGATGTCCTGCGGGACCAGCAGGCGGTCGCCGTGGACGGTGCGGTGGTCAACCAGGTGTCCGGCGGGGTGAGTGGCACGGTGGTGCAGGCACGGGACATCCGGGGTGGCATCTCCTTCGGGTCGGCCAACCCCTGACCGGTCCGCTGAGCGATCGATCACGGTCAACAGACCTTGACGGTGATCGATCTTCCGTGATCCCGTTGTCTTTCGCGGGCAGGTCGTCTGACGGCCGAGAAAGTGGGGCGGGGAATGCGCCATGTCGCGCAGCAGCGGAAGTGGTGACGTAAGCAACGCCCTGCGCGGCACCGTACTGGGGCCGACCGTGCAGGCCGGCAGTGTCCACGGGGGCGTGCACTTCCACCATCGGGAAGCCGATGAGGTCCCCGTCCCCCGGCAGCCCCCGGCACCACCGGCCCATTTTGTCGGACGGGACGCCGAGCTGCTGGAGATCGACCGGCTGCTGGCCGAACCGAGGGACGGCCCGGCCCTGGTCGTCATCACCGGTGTGGGCGGAATCGGCAAGTCGGCGCTGGCCCTGCGGTGGGCCCAACGGGAAGGTGGGCAGTTCCCCGACGGCCAGTTGTACGGCCGCCTCGGCGCCTTCGACCCCGCCGGCCCGGCGGCTCCGAGCGAGATCCTCGGACAGGTGTTGCGTTCGCTGGGGGTGGCCCCCGAGCGCGTCCCGGCCGAAACCGCCGAGCAGGCGGCGATGTTCCGGTCGATGACCGCGGACAGGAAGCTGCTGCTACTGCTGGACAACGCGGTGTCCGCGGCCCAGGTACGCCCGTTGCTGCCGGCCTCGTCGGCCTGCGTGGTCCTGGTCACCGCCCGCTGGCGCCTCGGCGGGCTGGTGGTGGACGGTGCCCGCTTCCTGACCGTCGAGCCGTTGACCGAGCCGGCGGCCACGGAACTGCTGACCAGGGCGGTCGGTGCGGACCGGACCGACGGCGACCCGGCCTCGACCTCGTCGTTGGTACGGATGTGCGCGGGGCTACCCATCGCGTTGACGGTGACCGGAGCACGGCTGGTGACCAGACCCCGCTGGCCGATCAGCCGCGTTGTCAACGAGTTGGCCAAGGAACACCAACGGCTGTACACCCTCGGTGGCCGGGAGGACGTGTCCGTGCAGGGAGCTTTCGAACTGTCGTACCAGGAGCTGGCCCCACCCGTCGCCCGGTGCTACCGGGTGCTGGGACTGCACCCCGGGGTGGAGTTCGGTAGCGTGGTGGTGGCCGCCGCGCTGGGGGTGGACGACGAGGAGGCGGCCGCGCTGCTGGACGCGCTGTTGCAGGCGAGCATGCTCAGTGAAACGGCCGAGGACCGATATCGGCTGCATGACCTGGTTCGTCTGCATGCGAGGCAGCACGCCGACGCCGACCCGGACCACACCACGCTGACCCGACGCATCTTCGAGTGGTACCTGGCCGGGACGATGGCCGCGGATCGCCGGTTGACCCCCTACCGGCGCCGTGACCGGGACAGCCCCCTCACCCTGCTGGACGCCGACGCCGTCGTGCTGGCCGACCGGGACGAGGCACTGTCCTGGCTGGAGGAGGAGCGGGCGAATCTGGTCGCCGTGATCCAGTACGCCGCGCCGGAGTCGCCGCTGCTGGCCTGGCAGCTCGCGGACGCCATGTGGCCCCTCTTCCACTACCGTCGCCACCACCGGGACCGGATGCTGGTGGATCGCCTCGGGGTGGAGTGTGCCCGACGGCTGGAGGACCCCGACCGCGAGGCGCGGATGCTGCGCCGATGGGCGTTCGCGCACTTCGACGTGGCCCGGTTCGACGAGGCGGGCGAGCTGTTCGGGCGCTGCCTGAGCCTGTGCGAGAAGATCGGCGACCGGTACGGGACGGCCTCGGCGTACGAGGGGCTCGGCTCCGTCGCGCTGGCTTTGCACCGGTACCCCGACGCCGCCTCGTTCTTCGAGCGCCAACTGCGGCTGTGCCGGGAACTGGGCGAGCACCGGCGTACCGGCCTGGCGCTGCTGAACCTGGCCCTGGTCGGGAACGAGTTGGCGGACTACCCGCGGGCGTTGTCCCACCTGCGGGACGCGGCGGCGGTGTTCGCCGGGCTCGGCGACGTCGACCCGTACAACGCCGCTCGGATCCGGATCGAGTTGGGCCGCGCGCTCGGCCACTCGAACGAGCGGCAACGGGCCCGGCAGGAGCTGGACGGCGGACTCGCCGACATGCGGGGCCTCGGCTCTCCACGGGGGCAGGCGCAGGCGCTGCACCGGCTCGGCGAACTCGCGCTGAACCAGCGAGAGTTCGCCGAGGCGCGGGTCCGACTGACCGAGGCGCTGCGGATCTATCGGCAACTCGGGGACGTCGAGGCCGAGCAGGTGAGTCGGCTAGCTCGGCTGATCCCACCAGCCGAGGCTGATCCGGACCGGATGCCGTGATCGCAGTTGGGCCAGCTCCGACTCGTTGAGCAGCACCGACGTCGGCTGGCGGTGTCCGATCCGCCAGCCGGCGAAGACGACCGCGTCACCGAGCGCCTCGACCGGATTCCCGCTGGCCATCCAGCTGTGCAGGAAGGCGGCGAAGAGGGAGTCGCCGGCCGACGAGGTGTTGCGTACGCCGAGCGGGGCGACCGCCGCCGCGGTGACCAGCCGTCCGTCGCGCAGCCCCAGGATGCTGCCCCGCGCACCACAGCCGACGGCCGCCATCGCCGCCCCGGGATAGCGGGTCAGCACCCGGGCGATCCACTCCGGCGCCGGGCAGGGAAGCCGCTCGTGGCTGCTGAAGATGATGTCCGCTACGTCCAACCATGGGGCGTAATACACCTCGTTGATGTCGGCGATCACGTTGACGTCGACCGCTATCGGCACCCCCCGGAGCACCGCGGCCGGCAGCAGCGCGCGTACGAAATCGGTGTTGGTCAGGATCGCCAGGTCGGCCCCGGACAGGGCCTGCACGAACCTCGACTCCGGATAGCGCACCGCGTTGACCACCGCCAGGTGCGGGTACACCATCCGTTGGCCGTCCGGCGCGACCAGCACGACCGTCTGCGAGGAGGCCGGACCCTCGACGACACCGGGTCCGTCCAGTTCGGCGGCCCGCAGTTGCTCCCGTACGATCGCGCCGGCCGCGTCGGCACCGACCACCGTGCACAGATCGACCTCGTCGCCGAGACCCTTGAGGATGGTGGCGATCTGGGCGCCGGCACCACCCGGACCGGTGTCCAGCCAGGCCGGCGTGGACACCGGCGCGTAGCGGACCGGAAAGCCGTCGACGGCCAGGTGAACGGCGAGGCTGGCCACCCCGGCGACCACAATTCTGCTGCCCATGATGAAGGTCGCTCCTTACTCGTCGACGAGAACTGGTGGACCCACGGGCGCGGCGGCGCAGCCGCCGGTGGGCTCGGACAGGGCCGCGAGGCGGTACAGGTGGGCGCGCAACAGTCCCGCCGCCCGGCCCGGCTCGGAGGAGATCGCCGCCGCGACCGGTGCATTCGGGTGCCGGCGGGCGGCCAGTATCGCGGCGTCGAGCTGGGCCGACAACGGCCGGTCCGGCGCCAGTGCCGGCGCCGTCCGAGCCAGCAGTTCGGTGGCCGAGCCGGGGGCGGTGGAGCCGGGCGGGGTGGGGGAGCGGAGCACCGGCACGCCGATCGCGGCGGCGTAGGTGGTCGCCGACCCGTGGTCGCCGATCAGGACGTCGGCGGCCGTGACCAGTCCCCGCCAACTGGTCGGCTCCACCAGTCGTAGACCCGCCCGCCGGTGCTGCCGCAACCAGCCCATGACCTGACGCGGACCATGACCGAACCATGCCGCCGGGTGCATGGTGACCCGCACGCTGTACGTCGACTCCGGTAGCTGGTGCAGCAGGTCGAACAGCATCCGCCACGATCGTCCCAGTAACGAGTCCGGCCCCCAGGTCGAGCTGACCGCGACCACCATGTGTCGCTCCGGCACCCCGAGTGCGCGCCGGTAGGCGTCGCGGTGCGGTGCACTCGCACTCAGCCGGTCCAGGCACAGGTCACCGGTCACGATCGCCACCGGAACGGCCTGCGGACACTGCTGGGCCAGCACCGGGATCACCTGTCGGTGGGACACGGCGACTGCCGCCGGGACCAGGCGTCCGTACCAGGTGAGCCAGGGGGCGCCCAGCCCCACCACCAGCCCGCTGGCCGGTCCGCCCAGCGCCGCCGGCGCCACCTTGTTGTTCACCACCCCGTGCGACAACATGACCACCGGACCGTGCAGCTCGTGCACTCCCGAGCAGTCCGCCGCCAGCACGAGGTCGAAGTCGGTCTGGGTGGCCTGGTGCCAGGGAATCACCACGCCGCCGAGGGCGCGCAGGTGTTCCCGTACGCCGTTGCTGAACAGATCCGGCGCCTGGGTGAACACCACCTGGATCCGCCGGTCGGACTCCAGCAGCTCCACCGCGTCCAACACGTGACCGGCGCTGGCGACCGTGTGCACCACGGCCAGGACCACCCGCTGCGTCGCCGCGGTCCGCCAGGGCCCGGCGTCCCTTCCTATCGGAACCCGTAACCATTCCTGTGCCATCGCACGCACCTCGCCTCGACCTCGGCTCCAACATCGCGGTCAGAGGATGCGGGGGGACGCCGGACACCAGTGCGGGCACCACATTGGACACGAACCCGGACGCCAGCATATCGACGCAGGTCAGTGCCAATGAAACCGGTTGAAAAAATCCCGGGGTACGGCCGCAGTGCCACACTTTCATCAGCGCGACCACTGCCACCGCTCGCGGGAGACAAAATGGATCTTCGGTTGCTGGGGAGTGTGCAGATCCACGTCGAAGATCGGATCATCGGTCTGGGGCGCGCCACGGAGCGCTGCGTCCTGGCCACTCTCGCGCTCAGTGCCGGTCGCCCCGTTCGCGTCTCGACCCTTGTCGAGAACGTCTGGGGTGATCATCCTCCGGCGAAGGCGGACGAGACGATCGCCCATTACGTGCGGGCTGTCCGACGGGTGATCGAGGAGGCCGGTGGCGGCCGGGACTGGCTGGTGAACCGGCGACCCCGCTCCTACGAACTCCGCGTCTCCCCGGCGGTGGTCGACTACCACCGCTTCGTCGCACTCGTGGCCGAGGGCCGGGCAAAGGCAAATTCGGGCGAGCATGATGACGCTGTTGTCGCGTACCGGCGGGCGCTTGACCTCTGGTTGGGCGATCCGTTGGCGAACGTGAACGGCGACTGGGCCGATCGATGCCGGCACGCCCTGCAACAGGAACGGCTCGATGCGATCTGTGCCCTGTTCGAACAGCAGATCAAGGTGGGCGACCATGTGTCGGTGGCGACCACGGCCACCCGACTGGTCAACGAGATAGTGCCCACCGACCGGGTGATAACGCTGGCAATGGTCGGCCTGGCTCATTGTGGCCAGCAATCGATGATCCCGGACTTCGTTTCGCGCGCTGCACGACGAATGTGGGACGCCGTGGGCGTACGGCCGAGCGCGGACGTCAATGCGCTGGCCCGAAGATTGGCCAGCGATACGACCATTGCGGGATCCGGGCACGAGCCGCTCGGGGCGCCGTTCCTGCCGGATATCGTGGACCGGTCATCGCCACCGCCGAGCACCGATAATCAGCCGAAACGAAATGGCGCCGTGGCCATGACGGCCTGGTCCAACGGAACCGTTTATCAGGCCGGCGGAAATCAATACATTACGGAATCCGAGTGATCGGGGCGGCGACGCCTCTCGTATTTGTCCAGTTTTACCCCATTATGTACTAGTGGGCGGGGAGGCGCGACGCCGGGGCCGGAAGAACCCCTGGTCGAACGGCACTGGCTCGGCAATCCGCAGCGCGCTCTGGTTCGATCGATGGCATTACGGCTGTTCAAGTGATGCGTGGCCATTGCGGTGCTCTCGGTTACGAGTCCACGTTTTCGCAGGTCGCGACCGTGAATGGGTCGATCCGGACCTTCGTGATAGCGTCCTCGCACTCGCTACCGCGGGCAAGGGAATACAGGTTACGTGCCGGTCATGAGAAGGTGACCCTTCGTGATCGTTGCGGTTATGTCGGCCTGCTGAAATCCCGGCTGTTTCGGCATGGGTATCCTGGCCGAACCAATCCCCGAGAGGTGCCCGCCGATGTGGGTGCCTCTGTTGCTATTGTGCCTCACTCGCGATCGGAGTTATCGCCAGTGATTCGGCGGAGGGAGCATTTTGTGTACAGAGTCCGCGGGCTAGTACTGGCCGGCGTGGTTGCCTGCGGGGCGGCGACCCAGTACGTCCATTGGGAGACGATCTTCGCCGGATGACGTGAGTAATATTTGATAGCGGGAGTGTCGGTGCCGGGCGAGCCACTGGTCGCCTGGCGCCGGTGATCTGCCCGGCGGGCATCGTGTACGCCGGCAGACGCACCATCGGCGCGACGAGCGCCCGGCAATCCGTACGCTCCGACCCGTGGTGTCGGTCGCGGTCATCGCCCGTCCGATCGCCCACCTCGATCCCGCACGGGCCCGACGGCAGTCCTGTGGCTGCCGAGGTGTTTGCCCTGCTCCGGGGTATGGCGACTGCCCTGAATCGGGCCATACCCGGCAGGCTGTCCCATGTGGACAAATCACCGAACTTCCGGATCAAGGGGTCACTCGATGACCTTCCGAAGTGGACCTTGCTAACATCCAGGCATTCCCATACTCTGACTCGCGGAAGTCGCCCTATCGAATGCGCGCCAACGGCGTCCGCCGGTCCTGGGGGCACAATTTGCCGCACAATTCATCCCCTGCTGGTCGCGTCAGGCGCCTGACGTCGACAACAATTAACGCGCCCTTTTTCTGCCCGTGACGATCCTGGATCGAGGCGCCGGGCGTACGCGGGACGGGATGCGGCACTTCCGGTTCCTGGTGGTCGGCAACGCCGTCTCGGCGTACGGCAGCTACCTGGACATGGTGGCGCTCAACCTGTTCGCGTACTCGCTGACCGGCAGCGCGTTGCAGACCGGGCTGATCATGGCGCTGCGCCTCGCCACGAGCGTGCTCGCCGGCTTCGGCGCCGGCAGCCTCGTCTCCCGGCTCGACCGCAAGCGGATCATGGTGATCTCCGATGTCACCCAGGCGCTCGCCCTGATCGGGCTGGTGCTCGCGCCGGCCGCGTCCCAGGCCGGGCTGCTCTACCTCGTCGCGGTCGTCACCGGCACCGGCGCCACCCTCACCAGCGTCGCGCTGCGCAGCAGCATCCCCGAAATCGTCGGTCAGGACCAGCGGGTACGCGCCAACGCGCTGCTCGCCACCGGCCGCTCGATCGCGATGGTGGCGGGATTCGCCTCGGCCGGTCTACTCATCGCCACGGTCGGCTACTCCGGCGCGTTCCTCATCGACGCCGGGGCGTTCCTCTTCTCGGCCGCGAACCTGGCCCGACTGCCGATCACCACCCGCCGCACCGAGGCGAAAGCCGGGTCGGGCGGGGCGCAAAAGGCACCGGGGGTGCTCGCGGCACAGCTCACCGCCCTGCGCTACCTGCGGCTGACCCCGATCCTGCTCGCCCTGATCAGTCTGCGTGCCATCGACGCGTTCGGGTCGGCGTCGCACAACGTCGGCCTGCCGGTGTTCTCCACCGCGCTCGACCCGGAGCACCCGGCCGCCTTCGTGTCGCAGTTCTGGGCCACCTGGGCGATCGGCAACATCGTCGCCCAGCGGGCCGTCGCCGCCTGGGCGGGTCGTACCGGTCGGACCATCGACGAGCGGGCGTTCGCGCTCGGCGCCGCGCTCATGTCGGCCGCGTTCATCCTCACCTTCACCGCACCGCCGTTGCCGCTGGCGATTCTGGTCGCCGCCATCGCCGGTGTGGCGGACGGCTTCACCGAGATCGCGTACAACAGCCGGTTGCAGGCCGCCCCCGACGAGCAGCGCGGGTACGTCTTCGGCTTCTCCGCGATGGCGGAGAACCTCGGCTTCGGCATCGGCATGGTGGCCTGCTCGTTCCTGCTGGAACGCCTCACCCCGCTGACCGTGGTCACCACGTTCCACGGCCTCGCGGTGCTGATTGCCCTGGTCATGGTGGCCGCGCTGTCGATCCGGCGGCGGCCGGCGAAATGAGGGACACGATGTACGGCAGCACCGACGACCGGCGGATAGCGATCGTCGGGATGGCGTTCCGGCTGCCCGGCGCGGACACGCCCGAGGGCTACTGGCACAACATCCGTAGCGGCGTGACCAGCGTACGGAGGTTCGGCCCGGCGGAGCTGGCCGGTGCCGGGATACCTGCGTCGGTACGCGAGTCACCCGACTTCGTGGCGGTCAGCGGGGTGCTCGACGACATCGACTCGTTCGACGCGGAGTTCTTCGGGATGAGCCCGCAGGAGGCGCGCACCGTCGACCCGCAGCACCGGCTCTTCCTGGAAACCTGTCACCACGCACTGGAGAACGGCGGGTACGCGGCGACGCCGCCCGACGTACGGGTGGGGATCTTCGCGGGCGTCGGCTACCACCTGTACCCGCTCAACACGTACCTGCGCAACAACCTGGGCGAGGCCCGGTGGGAGGGCGACTTCGCCTCCGCGTTCCAGGTCGCCGTGGGCAACTTCAACGACTTCGCCGCGACCCGGGTCGCCTACCGGCTCGGGCTCACCGGGCCGGCGATCACGGTGCAGACCGGCTGTTCGACCTCGCTGGTGGCGGTGCACCTGGCCGGGCAGGCGCTGCTCGCCGGTGACGCCGACCTGGCCCTGGCCGGCGCGGCGGCGGTGCACACCCCGCAGATCCTCGGCTACCGGCACGTCAAGGGCACCATCCTGTCCCGGTCCGGCCGGTGCCGCGCGTTCGACGCGTCGTCCGACGGGACCGTCGGCGGCAACGGGGTCGCCGCCGTGCTGCTCAAACGGTACGACCGCGCGGTCGCCGACGGCGACACCATCCACGGGGTGATCCTGGGCAGCGGCGTCAACAACGACGGCGCCTCGAAGCTGAGCTACCTCGCGCCGAGCGCGACCGGGCAGCGGGGCGCCATCCTGCGCGCACTCGACGTGGCCGGGGTGTCGCCCGACACCATCGGCTACCTGGAGACCCACGGCACCGGCACGTACAAGGGCGACCCGATCGAGTTCGACGGCATGACCTCCGCGTACCGGGAACGCACCGACCGGACCGGGTACTGCGCGATCGGCTCGGCCAAACCCGCCATCGGCCATCTGGACGCCTGCGCCGGAATGGCCGGCCTGCTCAAGACGGTGCTGGTGCTCAAACACGGGGAGATTCCGCCGCTGGTCGGGTTCGAGCGGCCCAATCCGGCGCTGGACCTGGCCGGCAGCCCGTTCTTCATCCCGACCGAGGCGCGGCCCTGGCCGGACCTGCCCGGCCCGCGCCGGGCCGGGGTGACCTCGCTCGCGGTCGGCGGGACGAACGTGCACCTGATCCTCGAAGAGCCACCACCGTCGACCCGACAGCCACGGCAGGTCGCACCGGGCCGGCGAACCCCGCCGGATCCGGTGCCGCTGCCGCTGTCCGCGGACCACCCGGACAGCCTGCGTACGCTCGCCGGCCGGTTCCGCGACCACCTTCGCGCCGACCCCGGACCGGACCTGGACGACCTGGTCGGCACCGCCGCGCTCGGCCGCCCGCACCTGCGGCACCGGCTGGTCGTGACGGGTGCGACGCCGACGGCGCTCGCGGACGCGTTGGACACCTACCTCGCCGCGCCGCAGCGGCAGGTCGCGAACCGGGTCGCGACCGCCGGCCCGGTGCCGGCCGGGGGAATCACACCCATTTTTGTGTACGGCGGGCAGGGCACCCCGTACGCCGGGCTGGCCGCACCGCTCTACCGGCGCTATCCACGGTTTCGTGAGGTGTTGGACGAGTGCGAGGCGTACCAGCGCCGGACCGGTGGACCCTCGCTGCTCACGCCCCTGCTCGGTGACGCCGGGGGCGACCCGGCGGCGGCGGACGGCTCGGCCGGTACCGGTCCGGTCTGGGAGACCGACGTGGCCCAGCCGGCGCTGTTCGCGTACCAGGTCGCGCTGACCCGACTGTGGCGGTCGTTCGGGGTGACGCCACACCTCGTCGCCGGCCACAGCGTCGGCGAGTACGCGGCCCTGGCGGCGGCCGGCGCACTGTCGATCGAGGACGGGCTGCGGCTCACCGGACTGCGCGGACGGCTGATGCGCGAGTACACCGCACCCGGCGGGATGGTCGCGGTGTTCGCCGCCCGACCGGCGGTCGACGACCTGCTCGCCGACGACCGGCGGCTCGACCTGGCCGCGATCAACGCGGCCGAGAACCACGTCGTCGCCGGGCCGGTCGAGGCGATCGATGCCGCCTGCCGTCGGCTGGACGAGCGTGGGCTGCGCTGGCACCGGCTCGCCGTCAACCGCGCCTTCCACACCGCCCTGCTCGACCCGATCATCGCCCCGCTGGGCGAGGTGCTCGCCGCGATCCCGCTCGCCCCGCTGGACATCCCGCTGGTCAGCGGCATGGACGGGACCGTACTGCCGGTCGGGCACCGGTTGGATCCGGCGTACCCGGTCCGGCAGACCCGGGCGGCGGTCCGGTTCGACCTGGTCACGGCCGCGCTCGCGGCGGCCGGGGACGGCGTGGCCGGCAGCCCGGTGCTGGAACTCGGCCCGCACCCGAGCCTGGTCGGGCTGCTCCGGCCGGCGCTGCCCGGCTCGCCGGTGCTCGCCGCCCAGCGCCGGGGCGTCGGGCTCGACCAGCACTTCGAGGCGGTCGCCCGGCTGCACGTACACGGGGTCGACCTGGACTGGGCCGCCGTGCTCGGCCCCGGTGCCGGGCACCGGGTGCCGCTGCCCGCCTATCCGTTCCAACGACGGGTCCACTGGACCGGACCGCCGCTGGCCCGCACCGACCCTGGAGGCGTGATGGTTGACGTTGACACCGGCCGCGACACCCGCACCGGCGCGGTCGCCGACACCACCGAGCCCCACCTCGGGCCGGTGGTCGAACGGGTACGCGAGATCAGCGCCCGGCACCTCGGCTGCGCCCCGGCCGACATCGACATCCACCGCCCGTTCTTCCAGATGGGCGCCGACTCCCTCGCGATGATCAACGCGCTGCGGGAGTTCGAGGGCGAGTTCGGCGTACGGCTGGCCATGCGGGAGCTGTTCGAGGAGGCGGACACCCCGCACCGGCTGTCCCGTCTGATCCTGTCCCGCCGGGTGCCGGTGGTCGCCCCGGTGACCGCGCCGGTGGTGGAGCCGCGCGTGGTGGAGGCGCCGGCCGCTGTGGTCGTACCCGAGGTAGCGGAACCGGCTCCGGCGCCGCAGCCGGCGGCGGTGGCCGAGGTGCACGGGCCGAGGGTGGTCGTGGCGCCCGGCGCGGGGCAGGCCGGCGCGGTCGCCACCGACGGCCAGCGGGCCCACGTGGAGGACCTGCAACGTCAGTTCGTGGCGAAGACCCGGCGTTCGAAGGAGATCGCCCAGCGCTACCGGGGCGTGCTGGCCGACAGCCGGGCCGTGGTCGGGTTCCGCGGCGCCACCAAGGAGATGCTGTACCCGATCGCCGGCCAGCGCGCGAAGGGCGCCTGGCTGGAGGACGTGGACGGCAACCGGTACCTCGACATCACCATGGGCTTCGGCGTGCTGCTCTTCGGCCACGAGCCCGACTTCGTCGCGGACGCGGTACGCGAGCACCTGTCCCGGGGCGTCCAACTCGGCCCGCGCAGCGTCGACACCGGGGAGGCCGCCACCCTGCTCAGTGAGCTGACCGGGATGCAACGGGTGGCGTTCGCGAACTCGGGCACCGAGGCGAACTCCGCCGCGATCCGGCTCGCCCGCGCCGCCACCGGACGCGACACGATAGTCATGTTCCACGGGTCGTACCACGGGCACGCCGACAACGTGCTCGGCCGCTCGGTCGGCACCGGCGCGGACCGGACCACCGTCGCGGTCTCCACCGGCATCCCGGCCAGCGCCGTCGCCGACCTGGTGGTGCTCGACTATGGCACGCCGGATGCCCTGGAGACGATCGAGGCGCTCGGCGAACGGCTCGCCGCCGTCATCGTCGAGCCGGTGCAGAGCCGCCACCCCACGCTCCAGCCGACCGCGTTCCTGCACCGGCTGCGCGAGATCACCCACCGGTACGGCATCGTGCTGATGTTCGACGAGATGCTGACCGGGTTCCGGCCGCACCCGCGCGGCGCGCAGGGCCTGTTCGGCGTGACCCCGGACCTCGCCACGTACGGCAAACTGCTCGGTGGCGGCTTCCCGATCGGGGCGATCGCCGGCCGCGCCGACATCATGGACGGCGTCGACGGCGGCTTCTGGCGGTACGGCGACGACAGCCGCCCCGAGCGCGAGACGACCTTCTTCGGCGGCACCTACATCCAGCATCCGGTGTCGATGGTGGCCGCCCGTGCCGTACTGACCCGGCTGAAGCAGCAGAGCCCGGACCTGCAACAGGCGCTCAACACCCGGACCGACCGGCTGGTCGGCACGCTGAACGCATTCTTCGAGGAGGACGAGTATCCGGTCCGGCTCGGCCACTTCGGCTCCCAGTTCCGCTTCGAGCACCGGGCCGACCTCGAACTGCTCTACCACCACCTGCTGCTCAAGGGCGTGTACGTCTGGGAGTGGCGCAACTTCTTCCTCTCCACCGAACACACCGACGACGACGTCGACGCCGTCATCGACGCGGTGGAACGCTCGCTGCGGGAGATGCGCGCGGCCGGCTTCCTGACCCGCCCGCAGGTAACCGCCGTACCCGCGTCCGCACCGCTGCCGGCCGTGGCACCCGTGCCGGCACCCGTGCCGGTGCTCCCGGCGACCGAGCCGGTAGAGCCGGGGGTGGTGCGGGCGGCGCCGGATTTCAGTGTGTACTTCTTCGGGGACTACCCGCAGGACGCGACGGCGGACGACGGGGATCCGGTCGACCCGTACGAGTCGATTGTCGAGACCGCCCGGTTCGCCGACGAGCACGGGTTCCACGCGGTGTGGATTCCGGAGCGGCACTTCCACTCCTTCGGCGGCGTGTTCCCCAACCCGGTGGTGCTGGCCGCCGCGCTGGCCCGCGAGACGAGCCGGATCCGGCTGCACGCCGGCTCGGTGGTGCTGCCGCTGCACGACCCGATCCGGGTCGCCGAGGAATGGTCCATGGTGGACCGATTGTCCGGCGGACGGGTCGGGATCGGCTGCGCGCCGGGCTGGCACGCGGGCGACTTCGTGCTCGCCCCGGACAATTTCGCACCCGCCCGCGACGTCATGTACGGCCACCTCGACCAGGTACGACGCCTCTGGCGAGGGGAGGCGGTGCAACGCCGCTCCGGCACCGGCGAGACCATCGAGGTACGCACCCTGCCGCGCCCCGTACAGGCGGTGCCACCGATGTTCGTCGCGGTCGTCGGCAACCCGGAGTCGTACCAGCGGGCGGCCGAGCACGACCTCGGCATCGTCACCAACCTGATGAGCCAGTCGGTGGAGCAGTTGGCCGACAACATCGCGCGCTATCGCAAGACCCGTGCCGCGCACGGGCTCGACCCACGGGGCGGCCGGGTCGTCGTGCTCGTGCACACCTACCTCGGCGAGGACTCGGGGCGGGCCCGGTCCGAGGCGTTCGCGCCGCTGCGGGCGTACATGCGGTCCTCGCTGTCGCTGTTCGGGCAGCTGACCAACAGTCTCGGCTTCCGGGTCGACCTCCAGGACGCCCGCGAGGAGGACCTGGACTACGTGTTCCGGCGCGCCTACGACCGGTACTGCGAGTCCCGCGCGCTGATCGGTTCGCCCGAGCAGGGCGCCGCGCTGATCGACGCGCTCACGGCGGCGGGCGTGGACGAGGTGGCCGCGCTGGTGGACTTCGGGGTGCGGCCGGAGCAGCTGCGGGCGGGGCTGCCGCACCTCGACCGCCTGCGCGCCCGCTACCACGAGGCGCGAACCGCGCCGGCCGGACCGCCTGCTGTCGCGCCGCCTGCTGTCACGGCGCCCGCTTCCACACCGCTCGTGCCGGTCGACGTCGACACGGCCGCGTTGGGCGCGGGCCCGCGGGTCGGTCCGGACCGGTCGGGGCCGTTGTCGCGCGGGCAGTCGCGGATGTGGTTCCTCGAACGGTTGAACCCGGGCCGGGGCGCCTACAACGAGCCGACCGCCGTACGACTCGACGGGCGGCTGGACGTGCCGGCGCTGCACACCGCGCTCGGACGGCTGGTGGCCCGGCACGGCGCGCTGCGTACCGTGTTCCGCGAGCGGGACGGCGAACCGGTGCAGATCGTGCTCGGCCGGGGCACCCTGGACTTCGCCGTCGAGCAGCACACCGGCCGGGACGAGGACGACGTCGTACGGTCGGCCCTGGCCGCCGAGAGTCGACGCGCGTTCGACCTGGCCACCGGCCCGCTGTTCGTGAGCCGGCTGCTGCGCTGGTCCGACGAGCGGCACGTGCTGGTGCTCTCGTTCCACCACATAGTCCTCGACGCGACCTCCGCGACGGTGCTGGCCCGGGACCTGTCCGCGCTGTACCGGGCGGAGCTGACCGGGCACCCGGCCGACCTGCCGGATCTGCCCCTGGACTGTCTGGACCTGGCCCACCGGGAGGCCGCCAGCACCAACGGCACCCACGCCAGCGGCACCCACGCCAGCGGCGCCTACGGCAGCGGCACCCACGGCAGCGGCACCCGCGACAGCGGCGCCAACGGCGATGCCCCCGGCACCGGCGCGGAGCTGGACTACTGGCGGGAGCGGCTGGCCGGGGACCTGCCGGTGCTGGACCTGCCGACGGACCGCCCGCGCCCGACCGTGCAGGCCGGCAACGGCGCGTCGGTGCGCCGTACGCTCGACCCGGAGCTGTCGATGCGACTGCGCCGGCTCGGCGGCGAGCACCGGAGCACGCTGTTCATGACCATGCTGGCCGGGTACGCGGCCACGCTGCGCCGGTTCACCCGGACCGACGACCTGATAGTGGGCACACCGGTGTCGGACCGGCCGGCCGGCGCCGAACAGGTGGTCGGGTTCTTCCTCAACACGATCGCGCTGCGGCTGGACCTGTCCGGCGATCCGACCTTCGCCGACCTGCTCGGGCGGGTACGCGGCACCGCACTCGACGGGTACGACCACGCGCACGTCCCGCTCGACTCGGTGGTACGCGCGGTGCGGCCGGTCCGGGACCCCGGCCGGAACCCGATCTTCCAGACCATTGTCGAGTTCGAAAACGACGACGCGTTCCGGTTTGACCTGCCCGGCGTCGGCGCCCGTACGCTGGAACACCGGGCCGAGCGCGCGGTGGTCGACCTGAGCCTCTACGTGACCAACCACGCCGACGGGATCGGCTGCCGGTTGGAGTACGACACCGACCTGTTCGATTCGAGCAGCGTCGAGCGGCTGCTGTCGTACCTGGTCGCGATCCTGGAGGCGGCGGCCCGCGACCCCCGTACGCCGATCTCGGCGCTGGTCGGCGTTCTCGACGCGGACCGGGAGAAGCTGGCCCGCTGGGGCACCGGCCGGCGCCGCGAGCTGCCGTCGGGCTGCCTGCACGACGCGGTACGGCAGTGGGCGCACCGGACATCGCAGAGCGTGGCGCTGATCGGCGGCGGCAGCGTGCTGACCTACCGGCAGCTCGACGAGCGGGCCTCGGTGCTCGCCGACCGGTTGGCCACGCTGGGCGTCGGGGCCGGTGAGATCGTGGCGCTGTGGCTGCCCCGGTCGCCGGAGTTCGTCGTGGCCACGCTGGCGGTGCTGCGTACGGGCGCGGCCTACCTGCCGCTGGATCCGTTGCTCAACGACCGGCAGGTGCACTTCATGATCTCGGACAGCGGTGCCCGGGTGGTGCTGACCACCGAGGGCAACGAGCCGCCGGACCTGCCCGACGGCGTCCGCCCGGTCTACCTCGACGTGGAGGTGGACGAGGCCACCGTGCGCGGCGCCCTGACGCGGGTGGCGGACGACCCGGACGCGCCGTGTTACGTGATCTACACGTCCGGTTCGACGGGCCGGCCGAAGGGGACGGTCATCACCCACCGCAGCGTGCTGAACCTGTGCCGGTGGTACCACGACAAGCTGGAGCTGACCGCCGCCGATCGCGGCGCCGCCGTCTGCGGGCAGAGTTTCGACGCCTCCATGCTGGAGATCTGGCCGATCCTCATGGCCGGCGCCAGCCTGACGATCGCCGACGACGCCGTGCGCCTGGACTCGATGGCGCTCGCCCGCTGGATGCGTACCGCCGGGGTGACCATCGCGATGCTGCCCACGCCGATCGGCGAGGGGCTGCTCTCGCTGCCCGTCGTGGCCCAGCCACGCCTGCGCCACCTGGCCGTCGGCGGCCAGCAGCTCCGGGTACGCCCGCACCCCGACCTGCCGTACGTGCTGCACAACATCTACGGGCCGACCGAGACCACGGTCGTCGTGGTGGTGGACGTGGTGGCCGACGCGTCGAAGGCATCCGCCGGCCCGATCCCGATCGGCCGCCCGCTGGACAACATCCACGTCGAGGTACGCGACCAGCGGGGCAACCTGGCTCCGCTCGGTGCGGTGGGGGAGCTGTTCATCGGCGGGGCCGGGGTGGGGCGCGGGTACCTGAACCGGCCCGAGCTGACCGCGCAACGGTTCGTGGACGATCCGGGCGGCGGACCCGGTGCCCGCTTCTACCGCAGCGGCGACCTGGTCCGGTGGACCACCGACGGGGTGCTCGTGTTCCTCGGGCGGGCCGACGACCAGGTCAAGATCCGGGGCAACCGGGTCGAGCCGGGGGAGGCGTCGGCCGTACTGCGCGGACTGGACCTGGTCGCCGACGGCATAGTGGTGGCCCGTCGGGACCACAACGGGGACGTGTACCTGGCCGGGTACGTGGTGCCCGCGCCGGGCGTACCGCACGACGGGATCGCCGACCGGCTGGTGACGGCGATGGCCCGCGAGCTGCCCGACGTGCTCATCCCCCGGGTGTGGGCGCTGCTGCCGGTGCTGCCGCAGACCGGCAACAACAAGTTCGACCGGGCCGGCCTGCCGGAGCCGACGATCCGTACCGGCCTGCCCACCCCCACCCTGCCGGTGCCGCCGCCGCGCCCGGCGCCGCCGCTGCCCGCGCCCGTGCCGCCTCCGCCGCCGCCGGTCGCCGAGGTCACCGACGACATCGGGGAAACGGTACGGGCGCTCTGGGCCGCCGAACTCGACCGGGCACCGGAGCAGATCGGGGACGCGTCCTCCTTCTTCACCCTCGGCGGGCACTCGATCAACGCCCTGCGCCTGCTCAACCGGGTACGCGAGGCGACCGGCGTCGAGTACCCGGCGCTCGACTTCTTCCGCGCCCCTACCGTCTCCGCCATGGTCGGCCGGCTGCGCGAGCACGCCACACCCGCGATCAACGGTCACGCCGGACGGATACGGGGCACGCTGTGACCTTCGAGGAGGTCCTGGAGTACCTCGCCGTCCGCGACGTACGACTCACCGGCGTCGACGGCACACTGCGCTACGACGCCCCGGCGGCGGTGATGACGCCGGAGCTGGTGGCGGCGCTGCGGTCGTACAAGGGTGAGCTTCTGCGCTGGCTGGCCGGACCGGCCGACGAGCGTGAGGTGACGCGGGCGCCGCTCTCGGCCCAGCAGGACCGGATGATCGAGAACGTCGAGCGGACCGGGAACTCCAGCGGCTGGAACGTCGGGCTGCGGCTGGAACTGGTCGGCGTACTCGACGTCGCCGCGCTCGACGCCGCCGTCGACGGGCTGGTCGCCCGGCACCACGCGCTCCGGGCCCGGCTCGGGCGCGACGGCGACACCCGGATCCAGCGGATCATCGCCCATCGGCCGGTCCCGCTGCCGGTTGTCGACCTGACCGCACTCCCGCCCGACCAGGCGCGGGTACGGGCCGAGGCCGCCTGCCGGGCGGTGGTGGAGCCGGCGTTCACGCTGGCCGCCGAGGCGCCACTGCGGTACGCCCTGATCCGCCTCGATCCGGGTGAGTCCTGGCTGGTCCTGGTCGTGCACCACGTCGCCTGCGACGGCTGGGCCATCTCGGTCCTGCTGCGCGACCTGGCCGCCGGCTACCGCAGCGCGCTCACCGGGGGTGTGGCCGACCTCGGCCCGCCCGCCGCGCAGTGCACCGGATACGCCCGCTGGCAGCGGGAGCAGTGGGACGAGCCGACCCGACGCCGCCGGCTCGCCCACTGGGCCGAGCACCTCGGCGACGGGCCGCTCACCCTGGACCTGCCGTTCGACGGCCCCGCCCCGGACCGGGCCAGCGGACGCGCCGCCACCCACCGGTTCGAGATCCCGGACCGGGCCCGGCTGGCCGCCGAAGCGCTCGCCCGGGCGCGCGGCGCCACCGTGAACGCGGTGACCGCCGCCGCGATGGCGGTCCTGCTGGCCCGGCTCAGCGGACAGCCCGACGTGACGCTGTCGGTGCCACACGCGAACCGCTCACCCCGGGCGTACGAGGAGGCGGTCGCCGTGATGACCACGGCGCTGCCGCTGCGGATCCGTACGGCCGCCGCCGCGACGTTCGCCGACCTCGTCGACCAGACCGCCGCCGGCCTCTTCGCCGGGATCGACAACCTGCTGCCCACCGCCTGGATCTACCGGCAGTTCCTCGGGCCGGCGGGCGGCGCGATGCCGGCCGGGGTGATGGTGAGCTTCGCGTTCCAGAACACCCTGGACATGCGGCTCGACCTGCCCGACCTGGCCGTACGGGTGCACGACGTGCCGACCGACGCCGAGCGGGGTGCGCTGATGTTCGGTCTGGTACCCGGCCCGGACCGACTCGACGGCTATCTGGAGTACCCGTTGGACCGGCTCACCGACGGAACCGCTCGCGCCTGGGTGGCCAGCTACGTCGACCTGCTCGCCGACGCCTGCGAGCACCCGGACCGCCCGCTGCCCGGCGCCTGAGCACTCGCGGCGGCCACCCGGCCGGGGTCAGGGTTGGGCCCGTGTGCCCGACGACGTCCTTCGTCCGTCCTCAGGGTGCAGGAAGGACGCCGACGCGGAGCGCGGCAGCCGGACGACGACGTCGAGGCCGCCGCCGTCGCGTGGGTCGGCGTGTACCGAGCCCCGGTGCGCCGAGGCGATCGAGGCGACGATCGACAGCCCCAGACCGACCCCGTGCCCGGAGCCGTCCCGGCCGCGGCGGAGCTGCCGGAACGGTTCGAACAGCTCGGAGGTGGAGGTGACCGGCACCGTCGGGCCGGTGTTGCCGACCCGCAGTGCCGTACCGCCGCCCACCCGCAGCCAGACCTGGCCGCCCGGGTGGTTGTACTTGATCGCGTTGTCGACCAGGTTGTTCACCAGCCGCTCCAGCAGCACCCGTTCCCCGTCGACCAGTTGCGGTGTCAACTCGCTGTGGATGCGCAGCCCGGCGCGGGCGGCCGGACCGCGTTGCGCGTCGATCACCGAGGCCGCCACCTGGTCGAGGCGGACCGGCTCCTGGACGTCCAGGCCCCGGTCACTGCGGGCGAGTACGAGCAGCCCCTCGATCATCGACTCGATCCGTACGTTCATGGCGAGCAGGCGCCCGCACAGGTCGCGTACCGACGGATCGCTGGTGTCCCGGCCCAGGGCGACCTCGACCAGCGTGCGTTGCGCCGCCAGCGGCGTACGCAGTTCGTGCGAGGCGTTGGCGACGAAGCGGCGCTGGCTGTCGAACGAGGCCGAGAGCCGGTCGAGCATCTTGTCGAAGGTGTCGGCGAGGTCGGTCAGCTCGTCCCGGGGACCCTGCATCCGGATCCGCTGGTCGAGGTTGTCGGCGCTGAGCCGCCGCGCGGTGGCGGCCATCGCCCGTACCGGCCGGAGCATCCGGCTGGCCACGATCCAGCCCACCAGCAGCGCCAGCAGGAGCGTGATGGACAGCGTGACGCTGGACTGGGCGAGCAGCGTGTTCAGTACGTCGATCCGGTACTCGGCGACGGTGTCGGCCTCGATCGGCCGGACGATCGAGGTCGGACCGCTGTGGCCGGTTTCGGCGCCCTCGGCCACGGCCGGTGGGAGGGCGGCGCGGACCAGGAGGTAGTTGATCGCGAGCAGGACGGTCGCGCTGAGGACGAACATCCCGCCGCAGAGCAGGGCCAGGTGTCCCTTGAAGGTGAGCCGACGGGACAGCGACAGCGGCAGGGCTAGCCGCCCAGCCGGTAGCCGACGCCGGCCAGTGTCTCGATCACCGACGGGGAGCCGAGTTTCTTGCGCAGCGTCATTATCGTCACCCGGACCGCGTTGGTGAACGGATCGATGTGCTCGTCCCATGCCTTCTCCAATAGTTCCTCGGCGCTGACCGCGGCTCCCTCGGCCCGCATCAGCACTTCCAGGACGGCGAACTCCTTCCGGGATAGCGCGACGAACCGGCCGTCCCGGAACACCTGGTGCCGGGGTACGTCGAGTTCGATACCGGCCCGGCGGAGCACCGGGGGGAGTGCGGGTCGTGCGCGTCTACCGAGTGCCTGGACCCGGGCGATGAGTTCGGCGAGTGCGAATGGCTTGGTCAGGTAGTCGTCCGCGCCGATGTTGAGTCCGTACACCCGGTCGTCCAGCTCGACCGAGGCGGTCAGCATGATCACCCTGGTTTCGCCGCCGGCGGCGACGATCGCCTGGCAGACGTCGTCCCCGTGGACGACGGGCAGGTCCCGGTCGAGGACGACCACGTCGTACCGGTTGACGCTGATCAGCTCCAGGGCGACCGCGCCGTCCCCGCAGGTGTCCACCGCCATCGCCTGTTGGCGCAGCCCTTCCGCGGTCGCCTCGGCGAGCACCGTCTCGTCCTCCACGATCAGTACGCGCATTCAACTCCTATCTCCGTTTGCGCTCTCCATTGTGCATGAAACAGTCGTAAGTAGGAGATAAGCAATATCGCTTACGCCACCCATATCAGTCGGCGAGTAGACCTGTCGGTGACAATCGACATCCTCCTGACTAGGAGAAATCATGCGACGACAATGGATGTTACCCGTCCTGCTGACGGTGGTCCTGTTGACCGGCGGTTGTTCCCGCGAGGGTTCCGACCGGTCCGATCGTGAGGTGGCCTCGGTATCCGGTTCGGCCACACCGACATTGGCCCCGGCCGCCGAGCGGGACGACTTCACCGAGTGCATGAAGGACAACGGGGTCGATCTCGGTGCGGAATCGGAACCCCGTTCCCTGGACGGCAACACCGGTCCGCTGTCCAACGAGGTCGACGAAACCGAGTCGCCGGACCAGCGACAGCGCCGACTGGCCGCGCTGGAGCAGTGCCGCCAGCACCTGCCCAACGGCGGCGACCCGCAACCGCTGCGCCCCGAGGTGCTGGAGCAGGAACGAATCCTCGCGAAGTGCATGCGCGCGGCCGGCGTCGACTACCCCGACCCCGACCCGCACAGCGGCGCCGGCAACGGGGCGCGGGCGATCCCGCCGGGGCTCAACCTCAACGATCCGACCGTACTGGCCAAGCTGCGCGAGTGTCAGCGGGAGGCCGGTTACGGCGGGAACACCCCGGGCACCGGGTCGTGAGCGAGCCGTCCACCACGGCTGCGGCCGGGCCGTCCGGTGCGGCGGGGCCGGCGTACCCCACGGGGCCGGCACGGGTGCGGCGCCGACGGCAACGGTGGCTGCTCGGTGGTGTCGTCACCGTGGTCGTCCTCAGCACCGGGGGTGTGGTGGCGTTCAGTCGGCTGCAACGGGTGCCGGTCGACCCGGTGCGCGACAGCGCGCCCCGGACGACCGCCATCGTCGCCCGGACGGACCTGGTCGAACGCATAGCGGCGAGCGGTACCGTCGGCTACGGCGAGCCCAGCCCGGTGGCCGGCCGCAGGGCCGGCACCCTCACCTGGCTGCCCCGGCCGGGGACGGTGGTCGAGCGGGGCGGCCGGCTCTACTCGGTGGACGCCAGGATGGTTGCGATGATCATCGGCGACACCCCGATGTACCGCTCCCTCGGTCCCGGCGTGACCGCCGGGCCGGACGTGCTCATCCTCAAGCGGAACCTGCACGCCCTCGGCTACGACGTGGGCAAGCTGGACAGCACCTTCCGGGCCAGCACCGGCCGGGCGATCAAGCGCTGGCAGCGGGCGTCGAAGCTGCCGGAGACCGGCCGGATCGACGTCGGCGACGTCGTGGTCCTGCCCGCCGACGTACGGGTCGACGAGGTCACCGGGCAACTCGGCGGCTCCGCCCAGGGGCCGGTGCTCGCGGTCACCGGCGTCGGGCGGCTGGTCCGGGTCGAGCTGGACGAATCCCAGCGCGGGTTCGCCCGACCCGGGGCGAAGGCCGCCGTCGACCTGCCCGGCGGGCGGTCCGCCACGGTTACCGTCGCCTCGGTCGGCACCGCCAACGGCGAGGACGACAAGCAGCCGAAGCTGGCGGTGACGGCCACCTTCGACGACGCGGCGGTGGCCGGCGGCATCGACGCCGGCCCGGTGACCGTACGGTTCACCGGCGCCCGCCGCGACGACGTGCTGGCCGTACCGGTCCAGGCCCTGCTCGCGCTGCGCGAGGGCGGGTACGGGATCGAGGCCGCCGACGGTGACCAGCGGTACCTCGCGGTGGAACTCGGCCTGTTCGCCGACGGCCTGGTCGAGGTGTCCGGCGCCGGGCTGACCGAGGGCGTACGGGTGGTGAGTGCCGGATGACGCCGGTGATGGAACTGGCGGACGTCTCGAAGACCTACCCGGGCGGCATCCACGCGTTGCGGCACGCGAACCTGCGCGTGTATCCGGGCGAGATGCTCGCCGTCGTCGGTCCGTCCGGTTCCGGCAAGTCGACCATGCTGCACCTGATGGGCACGCTCGACCGGGCCACCTCCGGCACCGTACGGATCAACGGCCACGAGACCGACCGGCTGGGCGACCGTCGGCTCTCGGCGGTGCGGGCCTCCTGGATCGGGTTCGTCTTCCAGGCATTCCACCTGACCGACGGGCTGACCGCGCGGGAGAACCTGATGGCCGCGCAGGTGTACCGGGGGGTGCCGGCCCGGCACCGGCGGGCACGGGCGGACGAGGCCCTGGACCGGGTCGGGCTGTCGCACCGGGCCGACCATCTGCCGACCGAACTCTCCGGCGGGGAGCGGCAGCGGGTCGCCATCGCCCGGGCCGTGGTCAACCGTCCCAGCATCGTGCTGGCCGACGAGCCGACCGGAAACCTGGACTCCGCCGTCGGCGGCGAGGTGCTCGGGCTGCTGCGGGAACTCAACGGCGAGGGCACCACGATCGTGGTGATCACGCACGACCCGGCCATCGCCGGGCGGTTGCCCCGTCGGGTGGAAATGTTGGACGGCGAGATCCGCGCCGATCGGGTGGTCTATCGCGAGGAGTCCGGATGAGCGTCGAACTTCCACCGGGTACCCGGCTGCCCCTGGCCGACCTGCTCCGGCTCGGCACGGTCGGGATCCGGGCCCGTCCGGCCCGGACCGTGCTGGCGGCGCTGGGCATCGCCATCGGCATCGCCGCCCTGATCGCGGTGATCGGCATCCCGGCGTCGAACCAGGCGGCGGTGCGGGCCGGGTTGGCGGCGCTCGGGCCGAACCTGCTCACCGTCACGCCGGGGCAGGACGTGGTCACCAGACAGCCGGCCACGCTGCCGCCGGAGTCCGTCCTGATGATCAGCCACATCGCCCCGGTACGCGGCGCCAGCGCGGTCGGTTACACCTCGGCGACCGTACGGCGCTCCGATCGGGTGCCGGAACGGGAAACCAACGGACTGGCGGTCGCCGCCGCCCGGCTGGATCTGCTGTCCGTGCTGGAGACGACGACGCGCGCCGGTGTGTTCCTGGACGCCGCGACCGAGCGGTATCCGGTCGTGGTGCTCGGCTCCCGGGCCAGCGAACTGCTCGGTATCGAGCCACGTCCGGGCCAGCCCGCGCCGCCGGTCTGGATCGGTGACCGCTGGTTCACCACGATCGGGGTGCTCGCCTCCCTGCCACTGGCCCCGGAGATCGACAACTCGGTCCTCGTCGGCTGGCCGGCGGCGCAGAGCTATCTCGGCTTCGACGGCCTGCCCGAGAAGATCTTCGTACGGACCGACGACGCGGCCGTCGACGACGTGCGGGCGGTGCTGGGGCGTACCGCCAACCCGCAGCGCCCGGACGAGGTACTCGTCTCCCGGCCGTCCGACGCGCTGGCCGCGCAACGGCTGGTCGAACGGGCGTACTCCTCGCTGTTCCTCGGGCTCGGGGCGGTCGCGTTGCTGGTCGGCGGGATCGGGGTGGCCAACACGATGATCATTTCGGTGTTGGAGCGCCGTCGGGAGATCGGCCTGCGCCGGGCGCTCGGGGCCAGTCGCCGGCATGTCGCCGGGCAGTTCCTGGCGGAGTCGGTGCTGCTCACCGGCATCGGTGGCGGGCTCGGCCTGCTGTTCGGCACGGCGGTCACGGCCGGGTACGCGGTGCACGAACGGTGGCCCGCCGTGCTGCCGCCGCAGGCACTGCTCGGTGGCATCGGGATAGCGATCGTCACCGGCGTGCTCGCCGGGGTCTACCCGGCGGTGCGCGCCGCCTGGCTGGCGCCGACCGAGGCGCTGGCCACGAGCTGAACCGGTGGGCGGCGCGCCGTCGTCCGGGTCCCGTCGGGCGGGCCGTCCCCGGGGTACCCGCGCAGGTGCGGCTCCCCGGTATCCGGGGAGCCGCACCCTGTCTGCGGGTCAGTGACCCGTCCGCGTGGTTCAGTCGGACCCGATGAACTGGTACTGGGTCGCCGTGTAGCTTCCACAGTTCACCCAGGCGTACCAACTGCCCACGGGGAGCCAGCCGACATAGACCCAGCCGTAGCCGTCACAGAACACGCCGAAGAGGACGTAACCCGAGGTGACCGTGATGTACGCCTCGACGAAGTTCGGCGGCGTGTAGTACAGGGTGTAGCTGTACGCCCAGTTCGGCTTGACGACCGAGTCCTTACCGAGGACCGTGGCGCCGTTCGGCGTGGCTGCCGGCGCGGCGACGCCGGCCTGGGTGCCGGACGTCGGGGCGACCTTGTGGGTGCCGTCCACCCCCGCCTGAGCGGGGCTGGCGATCATCGCGGCCGCGAAGAGCATGGCCACGGCCAGCGTCCCCTGTAGCAGGAGAGTGCGGAAGCCTCTCCCCTTTTGCCCGGAAGTTGCGGAAACGTTCATCCTGGGACCTCCCTGAAGTCTTGGATTTCGCGGACACCAATAAGGATCGGCAGTTCGTGGGATCGCTCATATAAACGGAAGCGTTTCCTTCCACGAGACATGGATAGTGCTGAATATTCATCCTTTTTCGGGCTCCCCTGATCGTCCTTTGCGGATACGACGAACGGTCAGTGCGGTTTTTGTCAATCCGATTGCCGTCGGATATGCGTCGCACGGCCGACGCCCATCGGTGTACGGGAGGCTGATTCGTGGGCGGTGACAGGGGGCCTGGCTTGCCCTAATCGTGATCGATGTGGGCGGCTTCCATTAGTGGGCGGAGCGCGGGCGGCAAGAACGGTCAACTTGGTACAAATTGATGTCGGACCAAATTGACTACGGGCGGGTCGCTGCGATCGAGCGTCTCGATCGGCGTCGCCAATGTGTCGGCCACTCGCCCGTAAAGTGCGGACACCATGGTAAAACGCGCTAACTGCCTGCTGTGTCGCAAAACGGCGCAGGGTCGCTCGGGCGTCCGGAGGGCGGCGGCGTCGGGTGTGCGCGGGTGGCCAACGCATTGATGGACACCTTATGTTCTGCTTATCGCGACACTGTCACAATCTGGATTCAGGGAGGATGGAGAAATATCCACGAAATGCCTCGCCGCAACTGCTCCGGGCGGATGCGCTCGGACGGGTGAGATCAGCTGACAGCTCACTCTCGCCGAAGTGTGGCAGCGGCGTTCGTCTCCTCCGTGAATCCTTCTGCTTTCCCTCTCGGGCTTGGCCGTGAGGGGGTGGTGCGACTGTGACAACTGTCTGTGGTGCTTCCGCCCGGGGCTCCGGAATCACCGCGACGATGATCGAAGGTAGTGACCAGAGTTGATGACTATTGATCGTTTCGCGGCCGAGGTCTGTCTCACTCCACGCACGATCCGCTCGTACCACACGAGAGGACTGTTACAGCCGCCGGCCCGGATCGGCCGTACCCCGTATTACGACCGGTCGCATCTGACCCGCATGCGCAACGTCGCCCAGTTGCAGGGCCAGGGCCTTCCCCTGGAGGCGATCCGGGCCCTGCTCGACCCCGACCTGGTACTCGGGCAGTTCATCCTGCCGGCGGCGACGATCAGCAGCGTGCTGCGTACCAATCCGGATCTGATGCACGCGCTCACCAACAGCGGCGTGCTGATCCGGCGGCCGGACGGCGCGTTCGCGGTGTTCGGCGTACGGGCGGTGCTCGCGGCCAGGGCGGCGAGCCGGCCCGAGACGCCGCTCACCGACGCGTTGCGGGTTCTCGCCGACGCGGTGACGGCGGTGCAGCCGCTCGCCGAGGGCGCGCTGTCACGGGTACGCGCCGAACTGCTGCGCCGAGTCCCCGGCGGCAGCGAGCAACGGCAGGAACTGCTGGACCTGACCGTGGAGGCGGTGCGCATCGGACTGTGGCTCCAGGAGCAACCGACGGGCTGACGTCGTGGCGGCCGGTGGCGTGACGAGGCCGCCAGGGGCGCCGGATGGGTGGAGCGCAACAGCCGTGGTCCCGCGCCGACGAATCGACGCGGGACCACGGGTACGGCTGGTCGGTCAGGCCGCGCAGACGGCGTACGCGCGGACCTTCCAGTCGCTGCCGAAGCCGTCCTCGTCCTCGGCGGCGCGGACGGTCACCGTCGTCAACGAGGTGGCCCGCATCTCGGTCAGGCGTACCTGACCGTTGCCGCCGACAATCTCACCGCCCACCCCGTGCACCCGCTTGCCCGCCGGGCAGGACAGCTCCAGGAACTTCGGGTTGACGGAGTTGATCGCCGACTGACCGTTGATCACCTCAAGGCCGGCGGGCGGTGGGGCACAGAGCGCGCTGGCGGTGACCGCCCAGTTGCCGGCGACGCCGTTGGCGTCCTCGCGGCCGGTCACCGAGTAGAGGTTGGCGTCGGCCAGCGGCAGCATGATGTCCAGACCGACCTGTCCGGGCCCCGATCCGGTGACCGCACCGCCGCCGCCGATGACCCTGGTGCCCGACGGGCAGATCGCCCTCTGCGTCTTGGCGACGCTGTCGCTCGGTCCGAACGTCGTCCTGAGCAGCAGGCCGGGCACTGCGGCCGCCGGGCCGACGAGGGCCACCTGGCCGAGCAGGACCGCGCCCAGCGCCGCACCCGCGGCCACCGTCGCGGCCAGGTGGGCGGGCCGAGAACTCGCGGCCGACACGGCGGCGGGCACGACCATGTACACCAGCTGCCAGCCGTGCAACATGTGCACCGGTGCCATCGAACGCTCCGGGCTCGGCCGTGTCGTGTACGCGCTGTCCACCGAGCAACTCCTGGCCCTGAAGCCGTCCGGCGGGTTCCCGGTCGTGCCGCACGAAGGTCCGTCCCTGCCCGACGAGGCGCGCATCCCGGTCGACGGCTACTACCGCTAGTACGCGGTCGGGCCGGCGGGCGCGGCTTTGTCGACCGTCTCCTACCGGTCGGCCTGCCCGTCGAGGGCGGCGGAAAGCGCTGTGGCGATCAGATCGGGGAGGTCGGGCCGGCCGTCCTCACCGGCCCAGCGGGTCAGCGCGACGTGCAGTGCGGCGAGGCAGGCGCCGGACGAGGCCCGGACCCGGAACTCGGTCTCGGCGTCGGCGTTTTCACCGCACAGGGCGTCGACAATGGCCTGCTGCATGGCGTATTGGCTGTCCAGATGCCTTGCCCGGAGGGCTGGCGTGCTGATCATCAACTTGAGGCGGTCGAGCAGTAGCTCGTTGGCGCCATCCGGGGAACCGGTGATCGCGGCCGCGGTCTCGATCAGGGCCCGGCCGATCCGCTGGACCGGGGAACCGTCAGGAGGTCCAGCGGCGATCCGCTCGGCGATGAGTCGGTCGATCTGGTCGACGAGGACCAGGTCCTCCTTCGTGGCGAAGTGCCGGTACAGCGTCATCGGCGAGACGCCCGCGGCCTCGGCGACCTGGTTCACGGTGACCGATTGATAACCGTGCTCGATGAACAGTCGTACCGCCTGGATCTGGATCGTGCGTTGGGTCTCCGCTCGGCGGCGATCCCGGAGGGTGGATCCGATTTCGCTCATGTGGTAGACACTACCATCATGACAGAGACTAACCGCGATGGCCGTGGGCGAGAACTCGTCGGCCGCGTCGCCCTGGTGACCGGCGCGTCGCGTGGAATCGGGCAGGCGATCGCCATCCGGCTCGCCACCGCCGGCGCCGCCGTGGCCGTGCACTACGGCTCCGACGAGACCGGCGCGAAGTCGACGCTGGCGGCGGTCGAGTCCGTCGGCGGGACCGGATTCCTGGTCCGGGCCGAACTCGGCGTCGAGGGCGACGTCGACACCGTCGTCCGCGGTTTCGAAGCCGGTCTCAGCGGCGGGCAATTCGACATCCTGGTCAACAACGCGGCCGCGGCACCGGCAGGATCCATTGACGACACAACCCCGGAGCAGTTCGACCACCTCTTCGCGGTCAACGTCAAGGCCCCGTACTTCCTGGTCCGAAGGCTCCTGCCGGCGCTGAGGGACGGCGGGCGGATCATCACGATCTCGTCGGTCGCCACCCGGATGGCCAACACCACCCAGACCTCCTTCGCCATGACCAAGGGAGCGATCGAGACGATGAGCCGGACGCTCGCCAACGAACTGGGCGTGCGCGGGATCACGGTGAACGCGGTCGCGCCGGGCGCCACCCGGACAGCGACGAACGGATCGTTCTTCGAGGCACCCGGGTTCGCGGAGTTCGTCGCCGAACGCACCGCCCTGAACCGGCTGGGGGATGCCGCCGACATCGCCGACATCGTCGCGTTCCTGGCCTCCGACAACGCCAGGTGGATCACCGGCCAGGTGCTCGATGCCAGCGGGGGCCTGCACCTCGGACCTCGCCTCCGATAGCCCGGACCGTCGTGGCCAGCCGGTTGGGTCCGATCCGTCGGCCCGCTCCCGCGCCCCCTGAAGGTCGCCCGCCTTGCCGGCGTCTGGCAGGCTCGGGGTGATGACGACCGGCCGCCCGACCAGCCCCCGTACCCGCTGCCGGGTCCGCGCCGTATGGGCCGTGTTCGCGCTCGGTGCGGTCGCGGCCGTTCTCGCCGTGGTCGTGGTCGTCGTGACGATGCTGCGGCCGCCGGGCCCGCGCCCGCTCTTCCAGCTCCCCGTTCCCTGCGGCGAGACCTGGCAGCTCGGCACCTACCCCGGCCACGACGACTACGACGTCGACCTGTTTCCCACCGAGGGCGAGGCCTGGGGACGCCCGGTGCTCGCGTCCTACGCCGGCGCGGTCACCGAGGCGGGAATCAACGGATCCCTGGGCGACCGCACCCCCGACAACCCGGACGGCCCGCGCGGGCGCGGCGGCGGTTACTGGGTGAAGATCGACCACGGTGGCAGGTGGGAGACGCAGTACCTCCACCTGCTGGAACCACCGTCGGTCCGGGTCGGTCAGCGAGTCGAGATGGGCGAGCAGATCGGCCGGGTCGGCAGCACCGGCAACTCCGGTGCCCCGCACCTGCACTATGAACAGCGCCGGGGCTGGGACAAGGTCGAGACCCACTTCGACGGTGCACCGTCGGAAATCACCCACGACGAGGCCGAGTACACGGTCACGCGGACGAGCGAGAACTGCGTTCCCGAACGGCCGTAGCCACTATCGGCCGCCGGGAGCCGCCGGGCGGATCCGGGTCCCTGACGCACGGCGTACGCCAGGGACCCGCTCGCCTTTCGGCGGCCGCCGACCTGGTCGGGCTATCGGCCGACGCGGAGGTCGAGCCAGACCAGCCGGTGGTCGGAACTGGGGAACGGGAACGTGCCGGTGAGCCGCGCCAGCGGGTCACCGGCCACCGGCCAGAACACACCACCACCGCGTACGTTCAGCCCGCGCGAGGGCAGCACGTAGTCGGCGCGCAGGTTACCCGGTCCGGGGACGTCGGCGAAGTCGGCCGTGTCCTGGGCGGGATTGGTGCGGTGGGCGCTGTTGACCCCGCCCTGTAGCGCGCCGGCCTCGGCGGCGCCCGCGCTCGACGGGGTGAACCGGGCGTTGACCCGAGGGTGGTCGAGGAGCTGCTGGGCCGCCCCCGGGATGCTGTCGCCGTCGAACGGGTCCGAGTTCTGGTCGCCGGCGATCACGAACTCGGAACCGGGTCGCAGTCCGCCCCGGTGCCCCTCGTCGTCGTAGATGTAGCGGCCGCCTCCGGGACGTACGTAGTCGGCCCAGAACCGGATCTCGTCGAAGTTGCGCCGCCCGTTGCGGTCCTCGGCCCCGTCGAAGACCGGCGGCGTGGGGTGGCTGACCAGGAAGTGCACGGTCTCGTGCCCGACCCGGATCGGCAGGTCCCAGTGGCTCTTCGACGACAGCCGGACCGCCGCCAGCTCCTGCCGGGAGTAGAAGTCGCCGGGTGCCGCGGTGGTCGGGTCGTCGGGCAGCAGCGCGCCCGGCATGTCCTTCCAGCGGAAGTTCTGGAAGGTGCGGGTGTTCCCGGTGTCGATCGGGTGGCGGGAGTAGACGACCATGCCGTACTGGCCGGGGAAGGCGCCGAAGCCCAGCGCGTCGTCGCCGTACCCGGGCGCGCCCGGCTGGGTGACCACCGTGCCGTCGTTGTTCAGGTCGAAGCCCGACACGATGCCGGTGTTGCTGGACGCGATGAACCAGTACGGGTAGGAGACCGGCCTCGCGCCGTTCTGGCCGACCGCCAGGTAGTTGTCCCGGAACAGCCGCGCCGCCTGCGGGTCGAAGTCGAACTCGTTGATCAGCAACACGTCCGGCCGGGAGCGCTGCACGATCTCGGCGATCGTCCGGGCCTGTGCGTTGCCCGGCGTGGACAGGTCGGCCCGCAGCGCCCCGGCGGTGCCCCGGTTGAGGGAGGCGTTGAACGTGGCGAACCGCAGCTCGCCACCGCCACCGCCGTGCGCTGCGGCCGGTACCGCGATGGTGGGCAGCGCGAGGGCCACCGCGGCGGCGAGCATTGCGCTACGGGCCACGACCTCTCGAAAACGCCTCAGGTTCAAGGACATGCATCCTCCTCGTCATGTCATCCGGCCGCGGTATCCCGCGACCGCCCGGCACAGTCCACACCGGACCATCATCGGTGTCGACGTCCGTACGCGTGTCTATCGGCGGACGCCTACCAACCGGTGGCGGCTACATGAACACTGGGACTCGTCAGCACCGGGGCTCGTCGCCGGGCCGGGGTCGGCTGGCCGTCCCGGAAGCGCTACCTCAGGTCACTCCCGGCAGGTCGGGCCATCCGCTCCGCGAGCTATCAGTCCAGGTTCCTAGGATGGTTAGGGGCTGTGACCCGGACGAGCGTCCGACGGGGCCCCGACCCTCTCGATCAGGGCGTGAGTACGGACGTTGACACACGTGTTCGACACGCCGGTAACTGCGTGACTCGATCTGGTTGCTGAACGTAAGCTGCCGCTGCGTGGTACCTCGTCCTCGCGCTCGGCGAAGACGCCCCGTCCGCCAAATCCAGACTCCGGTGGCAGCCCGGTGACGCACCCTGCCCGAGACCCGTTGCCGCCCCGCGCCGGCCGAAGTTCCACCCGCTGCTTGAGGAGGTCGTGTGGAGACCGTGATCAGCCCCCGTCAGCCCGCGGACCAGGACGAGACGACGAACAACGCCGACGAGTCGGTGCTGCCGGAGATGGAGGATCCCGACTGGATGCACCACGCCCGCGAGGTCGCGCAGACGAGCTTCTGGGCGGTGGCCCGGCGCCTGCCCCACCTGGTGCGGGAAGCGATCGGGGTGGCGTGGGCGACAAGCCGCCGGGACACGATCGCCTCGATCGGCCTCAACATCGCCGCCGGGTTCATGACCACCTTCGGACTGCTGGCCACGACCACCGTGCTGACCGAGTTGTTCGCCGCCGGTCCGACCCCGGACCGGGTACGCGCCGCGCTGCCGGCGCTCGCGGTGGCAGCGGCGGCGGTGATGGCCAAGGGTGGCCTGACGATCGCCGCCGGTTGGGCCCAGGCCCGGTTGATGCCGCAGATCAACTATCGGGTGGAACTGCGGATGTTCGAGGCGACCACGGCGGTGGACCTGGCCGCGTTCGACGACGCCGGGTTCGCCGAGGAGATGGACCGGGCCCGGGACCGGGGCATGCGGGAGGCGGCCTCGATCGTCGACAACACCGTCAACCTCATCACCGGCGTGGTCGGCGTGCTCGCCACCGCCGTCGCGGTCGCCGTCATCCAACCCATCCTGCTGCCCTGCCTGCTGCTCGCCGCCGTACCCGAGGCGATCACCGCGGTACGGATCGCCCGCCGCCAGTACCTGAACCTGCTGGCCCGGATCACCCGACGCCGCCGGATGTGGATGCTCGCCACCCTGATGGCCAACCGGCACACGGCGGCGGAGATCCGCTCCTACCAGATGCGGGAGTTCCTGCTCGGCGAGTACCGGCGGATGATGACCGCCGAGACCCGCGCCGATCTCGACCTGGTCCGCTCGCAGACCAAGACCCGCGTGTTCGGGGCGTCCGTCGCCGGGCTGGCCAGCTTCGCGGTGTACGGGGTCCTCGGCGGTCTGCTCCTCGTCGGGTGGGTCGCCCTCGCCGCCGCCGCGACCGCGCTGCTGGCGTTGCAGTCCGCGCACTCCAGCCTCGGGATCGCCGTGTTCGCCACCAACTCGCTGTACGAGGACGCCCTCTACTACCAGGACTACCGCGACTTCCTCGACCGCGCCCACGGTCGTACCCGGCCGGCCGACGGTCGGGCCACCACCGGGTTCGACGCGATCGAACTCGACCGGGTCAGTTTGAGCTACCCGGACACCGACACCCCGGCGGTGGACGAGGTCAGCCTCACCGTACGGCGGGGTGAGGTGATCGCCCTGGTCGGGGAGAACGGCTCGGGCAAGACAACACTGGCCAAGCTCATCGCCGGGCTGTACCGGCCCAGCTCCGGTGCCATCCGCTGGGACGGCACCGACACCGCCGAACTCGACCCGTACAGCCTTGCCTCGCACGTCGCGGTGATGAGCCAGGACTGGTGGCGGTTCCCCTTCACCGCCCGGCAGAACATCCTCATCGGACGACACGACCGTCCGGTACACCGGCCGGGTCCGAGCATGGAGGACGCCGCCCGGGCCGCCGCCGCCCACGACATGATCCTCGACCTGCCGTACGGCTACGACACCCTGCTCGACCGCGAGTTCAAGAACGGCCACGACCTGTCCGGTGGCCAGTGGCAACGGCTGGTCGCCGCCCGCAGCCTCTACCGCAACGCCCGCCTGCTGGTCTGCGACGAACCCTCGGCCGCCCTCGACGCGCGGGCCGAACACGCCATGTTCCAGCACCTGCGCCGTCATCCCGACCGTCTGGTCGTCCTGATCACCCACCGGCTCGCCAACGTCCGGCACGCCGACCGGATCTTCGTCATGCGCGACGGGCGACTCGTCCAGCAGGGCGACCACGACGAGCTGATGGCCCAGGACGGGCTCTATCGCGAACTGTTCGACCTACAGGCGGCCGGGTACCTACCCGGGGTCGCACCGTGAGCCGCGGTCGGGTCGTCGTCGATGACGACGCGACGGCTACGAGGCCGCCGAACGCTGGAAGAAGGAGAACGGCCGCTGACTCGCCCGGGCACCCGATAACAGCCCACTATCCGGTACATGGGTCTGATCGTGGTCAGCCCGGCCTGCGGCGGGCGTCTCCGCTCAGGGGAGGAGGCTGACCAGTCATGGCCACGTCCCTGCTGACCCCGGTCACCACCGCCACCCCGGAACTGGTCGCGCTGGTCAACGCCGACCGGCTGCCCGGCCAGCCGGCCTGCACCCCGGCGATGCTGCAAGCCGCGATCGAGGGTTCCTCACCGGTGGACTCGGCGTGGTGGGCGGAGGAGGCTGGACTGTCCCTAGAGGCCGCCGGTGAGGCGCTGGAGTGGTCGCGGTCCACCATGTACCGGATCGAGGGTGGGGGCTCGTCGGTTAAGGCTCGTGACGTCGCAGCCATGTGCTCGCTGTACGGCACGTATGCCGAGATGACCCAGGCCCTCATCAAATTGGCCGCAGAAACGAAGGCGAACGGCTGGTGGCACGCCTACGGCGACACCTTGCCGGCCTGGTTCGAGCTGTATGTCGGGATGGAAGCGGCGGCCTCCCGGCTGCGTCACTGGGAGCCGAACTCGCTGCCTGGACTGCTGCAAACCAGGGAGTACGCCGAGCGCCTACTGCGATCGCATCCGGGTCTTCCCACACGTGAGGCCGACCGTCTGGTCGAGGTCCGCATGGAACGTCAGAAGATCTTGAAGCGGAAGCAGCCGGAACCCCCGCGCCTAGAGGTCATTGTGGATGAGAACGTGCTGCGCCGGCCGACCCCCGGCATGGCAAACCAGCTAGTTCACCTTCACAACCAGGTGGCCGCCGAGGTGGCATCGATCCGCGTCGTGCCTCGGACCACTCCACCCAACTACGCCCTGACCGGCGACGGCTTCGTCATCTTGGAGTTCCCCACGTTCGGAATCCGCACCCCCGAGCCCACTACTGTCTACCGCGAGTCGTTGACGGGTGCCCTCTACCTCGACAGGCCGACGGAAGTTGCGTTGAACTCTGTGACTTGGAAGGCGCTTGAGGGTCTGGCGCTCGACGCGGACCGGTCGGCCGACCTACTAGCCGTGATAGCCAAGGAGATGCAGCAATGAGCAACCTAACCGGTGCCGTGTGGCGGAAGTCGAGCCGCAGCAACGGCGCGGGCGGGCAGTGTGTAGAGGTCGCCGACAACCTGCCTGGTCGCGTACATGTCCGGGACACCAAGGACCGTGACGGTGGCACGCTGACCTTCGGGCCGGAGGCGTGGAGCGCGTTCGTCGGGCTGGCAAAGCAGCAGTAACCGCCCGTAGCGGGCACGGGGTGCCCTGTCTGCTGACGACTGTGACGAAAAACGTCATTCCCTTAATCCTCCTCAGGAGAAGCGAACTCTTGAGAGAGAAACAGAGAATGACGTTTTTCGTCATCCGCGTCAGCGTCCCCGCAGGCTGGCTGTTCTCGGCCGCTCGCCCCGTACGCCTTGATCAGCAGCCCTCGGGGGACCGCTGTGTCTGTCGTGCCGTGCCACACGTGGTCAGTCGACCACCCGGCTCAGGAATCCGGTCAGGTTGGCCGTGGTCCGTTCGATCTGTTCGGCCAGCGTGAGTGACTCGTGCAGCCGCCCGCCGGGCGCGGCCTGCTTCTTTCCGCGCAGGTACAGCGAGCAGGCCAGATCCGCGCAGATGTAGGCGCCGACCGAGTTGCCCTGCTGTCCACTGGGTCCCGCCTTGCGCGCGGTCATCAGCGATACGCCGTTGCCGGTGTGCGTGGTCAGGCACAGCGAGCACATGCTGCGCCGTGCCTGACCGGTGTGGGGCGACGCCAGTCGTAGCGCCACGCCCATGAGGCCGTCGCCGGTCTCGGTGACCAGGTACGCCCGCTGCGGCGCGGCGTCGTCGCGCCATCCGAGGAAGTCCAGGTCGTGCCACGGCCGGGTGGCCAGGTCACGGGGCAGGGCCAGGCGCTTCGTCTCACCCTTGGTGCAGTTGACGAACGACGCGCGGATCTCATGCTCGGTTGGCTGTAGCACGGGCAAAAAGCTACACCGGCCAGCCCAGTACGGCGAATGATTATGTACTAGCCTAGAGCCTCTAGGTTTTGGGAGGGACCCATGGCACGCGCGGGGGTGACCGCCGAACGCCTGGCCCGGGCGGCGGCGGACCTGGCCGACGAGGTCGGCTTCGAGAACCTGACCGTCTCGGCGCTCGCGCGCGGGTTCGGTGTCAGGGACGCCAGCCTCTACTCACACATCAGGAACGTCCGGGACCTCAGGGTGAGGGTGGCGGTGCTGGCCCTGGCGGAACTCGCCGACCGGGTCGCGGCCGCCCTGGCCGGCCGGGCCGGCAAGGACGCGCTGGTCGCCTTCGCGAACGCCTACCGGGACTACGCCAGACAGCATCCGGGCCGGTACGCCGCGATGCAGGTCGAACTCGACCCGGAGACGGCGGTGGCCAGCGCGGCAAGCCGGCACGCGCAGATGACCCGGGCGATCCTGCGCGGCTACCGGCTGCCGGAGCCGGACCAGACGGACGCGGTCCGGCTCCTGCACAGCACTTTCCACGGATACGTGAGCCTGGAGCGGGTGGGTGGATTCAGCCACCACCCGCGCGCGGCGGACGCCTCGTGGTCCAGGGCCCTGGACGCCCTCGACACGGTTCTCCGCAACTGGCCGCCGGCCTGACCGCGCCACCGCGCCACCGCGCGCCCGCCGGTCGGTCGGCTAAGCCTCGTCGGGCCAGAAAGTTGTCGAGAGCGCCTGAAAGTTTCGGCGAGATGCCAACATGATCGGATGGCTCAGGGAGCCGTTCGTGACGGTGGTTGCGCCGGTCGGGAGGCTTGTGCTGGTCGTCGCCGTACCGTGATCGGACGTGGGTGCCCCTTTGTGACCCTTGACACGCATAGACGGTGGCCTCTAGGTTGCCGAAAAGGTTACGGAGTTTACCGAAACTTTCGGAGCCGGATACGGTCGCGACTCGATGCGTCCGGAGGCCGGATCCCGTAGGGCGGACAGGAGGTCGGGAGATGGCATCCGAGACACTGCGGCGGCCGGAAGGAACCCGACCTCCCGCTTTGCCGCGGACCGGACCCGATCGGCGTACGCGTCGTCGGCGCGGCTGGCGGCAGGCGCTGCGTCGGGACTGGCAGCTCTACTCGCTGGCCGTCCTGCCGCTGCTGTTCTTCCTGGTCTTCCGGTACCTGCCGATGCTCGGCAACGTGATCGCGTTCCGCCGGTTCGAACCCGGCGGGAACCTGTTCGGCGAGTACTGGGTCGGCCTGCGGTACTTCCGGATGTTCTTCACCGACCCGACGTTCTGGGAGGTGTTCACCAACACGCTCGTGCTGGGAACGCTGACCCTGCTGTTCTGCTTCCCGCTCCCGATCGTGCTGGCGTTGCTGCTCAACGAGGTCCGCACCCGTACGCTGAAGCGCTTCGTCCAGTCCGTGTCCTACCTGCCGCACTTCCTGTCGATCGTGATCGTGGCGGCCATGGTCATGCAGCTGCTGTCGGTGGACGGGACGGTGAACCAGCTCGTCCGCGGTCTCGGCGGCGACGCGGTGCCGTTCCTACAACAGCCGGAGTGGTTCCGGACCATCTACGTATCCTCGGAGGTCTGGCAGACCGTCGGCTGGGGCACGATTCTCTACCTCGCCGCGCTCACCACCATCGACGAGAACCTGTACGAGGCGGCCCGGATCGACGGGGCCAACCGGTGGCGCCAAACCTGGCACGTGACGCTGCCCGGAATCCGGCCGACGATGGTGACGCTGCTGATCCTCAACATCGGCACGTTCATGGCGGTCGGGTTCGAGAAGATCCTGCTGCTCTACAACGCACTGACCTACCCGACGGCGGACGTCATCTCCACCTACCTGTTCCGGATGGGCTTCGAGTCCAGCAACTTCAGCTACGCCGCCGCGATCGGTCTGTTCGAGGCCGTGATCGGGCTGATCCTGGTCCTGACGGCGAACACGATCTCCCGTCGCACTGTGGGAACGAGCCTGTGGTGACCGTGGGGACCGGCGGATCCCGGTCGGCGGCCGTCGGCCGGCGCGGGGTACGGCCGAGCCGGGGTCGCCGGGTGTTCCAGGCGGTCAACGCCGTCATCCTGACCGGCGTCGTGATCGTGACGCTGTACCCCTTCGTCAACATCGTGGCCCGTTCGCTCAGCGACGAGGCGTACCTGATCTCCGGGCAGGTCAACCTCGTGCCGCGCGGGTTCGACCTGACCGCGTACAAGCTCGTGTTGTCCGACTCGATGTTCTGGACGAACTACCGCAACACGGTGGTGTACACCGTCGTCGCCACGTTCATCGCCATCGTGCTGACCACCTGCTACGCGTACGTGTTGTCGAAGCCGCAGCTCAAGGGGCGCGGCGCGTTGGTCGGCGTCGCGGTGTTCACGATGTTCTTCTCCGGCGGTCTGATCCCCAACTACGTGCTGATCACGAGCCTGGGCATGAAGAACAGCATCTGGGCGGTTGTCGTGCCGAACGCGATCAGCGTGTTCAACCTGCTGGTGATGAAGGCGTTCTTCGAGAGTCTGCCGGTCGAACTGGAGGAGGCCGCCGCCGTCGACGGCCTGAACACGTACGGCACGCTGCTGCGGATCGTGCTGCCGCTGTCGAAGGCCATCATCGCCACGATGGTGCTGTTCTACGCCGTCTCCTACTGGAACTCGTGGTTCACCGCGTTCCTCTACCTGGACCGGCAGGAACTCCTCCCGGTGACGGTCTACCTGCGCAACCTGATCTCGGGAGCCACCGGCGCGCAGTCGGCCGGTGGCGTCGCCGACGCGGACGCGGTCCAGGCCGCGGCCACCCTCCAGTCCGTGACCATCGTGCTCACCACCCTGCCGATCCTGCTGGTCTACCCGTTCGTCCAGCGGTTCTTCGTATCGGGCGTGATGCTCGGCGCGGTCAAGGGGTAGTCCGCTCGGCCCACCACTGTTGCACCGCACACCACCTCACCCCAACCACCACCGCACCGAAAGGACGGGCCATGCTCCACAGAACGTGGCGCCGGGTAGCGATAGCGGCTGCCGGTCTGCTCACCCTCAGCCTCGTCGCGTGCTCGGAGGAATCCCCGCAGGCCACGGACCTCTCCGGCAACCGGGCCGGCGCCATGGCCGACTTCGCCGTCGGGGACCAGTTCAAGGCCACCGAGCCGCTGTCCTTCTCCACCCTCTACAACAACCACTCGTTCTACCCGCTGAAGAACGACTGGCTGTTCTGGTCGGAGCTGACCAAGCGCACCAACGTGAAGCTCGAACCGGTCGCGGTGCCGTTGAGCGACTACGAGCAGAAGCGCAGCCTGCTCATCGGTGCCGGCGACGCACCGATGATCATCCCGAAGACCTACCATCCGCAGGAGAACGCCTTTGTCTCCTCCGGCGCGATCCTCCCGGTGAGCGACTACCTCGACCTGATGCCCAACCTCAGGGACAAGATCGCCAAGTGGAAGCTCGAACCGGAGATCGACACGCTGCGGCAGTCGGACGGCAAGTTCTACCTGCTCCCCGGCGTACACGAGAAGCCGACGCACGACTACTCGCTGGCCGTCCGGGCCGACATCCTCGACCAACTCGGCCTCCAGATGCCGAAGACCTGGGACGACCTGTACGTGGTGCTGAAGGCGATGAAGGCGAGGTACCCGGACACGTACCCGTTCTCGGAGCGGTGGGGCAAGCCGACCCCCGGCGGCAGCCTGCTCAACATCCTCGGCGTCTCGTACGGCACCCAGGCCGGCTGGAACTACCAGCACGCCACCTGGGACCCGAACGCCAAGAAGTTCCTATACACCGGTGCCACCGAGCAGTACAAGCAGATGCTCCAGTACGTCAACAAGCTGGTTACGGAGGGGCTGCTCGATCCGGAGAGCTTCACCCAGACCGATGACCAGGCGCGCCAGAAGCTGGCCAACGGCAGGTCGTTCGTCATCGGCGCCAACGCGCAGACCCTGGTCAACGAGAACCGGCCGGACCTGGCGAAGACCCTGCCGAACGCGAAGCTGGTCAAGATCCCACTGCTGGTCGGCCCGGCCGGGGAGATCAACCCCGCCTCCCGGCTGGAGAACGGCATCATGATCTCCACGAAGGCCCGGGACAGCAAGAACTTCGTCGCCATGATGCAGTTCATCGACTGGCTGTGGTACTCCGACGTGGGCCAGGAGTTCGCCAAGTGGGGCGTCGAGGGCACGACGTACACCAGGGACGGCTCCGGCAAGCGGACCCTGACCGTCGACGTCGACGTCCTCGGGCTGAACCCCAAGGGGACCAAGCACCTGCAAAAGGAGTTCGGCTTCCAGAACGGGGTGTTCGTCTACGGCGGCAACCTCGAACTGGTGCAGTCGTTCTTCCCGCCGGAGGAGCAGGAGTTCCAGAAGGTGATGAGCGCCCGCAAGTCGCTGGCGGTGCCGCCGCCGTACCCGTTCACCGACGAGGAGCGCGAGCAGGCGTCGCTGTGGGAGACGCCGCTGAAGGACTACGTCACCCAGAACGGGCTGCGGTTCATCCTCGGCCAACGCCCCTTCACCGAGTGGGACGCCTACGTGGCCGAGCTGAAGGCCAAGAACTCGGAGTCGTACCTGACGCTGGTCAACAAGGCGTACGAGCGTTTCCAGAAGGACAACGGTTGACCGCCGGTCCGGCCGGGCCCACCCACCGGGCCCGGCCGGACCGGTCAGCTTCGTCGAAGGAGCAGCCTGTGAGTGACGTCCGGACGCGGGGACAGGTCGGTGACGGGCCGCTGTCCCGGGCGGCCGCGTTCGTCTACACCCTGCTGGTCGTCGAGCTGCTGCTCCTGCTCACCACCCTGCCCGGTCTGGTCCCGCTCGTCCTGCTCGGCGGCGACGCCAGCAACCTGCCACTGGTCGCGATCTGCCTGGTCCCGGTCGGCCCGGCCGTCTCCGCCGCCCTGTACGCCCTGCGGCACCAGCGGCCCGACCCGACCGATCTGCGCCCCGCCGGCCTGTTCTGGCGGGCGTACCGGGCCAACCTTCCCGGTGTGCTGCGGGTCTGGGTGCCGACCCTGCTGTGGCTGACCGTCATCGCGGTGAACCTGGCCAACCTCGGCGCCGCCACGGTCCCGGCCGGCTGGGCGGTGCCGCTGGTCCTCGTCGGCGTGGGCGTGACCCTCTGCGGGGCCAACGCGCTGGTGGTCACCTCGCTGTTCACCTTCCGTACCCGCGACGTGGCCCGGCTGGCGCTGTACTTCCTGGTCCGCACCCCCAGCGTCCCGATCGGCAACGTCGTTCTGCTCGCCGCGGCGGCCGCGCTCACCGCCGTCTTCTCCGAGGCGGTGGTGGCGCTGCTGGCCGTTGTCCTCGTCTGGGCGTTCCTGCGGATCGGCGACCCGATGATCGACAAGATCCGGAAGGAGTTCATCGGATGAGCCTGCCGGTCACCGCGAAGGTGCCGTTCGGCGGGGACTACAACCCCGAGCAGTGGCCCGAGGAGGTGTGGCAGCAGGACTACCGGCTCTTCGACGCGGCCCGGATCGACACCGTGACCCTGGGCGTCTTCGACTGGGCGCTCACCCAGCCGTCCGAACGGGTCTACGACTTCTCGCTGCTGGACCGCATAGTCGAGCGGGCCGCCGGGCGGGGCCGGCAGATCTGCCTGGCGACCGGGACCGGCGCCCATCCGGCGTGGCTCGCGCGGGCGTACCCGGAGGTGACCCGGACCGACTTCGAGGGCCGCCGGCACCGGTACGGGCAGCGACACAACTCCTGCCCCAGCTCCCCGGTCTTCCGCCGGCTCTCCGCCGAACTGGCCCGCCGGGTCGCCCGGCGGTACGCCGCGAACCCGGCGGTCGTCGCCTGGCACGTCGGCAACGAGTACGGCGGCGCCTGCTACTGCGACCACTGTGCCGCCGCCTTCCGGCACTGGCTGCAACGCCGGTACGGCAGCCTCGACTGCCTCAACGCGGCCTGGTACACGACCTTCTGGTCGCACACCTTCACCGACTGGGACCAGATCGAGCCGCCGTCCGCCCTCACCGAGCACTGGCGCGGCCCGGACCACACCGCCTTCCAGGGCATCACCCTGGACTACCTGCGGTTCATGTCCGACGCCATGCTCGCCAACTTCCGCGACGAGAAGTCGGCCATCCGGGAGTCCAGCCCCGACACACCCGTGACCACGAACTTCATGGGCATGTACCGGCCCATCGACTACCACCGCTGGGCACCACACCTGGACTTCGTCTCCTGGGACAACTACCCGCCCGACGACCGGTCGGCGGCCAGGATGGCGTTCACCCACGACCTGATGCGCGGGGTCGGGGACGGCCAACCGTTCTGGCTGATGGAGCAGACCCCGAGCCACACCGCCGCCCGGGACGTCAACCCGCTCAAGCGACCCGGGCTGATGCGACTGTGGAGCTGGCAGGCGGTGGCGCACGGGGCGCAGGCCGTACTCTTCTTCCAGCTGCGGGCCTCGCGCGGGGCCTGCGAGAAGTACCACGGGGCGGTCATCGGTCACGCCGGCCGGTCGGACACCCGGGTGTTCCGGGAGGTCGCGCAGCTCGGCGCCGAACTCGACCGGCTCGGGCCGGCGGTGCTCGGCGCCCGGACCCCGGCCCGGGTCGCGCTGCTGTTCGACTGGGACAGCTGGTGGGCGTTGGAGATCTCCGACGGCCCGTCCCGACTGGTCCGCTACCAGCAGGTGGTGCTGGCGTACCACCGGGCGCTGTGGGACGCGGGCGTCGACTTGGACGTGCTGGCGGTCACCGCGGACCTGTCCGGCTACGACGTGGTCGTCGCGCCGGCCCTGCACATGCTCAAGGGCGACCTGCCGCAACGCCTGGAGGCGGTGGCCGCGCGCGGCGGGTCGGTGCTGACCACCTACCTGTCCGGGCGGGTGGACGAGGACGACAACGCGTTCCTGATGGACGTGCCCGGTCCACTGGGCCGGCTGATGGGGGTACGCGTCGACGAGTGGGACGCGCGGGAACCGGAGATCGTCAACCCGGTCCGACTCGACGCCGGCGACGGGCCGCTCGACGTCGAGTCGAGACTGCTGTTCGAGCTGGTCATCGCGGAGGGAGCCGAGGTGGTCGGCAGCTACCTGGCCGACTTCTACGCCGGCACCCCGGCGGTCACCCGCAACTCCTTCGGCGCCGGCCACGGCTGGTACGTCGCCGCCGGGCTGGACCCGACCGGGGTGTCCTGGGTGGTCCGGCAGGTGTTGGCGAACCACGACCTGCTCGGGCCGTACCCGGAGGTGCCGGAGCTGGAGTCCGCCGTACGGGTCGCCCCGGACGGGTCCCGACTGCTGTTCCTGCTCAACCACCGGGCCGAACCGGTCGAGCTGACCGCCCATACCGGTGGGGTCGAACTGCTCACCGGGGAGCGGATCGCGCCCGGCGAGCCGCTGCGGCTGACCGGGCTGGGGATCGTGGTGCTGCGGGAGGACCGATGAGTACCGGCGTGCACGCCGCCTGGCTGCCCCCGGCGGCGTTCCGGGCGCTCGGCTCCCGCCGCGTGCTGGTGCACGGTGACGGCCCGCTCGTCGACACCGTGTTCGACGAGGTCGCGGCGGCCTGTGCCGAGCACGGCGGGCGGGCTCGGCGGACCGGCGCCCGGCCGCCGACGTCCGCCGACGCACCGGTCGACGGGGTCGCCGTCGGGTCGGCCGACGACCCCGTCGACCCGGTCTTCGACCTGGTGTTCGCGCTGCGCGGCACCGGGCCGCTGCCGGCACCGACGGTAGCGGCAGCGGCGTCCCGGGCCGAGGCGGCGGGGGCGGCGGAACTCGGTGACGGGCTCGGCGACGAGGGGTTTCTGCTCGCCGTCGGGGCGGGGGCGACGGTGGTGCTGGCCGACGCGCCGGCCGGTCTGCTGTACGGGCTGTTCCACGTGGTCCGGCTCGGTGCGGCGGCCTTCGACGGCGCCCGTCCGCCCCGGGCGTACCGGCCGGCGTTGCGCAGACGCATGCTCGACCACTGGGACAACGTGGCCGTGCACCCCGTGATGGGGCAGGTCGAGCGGGGCTACGCCGGCGGTTCGATCTTCTGGCGCGACGGCGCCGCCCGCCGCGACCTGCCCCGGCTGCGGGCGTACGGCCGGCTGTTGGCCGCCAGCGGCGTCAACGCCGTCTCGGTGAACAACGTCAACGTCCACGCCCCGGAGGCGCGGCTGCTGACCGACCGGCTCGGCGACGTGGCCGAGATCGCGCGGGTGCTGCGCCGCTACGGCATCCGGGTGCACCTGTCCGTCACCTTCGCCGCCCCCGTGGTCCTCGGTGGCCTGTCCACCGCCGACCCGCTCGACCAGGGCGTACGGGACTGGTGGGCCGCCACCACCCGGCGGGTGTACGAGCGGATCCCCGACTTCGGCGGTTACGTGGTGAAGGCCGACTCCGAGGGGCAGCCCGGCCCGTTCACGTACGGGCGCAGCCACGCCGAGGGGGCGAACCTGCTCGCGGAGGCGCTCGCCCCCACCGACGGCGTGGTGCACTGGCGGGCGTTCGTCTACAACCATCGCCAGGACTGGCGGGACCGGACCATCGACCGGGCCAGGGCGGCCCACGACCACTTCGCCCCGCTCGACGGGCGGTTCCGGGACAACGTGATCCTCCAGGTGAAGTTCGGCCCGATGGACTTCCAGGTCCGCGAGCCGGTCTCCCCGGTGATCGGGGCCATGCCGGCCACCCGACTGGCCGTGGAACTCCAGGTCACGCAGGAATACACCGGCCAGCAGCGACACGTCTGCTACCTCGGTCCCTGGTGGAGCGAGGTGTTGCGGTTCGCGCCCTGGGGTCCGGGCGGCGCGACGGTCGCCGACGTCGCCGCCGGTCCGGCGGGCGCGGGCGGCGGCCTGGTCGCGGTCTCCAACGTGGGCGACGACCCGTTCTGGACCGGGCACCCGTTGGCGCAGGCCAACCTGTACGCCTTCGGTCGGTTCGCCTGGGATCCCGGCCTCGATCCGCTGGCCGTCCTCGACGAGTGGATCGACCTCACCTTCCCCGTGTCGGCCACCGGCGATCCTGACCTGGTACGAGACACGCTGCACGACGTCATGGACGACTCGTGGCAAACCTACGAGCGTTACACCGCGCCGCTGGGTGTCGGCTTCATGGTCCGCCCCGGAAACCACTACGGCCCCGACGTCGACGGGTACGAGTACACGCGGTGGGGCACGTACCACTTCGCCGACCGGGACGGGGTGGGCGTGGACCGTACCCGGGCCACCGGAACCGGCTTCACCGGGCAGTACCCGCCACCGTGGTCGGAGGTGTACGAGGCGCGTGAGCGGTGCCCCGACGAACTGCTGCTCTTCTTCCACCACGTCCCGTACGGGCACGTGCTGCACAGCGGGGCGACGGTCATCCAACACATCTACGACACCCACTTCGCCGGGGTGGAGCGGGTGGACGCCATGCGCCGGCGGTGGAAACTGCTCGCCGGGGTGATCGACCCGGCGGTGTACGAGCGGGTGGTCGAGCGGCTCGACGAGCAGTGGCGCTGCGCCGTGCAGTGGCGGGACCAGATCAACGCGTACTTCTTCCGCAAGTCCGGCGTGCCGGATGCGCACGGGCGCCGCATCCACTGAGTGCCAGCTGCTCCGGATTCGACCCGGCACCGAGGTTCGCGGCTTTTCGGCATCACCTTGACACCCCGCTCGCCGCTCAGACCGGCCAGCTCTACATCAACGATCTGTACGTCTTCGACGGCGAGCGCGGCACCGTCTTCGACGGCGAGCGCGGCACCGTCTTCGACGGCGAGCGCGGCACCGTCTTCGACGGCGAGCGCGGCACCGTCTTCGTGATGGACGTCAACAGCTCGATCACCGGGGCCGACATCAAGCGGGGCTTCCAGACCGAGGCGCGCTACGAGATCAAGGTTCACTTCGACGGCCGGGAGATGGAGGAGTTGACCTACCGGGTGGCCTTCGGCGAGCCGGACTCCGACGGACGGCAGCCGGTGACGTTGCACGCCGTCACCGGCGACCAGGCCCAGGACGACTCCGCGACCGGCACGCAGGTGCTCGAAGGCCGGACCGGCGAGACCGTGAGCGGCGGCAACATGCGGCTGTGGGCGGGACGGATCCGCGACCCGTTCTTCATCGACCTCGACCAGCTCGCGACCGTCAACGACGCGTTCAAGAACGGCGCCAAGCTGGACCGGTCGGCATGGCGGCCGGACAAGGCGCAGAACACCTTCGCCGGCAACACCGTCGAGTCCATCGTCCTGGAGGTCACCGGGGACGGTCCGGTGCGCGAGGGTGCCCAGATCGGCGTCTGGTGCAGGACCGTGCTGGCGACCGACGCGGGCGGTTGGCGGCAGGTGAACCGGGCCGGGCACCCGATGATGTGGCCCATCTTCTGGCCCACCGACACCGACTTCTCCAACCCGGCCAACTTCCGGCACCCGTGCGACGACATGAGGGCCGGGGGCGCGGAGATCGCCACCGCCGTCGCCAGTGTGGTCGCGGCGAACGGCACCGCCCCCGACCCACAGGCGTACGGCCGCAGCGTGGCCGAGCAGGTCTACCCGGACCTGCTGTCGTACCGGGTCGGTTCCCCGGCCAACTACGGGTTCGCGGTTCGCAACGGGCGCACCATGCTCGACAACGCGCCCGAGGTGATGCTCTCCCTGGTGCTGAACACGGGGATGACCTCCGGACTCACCTCCGAGGCCACCGTGGACACCCGCTCCGCCGCCTTCCCGTACGTCGTGGCAGCCTGACCGCGGTCGCGGAGCGCGGCGGACGGGGTGACCCGTCCGCCGCGCCGCCGCATGCCTGATCAACTAACTGATCACGTCGCCATCTCCTGTAGATCACTGGGCCAGGCCCGTGGGTTATCGGAAGCTCGGCAGAGTCTCAGCCTGGTCGCGTCCCGGCAACCACCCGCTCATCGCGTCGTACGGCGGCAACGAGTACCTGAGGGCGGCGCAGGGCAGCGTCACCGTGACGGTGAACCCGCCACCGGCCTGGACCGCCGCGAAGGTCTACAACAACGGTGACCGGGTCGGCTACCAGGGCCGGGTCTACCAGGCATCCTGGTACGCGCAGAACCAGAAGCCCGGCGACCCGAACGGACCGTGGGAGGAGATCGCCCCGGCGCCGCCGGACAACAGCCCGGCGGCCTGGACGCCCACGACGGTCTACAACGCCGGTAACCGGGTGGCGTACCAGGACCATGTGTACGAGGCCGGTGGTACACCCGCAACCAGGTGCCGGGTGACACCAACGGCCCGTGGAAGTCGATCGGCTAGCGGCGGTTGGTTCGCCGGCGAAAGCCGTACGCCGGCCCGGGACCGCACGTGTCCCGGGCCGGCACCTTTCGCGCGGACCCGGAGCCTCAGCCGACCGGGGACCCGGAGGTCACCTCGCCGATCGCCCGGTCCAGGATGTCCAGGCCCTCGGCCAGTTCCTCGCGGGTGCAGGTGAGCGGCGGCGCGATCCGAAACACCCCGCCCATCCCCGGCATCTGGACCACGTTCATGTGCAGACCCAGTTCCAGGCACCGGCGGGTGACCGCGGCGCCCAGCTCGTCGGCGCCCTCGCGGGTCTCACGGGAGAGCACCAGCTCCAGGCCGATCAGCAGCCCGCGACCGCGGATGTCGCCGATCACCTCGTGTCGTCCGGCCAGTTCGACCAGGCCCTGGCGCAGGAAGGCGCCGAGATCCGTCGCGGCGGCATCGAGCTTGTCCCGCTCCAGTACGTCCAGGACGGTGTTGCCGACGGCGGCGACCAGGGGATCCGCCACATGCGTGGTGTAGAACAGGTAACCCCGTTCGTGCGCGGTCCGCTCGATCGCCGTACTCGTGATCATCGCGGCCAGCGGCAGTCCGGCGCCGAGCGTCTTCGACAGGGTGAGGATGTCGGGGACGACGCCGTCGCGTTCGAAGGCGTACCAGGTGCCGGTGCGGCACAGGCCGGTCTGGGCCTCGTCGAGGATGAGCAGCATGCCGCGTTCGTCGCACTTGCGGCGCAGCGCGGCCAGGTAACCGGGCGGCGGGTCGATCACCCCGCCCGAGCTGAGGATGGGTTCGACGATGCAGGCGGCGAGGCTGCCGACCGACTGGGCGTCGACCAGGTCGAACGAGAAGTCGAGCTGGCGGCGCCAGTCCAGCTCGCCGTCGGGCGTCAGGAAGTCCGGCCGGTACGGGTTCGGCGTGGCGATCGCGAAGTTGCCGGGCGCGGCCGGGCCGTACCCCTTGCGACCCGAGCTGTAGGTGGCGCTCGCCGCGGCCTGGGTCATGCCGTGCCAGGACCGGGCGAACGACACGATCTCGTGGCCGCCGGTGACCAGCTTCGCCATCCTGATCGCGGCCTCGTTCACCTCGGCACCGGTGGTCAGCAGCAGCGCCTTGTCCAGCGGGTCGGGCAGTGAGTGCGCGAGCCGCCGGGCCAGGTCGACCACCGGCCGGCTCAGCATTCCGCTGAAGAGGTGGTCGAGGGTGCCGGCCTGGCGCCGGATCGTCGCCACGACCTCGGGGTGGGAGTGGCCGAGGATGGCACTCATCTGTCCGGAGGTGAAGTCGAGGATGCGCCGGCCCGTGTCGGTGAAGACGTAGCTGCCGGCGGCCCGCTCGATGATCTCGGGGGTGAAGCGTCCGGCGCCGGAGTAGCGGACGAGATGCCGGTCGACGTCCTGCCAGAAAACATCCATCCGCCGACGGTAGGCAGCCTCGGGCACCGCGTCCATCCCGGAACACACCCGTCGTCGTCTCGCCGTGCGCCGGCGGACCGGTACGGACAGCCTGACGCTGCTCGCACCGGGTCCGCCGGCGGGACCGGTCGGGCTCACCCGCTACGGGCTGGTACAGCTCACCGGGCTCGGCACCGCGTTGGCACCGCCGGTCCAGCTGGCGAGGAAGCCGAACGTGGTGGTGCCGTTCGCGGGCAGGGACCCGTTGTAGGAGACGTTGCCTACCGTCACGTTCGAGCCGCTCGTGGTCGTGGTGCCGCTCCAGGTCTGGGTGATCCGCTGGCCGTTGGCGAAGGCCCACCGTACGGTCCAGCCGTTGATCGCCGAGCTGCCCGCCCGTACCGTCACCTCGGCCTGGAAGCCGCCCGGCCACTGGCCGACGATGCGATAGGTGGAGCTGCACGCCCCACCGGGCGGTGTGGTCGGCGGCGGTGTGGTCGGCGGCGACGTGGTGGGCGGGGTCGTCGGTGGTGTGGTGGGCGGTGTGGTCGGTGGTGTCGTGGGCGGGGTCGTCGGTGGGGTGGTCGGGCCGCCGGGAAGCCGGAAGGAGTAGAACCGGGTGCTCGCGGTGCCGCCACGGGAGTAGCCGTTACCCCAGTACAGCCTGCCTCCGACGATCGCCGGGCCGGCGTTGGACGAGCCGGCGCCCTGGTACTCCCACAGCACCCGGCCGTTGTTGGCGTCCAGCGCGTACATGAAGTTGTTCATCGAGCCGACGTAGACCACGCCGTTGGCGTGGGTGACCGGGCCGATCGACCGGCCGCCGCGTGCCTCGGGTACCTGCCACAGCACCCGCCCGGTCGCGACGTCCAACGCTCCGAACGAGCTGTAGTTGATCCGCTGGCCGTTGGGGAGCTGGTGCTCGATGTTGCCGGCGTTGCTTGAGGTGAAGAAGACCCGCTGCCCGTCGGTGGCGGTGCCCCACTGGATGCCACCCTGTGTCGAGCCCGGCCCGACGGCCGCGCTCCAGATGACCGCCCCGGTGGCCGCGTCGAGCATCCAGAACTCGCCGCTCTTCTGCCCGGCGCCCACCGCGCGACGGGTCGTACCGTTCGGGCCGGGGATGTCGTACAGGTGGGTCCCGTCGCCGGTGTCGTGGTCCGGGCCGGGGTTCGGGCAGTTGTTCGGCGGTACGCCCGGCAGGCAGCCGAAGTTCCACTCGTCGAAGCGGGGCGGACCGGTGTTCCACTTGATCGCGCCGGTGCCGAGGTCCAGCGCGATGATCGAGTCCTTGGCGTTCCACGCCGGCAGGCACTGTTGCGGCGTACCGCCGTTCGCCTGGCACTCGCTCGCACTGCGGGGAATCGAGTAGTTCTGCCCCGTACCGATGAAGATCGTGTTGCTGCCGGGGTCGATGCTGGGCGTGGTGCCCCACACCGAACCGCCGCTGAAGATGTCGCCGCCCGGCCCCTGGTCCGGCAGGGTGTACGACTTCCACCGTTGCGCGCCGGTGGCCGCGTCGATCGCCACCAGACTGCCCCGGAAGGTGCAGCAGTCGTACGACGGGTCCGTGGCCAGGGAGAATTCGTCCGAGGAGACGCCCTGGTAGAGCACCCCGTCGTAGTAGACGGCCCCACCGGTGAGCACGGCGCGCGGGTGCGGGTCGGTGGCGACGTTCCACCGCAGGTTGCCGTTCGCGGTGTCGATCGCCAGTAGCCGGGCACCGGCCTGGGTGCCGATGTACACGGTGTCGCCGACCACCACCGGGCTGGTACGGGCGACCACGGTGCCGCTCGCGCCCACGTACGAGGCGACCGAGCGGGACCAGAGCACCGCGCCGGTGTTCGCGTCGACCCGGTGGAGGTACCCACCCCAGTCCGGGAAGTAGACGGCGCCGGCCACCACGGCGGGGGTCGCCGAGACGTCACCCCGGGTGGTGTACGTCCAGTTGGTCGTCAGCCCGCCGACGGTCGACGGACTGAGCTGGGTCTCGGCCGGGTTGGACCGGGTGTTGCTGATGTTCTGGCCACCCATCGTCCATTGCGGATCGTCGGCGGCGCTCGCGGGTGCCGAAACTATCGCCGCGAACGTGGTCGCCGCACAGGCCACGATGACCGTGGATGCGGCCGCCATTCGTCGGATGACAGAGGTCATGGCGCCTCCCTACCAGAGAACATTGACATGGATGAATTCCACTGTACCGGACTGAGCTTCCGGAAAGGTTCCGATAGCAGCGACGGATTGCTCCACCGGGAGCACGGCGACGCGGGGGGACCGCCGCCGACCGGCTCGGGTGTCGGTGGCTACCGACAGAATGCGTACATGCCCCTGGCGAAGGACCGTCACGAGACGTGGCGCACGGAACTGCTCACCCCGGTCGCGCGGCAGTGCGGCGGGGCCGCCCTGACCGTCCACTTCGAAGACCTCCCGTCGAGGTGGCGCGACACGCCCGTCCGCACGTTGCGCTGCACCGACGCGGACAACTCCTGGGCGGCCCTGGTCACGGTGGTCCGCGGCCACCGGGTGCGGGCGGAGGACTCGCTGGTCGGCAACGAGTTCGGCCGCGACCCGCACACCGGCTACGACCTGGACTCGCCGGGTGACCTGGTGTACGAGGTGCAGGTCACCGAGGACGACGGCTTCGACGAGCACGAGCTGCGGGCCTTCCGCCTCTTCGGCGACCCGGGCAGCGCCGGGGCGGAGGTGCTGCGGTGGGCCGGGAAGAAGGCGACCTACTCGGTCAGCCCGCCGGTCGAGCGGGTCGAGTTGCGTCAGCGCCGGGAGCGGCGGCAGTTCGACCACCGGCAGTCGGCGGCGGCGTCACCGAACGTCCGGATCGGCACCGTGGCGGACGAGGCCGCCGCCGACCTCGACGCGATCGACCACTCGGCGTTGAGCTGGCACTTTCCGCGCGGCCACACCGGTGCCTACCAGCGCTCCGCGGTGGTCGCGCTCGCCGGCTACGACGAGCACCGGCCGCACCTGCGCGGCCGCTGGCTCACCGCCAGGGTCGACGGCGACGGGTTGGTCGTCGGCGTCGAGGAGCTGATCCCGGCCAACCAGCGGCACCGCTGGGAAACCGCCCGCTGGCTGTGGGACCGCCGGCACGCGGACACACCGGCGATCCTCCGCTGGCAGGTCGACCGGCCCGAGCAGGCCGCCCCGGCGGTCGAGGCGGTTCGCCGGGGCGCGTTGCCCGACGCACTGAACACCGCCGGCGTACGGACCGACCCGCAGCTCGGGGCGCTGCTTAACGGGGTGCCGTACCAACTCGCCGACGCGGAACTCACCCCGACCTGGGTGGCGAACCTGTACCGGGGACTCGCCGACCTCGCGCCCTGGCGGCTGGCCGAGGCGTACCGGGGTTGGGCTGCGGGGCGACAGGGCATGGGCCTGCCGGTTCGGGACCCGGTCGTGCTGTTCGGGCTCGGTGGGGTCGGCGCGGTGAGGAAGCCGAAGGTCGCACTCGACCACGACGGCGACGCACCGCTGCTGTGCCTGATCCACACCGGCAGCAGCGCGGTGCTGCCGTACCAGCACTGGACGGTCCCCGCCGATCTCAACGCCCTGCTGTACGGCTGGCAACCGACCCTGCCGTACCCGATCTGACACGCCCGGTCGGGTGTGGCGCGTGGGGCCGCGCCCAATCGTAAGCGCCCCGCCCGGTGTCCAGGTCGCGCCGGTGTCCAGGTCGCGCCGGGAAGATCGCCGGACAGCCACGGTCCGACCATCCTGGACGCCATGCGTAACCGAATCATCCGCGCCGGCGTGCTGGCGGTGCTGACCGCCGCCGCTGTCGTCGGCGTCGTCACCGGCCCGGCCGCCGCGTCACCCGTGTGCGAGGTGCCCAACCCGCCACCGGTCTGTGAACCCGGAGACGGGGCCGGATCCCCGACCGTCACCCTCGCCACCCCGGTCCGCCAACCGAGCGGACTGGTGGTGAGCGGCACCGCGAAGGATCCGGACGGATCCACCGGTGTCCAGGTACAGATAAAGATCCAGGGCGTTGTCGTCGCCACCCTGACCGCCAACCGCACCAGCGGCGCGTACTCCGGCACCGTTGCGGCGCGGGCCGGCAGCACGGTCTGCGCCGTGGCCAAGAACCAGAACGAGGGGCAGGACCGGTCGGTCTGCCGGACCTTCGCCGTACAGGTCGACCCGTTCGGATCGGTCGACGAGGTCTCGCCGGGGCCGGCGGGGCTTCGGGTACGGGGCTGGGCGATCGACCCGGACACGGCCAACCCGATCGACACGCACATCTACGTCGACGGGGTGTTCGCACGTTCGGTCAACGCCTCCGGCAGCCGGCCGGACGTCGCCGGGGTGTACCCCGCGTACGGCGCGGCGCACGGCTACGACCTGACCCTGCCCGCCGGACGCGGCCAGCACACCGTCTGCGTGTACGGCATCAACGTCGGCACCGGCACGGTGAACAGCCAGCTCGGCTGCGGCACGGTCACCCAGGGCGGGCCGCCGGGCGCACCGAGCATCCAGGTCAACGCCTCCCCGACGCTGCCGAAGATCTGGGTGTACGTCACCCCGGCCAGCGCCGACGCGACCGGCTTCGTCATCGACCGGTCGACCACCGGCAGCGCCGGCCCGTGGACGCAGGTGCACAGCAACGGCCTCACCGGCAGCGCCAGCTTCACCTGGGAAGACACCACCGTGGTACAGGGCACCGGCTACTGCTACCGGGTCCAGGCGGTCAACCCGTACGGGGTGGGGATCTCCCCGGTCGTCTGCCGGGACCTGACCCTGCCCGCCCTGCCGAGGGCGACCAACGTCACGGTGACCGGGGTGACGGCGAACTCCGCTACCCTGAACTGGACCGATAACGCGGTGGACGAGGCCCAGTACCGGATGGACATCGTCGGGGTGAGCAACCACTACCGGCCGAGCGTGGCCGGAACCGGGTCACGGGCGAGCTTCACCTTCAACAACCTCGACCCCGGTCGGAAGTACTGCTTCCAGGTGGGTCCGATCAAGCCGGGGCACGGTTACGACCCGACCACGGAGGTCTGTGCGACGACGTCGACCAAGCCCACCCCGCCGCCGACGTCGACCTCGGTCCGTACGGCGAACCTCTGGAACTGCGAGGACAGCGGTCAGGCCGGCACCGTCTGGCTGTTCGACCACGGCAACGGTTCCTGGACCCGGGCCGCCTCCGCACCGAGTAGCTGGGTGGACAGCCTCTGCGGGATTCCGTACTCCCAGCCGTCGGCCAGCGTGAACCTGCCGGACGGGCGGGTGGTGACCGTCGTCCTGGTGATCGTCGACGGTTTCCTCTGCCGCTCCGACGATCCGAGCCAGAGCGCCTGCCGGGTCTGGGAGGCCGGACCGGTGCTCGGCGGTGCGAAGGGCATCGTCACCAGCGACGTCATGCTCTGACCGGGCGGACGCCTCGGGTGCTGGCACACCAGTGTTGACCTGACCACTATCGAGCAGACGAACACCGGTGCCGACCAGCCCATCTTGGACCGGTCGGCACGGGTGTCGACCCCGCCGTGTCACCGTGGGCGCGGCAGGTCACCTGCCCGCCCATCGGGTGAGGTCGGATGTGGACGACATTGGTCGCCCACTTCTCCTAGAGTGATTGCTGTCGACGGGAGACAGACTGTGGCCGATACCGGCAATCACCCGCGAGAGCATCACCCGGCTCCGTCGGCGCGCGCCCGTTGGCACTCCGCGCCCTGGTGGGTCGGGGTGTCCGGCCTGTTCACCATCGTGGGAGTGGTCGTCGCGCTCGTCGCTCTCCTGTACCAGCCGGACGACGGCCCGACCGGGTCGGGGCAGCCGTCGAGGGAGGTGGCCGGCTCGTCAACTCCCGGCCCGCCCAGCCGCTCGCAGCCCGTCGAAACGGGCACCGGCTCCGCCACCCCGTCTTCCGGACCGGCGTACGGGGATCCGGTGACGGAGGAGCTCAGAATGCCCGCGCCGTCGGTTGGCAGGAGCAGTTGGCTCGACATCGACCAACCACGGGTGTTCCATGTGCCCAGTTACTCGGACGAGGTAGACGCGCGGACCCAGGCGGACCTTGAGTACACCTCCGAGGGCGAGTTCTCCACCCTCTTCACCAGCGGGTTCGCGCGGGTGGGGTACGTGCCCGCCGGGGATGTGACGGTCGACCAGTGCCTGGCCAAGGTGGAGTTGCAGGCACTCGGGCAGCACGAGGAGCCCGAGGTGGGTGCCAACCTCTGCGTGGTCTCCGCCCAGGGCACGGTGGCGTGGGTCCGGGTGGTGGAGTTCACTGAGCCCCGGCTCTACGACAACCCGACCCTGCGGATCCGGGCGACGATCTGGAAGCCGGTCGGCACCTGACCCGGTGCGTGGCCGTTCACCTCGTCAGAACACGCACGGTGGTCGTCTATCCGCGCGGTCCGGGTGCGTTCACCGGCTCGGTCATCTGGCGTATGCCGGTCGGCAGCTGCGACCGCATGTCGTCGAACTCGTAGTCGGGCACCGCCTCGCGCAGGGTGCTGAACACCGCCGCCACCCCGGGTGCTGACTGAGGGTCGTCCAACCCGGCGCGGTCGCGTACCCGGTTCAGGAATTCGGCGAGGTCGAACGGGTCGGCGAACTCGCTGCTCGGCGGCTTGCGCAGCGGGTCGGCGAGCCGGGTGGGGACCTTGTCGGCCAGGTCCTGTGCCTCGCCCGCGCTGATCCGGTCGGCCAGGGTTTGCAGGGTGGCGAAGGTGAGGTCGGTGGCCTGCTCGTTCGTCAGCCCGGTCCGTCGGGCGACGGTGGCGATGAAGTCGTCGTACGTCACGTCGGAGCCTCCTCTGTGCGCTGGCGGCGGTACGCCCGGCCGGCATCAAGGGCTTCCCCGCCGCGGCCTACCCAAACGACCGCGCACCTCGCGAGAACACCTCCGGTACGGGACAGTGGCGATCAACCGGCGTATACCGAGCCGTCACGGGTACCCGCGCGGTGGGTTGTCTACTCGGTGGGCTGCTTGCGGTGGACGTCGACCAGGAACCGGCTGAGGTCGCCCCGATGGAATCCGGCGAACCGTTCGAGCGGTACGCCCGAGTCGTCGAACGCCAGGCTCCGCAGGATGAGCAGGGGAGCGCCGGGTAGGACCCGCAACGCCTCGGCCATTGTCTCGCTGGCGAGTCCCGCCTCGATCGACCGTCGTCCGGTGGCGAACTGGACGCCGTACTTGCGCTCCAGCAGGCCGTAGAGGGAGACGTTCGACAGGTCCTCGTCAAGGACGAACCTGCCGATGGACAGCGGTAGTTGCGTGATGGTCAGGGCCCAGGGCTCCTCGTTGACCATCCGCAGCCGTTCGATCTCGACCACGGTGCTGCCCGGTGCCACCCCGAGTTCGGTGGCGACGGCGGCGGTGGCCGCCACGGTCTCCAACCGTCGTACGGCGATCGTCTGCTCGCCACTGCGGCCGCGGACGTCCTCTTCGAACAGCCCGATCATCGCGTGCCCGAAGCCCTCGGAGGTCTTGCGGTCGGCGACGAACGTGCCCCGGCCCTTGACCCGGGAGATGACCCCTTCGAGTTCGAGTTCCTGGAGCGCCTGACGTACGACGGTCCGCGACACGCGGTAGCGCTCGCACAGCTCGAAGTCGCCGGGTAGCCGGTCGCCGGGTTCGAGCCCACGGGCCGCGATGTCCTGGACTATCAGCAGCTTGAGCTGGTGATAGAACGGCAGCGCGGAGCCGCGGTCGATGGCGGGAACAGGGTGCACGGTGACGACCATAGCCGCTCACCGTCGCGTTGGCGCAGCCACGTGTTGCGAATTTCTGCGTCACCCTCCACGATCGAACCGCCCTAGAGGCGACGAATACCACGAACAGCATCAGATAGGAAATAATGGCTGCAATTCGACAGGGCTCCCGTCGATCCAAAAGCCGTAAATCCGGCAATTAACCCGTAAATCAGTCTGATTGCGCTGCCGTGAGCGCGTCGACAGCTCGGCCAATTTCGAGGGTTGACATCCTGTACGTACAGGATGACACTGCTCGACACGGCCGGCGCTTCGCCCCGCCTGCCGAGACTTCGCCTCTTGAGCAACGGAGCAAAGAGATGACCATTCGTCCACGCACAACCGCACTGCTCGCGGCGGTAGCCGTGGTGGTGCTCGGGGTTGTGGGTGTCATCGTTTTCAACACCACCCGGAGTTCCACCGACTCGTCCAACACCGTCACCTGGTGGGTCCCGGACTGGGACTGGGACGTCGCCACGACCCTCGTGCAGCAGTTCGAGAGCGAGAACCCCTCGCTGCACGTCGAGATGGTGAAGACCACCGGCGCCACGGTCGCGAACAAGGTGTCCGTCGCGCTCGACGCGGGCAACGCCCCCGACCTGGTCACCGAGTCGATCGCCCGCACCAAGACGTACATCGGCAAGGGACAGCTGGCGGACCTGACCAGCCTCTACGACGACAAGATGCCGGCGTCGGACTTCGCGCCGGGGCTGACGGACACCCTGTCCGTCGACGGCAAGACGTACGCGGTGCCGTACCGGTGGGCCACCAACGCCCTGATCTACAACACCGAGCTGTTCGCCAAGGCCGGCATCACGACCCCGCCCACCACCTGGGCGGAGTTCATTGCCGACGCCAAAAAGCTCACCACCTCGACCGTCGCCGGGACGGCCTGGCCGATGCAGGGTGACCCCAGCGACCTCACGCTGCGGTTCCTCGACTTCGCGCTGCAAAACGGTACGACGATCGAGAACGGCACGCCGAAGTTCACGGCCGACTCCGTCCAGCAGGCATTGCAGCTCATGGGCACCTCGGTCACCGAGGGGTACGCCACCAAGAGCTCGTTCGAGCTGGACAACACCGGGATCCGCGACCTCTTCCTCCAGGGTCGGGTCGGGATGTACCTGGGTGGCGTGTTCGACGCCGACACGGCGGCGAAGCAGAACTTCCCGGTCGGCACCGCCATCGCCCCCGGCCCGAGCGGCCCTGGCGTCCAGGAGGGCGTCGGCTGGACGTACATCGTGCCGGCCAAGGCCGAGAACCTCGACGGCGCGAAGAAGTTGGCGTCGTTCCTCGGTCGCCCCGAGAACATGGCGAGCCTCACCCTGACCTTCCCGGCGCGGGTGAGCGCGACCCAGGACGCCAAGTTCCAGACCGACGTCCGCAAGGCATACGGCGAGCAGCTCGCCAAGCACTCGATTCCCGCCCCGAACGACCCGCGCTGGACCGCGATGATCCCGTTCGTCCACGACACGATCCAGGAGATCGCGCTCGGATCCAAGAGCCCGCAGGAGGGGGCTAGCGCGATCATGGCCCAGGCCGAGAAGAACCTCGGCGGCGCCAAGTGAGCACGGCCCAAACGGTGCGTCGGGCCGACCGACCGGGTTCACGCCCGGCCGGCCGGCCCGGCACCGGGGCGACCCGCCGTGGGATCGCCCTCATGCTGCCGGCCGCCATCCTGATGGCGGTCCTGACGGTCGTCCCGGTCATCGCGGTCCTCGACCGCGCCCTGTCCGACACCGAGGCGTTCGGGCGGCTGTTCGACGCGCCCAACTTCGGGCGCGTCATGCTCAACACGCTCGTCTGGACGCTGGTGTCCGTCGCGGGCGCGCTCCTGATCGGGTACGCGGCCGCGCTGCTGCTGCGTTCCCCGTTCCTGCGCCTCACCGGGGTGTGGCGCGGCCTGTTCATGATTCCGTGGATCATTCCGGGCGTGGTCGGCGCGACCGTCTGGCGGTGGAGCCTGTCCAGCGACTACGGGCTGGTCAACCACTGGCTCGTCCAGTCCGGTCTGATCGAGCAGCCGATCGCCTGGCTGTCCAATCCGGACGTCGTGCTGTACGCGGTCGCGCTGATCCAGATCTGGACCACGGCACCGTTCGTCATGCTCATGGTCTCCGCGGCGCTGACCGGCATCCCGGCCGAGCGGTACGAGGCCGCCCGGCTGGACGGCGCGTCCGGCTGGCAGACCTTCGCCTACATCGTGCTGCCGGCCATCCGTTCGACCACCTGGATCGCCGTGCTGACGCTGGTCACCTGGGCGCTCAACTCGTTCACGATCATCTGGGTGATGACCAGCGGCGGTCCGGCCGGTGCCTCGACCATCCTGCCGATCCAGCTCTACCAGGCGTTCCAGCGCGGCGACCAGTCGATGGTCTCCGCGATCGCGGTGCTGCAACTGGCGATCTGCGCCGTCTTCGTCGCGATCTACGCCCGAGCGATGCGATCCGACCTGGAGGAGTTGTCATGACCCGGTCCATGTTCCGGCGCCCGCTGTTCGCGGTGCTCACCTGGGTCGCGCTCGCCGTCGTACTCGTCTGGACGCTCTGGCCGATCGTCCTGATGATCTTCACGTCGTTCAAGCCCGGCAACGAGATCTTCGCGATCCCGCCGACGCTCACCCCCAAGCACTGGACGCTGGACAACTACACCAGCGTCTTCACCGAGTCGTCGATGCCGCACGCGCTGGTGAACTCGATAGTCGTCGGCCTGCTGGTCGCGGCCGCCACCCTGATCTTCTGCTTCAGCGCCGGGTACGCCCTCGCCCGGTTCAAGTTCAAGGGCGCCCGGTCGGTCGCGCTGTTCATCCTGGTCGGGCAACTGGTGCCGCTGACCGTGCTGCTGCTGCCGCTGTACCAGATGGTCAACAAGCTGCAACTGCTGGACACCACCATCGGGCTCGCGTTCGTGCACCTCACGATCACGGTTCCGCTGGTCACCTGGATGATCCGCAACCAGATCGCGGCGATCCCGATCTCGCTGGAGGAGGCCGCCGAGATCGACGGTGGCTCCCGGTTCGACGCCGTCAGCTACGTGACCCTCCCGATCGCCGCGCCGGGGCTCGCCGCCGCCGGTATGTTCGCCTTCCTCCAGTCCTGGCACGAGTTCCTGTTCGCGTCGGTGTTCGCCACCTCCGAGTCCGCGCGTACCGCGCCGGTGGCCCTGACGGAGTTCGCGACGGAGTACCACGTCGACTGGGGCTCGACGATGGCGGCCTCGGTCGTGCTGACCGTACCCGTGGTGATCGTGTTCATCGCGTTGCAGCGGTATCTCATCGGCGGACTGACCAGCGGTGCGGTCAAGGGCTGAACGCCCACCGCGCTTCGAAAGAGAGCACTGACACTATGAAGATCCTTGATGTCCGGTGTGCCGTCATCGGGGCCAGTCCGATCGTCCGGGTGGTCACCGACGAGGGCATCGACGGGTTCGGCGAGATCGAATACTCCAAGCCGGCGATCCACAACCTGGTCGGGCTCTACTCGGACCTGCTCGTCGGCCAGGACCCCACCGACGTCGAGCGGTGCATGCTGCGGATCCGCCGGTTCGGCGGCTTCAAGCCCTGGGGCGCGCTCGTCTCGGCGATCGAGATGGCCCTGTGGGACGTCGCCGGCAAGGCCGCCGGCCTGCCGGTCCACAAGCTGCTCGGCGGCAAGGTCCGCGACCGGGTCCGGGTCTACAACGGCGGCGTACGACCCGTGCTGCGCGGCCACCAGCCGGAGGACTACGCCGAGTCGATGGCCGCGATGGCCGCCGCCCCGGAGGGCTTCACCCTGTTCAAGGAGGGCGTCGGCTTTCACGGGTTCATGGCGCCGAACGTGTCCGGGTTCTTCTACGGCGACCTGCGCGAGGGCCCCAAGCACCCGAACCGGGGCATGCTGACCCGCACGGGCATCGACCACATCATCGCCTGCGTACGCGCGATGACCGACGTGCTCGGCGAGGGGCGTGGCCTGGCCCTCGACATGGGACCGGGGTTCACCGTCCCGGACGCCATCACGGTCCTGCGCGAACTCGAACCGCTGCACATCGTCTGGGCGGAGGACCTGCTCAGCGGCGACGGCGTGCCGTGGGTCGACGCCGGGCAGTACCGCGAGGTCACCCGGGCCACCAGCATCCGTACCCACACCGGCGAGCAGATCTATCTGCGCAACAACTACAAGGAACTGATCTCGACGCAGGCCGTACGCGTAATCGGGCCCGACCCCGGCGATGTCGGCGGCATCGCGGAGCTGAAGTGGATCGCGGAGTACGCCGATCTGCACGGCATCCAGATCGCGCCGCACGGGGTCAGCAGCGGTCTGTTCGGGCTGGCCGCCCTTACCCAGGTGTGCGCGACGCTGCCGGACAACTTCATCGCGTTCGAGTACCCGGTGCCGACCCACGACTGGTGGTACTCGATCGTGCAGGGCCTGCCGGACCCGATAGTGGTCGACGGGTTCGTCACCGTCGGCTCCGCGCCGGGCCTGGGCATCGAGCTCGACCGCGAGGCGACGCTGGCCCACATGGACCCGGCCGACCACCACTTCTTCGACTGGATTCCCCGGAGCTGAGACCCATGAACGATCCCGACCAACGGCTCCCGACCCGGCCGCTGGGTGCGACCGGCCTGGACATCACCGTACTGACGATCGGCGGCGCACCGCTCGGTTCGATGCCGGGCAACTTCGGCCGCGAGGTACCGCCGGAGACGGGAACCGCCACGGCGCTGGCCGCGATCCGGGGGCCGGTGCGCGCACTGGACACCTCGGCCGCGTACAGCGCGGGTGAGTCCGAACGCCGGATCGGCGCGGCGATCCGCCGCGCCGGCGGGCTACCCGACGGGTACGTCCTGTCGACGAAGATCGCCCGCGACCTCGCCTCCGGGGTGTTCGACGCGGTACAGGCCCGGCGGTCGATCGCGGAGAGCCTGCACCGCCTCGGGCTCGACCGGGTTCCGCTGCTCTACCTGCACGACCCGGAGAAGAACGACTTCGACCAGCTCATGGCAGCTGGTGGACCCGTCGACATACTGCGGGAGCTGCGCGAGCGCGGCGTGGCCCAATCGATCGGCGTCGCCGGTGGTGACCTGGCGACGATCGAGCGGTACGTCCGGACCGGCTACTTCGACGTCGTGCTCACGCACAACCGGTGGACGCTGGTGAACCGGTCCGCCCGACCGCTCATCGACCTCGCCGCGTCGATGGGGCTCGGCGTCGTCAACGCCGCCGTGTTCGGCGGTGGGATCCTCGCCTCGGGCACCGGCGGCTCGCACCGGTACGCGTACCGGGAGGCGCCGGCCGGACTGCTCACGGCGATCGGCGAGATGGAGGCGGCCTGCCGCGCGCACGGGGTGCCGCTGGCCGCCGCCGCGATCCAGTTCTCCACCCGCGACCCGAGGATCGCCAGCACCATCATCGGCGCGTCCCGTCCGGAACGGGTCGACCAGGCCGTCGCGCTCGCCTCGACCCCGGTGCCGGACCCGCTCTGGGCCGAACTGGATGCCATCGCGACCCGCGTCGACCCAGCCACCCTGCCCGCCTGACGACCAGTCCGCCGCCCCTGACGACCAGTCCGCCGCCCCTGACGACCAGTCCGCACGACGATCCCGACGGCCAGTCCGCCTGACGATCCCCGACGATCACTTCGCCCGACGATCCCCGACGATGAGTCCGACAGACGAGGAAACTCCAGTGTCCGATCCCTGCGCGCAGCCGCTGCGCGTCCTGCTCTTCGGTTACGGCCTGGCGGGCCGGGTGTTCCACGGCCCGCTGCTCGCCGCCACCGGCGACTACACCATCGACGTCATCGTGACGTCCGACCCCGACCGGGCCGCGGCGGCACGCGCCGACCATCCCGGTGCCCGGGTCGTGGCCGACGCCGACGCGGCCTTCGCGGTCGCCGGCGACTGCGACCTCGCGGTCGTCTGCACCCCGAACGACACCCACGTCGAGCTGGCCCGGCGGTCCCTCGACGCGGGGCTGCACGTGGTGGTCGACAAGCCGCTGGCCCTCACCGCGACGGAGGCGGAGGGCCTGGTCGAGGCGGCGGACGCGGCGGGCCGCACCCTCACCGTCTTCCAGAACCGGCGCTGGGACGGTGACTTCCTGACCGTGCGCGACGTGCTCGCCTCCGGCGAACTGGGCGACGTGTTCGGCTTCGAGTCGGCCTTCGAGTGGTGGAAGCCCGAGGTCACCGACGGCCGCAAGGATCGCGCCCTCCTGGCCGACGGTGGGGGGATCCTCTACGACCTCGCGCCGCACCTGGTCGACCAGGCGATCCTGCTGTTCGGGCCGGTCCGCGCGGTGCACGCCGAGGTGGACGCGCGGCGGCCGGGCGCGGTGAACGACGACGACGTACTCGTCAGTCTGGAGCACGTCAGCGGGGTCCGCAGCCGGCTGTGGATGAGCAGCGTGGCCGCCCAGGTACGCCCCCGCTTCGTCCTGCGCGGCACCCGTGGCGCGTACGTGAGCTTCGGGCTCGATCCGCAGGAGTCCCAGCTCGAAGCGGGCAGCCGGCCCGGCGACGAGGACTTCGGGGTGACGCCCCGCGAGCGGTGGGGACGGATCGGGGCGGGTGCCGACCTGCGGGAGGTGCCGACCCGGCGCGGCTCGTACGAGTCCTACTACCGGGAACTCGCCGTTGCGCTGCGTACCGGCTCGCGGCCACCGGTCGACCCGCGCGACAGCGTCGCGGTGCTGCGGGTCATCGAGGCGGCTCTCGACTAGTACGAAATAACCGCACTTTGCCGTGCAGAACGTACGTAACCTGAGGGGTCGGGGGCGGTGCGGGCGAGGAGGCGGGCATGGGCTCGACGCGTGGTGGCCGGGCCTCGACCGGCCGGTACGGGCCCCGCCGGAGCGGGCTGACCGGCCGGCGCCAGCTGCGTCTGATCATGATCCTCGGGTTGGTGGTCGGCTCGATGCTGGGCGGCGGCTACCTCCTCGGGCACACGTTCGTCGGGTCCGGACCGTCGCGTGACCCGCTCGGCGAGCCGGGGCCACCGAGCCCGTCCCGGCCCGCCACCGGCTCACCGACCCCCGACCCGCCGCACAGTGCCTCCCCGTCGGCCACCACTGCCCCGACCCGACCGGCCCCGATCCGCTCCGCCCCGACCCGCCCGGCCCCGATCCGCTCCGCCCCGACCCACTCGGTCCCCGTCGCCCCGGCCCCAGCCAGCCCGGCCCGATCCGCCGAGCCTGTTCCGGAGGCGCCCCTCGCCGATGACCGCCCCCGGCTGCCAATGGGGACCGGCGGCCCGTACAGCAGCCGGATCAGCACCGGCTCGCGCGGCGTGGCGCTCACCTTCGACGACGGGCCGAATCCCGTGTACACCCCGCAGGTGCTCGCCGAACTCGCCCGTTTTCGGGTCAGGGCGACCTTCTGCCTGGTCGGCGAGCTCGCTGCGGCGTACCCGGAACTGGTCCGGGCGATAGCCGCCGCCGGACACACCCTGTGCAACCACTCCTGGTCCCACGATCCGGACCTGGGCAGCCGGTCGAAGGCGGCGATCCGGACCGACCTGACCCGTACGAACGCGGCGATCCGGGCCGCCGTACCGGATGCCCTGATCCTCTACTACCGGCAGCCCTACGGCGGCTGGACGGCCGGTGCGGTCGCCACGGCCCGCGAACTCGGCATGACCTCGGTGCACTGGGACGTGGACGCGGAGGACTACAGCCGGCCGGGCGCCGGCAACATCGCGTCGAACGTCACGGCCGGCGTCGTCCCCGGTTCGATCGTGCTGATGCACGACGCCGGCGGGAACCGCCAGCAGACGATAACCGCCCTACGAACGATCCTTCCCAACCTGCTGCGCCGTCTCAACCTGGTACCACTCCCCACCGGCCCACCGCAAAACAACCCATAAACCACCCCCTCCCTCCCACCCCTCCCCACCCCCGATTCCGTCGACGATCTTGCACTTGTGGTCGTCCACAAATCGGGATGAGTGCCCTAACTCGGTCACCACAACTGCAAGATCGCCGACGGAATCGGGGGAGGGGGTTTAGGGGGTTGTGGGGTGGGGTGGGTGCCAGGCCAGGGCGGGGCCCAGGTGGGTGGCCATGTCGGTGAGGATCTGGATGTAGTCGTCGTGGTCGAAGGTGAAGGGGAGTGCGAAGGCGACCTCGTTGATCTCGCGGAACGCGGCCTGGGCGTAGAGCCGTTCGGCGATCTCGGCTGAGCTGCCGACCAGGTCGGGGGCGAACATCAACCGCGCCGGCCCCTGCGGCGTGGCGGTACGCGGCATCCGCTGCTCCGCGTACGCCAGGTACTTCGCGCGCTGCCGGGGCGTGGCGCTGTCGGTGGGGATGACCACCAGGCCCTGGGAGACGCGGGCGCGCTCGCCGTCGGGGTGGTGCGCGCGGAAGGCCCGGACGTGGGCGAGCTGGATCTCGGCGAAGTCCTCGGACTCCTCCGCCTTCACCACGCTGCTGGTCAGGAAGTTCATCCCGTTCTCGCCGGCCCATCGGGCGGAGCGCAGACTCGCCCCGCCGTACCACATCCGGTCGCCCAGCCCCGGTGCGTGCGGCTGCACCCGGTCGGAGAACACCTCGAAACCCTGGACACCGCTGAAGTCGGTGGCCGGCTCGCCGCGTACGAAGTGCAGCAGCCGCCGTACGCGTTCGTAGCTGAAGTCCTCGGTATCGGCGGTGTCCGGGTACAGCGCCTGCCTGACCCGGTCGTAGTGCATCGGCGGGCCGACGCTGACGCCGGGATTGAGCCGTCCCCCGGACAGGATGTCGACCGTTGCCAGGTCCTCGGCCAGCCGCAGCGGGTTCTCCCAGCCCAGTGGAATGACCGCGGTGCCGAGTTCGATCCGGCTGGTGCGCTGGGTGGCGGCGGCGAGTACGGCAACGGGGGAGGAGATGCCGTACTGGAGGTGACGGTGCCGCAGCCAGGCGCTGTCGAAGCCCAGCCGCTCGCCCAGCTCGATGACCTTGAGCGTCGACTCGTGACCCCGGCGGGGGTCGGCCTCCTCGAACAGCCCGATGGTCAGGAAACCGAGTTTCCGCAGGGGCTCCGAGGGCAGCGGCACGGGTCCTCCATCGTCCACGGCAGGATCTGCCGAACATCAACGCAGCCCCGATTGTGGCAGGCGACCGACGGGCCGGCGCGGGAACGTGTCCCTCGGGGTGAACGGGGTTACGGCGATGTGTCCGCCGTGTAGCCAAGCCCTTTAGGTTGCCTGTTGTGACCCGCGTCACTAACTACTTTCGGGCCCGTGTGGTGGGTGCGTTTCCGACGGGAGCGGAATTTCCCTCATTACCGGAGGTAATGACCCGCGCAAAACCAGCGAAAGACCCATGGCTACCCAGGGTTGCCGCGATCCGTGGCATGGCTGGCGGATGGGAAGGAGCGCGGGCATCCCTGACCTGGTCGCTCGCGTGACTTCGCCAACTTCGTCGGCCGCCGGCGCGGACAGAAAGTAGCGAATCCGAAGATTGGTGATCATAGCCAACATCTCGCAGCGCCGGCCTTCTGTGACGGTCGGTTGCTGAGGGTCACCATCGAGGTGCTGTGCGGGGTGGTGGAGGCACCCGCCGTGCGGCGGTCCCTCCCGGACAGACCATCGTTGCATCGATGGACCGGGCGAACCGAGAGATCTACAGTGGCCCGGATCAGCTCGATCAAGCTGCCACCCCGCGGACCCGGTCACGAACCGGTCACCGCAGCCGCCGGTTGACGGGCGAGGCCGAACCGCGGCGACGTCCTGGAGGGATCCGATGGCTGAGACGGCGTCCGGGACCCGAGCCCGACGACTTGCCCTGCGCAAGCTGCCGGGTCTGGTCCGGCATCCACTGGACGCGTTGGTGGAGGCCGGCAACGCGGCGAACGGCGAAATCGTCCGGCTGGGCGTCGGCTCGGTCGGGCCGTACCTGGTGACGTCGCCGGATCACCTGGAAACGGTGCTGCACAACCCGGACCGGTACGTGCGGGAGGGGTTGCTCTGGGATGGCGTACGCCGGGCCGTCGGCGAGGCGATCCTGGTCACCGAGGGCCCGGTCTGGAAGTCGAGTCGGGACGTGCTGCGCCCGCTGTTCACCCCCGGTCGGGTCAACACGATGACCGACCGGATGGCCGAGGCGATCCGGGACGCGGTGACCGACCTGGAGGGAACGGCCCGGACGGGCGGAACCGTCGACGCCGCGAGCGAGTTGGCCCGGATCGTCTGCCGGGCCACTATGCGGGTGCTGTTCGGTGACCGGATCAGCGTGCCCGACGCCGTACGGATGGTCGACGCGTTCGGCGTGATCGCCACCGAGATGATTCCCCGGATCGTGCTGCCGTGGGCGCCGAACTGGCTGCCGCTGCCCGGTGACCGGGCCTTCGCCGCCGCGGTCGCGACGCTCGACGACATCGTGCTGCCGATCATCAGGGAGGTCCGGCGGAACCCCGACGGTGGCGAGGACGTCATCTCCACGCTCTGCGCGGCGCGCGGCGTCGACGGCGAGGAGGTGACCGAGCAGCAGATCCGCGACGACGTGGTCGCGATGGTGTCGACCTCCACCGAGACCACCATCGCGGTGCTGTCCTGGCTCTGGCCCGTACTGGCGGCGCATCCCGAGGTCGCCGCCAGACTTCACGCCGAGGTCGACCGGGTGGTCGGCAATTCCGAGGTACGCCGAAGCCACGTGCCGCAACTGCGCTACACCCGGATGGTGCTGGACGAGTTGCTCCGGCTCTGGCCGGCCGGCTGGTTCATCCCCCGGATGGCGGTCGGCGACGAGGTGCTCGGCGGCACCCGGATCGAGGCCGGCGCGACCATCCTCGTCAGCCCGTACGTGACCCACCGGATGGCGGCGTTCTGGTCGGACCCGGACGACTTCGATCCCGAGCGGTTCGATCCGGACGGGCCGAAACCCGAGCCGTACTACAGCTACTTCCCGTTCGGCGGGGGTCAGCACCGCTGCCTGGGCCAGTACCTGTTCGCGGTCGAGGCGCCACTGATCATCGCCACGCTGCTGAGTCGTTTCCGGCCCGAGCTGGTCGGCCCGGCCGACTTCACCCCTCGGCTGGGTGCCTCGCTACGACCCGCCACCGAGGCCAGGCTGGTGCTGCGTCCGGTCCGGGCAGTGGTGGCGTGAGGACGGTCGAGCCGCGCGTCGACGTCCGGCGGGACTTCTCGTCCGGCACCGGGTTGGCCGCCATCGGCGCGCTGACGATCGCCGCCCAGCGTGACCTGACCGACCGGGTCCGCGCCTACCCGGAACTGTTCGCGGGGGAGCCGTTCGACGCCGCACTGGTCGGCGCGGTGGCGTACGCGACCGCCTGCAACGCGACCTGGGCCACCCCGGCCGACCTGCGGGTGGCGAACCGGGCAGCGCTGTGGATCTTCGCACTCGACTGGCAGGTCGACACCCTGGCCGTTGCCGTCGAGCAGGTCGACGAACTCGTGGCCGGCTGCCTCGCGGTCGCCGACGGGGCCGTACCCGATCCGGGTGCACCCCTCGCCGGCTTCCTGGCCGACATCCGCGACGAACTGGTCGCCGCGCCGGCGTACCCGGAGCACGCGTCGCTGTGGCGGGCGGAGCTGGGCCGGACCCTGGCCGCGATGGCCCGCGAATGGCGCTGGAAGTCGGCCCGCGCGGCCGGCGACGAGTCGGGCCTGCCGGACGTCGACACCTACCTGGACGCGGCCGACAACACCGGCCTCGCCTGGGTGAACCTCTCGCACTGGCTGCGTACGGGCGAGCGGGACTGCCTGGACGCCCTCGACGGGTTGCGGGGCGCCGGCCGGCAGGTGCAGCAGGTGTTGCGGCTGGTGAACGACCTTGCCACCTACGACCGTGACGTGGCCTGGGGCGGGGGCGACCTGAACGTGCTGATGCTCGGGGTCGACCGGAACTGGGTGACGGGCCGAATCGGTGAGCTGGTCGACCAGTGCCTCGACCTGCTCACGCCGCTGCACCCGGGCTGCCCGCGCCAGGCGTCCTACCTGGCACGGCAGCTGGGCTTCGTCACCCGGTTCTACGGCGGCGGCGCCGACTTCTGGGGTCGGCTGTGACCACGTCCGTCGTCCCCGATTCCGTGACCGACCCGGGTGATCTCGCCGGCGAGGTCGACCGGCTGCTCGCCGGGCTGGTCGAGCAACCGTGGGGCCGGGTCGCCCCGTCGGTCTACGAGACCGCCCGGCTGATCACACTGGCGCCCTGGCTGACCGGGCACGCCGAGCGGATGCGGTTCGTGCTGGCAGCGCAACGCGGCGACGGCGGCTGGGGCCCACCGGGCGGCTACGCCCTCGTACCGACGCTGAGCGCGGTGGAAGCGCTGCTGGCCGTACTGCGTCGGGACGCGGCGGGTGGCCGGTTCACGGTGGCCGGGCCGGCGCTGGTGGGTGCGGTGGACCGGGGGCTCGCGGCGCTCGCCGGCTGGCTCGGCGACGAGACGCTGCGCCTGCCCGACACGCCGGCGATCGATCTGATCGTGCCGGCCCTGGTCGAGGCGATCAACCGGCACCTCGACGATCCGCCCGCCCGGCCGTCCGGGTGGCGGCCGGGCCCGAGCCTCGGCCTGCCGGCGGGCATGAGCGGCGCCCGGCTGGTCGCGGTCCGTCGGCTGGTCGCCGCCGGTGCCGAGGTGCCCGCCAAGCTGGCGCACTCGTTCGAGGTGGTCGGAGCCGCCGCCGGGTTGCCGTCCGGCATCCTGCCCGGCCGCTACGGCACGGTCGGGGCGTCACCGGCGGCCACCGCCGCCTGGATCGCCGCCGCGGGACGGGCGGACGGCACCGACGCCGCCCGGACCCACCTCGAAGCCCTGGCACCGGTTCAGGACGGCCCGGTGCCCTGCCCGACCCCGATCACCGTCTTCGAGCGCGCCTGGATCCTGAGTGGACTCGCCCGCGCCGGGGTCGATTTCACCGCACCCCGGGAACTGGTCGACAGTCTGGTCCGCGCGCTCGGTCCGACGGGAACCGCGACCGGACCGGGGCTGCCGGCCGACGCCGACACCACCGCCGTCACCCTCTACGCGCTCGGACACCTCGGCGTGCCGACCGAGCCGGACAGCCTGTGGGGCTACGACACCGGCGCCCACTTCTCCACCTGGCCCGGCGAGGACGGCGCGTCCGTCTCGACCAACGCCCACGTCCTCGACGCGTTCGGGTTGCAGCTGGCGACCCGAGCGGACCCGGACCCGCGGTACCCGGCCGTGGTACGCCGACTGTCGGCCTGGCTCCGGGAGCAGCAGCGGCCCGACGGGGCGTGGTACGACCGTTGGCACGCCTCCCCCTACTACGCGACCGCCTGCGCGGTGCTCGCACTGCGCGAGCACGGTCGGGGGCGCGGGGTCACCGAGGCGGTCGGTCGGGCGGTCGCCTGGGTGGTCGCCGGTCAGCGACCGGACGGCTCGTGGGGTCGGTGGTCGGGTACGGCGGAGGAGACGGCGTACGCGCTGCACGTTCTGCTGGGGACGCGCGCGCCCCTGCCCGGTGCGCTGCGCGCATCTGTCCTTAGTGGATACTCCTATCTTCGGCACACGCTCGGGCGAAAGAAGCACCCGGCGCTGTGGCACGGCAAAGACCTGTACGCACCGACGGCGATTGTGCGATCCGCCACCCTGGCGGCTGTCCATCTTGTAGCCAGCAGGGCGGACCTGGCGGTAGCAGCCCCGGCACCGCAATGAAGCCGCATCATCCCATTGTGTGGACTTGAGATGACTTGTCCGATACTGCTAGCGTGACCGCACTTCCCGAATGACCCGGTCAACGTATTCGGTACGTCGCATCACCGACATATGACGACACCCCCAATCCGGCCTGGGACGGTGTAATGGCTTCCCGCATTCCTCGCGGCAGCAGCGCGAACCTACGTACCAAAGTGGTCGCACTCCTGGTGTCGCTGACCGCCCTGTGGGTGTTCGCCGCATGGGTGACCCTGCGCGAGGGAACGAACCTCCTGTTCGCCCAGGCGCTCAACAGCTACGTGTACCAGCCGAGCGAGCCCCTGCTACAGGGACTCCAGGACGAGCGCCGGCTGTCGCTGGCGTACCTGGGTTCGGCCAGGGCGGCCCGGACCGAGATGGACGCCGCGCGGGCGAACACCCGGGGCCTCGCGGCCGAGTTCCGCAGTTCCGCGGAGAGCCGGCAGGCCGACATCGCCGGCACCTCGGAACTCAAGCGTCGGATCGGCGCGACCGTCGTGCAGCTCGACGAGCTGAACACCATCCGGGCGCAGGTCGACTCCCGGACCATCGACCGGGGCGCGGCGGCGGCGGCCTACACCGCCGTGGTCGACGGGATCTTCCGGGTCTACGACGCCCTGGGCAGCCTCGACGACGAGACGATCGCGACCCAGGCCGCCGCCCTGATCGACCTCAACCGGCAGTACGAGCTGATCTCCCAGGAGGACGCGCTGGTCACCGGGATCCTGGCCGCCGCCAGGATCACCCCCGCCGAGTACGCCGAGGTCACTAAACTCGTCGGGGCGCAGCGCTTCATGGGCTCCAAGACCGTCAGCGACCTGGAGAGCCGCGACCGGGCCCGGTACGACGGGATGCTCGCCGGCGACGCGTTCCTGCGCCTGCGGGCCGCCGAGGACCGGCTGATGCTCGCGAACCGGAGCGGCACCGCGCCGCCGATCCAGCCGGCGGACTGGCCGGGTGTGGTCGAGCCGGCGCTGCGGCAGCTCCACGAGGTGGTGGTCACCGGCGGCGACGGCATCGTCGAGCGCAGCACACCGGGCGCCATCTGGGTGATCGTCCGCATCTTCCTCGCCGCCGTGCTGGGCGCCTTCGCCGTCGTCGCCTCGGTCATCGTCTCGGTGACCACGGCCCGTGCCCTGGTCGCCCAGCTCGAACGGCTGCGCGAGGCGGCCCGGACGCTGGCCAACGAGCGGCTGCCCGGCGTCGTCGAACGGCTCGGCCGGGGCGAGGAGGTGGACGTCTCCGCCGAGGCGCCGCCGCTGGACTTCGGCAACGACGAGATCGGCCAGGTGGGCCAGGCGTTCAACGCGGTCCAGGAGACCGCCATCCGGACCGCGGTCGAGCAGGCAGAACTGCGGCGCAGCGTACGGGACATCTTCCTCAGCCTCGCCCGGCGTACCCAGGCCCTGGTTCACCGTCAGCTCATCCTGCTCGACGCGATGGAGCGGCGGGAGAACGACGCCGAGGAGTTGGAGGACCTGTTCCGGGTCGACCACCTGGCCACCCGGATGCGGCGCAACGCCGAGAACCTGATCGTGCTCTCCGGCTCGAAGGCGGGGCGTGCCTGGCGTCGCAACGTGCCGATGGTCGACGTCGTACGCGGTGCGGTGGCCGAGGTGGAGGACTACACCCGGGTCAACGTGCTGCCCATGGGTTCGGTGGCCCTCGCCGGCCGGGCCGTCGGTGACGTGATCCACCTGCTGGCCGAGCTGATCGAGAACGGGCTGTCCTTCTCGCCCCCGAACACCGCGGTCGAGGTGAAGGGGCAGATGGTGGCGAACGGCTTCGTCGTCGAGATCGAGGATCGCGGCCTCGGCATGAGCGAGGAGGACCTCGCCCTGGCCAACGAGCAGATCGTCAGCCAGCAGGAGTTCAACCTCGCCAACGCCACCCGCCTGGGCCTGTACGTGGTCAGCCGGCTCACCGAGCGGCACGGCGTACGGGCCCACCTCAAGGAGTCGCCGTACGGCGGCACGACCGCGGTCGTGCTCATCCCGCTCGGCCTGGTGACCGACGGCGGCGCCGAGCCGGACCAGCGGGACACCGCCCCGGCCCGGCCGCCGGCCGACAGTGTGCCGACGCAGGTCCGGGTCGGTGCGACGACCGTGGGCGGGGGACCGAACCAGGCACCCACCCCGGCGTCGTCGGCGGCGGTTCCGGACCGGACCGATCCGCCGCTGCCGGCCCGGTCCGCACGGCCACCGCTGACCACCCAGCGGGTGGACAGCCTGATCCCGCGACAGCGTTCGCAGGCGGGTCCGGCGCAGTCACCCGGAGCGGTCGCCGCGCCCGGTGTTGCGCCGGGGGACCAGCCGCCGCCGACCCCGGCGGAAACCCGCGACACCGGTACGGGCCAGACCCCGTCCGGGTTGCCGGTACGGGTCCGGCAGGCCAACCTCGCCAAGCCGTTGCAGCAGGAGGATCCGGGCGGGACGGTCGAGGACGACGACGCCCCTCGACCGCCGGAGCAGATCCGCTCGATGATGAGTTCCTACCAGCTCGGCACCAGGCGCGGCCGCTCCGAGGCCGCCCGGCTGACGCACGAGGAGGCGCGGGCGCAGGCCGCTCCGGCTGACCGGGACGACAACACGCCCCGGGACCAGCCGCGTACGTGACCGAACCAGGAGAACGACTCGGCGACCCCTCGCCGACAGGAGACAGAGGACAACGAGTGGTGCACAAAACAGCGTCGAGCGCCGACCTGGCCTGGCTGTTGGATGATCTGGTCGGCCGGGTCAAGCAGGCTGAGCATGCCATCGTCCTGTCCGTGGATGGCCTGCTGGTGGCCCGATCGAAGGGATTGGGCCGCGACGACGGCGAGCACCTGGCGGCGGTCGCGGCCGGGATCCAGAGCCTCGCCCGGGGCGCCGGGAAGCGGTTCGGCGGCGGCACCGTGCAGCAGACCATCATCGAGATGCAGTCCCAGTTCATGTTCGTCACCGCGGCGGGCCGGGGCGCGTGCCTGGCCGTACTCGCCGACGAGGACGCGGACGTGGGGCTGATCGCGTACGAGATGGCGATGCTGGTGACCCGGGCCGGGAAGTTCCTCGCCTCACCGGCCAGGGAGTCCGGCCCGGCGGCGTCGACCGGTGGAGAGAAGTAGGCCGCCGTGACCGTCGCAGAGGGAGGATCCACGGAGGATCAGTGGGTTGACGACCACGCCGGGCCGGTGGTCCGTCCGTACGCGATGACCCGTGGACGGACCAGGCCCGTACGGGGCAGGTTCGACCTGATCTCACTGGTGCTGACGACCCGGGCCGACGCTCCGCTGGAGCTCGGCCTCGGGCCCGAACACCTCGCCATCGTCGGCCTCTGCCATCGGACGCAGTCGGTCGCCGAGGTCGCGGCGCACCTCAATTTGCCCCTCGGCACCATCCGCGTCCTGCTCGGCGACCTGCTTGAGCGGCACTTCGTAGAGGTGCGGGAACCCCGGCCGGCGACCGCCCTACCGGACGACAGCGTATTCGAGGCAGTGATCAATGGACTACGAGCACTCTGACGCCCCTGCCGGTAGCCACACGCTGCCGACGGCCTTCAAGATCCTCATCGCCGGCGGCTTCGGGGTCGGTAAGACCACCATGGTCGGGGCGGTCAGCGAGACCGGACCGCTGCGTACCGAGGAGGTCCTGTCCGAGCAGGGCATCGGGATCGACGACCTCTCCGGCGTCGAGGCGAAGACCACCACGACCGTCGCGATGGACTTCGGCCGGATCACGATCAACGACGATCTGGTCCTCTACCTCTTCGGGACACCGGGCCAGGACCGGTTCTGGTTCGTCTGGGACGAACTGGCGCTCGGTGCACTGGGCGCGGTCGTCCTCGCCGACACCCGCAGACTCGCCGACTGTTTCCCCTCGATCGACTACTTCGAGCGGCAGGGCACCCCGTTCATCGTGGCGGTCAACTGCTTCGAGGGCGCCCGCCAGTACGCGCTCGAAGAGGTCAAGCTCGCGCTCGACCTCGATCCGGACGTACCGGTGATGCTCTGCGACGCCCGGCAGCGGCAGTCCGGCAAGGAGGTCCTGATCGCGTTGCTGCGCGAGGCCATGCAGCGTCGCGAGCGGGACCGCGCGGCCGCCGGCCGCTAGCCACCGACGACCACCGGGTGGGCGCCGTCCGTCGACGGGCGGCACCCAACCCCGGTGATCGGCGTACGTCCACGGCTGTGCGCCCCGGCCTGCGCGAATTTGTCGGGGGGCGGGGGCAGGATGGTGGGCATGACTGTGACAGGACGTCTGGAGGCCGTCGCACTCGACGCGCCGGATATCGAGAAGCTTGCCTCGTTCTACGCCGAGCTCGCCGGTTGGGAGATCGTCCGGAAGGACCCCAACTGGATCACCGTACGGACCTCCGACGGGCAGGAGGTCGCCTTCCAGCTCGCCCCGGACCACGTCCCGCCCCGCTGGCCGGGCCAGGACCAACCGCAGCAGTTCCACCTCGACCTGCTGGTCGACGGCCACGAGGCGGCGGCGCAGCGGGCGGTGAGCCTCGGTGCCACCCGGTTGGCCGACGGCGCGACCTGGATCACGCTGGCCGACCCGGCCGGCCACCCGTTCGACCTGTGCCAGCGCGACGGTGTCGGTCCGGCGATGGAGCTGTTCGCGGCGACGATCGACGCGCCCGACGCACCGGCCCTGGCCCGGTTCTACGCCGACCTGCTGGCGATGGAGGTCACCTACGAGGGGCCCGAGGGCGCACTCATCGCCAGCGGTGCCAGGAACGTGATGTTCCAGCAGGTCAGCGACTACCGGGCACCCCGTTGGCCGGATCCGGCCAACCCGCAGCAGGCGCACCTGGACATCCTCGTCGACGACCTCGACGCGGGCCAGGCGCGGGCACTGGAGCTGGGCGCGTCGCGGCTGGACGGCGGTGGCGAGCGGTTCCGGGTGTTCGCGGATCCGGCCGGGCACCCGTTCTGTCTCACCTGCTGAGGCCAGCGAGCAGTGGTCGCCCTTGCCCGTCGCCGTACGCCCACTGCGACCCGCGAGGGTGGGCGGGAACGCTGGCGCAACGCCAAACACCCGCCACCCCGACGTCCTAGCCGCACAACGCCGCGAACGCGTCCCCAGCGAACGCTGGGGACGCCCACGACCCCAAGCTGCCTGATCACACCCGGTGAAGGTTCAGGGACAGCGCTGTAGCCGTTGGAGGGCCGCGCCTACTTTCGCACGCGGAAGCGGAGCATGGTGACGGCGCCCGACTGGGTATTGCTGAAAGGTTCCAGGTCGATCCTGTCGAGGCCCGGAGGCGAGAAACGGACGCCGTCGCCGAGTAGCAGCGGTAGGACATACACCAGGATCTCGTCGACAAGCCCGCGCTGTAGACACTGGGCGGCCACATCGGCACCGAGGATCTCCAGGTTCTTGCCGCCTGCGGCGCTGCGTGCCGTGGCAACGGCTTCCTCAAGTCCGCAGGTGAGGAATGTGACGGCAGGGTCCGGCTCGGCGGGAGGATTGTGGGTGAGGACGAACTGTGCTCCCCCGTCGTAGCTGGGGTTCTGGTCGGCCATACGCTTGCCGACCTCGTAGGTATTCCGGCCGACGAGCATGGCGCCCGTGGCCGCCATGACCTCCGGGACCGTATCCGCGGTCATGTACTCGAAGACCCAGTCCATCGAGTGGCCAGGACCGGCAATGAAGCCGTCCAGCGACATCACCCTGTTCACGACCACCTTGCCAGTGACGGTGCCTACATCACTCATACGTTTCTCCAGGGATCTTGGAAACCGAGGTCGGACCCTAGTTCGGCCCGGCGGGGAGGGCAAGGACGAGAGTTGCACGCGCATCCGTGGTGGCGCAACGCGAACACACCGGCACCCGAATGTGTCGCGAACGTGCTCGGGTACGGCGTGAACGACACCGCCGGCGAGGTCGCCCTCGGTCCCGGACTGAGTGACCAAACCCGGTGATCGTTTGTGGTCAGCCTAGCCAGGAGGAAGCGTGGTTAAAAGGTGGAGCAGCGCGCTACCTTCGCGCTCTCGAAGTCGTCCCGGGGCGGCCCTGCCCCGACATCTGGTGCACTATCTTCCAGTCGGAGGGCGAGATCGGCAGTCCGTGGGCCCATGAACCCGGCGATGTATCACCGAAGGCCGCCTTCGTGTCCACCCATGACACCGCGAAACATCAGCCGAGAGAGTCGAAGGTTAGAAACAAGATAGGCCGGGCCCGCTTCGGGTGCGAACCCGTGCGGGTTCAGGCCCGTACGGAAAGCAGCTTTTCGAGCCGGATCGGCAGCTCCCGGATCCGGACCCCGGTGGCGTGGTGCACGGCATTGGCGATGGCGGCGTTCACGCCGCTGGTGGCGAGTTCGCCGACGCCCTTGATCCCGAGTTCGTTGAGCGAGTTGTCGATCTCCGGAATGATGATGATCTGATGGTCGGTGATGTCGGCGTTCACCGGGATGTGGTAATCGGCGAGATTCGTGTTCGTGTACCGGGCGTACCGTTCGTCGAGGTCGGTCCCCTCGTACAGGGCCATGGACGTGCCGAAGATCTGTGCACCCATCAGTTGGCTCTCGGCCGTCTTCGGGTTGATCACCCGTCCGGCCGCGTACGCGCCGACGATCCGGGGCAGGCGCACCTCACGGGTCTGCCGGTGGACGCGCACCTCCACGAACACGGCTCCGAACGAGCACTCGGCGCGATCCGGCAACCGGTATCCGCCGCTGGGCATCGGGCTGCCCGCGTACAGCATCCGCCTGCCGCTGTCCGGCACGCCCCGGGGCAGGAACTCCGCGTACGCCTCGATGGCGCCGCCGCCGTCGCCGGGCGTCGTCGCGGCCCGGCGTACCCGGATCTGCTCGCACGCCTTCGCCACGGCGCTGCAAACGCTCGCGGTGGACATCGAGCCGCCGGCGATCGGGCCCGGTGGCAGGTCACTGTCCCCGAGGTCGACGCTGATCCGTCCCAGCGGCACCTCCAGCAGGTCCGAGACCGTCATCGCGATCGCGGTGCCGAGGCCGCCGCCGACATCGTGTCCGCCGGTCTGCACCCGGACCCAGCCCTGTGGCGACACCGTGATCCGGGCGCTGGCCGGTGCGGCGAACGCGGTGTGCGACATCGCGGCGCAGCCGTACCCGATCTGCCAGTCGCCGTCGACCATGCTGCCCGGCCGTGGGTCGCGGTCGGCCCAGCCGAAGGCGTCGGCGGCGGCGTCCAGACAGGCGACCAGGTTTCGCGAGGTGTACCGGCGGCCGTTGACCGGCTCGACCATGGTGTCGTTGATCCGGCGCAGCTCGACCGGGTCCATGCCGAGGGCGTAGCTCAGCTCGTCCATCGCCGACTCGATGGCGAACAGGTACACCACCTCGGGCGGGCAGCGCATGAAGCCCGGCGTGTTGCGGTCGGCGTGCACGACGGTGACCGCCGAGCCCACGTTCGGGCAGTCGTACAGCCGGGTCGACGACTCCGTACCGGCGACCTTGAAGGTGTCCGCCCGGCTGCTGATCTCCCAGCCCCGGTGGGTCAGCGCGCGCAGCCGGCCGTCCGGCGTCGCACCGAGTCGTACGTGCTGGCGGGTCTCGGCCCGGTACGTGGCGATGGTGAACATCTGCGCCCGGGTGACCGCCAGCCGGACCGGGCGTTTGAGTCGCCGGGCGGCCAGCGCCACGATCGCGGTCCGCTGGTTGAGGAAGCCGCGCGACCCGAACGCACCCCCGATGTACGGCGACACCACGCGTACGTCGTCGGCGTCGATGCCGAGCTGCTCGGCCAGCCCGTTGCGGAACCCGGTCACGTTCCGGGACGACTCCCAGACCGTCAGGCGGGACCCGGTCCAGGCGCAGGTGGTGGTGAACAGCTCGATCGGGTTGTGGTGCTGGGTCGGTGTCGCGTACCACGCGTCGACGGTCACCGGCGAGTCGGCCTGGGCGCCGTCCGGGTCGCCGACGCCCTCGGTCTCGGCCGGGTCGGCCGTACCCGACCGCGCGTCGGACTGCCCGGCCGCGCCGGACCGCTCGGCGGCCACGAAGTCGTCGTCGGCGAAGGTGGACTTCGCGGGTTCCGCCGCGTAGTCGATCCGGAGCCGCCCGGCGGCGTCGCGGGCCTGCTCGAACGACTCGGCGATCACCATCGCGACGATCTGGCCGGCGTACCACACCCGGTCGGAGGCGAGCGGGGCGACGGTGGAGTCCATCACCCCCTGCCGTGCGAAGTCCCGACCGGGCTTGATGGCGTCGCCGACGTTGCGGTACGTCAGGATGTCGAGCACCCCGGGCAGGCTCCGCGCCCCGGTCTCGTCGATGCCGGTGATCCGGCCCCGGGCGATCGCGCTGGTGCGCAGGTACGCGTACGCCTGGTGTGGGACGGCGTAGTCGGAGCCGTACCTGGCCGCGCCGGTGACCCGCATCCATCCGTCGACCCGGGAGGTGGGTGTCCCGATGCGGGTCGGTCTGCCGTCCGGTGGGGCTGTCATGTCACACCTGCAACTGTGCGGCCTGGATCAGGGCTCGGGCGACCGTGCGGGCGCCGAGTTCGGGGGAGTGGTCGTTGTCGCCGTGGGTGACGGCGCCGTCGAGGGCGACGCGTCCGGCCTGCTCCGCGCTGTCGGCGGTCAGTGGTCGGCCGCGCAGGAACTCCTCCGCCGCGTCGGCCCGCCAGGGCCGGTAGGCCAGGCCGCCGACGGCTATCCGCACGTCGGTGACGGTTCCGTCGTCCGCCAGGTCGAGTGCGACCGCCGCGCTGGCGACCGCGAACTCGTAGCTTTCGCGGTCGCGTACCTTGACGTACGTCGAGCGCCGGGTGTGCGGACCCGACGGTACGAACAGCGCGGTGATCAGTTCGCCCGGTGCGAGGATGGTCTCGACCTCCGGTCGGTCCGCACCCGTGTGCAGGTCCCGCACCGGAAACGTCCGTACGCCGTCGGGGCCGAGGGTCTCCACCCGCGTGTCGAGGGCGACGAGTGCCTGGGCGAGGTCGCCGGGGTAGCTGGCGATGCAGCTGTCGCTCACCCCGAGCACCGCGTGCATCCGGTTCCTCCCGCCGATGGCGGCACAGCCGGAGCCGGGCCGGCGCTTGTTGCACTCGTCGTAGTCGACGTCCCGGAAGTAGCCGCACCGGGTGCGTTGCAGCAGGTTGCCGGCGAGCGAGGCCATGTTGCGCAGCTGTGGGCTGGCGGCCCGCCCCAGCGTCTCGGCGATGACCGGGTAGTCCCGGACGACCGCCGGGTGGTCGAGGGCCTGGCGCAGGCGGACCAGCGAGCCGAACCGGATCCCGTCCGGGGTCACCTCGATGGAGCCGTGCTCGTCCCGGAGCCCGTTGATGTCGACCAGCTCGTCGGCGGTCCAGCAGGACAGCTTGAGGTAGTCGACGATGTTGGTGCCGCCGGCCAGGAACTGGACCGGGGAGTTGGTCGGGCCGACAGTGCCGTCGACCGGGGCGGCGCGGGCGACGGCCTGCTCGGCGGTGTCGACCCTGGTGTAGACGAAGGGGCGCACGGCTCAGCCCCGCCCGGTCGCGGTGCCGTGGGCGGTCGGTCCGGTCCCGCGCGCCGGTGTCGTGTCCCGAACCTGCCGTACGGCGGCGACGATGTGCGGGTACGCCCCGCACCGGCACAGGTTGCCGCTCATGTGGTCGCGGATCTCGTGGTCGGAGCCCGCGTACCCGTCCTCGACGCAGGCGATGGCGGACAGGATCTGACCCGGCGTGCAGTAGCCGCACTGGAAGGCGTCCTGTTCGATGAACGCCTGCTGCATCGGGTGCAGGGTCCCGTCCGGCGCGGCGAGCGACTCGATCGTCTCGACCGGCTCGCGTACGGCGACCGCCAGGGTGAGGCAGGACAGGACCGTGCTGCCGCCGACCCGCATCGTGCAGGCGCCGCACTGGCCGTGGTCGCAGCCCTTTTTCGACCCGGTCAGGTCGAGGTGTTCGCGGATGACGTCGAGCAGGGTGGTGCGGACGTCGACCAGGACCCGGCGGGGCTCCCCGTTCACCGTCAGGTCGACCACGGTGAGCGGCCCCGGCCATTGCGTCGGGTCCGCCGTGGATTCGCCGTACTCCCGGTCCACGGTGGCCGTGGTGGGTCTTGTCATCCCGTTTCCTTCCGCGTGGTTGCCGGGACGGCGGGACGGTGACCCGCCCGCAGGCCCGACCCGGAACCCGAGAGCCAGGCTATCCGGACGAGGCGGACGAAGTACCTCAAACCCCGATCACTCAGCCGTCAGTATGCTCGACATCCGGAACCGACCGCTGCCCGGACCGCGCGCGAAGGGGCGATGATGAGCGACGGCGTACCCGTCCTGGCGCCGATGCCACGGCTCGCGGTGCTCGGCGCGGGCCACACCGGCCCGGTGATCGCGCGGGTAGCGATCGCCGCCGGCTATCCCGTGACGATCGCCGCCGCCGGTGACCCCGCGCGGATCGCCCTGATCACCCGGGTGCTGGCCCCCGGAGCCGAGCCGCGCTGGGCCGCCGACGCCGTCACCGACGCCGACATCGTGGTGCTGGCCATCCCGCTGCACCGGTTCGCGACCTTCGATCCCGACCTGGTGGCCGGCAAGCTCGTCGTGGACACGATGAACTACTGGACGCCGATCGACGGTGTGCAGCAGATGTTCGAGGACCCCGCGTACGGCAGCAGCGAGATCGTCCAGCGCCGGCTCGCCCACTCCACCGTCGTCAAGACCTTCAACCAGTTCGGCTACCACGAACTTGAGGAGGAACGCCGGCCTGCCGGCTCACCCGAGCGCCGCGCGCTCGGCGTCGCCGGGGACGACCCGGCCGGGGTCAAGGTGGTGGCGGAACTCGTCGAACGCGTCGGCTACGACAGCGTACGGCTGGACAGCCTCCGCGCCGGCCGCCTGCTCGAACCGGGCGGACCCGTCTTCGGCGCCTCGCTGCGTCGGGCCGAATTCGAACTGGCCCTGGACACCGGAACCGGTTAGGCGACCGGGACGACGTGTCGTGGGGTCGGCGGACGCGCCCGACCCCACGACTCGTTCTCGGTCAGGCGGTGTCGTCGTCGAGCACGGTGAGCCAGGCGAAGCCGTCACCGATCACGGCCCCGGTCGGCGCCGAGATGGTGATCTTGTAGCGGAGCGAGGCGGTGTTGACCGCCGTGTTGCCGACCAGCGGCACCTCGATCCGGGCCCCGGTCGCTCCCCGGGGGATGGTGACCGGGAACGACAGCAGCGGCACCTGTCCGGCGGACGCGGACCCGCTCGCCGCCGCCTGGACCTGGACCGTCGCCGCGCTCCTGAGCCGGTCGGTGAGGGTCAGTCGCATCGTCGCGGTGCCCGGCCCGGCGCCCTCGCTCACGGTCGCGTCGGCGATGCTGACCTGTGCCGCCGAGGTGGCGCCACCGTCGCCGACGCCGGGGCTGTCGAAGCTGATGTCGGACAGGTAGGCGCCACCGGTGGGCGTGGCCGGGCGTACGGTGACGAACCGAATGTTCCTCAGGTCCACTCCGCGCATCGAGTCGACCGGCAGCCGGACGGTACGCAGCCAGGTCTTGCCCAGCCGGCTGATCCCGTTCGGGGTGTTCGTCGAGGCCGGGAACGGATCGAGGGCGGGGCTGACGGTGCCCACCCGGACGGTCGCCGAACGGCCCGCCCAGTCGACCACCGCCACGTCGAGGTCGACGTCGCCGACCGCCGCCTCGTCCCGAGCCAGCCGGAAGGTGAGCGCGTCGTACCGGCGTACGTCCCGGTCGCCGGTCGGGACGGCCACCCGTACCTGCGGGGACGTCGATGTCGGGCTCCACCCCAGCCGCAGGACCGGGCTGGTCGGGACCGAGGTGGCGAAGGTGGCCGGCGTCCAGTGCGGGATCTTGGACGTGGCGGTGGTCGCCGAGCACGGTGTGTCGCCGACCAGGACCCGCGAGGCCACGCTGTAGCAGTACGCGCCCAGGTCGAAGCCGGTGACCGAGACGGTGTCGGCGGGACGTTCCAGCGGGGCGAGGTCCAGGCGGCGCGAGCCGGGTGCCTGGGCCTGGGCGTACACCTCCGCCCGGCCGGCCGACGGCACCGTGCCGTCGGTGCCGTCGAACAGCGGGAGGAACGCGGTCTCCCCGCCCTGTACGAGCCGGAAGAACCCGGCCATGTACGCCGTGCCGACGGCCCGCTGCTCGGCGCCGGTCAACCGGCTCGGGCTGGCGCTGCCGCACACCTCGTCGGTGGCGGGTGACCAGTCGTCGTTCGACGGCGAGACGGAGACGCCCGGCGTCCACTCGGTGTTGAAGAAGTTGTGGTTCGCGCCCATGATCATGAGCGAGGAGCGCAGCACGTCGTCGTCCACCGAGTAGCGGGTGTCGTCGAAGAAGTGCTGCCCCTGCTGGTTGGAGACATCACCGTCGCAGTACGGCAGCAGCACCGCCATCGGGACGTCCGGCAGGGTCGGCCGGCCGAAGTCGACCGGTGCGAGCGGCAGTACGGCGCGGATCCCGTACGGGTGCCGGTTCCCGGCGTTGAGCAGCGCGGCCTCGACCACGCCCTCGCCACCGCGCGAGTGTCCCATCAGCCCGACGTTGCGCAGGTCCAGGCGCCCGGCCAGCGGATGGCGGGACCACGACGGGCCCTTCGAGTCGTTCCACCGCGCCAGCTGGTCCAGGTGTCGCAGGACGAGCTGTCCACGGGCCAGCGCGCCGTTGTCGTCGGTGTTCGTGGCGTCCTTGGCGTTGATGCCGTTGGCGCTGATCGAGACCACCACGTAGCCGTGGCTGGCCAGGGACTCGGCCGTCTCGGTGTAGCCGAGGTGGCTGTCGATCGGGATGAACCCGGCCAGGCACGGCCAGTTGGTGTTGTTGGTCTGCCGGGTGACGGGGTTGTAGCAGGCCGAGTGCCGGCCGTGCAGGAAGACCACCACCGGGCGGGGCCCCTTCGCGCGGGCCGGGGCGTAGACGGCGGCGCGCAGCTCGACCGGGAGGTTGTCGAGCCCGGACAGGGTCGTGGCGGTGTCGCCGAGGTCGTAGTCGAGCCGTTCGACGGCGTAGCGGCCGGGCGTGGCCGGGTCGGTGAAGAGCGGCTTCTTCCGGTGCGGGCCCCTGCGGCCCTCCGGTGCCGGGGCGCGCCGCTGCGGCGACGGCAGCAGGTCGGGAACCACGCCGTTCCACCCGACGTCGACCCGCTCGGCGTCGGCGACGCTGGCGTCGGTGGTCTCCGTGCTGAGGGTGAGTCCGTCGGCGGACTCCTCGGCCGTACCGATGATCTGACCGTCCACGGCCAGTTCCGGTACGGCGTCGCGGACCGGCAGCGGCTCGTCGAGCCGCAGCTCGACCCGCCACCCGCCGTCCGACAGGGGCTCGACGGTGAAGCTGTTCGAGCCCGTCGCCCCGTCGTTGGGTTGCGCGGCGGCGGGAGCGGCGATCAGTCCGGGTACGACGAGGCATCCGGCGAGCACGGCGGTCGACAGCGCTGCCGCCGCTCCGGCTCGGCTGTGCGGTGGGACGAAACGGGCCATGTCTGGTTTCTCCTTCTCGCGCTGTGGAGGCAGCGCGAGCGGACACTATGGATTCCCTGTTCCAAATGATCTCTGTCGAGGAAACGGACTCGTTACCGAACTTCGCAAGATCACCCAACCTCGGCGCCCGAGGGCGGCCCTGCGTCTCCGGGACCACCGCGCGGCGACGGCGCGGTGGCCCCGACCGGCGTGGTCACAGTTGGATGGACTTGGTCTCCAGGAACTCCTCAAGACCCTGCCGGCCGAACTCCCGACCGTTGCCGGACTGCTTGTAACCCCCGAACGGGGCGAGCGGGTTCCACTGGGCGCCGTTGACGTCGACCTGGCCCGTACGGAGCCGCCTGGCGATCGCCAGGGCGTGCCCGCGCTCGCCGAACACACCCGAGGTGAGGCCGTACACCGTGCTGTTGGCGATCTCCACGGCCCGGTCCTCGTCCGCGTACGGGATGATCGTGAGCACCGGGCCGAAGATCTCCTCCTGGGCGATGGCGGAGTCCGGGTCGACGTTCGCGAAGATCGTCGGTCGGACGTAGGCGCCCTCCGACAGCCCCTCGGGTCGCCCCGGACCACCGAAGACGAGGGTGGCGCCGTCGGCGATCCCACGTTCGATGTAGCCGTCGACCTTCCGTCGGTGTGCCTCCGAGGACATCGGGCCGATCCGGGTCGTCTCGTCCAGCGGATCCCCGACCGGATATTGCGCGGCGGCGGCGACCGCCAGCTCGACGATCTCGTCGTGCCGGGACGCCGGGACCAGCATCCGTGGCCAGGCACCGCAGACCTGGCCGCCGTTGGAGAAGGCCATCATCACGCCCGTCTCGACCGCTCGCGCCAGGTCGGCGTCGTCCAGGATGATGTTCGCCCCCTTGCCGCCGAGTTCGAGCGCGACCCGTTTGACCGTTTCCGACGCGACCACGGAGATCCGCCGGCCGGCCCGGGTCGAGCCGGTGAAGGACACCATGTCGATGTCCGGATGGGCCGAGATCGCCTCGCCGACCACCGGGCCGGTGCCGTACACGATGTTGAAGACCCCGGCCGGCAGGCCCGCGTCGCGGCTGACCTCGGCGAGGATCCGCGCCGTCAGCGGCGCTACCTCGGACGGTTTGAAGACCATGGTGTTACCCGCCACCAGCGCGGGCGCCAGCTTCGAGACGATCTGCTGGAGCGGGAAGTTCCACGGCGTGATCGCCCCGACGACGCCTATCGGTTCGCGGACGATCAGCGAGTTCCCGACCTCCTCGGTCCACTCGAAGCCGGTGGCGAGCGCGGCGACCGACTCCGCCACCGCGACCGGGAAGCCGACCTGGGCGGTGCGGGACATGGTGATCGGCGAACCCATCTCGGCGGTGATCGCGGCGGCGATCTCCTCGGCGCGGGTTTGCAGGCCGGCGGCGATGCGCCGCACCACGGCGGCCCGCTCGGCCGGGGCGGTCGCGGCCCAGGCCGGAAGGGCGGCCCGTGCGGCGGCGACCGCACGGTCGACGTCGGCGGCGGTGCCGGCCGGTACGTCGGTGACGACCCTGCCGGTCGCCGGGTTCACCACCGTGGTGGTCTCGGCGGATCCGGCGACGGCCTCGCCGCCGATCCAGTGGGCGGGTACGGGGAAGGTGGCTGTGTTCATGAACCGACCGTGGCACCGTCACCCGGCGGCGACCATGTGCTCCGGATCCGGGTATTCGCGGTACATGGATCCGGCCGGCGGGTGGTGCGAACCTCGACCGGAACACCGGGACACCCCGGTTCGTTGTGCGGGAGTGTGGGCCGGCCGGCCTCCTGACCGGCGGGCTCGGCGGGAGTGCTCGACGGGCTCGGCGGGCCCGCGAACAGCGCGAGGAGGCAACCGTGGACCGAGCCCGACTCGCCGACTTCCTGCGTACGCGGCGGGAGGCGCTGCAACCGGAGGATGTGGGACTGCCGCGCGGGCCGCGTCGGCGTACCGGCGGGCTGCGCCGGGAGGAGGTAGCGGTCCTGTCCGACATGTCGATCGACTACTACAGCCGGTTGGAGCAGCAGCGCGGCCCCCACCCGTCGGAGCAGATGCTGGCCGCCCTCGCTCGGGGGCTGAGGCTCTCCCTGGAGGAGCGCGATCACCTGTTCCAGTTGGCCGGCTACGCCAGCCCGCGACGGACCGTACGCGCGGAACACATCAATCCCGGCATGATGCGCATCTTCGACGGGCTTGAGGACGCCGCCGCCCAGGTGGTCAGCCATCTCGGCGAGACGCTGAGGCAGACCCGCCTCTCCGTCGCCCTGCTCGGCGACGAGGCCGCCTTCACCGGCCTCGCGCGCAGCAAGCACTACCGCTGGTTCACCGACCCGACGTCACGGTCGATCCACCCCGAAGAGGACCAGGCGGAGCAGAGCCGACTCATGGTCGCCAACCTGCACGCCGCGTACACCCGTGACGGCACGGGTTCCCGCGCCGTCGCGATCGTCGACGCACTGCTCCCGGTCAGCCCGGAGTTCGCCGAGCTGTGGCGCGCCCATCCGGTGGCCGGACCCTACTGCGCGCCCAAGCGCGTCCAGCACCCGCAACTCGGCCTGATCGAGTTGCACTGCCAGACCCTGGTCGACCCGGACCAGTCCCAGCTCCTGGTGGTCTACACCGCCGTACCGGGCACCGAGAGCCACCGGAAGCTGCGATTGCTGTCGGTCATCGGCGACCAGCTGGCCTGACCCCGGCCCGGCGTCCCGCCTCCGGCCGCGGGCCGGCAGCACCGGAGGCGGGAATATGGGTATACCGTCGGGCGATCACGGACGTAGGGTGCTGACCTTGTGAACAAGGTGCTGGAGACGGTCGTACCGGCGCGGTTGGGAACGGGCTACCGCTGGTTGCTCGCCTCGTCCTGGGCAACGAACCTCGGTGACGGCGTGGCGGTCGCGGCCGGGCCGCTGCTGGTGGCATCGCTGACCGACAACGCGTTCCTGGTGTCGCTGGCGGCGCTGCTGCGGTGGGCGCCGCCGCTGCTGTTCGGCCTGTACGCCGGCGTGCTGTCCGACCGGCACGACCGGCGCCGGATCGTGATCGTCGCCAACGCGGTCCGGGTGCTGGTGCTGGTCGTCCTGGTCGTCACCATGCTGACGGATCGGGCGTCGGTGGTCGGGGTGCTGGTGGTGCTGGGAGTGCTGGCCACCGCCGAGGTGTTCGCCGACAACACGTCGACGACGCTGACGCCGACGCTGGTGTCCCGCGACGACCTGGGGCTGGCCAACGTACGGTTGCAGACCGGTTTCATCACGCTCAACCAGCTCGCCGGCCCGCCGATCGGGGCGGCCCTGTTCGCGGCCGGCTCGGCCTGGCCGTTCGTGACCGAGGCGGTCCTGGCCGCCGCCGGTGCACTGCTGGTGTCGAGGGTCGTGCTGCCGGTCGCGGGACAGGAAGCGGCAGGTGCGCCGACGGGCGTGTGGCGGGAGATGGTCGAGGGTTTCCGCTGGACCGTGCGCCATCCGGCCATCCGTACGCTGTGTCTGACGATTTTGATCTTCAACGTCACCTATGGTGCGGCCTGGTCGGTCCTGGTGCTCTACGCCGGGCAACGACTGGGTCTGGGCGCCATCGGGTTCGGCCTGATCGCCACCGTCTCGGCGGTCGGTGGCCTGCTGGGAACGGCCCTGTACGGATGGATCACCCGACGGGTGAGCCTGGGTAACGTGATGCGGGTCGGACTGGTCATCGAGACCCTCACCCACCTCGCCCTCGCCCTCACCACCGTGTGGTGGCTGGCCTCCCTGATCTTCTTTGTCTTCGGCGCGCACGCGTTCGTCTGGCACACCACCTCCCTCACGGTGCGGCAGCGGGCCGTCCCGCTGCATTTGCAGGGGCGGGTGAACAGCATCAACACCATCAGCGTCTTCGGTGGCCTGGTCGTGGGCTCGGCCATCGGCGGCACGCTGGCCGCCCACTACGGCGTGACCGCACCCTTCTGGTTCGCCTTCGCCGGCTCGGCGATCTTCGTGGTCGCGCTGTGGCGTGAGCTGACCCGGATCGCACACGCCGACGAGCGGTCACCGGTGGTCGTCACGCCGGAACCGGCGTCGGCGCCCTCGTGACGTCGGTGCTCCGGCCCGGCCCAGGGGCATGGCCGGGACATCGCCGCTGTCGACGGCGGCCGGGACGTCGCCGCCGTCGACAGCGGCCGGGGTCACTCGTCCAGCCGGATCGCCCCGGCCGGGCAGAGGTCGACGGCCTCCCGCAGTCGGTCGGCGTACTCGGGTGGGGGCTCGGGCTGGTGCAGGACAACCAGCCCCTCGGCGTCGTCCTGGTCGAAGACCTCGGGCACCGTCACCACGCAGTTGCCCGAGCCGCAGCAGCGGTCCCGGTCGACCGTGATCCGCACCGGCTGGCCGCCGCTCACCAGGTGACCGGAAGTTCGGTGAGCCCGTACACGACCGAGGTGGTCCGGCCGGGTATGTCGGCCAGCGCGGCGTTGGCACGCAGGTCGGGGAACCGTCGGGCGAGTTCGACCAGCGCGATCCGCAGCTCGGCGCGGGCGAGTGGCTGACCGATGCACTGGTGTACGCCGAAGCCGAACGCGATGTGCTGGTGCGCCTGCCGGTCGAGGACGAAGTCCTCGGGGTCGCCGAACACGGCGTCGTCCCGGTTGGCGAGGGAGAGCAGCGCGATCACACCCTCGCCGGCCCTGACCAGGTGACCGCCGACCTCGATGTCCTCGGTGGCCAGTCTGGGCAGGCCGCTGCGCACGATGGTGAGGTAACGCAGCAGTTCCTCGACCAGTCCGGGCGCGAGCGTCGGGTCGGCGCGCAGCGCGGCCAGGTGGCCGGGATGTTGCAGGAGCAGCAGCGTACTCAGGCCGATCATGTTCGCGGTGGTCTCGTGGCCGGCGATGAGCAGCAGCAGGGCCATCCCCACCAGTTCGCCGACGGTCAGTTCGCCGGTCCGTACCCGCTCGTTGACCAGGCGGCTCAGCAGGTCCTCCGAGTCCACGGTGGACCGCTGTTTCGCCTCGATCAGGGAGCGCAGGTAGTCACGGAGTTCCTGGGCGGCGGTCGCGACGCTTTCCGCCGAGGCGCTCTGGTCCAGCAGGGTGTGACTGCGCGCCTGGAAGAACCCGTGATCCTGGTACGGCACCCCGAGCAGGTGGCAGATCACCATCGACGGTACGGGCAGCGCGAACGAGTGCACCAGGTCGGCGGGGGGACCCGCGTCGTACATGTCGTCGAGGGCCCGGTCGACGGTCTCCTGGATGAGCGGCTCGATCCGGCGAATATTCTTGATCATGAACTCGGCGGTGAGCATGCGGCGCAGCCGGCTGTGCTCCTCGCCGTCCATCCGGATGAAGCCGCCCTGCCGGTCCTCGTCGCTTCCCAGCGACACCGCTCGCAGCATCGGGAAGTTGGGTCGGCCGAAGTCGGCGCTGAATCCCGGATGGCGCAGCACCTGGCGTACGTCCGCGTGCCGGGTGACCAGCCAGGCCCGCTGGCCGGTGGGTAGCTGGACCGGGGTGAGCGGGTCGTCGATCGTGGCGCGGTCGGCCTCGGTGAGCGGGGCGAACGGGCTTGCGGTGTTGAAGAAAGGGAACAACGGCAGGTCGGTGGTCGTGGAGCCGGTCATCGACACCTCCGGTGATTGCGCACCGTATTCATAACGCTTCGATACGTTACCTATCGATCGGTGGTGCGGCAAGGCCGCCGCCGTACCGGACGATCGGCGGGCCCACGGATCGGGCGTTCCCGCATCGCGACCACGATCTCGGCGTCGGCGAGTCGCCGCACGAGCACCTCGGCGTCGTCCACGTGGTCGGTGAAGACGGTCAGCTCGACCCGGTCGCCGAGCCGGTTCCAGCCGCCGAACTCGCGCGCCACGTCCTGGTAGTCGTCGAGCACCGCGACCCGAACGGCCATCCTCGTCTCCCGCACCATCGTCACCCGCCGCTGACGACCGCCGTCGAAGCGGCGCGGACCACCCGTACCCGATCATGGCACGGACCCGGCCCGGACCAGCGGCTCCCGGCCGGACCGGCCGGCCCGGCGTCAGTGCCGGTCGGTCCGGAAAGTGCCGCGGTACGCCCGAGGCGCGACGCCGCTGACGCGTTTGAACTGGGTACGGAAGTTTGTCGGCGAGGTGAAGCCGACCTGGCGGGCGACCCGGTCGATCCCGTGGTCGGTCGTTTCGAGCAGTTCCCGGGCCCGGCGGATCCGCACACCGTTGAGCCACTGCATGGGCGTGTGGCCGGTCTCCTCGTGGAAGCGGCGGTTGAGCGTACGGATGCTCATGGCGGCCCGGTCCGCCAGGTCGCCGAGGTCGATGTCCCGGTGCGAGTTCTCCTCGATCCATTCGAGGACGTGGGCGAGTGCGGGTGCCGTCGGACCGGGGCCGGCGCGCACGATGAACTGCGCCTGCCCGCCGTCGCGGTGCAGCGGTGCGACGGTCAGCCGGGAGGCGTCGGCGGCGACCGCGGCCCCGTAGTCCCGGCCGACCAGGTGCAGGCACATGTCGATCCCGGCGGTGGCACCGGCGGACGTCACGATCTGACCGCTGTCGACGTAGAGCACGTCGGGGTCGAGGTCGACGCCGGGGAAGGCGGCGCGGAACCGGTCGGTCGCGGCCCAGTGGGTGGTGGCGCGCCGGCCGTCGAGCAGACCCGCCGCGGCGAGGGTGAAGGCGCCGACGCAGATGGAGGCGATCCGGGTGCCGGCGGCGGCGGCCTCGCGCAGCGCGTCCGCGACGGCTGCCGGGGTCGCGGCCGACGGGTCGTTGCGGCCGGGCACGACGATCGTGTCGGCGCGGGTCAGCGCGTCGAGCCCGTGGTCGGTGGCCAGCCGAATCGGTCCGGCGGTGACGGTGGGTTCGTCCGCGCAGACCTGTACCCGGTAGCCGGGTCGGCCGCCAGGCAGGCGCACCCGGCCGAACACCTCGATCGGCGTGGTCAGGTCGAACGCGATGGTGTCCGGCAGGGCGAGGACGACCACGGTGTGCACGGCAAAATCCTAGCGCCCGACCGTACGCGCGGCGATCGGCGAGACAGCGTGTGGATGGCGACAACACCTGGTCGGATCAGGTTGGCAAAATTCAGCCGGAGGATGGCATTCGAGCCAGTGGAGTTGTCGACCCGGGTTGCCGAACATGGACGGGGCACCGACACCCATCCGCACCAGTTCGAGGAGTCCCGATGTACGCCCAGATCGTTCTGTTCGACGGCTTCGACCCGCTGGACGTGATCGCGCCGTTCGAGGTGCTCGCGGCCGGCAGTGACGCGGTGGGTGGTGAGCTGGTCGTGGAACTCGTCCGCGCGCAGGGTCCCGGTCCGGTGGTGAGCGGCACCCGTGGCCTGGTGCTGGACGCCACCTCCCGGCTCGACCCGGCCAGACCCGGTTACGTCCTGGTGCCGGGTGCCAGCGGACCGACCGTCGGTGATCCCGACGAGGGGATCGAGACGATCCCGGTGCTGCTCGCCCGCTTCGGCGACACCGAGGCCGTGCCGTTGATCCGGCAGGCGCTGGACAACCCGGAGGTGACGGTGGCCGCCGTGTGCGGCGGTTCGCTCGCCCTGGCGATGGCCGGCCTGATCACGGGACGCCATGCCGTGACCCATGTGCAGGGCATGGACGTGCTACAGGCAACCGGCGTGTCCGCCGTACCGGCCCGGGTCGTCGACGACGGCGACCTGATCAGCGCCGGGGGAGTGACCTCCGGGCTGGACCTCGGACTGCACATCCTCGAACGCGAGTACGGGCCGAGGGTCGCCCACGCCGTCGAGGCCCTCTTCGAGTACGAGCGCCGTGGCACCGTCTGGCGGAACGTCGGACGGCAACCGGTCGCGGTCTGAGTCGCCCGCCAGGTCACCCGTAGTCGATCACCCGTCGCATCCGGAAGGAACTCGTGAACTCCATCGTCGGGACATGGGATCTGAGGCTGAGGACGCCGGTCGGCACCCTCGCCGTCGTCTACACCTTCACCGACACCGTGGCGGGCCCGCGCGGCCTGGCCGAGAGCACGGGCGAGACCGTCTCGCTGACCGACATCGAGGAGCAGGCGGCGGCCGAGGGCCGCCGGGTCACCTGGCGACAGTTGGTCACCCGGCCCATGCGGCTGAACCTGGACTTCGATGTCACCGTGGTCGGCGACACCCTCACCGGGCACTCCCGCGCCGGCCGACTGCCGCGCAGTAGCGTCACCGGCACCCGCAGGCCCGGCTGACCGCCCCAATTCCAGGAAAGCGGCCGGTCGAAATGGGGCCCGCCGGTCGGATGCCGTTTCCGTTCATCGGCGGAACCGGGTCAGCACCATTCGGCACGTACTGATTCTCGTCAGAAGAGTACCCGCCAGAGCACAATGCCGATGATTGCCAGCATCGTGATCGGCAGGGCGGCCTGTACCGCGGGTGGCTGCGTCACGAACCGCCGACGGAGCAGCGCGGCACGCCACTCGGTCCAGGCTCGGGCGCGAAACGCCCAGTCGAACTCCAGGGCCAGCAGCCCGAAGCCCGCCAACAACAGTGGCAGGCCGAACTCCGGAGCCCACAGCAACACCAGGCCCACCAGGGAAAGCAGGCCACCGCCGAGGTCGATCAGGGCCCGTACGACCGCCGGACGGCGCCGGTGACGCTCACGCCGAGCGGCCAGCCGCGTCGCCGTCGCCCGTTTGACCAGCTCACTGTCCGGAGAGTTCAACGTTCCTCCGCTCGAATGCCCGATCGGTGATCCCTCGGGGCGAGCGTAGGCGGAATGGCCTGCCGGTGTCCCTTTGATTAGCGCAGAGCAGACGAACCGCCATCGGGTCCCGGACCGACATATTCGGTAGAGCCGGTTCGTGTCGGATGGGGAACGCGCCGGCAAAGGCCGGTTCATTCGTACGACGTATCGAAAACGGTTCCGGTGCGCTCCGTTGTGGACGCGTGGCTCGGTGGCCGTACGACGGCGGGTGGGTTTGGGTTTTCCCTCGGGATCGACATCGAGTCGGGCTCGGGCACGCCACGTTTCGATCCCGCACCATGGGTAAATACGGCAGGAAGCGGAGGACGAGGTCCGCCACGTGGTTCGCCAAGATGGGAGACAGGGCATGAACGACTCCGCCATCCCGCCCGACGACCCCAACCGCACCCTGGTCCACTCCCGGCCCGACGATCCCGCACTGCCGCACGTCGCGGTCGCCGGCGGCACCTACACGATCCTCGTCGCCGGCGAACAGACCGCCGGACGGTACTGCCTGATCGACATGCGGGTCCCGCCCGGCGGTGGGCCGCCCCCGCACCGGCACGATTTCGAGGAGATGTTCACCGTGCTCGACGGGGCCGTCGAGTTCACCTTCCGGGGCGAGAGCACCGTGGCGAGGGCCGGGGAGACCGTGAACATCCCGGCGAACGCGCCGCACTTCTTCCGTAACTCCTCCGACCATCCCGCGCGCCTGCTCTGCATGTGCACCCCGGCCGGGCAGGACGAGTTCTTCCTGCGGGTCGGCGACCCGGTGGACGGCCCGACGGCACCGGCGCCGAAGCTCGACGCCGCGCAGCAGGACGAGCGGAAGGCACGGGCCGGACGGCTGGCAGCCGAGTACCGGACCGAGATGCTGACGCCCTGACGGTGTCGGGCGGGTGCCGAGGTGCCCGTGCGCGACGGGATCGGCCCCCGACCGGGGGAAGGTCGCTCGCCCTCCCCCGGATCGGGGCGTGGGTCAGTGCGACTTCCTGTGGAAGTTACGGGAGCACTGCTTCAGGTCGACCGTCACCCGCTGCCCCAGGTTGACGTTGACCGGCGTACGTTGCAGCACCGTGCCGTCCGGCCGTTCGCAGGTCAGGATCCACGGCTCGCGGTAGAACCCGGTCTGGTTCGGTTGCACCCCACCGGTCTGGTACGGAGGCACCGGCCGGTAGGACGGATTGACCGCCCAGCTGAACCTGCCGTTGGACCTGCTGACCTTCAGATCGGAGGTCAACGTCGTGTCGAACGGGGTCGGTCGGGTCGTCCCGTCCGACTGGAGGTGGGGCTGGGTGTACATGGTGAAGGACTTTCTGATCCGCAGCACCGCGCCCTTGGGCGCCCTGCCCTCGATCACCCCGTGCTGGTCCGGGTCGGCGGTCGTCTCCAACGCCTCGAACATGGCGAGCCGATGCTCGGCGTAGGTGTCCACGACCTGGGTCTGGAAGGTCCGTTCCACACCGGGGTCGGGGCAGGTCTCGGCGGTGAACGCCAGTCCCCGGGATGTGGTCGCGAAGGGATCCCGCGCTCCGCTACGCCAGCCAGCGGCAAGATCCATTGACCGTATCGATCAACGTACGCGCCGGTCAAGGGGCGACATCGGCGTACGCCAGTGTCAGTGGGTTCGGCTGGCCGCTCCACGTACCGGTGAGGGTCGGCCTGTCCGGCCGCTCGTCGCCGCCGGGCCGACGGATCACGGTGAGCCGCACCCGGCCCGCCGTGATCACGGTGGCGTCGTCCTCGTCCGTCACCACGGGACGGTGTCCACCGGCGGCGGGGACGTCGGCGTCACGGGTGCCGCTGCCGACGACGACCATGTCGGGATCGCGCCGATCGAGTCGACCGTCGACCTGGACGAACTCCTCCGCCTGCCCGGCACCGGTGTGGATGGTGCTCGCCAGCGCGGCGACGTACACCGGATCCCCGCACGCGTCGTACACCCAGCGCCGGCCGAGGACCGAATGCTCGGTGGTACCGACCAACCAGCGCTCGCCGCCGTCCAGGGGCGCGCCACGGTAGGTGAGCGGGACCTGGTGCGCCGGCGAGTCACCGGCGCTGACGAGGAGCGTCTCGATCCCGACCTCGCCCGCCGGGTCGTCGAAGCGGCAGGCCGCCACCCGGACGATCTCGGCGCCCGGCGACCCCCGGTACCAGCGGCGACCGGGCAGCCACGGCGCGAGAAGCTCAAGTTTGGTGGGGTGCAGTGAGGCTCGGTGCAGCAATGCCATGATCCCGATGCTATCGGCAAGGTCATCGCCGCTCGAACGACGCCCGCGGGCCCGTCGATCGCCCGACCACGGTGGGCGGGACCTGCCCTGTAGGGTGCAGACAATCGCTTCCGGCCCCGTGAGCTGGGAATCTGGGGCTGCCGGCGGTGCCGACCAGAGGAGAGGCTACGGGTGGGTGCGCGTTTCGAGGAGCTCGACTGGCGTGAGACGGAGATCGGCGCGATCAGTCTGCGTCGCCGGTTCGACCCGTCGCTGCGGGTCGAGGTGTACGAGGTCAAGCTCGACGACGAGTTCCTCATGTCCAGCCTGTTCACCGTGGCCGAGGTCGAGCTGGCCCGGCTGGGCCTGGCCGAACTCTCCGGTGGCGACCTCGACGTGATCGTCGGCGGCCTCGGCCTCGGCTACACCGCACGAGCGGCGCTGGAGGATCGGCGGGTGCGCTCGCTGACGGTGGTCGAGGCGCTCGGTGCGGTCATCGGCTGGCACCGGGACGCGCTGCTGCCGTACGCCGCCGAGCTGACCTCGGATTCGCGTACCCGGCTGGTGCACGGCGACTTCTTCGCCATGGCCGCTGGCGACACCGGGTTCGACCCCGACGCCCCCGGTCGCCGGTTCGACGCCGTCCTGCTCGACATCGACCATTCGCCACGTCAGGTGCTGCATCCGGGCAATGCCGCCTTCTACACGCCCGACGGCCTACGGCGGTTGGCCGGGCGGCTGCGGGCGGGCGGGGTGTTCGCGCTCTGGTCGAACGATCCACCCGACGACGACTTCATCGCCGTACTCGACGAGGTGTTCGCCACGACGAAGGCGCACGTCGTCAGTTTTCCCAATCCGCTACAGGAACGCATCGCCACCAACACCGTCTATGTTTCCCGGCTGACCTAGTGGGCGGCATCAACACCCGCGAGATCTGACGTGCAGAGGGGCCCTTCCCATCGCAACACGACGGGAAGGGCCCCTTTCTGCTGGTGGGTTAGTTGGTGTCGACGATCATGCCGGCGGCGACGGTGCGGTTGGTGGTCTCGTCGATGAGGATGAAGCCGCCGGTGGTGCGGTTGCGGCGGTATTCGTCGGCGAGGAGTGGGATCGTGGTCCGGAGTCGGATCCGGCCGATTTCGTTGAGGCCGAGTTCGGTGGCGGTCTCGTCGCGGTGTAGTGAGTTGACGTCGAGGCGGTAGTGGAGTTCGCGGATGACGGTCCGGGCGGTGCGGGTGGTGTGTTTGATGGCGTATTTCGCACCGGGGCGTAGCGGCCGGCTTTCGTCCATCCAGCAGATCATCGCTTGGATGTCCTGGGCGATGGTCGGGGCGTTGTTCGGTCGGCAGATCAGGTCGCCGCGGGAGATGTCGATCTCGTCGGTGAGGCGGACGGTGACCGACATCGGTGGGAACGCCTCGGTCACGGGTCCGTCGGCGGTGTCGATGCCGGCGATCCTGCTGGTGAACCCCGACGGCAGGACCATCACCTCGTCGCCGGGTTTGAGTACCCCGGAGGCGACCTGTCCGGCGTAGCCGCGGTAGTCGGTGACCGTGGTCGACTGCGGGCGGATCACGTACTGGACCGGGAACCGGACGTCGACCAGGTTCCGGTCGGAGGCGATGTGGACCCGTTCGAGGTGGTGCAGCAGCGACGGGCCCTCGTACCAGGGGGTGTGTTCCGACCGGGTGACGATGTTGTCGCCGTGCAGGGCGGAGATCGGGACCACGGTCAGGTCGGGTGCTTCGAGTTTCGCGGCGAACGCGGTGAACTCGTCGCTGATCCGTTCGAAGACGTCCTGGGACCAGTCGACCAGGTCCATCTTGTTGACACACAGCACCAGGTGCGGCACCCGCAGCAACGAGCACAGGAACGCGTGCCGCCGGGACTGCTCGACCAGGCCCTTACGGGCGTCGACCAGGATCAACGCCAGGTCGGCGGTCGACGCACCGGTGACCATGTTCCTGGTGTACTGCACGTGCCCGGGGGTGTCGGCGATGATGAACTTCCGCCGTGGGGTGGCGAAGTACCGGTACGCCACATCGATCGTGATGCCCTGCTCCCGCTCGGCCCGCAGACCGTCGGTGAGCAACGCCAGGTTCGTGTACTCGTCCCCCCGAGCCGCACTGACCGCCTCGACGGCGGCCAACTGGTCGGTGAACAACGACTTCGTGTCGTACAACAGTCGGCCGATCAGGGTCGACTTCCCGTCGTCGACACTCCCGGCGGTGGCGAAACGCAACAGGTCCATCGCCCGACCCTCGACCGGAACCACCTCGGTGACCGCTGTGGTGCTCATCAGAAGTAGCCTTCCCGTTTGCGGTCTTCCATCGCGGCCTCGCTGACCCGGTCATCACCACGGGTCGCCCCACGCTCGGTGATCCTCGTCGCGGCGACCTCCTCGATCACCAACTCCACCGAGTCGGCGACCGAACGGACCGCCGCCGTGCAGGAGGCGTCACCGACCGTCCGGTACCTGACCCGCTCGGTAAACGGCACCTCACCACCACGCGGGGCGATGAACTCGTTCACCGCGTACAACATCCCGTCCCGCTCGATCACCTCACGCTCATGCGCGTAGTAGATCGACGGCAACGCCAACCGCTCCCTGGCGATGTAGTGCCAGATGTCGAGCTCGGTCCAGTTCGACAACGGGAACACCCGGATCGACTCACCCGGATGATGGCGACCGTTGTACAACGACCACAACTCCGGCCGCTGGTTCTTCGGATCCCACTGCCCGAAATCGTCCCGGAAGCTGAACACCCGTTCCTTCGCCCGCGCCTTCTCCTCATCCCGACGCGCACCCCCGAACAGGGCATCGAACCGGTACTTCTCCACCGCCGCCAACAACACCGGAGTCTGGATCCGGTTCCGCATCCCATCAGCGGACTCCCGCACCAACCCCGACTCCAACGCCTCCGGCACCGACGCCACCACCAACTGCAACCCCAACTCGACCACCCGCCGGTCCCGATACTCCAGAACCTCGGCGAAGTTGTGCCCCGTGTCGACGTGCATCACCGGAAACGGGATCCTGCCCGGAGCGAACGCCTTCTGCGCCAACCGGAGCATCACTATCGAATCCTTACCGCCCGAGAACAGCAACACCGGACGCTCCAGCTCGGCCACCACCTCACGCATGACGAAGATGCTCTCCGCCTCCAGAGCATCCAGATGCGACACCCGGTACGCCGCCGGGGTAGTCATGTCCACGTCTGCCATCGCGGTCAGCCGGCTGCCGTGGTCGTCGCCGGCACGAGGGACAGGTGCCGGCGCAGTGCGGCGAGCAGTGGCTCGGCCAGTTCCGGCCGGCAGACCACCAGATCGGGCAGCCGGGGGTCAGCCTCGTTGTATCTCAGCGCAGAACCGTCGATTCGGGAAGCGTGCAGACCCGTGGCCGTCGCCACAGCCACCGGCGCGGCCGAATCCCACTCGTACTGACCACCCGCATGCACGTACGCGTCCACCTCACCACCGACCACCGCCGCGATCTTCGCACCCGCCGACCCCATCGGCACCAACTCCGCACCCACCTCCTCCGCCAACTCCGTCAGGAACGCCGGCGGCCGACTACGACTCGCCGCCAACCGGATCGTCCGCCCATCCGGCGCCGCCGGTCGGGGCGGGGGATTCTCGGTGCCGAGGGTGCGGTGCTGGGCGGGCAGGGCGACGGCGCCCGCGACGAGCCGATGCTCCGTCGCGGCGGTACGCGCCCAGAGCGCCACGTGCACCGCCCAGTCCGACCGGCCCGGCTCGGAGAACTCCCGCGTCCCGTCCAACGGGTCGATGATCCACACCCGGTCGGCGCCGAGCCGGTCCGGTGCGGCTCCGGCCGTACCGTCGGCCCATGCCCGCCGGGCGTCGTCGTCCTCCTCCGAGAGCACCGCGTCGGTGCCCCGGTGCCGGGCCAGTTCGTCCCGCAGCAGGTGGTGCGACGCTTGGTCACCCGCGCGCTTCAACGCGGCCGGGTCGTCGTGACCGTGTTCGGCGCGTACCCGCAGCAGCAACCGGCCGGCCCGCTCGGCCAACCAGGCGGCGAAGTCACCGTCCGACGTGGGAGCAACGGAGCTGGGGGGTTCCAGCACGTTCATCGACGAGCACCTCCGGGGGAGACGTTGACCGTGCCGCTCATTGAACGGCACGCCGACTGAAACTACGTACGCCGGTGGCGGTGACCGTGGCGGCCACCGCGCTCAGCACCAGAAGACAGATCCAGGCCGGTATGTGCGCGACCTCGGGCAGCATCGCCCCGCGTACCCCTTCGGAGACGTAGGTCATCGGGTTCACGGCGGTGACCGCCTGGAACCAGGGCATCGAGGAGAGCCGCGGCCACGGGTAGTGGATGCAACCGGTCCAGATGATCGGGGTAATGACCAGCGAGAACGTGACGTTGATCCGTTGGATGGGCAGGATCGTCGCCAGCGTCATGCCGATCCCGCCGCCGATCCAACCGCCGAGCAGGACCGTCAGCAGGACCATCGGCAGCCGTTCGGGTTGCCAGGGGGCCGAGCCGACCATCAGCGCGCCCAGCGGGTAGATGAGGGCGGCGGCGATAAGTCCGCGCAGCATCGCGACCACCAGTTTCCCCACCGCCACCAGGTTGGTCGACAGCGGGGCGAGCAGCCGGTCCTCGATCTCGCGGGTGAAACCGAACTCCTTGACCAGCGGCAGCGCGACGCTCTGTAGCGCGGTGGTGAGCGCGGCCAGCGCGATGATGCCGGGCAGGAACAGGTCGGCGAAGTCCCGGGTGACGATGCCCTGCCCGCCGAGCACCTTGACGAAGACGAAGAGCATGAACAGCGGGGTGAGGCCGACCTGGACCAGGATGACCCAGAGTTCCTTGCCGGTGACCAGCAGGTCCCGGCGCAGGATGGCCAGGAACGCCCGGTGGGCGCGGGGTCGCGGGGGTGCCGGCGTGGAGATCGCCGCCGGCACCGGTGGGGCTTCGAGGTCGGTCACCGTGGGTCCCTTCCGGTCAGTCCGATGAAGACGTCTTCGAGGCTCGGCTCGGCGATGTGCACGTCGGTGAGCTTCGCCGACCGGGTGGTCAGCACGGCGAGCGCCGGCCCGAGCACGGCCGCCGGATCGGTGGCGAGGTGCAGCCGGATCCGTACCCGTTGGCGCCCGCCGGGGTCGGGGGCGAGCGTGGCCACCGACCGCTGTCGGGCCAGCGCGGCCAGTGCGGCGGCCGGCGCGCCCGAGCCGAGACCGAGCCCGGCGCCGAAATCCGGGCCCGGTCGCCCGGCACCCGGCCCGGCGGCCGGCGGCGCCGCCGGGGCGAGGCGTTCACCCTTGCGTACGCCGGGAACCTCCGACAGCGTCCGCAACAGCTCGTCCGGATCGTCGGGCCCGGCCGGCGTGACGGTCAGGTCGAGGATCGAGCGTCCGCCGAGGCCCCGGACCAGGTTGCCCGGTGTGTCCAGGGTGAGCAGCCGGCCGTGGTCGACGATGCCGACCCGGTCGACCAGGGCGGCGGCCCCGTTCATCTGGTGGGTGGTCAGCACCACCGTCACGCCGCGTCCGCGCATCTCCCGGATCCGGCCCCAGATGAGGCGCCGGGACTGCGGGTCCAGGCCGTTGGTGGGTTCGTCGAGGAAGAGCACCGCCGGCTCGTGGATCAGCGCGCGGGCGATCATCAGCCGCTGCGCCATGCCGCCCGAGTACGCCTCGATCCGCTTGTCCGCCCGGTCGGCGAGGCCGAAGCGGTCCAGCAGCTCGTCCGCGCGGGTGTTGCGTACGGCGCGGCCGACGCCGTGGTACGCCGCATGGAACAGCAGGTTCTGCCGTGGGGTCAGCGCCCGGTCCAGGTTGTTGTGCTGGGGGACGACGGCCAACTGGGCGCGGGCCGCGACCGGGTCACCGAGCACGTCGACCCCGCCGACCACGGCCCGGCCCGCCGTTGCCCGCAGCCGGGTGGTGAGGATGCCGATGGTGGTGGACTTGCCGGCACCGTTCGGCCCGAGCAGCCCGAAGATCTCGCCACGGGCCACCGTGAACGACAGCCCGTCCACCGCCGGGGTCTTGCTTCCCGGATAGCGTTTGACGAGGTCGACGACCTCGACCGCGGCCGGGGTGCCACCACTGCTCGGCATCTGCTGCTCCCTGTCCTGGGTTGTCGGGTGGGTGGGTGCCGGTGTAGCTCAGCCGCCGGTGCGGTGGTGTGCCTCGAAGAAGCGCCAGATGGTGTCGGTGGCGTTCGGCGCGGTCGCGGGCGGATCCAGGTCGAGCAGGCGTCGTGCCTCGGGCGCGGGGCCGGCGGCACCGGGCCACTGGTGGCCGGCGTCGGCGACGGTGATCAGCTCGACCGCCCGCCCATCGGGGCAACCGGCGGCCGAGGTGGTGACCGGGCCCGAGGTGGTGGTCACCGGCGCGTCGCAGCCGCCGATCGTGCGCCACCGTGCGAGCAGTTCGGGTGTTGCCGGACCGTCCATCCGGACGGGGTTGCGGCCGGTTCCGCCGTTGTCCCGTCGGCCCGGTCCGCCGGCGTACGGCACGGTCCGGTCCGCCGTACCGTGGATGTGGATCACCGAGGTCGGTGCGGGTGACGGGCACGGGCCGAGCTGGGTCGCCGCCACCGGCCCGATCGCGGCGAACAGGTTCGTGTCGCAGGCCAGGCGGTAGGCGAGCATTCCGCCGTTGGAGATCCCGGTGGCGTAGACCCGGTCGCGGTCGACCGGGAGCCGGTCGGCCACGGTGTCGACCAGTTGCCGGATGAAGGCGACGTCGTCCACCCCGTCACGGGCCGGTGGACCGCAGCAGTCCGGTGCCACCGCCCAGGTGCGGCTGAGCCCGTCCGGGTAGGCGACGACGAAGCCCTCCCGGTCCGCCTCGGCGTTCCAGCCGTACGAGGTTTCGGCCTGGCTGCCCGTACCGAGCGCGCCGTGCAGCATGACCACGAGCGGCACCGGGGTCGACCGGGCGAGGTTCGCCGGCTGGTAGAGCCGGAAGTCGCGGTCCTGCCCGTCGACCACGACGGTGTGGGTCGACGTGCCGGCCGGCGCGGTCGCCACCGCACCGGCCTCGGGCCGCTGCGGGGTGTCCCGGAACAGTCCGCAACCGGCCGTCAGGGCGAGCACCGCGACGAGCGGCAGGACCGCGAGCGGACGTTGCCACGGGGTACGGCCGCACCGGTCGAGCCGGCCCACCCAACCTGTCCAAGATCTACTGATTTCAGTCATATTCGCACCATGGCATGATGATGTTCGGGGAAGGTAAGGACGAGCGCTGGTCGGTGTATCCGCGAGGTGGCCCCGCCCGTGCCCGCTGACGATGCCGAGCGGGGCCGACCGATCAACAGCGCTGCATGCTCAGCCGGATCAGTTCCCAACCACCCTCGGGAACGTCGTCGTCCGGGTCCGTACGCAGGTTCATCGGATTCGCCATGCCCAGGTACAGGGTCGTCCCGTCGGCGACCATGTTGCGGATCCCGTAGTTCAGATAGTTGCCGAGCCCGCTGTCGTCCACCACCCGGGCCGGCTTGCTGGTCGAGTCGAAGACGAACAGGTCGCCGCCGTACACCGGGGCCGGGGGCGGCGGCGGATCGTCGGCCAGCACCGAGGCGTCACCGAACTCCGCCGCCGCCGGGCCGCTGACCCCCAACCGGCTCGCCGTCTCCTGACCCAGGTCCTTGGAGATGTAACTCCAGTCCATGGTGCCGACGTACAGTTTCCCGCCCGCCACCGCCATCTTCCAGGTGTAGTTGTTGTACGGATTACCCATGCCGGACGGGCCGTAGAGCGGGGTGTAACCGGTCGGGACCGGAGCCCAGGCGCCCGCGCCGCCGTTCCCGGCCGGGTCGTACGCGGGCAGCTGCGGTGCCCCGTACAGCAGGTCCACCCGCTGGTGGCGGTCGCCGAAGCTCTTCCCCCGGAAGATGCTGATCGCCCGCTGGGTGCCGCGCACCGAGGCGCGCAGCGCGGCCTCGTTCGCCGGCGGAAAGGTCGCGATGTGTACGGTGGTCGCCTTCATCGGTACGTGCATCGTGCCCCAGTAGAGGTAGCCGTTGAACGAGGCCAGCCCACCGAGGGCGTAGGTGCGGGCGATGGTCGGGTCCGGCTCGTACTGGTCCACCGTCCAGACCTGGGTCCAGCCGTTCGCGTCGGCCGGGGTGAGGCCGCGTTCCCCCTGCGACAGCTTCGGGCTCATCCACACCCCGGCGACGCCGGGCAGCGGCTCGTCGGTGCTGCCCGGAACGGCGGCGGCGAGGGCGTCGTCGCCGGAACCCGTCCAGGTCGTCACGAAGATCCGTCCGTCGTGCACGGTCAGGTCCGCCGCCTGGGCCGGCAGGTTCGCGACCTCGACGAAACTGAACGGGTTGCTCTTACTACCGGTCCAGCGCAGCACGTGGCCCCGGTTGCCGCCGTTCGCGCCCACCCCGACACCCGCGTAGAGCGCCCCGTCGGCCACCACGAAGTGACGGATGTTGCCGTACGCCGGCAGGTTGACCGAGCCGAGGAAGCCGCCGGTGTGGGTGTCGAAGGCGAACAGGTTGATGCTCTCGCCCAGCGCCGGCCCGCCGAGGAACGCCACCCCCTGATGGGTGCCGGCGGCCCGGATCCCGGCGGTCGAGGCCAGCCGGTTGGCGTCGGTGGTGGAGGCGTTCTTGATCAGGTCGGTCTTTTCCGTCAACCGCTTGGCCCGCTTGTCGTAGGTGTACAACCGGGGCGGACGGTGGTCGCCGAGGGTGGCCGGCAGGGTCGGGTTGCGCTTCACGATCTGGCTCTCGCCGTACTCGCACACCCAGTCGTCGTTCAGGTTCGGCGTCGTGTTGCGCAGGTTGCGCCCGCTGGTCAGGCAGTTGACGTTCGCTCCGGTGCCGAACCAGAGGCTCTGCTCGGTCTGGGTCATGCCCCACAGGTACGACTGGTTCACCTTCGGCTGGCCGGTCGCGCACGGGGGACCGGTCGGATAGGCCAGCCCGACACCGGCGAAGCACTCGTCCGGGGTGCCCTTCCCGAGCAGCTTGCGCTCGTACGTCGGCGGGTGTCCGGCCGACCCCCGCGCGTCCGTGTCCGTCGGCGCGGCGGTGACCGACGACGGTGCCGCCAGCACGTACAGCAGTCCCAGTACGGCGGCCGCGGCGAGCGGTCGCCGGCCCGACATCCGGAATGGTTTCACCAATCGTTCCTCTCGTTCGAACGGATTCGTCAGCGTTCGACGGTCCCGGCGTCGTTTGCCGCCGGAACCGAAGCACTTCGCCGGTGCAACCCGCCCCGATCGGGGCGGGGCGTGCGGTCAGGCCGCGGCGACCTCGCGGGACCGGGCGGGCGCGACCACCCGGCCGGCGACCCGGCGCGCCCAGTCCGCCCAGTCCTCGAACTCCAGGAACCGGCCCAGCCGCCCGAGCTGTTCGACCGGATCGACGACCAGTTCCTCGTAGCTCATCCGGTGCAGGTGACGCGGCGGTAGGTCGGTGAGCGCCTGCTCGGCCTGGCTGGTCAGGAACGCGCTGAGGCCGAGGTAGCGGCGCAGGTCCTGCCCCCGCTCCCGGAGCAGGTCGGCGGTGAGCCGGTCCGGCAGGTACCGTTCCAACTCCGCCGGCACCGACTGGCCGGGCTCGATCCGGAACGGATCCAGCCCGCACCGGCCGAGGAACTCCACCCGGAGCTGGATCAACTGGAACGACGAGTGGTTGCTCATCGACCGCGCCGTCGCCTCCCGGTCGCGGGTCAGGTACACCACCTTCGCCTCGGGAAACGCCCGCAACAGGTACGGCGCGACGTGGCTGGAACCGCCGGACCGCTCCACCCAGCGCTGCTTGCCGGTCACCTCGGCCAGCAGGTCGAGGAACATCCGGTGGTGGTCGCCGACCGACTGGGTCGGGAAGTCCGGCACCCGTACGGCGAGCCGGTCGAACAGGGCGTCCGGGTCGTCGGTGAGCTTCGACAGGGTGATGGCGAGGATTCGCGGCAGCTCGGTCATCCGGTCCGCCCACCGGCCGGTCGGGGGATAACGCACCTCCTTCGGCGGCAGTCCGATCCGGAACAGCGTCGCGAGTTCCGCCTTCGGACTGCTCAGCACCGCCCAGTACGCCGCACCGTCGAGCACTTCGGAGCTGCGCGCCCAGGGCGCGACGGACATGAAGAACTCCTGCGCCGACAGCGTTCCGGGCTGCTCCGCTATCAGGTCGGAGAGCAGCGTCGAACCGCACCGGCCGTTGCTGATGATGATCGACCTGCCGGCGATCGGGGTGTCCATCCGAAGACCTCCTGCACGATGGGTTGTCACGGGGTGGCGGCGGCCTCGGCCACCGCGACGGAACACTCCTCGCGGAGCCAGGCGAGGACGAGCCGGTGTACCGCCTCCGGCCGGTCGATCAGGACCGTGTGCTTCTCGCCGGGTAGGGCGACGGTCCGCGCCTGCGGCAGCAACCGGACCACGGCCGGGGCCAGCTCGACCACCGCCGAGTCCGCGCCGTACAGGCAGAGCACCGGTACGCCGATCGCGCTGATCCGGCCGGCGGAGGGCAGCGCGCTGGCCGGAAGGTCCCGGGCCAGCGTTGTCGTCAGCAGCATCTCGCCGGTCGCCCGCGCCCGACGCGCCACCCGCTCGCCCCGCCCGGCGGTGATCCGCTCCAGCGCCTCCGGTCGGGGCAGCAGGTCGACGGCCCGGTCCAGCCGACGTGCGATCCGGTCCATCCACGCCCTGGTCGGCGGCGAGGACTCGATTGTCGCGATCGAGGCGACCCGGTCCGGGTGGCGGGCCGCGTAGCCGAAGGCGATGGTGCCGCCGAACGAGTTGCCGAGCAGATGCACCGGACCGGTGACGTCGAGTTCGGTCAGCATCGCCGCCAGGTCGTCGACGAAGTCGTCCAGGGTGTAGCCGGTGGGCGGGCGTTCGCTGTGGCCATGGCCGCGCAGGTCGTACATCAGCACCCGCAGTCCGGCGTCGGCCAGCGGCTTGGCCAGCGTGAAGTACCAGCTCGCCAGGGTGTCGGAGGCCATCCCGTGGATCATCACCAGGGTGGCCGGTCCGTCGCCGGTGGCGACCTCGTCCCGCTCGTCGGCCGGTGGATCGAGCTGTTCGACGTGCATCCCGATCCCGTTGGCCCGGATCATCGTCACGAGCCGACCACCCCGACGACGGCGGGCGTGCCGGCACCGGCCTGGGTGTCCCCGGTGGCACCGGCCGGGTCGAGGGAGCGGGTGATGTGCTCGACCAGCTGCCCGACCCGTAGGTCGCCCACGGTCTCCAGGTCCAGCCGGGCGACGAAGTGCGCGAAGTTGACGGTGTTGCCGTACCGGGCCTGCAACCGCCCGGCGAGCGAGACGACGTCGATGCTCTCCATCCCGAGCTCGTCGCGGAAGGTGGTGTCCGGGGTGATCGGGGTGTCGGTGGCGAAATCCCCGAGAACCGCGTGGATGATCTCCGTGAGTTCGGCGAGGATGTCGGCGGTCGAGGCGGCCATGGGGCGTACTCCTTCGGATGTTCGGGAATGGGTGCCGGTCACACGGTTGATCAGTGCCGGGCGTCGGTCTGTGGGCCCCAGGTCCAGGCCACGACGTACCGCCGGGGCGGAAGGTCCTCCGGGTTGCCGACCTCCCGGTGCTCCACCCGGTAGCCGCGACCGTCGACGTGCACCGCCAGCACGGCGTCGTCGGCGCTGGTCACGGTGAGCCGGCGGGGCCGCCCGTCGAGGCCGGTCCCCTCCGCCTTGCCGACCGCCTCCTTGGCGGCCCAGAAGCGGGTGAACCACCGGCGTCGGTCCTCGGCGTCGCCGCCGAGCGAGTCCAACAGGGCGATCTCCGCGTCGGTCAGGGCGAAGCGCAGGGTGCTCTCCGGATGGTCGGCGATCTCGGCGGCGTCGATGCCGACGCCCGGTACGCCGGCCGGCGCCGCCGGATCGCGGGGCTTGGCGATGGCGACCCCGAGCTCGGCGCAGTGCGCCAGCGACACGTCGCAGTCGCGCAGGTCACGACCCGGACGCCCGGACACCCGGGGTCGCCCGTCCGGATCGTTGCCGACCGTCAGCTCGATCGGGTAGATGTCGCGGTGCCCGTCCTCCCACAACCGGAACCGGACGGCGTCCTTCACCGCGATCCGGCCCAGCAGCCACTGTTTGCGGGCCTTGGCCGGCTGCCGTTCGTAATCCGCGTACGCGCCGGAGCCGAGGATGCCGCGGGCGGCCATGCCCTGGGTGACCAGGTCGGTCCAGCAGTCGAAGACCATCGTCCAGCCCTCCGGCTGGATCAGCGACATCGAATGCCGCTCGGGGAACCGCTCCGCCGGCCTGGCCTGTGGGTGGCTGTCGAAGCGCCGGTCGACCGCGCCGTCGATCTGCGCCCACACCCGGTCGCCGTGCACCAGTTGGGTGTCCGCGACGAGTTGGCCGTCGTCGATCGTACGAACCCGGGCGACACACTCGAACGCCGTGCCGGGCTCCGGCGGGGGACCGAAGTACCGGACGTGGCCCAGGCCGACCGGCAGCGCCACGGTACGGAACGGCTGGGTGGTGATGAGCCAGTTGCCGATCAGTTGCAGCGCGTTGTCCAGCAGCGCACCGGGCGGTACGGGAGCGGTCACCACTCCCCGTACGTGCATCTCCCCGAGAGCGTGTACGGCGGTGACCCCCTGGAACTGCGGCCCGTGGAACATCAGCCGCTCCGCGTACATCTCCTCGGCGCTGATCCGGGGCGGCTGCTCGGTGGCCGGATCGTGTCGCCAGACCTCGGGCGGGTCCGTCGGATAGTCGGCGGCGAGTTCCACCGTCGACCGGGCGTACGGTCCGAAGGTGACCGAGACCCGGCCGGGGCCGGACGGCTTCACCGTGACCTCGACATCCTGCCCCGGCTCGGCGATCAGCCAACGGTTGAACCGCGCGTCCCGTACGGCCACCGCCCGCAGGTCGGGTACGGCCCGCTCCGCCGCGTCGACCATGTGCTGGACCAGGGTGGTCGCCGGCACCACCGGCCACCGGTCCTCCACGTTCGGCCAGTCCGGCGGCTGGACGAAGAAGCAGTGGTCCCGCAGGTAGGGCATCGTCTCGACGGAGACCCGGATCGTGAACCGGTGGACCGCACCGGCGTCGCCGGCACCGCCGTTCCCGTTCGCCGTGCCGTTCCCGTTCGCCGTGCCGTTCCCGTTGGGCGTGCCGTTCCCGTTGGGCGTGCCGTTCCCGTTGGGCGTGCCGCTTCCGTTGGGCGTGCCGCTTCCGTTGGGCGCGGCGGGCGGGGTGACCGGGGGCGGCGCGGCGGTCACCGGCCGCGCGACCGGCGGCGGCGGTCGCAGCGCCGGCCCGGCGGCGTCCAGCACGCTCACCGCGTCCCGTGCCGTGTCCTGCAACAGGGCCGCGAGTTCGGCCGCCGCGCTGGATCGCCCGGCCAGCCGGTGCAGCGCGGCCAGTGCCGCCGCCGGGTTGCCACCGGCACCCGCCGGCTCCGGCTGCCGCGTCGCCGGGGCCGTGGCGTCGACCGTGCGGGCCACGTCCGCACCCGTGGCCGGGACGACGGCGGGCAGCCGATCCGGCTGGCCGTCGTGCACCGAGACGCCGAGCAGACCGGCGGCGCCGGCACCGAGCCGTACCAGCGGCCCACCCAGGTCCAGTGGGATCGACGGCCCACGACGTACCGGCTTCGCGGGGGCCTTCGGCCGGGGCGGGTCGAGCGCCGCCAGGTTCGGGCTGCCACCCTCCACCCAGAGCGCGGTGGCGACCCGGCGGAGCTGGTCCAGGCCGCTGCGGTGCTTCACGTTGACCGGCATCGCCAGGTGGTCCCGCCCGCGCAGGTTGTCGCTGATCAGCGAGGCGAGCTGTCCGGCGCCGAGTTGCAGGAAGACCCGTACGCCGGCGTCGTACATCGCCGCGACGGTCTGCCGGAACCAGACAGGTTCCATCATGTGCCGGACGAACAACGCGTTGACCTCCGCCTCGTCGGCCGGGAACGGCGCGGCCAGGGTGGCCGACCAGACCGGGATCCGGGGCGGGTGCACCTCCCACCGGCGCAGCGCCGCCCCGATCGACTGGAGGCCCTCGGCGAAGACCGGGGTGTGGAAGGCCGACCGGAACGGCAGCTTCTGGCACAGCACGTTCTCCGTACGCAACGCCTCGACCAACCGGTCCACCTGGGACTCCGGCCCGTTGACCACCGACTGGGCGGGGGCGTTGTCGTGTGAGAGCACCACCCCCGGGAAGTCGCCGAGCATCGGGGTGACCCGTTCGGCGCCCGCACCCACGGCGGCGAAGACGTACCCGGACACCTCGACCGAGTCGGCGTCGAACATCTCCAGGAACTCGTCCATCGCCGCGGTGCTGATCTGGCCGCTGGTCGCGGCGGCCGTCCACTCGCCGATGCTGTGCCCGGCGACCGTGTCCGGGACCACGCCGATGCGGCGCAGCGACTCGTCGAGCAGGGTGCCCACCTCGATCAGCCCGGCGCCGTGCCGGCCCAGGTCGGTCGCGGACCACTGCCGGTCCGGCAGCCCGAAGTGCGCGGCGATGTCCTCGGTACGCGGGGAGAACTCCGCCTCCAGGCCGGGGAAGACGAAGGCGAGTCGGCCGGTCCCGGCGGCCAGCAGCGGCTCGGGACTGAACCAGATGTCCCGGCCACCCCGCCAGGCCTGCCCACGGGCCACCGTCTTGCGGGCGACGGCGAGCAGCTTGTCGGTCGGGGCGACGATGCCGATCCGGCACCGTTCGGCCCCGGTGGCCGGCCGGTTGCTCCGCGCCCGCTCGGTGCCCAGCGCCCTTACCTCGTGGTCGTCGCGGGACAGCAGGCCGGCCAGTTCGACCGGGTCCGTGGCGGCGAGCCAGAGCACCTGGTCCGGCTCGGCCACCTCGACGGTCGACCCGGTCGGCCGGACCGCCGGTGCCGAGGTCGCCGGTTGCCCGCCGGTTCGCCGGCCGCGTACGCCGCCCGGTTCGGGGGCCTGCTCGACGATGACGTGTGCGTTGATGCCACCGAAGCCGAACGCGTTCACCCCGGCCCGGCGCGGCCCGTCGCCCTCCCACGGTCGGGCGGTCGCGATCGGGGCGAACCGGGTCGCCGCCATCTCCGCCCGTGGATCGTCACAGTGCAGGGTGGGCGGCAGCACCCCCCGGTGGATCGCCAGCGTGGCCTTGATCAGGCCGGCGATGCCGGCGGCCGGCATGGTGTGCCCGATCATCGACTTGACCGACCCGATCACCGGGCGCGCTCCGGCGCCGGAGTGCGGGCCGAAGACCTCCGCGACCGAGACCAGTTCGGCCGCGTCGCCGGTGGGTGTGCCGGTGCCGTGCGCCTCCAGCAGGCCCAGCGCGTCCGGCGCGGTCGGGTCCAGCCCGGCCGCCTCCCAGGCCCGCCGGATGGCCAGCACCTGCCCGGACGAGGCCGGGTTGAACATGCTCGCCGAGCGGCCGTCGCTGGACATCCCGCTACCCCGGATGACCGCGTAGACCCGGTCACCGTCGCGGACCGCGTCGGAGAACCGTTTCAGTACGACCACACCGGTGCCCTCGCCGATCAGCAGCCCGTCGGACTCCCGGTGGAACGGCCGGCTCTCCCCGCGCCGGGACAGTGCCCGCAACTGGCTGAACACCGACCAGAAGCTGATGTCGTGCACGTGGTGCACACCACCGGCGAGTACGGCGTCCAACCGTCCACTGGTCAGCTCGGTGATCGCCTGGTCGACCGCGATCAGCGACGAGGCACAGGCCGCGTCCAGCGTGTACGCCGGCCCGCGCAGGTTGAGCCGGTTGGCCACCCGGGACGCGGCCAGGTTCGGCACCAGCCCGATCGTCCCCTCCGGCTGGTACGGGCCGAGCCGTTCGTCGAACTTCTCGCGTACCAGGTCCAGCCGGCTCTGGTCCAGCTCCGGGATGAGTTCCCGGAGCACCTGGATGACCTGGCTGGACATCCGTACCCGTTGGGCGTAGCGGGCCTGGGCCGGGCTGAGGATGCCGCCGCGCCCGAGGATCACGCCGACCCGGTCGCCGCCGGGCAGCCGATCGGCGCCACCGGCGTCCTCGATCGCGGCGGCGGCCACGTCCAGGGCGATGAGCTGGTCCGGCTCGATCTCCGGCACCGAGGTCGGCATGATGCCGAACCGCAGCGGCTCGAAGTTCGCGAACTCGTCCACGAACCCACCCCGCCGGCAGTACATCCGGTCCGGCCGGTGAGCCTGTTCGGGGTCGTAGAACTCGTCGTCCCACCGGTGTGCCGGCACATCGGTGATCGCGTCGAAGCCGTCGACCAGGTTGCGCCAGTAGCTTTCCAGGTTGCCGGCGCCGGGCATCACCGTCGCCATCCCGACGATCGCGACCGGGTCGCGCCGGTCGGTGCTCGTGTTCATCCTCGACCTTTCGTTCCACCGTCGACGGGCGTACCGGGGGTACGGCGCGGGCGCCGCCGTGTCGCTGGGCGGATCGACGCCCGTCGCCGTATCGGGTGGCGGGTCACCAGCCGGAGGCGGTGTAGACCACGGAGTTGATCTTCGGGTCGCCCCAGGCCAGCTCGCCGAGCAGGCTGAACGCGCCCGACTCGGGATCGATCAGCTCGATGCCCCGGCGCGCGTACTCCCGGCTCAGCTCCTCGCTGACCATCCCGCCGTGGCCGGCACCCGGCGCCCACGGACCCCAGTGCACGGTCAGGCAGCGGTTGCCGGTGCCGGCCGCCCACCGGGCGCCGATCGCGTCGATCGCGTCGTTGGCCGCGGCGTAGTCGCCCTGTCCCCGGTTGCCGTAGGCGGCGGCGATGCTGCCGAACAGCACCACGAAGCGGGGCGCCGAGGTCAACCCGTCCAGCCCGGCGAGCACCGACCGGGCACCGTCCACCTTGGTTCCGAACACCCGGGCGAACGATTCCGGGTCCTTCTCGGCGATCAGCTTGTCCTCGATCACACCGGCGGCGTACACCACACCGTCGACCCGGCCCTGCGTCCGCTCGATGTCCAGCAGCAGGCTCCGGGTCGCCGCCGCGTCCCGTACGTCGAGGGCGTGGTAGCCCACCTCGCTGCCCAGCTCCCGCAGCTCGGCGATGGTCGCCTCGACCTCGCGGGCGGCCAGCACCGCCTGTGTGGTGCGTTCGATCTCCGCCGGTGACCGCAGGCCCCGGCGGGCCAGCGCCGCGCGCAACGAGGTCCTGTCCCGGGCCGACGCCAGGTCCGGATCCTCCGGCCCGGCCGGCAGCGGGGTACGGCCGACCAGCTCGATCCGGCACCGGCTCGCGGTGGCCACCGCGCGGGCGAACCACGGCGTGATCCCCCGGGCGCCGCCGACCAGGACGACCACCGAGTCCCGGTCCAGGCCGATCGCGGCGGCCTCGGCGGCGCCGTCACCGGCCGGCCCGGCGCCGCTGGTCGCCACCGCGCCGAGCGTCACCGGCGCGAGGTCGACCGTGGTCCGCTCGGTGTCTCCCCGTACGACGACCGGTGTGTCCCCGCCGACCAGCAGTTCGTCCACCAGGTGGCGGGCCACCCGCTGCGGATCGGCCGTCTCGTCGACCTCGACGTACCTGGCTGTGACCTGCGGGTACTCCCTGGCGATCGTACGGAACAGGCCGGCGAGCCCGTCGGTGCGGTCGCCGCCGCCGATCGGTCCGGCGGCGATCAGCCAGCGTGGCCCGGCCGCGAGCGCCTGCTTGAGGAACGGGAAGACCTCGGGCAGCAGCGGGGCTCCGGTGCCGGTCAACCCGTCGAGCATGATCAGCCCGTCGAACCCGGAGAGTTGGCCGGCCTGCTTCTCGTCCAGCACACCGGTCTGCCCACCCGCCCCCTGCTCCTGAAGGAACTCGGCGAGGTACGCCAGCGCCGGGCTGGCTCCGGTGATCAGGAAGCTGGTGCCGGCGAGTACGTCGACGGGCTGCCCGGCGAGCGGGGCGTCGGAAGCCGTTCCGGGCGGCGTCGCGAGCACCGTCGCCTGTGGCAGGAGCCGTTTCGGCGTGATCCCGGCCCGGCCGGCGGTCGGCGCCGGTGCGGTGGCGGCCACGGTGTCGGCGGTCGGGACCGTCGACGGTGCGATGGTCGTACCGATCGTGGTGAGCGCCGTGGCCAGGCCCGCCGGCCGGGCGGTCGTCACGGCGGACGCGGTGGCCGTGATCGTCGCGGTCAACGCGCGGGTTCCGGGCGACGCGGTGAGCGCGACGGCCCCCGAGGATCCGGCCGGGGCGGCGTCGCCCTGCATCTTCTGGTTGAGCCAGTCGACCATGGTGCGTACGGTGCGGGCTTTGACCAGGTCTTCGAGTTCGGCTTCGTTGCCTTCGACGGCGAGGCGGAGGCGGGCGGCGACCTCGCCGGCGACTTCGGCGCGTTTGATGGAGTCGATGCTGAGGTCGGCTTCGAGGTCGAGGTCGAGTTCGATGAGGTCGACCGGGTAGCCGGTGCGTTCGCTGATCACGTCCAGGATCGCGGTCTGGAAGTCGGGTCGGGCCACCACTACCGTGCTGGTGGCGACCATCCCGTTGCCGCGCCCCGAGCCGCCCGCCGGGCCGAGTACGGCGGTCGTGTGGATCACGGTCGCCGTGGACCGCATCCTGTGGTTGAGCCAGTCGACCATGGTGCGTACGGTGCGGGCTTTGACCAGGTCTTCGAGTTCGGCTTCGTTGCCTTCGACGGCGAGGCGGAGGCGGGCGGCGACCTCGCCGGCGACTTCGGCGCGTTTGATGGAGTCGATGCTGAGGTCGGCTTCGAGGTCGAGGTCGAGTTCGATGAGGTCGACCGGGTAGCCGGTGCGTTCGCTGATCACGTCCAGGATCGCGGTCTGGAAGTCGAGACCGGCCACGGCCACCGGCGCGGCGGCGACCTCGACCGCGCCCACCGGCGCGATCGAGGCCGCGACCAGGGGCGCGGCCACCATCGCCGGTGTCGTCACCGGGGCGACCTCGCCGCCGTTGCCCGGCAACACCACCGGCTGGTACGCCTGGGACGGTTGCCACACCAGCCGCCCGCCGGCGCTGTCACCGAAGTAGGCGAGCATCACGTCCCGCTGCGAGGCGATCATGTCCCGGCTGGTCCGGAGGAACTCGCTGAGCAACTCGTCCCGGCCGTCCCGGCCACCGAGGCCGGTTCCGTTCGATGCGGTCATCGACAACTCCTTGATCCGTCGTGGGGGTGTCATCCCGCCGGGCAGGCTGTTTCCGAACTGGTCGCGTACGAGCTGGCCGTCGACGGTCCAGATCGGACGTGGGGTCGGCTGGGCCGCGCCGAGGTCCATCGGGTCGCGACCCTGGTACAACCAGCCGGTCCGGACCGGTACGCCGGCACAGGCCAGTTCGGCGACGGTCAGCAGGAAGCCGCGCAGCCCCTCGTCGGGACGCGGCTCGGCGGCGACCGCCAGGTGCGGCCGGTCGCCGAGGATGGCCCGGACCAGCCTGGTGAGGACCTGACCGGGGCCGGTCTCCACGAACGTCCGGGCGCCGCTGGCGTACATCGACTCGATCTGTTCGACGAACCGGACCGGTGCGCCGATCTGCGCGGCGAGCTGGTCGCGTACCCGGTCGGGCGCACCGGCGTACGGGGCGGCGGTGTGGTTCGACCAGACCGGGATCGCCGGTTCGCGTACCGGGACGGCGGCCAGGGCCTCGGCGAACCGGGCGGTGCCGCCGGCCACCACCGGACTGTGGAACGCGCACGCCACGGCGAGGCTCCGGGCCGACAACCCGGCCTCGCGCAGTGCCGCCACCGCCGAGCCGACCGCGGCTGTCGGGCCGGAGATCACCACCTGGGTCGGCGCGTTCCGGTTGGCCAGCACCACCTCGCCGGCCAGCCCCGCCTCGGCGAGCACCTCGCCCACCTGCTCGGCGGTGGCGGTGACCGCGGCCATGGTGCCCGGATCGTCGCCGCTGGCGGCGAGGATGGCGTCGGCGCGTTGCCGGCTGAGCGCGAGCAGGGTCTCCGGGTCGAACGCGTCGGCCACGCAGAGCGCCACCAACTCGCCGTAGCTGTGCCCGCCGGCCAGGTCGGGTCGGATGCCCAACCGCCGGAACAGGTGGTCGACGGCGAGCCCGCCGATGCCCAGTACGGGTTGGGCGACCCGGGTGTCGCGTACCCGGTCCTCCTGCGCGCGGGTCGTCTCGGCGTCGAACGCCGCCGGCGGGAAGAGCAGGTCCGCCCACTCGGCGCCGAGGCGCAGGTAGTGCCGCAGTTCGGGGAACGCCACGAACAGTTCGGCGAGCGCGCCCGGCCGTTGGCTGCCCTGCCCGGGAAAGAGGAAGGCCACCTTTCCCGGTTCCGGCTCCCGGTCGTCCGACGGTTGGACCAGGCCGCGCGCCGGATCGTGCTCGCCGGCCAGCGCCCGGTCGAGCAGGGTGGCGAGTTCGTCCCGGTCGCGGGCGACGATCGCGATCCGGACCGGACCGGTGCGGTGGTCGGACTCGTCGGCCAGGGCGGCGGCCAGGTCGCGCAGGGCCCACGGCCGGCCCAACTCGTCGCGGGCCGACAGCTTCTCGACCAGCTTGCCGGCCCGGACCCGGGCGGCGGCCCGGTCGGCGCCGCGCAGGCAGAACAGTTCCGCCGGCCAGGTCCGCCGGGTGTGCCGGGGTTCCGGGCTGTTCGGGTACGCGCTCAGCACGGTGTGGAAGTTGGTGCCGCCGAAGCCGAACGCGCTCACCCCGGCCAACCGCTGCGCCGCCGGGGCGACCCACGGCCGGGCGCCGGTGTAGAAGGTGAACGGGCTGCGGTCCGGGCTCCACGCCGGGTTGGGCCGGGTCAGGTGGATCGTGGGCGGCTTGACCCCGGTGTAGAGCGCGAGGCTCGCCTTGATCACGCCGGCCAGCCCGGCCGCGCACTTGGTGTGCCCGATCTGCGACTTCACCGAGCCGAGCGCGCAACTGCCGGGTTCCGCGCCGGCCTCGTCGAAGAACCGGGTCAGGGTCTCCAGTTCGGTACGGTCACCGACGACGGTGCCGGTGCCGTGCGCCTCGACCAGGCCGATCTGCTTCGGCGAGATGCCGGTACGGTGGTAGGCCCGGTCCAGCGCCCGCCGCTGCCCGCTCGCCCTCGGGGCGGTGAGTCCGAGGGCCCGCCCGTCGCTGGAACTGCCGACGCCCTTGATCACGGCGTAGATCCGGTCGCCGTCACGTTCGGCGTCGGCCAACCGCTTCAGGACGACGCAGGCCACCCCCTCGCCGAGGGCGATGCCGTCGCCGGTGCTGTCGAACGTACGGCAGCGGCCGGTCGGGGAGAGCGCGTGCGCGGAGGTGAACATGAGGTAGTCGTTGATGCCGTTGTGCAGGTCGGCACCACCGCAGATCATCAGGTCGCTGCTGCCGGCACTGAGTTCCTTGCAGGCGGCGTCCATCGCGGCCAGTGACGAGGCGCAGGCGGCGTCGATGGTGTAGTTGGGCCCGCCCAGGTCGAGCCGGTTGGCGACCCGGCCGGCGATGACGTTGGCCAGCACACCGGGGAAGCTGTCCTCGGTGACCGTGGGGAGCAGGTCCTCCAACTCGGCGGGCACGTCACCGAAGTAGGCCGGGAGCATGGTCCGCAACGTCTGGGCGTGGCCCATGTCGCTGCCGGCCTCGGCCCCGAACACCACCCCGGTCGCGCTGTGGTCGACACCGTCGCCGTCGTACGGGTAGCCGGCGTCGACCAGCGCCCGGTGGGCCACCTCCAGGGCGAGCAACTGGGTCGGGTCGATGCTGCTCAGCGCCGCCGGGGGGATGCCGTAGCGGATCGCGTCGAACGGCACCGGGTCGATGAACCCGCCCCATCGGGAGACACTGATTCGGCCGGTCTGTCCGGGCCCCACCTCGGGTGCGTAGTAGTTGTCGACGTCCCACCGGTCGGCCGGTACCTCGGTGACCGCGTCGGTGCCGCCGAGCACGGTCTGCCAGAAGCTGTGCAGGTCGGGGGAGCCGGGCAGGACGCAGGACATGCCGACGATGGCGATGTCCAGCGGAGCGGGCGGCTCCTCGACCGGGACGGCCGGCGGGGTGAGTTCGGCGCGCAGGGCGGCGGCCCGTACGGCGTGGTATTCCACCGCCTCGGTGGTGACCTGCGCGTGCAGCTCGGCGACCGTGGTCGGTGCGTGCCGCAGCACGGCGACCTGACCGGCCATGAACATCCCCTCGACGGCCTGGACCGTCTCGTCGACCTCGACCAGGCCGGTGTCCTCGCGGCGCACCCCCTTGCTGGCGATCCGCAGCCGTCCGACGTTCAGCAGCTCCAACTGCTCCCACACCCGGCGGTTCTCGACGCCGGCCGACTCCAGTTCCTCCCGTACGCCGTGGAAGTCGTCGACGAACGGGCTGGGCAGGCAGCGGGTGGCGTGTCCCGGGGCGGTCTCCAGCAGCGACGTGCCGGTCGCGGCGATCGCCTCGCGGTGGAACAGCGGCTGGATCGCGCCCTGCTCGACAGCTTCGCGGGTGAACAGGTACGCGGTCCCCATCAGCAGGCCGATCCGGGCTCCGCGCCCGGTCAGCGGTGCCGCCATCGCCGCGACCATCGCCGCCGACCGCGCGTCGTGGATGCCGCCGGCGAACAGGAGTTGCAACTGCCCGGCGTCCTCCGGCGAGTCCGCCAGGAACTCGTCCAGGACCAGCAGTTGGGCCTCCCACAGCGGGAAGCTCGCCCGTGGTCCGACGTGCCCGCCGCACTCCGCGCCCTCGAAGACGAACTTACGCGCTCCCGAGCGCAGGAACTGCCGCAGCAGCCCCGGCGAGGGTACGTGCAGGAAGGTGTTGATCCCCTCCTGCTCCAGCACGGTGGCCTGGGCCGGCCGTCCACCGGCGATGATCGCGCAGGCCGGTTTGATCTCGCGGATCGCGTCGAGCTGTGCCGCGCGCAGTTCGTCCGGTGCGAAGCCGAGCACACCGACGCCCCAGGGCCGGTCGCCCAGCCGGTCGGCGGTCTCCCGGAGCACCCGGCGGGACTGTTCGGCACCGGACAGGGCGAGCGCGACGAAGGGCAGCGCCCCGTCGGCGGCGACCGAGGCGGCGAACGGGGCCTCGTCGCTGACCCGGGTCATCGGGCCCTGCACCACGGGTATCCGTACGGCGAGGGCGTCGGCGAGGGCGGCGCCCGGCGCCAGCGCGTCCCCGGCGCCCGGTTGCGCGATCGCTTCGAGCAGCGTGGTCCGGATCGCGCGTACGGCGGCGGCGGTGTCCGGCCAGCGTCGGGCGAAGACGGCGGCGAGCCAGCCGTCCTGGCCGATCGGCAGCAGTGCCGAGGCGGTGTCGTGCGGTCCACCCCGGCGGATCCCGCGTACGCCGTCGACCAGCACCGTCTCGGACCCGTCCAGCCGACGGATGGTGCGCCGTACGTCGTCGGGCAGTTCGGCCTCGGGCATCAGGGTGAGCTGGCTGTCCAGGACGACCCCGGCCGCACCGCCGATCAGGCAGGCGACGGCGGTACGGGGACCGATCCCGCCGGCCACCCAGATCGGCAGGTCGATGCCGTCGGCCGCGGCCAGTTGCTGGAGCAGGACGAACGAGCTGAGTTCGCTGACCTTTCCGCCGCCCTCCATGCCCCGCGCGACGAGCCCGTGCGCCCCGGCGGCGGCCGCCCGGTGGGCCTCGTCGAGGCTGGTCACCTCGACCAGCACCCGGTACCGGTCGACGGCGGCGGCCAGGTCCCACGGCGTGTCCAGCGGTACGACGAGGAGGTCCACCCGGCCGTGTCCGGCCCGCTCGACGTCGGCCGGGGTGGCGGCGCAGCCGGCCGGCACCCGTACGCCGATCGGCTCGTCCGATCCGGCGGTGGCCTGGGCCAGGCAGGTGAGTGTCCAGCTGTCGCCGGAGGCGAGGTCCAGTACGCCGTGGCCGCCGCCGCGGCGGGCGGCGGTGGCGATCCGGGGACTGGGTTCGAGGAGGCTACCGGCGCTGATGGCGATGACCAGATCACGCGTGTTCGGTGCAGGGCTCATCGGACTCCCACTTCATCGGGCGGCGGTTCTCGGACGCGACAGAATGGATCAAATGATCAACCGAGGGGACCCGCAGTCAATAGGCGCTAATCGATCTCGCGCCCCAATTAAGTTAGGGGAGCTTGGTTACAGGCTAGTTAAATCTCTCTAACCAGGGCGCCTGGCGGTCAGTTTTTCCGGCGACCCCGGCGGTGTGCCGGACATTTGATGCCCGTCAACGGCCCGTCGCCGGGAGCTGGTCACGAGGTGGGCGGTTATCTGGCGAGTGTTGGGCGGCACTGTTACGTATCGACCTACTTTGATTGCCGAAATGTTACCTGCCACTCGAAAAGAGTGATGTCGATCACTATCTAGTTGGCCGATCGGAATTGCGAAAGCACTCTTGTTCGGTCGGTTTGGTTCCTAGAACCATTCCTATCTGATGGGTATGAAAATGGTTCGGGCGGGCCCGGCTAATTGGTCGGGACAGCGATCGGAGGGAGGTGAATCGGCCGCGAGAAGGCCCGGTCGCCGCACGCCCGGACCGGAACCTCCGACCCCTTCCCCACCTGCACCCCGACGAACTGGTGGTCCCTCATGCGCAAAATCCTCCTGCTGGCCCTGGTCGGTCTCGGCGCGCAACTGGTCGACGGCAGCCTCGGCATGGCCTACGGCGTGACCTCCACGACCCTGCTGCTCGCCGTCGGCGTCCACGCGGCCGCCGCCTCGGCGACGGTCCACCTCGCCGAGATCGGCACCACGCTCGCCTCGGGCGCCGCGCACTGGCGGTTCGGCAACGTCGACCCGAAGGTCGTCGCCCGGATCGGCATCCCCGGCGCGATCGGTGCCTTCGCCGGAGCCACCCTCCTGTCCAGCCTCTCCACCGACTCGGCGGCTCCGATCATGTCGCTGATCCTGCTCGGCCTCGGTGGCTACCTCCTGGTCCGCTTCACCACCTTCGACCTGCCGAAGGACAACGTGGGCAAGCCGCTGCGCAAGCGGTTCCTCGGTCCACTGGGCCTGCTCGCCGGCTTCGTCGACGCCACCGGTGGCGGCGGCTGGGGGCCGATCGGCACCCCGGCGATCCTGGCCAGCGGCCGGCTCGAACCACGAAAGGTCATCGGATCGATCGACACCAGCGAGTTCCTGGTCGCCGTCGCGGCGAGCCTCGGGTTCCTGGTCGGGCTCGGCGCGGAGAACATCAACCTCGGCTGGGTCCTCGCGCTGCTGATCGGCGGCGTGGTCGCCGCACCGATCGCGGCCTGGCTCGTCCGCAGGGTCCCGCCCCGGGTCCTCGGCTCCGCGGTCGGCGGCATGATCGTCCTGACCAACAGCCGAACCCTGCTCCGCAGCGACTGGCTCGACGCCCCGTCCGCCGTCCGGTACGGCTGCTACGCGGTGATCCTCGCGGTGTGGGCGGCGGCGGTCACCCACTCGTTCCGGCAGCACCTCGGGCAACGGCGGCGGCAGCCGGTAGTGGTCGGTGGTGATCCGGAGTCCCGGACCGGCTGACCGTGGACCCGCCGGACCCCGGCCGGCGGTGCTCCCGGCGCCGTCCACCGGCACGGCCGGATGCCCGACCCGCTGTCGTGGGCCGGGCATCCGTTCCGGTCGGGGGACTACCCGTTCACCAGTAGAGAGTCGTCGAGACGTTGAATCCGGCCCGGACCGGGTTGGTTGTCGGGAACGAGAAGACCTCGCCGTACCACGGCGGTGGCCCCGGGGGCGGCGGGATCGGTCGACGCCACCACCAGAAGAACCACCACCAGATGTTGTTGCCGCACCAGGCCACGTACACGTAGTCGTCGACGACGGTGAGCGAGATCGCGCCGCCGGGCCGGGCGATTCCCGGCTGGCTCGCGACCGCCGGCTCGGTCCAGCCGCCGGCGAGGTTGGTCGCCACCCGGATCGCACCGTCGGCGGCGGCGAAGAAGACGGCCAGCCGGCCGTCGGTGAACTGCGCCGCCGCGAGACGGGCACCGGCCGGCGCCGCACCCACCCCCGAGATGGCCACCGGCTCCCACGGCTCCGGATGGGGCACGGCGGAAAGGCCGACCCGCCACAGCCGTCCGTCCTGGCCGGTGAAGAACGCGTGCGGGCTCGTGGTGGAGGCCGTGGCGACGCCGCCGCCGGGCGGCGCCACACCGGCCGGACTCACCGGGAACGTGGACCAGGCGCCCGTGCCGCCGCGCCAGACCGAATGCACGGCGCCGTCCACGCCGACGAAGACGGCACCCGGCAGGTAGGACTGCCGGGTCGCGGCGACGACCGCGCCGGGCGGTGCGATCCCGACGGCGGAGACCCGCCGTGGTCCGGCTCCCGGCTGTACGCGCTGGAGGTACGACGTGCTGTAGATCGCCCCGTCGTAACCGACGAAGAAGACGTGTACCGAGTCCTGGGTGCTGATCGAGCTCACCTGTCCGCCCGGAGGCGCCAGCCCGGCCGACCCGTCGAGGAAGATCCTGAAGCCGGAACCGGCGGAGCTGGTGGATCCGGCGACGAGCCCGCCCTGGTTGCCGATGACGAAGGTGGCGACGTTCCCGTCCGGCTGCCGGGCCGCGCTGACGGCCGCGCCCGGCGGCGCGATCACGGTGCCGCTGACCGGACCGGATCCGCCCGACGACCCTCCGGGCGACGCCGAGTAGAGGCGGCCGTCCGCGCCGATGGTGAAACCGAGCAGCTGCGACGCCGCGACCTGCGCGGCTCGCGCGGGTGGTGCTCCGATCGGTGCGATGGCGGTCGCCACCGCGACGCCGACCGCGACCGCGATCCGGAAGCGTCTGGTGTGGGTCTGGTTCACGGAGGTCCCTTCACTCTGGGTACGAACCGGAGACAACAGATTCTCCATTGGGAGGCCCCGACAGCCAGCATTCGAGCAAAGTGCAAGCCATTCGTGAATTGCCGTCGGAATCCATTGACGAAAACGGTCAGGGATGCACCACCAGCCACCAAAATGCCTGGTCACACGCTGTGTGGCTGTTCGGGTCGTGCATATCCGGACGGCGCCCGGAAACCCCCGGCCGGTACGGTGGCCGTGACCTGCGCCAATTGCGCCGGTGCCGGTACCGCTATCCGGGAATCGGCCGGACAGCGATTTCGTACGGCAGGATCGTGACGTGTGGACCGTTACCGACGAGCCGATCCCGGACTATTCGTCGCTGTCCGGCGGCAGTTTCCTCCGGACCTGCGCGGCGTCGGGGTGGCCGAGCCGGTCGAGGATGTCGACGGCTTGCCGCCAGGCGGTGCCGGCCCGGTCGGGGGTGCCCGCGACGTGGTGGGTGTCGCCGAGGTGCGTCCACGTGGTGGCCTCGAAGTACCGCTCCCCGGCCTCCTGCCATAGCGCGAGCGCGTGCTCGTAACAGTCGACCGCCTCCCGGTGGTGGCCGAGGTGGTGGTGCGCGTAACCGAGGCTGTCCCAGGTGTGGGCCTGCCAGTACCGGTTGCCGGTCCGCTGCTGCGCGACGAGCGCCCGCTCGCAGTAACCGAGCGCCCGCCGGTGGTCGCCGAGCTGTATGTGGTACCAGCCGATGTTGTTCAACGCGTTGGCCGCGCCCTGGGTGTGACCGGCGGCTTCGAACAGGTCGAACGCCCGTTGCGCGTGGTCGAGCGCCGGTCGGTAGTGGCCCTGACGTTCGGCGAGGATGCCGAGGTTGAGCTGGGTACGGGCGCTGCCGACGTGGTCGCCGAGCTGACCGTACAGGTCGAGGGACCGGTCCAGGTGGGCGCGGGCCTCGTCGTGGTTGCCCAACCGCAGGCACGCCACCGCCCGGTTGCGGTGGACCCGGGCCTGGCCGTTGCGGTCGCCGGCCCGGGTCGCGGCCTCCAGCGCGAGCTGCTGTACGCCGGACTGCTCCTGCCAGGCACCCAACCGGTCGAGGTACGTGTTCAGGGTGCAGGCGAGCTGCCAGGCGTGGGTGTCGAAGCCGGTGCCGGCGGCGAGTGCGGTGGCGGCCAGCAGCGCCCGGTGCTCGGCGCTCAGCCAGGCCCAGGCCTGGTCCCGGTCGGCCAGTTCGGGGGTGACCACCCCGTCGTGCACGGCCGGCAGGCAGATCGAGTCCCGGTGCTGGTAGAGCAGCAGGTCGGCGGCGTGCGCGGTGTGCAGGTAGTGGTCGAACAGCCGGCCCAGCGCCGCTTCGCGTACCGGGTCGGGATCGTTGGTGTCGAGCTGTTCGAGCGCGTAGGCACGCAGGAGGTCGTGCAGCGCGTACCGGCCGGGCAGGGGTTCGGCCAGCAGGTTCGCCCGGGTCAGCGCGGCCAGCGGTGCCCGTACCCCGGCGACCGGAACCCCGGTGAGGCTGGCGGCGGCCGCGATCGACAGGTCCGGGCCGGGGTGCAGCCCGAGCAGGCGGAACAGCCGCGCGGTCGGCGGGTCCAGGCCGCGACAGGACCAGGAGAAGACCGCCCGTACGTCGGCGGTCGCCTCGCCCCCGGTGAACCCGTCGAGGCTGCCCCGGCCGCCCTGCAACTCGTCGGCCAGCCGGCCCAGGCCGAACTCCGGGTGGGTCGCCGCCCGTGCGGCCACGATGGACAGTGCCAGCGGCAGCCCGGCCGAGGCGGCGGCGATCCGGTCCACCGCGTCCGGTTCCCGCGCCACCCGGTCCGGCCCGAGCCGGCGGGACAGCAGCTCCCGCGACTCCGCCGCCGGCAGCAGGTCCAGGACGAGCGGATGCGCTCCCTCGGCCGCGACGAGTCCCGGTAGCTGGTTGCGACTGGTCACCACCACCAGGCAACCCGTCGAGCCGGGCAGCAGCGGTCGCACCTGGTCGGCGTCGCGGGCGTTGTCCAGCAGCACCAGCATCCGCCGGCCCGCCAGCAGGCTGCGGTAGAGCGCCGCCTGCGCGGTGAGCCCGACCGGGACACGCTCCGGCGGCACTCCGAGGGCGTCCAGAAAACCCCGGATCGCCTCGTCCGGGCTCAGGATCGGTGCGGTGGCGTCGAAACCGCGCAGGTCGACGTAGAGCTGCCCGTCCGGGAACCGGTCCGCCACCCGGTGCGCCCAGTGCAGCGCGAGCGCGGTCTTGCCGACCCCGGCCGTACCGCCGATCGCCGAGATCAGCACCGTGCCGGGTGCGCCCGCCGGCTCGGTGAGCAGCCCGGTCAGGGCGGCGACCTGTGCCGTCCGGCCGGCGAAGTGCCGCACCGCCGCCGGTAGTTGCCGGGGCACGACCCATGCCCGGGTGACGGGTTGTTGCTCCGGGGCCGACGCCTCCGGCCGCCGCTGTGGTGTGGTGCCGGCGGCCCGACGACCGACCTCGCTGTGGGAGGCCCGACGACCGACCTCGCTGTGGGAGGCCCGACGACCGATCTCGCTGTGGGCCGCGCCGGCGACCCGGTCACTCGCCCGCAGGCCGTCCGCCGCCCGCAACAGCCGCCAGTGCTCCGCGTCCCAGCGGGCCAGGTCGGTCAGTTCGGCCGGCAACGGGGTGCCGGCCTGTTCGGCGTACGCGGAGCAGGCGCTGACGTACGCGGCGACGAACGGCCAGTCGGGCAGTGACTTGGCGTTGAGCTTGTCGCTGAGGGTGGACCGGGCGAGTGGCTGCCGCAACCGGGCGGAGACCGCGACCAGTGCGTTCAGTGACGGTGCGCCGGCGAGCTGCCGAAGCCGCCGGAGTTCGTCGACGAACCGGACCAACACCTCCCGGCCGGCTTCCCCCATCCCGCACCCTCTTCCGGCATCCGGTACCCGACCTCGGAAGGTCCTGCCCAGAGTAGCCGAACGAATTCACGCAATTCGATGGTGATCGGCGCGCAGGTCCACGGCGTGGTCGCGGGCCCACTGCGCGAACGAACGGCCGGGGCGCCCGGTCACCTGCTCCGCCGTGGGCAGCGGGCCGAGGGTGGCGAGGTCCAGCTCCTCGATCGACTCCGGGTCGGCCTCGTCGCCCGAGTAGGTCTCGAACCCGAGCAGGAAGTCGGCGTTGTCCGCGGCGAAGCCGCCCTGCTTCAGGTAGATCTCCCGGGCCTGCGCGGGGGTCACCACGTCCAGCCGTACGTAGCGACCGATCGCCGACGCGATGGCGCGCACCTGGTCCCGGCGGCTGATCAGCTCCGGCCCGTTCAGGTCGTACGCCCTGCCGTGGTGCCCGTCCCGCAGCAGCGCGGCGGCGGCGACCTCGGCGATGTCACGCTCGTGCACCGGACACCACGACACCTCGGGAAAGGGCTCGTGGACCACGCTCTCGGACCGGATGGACGGACCCCACAGCCAGAGCCGGTTCAGCATGAACTCGCCGGGGCGCACGTGCGTCCACTCCAGACCGGACTCTTCCACCGCCCGCTCCACCGGAAGGTGGAAGTCGGTGTCGAAGCCGCCGGTCACCGCACCGGAGGAGAGCACCACGAAACGTCGTACGCCGGCGCGCTTCGCCTGATCGACCACCTCGCGCGCGGTCTGGGCAACCGGAAAGAGGTACATCCGATCGACGCCGGCCAGGGCGCCCGCCAGGGTCGGCGGCTCGGCGAGGTCGCCGTGCACCACCTCGACGCCGGCCGGGAACCGGGCCGACCGGGGCGCGCGGGTCATCGCACGTACCCGCGCGCCGGCCTCGACCAGCCGCTCGACCACGAGCCGGCCCACGTGTCCGGTCGCGCCGGTCACCAGAATTGTCATTGGGTCCTCCCCTTTTCGGTGGTGAGAATGTTCGGCGCGCACGCCGAACGGCGCACCGGTTGGTGCGCTGCTCGGTGTGTCGGTCGATGGCGGACCCGCGCTCGAACTGACCCATCCTTATCCGGAAGGCGGTGGTCCGGCAAACGCGAACAGGCTGTTCATGTTCGTTCTGACCTGCGGAAATAACTCTCGGTGCGCGGGCAGTCTCGTCAATACGACATCCTCGTCGAGCGCCAACGGGCGGCGACTGTCCCGGTCGGTCGGGACTCCGGTCACTGGTGGACCGGGACGCCCCTTCGGTGTCCTTCTTCTCCGACCTGTCGAGATTCTCGTCTGGACACGGGATGGGCAAGTGGGGCAGGTGACAGCACTGTGGACGGTGCGCGGGGGCCCGGACCGGGTCCCGTACGAGGCCGACCGGGGGAGGGGCCATGACGGTCGCCGGTGTCGACCGGCGAGCCCCGGTCGCGGCGTGGGCGGTGCTCGCCATCACCACCCTGCTCAGCGTCGGCTCGGTGGTCTGTTGGTGGGTGGCCGCCCCGCCGTGGGACCCGTGGATGCTCTACACGCTGGTGGACCTGATGGTCGGCGCGATCTACGGGGTGGTCGCCTGGCTGACGCTGCTGCGCCGGGCCCACCTGGCCGCCTGGATCATGGCGGCGGCCGGGCTCGGCGGGGCGTCGGCGGCGGCGGCCGCCTGCTGGTGGATGGTCGTCGGGCGGTGGCCCGACCTGTGGGGTCCGGGCCAGGTGCTCGCCAGCACCTACTGGATCTGGGTGCCGGGCTTCTATGCCCTCATCGTGGTGCTGCCGTGGCTCCTTCCGGTGCGGCCCGCCGACCGGACCGCACGGATCGCGGTCGGCATCGGAACCGCCTTCATCGTGGTGGCGCAGGCGTGCGTACTCACGCTGCCCGACGGGCTGCACGCGATCCCGCTCACCGATCCGACCCTGCTCGGCGTACGCGCGGTGGTGGAACCGTGGCTGGAGCCCGTACTGGTGCTGCTCGGGTGCGCCGCCGCCGTCGGGGTGCTGAGACGCCGCCGTACGCTGCCACCGCAGCAACGGCACGGCCTCGGTTGGCTCGCGGTCGGTACGCTGCTGCTCTGCGCGGCCTTCCTCCCGCTCGCGCTCAACCCGCTGCTGCCGGTCACCGTCCCGGTCCCGTTCTCCCCGCTGCTGATGCTCGTCGCGCAGGCGTTCTTCCCGGCGTCGGTCCTGGTGGTGGTGCTGCGCCAGCGACTGTGGGGACTGGAGCTCACCGTCCGCCGGACCCTGGTCTGGGCGCTGATGACCGGGCTGGTGATCGCGTCGTACACGCTGGGTGTGCTGTTGCTGAAGACGGTCGTGCCGACCTCCTCGGTCGTACCCGAGGTGGTGGTGACGGCGTTGCTGGCGGCCGCGTTCCAGCCGCTGCGCCAGTGGGTGCAGCGCCGGGTGGACCTGCTGGTGCACGGTGACGGCGGGCGTCCGCTGATCCGTCTGGTCGGCGACCGGTTGCGGGCGGCGGACCGGGGCACCCAGATGCTCGACGCGGTCGCCGACGGGATCGCCGACTCGCTGCGGTTGGCGGCGGCCACGATAACGCTCACCGGTGACCCGGCGGGGCCGCAGCGGCCCGCCGCGGCGGGCCAGGTCGCCCCCGCCGGCCCGCCGTTGACCGTCCGTCTGGTCAACGGCGACCGCCCGGTCGGGGTGCTGCGGGCCTGGCCACGGGCGGGCGAGCGGTTGGACGGACGGGCCAGTTCGGTGCTGGCCGACCTGGCGCCGGTGGTGACGGCGCTCGCCGAACTCGCGGTGGCCCAGCGTGACCTGGAGTGGTCCCGGCTACGGCTGGCCCGGGGCCGCGACGAGGAACGCCGCAAACTGCGTCGGGATCTGCACGACGACCTCGGTCCGGCACTGAGCGGGGTGGCGCTGGCGTTGGCCGCCGGCCGTAACATGCTCCGGGCGCACCGGCACCTGCCGGAGATCGCGGCGGCCGACAACCTGCTCGACCAGCTCGTCCAGGAGATGGACCGGCAGGCGGTCGGGGTCCGCGAGATAGCCCGGGACCTGCTGCCGCCGCTGCTCGACGACGGCGCGTTGCTGCCGGCCCTGGACCGGCTGCGGGAACGGTACGCCGCGGCGGGGCTGACGGTACGGGTACGGGCGGCGCCGGTGAGCCTGCCCGAGCCGGTGGCGACCGCCGTGTACGGCATCGTGGCGGAGGCGGTCCGCAACGTGCACCGCCACGCCGACGTGGACCGGTGCACGATCGAGGTGACGAGCGGGCCGGACGGCCTGGAGGTGTGCGTGACGGACCAGGGGGTGGGCATCGGCGCCGAGGTGACCGTGGGCGTCGGCACCCGGTCGATGCGGGAACGCGCGGAGGGTATCGGCGCCGACCTGACCATCGGTCCGGACCGGGCGACGGAGCTGCGGACCGGTACGCGGGTCCGGCTGTTCCTGCCGATCGGCGCCCGATGAGCCGGGGTGCGGGGGAGCGGACGATCAGGGTGGCGGTTGTCGACGACCACCCGGTGTTCCGGCTGGGCATGACCGCCTTGCTGGGCACGCTGGCCGGGATCGAGTGCGTCGGCGAGGCGGTCGACGTCGACTCCGCGCTGGACCTGGTCGCCGACCGTACGCCGGACGTGGTGCTGATGGACCTGAATCTGGGGGATCGTTCCGGGGTGGAGGCCACCCGGCTGGTCCGTACCCGGTATCCGGCGGTGGCGGTGCTGGTCATCACGATGTTCGACGACGACGATTCGCTGTTCGGCGCCCTGCGTGCCGGGGCGTCCGGTTACCTGCTCAAGGGTGCCTCACCCGAGCAGGTGGAGCGCGGGGTACGGGCGGTGGCCGAGGGCGAACTGCTGCTCGGTCCCGAGATCGGGGTCCGAGCGGTCGGTTTCCTGACCCGCGCCGCCGGCGAGCCGGCGGCCTTTCCCCAGTTGACAGAGCGGGAACGGGAGATTCTCCACCATGTCGCGCGGGGTCTGGACAACCACACGATCGCGCAACTGCTCGCCCTCAGTCCGAAGACCGTACGGAACAACCTGTCGAACGTCCTGGTCAAGATCGGCGTCAGCGACCGGGCCCAGGCGATCGTACGGGCCAGGGAGAGCGGCCTCGGCCGGCGGTGAGCCCGCCGGCCGACGGCGGATCCGGCGGCGCTGGCCTACGGTTGCCCGATGACGGACAGGATGTCGTTCGCGCTGGTCGGATTCGGTTGGCGGGCGGAGGCGTTCTGGCGGTTGTCCACCCGGCTACCCGACGTCACCTGCGTCGGGGCCGTGGTCCGCACCCCTCGGGAACTGCCGGTGCCGGGCTTCGACTCGCTCGCCGCCTGCCTGGACTCGGTCCGGCCGGACTTCGTGGTGACCGCGCTGCCCCGGGCCGTGAACCCGGACATCGTGACGGAGGCGGTGGCCCGCGGTGTCCCGGTGCTGACCGAGACCCCGCCCGCGCCGGACCTGGCCGGCCTGCGCCGGTTGTGGGACGCGGTCGGCGGGTCCGGCCTGGTGCAGGTCGCCGAGCAGTACCTGCTGATGCCCGCGCACGCGGCGCGGCTGGCGGCGGTGCGTTCCGGGATCATCGGTACGCCGACCCAGGTGCAGGTGTCCTCGACGCACCAGTACCACGCCGTGTCCCTGATCCGGGGTCTGCTCGGCGCCGGTCACGCACCGGCGAGCGTCCGGGCCACCCGCACCACCGCGCCGCTGCTCGATCCGCAGACCCGTTCGGGCTGGACGGACGATCCGGTGCCGAAGCCCGCCACCACCACCATCGCCACGCTGGACTTCGGCGACGGCCGCTCCGGGCTCTACGACTTCACCGACAACCAGTCGCGCAACCAGTTGCGGTTCCGCCGGATTCTGGTCCGGGGCACGCACGGCGAGTTGCGCGACGACGAGGTGGTGCACCTGGCCGCCGCTCGTACGATCGTGCGCTCACCGCTGGTACGTCGACAGACCGGGTACGACCTCGACCTCGACGGCTTCGACACCGGTGCCGTCACCCTCGGCTCGGAGGTGCTGTACCGCAACCCCTATCCGGGTCTGCGGTGGAACGACGACGAGATCGCCACCGCCACCCTGTTGCAGGCGATGGCCGCCTGGGTACGCGGTGCCGGGCCGGCACCGTACCCGCTGGCGGACGGGGCACAGGACCACCTGATCGCCCTGGCCGTTGAGCACGCCGCCGATGTCGATCGCACCGTCGGTACGACCACCGAGGCGTGGACGACCGTTTGACGGGGCGTCGGGGCGGGCCGGACGGGCGGGCACCGGTTCACGGGTGGGCGAGGCCGGCGACCAGGTTGATGGCGGCACCGACGATCACGGCCCCGAAGAGGTACGCCAGCAGCGCGTGTCGGAGCACGGTGGCCCGCATCTCGGTGGTGGTGAGGTCGGTGTCCGACACCTGGAAGGTGAGGCCGACGGTGAACGCCACGTAGGCGAAGTCGACGTACCGGGGCAGCGGTGTCTGGTGGAACTCGATCCCACCGTCGACCCCGGTGTAGTAGAGCCGGGCGTACCGGGCGGTGAACACCGTGTGCACGACGCTCCACGACACCACGATGCTCACGATGGCGGCGCCGACCCGGATCGGTTGACCGAGGTCGGGCGGGTTGCCCTCGGCCAGCACGAAGCCGATCGCGACCAGGCTGACCAGGCACGCCCCCAGCAGGAGCAGGTCGCGGACGGTGCGGCTGGGGTCCTCCCGGAGCGCGAGGCGCGCCGTCTGCTCCGGGCCCATCGGCCAGATGATCGTCCAGATCCAGAGCAGGTAGGCGATGGCGGCAGCGTCCCAACCGGCCAGCGGGCCGAGGATCGGCGAGTAGAGGACACCCACCGGAACCCCGACGCAGAGGCCGATGATCGCGACCACGGCCAGTTCCACCCCGGCGCGCACCCGCTGGGCCGCCGCCGGAAGCCTGCTCAACACGAGCGCCCGAGCATCGTCGTCACCTCTTCCGGCCGTCCGTCGAGGCCCGATCGGCCCGACATCGGCCGCCGCGCCCGTCCCTCATGCCCTAACGAGGCAGGGTCGACTTTGTCCACGGCGGGTCGTCGGCGGGCCGGGGTGGCCGACCGCTCAGCCGAACGCTGGCGCCGCGCGGGTGGCCATGAGACCCGGTTCGAGTACCTCGGTGGCGAGCCGGGCGATGTTGTCCAGGGTGGGCCGTCGGCCACCGCCGGCTTCGACCATCAACAGCAGATGGCGTACGCCGGGCAGCGCGGCGGCCTCGGCGAGCCGCTCGCGGCACCTGTCCGGACCGCCGACCGGGTGGATGTCGAGCAACCGTTCCAGGTAGGCGGTTCGGTCCGGCGCCCCGGCCGGTGGTGCGTCGTCGAGCCGGACGTAGTCGTCCAGCCCGGTCAGCAACGCGGCCAGGTTCGTCCGTACGTCGGCCTCGGCGGCCTCGTCGGTGTCGGCCACGTAGGCGAGGTGGGCGCTGGCGTGGGCGGCCGTCGACGGGTCGTGGCCGTGTGCGGTGGCGACCCGCCCGTACCGGTCGAGCAGTTCGGCCTTCTCGGCGTGACCGGCGTGCATGCCGAGCAGGAGCGCAAGCCCGTGCCGGGCGGCCAGTTCGACGGTCGACGCGGAGGTGGCCGCGATCCACACCGGGATCGGCCGGCGGGGACGGGGCACCACCCGCACCGGGCGGAACGGGAAACGGCCCGTTCCGGTGACCCTCTCGGCTCCGGAGAGCCAGCTCGCGAGCAGGTCGATCGATTCGGCGAAGCCGTCGGCGTACCGCTGCCGGCCGGTGCCGAAGACCTCCAGATCCACCCAGGGCCCGCCGCGCCCGACGCCGAGCGCGAACCGGCCGCCGGAGAGTTCGTCGAGCAGTACCGTCTCCTCGGCCAGGGCGACGGGGTGTCGGTTGGACAGGATGCAGGCCGCGGTGCCGACGGTGATCCGCCGGGTCGCGCCGAGCAGGTACGCGGCGAAGGCCAGCGCCGACGGGCAGACGCCGTACGAGATGAAGTGGTGCTCGGCGATCCACACCCCGGCGTAGTCCGCGGCCTCGCCGGCGAGCGCGTATTCCTTCGCGGCGGCGAGTGTCTCGGCGTGGGTGCTGTCCGGGTGCTGTCCGGCGAGCAGGAACAGGTGCGCCTGCACCGGGGCGGTGGGCTCCATGGTCCTCCTCCGGTGGCCGGGCCGCGCGTCCTAAACAGACATGATTATCGTTTCCTGTGGAGATCGCAACGACCGGAGGGCGGAAACGACCTCGTGGCGTCCCCTCGTCTCGGTTCCAAGCCGGAGCCCATGCGCGGAAATTTGCGGGATCCTCTTCGGATATTGCAACGCATTGTTCGACAACCTACGATCCTTGCGTCGCCACCGATCCACCCGCCCCCACCGCGAAGGATCACCGTGAAAATCATCAAGCTGGCCGTTGCCGCCGCCATCACGGCCGCCGCCGTCCTCGTCCCGGCCGGCGCCGCCCAGGCCGCGCCCTGTCAGGGGATCTACTCGATCGCCCACTACGGTGGCAAGGTCGAGGTCACCGGCGGCTTCGCCTGCGACAACGGCTGGCAGCCGGCGTACCTGGTGCTGCTGCGCAGCCAGGCCGGCGGCCCCCAGCAGTACGCCGCCAGCGGAATGGGGGTGGCCACCTACGTCTGCCGCACCTCCGACGTCTGGACGTACCAGCTCGGCGGCCAGGTCGTCGGGAGCGGCGGCTACATCCTGCCGGACGTCCACTGCGGCTGAACACCGGACCGGGTGCCCGCACCGGTCGGTAGACCGGCCGGGAGCTTGGCATCGGCCACTATCCTGGCCGTCGGAGCGCCGTACGCCCTGCTGTCGGGTGTGCCGACGAACCTCCACGGCCGGGAGGATCCACCAGGATGGACGCCGATCTGCTGCTCTCGATCCTCGGCACCGCCGTCGCGGCGCTCGCCTGGTTGATCCCGCGCCACAGACGGCAGCGGCAGCTCGACGCCGACGACCGCCACCCGCCCGACGTGGTCGGTCTACCCGTGCGGGAACCGATCGGGCGGCTGCCGTCGGTGCTGCGCGGCCGCGACGAGCTGACCCGGCAGTTGTGGCGGTCGCTGCGTCGACCCACCGGCGGCGTGGAGGTGCTGACCGGTCCGGGCGGCGTCGGCAAGTCGACGGTGGCCGCCGCCTTCGCCGAGCGCGTACGCCGCAGCCGGGTCGGCTGGCGACCGGTCCCGCATCCGGCCGAGCAGTTCGGTCAGTAGGGTCCGCACGTGGCCCCGGCGCCGGTGCAGCGGGTTACTCGCCACCCCGGCGATGCCGGCCATCGGGCAGACCAGCCCGCGTACGTTCTGGCGCATCGGGATCGCCGACGCCTCGGCGACGACGTCGCCACCGTCCTCCACCACCAGGGTGAGGTTGTCCCGCAGGTACGGCTGCAACTGACGCAGCTGGTCGTCGCTCCCGTTTCCGCGGGGCGAGGGGCGGAAGGAGTAGGTCTGCAACGGCAGACTCAGCTCCGCCCGCTCCTCGGCGTCCAGTTCGCGGATCCTCATCCGACCACGTCCCTCGGGGGTTGCCGGGCTCCTGCCATGCCGGCTCCCCGCCATCGTCGCAACCGTCGGCCAACGGCGTCCGGTCGCGCCGCTCAGCGTCGTCGGTTGTCCCCGTCGGTGTCGGCCGTTGCCGCCGTCAGTGTCGGCCGTTGTCGCCGTTGAGCATCGGGTGTTCGGCGGTGCTGCCGTCGCTGGTCGGCTCGGCCGGCTCGACGACGGCCCGGTTGGCTGCCGGCGGGACCGCCACCATCCGGTACTCGCCGGTCTCGGCACTGATCGCGGCGGCCGCCATGACCGCCGCCGCCGCGCGGTCCGCCACCCGCTTCGCCTCGCGCTGCACCCTGGCCCGTACCTCCATGGCGTGCCGTTCGGCGGAGTCGGCCGCCTGCCGGGCGTCGTCCAACCGGGTGAGCTCGGCGGTCATGTCCTGACGGACCTCGCCGAGGCGCTGCTGTAGCTGGATGACATCGCGTTCGGTGCTGGCCCGCTCCTGGCGCGACTGCGCGAGTCGCTGCTGGGCGGTCTCCTGTGCGGCCTGGAGCTGGGCCAGCGCCTGTTGCCGGGCTTCGATCTCCTTCTGGGCGACCGCGAGCTGCTGCTCAAGGGCGGCGGCCTGCTCGTCGGCGCGCCGGTGCAGGTCGGCCGAGTACTGCTGGGCCTCCGCCTGGAGGGCCGCGTTCTTCTGTTCGGCCGCCGAGCGCCAGCGGGTCAGGTCCGCCTCGGCCGCCGCCTGCCGCTCGGTGACCTCCCGCTCCACGTGGGCCTTCCACTGGGCCAGCTCGTGCTGGGTCTGCGTACGGGCCGCCTCGATTTCCTGCTGGGCCTGGGTACGGGCCGCGTCGAGCATCGATTCGGCCTCGGCCCGAGCCTGTTCGACCTGCTGGATGCTCTGCTCGTTGATCCGGTCCGCCTCCTGCTCGGCCTGCTGTAGGGCGGCCGTACCGTCGGCGATCAACTTCTCGGCGTGATCACGGGCCTCGGTCAGAACCCGTTCCGCCTCGGCCTGGTGCTCGGACGCCTGCTGCGCGGCGGTGTTGACGATCGCCTCGGCCTGCATGTCGGACAGGGCCAGGATCTGTTCGACCATCGGGCCGAGCTGGCGGAAGGACGCCCGGTCCGTCTGCGGTGGCCGCTGGTGCAGCTCGGCCAGCTCGGCCTGTAGCTGCTGGAGCTGGGTGGCCAGCTTCTGGATCTGGGCGTACGCGGATCCGCGTTCGGACGTCAGCTTCGAGATCTCGCCGGTCGCCTGCGACACATAGTGGTCCACCTGCCGCTTGTCGTAGCCGCGCAGGGCGGACTCGAAGCCCGGCCGCGAGGTCGTGCCCTCGCGTAGGTCGAACAGCTCCGCGGCCTGGGACATACGCCATCCTCCATACGATCGGAGCCCGGCCCGGGCGCGCGAGGCACGCCGCCGGGGACACGGCTCAACCGCCGGACTATACCGCCCGCCGGGGGCTGCGCAACGCTACCGCCGTTCCCCGTGCGCGCCACCGTCGCGCCGGTCGTCTCGCTGCCGCTCGCGACGTTCGGATTCGACCCGAGGACCGGGCGCGGGCGTACGCGGCCGGGCGGCCACGACGATATTGCGCACGTCACGAGATGCGCGGTGGGCGGCGCCGATGTGAGGATCCGTAGAGATTTGCGGTCCTCGATCGGAAGGTGGACGTCGTGGGTTCCGGGTTGTCACTCGTGCTCTTCCCAGTCGCACTGGGCATCGTCATGTTCGGGCTCGGGCTCACCCTGACCGTCGAGGACTTCCGTCGGGTCATGCGTTACCCGAGGGTGGTGGTGATCTCCCTGGTCTGCCAGATGCTGATCCTGCCGGCGATCTGTCTGGGGCTGGTCGTCGCCTTCGACCTGCGTCCCGAACTGGCCGTCGGCATGATGCTGCTGGCCGCGTCACCGGGCGGCAGCACCGCCAGCCTGTACAGCCACCTCTTCAAGGGCAACGTCGCGCTCAACGTGTCGCTGACCGCCATCAACTCGGTGCTGGCACTGTTCACCCTGCCGCTGATCGTCAACCTGGCGGTGGCCGGCTTCATCGGCTCGGACACCTCGATCGGGTTGCAGTTCGACAAGGTGATCCAGGTCTTCGCCATGGTCCTGATCCCGATCGCCGTCGGCATGGCCATCCGGGCCCGGTTCACCGACTTCGCCGTCCGGATGGAACGCACCGTCAAGGTGCTGTCGATCGTGGTGCTGGTCGTGATGATCACCGGAGCGCTCAGCGGCATCAAGGACGACATCGCCGCCACCATCGGCGAGATCATCGTCATCGTCCTGGTCTTCAACCTGATCAGCCTGGCGATCGGGTACGTCGCGCCGCGCGCGCTGCGGGTCCCGCACCGGGAGTCGGTCGCCTCCTCGTTCGAGATCGGTCTGCACAACGCGACGCTGGCCATCACCATCGGCATGAGTCCGGCGCTGCTCGACAGCACCGACATGGCGATGCCGTCGGTGATCTACGGCACCGTCATGTTCTTCACCGCCGTCGCCTTCGGCTTCGTCGCCGCCCGCCGGACCGCGGCCGGAACCGAGGTCACCGGCCGGGCGGCGGATTCCACCACGGTGTGACCCGAACCGTCACCACCACTGCTTGACGGCCACCTGCGCCCCGCCGCCGTTGTCGCCCAGGTTGGGGTCGTTGTACGAGAACACCAACTGCGGGATGCCGACGTTCCAACCCTGGAACTGCACACACCGGCTGTCGGCGCCGACCGGGAACCATTCGTTCGCGTGGTAGAGGCGCCCGGTCCGGGTCGACCAGATCAAACCGGCGGTCACCTTCGCGACCAGGGCGTACTTCGGGGAGTCGGTGGCCGGCCAGCCACCGCCGGGGCCGGGGCCGGGGGCGGGCGAGGGCGAGCCGGAGCGGTCGTACCAGGAAACGCCCGTCCCGTAGGACATCGAAGCGCGCAGAACCGAACATGCGTCGTCCCTTCATCGGCCACCTCAGCGGACCCGACGTTGGCGATCACCGTCAACCCGACGGGCGCCACCGGGGCATGGTGCTTTCGCATTCCGGAAACATTTGTCCGCCTACAATCCTCGCGCCGACAGTGGCCCGCCGCTAACCCGCAGCCGGGTGCCGACCGGGAACGAGGCTGGACAATGGATTCACCGGGACGTCCCTGGCCGATCGTTGCCGTGCTGGCTGTCTGGACCCTCAGCAGAACCGCATTCGTGCTGGTCTACACGAAGGTCGTCGAGGCGCCCGACTTCAGCGGTGTCTTCGCGGACGTGGAGCTGTACTACCGCTGGAGCGACTCGCTGCTGACCGGGCAGATCCCCGGTGATGATCCGATGTGGCAGTATCCGCCCGGCGCGGCGGCGCTCTTCCTGTTCCTGCGCCACCTGGCCGGCGACTCCGTCGGCGCGTACGACGACACCTTCTTCGTCGCCGCGCTGGCAGCGGACCTGCTGGTCCTGCTCGCCCTGCTCCGGCTGGCCCGGGGCAACGGGCTGCTGCTCGGCGCCGGCGCCTGGGCTGTGGTCGTACCGTGTCTGAATCTGTTGACCTATTCCCGGTACGACATCTTCGTCACGGCGTCCGCGGTTGTCGCGCTCGCCGCCACCGTCCGGCGTCCGCTCGTCGCGGGCGGCGTCCTGGCCGTCGGCGGGCTGGTCAAGGTCTGGCCGGTGCTGCTGCTGATCAGCGCCCGACCGGTGGCCGGACTCCGCCCGCTGCTGACCGGCTTCGTCGCCACGCTCGCCGTGCTGGGCGGTGCCCTCACCGTCGCCTTCGCCGGTGCCTGGTCCGGATTCACCGACAACCAGTCCGGCCGGGGGTTGCAGATCGAGGCGGTGGGTGCCGCCCCGCTGGTGCTGGCCCGGCTCCGGGACGAGACCATCACCGTCGCGTACGTCTACGGCGCGATGGAGTTCCAGCACGGGTACGTGCGGCCGGCGACGGTCGTGCTGCCCGTCCTGACCGCCGTCGGGCTGGGCGTCCTGGCCCTGTGGTGGCTGGTGCGGGGCCGACGGCTCGCCTGGACCCCGGCGGTCGGTTTCGACGTGGCGCTGCTGGCGGTGCTCGTGTCGGTGGTGACCAGCCGCGTCTTCTCGCCGCAGTACATGCTGTGGCTGGTCGGGCTGGCGGCGGTCTGCCTGACCCGTCGGGACACGACGCAACGGGCCACCAGCGCCCTGATCATGGTCGCCACCGGGCTGACCAGTGTGCTCTTCCCGTGGTTCTACGACCAGGTGTCGACGGACCCGTCCTGGCCGGGATCCGCGCTGCTGCTCGTCCGCAACGCGCTGGTCGTGGCCGCCCTCGGGATCGGGTTCCGCGCGCTGCTGCGCGGTGCCGGCCGTGAGCGTGCTCCCGAGGTGACGTTCCACCCGGGAGCACGCCGCACGACCGGCACCGGTGTTACCGCGGTGGCTAACCGCCCGTGATCACGAAGCTCGATCCCGGTTCTCGGACGATGTTGCCGTCGGCCGAGTTGGTGATGGTCACGTTCGTCAGCGTGGCGCTGCCGCGGGCACCACCCATGGCCAGGATTCCGGCGCCGTTGTTGGACTTGTCGATGCGTACGTTGCTGACCACGACGCCGGGCATGTTGCCGCCGCCGTTCTTGAACTGGATGCCGTCGTAGGTCGAGTCGTAGATGTCGGTGTCACGGATGGTGACGCCGGTGATGTCCAGGGTCGCCGGGAACAGCGTGATGGCGCCGAACTCCTGATCCTCGTTCCAGAAGGCGCCACCGGTGCGGTAGAGCCCGTTGTTGGCGATCAGGGTGGTCCCGGAGAAGGGCAGGGGACTGTGGTCGGTCGCCAGCATGATGCCCGGGTAGTTCATGGTGTCGTAGATCAGGTTGTTCTCGATCGAGTTGTCGTAGCCGCCGTAGATCGCGATGCCGTTCGCCCGCCAGGGCAACTGGATGGTGTTGTTGACGAAGTGGTTGTCGTGCGTGTTGTCGGCGACCCGGTCCCGCACGGCCGTGTTGGCCCAGACCGCCAGGGCGTCGTCACCGTTGGTACGGAACGACGAGTTGAACACCTTCGAATTGCTCGTGCCGTTGGTGAAGTTGATGCCGTCGGCGTACGTGTTGCGGATGCGCATACCGCTGAATTCGAGGCCGTCGCCGGGTCCCCACAGTGCGGGGATGTTGTCGTAGTCACGACCGACCCAGGCACCCACGTTGGCGTGCTCGATCCACACGTTGGTGATCTTGGTGTTGTCGCCGAACCGCCCGTTCAGGCCCACGCCACCCTCGTCGTTGCCGTCCCCGCCGCGGATCCGGCCCGAGCCGAAGATGGCGATGTCGGAGATCTGGGTGTTGTTGTCGATGTCGAAGCCGAAGTTGCCCTCGTGCGGGTGGTTGATGCCACCCACCACGTCCTGCGGCTCGGTCAGGGTGTAGAGCTGGGAGTGCCACATCCCCGCGCCGCGGATCGTGACGTTGCTGATGCCCACCTGGTTCCACTGACCCCGGTTCAGCGGGTCGTCGGTGAGGATCTTCTGTTCCTGCCGCCACTGGCCGGCCGGGATCCACACGCAGCTGATCACACCGTTCTGGTCGTCGGTGACCGCCCGCTGGATCGCGGTCGTGTCGTCGAGCCCATCGTTGGCCACCGCGCCGTAGGCCGTGATCGAGGTGCAACCGGCCGGCTGGCTCGTCGGTGCCGCGACCTGCTCCAGGTCGACCATGTCGATGATGTAGAACGAGGCGTTGTCGGTCGCATCGCGCTGCAACTTGAACCTGGTGCCGGCCGGGTAGGACTGCGACAGCAGCGCGTGCGACTCGTCGAACAACCGCCGGGCGTCGGCCTGGGGGGTGTTCGTCAGTCCCTCGGGCTGGTCGGTGTTCCCGTAGAGCCAGCTGTGCCGGGACGAGAGCGTCAGCTTCTGGACGAAGGTGTCGTTCGCGTACAGGCTGATGCTGGCCTCGATCCCACCGCCGCCCGCCGCGTCCGGGATGGAGTTGCGGACCACTATCGAGTTGGACGGGTTGGTCGAGGTGAACTCGACGAACTGGCCCGTGCTGTTCAGGCGTACCGACTTGCGGCCCGAGGACTCGGTGGCGAAGTTGGTGTGCCCGAACGTGCGCAGCGGGTCGGTCTCCAGCAGGACGCCCTGGTAGCGACCGGCCTCCGCCTCGTACGAGACGTACGGGACGGCCGCGCCCCGGCCAACCACTATCGACTGGGTGAACACGTTGTTGGACTCGTTGGTCTCGGCGACCACTCCGGTCGCGTCGGCGGTCGCGGTGATGGTGGCGCCACCGCTGGTGGCGGTCCAGCTACCGGTGATCGCCACGTTGGCCGTCGTACTGGCCGCGATCGACGGCGTGCTGGTGTTCAGCGTGGTGCCGCCGACCGCCAGCCGGGTGATCGTGGTCGCGCCGGTCGCGCTGGTCCCACGGTTGTTCACCGCGACGGTGAACGTGACCGTCGCGCCGACCGCCGGGTTCGGCGGGTTGGAGCTGATGCTCAGCACCTGTAGGTCGGGGCCGGGAGCCTGGGCGACCACCAGCGGCGACGGCGCGGTGAAGCTGTTGTTGGCGTTGTTCTGCTCGATCACGGTGTTGGTCGGGTCGACCACCGCCGCGACGCTGTAGCTGCCCAGCGGCCGGGTCCCGGCGTTGAACGAGACGGTGGTCGAGGCACCGGCGGCCAGCGCGCCCACCGGCGCGCTGCCGACGACGGCACCGCCCAGGCTGAAGTTGACAGTGGTCGCGCCGGCCGCCGCCGAGCCGATGTTCTGAACCGTGGCGGTGAGGGTGACCGGGGTGACCTCGGTCGGTGCCGCGGGGGTCCAGGTGGTGGAGCTGACCACCAGGTCCGGGTTGGGGGCCGGGGTGCCGCACACCTCGAACTCGGCGACCTGGCCGGACGGGGCGCCGGTGTTGGAGTTGAACCGGAGCTGTACGTCCGCCGTGGTCGCGCTGACCGGGATGCTCACCGCGTTGCTGCCCTGGACGAACTGGTAGTTCGCCGCCGCCACCAGGCTGGTGTAGGTGGTCGAGCCCTGGTCGCGGCCGAGGATCTGGAAGTTCTGGGTACGGGTGCCCCAGGACGCGTCCGGGTTCAGCTTGACGTTGACCGACGTGATGGCGTGGTTCGCGCCCAGCACCGCGGTCAGGCTCTGCGGGTAACCCGCCCCGCCCTCCCAGTAGCTGGCCAGCGAGCCGTCGTTCGCCTTCTCCGGGGTGAAGGTGAAGGTGGAACCGCTCGCCGTCATGGTCTTGCCCAGGGCCACGTTGGTGCAGCCCGGCGGCTGGGTGCCGGTCCGGGTGACGGTGTTGCTGTTGCCGGACAGGTTGCCGGCACCGTCGCGCGCCCGGACGTAGTACGACACGGTCGCCGTCGCCGGCTGGGTGTCCTGGTACGTGAGCACGGTGCCCAGCGTCGCGATCAGGCTGCCGCCCCGGTAGACGTTGTACCCGGCCAGACCGCTGCCACCGGAGTCGGTGGAGGCGCCCCAGTTGAGGGTGATGGTGCTGCCCGAGGTGCTGTGCGACAGCGTGCCGGGCACGGTCGGCGCGGTGGCGTCACCGGCGCCGGTCCGGGTGACGGTGTTGCTGTTGCCGGACAGGTTGCCGGCGACGTCGCGCGCCCGGACGTAGTACGACACGGTGGCCGAGGCCGGCTGGGTGTCGGCGAAGGTGGTCACGTTCCCGAGGGACTGGAGGTACGCGCCGTTGCGGTAGACGTCGTACCCGGCCAGGCCGCTGCCGCCCGCGTTGTCCGTCGACGCCCCCCAGTTGAGGCTGATCGTCGTACCGGACTGGGTGTAGGACAGGGTGCCGGGAACACTCGGCGGGGTGGTGTCGGCGCCGCTCTGCGGCCCGTAGACCTCGAACTCGGAGATCTGTCCGGCCGGCCAGCCGCTGTTGGCGGTGATGTTGACCCGCACGTACTGGGTGGTGGCCTGGCCGAAGTTGATGGTGACCGAGTTGCCGTTGACCGCCGGGTTGAAGGTGTACGTCTGCGACCCGACGAGGTTGCTGAACGTCGACCCGTTGGTGCTGCCCTGCACGCTCAACGTCTGCGTACGGGTGCCCCAGTTGGCGGCCGGCAGCCGCAGGACGACCTGGTTGACGGTCACCGACGGGCCGAGGTCGACCTGGATCCACTCCGGGAAGGAGTTGTTGGCGCTCTCCCAGTAGGTGCCCTGGTTGCCGTCGACGGCCCGGGACGAGTCGTAGACGTCGGCGTGGCCGCTCTCCTGGGTGGGGCGGCCCTGGGCGAGGTTGCCGACCGCGTTCGGGCCGACGACCGCGTTCGCGGAGGCTGTCGTGCCGGGCGAGTGGTCGGGTTTGCCGGCCGCGGTCGCGACGGCGGCCAACCCTACGGTGGCGATCATGGTGGTGGCGACCGTCGTCGCCACCACCCTGACCAGATTCGTTCGTCTCATCACTGTCCTTGTCGCGTGGAGGGACGTTTGCGCGTGTGGTGATCCCCATGGGCGTGGGGTCGGGCGTGGGCCGGCGTTCGACCGGTCGGGGCCGTGGCAACGGCGGGACGATCGGGGGTGGGTATGCCGGACGGCATCACCGGGCCTCTCCGGAACGGGGGAGAAACACCGCCGGGGAGCGGCCCCACTGGAAATTGCAGATGCAAGCGACGAACAGAGCAGCTTCTTGTCGTAATCTTGCAGTGCTTTGGCCGAATGTTACCGACGTGCTACGGGCACGTCAACACTCCGATCGATCGCTGTCATCGATTGCCGAAAATGTCCGCGCGGGGTGCCGCGCGACCCGGCTCAGCGGGGCTTCGAGCCGCCCGGAGCCACCGTCGGCGGGTCGGTCAGCACGACGTACTCGCGGGAGTGCCGGTCGTGGAAGACCCGGCGCGCGTTGGCGAAGGCCCGCTCCGCCGCGACCGCGTCCCCGCGCGCGGCGTACACCTGGGACAGGACGTACTCGGTCCGGGCCCGCCAGAGCGGCGCCTGGACGGTGTCCCACAGCGAGAGCGCCGTGTCGAGCGCTTCCTGCGCCAGGTCGAGCCGCCCCTGCGCGAGGTGCAACTGCCCCAGCGCGCGCAGCGTCACGCCCTGCCCCCACCGGTCCCCGGCGTCGCGGGCCACCGACAGCACCCACTCCAACCGGGGCAGCGCCTCGGCGACCAGGCCCATCCGCAACTGGGTGGTGGCATGCGCGCGTACGGCGTACGCGTGCATCAGGTCGTTGCCGAGTTCGGCGAAGATCTCCGCAGCCTCGGCGCAGGCGCGCAACGCCTCGTCGTACTCGCCCCGGGCCCGGTGGTAGAGCCCGAGGCTGCGCAGCGTGTACGCCACCCCGCGCCGGCTGCCGGTACGCAGGTAGGCGCGCATCGACCGCTCCAGGTCGGCGAGCGCGGCCGGGAAGTTGCCCTGTTCCAGGAACACCGAACCGCGTACCCGGTGCACGTAGCCGAGGCCGACCGGATCGTCCAGGGTGTGCACCAACGCCGCCGACTGGTCGAGGAAGTGCAACGCCTCCGCCAGGTGACCGGGCTCCCGGCAGGCCAGGCCCAGCCCGGCCAGCGCCGACGCCTGCCCCCGTACGTCGCGCAGGGCGCGGAACCTGCTCAACGCCTCGCCGAAGTGCCGCCGGGACTCGGCGTACCGGTCCTCGGCGTACCGCAGTTGCGCCAGCTCCGCCAGCATGACCGCCTCACCGTGCAGGTTGCCGGCCAGCACGCTCGCCGCCAGCGCGGCGTTGACGATCCGGGACCGGAACTCGAACCGGTTCACCCCCTCCAGGTCCAGCGCCATCCGGGTCGAGACGAAGTCGCAGGCGACCTCGTGCAGGCCGATCGCCGCGGCCCGCTCGACCCCGATGGCCAGCACCGATTCCTCGCGCTGGAGCCAGCCCGCCGGGTCGGCGAGGACCCGCCGGGCCAGATCGTCCGGCACCGCCGTTCCCGGTACGGGTGGCTCCCGCCAGACGACCTCGGCCGGCGGGAAGGTGGCCGCGATGTGGTTCATGACCGACCGCCAACCGTCGACCGCCCGGAGCACCGCGTCCCGCAGCGTCCCGGCCGGTTCCTCCGCGTCCGCCCGCTCCCGCGCGTAGAGGCGAACCAGGTCGTGCAGTCGGTAACGCAGCGTGCCGGTCGGGTCGACCCCGGTGAACTCCACCAGGTGCGCGTCGACCAGCAGTTCCAGCAACCGCTCGGCGGCGGGTTCGGGGGTGTCCAGCAGCCGGCCGAGCACGAACGCGTCGAACTCGGGGATGCCGAGGAAACCCAACCGGCGCAGCGCCGCCCCGGCGCGCTCGTCCAGAGCCCGGTAACTGAGGGCGATGCTGGACCGTACGGCGAGGTCACCGGCGGCGAGTTCGTCGAGGCGCTGCCGCTCGTCGGCCAGCCGCTCGGCGAGCACCCGCAGCGGCAGGCGCCGGCGGGTGGCCAGCCGTGCTCCCGCGATCCGGATCGCCAGCGGCAGGTTCTCGCAGCCGGCCAGGATGCGCCGGGCCGAGTCGGCGTCGACGGCGGCCCGTTCCGCCCCGATGATCCGGCAGAGCAGGGCCCACGCCTCCTCGTCGGTGAGGACCCCGAGTTCGATCAGGGTCGCGCCGGCCAGCCCGGCCAGCCGATCCCGAGAGGTGATCAACGCCGCGCAGCGCGGTCCGGCCGGTAGCAGCGGCCGGACCTGCCGTTCGTTCGCCGCGTCGTCGCAGAGGACCAGGATGCGCCGATCGGCGACCAGGCTGCGGTACAACTCGGTCCGCTCCGGGCCGGGGTCCGGGAGGTGGGCCGGACCGACCCCGAGCGAGCGGAGGAAGCCGGCCAGCACCTCGTCCGGCGTCGCCGGGGTCTCGGTCATGCCGCGCAGGTCGGCGTAGAGCAGACCGTCCGGGAACGACCCGGCCACCTGCCGGGCGACCCGGGCGGCGAGCGCCGACTTGCCGCTGCCACCCTGACCGGCCAGGACGTGCGTACCCGGCATGGCGGACCGCAGCGCGGCGACCAGCGTCCCTCGTTCCGCCTCCCGCCCGGTGAAGTCCGAGGGGGCGAGCGGGACCTGCGCCGGGATCACCACGGGCGGGCCCGGATCGGGCTTGGGCCGGCCGCCGTGGCGCAGCTCGCCGGCACCGCGCAGGATCGCGTCGTGCAGTTCCCGCAGTGGCTGGCCCGGCTCGACGCCCAACTCCTCGACCAGCGCCGACCTGCCCTCCCGGTAGCAGGCGAGCGCGTCGGTCTGCCGCCCCAACCGGTACAGGGTGAGCATGAGCTGCCCGCGTAGCCGCTCGTTGGTCGGGTGACCCTCCAGCAGCCCGGTCAGTTCGGCCAGGTGGTCGAGGCGACCGAGATTCAGCTCGGCCTCGACCCGCTCGCTCCGGGCGACCAGGAGCAGCTCGTCGAGCCGGCGGGCGTCGGCGGACAGCGGCGACTGATCAAGACCCGACAGGGCCGGTCCGTGACTCAGCCCGATCGCCCGCCGCAGCAGCTCCGCCGCCCGGCCGTGGTCGCCGCGCCCGGCCCGCTCCCCGGCCGCGCCGACGAGTTCGGCGAGGAGATCGGCGTCCACCGTCGCGTCGTCGAGTCGGGCCAGGTAGCCCGGCGGATCACTGCCGATGACGTCCGGAAGGCCGTGCCGGGCGAACGACTTGCGCAGGGTGGAGACGTAGGTCTGGATCAGGGCACGGGCGCTCTCCGGCGGGCTGTCCGGCCAGACCACGTCGATCAGGCGGCTGGCCGGTACGACCCGCCCCCGTTCCAGCACCAGCGCCGCGAACAGCGCCCGTGGCTTTCGGCCGCCCAGCGGTACCGGCCCGTCCGGGGAGTGGGCCGAGACCGGACCGAGTAGCCGGACCTGTAGCAAATCAACCTCCAGTCGCCGACCACCCGCACCCCCTGGATGCTAGCGGCGCCGGTTCGGTCGATCGGTGGGGTCAGGCGCTGACCGGGCCGTACAGGGCATGATCGGAACCGGTCAGGTAGGCCCAGTAGCGGTCGCCGTACGACCAGTGCCACCACTCGCTGGGGTAGTTCACCAGGCCGGCGCCGTGCAGGGCGGCGCAGAGCAGGTCCCGGTTCGCCCGTGCCGGCGCGCCGATGTCGGGGGAGTCGGTGTGGCAGGCGGTGGTGTCGGTGTCGTTCACCGCCGTACCCATCGGAAGTTCCTCGCCGTCGACACTGCACAGGGTGAGGTCGACCGCCGCCCCGGCGACGTGCGGGGCCACCGCGGGCGGGGAGATGTACCGGCTGGCGTGGCGGCGCAGTGCCGACTCGTCGGCATCCGGCGTACGGTCGCGCAGCCGCCGTACGTGTGCCTCGAAGTAGTGTTCTTGCAGGCTCAGCGGCCGGTACCCCTCGATGACCAGGAGCCTGGTTCCGGCCGGGAGCAGGGTCTGCGCGGTGACCAGGCGGTCGACCACGCCGACCCGCAGCCGCGCGAACGCACCGGCGGAGTCGGCAAGCCGGTGGTCGAGCCGCAACGCGTCGACGTCGCGCAGGTCGACCAACGGCTCACCGCACTCCCGTACCTGCGTCGCCGTCACGCCCGGGTCGGACAGCAGCACCATGCCCACGTTCAGCACCTCATCCACTGACGCTCCGTGCCGGCCGGGCCGGCGGCGACCCCCCGATCCGACGCAGCATCTCCGATCCTGCTTCAACTTTTCTTCAAGCCCGGCGGGGACCCCACCGTCCACTTCGGTGGGTTAGGGTTCTGTTTATTGTGCCGATCGACACAGAAATGAGGCAGAACGTGGCCGGACTTGCTGGCAGGGTCGCCCTGGTGACCGGGGGAAGTCGGGGTATCGGCGCGGCGATCGTGGCCCGGCTGGCGCGGGACGGCGCCGACGTCGCGTTCACCTACGTCGACGCCGAGGACCGGGCCAAGACCGTCGTGGCCGAGGTCGAGGCGCTGGGACGCCGGGTGGTCGCCGTCCGCGCCGACAGCGCGAGCTCCGACGGCGCGAGCGGCGCGGTCGAGCGTACGGTCGCCGAGCTGGGTCGGCTCGACATCCTCGTGAACAACGCCGGGGTGTTCCCGTACGGTCCGATCGAGGACGTGAGCCTCGCCGAGCTGGACCGGACCCTCGCGATCCACGTACGCGGTGTCTTCCTGGCCACCCAGGCGGCGGTCCGGCAGATGGGTACGGGCGGGCGCGTGATCAGCATCGGCAGCTGCTTCGTCGAGCGGGTGCCGTACGCCGGGGTGAGCCTCTACGCCATGACCAAGAGCGCGCTGATCGGCCTGACCCGGGGGCTGGCCCGCGACCTCGGCCCGCGCGGCATCACCGTCAACCTGGTGCATCCCGGCTCCACCGACACCGACATGAACCCGGCCGACGGCGAGAGCGCCGACCACGAACGGACCTTCATCGCGCTCGGCCACTACGCCGAGCCGACCGACATCGCCGCCACCGTCGGCCACCTGGCCGGCGAGGGCGGTCGCTACATCACCGGTACGTCCATCGCGGTCGACGGTGGATTCGCCGCCTGACCACGCGCCGTCGGCCGGTCGTGGTCGGCATCGCGGGGCTGAGGGCGGTGGACGGCTGACGTCGCGGGTGAGTGGTGGTCACGCCCCGGAATATGCTCGCGGGGAAGGGGGTGACCGATGGCGGGACGGGGACGACCGCGCACGTTCGATCGAACGGTCGCGCTGGGGCGGGCGATGGAGGTGTTCTGGCAACACGGTTACGAGGGCGCCTCGATGGCCGAACTCACCACGGCGATGGGTATCGCCTCGCCGAGCCTCTATGCCGCCTTCGGTAGCAAGGAGGCGTTGTTCCGGGAGGCCGTGGCGCACTACAACGCGACCGAGGGCGCCGCCCCGTTGGCCGCACTCGACGGCGGCGACACCGCGCGGGCCGGTATCGAGGCGATGCTGCGGCACAATGCCCGTACCCACGTGGATCCGTCCCGGCCGCTGGGCTGCATGGTCGTACTGGCCGCCACCGCCGGCCCGGCCGGAAACGACGAGGTCCGTCGATTTCTCGCCGGGTGCCGCAACGACGACATCGCCGGGCTCCGTACCCGCGTCGAACGGGGTGTGGTCGAGGGCGACGTACCACCGACCGTCGACTCCGCGATGGTCGCCCGCTTCTTCGGCGCCGTACAACAGGGAATGTCGGTCCAGGCCCGGGACGGCGCGAGCCGCGAGACGCTCGACGACATCGTCACCTGCGCCATGGCGGCCTGGGACCGGTTGGTGAACCTTCCCACCGGGTCGGGCGGCACGAGGGCGCGTCCCGCACCGGCGAAGGCCGCCGTACCCGGGTGACGCGGTCGACCGGCGGCCCTGTCGGGTCACGAACCCGACGGGTACGCGGTGACGGTGCCGCGTACGGCCAGGCCGGTCTCGGTGCCGACCGGTGGGGTCCGGTGACTGGGCACGCGGGCGGTGATCGGGGAGGCGGCTCCGGGCAACCTGAGCTCGACGATCGCGTCGGGTCCGTAGAAGGTGACGGCCGCGACGTGTGCCGCGGGCCGGTCGGCGGCCGGTGGGGTGAGCGTGATCTGTTCGGGCCGGATCATGACGCTGTCGCCGACGGCGGGCCGGGGCCGCCGTACCGGGATGACACCCAGGACGGTGTGGGCGCCGTCGTCGGCGAGGGTGGCGGGCAGGATCACGGCGGTGCCGAGGAAGCCGGCGAGTTCCAGGTCGGCCGGGTGGTGGTAGAGCTCGGCCGGCGACCCGGCCTGGACGAGCCGGCCCCGGCGCATCACCGCTACCTGGTCGGCCAGGGAGAGGGCCTCCGCCTGGTCGTGGGTGACCAGGATGGTGGTGGTGCCGGTGGCGGCCAGCGCGGCGGTGACGGCGCGCCGGGTGCCCTCGCGCAGGGCGGTGTCCAGGGCGGAGAACGGCTCGTCGAGCAGGACGACGCTCGGCTCGGGCGCCAGGGCGCGGGCCAACGCGACCCGCTGCTGCTGTCCGCCCGAGAGCTGGTGCGGATAGCGGCCGTGCAGGGCCGGGTCGAGACCGACCAGGTCCAGCAGTTCGGCGAGCCGGCCCCGGTCACGCCGCCGGCGCCGGGGGAGCCCGAAACCGATGTTGGCCGCGACGGTCAGGTGCGGGAACAGCGCACCCTCCTGGGCGACGTAGCCGATCTGCCGCCGGTGTGCCGGGGTCCAGCGGCCCGGCCCGGTGACCGTGGTGGAACCGACGCTGACGGTGCCGCTGTCCGGTCGGTCGAACCCGGCGACGAGGCGCAGCAGGGTGGTCTTGCCGCACCCGGAGGGCCCCAGTACGGCGGTCAGGGTGCTGGCCGGTACGTGCAGGTCGATCCCGTCGAGCACGGTCTGGTCGGGATAGCTCTTGGTCAGGGCGGTGATGGTGAGGTCGGTCATCGGGTCCTGCCTGTGGTGCGGCTGAGGAGGTAGGCCAGTGGCGCCGACAGGATCACCATGAGCGCCGCGTACGGGGCGGCGGCGCCGTACGCGACGGAGTCGCTGTTGGCCCAGAACTCGGTGGCGAGCGTGCGGGTGCCGATCGGTGCGAGCAGCAGGGTGCTGGTGAGTTCGGTGGTGACGGCCAGGAACACCAGGGCCGCCCCGGCTCCGACACCGGGGGCGATGAGCGGCAGCGTCACCCGGCCCCAGACGGCGACCGGTCCGGCGCCCAGGGCGCGGGCGGCGTCGTCGAGGTGCGGGGGCGCGTGGGCGAGGGCGGACCGCAGGCTCACCACCGCGCGCGGCATGAACAGGATCGCGTACGCGGCCAGCAGCATCGTCGTGGTCTGGTAGAGGGCGGGGGCGGAGCGGACGCAGATGGTGATCAGGGCGAGGGCGACGATGATGCCCGGAAGCGCGCTGCCGAAATAGGTGGCCCGTTCGATGACGGTACTGAGCCGACCGGGCCGACGGACGGTCAGCCAGGCCACCGGTAGCGCGAGCGTGACCGTGACGGCGGCACCGGCCACACCCAGGCCGAGGGTGGTCGCCGTCGCGCCGGCCAGGTCGGCGACCGGGAACCGGGTGGAGGATCCGGTGCTCAGCCAGTAGACCAGGCTGCCCAGCGGCACCCCGAGGGCGAGCCCGACGACACCGGTGACGGCGGCCAGCGCCGCAGGTGTCCGCCGACCCAGGCGTACCGGGGTCGCGTACCGGGCCGACCCGGACCCGAGCCGGGCGTGCCGGACCCGTCCCCGCAGTCGCAGCTCGCCCATCAGCAGCAGCAGGCAGGCGACGGCCAGCACGCTGCCGAGCATGGTCGCGGTGGGTCCGTTGAAGGTGGCCTGGTACTGGTCGTAGATGGCGGTGGTGAAGGTGGGGAAGCGCAGCATTTGCAGGGCCCCGAACTCGGCCAGCAGGTGCAGGCCGACCAGCAGCATTCCGCCGAGGATCGCCGGCCGCAGCTGCGGCACGACAACGCGCAGGAAGACCCGCGCCGGGGACAGTCCGAGGGCGCGGGCGGTGTCTTCGAGGGCCGGGTCGAGTCCGCGCAGCGTCGCGGCGGCGGGCAGGTAGACCAGTGGGTAGTAGGAGAGCGTGACGACCAGGACCGCTCCGCCGTAGCCCTCGACGGCCGGGGTGAGCGACACCCAGCCGAAGCTGTTGACGAACGCGGGAACGGCCAGCGGCACGGCGAGCAGGACGTGCCACACCCGGCGACCGGGCAGGTCGGTGCGTTCGGTCAGCCAGGCGGCGCCGGTGCCGAGGACCGCGCTGGCGAGCATCGCCGCGACCGCCAGGCGGGCGGTGTTCGACAGCAGTTCCCCGACGCGCGGCCGGACGAGCTGCTGGTACGCGGCACCCCAGCCCTCGCCCACCGCGAACCCGGCGACGTAGCCGAGCGGGATCAGGGTCAGCGCGGCCACTGCGGCGGCGCACCCGGCGACGGCGGTGGGGTACCCGCGTACCCGGGCACCCCACCGCCGCGCCGACGACGTCACCGTCACCGACGACGTCCCTTCCCGGCAACACGGGTCACAGCAGGCCGGCCTTCTGCATCAGCGCGATCACCTCGGGCCCGTTCAGCGCGGACAGGTCCACGTCCGGCGGGCTGAGTTCGGACAGCGGCTTGAGCTTGGCGTTCGGCGGTACGTCGCTGGCGATGGAGTACTCCAGGGCGGTGCTGTCGGACAGGATCTGCTGCCCCTTCGCCCCGGTCAGGTACGCCACCAGTTGCTGCGCTTCCTTCGGGTGCTTGCTGGACTTGAGCACCCCGGCGCCGGAGACGCTCAGGAACGCGCCCGGGTCCTTGGCGTCGAACAGGTGCAGTTCGGTCTTGCTGCTGTTCGCACCGGACTCGGCCCGGTCCTTGTACCAGTAGTAGTGGTAGATGACCCCGGCCGGGATCTCGCCGGCGTTGACCGCCTTGAGGATCGCGCCGTTGCCGGTGTAGATCTTCGCGTTGGTCTTCAGGCCGGTGAGCCAGGCGCTGGTCTGCTCGGGGCCGTTGAGGGCGAGGACGGCGCTGACGATGGCCTGGAAGTCGGCGCCGGCGGCGGCGATCCCGAACCTGCCCTTCCACTCCGGCTTGGCCAGGTCCAGCAGCGACTTGGGCAGCTGGGCGGCGGGCAGCAGCGACGGGTTGTGCACGAACACGGTCTGCCGGGCGGCGAAGCCGACCCACGACTTGTCCGGCGGGGTGAAGCGGGCGGGGACCTGGGCCTGCGTGGCCGGGTCGACGGTGGCGAAGCCGCTCTTGGCGGCGACCAGGCTCATCGCCGGGGAGTTCTCGGTGATGAACACGTCCGCCGGGGAGGCCTGGCCCTCGGCGACGATCTGGTTGGCCAACTCGAAGTCCTTGCCGTTGCGGAGCTGGACCTTGATGCCGGTCTGTTCGGTGAAGTCCTTGACCATCGCCTCGGCCAGATCCACGTGCTGGGCGTTGTAGAGGGTCAGGGTCACGTCCGACGGGCTGCCGGCGCCGTCGGCCGCCGGTTCGGACGTCGAGCAGCCGGTCACGGTGAGTAGCGCCATCGCCGCCACGCCAGCCAGGGTGCGCTTGCCGCGCATCAGGTCCTCCGAGGGGTACGGGGCCAGCCGGGCCCTGTGCGGTGGAACGGCTCGTTCGGCCAGGCGGGTGCGGCCACGACCCGAGCGAGACACAGGGCAGGCTTACCTCAATTAGGGTTGCCTTACCTGAGGAACTGTTGCATCTACATGTTGTAGATGTCAACTTCCGACCCGGAGGGGGCTACGGTCGGCGCAGGTTGGGCAGTTGATGCAGCCAGAGCACGAGCGCCCGGCTCAGCTCGTGCGCGTACGCCAACCGGGCGCGGACCGCCGGCGGATGCCCCGCCCCGTCGGCCGCGATCTCCCGCTGGTGTCGCCGGACCACATCCAGGCTGTTGCCCAGGAAGGCGTCGAAGGTGGACGGATCGGCGACCTCGACGGCGAGCATGCCGCGCAGCTGGACGTCCTCGACCCCGGCGCCGGCCGGGATCTCGGTCAACCACGACCGCTGACGGTGCTGCCCGGCGACGGTCAGCACGTACGTGCGTCGGTTGCGATGGCGTCTGCGGGCCGGCGCCGCGGCCTCGATCCGCAGGTGTCCGGAGCGTTCCAGGCGATTCAGTGCCGCGGTCACCCGACCGAGGTCGACGGCCTGCCCGTCGCCGAACAGCGTGGCATGCCGCTGGCGCAGGTCCTGGGCGCTGTACGGACGCTCGCCGAGCAGTACGAGCAGGACATCGTCCAGTGCCGGGGTCACCGCGATGCAACCCTCCCGCCGACCCGCGCGGCAGGCCATCTTCTACAGTTTGTAGAAGTTAACAGAGCGGGACTCGACGGCCAAGGCCGGCGGATCGTCGAGGTTGCCGCTCGGGGCGTCCCCGATCCGCCCCTACCTCGCCGGCCTCATCACTCGGCGTCCTCGCGCAGCAGGGCACGCAGGATCCGCTCGTCCCGGTCGTCCAGGGTGCCGACGAACCGGCGCAGCACCGAGGTGCGATCGGGCTCGGCTGCCAGCAGCCGGCTCATCCGCTCGGCGACCAGCCCGGCGGCGTCGCGTACCGCGCCGTAGCGGTAGGCCCGACCGTCCCGTTCCCGGCGGACGGCACCCTTGTCGAACAGCCGGGTGAGCGTGGTCACCACCGTGCTGTACGACAGCGGCCCGCCCGGATCGAGCCGATCGCGGACCTCGCCGGGGGTCAACGGCCCGGTCGCCTCGACGAGGATGGTGACCACCTGAGCTTCGAGCTGACCGGGACGTCGGCGACCGTTCTCGGACGCCCTGTCGCCGGGAGCGGGCTGTGTCGTGCTCATCGGGTTGACTGTATCGGTCCGCGGCCGAGCCCGGTCGCGGTCGTCGTGCCGTCCGGGCTCCAAGCGTGGCACACTCGACCGGTCCGGACGGAGGGGCATGTTCGATCATTTCGTGTGGTCGGTGGTGGTGGTCCCGCCGCTGATCGTGCTGGCGATGCGGTTGCTGGCCGACCGGTTGCCACCCTCGATCGCCGCGGTCACCCTGGCCTGGTCGGCCGCTGTCGTGGGCGCGGCCAGCATGACCAACCTCGCCGTGTTCGCGTTGGTGGCGGTCGCCGAGGTGCCGGCCGTGGGGCGGACGGTCGGCTGGTCGTCGCGGGTGGTCGCGGACGACACCGCCCATGTGGCCTGGGCGCCCTGGTTGAGCGTGGCACTGCTGGTGACCGCCGGGGTGGCGGTCGCCCGGCGCTGGCGCCGGCACCGTCGGGCGCTCGACCTCGAACCCGTCGGGCTGCCCGGCGACGGTCCGCTCGTGCTGCTCACCGATCCGTCGGTGCAGGCGTTCGCGGTGCCGGGGCGTCCCGGTCGGGTGGTGGTGACCACCGGCCTGCGCCAACTGCTCACCGAGCGCCAGTTCGACGCGCTGCTCGCCCACGAGCACGCGCACCTGACGGCCGGTCACCATCGGCTCGTCCGGCTGGCCGAACTCGCCGCCGCCACCCATCCGGCCCTGTGGTGGGTCGCCCGCCAGGTCGACTACCTGGTGGAACGGGCCGCCGACGAGCAGGCCGCGATCGAGGTCGGCAGCCGCCGTACGGTCGCACACGCCATCGGCGTGGCCGCCCTGGCGGCGACCGGGCAGCGGAACATCCCGCGGATCCTGCACGCCGCGTCGCCCGGCGGCATCGTTCCGCGCCGGGTCGCGCGACTGCTGCACCCCCGCCCACCCGTCCGCTCGCCCGCGCTGCGGGCACTGCCGGTGTCGCTGGCGCTGGCCTCGCTGGTGTGGACCGGCGAGGCGATCTACGACCTGTTCGAACTGCTCAACGCGGCCCGATCCGGCCGATAGGTGAGGGGTCCCGACGCAGCACGCCGCGGGCGATCAACTCGACCGTGGCGGCGATGGCGATCGTCTCCACCGCGAGCAGTGCGACGAGGATGAGCAGTTGCGTCACTCCGGCCTGCACCGGGCTCGCCCCGCCGAGCAGTACGCCGACGAACGCGCCGGGCAGGGTGACCAGCCCGACCGTCCGGGTCTGGTCCAGCGCGGGTACGAGCGCCTGGCCGGCGGGCTCCCGACACACCTCAAGTACGGCGTCGCGTCGACCGAACCCGAGCGCCAGCCCGGCCTCGTACTCGCCGTGGCGGGCGTGTAGTTCGTCCAGTGAGCGGCGGCCGGCGAGGGTGGTGGCGGTCATCGCACCACCGATCAGGATTCCGGCCGTCGGCAGTACCGCCAGCGGTGTCGCGGGCAGCGACCGACTTGCCAGGAGCAGCCCGAGCGCGGGCAGTACACCGAGTCCGATCGGGAGTGCGGCGACCCATCCGGCACGCGCGGAGCTGATTCTGCGGGCCGAGGTCAGCGAGGCCACCACGTACATGACGGCGATGAAGGCGGACGTGCTCCACCAGGATTCCAGCACCGTCAGGATGATCAGCGAGACGGCGCCGAGTTGCAGTACGGCCCGTGCCGCCGCCCGTACCACCGCCGCTCCCGAGCCGAGCCGGGTCAGCCCGAACACGGTCGCGGCGAGCAGGGTCAGCGCCGCCAGGACCGGGAACAGGGTCGGGCCGATGGTGATCGAGGCGCCGTTCATCAGCGCATTGTGGCCGACCGCCGGCGGTGGATTCTCCGGCGGTGCGCCACCGTGCGGTGCGGCACGCCGTGACACGGCGGCGGGCGCACGACCGACGGCTGTACGGTCATGCGCCCGGCATGCTGTCCGGGCCCGCCTCGGTGGGTCGGCGAGCCCGGCGGGTTCAGCAGGTGACGACGCCCACGAAATAACCTTCGTTGGCGAAGTTGCGTTGCATGGTGAGGACTCCGGCACCACTGCCGGCGGTCACACCGACCAGACCGAGGGTGCCTGTGCCGTCGATCATTGTCCAGGACAGGTAGCCGTTGGCGGCCTTTGCGCCGGCAACCGGCCGTACCACTCCGTTGGAAACGTTGTAACTGATACTGCCGATTCCGCATCCGACTATCGTGCCGACGAACGACGCCGTCCCGCTCAGGGTGAACAGGTCGGGTAGTCCGGTCGACATCAGGCAGTAGTCGTACACAATGTTGCCCAGCCAGGTGTCGCCGGTCCGGGTCCCGAGTACCGCGTCGCCGCGGATTGCCGTGCCGCCGGGACAGGGGGCAGCCCCCGGTAGCCCGATGCCATCGTCTCTGAAGTTTGTCAGGACTGGAATGAGGCGGGGTGCGACGACCTCTGGGTCGGCGGCTTTCGCTGTGGCGGTCGAGGGCGGAAGCAGACCGAATGCGAGCAGGGTGGCGGCGACGCCGAGCCCGGCCTGACACGCGGTGAGGGCTTTCGCCGAGGTCGTTTTGAAAACGCCCATGGTCTTCTCCTTGCGATGGGACCTCGCCGGGAACATGCCGACCAGGGGATCGGCCCCGTTTGTCGGGCTCGCGGCGTGGTCCGACCGTACCGGCCCCGGCTCCGGTCCGTCTGTCATTGATCCGTCACGATAAATCCCAGATGTCGCGTACGAGAGCTGTGTAGCCATTGCTGGAGATGTGGGCAGATCTCACATCTGTCTCGGTGGATGTTCTGTCCGGTCAACCAGGGCTGTGACCTGCGTGAACGGTGATATATCGATCAGCATCGAAGTTCGAGCCTCGCCTGAGCGCTGACTGCCCTCCCGGTGGGCGGGTGGCGGGTCGGCCGGGGGTCCGATCGGGCCGCTCCGGGCTTACTTCGGCGCGGTCGACCTGCTCCGGTAACCGGCGATCCGGCCGGCCGCACAGTAAACCTTTCATCTTGCCGCGGAAATCTGAGAACTGCCTATTATCGATTCGCCCTCACATTTTTCGGTTTTCGAGCGCTGTTGTCGAAGAGTCCGGAGACGGCGGCGTTTGATCAGAGTGGTGACCCTTGCAAGGGTCTGGGCATATGTATATGCTCGCGTCAAGCTCGATCCCGGTGCACGCCGCTGGGGTCTGACATTTCGGCGTCGTGGTTGTCGCCGCCAGCTCCGCGCGAAGGCGCGAACATACAAAGAGGCAGGCTGGCGCTTGCGCGAATTCTGAGACGACGCGGTGTCTCCATCGCCGAGTCTCGTGTTCCGGCTGTGTGCCGGCGCCGAACTGAGAACTGTCGAATTCTACGACGCCACCACCGCGTAGACGTCACGCGGGCTGCCGGGTGACGTTGCCGCCCCCATCCCGGGGGTTCATTGTGTCTGTCGGCCGAATGGCCGCCGGGAAATGCAACCCATATTGCGGCGAGGTTTCAAGTCGGTGTCCAAGTCCGCGCTTTTCTCAAGGAGAGAGATCATGAAAGCATTCGTACCGTCGACCTCGGGTAGCCCCTCATGACCGGCGCGAGCGGACGCGACGTGCTGGTCACCGGCATGGGCTTCTGCCTGCCCGGAGAGAACGAGCCGGTCACCACCGCGGACGACATGTGGCGGGTCGCCTCCACCGGTCGCTGCTGCCTGACCCGCAACGACGAGGGCGTCTACTACGGCACCGTCGGTCTCACCGCGGGGATGTTCGAGCAACTCGTGCCGGACGTGCCCGGCGTCTTCGCCGAGCACTTCACCGACGCCCACCGGCTCGGGCTGGTGGCGATGGTCGCCGCCTGCGAGGACGCCGGGCTCGACTTCCGGACCGACGATCTCACCGAGGCGGGGATCCTCGCCGCCCGTGGCGGGGTGGACGCCAACATCGGCAGCTACCTCGCGATGCTCCGTAGTGACTCGGAGACGATCGACCTCGCCGCCGCGGCCGGGATCTTCGTCGAAACCGCGCTCTCGCTCACCCCGTCCGATGTGGCACTGGCCCAGTCGGCACTGGTCCGCTCCACCGGCCCGTGTTTCACCGTCTCCTGCGGCTGCTCGTCGTCGTCGGTCCAGATCAACAACGCCCGCCGGATGATCGCCGCCGGCGAGGTGGAGATCGCCGTCGTCACCGGCGTCGACACCCTGAGTTTCGACCTGCTCCAGCGCCTGTTCGGACTGGTGGAGGTCGTCCAGCAACTCGACGCCGCGGACCGGCCGATGCCGCTGCCGGACGAGGTGCTGTCCTTCAAACGGCTGATGCGGCCGTACGACCGGCGGGCGCACTGCGTCAACTACGGCGAGGGTGCCGCGACCGTCATCTTGGAGAGCCGGGAACACGCCGAACGCCGGAGCGCCCGACCCCACGGCCGGGTGCTGGCCCAGGCGGTCGTCCGGGACGGGCTGGCCCACCCGCTGGCCAGTGACGACAGCGGTGCCGGACTGGTGTCGGCGGTCCGCAAGTGCCTCGGACAGCAGTGGGACCTGAAGCAGGTCCCCTACATCCACGGCGGCAGCGACGGCGGCATGGCCACCCTGGAGTCCAACGCGATCAGAACCCTGTACGGCCCGGCGGCGGCGGACCTGCTGATGACCTCGCAGGAAGGGTGCTTCGGGCACAACGGCGCACCGACCGGATCGCTCGGTGTGGCGCTGACCCTGCTGATGATGCAACACGGCGAGGTGTGCCCCACCGCCAACTGCGAGGAACCCCTCGAAGACCTGCCGTTCGACCCCGTACCCGGGGTGACCACCCGGAAGCTCGACTTCGACCACGCCCTGACCTTCACCTACCAGCTCGGCGGCCTACAGAGCTCGATCCTGCTGGGTCGAGCGGACTGACACCGGTACGTCACCACCAGCACGCCCGCCAGGTATTCACATTGTTAGTGGAAGGGGACTCCGGTGCGCCAGAAAACAGAACACGCCGGACCGGAAAATCAGGCCATCGCGATCATCGGGATGGGATGTCGCCTGCCCGGCGACGTCGACTCGCCCGCGGCGCTCTGGCAGTTGCTAGTGGACGGGCGGGACGCGGTGGGCGAGTTGCCGGTCGAACGGACCGGCGGCGAGATGTCGGACCTGGGGGGACGGATACCGGCCGGGGAACGCGTACCCCGGGCCGGCGGCTTCCTGCGCGACGTCGCCGGCTTTGACGCGGACTTCTTCGGCGTCGGCCGCCAGGAGGCGGACGTGCTCGACCCGCAGCAGCGGCTGCTGATCGAGGTGACCTGGGAGGCGCTGGAGCACGCCGGACTGCCGCCGGAGCGGCTGGACGGCACCTCCACCGGTGTGTTCACCGGCATCAGCTACGACGACTACGTACGGCAGCTCGCCGGTCGGACCGAGGAACTGGCCGGCGCCATCCTCACCAACGGGTTCTGCGTCGCCGCCGGACGGATCTCCTACCTGCTCGGGCTCAGCGGCCCGTGCGTCTCACTGGACACCGCGTGCTCGTCCTCCCTGGTGGCACTACACCTGGCGGTACAGGCACTGCGGGCCGGGGAGTGCGACACCGCCCTCGCCGGCGGGGTCAACCTGCGGCTCTGGCCGACCACCACCAGGTCGTTCGCCCGGATGAAGATGCTCTCCCCGACCGGCCGCTGCCACACCTTCGACGCCGACGCCGACGGCTTCGTCCGCTCCGAGGGATGCGCAGTGGTGGTGGTCAAGCGCCTGGCCGACGCCACCCGCGACGGTGACCGGGTGCTGGCCGTGATCAGGGGCAGTGCGGTCAACCAGGACGGTCGCTCCGACGGGCTCACCGCGCCGTCGGGTGCCGCGCAGCAGGCCCTGTACCAGCGGGCGCTACGGTCGGCCGGGGTCGAGCCGGGCGACATCGGGCTGATCGAGGCGCACGGCACCGGCACCCCGGTCGGCGACCCGATCGAGTTCGCGAGCCTGGCCAGCGTCTACGGCGCCGGCGAGCACCCGTGCGCACTCGGATCGGTGAAGACGAACATTGGCCACCTGGAACCCGCGGCCGGCGTCACCGGCCTGATCAAGGCCGTACTCTGCCTACAGGCCGACCAGATCGCGCCGAACCTGCACTTCAACAGCTGGAACCCGGCTATCGACGCGGAGGACACCCGGCTGTTCGTGCCGACCGAGGTGGTCGGCTGGCCCGCCGGGCAGGAGAGCCGACTGGCGGCGGTGTCGTCGTTCGGCTTCTCCGGCACGAACGCCCACGTCATCCTGGAACAGGCCCCGGCCCCGGTCGGCCGCCGCCACCGGTCCGGGACCACCGCATCGGCCGTAACGAACGGCCCCGGTGTGTTCCTCGTACCGGCCGGGTCACCGGAGGCGCTACCGGTGGCGGCCGAGCGGCTCGCCGACTGGCTCGAACGGGACGGCGCCCCGGTCGCGCTCGGGGACATCGCCCACACCCTCGCCCTGCGCCGATCCCCGGGCCGGGGCCGCCTCGGCGTGGTCGCCGACAACCGGGAGGACCTGGTCGGCGCGCTGCGGTCGTACGCCGCCGGCCGGATTCATCCGGCGGTCGTCTCCGGTGCGGTCGGCGCCGGCATCAGTCGCCGGCCGATCTGGGTCTTCTCCGGCCAGGGCTCCCAGTGGGCGGGCATGGGCGCAACCCTGCTGGCACACGAGCCCGCCTTCGCCAGGGCACTGACCGAGGTGGACAAGCTGGTCCTCGCCGAGGCCGGCTTCTCGGTGCTCGACGTGATCCGCGACGGCACCGCCGTCAGCGGCTGCGGCCGGGTGCAACCGGTGCTGTTCGCGATGCAGGTCGCCCTCGCCGCGACCTGGCGGGCGTACGGCGTCGAACCGGCCGGCGTGATCGGCCACTCGATGGGCGAGGTTGCCGCGGCGGTGGTCGCCGGCGGCCTGTCGGTCAGCGACGGGGTCAAGGTGATCTGCCGCCGGTCGGCGCTGCTGGAGCGGATCGCCGGTGCCGGGGCGATGGCCAGTGTCAGCCTCGACCGCGACGCCGTACAGGGCGAACTCGCCGCCGCCGGGGTGACCGACACCGTCTCGGTGGCGGTCATCGCCTCCGCCGAATCCACGGTGGTGGCCGGCGACGCCGCCCACATCCGGCGACTGGTCGAGGAATGGGACGCGCGCGGCGTACCGGCCCGACAGATCGCGGTGGACGTGGCATCCCACTCCCCGCAGGTCGATCCGCTGCTCGCCGACCTCACCACCGCACTCGCCGACCTCCGTCCCCGTCCGACCGAAGTGCCGTTCTACTCCACCGTGCTCGACGACCCGGCCGACGCACCGGCGTTCGACGCGGCGTACTGGTGCGCGAACCTGCGCCGCCCGGTCCGCTTCGCCGCCGCCGTCACCGCCGCCGCGGCCGACCGGCACACCGTGTACGTCGAGGTGTCACCCCACCCGGTGGTGACCCAGCCGGTGGCGGAGGTGCTGCGCGGCCTGTGCAGCGACCCGGTGGTCCTGCCCACGCTGCTGCGCGACGAGGACGAGTCACGCACCTTCCGGACCCAGCTCGCCGCCCTGCACTGTGTCGGCGTACCGGTCGACTGGTCGGTCCTGTACGCCGACAGCGCCCTCGCCGACGTACCCACGATGACCTTCGACCGCCGTCGGCACTGGATTCCCGACCTCGGGGCGACCACCCGACCCGACCGCACCCCCGGCGCCGCCGGCACCCTGCCCGGCTGGTACACCGAGGTCGCCGGCACCCCGGCCCAGCACGCCTGGCACGGCGAGGTCGGCACCGCCGCCCTGCCGTGGATGACCGACCACCGGGTACACGGCGAACCGGTGCTGCCCGGTGCCGCGTACGTCGCGGTCGCGGTGGACGCCGCCTGCGCCGTGTTCGACGCCACCCCGGCGGAGATCGAGATCACCGACGTGCAGTTCCGCGAGCTGCTCCGGCTCGGCCAGCAGACCGCGCTGGGCACCACCGTCACCGTGGTCGCACCCGATCGGGCCGAGTGCGAGTTCCTGGTCCGGGAGGACGACGGCGAGTGGATCCGGCACGCCATCGCCGGACTGCGCCATGTCCCCTCCGAGGAACGCCGGGTGCTCTCCGTACCGGCGCTCGCCGACCGGCACCCGGTGGCGATCGACCCGGCCGCGCTCTACGGCGGGCTGCGGGAGCGGGGCATCGACCATGGTCCCGCGTTCGCGATCATCCGGGAACTGCACAGCTCCGCCGACGGCGGCAGCTACCTCGCCCGGATCGAACCACCGTCCGTGGACGTCGCGCAGTCCGCGCTGCGGGTCCATCCGATCCTGCTCGACGCCTGCGCGCAACTGCTGGTCGCCGGCGTGATCGCGGACGGCGGACAGGACCAGGTGCTGCCGGTCGGACTGCGGGCGATGCGGGTCCTCGGCGACCCGGCGACCGCCGCCTACTGCATCGCCCGGATCGACCACGACGACGCGTCGACCCTGCGCGGCACCGTCACCGTGCTGGACGAGGACGGCGTGGTGCTGGCCGTGCTCGACGACCTTGAGTTCGTCCGGCACCGCAGCGACGACCCGGTCGATGTCGACCAGTGGTTCCTTGAGGTCGGCTGGCGCACCGAACCCCGCCCACCGGTCCGGTCGGCACGGCCGGGGGAGTGGGCCGTACTCGGCGGACCCGGCGGCGCGGCCCAGGACCTGAGCAAGCTGCTGCTCCAGTCCGGCGCGATCACCCGTACCCGGAACGCCCCGGACCCGCTCGCGTCGCTGGACTCCCTCCGGTCGTCCCTGGTCGAATGGCTCGCCGCCCGGCCCGCACCGCCGAGGGGCCTGGTGCTGGTGCTACCACCGTTGGCATCGGAAGCGGATCCGGGCATCGCCGCCATGCGCCACACCCGACTCCTGCTGGCCGCCGCCCAGGCGGTGACCGCCCACTACCCACAACCGCCGAGGCTGTACGTCATCACCCACGGCGGGCAGGCCGTCGCCGGGGCCAACCGGGTCGACCTCAGCCACACCGCCGTACGGGGGGTGCTCCGCGTCCTCGCCCACGAACATCCGGAACTGCGGGCCACCCTGATCGACACCGACCCGGAACAGCCGACCCCGGACGCGCTCGTCGACGAACTGCTCGGTGCCGCCCCGGACGACGAGGTGGCCCTGTGGGCCGGCACCCGGCAGGTGGCCCGGCTCGCGTACGCGCCGCTGTCCAGCACCGAACGGACCGCCGCCACCGTGCGTCCCGTCCGGTACGGAGTGGACCGGTTCCGGCTCCGGGCCGGTCGGCTCGGCGAACCCGACCGACTCGAACTCGCGATCACCGCCCCGGTGGCACCCGGTCCCGGCGAGGTCGAGATCCAGGTCCAGGCGGCGGGGCTGAACTTCCGTGACGTCCTCACCGTCATGGGCCTGCTGCCCGGCGGCGACGACCTGAAGTACCGCATCGGACTCGAATGCGCCGGTGTGGTCCACGCGGTCGGCCCGGACGTCACCCACGTCAGCCCCGGCGACCGGGTGCTCGCCCTCGATCTGCGGGGCGGATCCTTCGCGTCGTTCGCCACCGTGCCCGCGGTCTTCGTGGTCCCCATCTCCGCCGGACTGGACTTCGCCACCGCCGCCGGACTGCCCGTCGGCTTCGCCACCGCCTGGTACGCGCTGCGCCACGTGGCCCGCCTCGCGCCGGGCGAGCGGATCCTGATCCACTCCGCCACCGGCGGAACCGGACTGGCCGCCGTACGGGTGGCCCGGCTGCTCGGCGCCGAGGTCCTGGCCACCGCCGGCAGCGAGGAGAAGCGCCGCTACCTGCGCGAGCTGGGAATCGAGCACGTGATGGACTCGCGCTCGCTGGACTTCGCGGCCCAGACCCGCGCCGCGACGGCGGGGGAGGGGGTGGATGTCGTACTGAACTCCCTGGCCGGGCCGGCGATCCGAGCCGGGCTGGAGACCCTGCGCCCGTTCGGTCGGTTCGTGGAACTCGGCGTACGCGACATCATCTCCGACACCGCCCTCGGACTCGCCCCGCTGCGGCACAACATCAGCCTGAGCACGGTGGACCTCACCGAGTTGCAGGAACGCCAGCCGGACCTGCTCGCGGAGGTCCTGCGGGAGGTGCTGGCGGAGATAGCCAGCGGCAAGCTTTCCGCGTTGCCGCAACGGACGTACCCGTTGGCGCTCGCGCCCTCGGCGTTCCGGGACATGGCCGCCGCGGAGCACCTCGGCAAACTCGTCCTCACCATGCCCGAGCAGGGCAAGACCACCGCGGTCCGGTCGGACCCCGTTCCGGTACGGTCCGACGGCGGTTACATCATCACCGGCGGTCTTCGCGGCGTCGGCCTCGCCACCGCCCGCTGGCTGGCCGAGCACGGCGCGAACCACCTCGTCCTCAACGGTCGTACGCCGCCCGAGCGGCGTACCGAGCGGGTGCTGGACGAGTTGCGACGCGGTGGGACGCGGGTGACCGTCGTCCTCGGCGACGTCGCGGAGCCGGACATCGCCGAACGCCTGGTGACGGTCGCGAACGCCGGTGGCAGTGTGCTGCGTGGCGTCGTGCACTCCGCGATGGTGCTCGACGACGCCGCCCTCGCCGGCATCACCGACGCGCAGCTCGACCGGGTCTGGGCACCCAAGGTCACCGGCGCCTGGCGCCTGCACGAGGCCTGCGCGGACCGATCCGCCCCGGACTGGTTCGTGCTCTACTCCTCGATGGCCTCGCTGTTCGGCAACGCCGGCCAGGGTGTCTACGCGGCGGCGAACGCGTGGCTGGACGGATTCGCCACCTGGCGCAACGCCCGTGGGCTGCCCACCCTCGCGGTCAACTGGGGGCCATGGGGACAGACCGGCGTGGCGACCAACTTCGCCGACCGTGGTTACCAGACCATCCCCACCTCGTCCGGCCTGCACGCGCTCGGCGCACTGCTCACCCATCACCGGGTGCGGACCGGTGTCGTCCCCGGTGAGCCGGAGACCTGGCTCTCTTCCAACGCGCGGCAGTCTCCGCTGTTCGAACTGCTCGACATCGGCACGGAGCAGGACCAGAACGAGTCGGTCGACAGCCCGGACATCCGGGGCCACCTGGAGGCGCTGGAGCCGGGGCTCGGCCGGCGGACCGCGCTGGAGGAGTATCTGACCGGGCACATCCGCGCCGTACTCCGGCTGGGTGCCGCGACCCTGGATCCACAGACTCCACTGCGGGCCCTCGGCTTCGACTCCCTGCTCTCCCTGGAGTTGCGTACCCGGCTTGAGGGCGGACTGCGGGTGAAGTTGCCGGGCAACTTCGTGTGGAAGCACCCGACGCTGGCCGAACTCGCGACCGGCCTGGCCGAGTACATGGACCTCGACCTGTTCGGCCCGAAGCGAAGCGACGGCTGAGGCCACGACCGAGACAAAGGCAAAGGCAAACCATGACGTACGGACCGGAGTGGGAAGGGCGAACAGCCATGCCGGAAACCCTTCCCGCTCCGGCCACACCGGTGACCCGGGCGCAGTGGCAGGAGCTGGTGCTGACGGTGCTGCGCAAGAGCGGCGCCGCCGACGAGTCGACCAGCCCGGCGGCGGCCGAGGAACTACTGGCCCGGATGACGTACGACGGTATCCATGTTGCGCCGTTGTATACCGCTGCGGATGCTGTTGTGTCGGCTGGTTTGCCGGGGTTGTCGCCGTTTACTCGTGGTGGTCGGTCGGTGGGTTCGGGTTGGGATGTGCGGCAGCGTCATGTGGATCCTGATCCGGTGGTGACGAACGAGGCGATCCTCGCGGATCTGGAAAATGGTGGTACGTCGGTTTGGTTGGTGTTGGGTTCGGGTGGTGTGGATCCGGCGGCGTTGCCGGTGGTTCTCGATGGTGTGTTTCTCGATATGGTCGGGGTGGTGTTGGATGCTGGTCCGTTGACGGAGGTGGCGGCTGCGGCGTTGTTCGGGTTGGCTGATGGTGTGGGTGTGGCTCCGGGACAGTTGTCCGGGAGTTTGGGTGTTGATCCGTTGGGTTGGCAGGCTCGTACGGGTGAGGTCGCCGACCTGCGGCCTGCCGCCGCCCTGGCTGTGCGGTGTGCGGCGGAGTATCCCGGTCTGCGGGCGGTGACGATCGACGCGACGGTGTTTCACGATGCGGGTGGTAGTGATGCGCAGGAGTTGGGGTGTTCGATCGCGGCGGGGGTGGCGTATTTGCGGGCGTTGACCGGTGCTGGTCTTGATCCGGCTGCTGCTTTGGGTTTGGTGGAGTTTCGGTATGCGGTGGGTGCTGATCAGTTTTTGGGTGTGGCGAAGTTGCGGGCGGCGCGGCGGTTGTGGGGGCGGGTGGCGCAGGTGTGTGGTGTGGGTGGGGTGGGTGGGCAGCGGCAGCATGCGGTGACGTCGGCGGCGATGATGACGGCTCGTGATCCGTGGGTGAATATGCTCCGGACGACCTTGGCGTGTTTCGCGGCGGGGGTGGGTGGTGCGGACGCGGTGACGGTGGCGCCGTTCGACGCCCGACTCGGGTTGCCGGATGGGTTCAGTCGTCGGATCGCCCGGAATACGCAGTCGTTGTTGTTGGCGGAGGCGAATGTGGGTCGGGTGATCGATCCGGCGGGTGGTTCGTGGTATGTGGAGCGTTTGACCGAGGATCTCGCCCAGGCGGCCTGGGTGTGGTTTACCGAGATTGAGCGGGCCGGTGGTTTGTCTGCCGCCCTGAGCAGTGGCTTGGTCGGTGATCGGTTGGCCGGCACGTGGGGTCGGCGGGTGGAGAACCTGGCTCATCGGCGGGATCCGATCACGGGGGTGAGTGAGTTCCCGAATCTGGAGGAGCGTCGACCGGTCCGCCCCCCGGCACCGACTTCACCCGGTGGTGGGTTACCCCGGCACCGGTATGCGGAGGTGTTCGAGGATCTACGGGATCGGGCCGAGACGCATATCGCGACCACCGGCATCGCCCCGACCGTGTTTTTGGCGACTCTCGGCCCGGTCGCGGCGCATACGGCTCGGGCGTCGTTCGCGGCGAACCTGTTCGCCGCCGGTGGGATCACCACCGTCCGCGGCGGCCCGGGGACCGATCCGGACGGGATCGTGGCGGCGTTCGTCGCCTCCGGCGCCACCGTCGCTTGTGTGTGCGGTACGGATAAGGCGTATACGACGTTGGCGTCACCGGTCGCGGCGGCGTTGACCGCGGTGGGTGCGGTACGAATTTGGCTGGCTGGTCCGCCCGGTGGGTACGACGGGGTGGATTCCTACCTGTTCACCGGCTGTGACGCGGTACGGGTCCTCCAAACGACGCTGGCTGACCTGGAGGTGGCATGAACCCGAACCCGAACCCGAACCCAGGCCCGAACCCGAACCTGATGCCGGACCCGAACCCGAACCTGGGCCCGGATTTGTCGGGTCTGATTCCGGATTTTTCGGATCTGGGGTTGGGTGTTCCGGATCCGGTGGTGGATCCGGGTCGGTGGGCGGACGCGGTCCGGGACCGGACCGGTACCGGTCCTGAATCTTTGGTGTGGGAGACGCCGGAGGGGATCAGCGTTGCTCCGCTCTACACCGCGACGGACGTTGAGGGTGTGGATTTTCTGGATACGTTTCCGGGTGTGGTCCCGTTTGTGCGGGGTCCGTATCCGACGATGTACACCACCCAGCCGTGGACGATCCGCCAGTACGCCGGCTTCTCCACCGCGGCGCTGTCGAACGCGTTCTACCGGCGGAATCTGGCGGCGGGGCAGAAGGGGTTGTCGGTGGCGTTCGACCTACCGACGCACCGGGGTTACGACTCGGATCACCCGAGGGTGGTCGGGGATGTGGGGATGGCCGGGGTCGCGATCGACTCGATCCTGGACATGCGGGAGTTGTTCGACGGGATCCCGTTGGACCGGATGAGCGTGTCGATGACGATGAACGGGGCCGTCCTACCCATCCTCGCCCTGTACATCGTGGCCGCCGAGGAACAGGGAGTGGCCCCGGAACAGTTGTCCGGGACGATCCAGAACGACATCCTGAAAGAGTTCATGGTCCGTAACACCTACATCTACCCACCCGGACCGTCGATGCGGATCATCTCCGACATCTTCGCCTACACCTCGACCCGGATGCCCCGGTTCAACTCGATCTCGATCTCCGGCTACCACATCCAGGAAGCCGGCGCGACCGCCGACCTCGAACTCGCCTACACCCTCGCCGACGGCATCGAGTACCTCCGCGCCGGCCAAGCCGCCGGCCTCGACATCGACGCCTTCGCCCCGAGACTGTCGTTCTTCTGGGGTATCGGCATGAACTTCTTCATGGAGGTCGCGAAGCTCCGCGCCGCCCGCCTCCTCTGGGCCAAACTCGTCCGCCAGTTCGAGCCGAAGAACCCGAAGTCGTTGTCCCTGCGGGCCCACTCCCAGACGTCGGGCTGGTCCCTGACCGCCCAGGACGTGTACAACAACGTCGTCCGCACCTGCGTCGAAGCGATGGCCGCCACCCAGGGCCACACCCAGTCCCTGCACACCAACGCCCTCGACGAAGCCCTCGCCCTACCCACCGACTTCTCCGCCCGGATCGCCCGCAACACCCAACTCCTCCTCACCCAGGAATCCGGCACCACGAGTGTCATCGACCCCTGGGGCGGCAGCCACTACATCGAACGCCTCACCCACGACCTCGCCACCCGCGCCTGGGCCCACATCCAGGAAATCGAAACCGCCGGCGGGATGGCCGCCGCGATCAACGCCGGCATCCCCAAACTCCGCATCGAAGAAGCCGCCGCCCGCACCCAAGCCAGAATCGACTCCGGCCGCCAACCCGTCATCGGCGTCAACACCCACCAACCCACCACCACCGAACCCATCGACGTCCTACGCGTCGACAACACCGCCGTCCGCACCGAACAACTCAACAAACTCCACCGCCTCCGCACCGAACGCGACCCCCGGGCATGGGCGACCGCCCTCGACAACCTCCGCAACGCCGCCGCCACCGAACCCGCCACACACACCAACCTCGACCAGAACCTGCTCACCCTCGCCGTGAACGCCGCCCGCGCCAACGCCACCATCGGAGAAATCAGCAACGCCCTAGAGGATGTCTACGGCCGACACACCGCCCAGATCCGTACCATCACCGGCGTGTACCGCAACGAAGCCGGCACCAACACCACCATCGAACAAACCCGGACCGCCACCGCGGCGTTCGCCACCGCCGAAGGACGCCAACCCCGCATCCTGATCGCGAAAATGGGCCAGGACGGACACGACCGAGGCCAGAAAGTCATCGCCACCGCCTTCGCCGACCTCGGCTTCGACGTCGACGTCGGCCCCCTGTTCCAAACCCCCACCGAAGTCGCCCGCCAAGCCGTCGAAGCCGACGTCCACATCATCGGCGTCAACTCCCTCGCCGCCGGCCACCTCACCCTCGTACCCGCACTCCGCGACGCACTCACCGACCTCGACCGCCCCGACATCATGATCATCGTCGGCGGCGTCATCCCCGAACAAGACTTCGACGCACTTCGCGCAGCCGGAGCAACCGCGATCTTCCCACCCGGAACCATCATCCCCAACGCCGCACTCGACCTCCTCACCCAACTCACCAAACGACTCGGCCACCCGACGGCCGAGCAAAACTGACGCTGTTGAACGACGGTCAGCTCTTCGGCCGGAGTGCGTTGACGCGGGTGACCGACTGATCGATTCGAGCCTCGGTGAGGCGCCCCGTCCGGACCAGGTTGACGACATTGTCGAGTGTCTCGTCGACGATCTTCGTGTCGTACACCTGTTGGTTTCCGAACACGAGCAGATCGAGGCCGGCTTCGAGCGCCAGCGCGACCGACTCGTCCCGGCCGAACTTGCTCGTGATGGCGACGGCCTGCATGTCGTCGCTGACCACGGGACCCTTCCAGCCCAACTCACCACGGAGCAGGTCCGTGACGACCGCCGGCGACAGTGACGCGGGAAGGTTCGGATCGAGTTGCCGGATGAGCAGGTGTGCGACCAGGACCGAGTCGGCGGTTCCGCTGTCGATCAGCTTTCGGAAGGGTTCGAGTTCGGTCCGCTTCCAGGTACTGCTGACATCCACGACGGCGAAGTCCGTGTTCCCGGTGGCGCTGCCGAAGCCCGGAAAATGTTTGATGCTCGTCCTGACGCCGGCCGCGCGGTGGACCCGGATCTCCTCGGTGGCGTTCGTGACGACGACGTCGGCATTGGCGGAGAAACTGCGGTCGAGCTTGCCGATCGCGGGATTGTTCGGGTTCAGGTCCAGGTCGACCACGGGCGCGTAGTTGAGGTTGACGCCGATCGACGTGAGGTCGCGTACCAGGCCCTGGGCCCACATCCGGGTGGTCGACGGCGAGTTCGCGGCGCCGATCTCGGCCTGCGAACGGGTGGCGGGGAAGCCGTTGGTCGGGTTGAGTCGGGCCACCCGGCCGCCTTCCTGGTCGATCGAGACGATGAGCCGTCCGGGCGACGCTTGCCGCAGGGACCTGACGAGGGCGGTGACCTGACCCGGTGAGGTGATGTTGCGCGGGGCGTCCGTCTTCAGGTCACGGTCGAACAGGATGACCCCGCCGAGGCCGTTCCGGACCGCCTTCACTATCCAGTCGGCGCCGACCGCCTCGCCTCGGAAGCCGACCACGAGCAGGCTCGCGATCTTCCGGCGGAGCGCGGCCTCGTCGAACGTCGCGGTCCCGGTCGGCTGGGAGGTCGACAGTCGGGGCGAGGCCGCCACCGGACGCGTCGGTGTCTTCGCCGTGGACGACCCGCAGCCGGCGAGGCCCGCCGCCACCGCGGCCGAGCCGATGCCCGTGAGCAGCAGCCGGCGAGTCAGCTGAGCGTCCGTCACGTTTCCCACGCTACGGCCGGTCGCCGGGCTTCGCGGCCATATCGCGCCTCTTCGACAGGCGGCTCGCCCCGGCACCGGTTGTGCGGGTTGAAAGGTCGATCGCGTACGGGCGGCCGGCACGGCGATGGCCCAGCGGTGACGGCGGTACGGGCATGATCCCGACCACAGCCACGGGCGGTTACGGGACCTCCGTAACTACCGTTTCCGGTACGTACACCCGGCGGGCGTACGTCAGCCCCGGTGACGGCAGGTGAACCCTTGGACCACCCCTCGAACCACGTGTGGCACTACTCGGCGGCGTACCTCGGCGGCGGTTTTCTCCCCTGGCTCGCGATAGTGGTCGGGGCGCTGGTCCTGCTGCTGCTCCTCCCCGTGCTGGTGGTGTACGCGTGGCCGCTGCGCAGCGGACGGCTGCGGCGGGTGCTGGTCGAGTCGCCCGACTACGACACTGTTGTCGCCCGCGCCGCGAAGATCGTCGCCGCCGACCGGGACGATCCGGCGGTGGCGCCCGAGGCCGGGAGCGTCCTGCTCACCCACGGCACCCGCACCGCCAGAGCCGTCCTGATGCTGCACGGCTACACGGTCTCGCCGGCCCAGTTCGCGAACCTGGCCCGCTTCTACTTCGACCACGGCTACAACGTCTACGTGCCCCGCGAGCCAGGACACGGCCTGGTCGACCGGCGGGCGGAGGGGCGGCTCAACGCGATCGACCTGGTCGGGTACGCGAACGAGTCGATCAACATCGCGGCCGGGCTGGGGGAGGAGGTGGGTGTCGTCGGCATCTCCGGCGGTGCCGTGCTCGGCACCTGGCTGGCCCAGTACCGCTCCGACGTGGTGCGCCGGCTGCTCGTACTCGCCCCGTTCTACGGCGTGAACCCGGCGAAGGCGCCGGGCTATTTGATCAAGCCGCTGACCGTACTGTTCGGGTTTCGTGTCCTGCCCGACCGCCAGGTCACCGGGACCGGCTTCTGGCTCTCCGCACTGTCCCAGTACCTGCGGATCACGATCAACCTGAGGGTGGTGCCGGTCCACGGCGACCTGCGTACGGTGGCCGTCGCGTTCTCCGACAACGACGAGTCGATCGACCGGCGGGCCGCCGTCGACCTGCCCCGGAGGCTGGCCGAGGCGAACAACCTGCCGTTGCGCGTGCACCGGCTGGGCCGGGAACTGGGGCTGGGGCACGACATCGTACGACCGGACAGGGTCAACGACCTGGCCGACGAGCTGAACCGGCTCTACCTCGACCTCTACGAGGGCCACGGCGCCCCCGAGCAAGCCGAGCGGCCCGAGGAAGCCGAGGAAGCCGAGGAAGCCGAGCGGGTCGAGCGGGTCGAGCAAGCCGAGCGGATCGAGGCGGCCGAGCCGGGTGCGGGATTTCGGCGTACCGGATAGACGACCTTGACAACGTCGGACGGCGGCCCGAGAGTCTTGGGTGATTCGAGGGATGCGGCGGCGCGCTCCCGATTCCACTGACGGAGGAGTCGCGCGCCATGCCCCATCCGATCACCCGCCGCACGCTGTTGCGTGTCGGCGGCGCCACCGTCGTCGTCGCCGGTGTGCCGGCCCTGTCGACCGCCGCCCTCGCCGCCGCCGTCGTCCCCGCCGACCTGGTGGTCTACGGCGCCACCTCGGCCGGCATCGTCGCCGCCGTGCAGGCCCGCCGGATGGGCCGCACCGCCGTGGTGCTCGAACCGGGCACCCACCTCGGCGGTCTGACCACCGGTGGCCTCGGCATGACCGACAGCGGCACCCAGTCCGCGATCAAGGGGATCGCCGGCGAGTTCTACCGCCGGGTGCACGCCAAGTACGCCGGAACCCCGGTCACCCCGACCTCACCGGCCCGGTTCACCTTCGAGCCGCACGTCGCCCGTGCCGTCTTCGACGACCTGCTGGCCGAGTCGGGCGTACCGGTCTACTACGGCACCCGGCTGTCCGCGGTCACCATGGCCGGCAACCGGATCACCGAGATCGTCGCCGACAACGGCCAGGTGTTCCGGGGACCGATGTTCGTCGACGCCAGCTACGAGGGCGACCTGATGCACCGGGCGGGCGTGACCTGGACGGTGGGCCGGGAGAGCAACAGCAGCTACGGCGAGACGATCAACGGGGTGCAGCTTCGCAACGGGCACCAGTTCAACTTCCCGGTCGACCCGTACGTGGTGGCGGGCAGCCCGGCCAGTGGGCTGCTGCCCGGTATCTCGGCCGCCCCGGTGGCGCCCAACGGGACCGGTGACGGCCTGATCCAGGCGTACAACTACCGGATGTGCCTGACCCAGGCGGCCAACCGGATCCCGTTCCCGCGCCCGGCCGGCTACGACGCCACCGACTACGAACTGCTGCTGCGCTACGTCCAGGCGGGCTGGACCGGCCCGTTCTTCACCACCCACGGGGTGGGCAACGGCAAGACCGACTCCAACAACAACGGGGCGTTCTCCACCGACTTCATCGGCGCCAACTACGCGTACCCGACCGCGAGTTACGCCGCCCGGGACAGCTTGGCGGCCGACCACAGTGCCTACCAGCAGGGACTGATGTGGTTCCTGGCCAACGACTCGCGGCTGCCGGCGTCGATCAGGTCGGCGACCGGGTCGTGGGGACTGGCACCGGACGAGTTCACCGGCACCGGCGGGTGGCCGCCACAGCTCTACGTCCGCGAGGCCCGGCGGATGGTCTCGGCGTACGTGATGACCGAGCGCAACTGCCGTGGCCAGGAGACGGTCACCGACCCGGTCGGCTTGGCCAGTTACACGATGGACTCGCACAACTGCCAGCGGGTGGTGGTCGGCGGCCGGGTCCGCAACGAGGGTGACGTGCAGATCGGCGTTCCCGCGCCGTACTCGATCAGCTACCGGTCGATTGTGCCGGCCCGGGGCCAGTGCGCCAACCTGTTCGTACCGGTCTGCCTGGCGGCGAGCCACATCGCGTACGGGTCGATCCGGATGGAGCCGGTCTTCATGATCCTCGCCCAGTCGGCGGCCACCGCGGCGTTGCAGGCGATCGACTCGGGCGCGGCCGTGCAGGACGTCAACTACCCGGCGTTGCGCACCCGGCTGCTCGCCGACGGCCAACTGCTGGTCTGGCCGCCGCCGGTCGCCGGCGAGGTGATCCTCGACAGCCGGGCCGGCAGCGGGGTCACCAGGGCCGGCACCTGGTTGAGCAGCACCTCGATCGGCGGCTACTACGGCCCCGACTACGAGCACGACGACAACACCGCCAAGGGCGTCAACCGGATGCGGTTCACCCCGACCCTGCCGTCCGCCGGCACGTACGCGGTCTACCTGCGCTGGACCGCGCACGAGAACCGGGCCAGCAACGTACCCGTGGACATCGTGCACAGCGGTGGCATCACCACCCGCACCGTCGACCAGCGGTCCGCCGGCGGCCAGTGGGTCTCCCTCGGCAGCTACCCCTTCACCGCCGGCACCGCCGGCAGCCTCCTCATCCGAACCGAAAACACCACCGGCTACGTAGTCGCCGACGCCACCCGCTTCGTCGCCGCCTAACCCCCACCCCCCACCCCTCCCACCCCCACCCCACCCCTCCCACCCCCCCCCGCCCCCCACCCCACCCCCGCTCGCGTTGATCTTGCAGTTGTGGCTCCCGGTATGTCGGGTTTGGGATGCTCTGTGAACAACCACAACTGCAAGATCGGCGCGGTGGTGGGGGGTGGGGAGGGGGAGGGGGTGGGGAGGGGGTGGGTGGGGGAGTTAGGGGGGTTGGTGGTTGGCGTTGTGCATGATTTGGAGGGCTACGTCGAGGGTGGCTTGGTGGCGTTCCTCGTTGGTGCCGCGGTCGCGCAGGATCTGCCAGCCGGCGTGGAGCGAGAGGATGGCCATCACCCGGTACAACTGCTGGGTGAGCGGTTCGTCCGGCTCGGCGAGCAGTTCGAAGACGCGTACCATCTGCTCCCGCAGCAGCGTCCCGGCCCGCAGCGTGTTGACCAGCGTCTTGTTCTGTTCGAAGAACAGCAGTACGTCCTCGTGGTGGTGCACGTCGTGCAGTCCGGCCGCGTACCGCCGGACGAACTCCGGCCGCATCAGCTCGGGATCGGGCTGCTGTCGGGCCCACCCGATCAGCTCCTCGACCGCCGCGACCCGTCTCTCGACGAGACTGCTGACGATGTCCTCCTTGGTGGGGAAGTGGTAGTAGAGGGCGGCCTTGGTCACCCCGAGCTGCTCGGCGATCTCCCGCAGCGAGGTTTTGTCGTAGCCCTTCTCGATGAACAACCCGAGTGCTATCCGCTGGATGTGGGCGCGTACCTGCCCGGCGTCGGTGTTGCTCGGGGAGTCCGCGCCGGTTCGGATCCGGTTGCGGCCGCCCGCCGCGGGGGTTGCGGTCCTGTGCTGGTCCATGTGCCCGTGCTCCAACGTCACTGTTCGCCGTCCGGTCCGATGTGCTGGTCGGCCGGTCAGCCGTCCCGGGCGTACGTCAGTGCCGCGCGCACCAGCTCCGCGAGCGGCCGGTCGGGTCGGTCGATCCAGTGCTGGATGGCCGCGCGCACCGCGTTGAGGAACGCGGCGGCGAGCACCCGGGCCCGCAGGGCGGTGTCCGGTCCCTCGGGCAGCCGCCGCAGGATCTCGGTGGTCAGGTCGCTTTCGGCGGCGCCGTAGACCGCGACGAGCTGGGCGGCGAGGCTGGGGTGACTCCGGATCAGGCGGCGCTGGGCCAGCCACACCGGGTCCAGGTTGTCGCCCTCGGCGATCAGCTGCTCGGCGGCCCGTTCCAGCGCGGTCCACGGGCGTTCCGTCGCCGGGCGGGCCCGGACCAGCTCGGTGAGGCGGCGGTTGCGGACCAGGTCGCTGTGGAAGAGCGCCTCCTCCTTGCTGGAGAAGTAGTTCGAGAACGTACGCCGGGAGACGTCGGCGGCGTCCGCGATCGCCTCGACGGTGAGCCGGTCGAGGCCCTCCTCGACGGCGAGCCGGATTGCGGCCTCGTGCAGCGCCTGGCGCGTCGCGGTCTTCTTCCGTTCCCGCCGTCCGGGCGTCGTGTCCACCAGTAGAGGCTACGCTGTCGTGACTATTTTCTCAATGGGAAAACTTGCACAGCGGGCAAGTATCCACGAAGCTGGGATCGGGCGGCGCGTCGGCACCCGGACCCGGATGTGACGAGATGGCGCACGCCGGGCAGGCGGTTCGGAGCCTCACCGAACCCGAACCCGGATCCGAGACACTTTCAAGACTGCTGGAGGCCGCGCGATGAGCGCACCCACGACCACCACGACCGCTACCGGGTCGACCGGTGCGGCGCCGATGAACCATCGGCAGACCCTCGAAGCACTCAGCGGCCTGCTGCTGGTGCTCTTCGTCGCGATGCTCAGCGGTACGGTCGTGTCGACCGCACTGCCGCAGATCATCGGCGCGCTCGACGGCTCGCAGAGCCAGTACACCTGGGTGGTCACGGCCACCCTGCTCACCGCGACCGCCACCACCCCGATCTGGGGCAAGCTCGCCGACCTGTTCAACAAGAAGTCGCTGGTCCAGATCGCCATCGTGATCTTCGTCCTGGGCTCGATCGTGAGCGGTGTCGCGCAGAGCGCCGGCCAGCTCATCGCCGCCCGCGCCTTCCAGGGCATCGGCGTCGGCGGGTTGCAGGCACTGGTCCAGGTGGTGATCGCGGCGATGATCCCGCCCCGGGAGCGGGGCCGCTACAACGGCTACCTCGGCGGTGTGATGGCCATCGCCACGGTCGGCGGGCCGCTGCTCGGTGGTCTGATCGTCGACACGTCGTGGCTGGGCTGGCGCTGGTGCTTCTTCGTCGGCGTACCGGTCGCGGCCATCGCCCTGGTGGTTCTCCAGGCCACCCTGCGGCTGCCGACCGTCCGCCGGGAGAACGTGAAGATCGACTACCTGGGCGCTGGGCTCATCGCGGCCGGGGTCAGCCTGCTGCTCATCTGGATCTCGTTCGTCGACGGCTCCTTCGCCTGGATCTCCTGGCAGACCGCCGCCATGGTCGGCGGATCGCTGGTTCTGTTCGCGCTCACCGTGCTGGTCGAGTCCCGCGCCGCCGAACCGGTGGTGCCGCTGGACATCGTGCGGCGGCGTACCACCGCGTTGTCCATCGTCGCCAGTCTCGCGGTCGGGATGGCCATGTTCGGTGGCGCGGTCTTCCTCGGCCAGTACTTCCAGATCGGCCGCGGCTACAGCCCGACCGAGGCCGGGCTGCTCACCATCCCGATGATGGTCGGCGTGCTCGGTGCCTCGATCGTCGCCGGTCGCATGATCACGAAGAGCGGCCGGGTCAAGCCCTACATCGTCGGCGGCGCGATCGTGCTCGTGGCCGGCTTCGTCATGCTCGGCACGATCGACCACCAGACCTCGCTGCTGTTCGTCGGCGCGGCGATGCTGCTGGTCGGGGTCGGCGTCGGCATGACCATGCAGAACCTGGTCCTGGCCGTGCAGAACACCGTGCCGCTGCGCGACATCGGGGCGGCCAGTTCCACGGTGGCCTTCTTCCGGTCGCTCGGTGGCACGATTGGCGTCTCGGTCCTCGGCGCCGTCCTCGCCCGCCGGGTCACCGACCAGATCACCCACGATCTCGCCGCCGCCGGTGTGCCCGCCTCGGCCTCGGGTGACGCCGGTGGCAGCCTCAACCTCAACGGGCTGCCGGACGCCGTGGCGCACATCGTGCGCAACGCGTACGGCGACGCGACCGGGCACATCTTCCTCATCTCGGCCGCGATCGCGGTGGTCGGCGTCATCGCCGCCGCCCTGCTCAAGCCGATCACCCTGCGTACCAGCCTGGATCTGGTCGAGGTGCCGGACAGCGGCGCGGCCACGGCCACGGTCGGCGCGGCAGCGGCCGGATCGGACGCCGCCGCAACGGAGGGGCCGGGCCCGCGCGGTAGGTGACCTCGGCGCCACCACGCCGGGTGCCGCACCGCCGTGGAGGTGGGGCACCCGGCGCCACGGCACCGGCGGTTCGGAGGTCGGCTCGGCGGCAGCCGGTCAGACCGGTGCGAACAGTTCGTCGCGCCGGCCGGACCAGCCGCCGAGCACCCGCTCCGGATCGCCGTCGAGCACCTGCTCCAGCAGGGTGGCGTAGACGTCGCGGAAGTCGACGGTGTACCTGAGGTCGCCGTCATCCAGGTCGGTCAGGCTCGGCTGTTCGCCGTGGAGGCCACCGCGTACCCCGGCACCGAGCAGGAAGACGTTCGAGGCGGTGCCGTGGTCGGTGCCGTCGGAGGCGTTGGCGCGTACGCGCCGGCCGAACTCGGAGTAGACCGCCACCGCCACCCGGCGGCCCGCCTCGGTACGACCCATCCGCTCGACAAATCCGGTGATCGCCCGGTCCACCTGCCCGAGCAGTACCGCCTGCAACTGCTTCTCGTCGGCGTGGCTGTCGAACCCGCCCAGTGACACGGAGAAGACCCGGGTGGACACGCCCGCCTCGACACACCGGGCCACCAGGTCGAGTTGCGCCTCCAGCGACGTACGCGCACCGCCGGTGGCGGTCGCTGCCGGCCGTTCCGGATCGTCACCGGTGTCGGCTTCCTCTGCCGCGTCGCGTACCTCGGTGATCATCGTGTCGACCGAGCGGAGATCCGCGAAGCAGGCGGCCGCTCGGGCCTGCGCCGGGGATTCGCCGGGGCTGCTGGCCGCGAGTGCGGCCAACGTCCGGTCCGGCAGGCGGCCGCGTCCCGCCCGTCCGGCCACCGGTACGGACGCACCCGCGCTGCGCTCGCCGGCCAGCAGTGGTGGCACCGCCGACTCGAACGAGACCGCGAGCCGGGGGTCGCCACCGGCACCGTCGAGCCACCGCCCGATCCACCCGGTCGTGCCGGGCCGGTCCGGGGTGGCCGTCTGCCAGATGTCCATCGAGCGGAAGTGGCTGCGGTCCGGCTTCGGGTAGCCGACGCCGCGTACGACCGCCAGCCGTCCCTGTCCGAACAGCCCGTGCAGGCCGGTCATCGCCGGGTTCAGCCCGAAGTTGTCGTCCAGCCGCTTGACCTCCTGCGCCGAGTAGGCGATCTCCGGGCGGGCGTCGTGGTACGCCGGATCCGCGTACGGGATGACGGTGTTGAGTCCGTCGTTGCCGCCGTAGAGCGTGACCAGGACGAGGGTGTGGCCGGCCGGGTCGCGGGTACCCGCGGTCTCGAACAGGTCGGACAGCGCGTACGTGCCGGCACCCGCGGCCAGGGCGCTCGCGCCCACCACGCCGCTGGCGACGAGGAACTTGCGCCGGGTCAGAATGTCCACGGGTGACCTCCGGTCAGCTGACGGTGTATTCGGGGCTCACCAGGCCGGCCGCGATGAGCCGTTCCGGGTTCGCGGCCAGCGGTGTCAGGGCGGCGCGGGTACGTTCGGTCCAGGCGTCCACCACGAGCAGCCGGGCCAGCGCGTCGAGCCGGCCGGCCGCCGGTGCCGTGGTGATCCGCTGGACCGCCACCGGGCCGGCCGTACCGGCGAACAGGTCGGCGAGCCGCATCCGGGCCTGTAACGACGAGGTGGTGAGCCAGGCCGCCCCGGCCGGCCAGCCGCCGACGCTCGGCGGTCGCAGCGGCACCTGGTCCATTCCGGACAGCCCGGACTGCACCTGCTTGCGCTGCTGTTCGGTGAGGTCGGCGGGACGGATGCGCAGCTGGCGCATTGCGCCGACCGCCCACTCCACCGGCTGCTTGACCAGCTGCCCACGGGTCCGGACGAAGGCGGGATCGGTGAACATGGCGCGCAGGATCGCGGTGACGTCGGCGGTCGCACCACCGGCGGGAGGCGCGACGCCACCGGCGGGAGGTTCGACGCCACCGGCGGGAGGTTCGACGCCACCGGCGGGAGGTTCGACGCCACCGGCGGGAGGTTCGACGCCACCGGCGGGAGGTTCGACGCCACCGGCGGGAGGTTCGACGCCATCGCTGGGAGGCGTGGCGCCGGCGAAGCGGAACCAGAGCCGGTCGGAGACGAATTCGGCGGCCCGGGGGAGGCCGGCGAGCAGTTCGGCGTACGAGTCGGCGTCGAAGGTGTCGGTCCGGCCGAGGATGGTCTTCGGCTCGGTGTCGTGCCGCTTCGGCTCGAACCGGGCGGTGCCCGACTCCCGGACCACGGTCCATCCGGTCAGCGCCTTTGCCCCGGCCTTCACGTCGTCCTCGGAGTAGTGGCCGATGCCGAGGGTGAACAGTTCCATCAGTTCGCGGGCCAGGTTCTCGTTCGGCGCCCTGCGGGTGTTCTTCTCCCCGTCGAGCCAGAGGATCATCGCGGGGTCGCGCACCATCGCGGCCACCAGTGGCCCGAACCCGTCCCGGCCGTAGCGCCGCAGGGTGTCCAACTGGCCCAGCATGAGCTGTGCGGACTTCACCTTCTGCACGCTGGTGGCCCAGTGACCGTGCCAGAAGAAGATCAGCTTCTCGGTGAGCTGGTGGTCGGCGGCGACCATCCGGTCCAGCCACCACCGAGTGACCTGCTGGGCCTGTTCCGTGCGCTGCTTGTTGGCCTGCTGCCGCTGTTCCCGGCCGGCACCCTTGCCGAGCGTGGCGTGGGGGTCGGGTCCGAGGCGCGGTGCGGGGGTGGCGGCGGCGCCCGCGTCGGTCCCGGCCGGGGTCAGCAGCCGGTCGAGGGTGGTGTCGAAACCCACGCGTACGGCCGCTTCGACCTCTTCGGCGGTGGGGCCGAAGGTCGCGCGGCGCAGCAGGTGGGCTATCGCGTCCGGTGGGGCCATACCGGGACCCTAGGCCGACAACGTACGAATCCGGTAAATGTCCCGTACGAGGCGGGTCCGGCGGGCCGACCGGCGGTTCGGCGTGCCGCCGGTCGGCCCGCCGGTGATCAGTGCCAGCGCAGTGAGGCGATCCGGCCCTGTTCGCCGGAGGCCCAGCAGTGCCCGCCGGGGGTGCAGTCGACCGAGTCGAAGCTGCCGCTGTCAAAGCGTCGCCAGTGGTTTCCGCCGTCGAGGCTGAGGTCGCTGCCGGTCGGCCCGACCGCGAGCGTCAGCCACCCGCCCCGCTTCACCCAGGCCGAGCCGGACCGGTACTCGCCCGGTTGGCTGCGCGCGGGTGTCCAGGTCCTGCCCCCGTCGTGGCTGGTCGCCGCGCCGTCGGGGGCGCTCGCCGGGGTGGTGTAGTCGCCGCCGAGCGCGATTCCGTGCCGGGCGTCGCGGAACGCCAGCGAGTAGATGCCGGCGGACGGCCCGCTCGGGACCGGACTCGCGGTCACCCGCCAGGTCCGGCCCCGGTCGTCGGTGTGGAAGACGCGCGCGGAGGCACCGCCGCCGGTGGCGAACCAGGCTCGGCCGGCGCTCCGGTCGGCGGTCACCAGGCAGGTGCCGCTGGCCGCGAAGGCGAACTCGCCGTCGAGCGCCGCCGGCATGCCGGCGGTCGGCAGCACCTCCCAGGTCCGGCCGCCGTCCGAGGTGGACAGGATGCGGAACCGGCCGTCGACCGGGTCGGACAGGGCCAGCCCGTGGTTGCGGTCGGAGAACGCCAGGCAGTCGTAGAACGCCCGCTCGTCGGTGTTGCGGAAGGTCTCGGTCCAGGTTCGTCCGCCGTTGTCGGTGCGGTAGACCCGTGACTGGTCACCGGGGCCGATCGACAGCGCCACCGCGTGGTCGGCGTCGAACGCCTCGATGTCGCGCAGTTCGAGGCTCACCTCGGCCGGGCCGACCTGCCGCCAGTTGCGGCCGCCGTCGACGGTGCGCAGGACGGTGCCGGCGGCGCCGCTGGCCCAGGCGACCCGTTCGCTGATCGCGGCGAGGCCGCGCAGCCGTACGGTCGCGCCGGTGTCGTGCAGTCGCCAGTCCGGGTCCCGTGGGGTGGTGAAGCCGGCCGTGCCGGTCAGCACGACGACGCCGGTGAGCAGGGTGGAGATCATACGTAGCCGCATGGGTCAGCAACGTACCCGACATCGTCCGACTTGGATGTCCTGCCACTGCCGGCCGGTCGTCACGTACGGGAAAGGTGGCGTACAGCCGAGGTTTCTGCGCTGTGTGTCAGGTATTTGCATATATCGTACCGATCTTGTTTATCGTCCAGGTGTCCGAATGTCGGGCGTAACGTGCATGGAGGATTGATGCGCATCAGGGGAGTCAGATCCGCCGCGGCGACACTGCTCGCGGGTACGGTGGTGGCCGGCGGGATCGCCTTCGCCGGCAGCGCGAGCGCGGCGGAGCCGTCGCAGTTCGTCGTGGTGAACGGGGCGATCCGGACGGCGACAGGTACCCCGGTGCCGGCATCGGGCACGCACGCCTCGCTCTGGGGCAACAACAGCTACGCCACCACCACGATCACCGGCTCGGGTCGGGTGCTGGTCGGCGCGATCGGTGACAACTGCCAGGGCTGGCCGACCATCCGGGTGACGGTCGACGGCACCGCCGTCGGCACCAGCACCATCGTCAGCGCCACCAGCTACGGCACCTATCCGATCGGCGCGGCGGTCGGCGCGGGGCAGCACAACGTCAAGATCGAGCTGATCAACGACTTCCAGTCGACCACCTGCGACCGCAACGTCCACCTGGCGTACGCCCGGATGGAGACGCCCGGCACCACCGTCGACACGAAGTTCAGCTTCGCGGTCATGCCGGACACCCAGCAGGAGGTGCTGAACGCCGCCGACACCCGGTTCCGGCAGCGCACCGACTGGCTGGTGAACAACCGCTCCGCACTGGACCTGCGCTTCGTCACCCACTCCGGTGACGTGGTCAACTGGGACACGCCCGACCACTCGCAGTACACGATCGCCCGCAACGCGATGCGTCCGCTGGAGACCGCCGGCATCCCGTACTCGCTGGCGCTCGGCAACCACGACACCCAGGCGACCGGGGTTGGCGGCTCGGCCCGCGATCCCGCCCGGACCCGCGAACTGGTCCGCGACACCACCGTGTTCAACCAGTACTTCACCTCCGGCCAGTACGGCGCGGTCAAGGGACAGTTCGAGGCCGGCAAGGTGGACAACTCGTTCTCCACCTACGAGGCCGGCGGCCTCCAGTGGCTGGTGCTGACCCTGGAGCTGTGGCCGCGTACGCAGGCGGTCACCTGGGCGAAGAACGTGGTGGCGACGCACCCCCGGCACAATGTCATCGTCGTCACGCACGACTACATCGACGGCAACGGCAACATCGAGCAGAGCGCCGGTTACGGGGCGACCAGCCCGCAGTACCTGTTCGACAACCTGGTCAAGCAGTACGCCAACATCAGGTTCGTCTTCTCCGGTCATGTCGGGATCGCGGGCAACCGGGTGGACACCGGCGTGAACGGCAACAAGATCTACACGTTCCTCCAGACGTTCCACTCGAACACCACCAACCCGGTCCGGCTGGTGGAGATCGACACGGCGGCCAACTCGGTGCGTACCTGGGTCTACGGCCCGTACACCAACCAGTCGTTCACCGAGTACGACCGCTCGTTCAGCGGCCTGGCCCTGGTCCGGTAACCGCGGTAACAATCACGGCGTTTCACGACCGCGGGGCCCGGCCGGGGCTTCGCGGTCGCCGTCGTCGGCGACGTCCGCGTGTCCGGGCCACCAGGCGAGGTGGCCGAGCAGCGCGGTGATCGCCGGGGTGAGGAACAGCGACATCACGAACGCGACGATGACGATGCCGGCCGAGATGGCGAAGCCCATCTGGGTGAGGGTGCTGTTGCCGGCCAGCATGAGCGAGGCGAACGTACCGGCGAGGATGAGGCCGGCGGCGGCGACCGTCGGTCCGGCGTGCCGGATCGCCATCGCGGCGGCGTCGCGCGGGTTGCGCCCCTCGCGGGCCTCCTCACGCAGTCGGGCGACCATCAGGATGTTGTAGTCGGTGCCGAGCGCCACCACGAACAGGTACATGATCACCGGCAGGATGAAGATCAGGCCGGGTTCGCCGAGGCCGTGCTGGAAGATCAGCACGGTGGCGCCGAGGGTGGCGGCGAAGCCGAGACCGACCGAGAGCATCAGGTACCAGGGCGCCACCACGCTGCGCAGCAGCAACCCCAGGATGACCATGATCAGTACGGCCGCGACCGGGAACACGACGGCGTAGTCCCGGTTGACGGCCGCCTGGATGTCGACGAACACCGCGGTGATACCGCCGACGAACGCGGTCGTCCCGTCCGGTGCGGCCGCGTGCGCGGTGCTGCGCAGCGGACCCTTGACGGTGTGCAGCGCGGCCGAGGACTGTGGGGTGTTCGCCAGGGTCACCTGGAAGTCGGCGACCTTGCCGTCCGGCGACAGCGTCGGCTGCCCGACCTGCCCCACGCCCGGCACCTTGACCAGCGCGTCCCGGTACGCCCCGAGCCGGTCGGCCGGCAGCGGAGCGCCGGTGTCCGAGCGCAGGAACACGTTCGACGGCTCGGTGGCGCCGGCCGGCAGGCCCCTGAGCAGTTCCTTGCTCCAGACGTTCGACTCCGACTCGGTCGAGGTCGAACCGCTGCTCAGGTCGAAGTTGGGGTGGAAGCCGAGGGCGAAGACGGCCAGTACGACCAGTCCGGCGCCGGACACGGCCGCGTACACCGCCGGCCGGCGGGCCAGCGACCGGCCGATAGCGGCGAACCGGGCGCCGCGCGGTTCGTGTCGCCACGCGTTCGACGGCCAGAACACCTTCGTGCCCAGCAGTGAGACCACGGCCGGGATCAGGGTGAGTCCGGCGACCAGGGTGGTGGCGACCGCGATGGCCAGCGCCGGCCCGAGGGACTTGAACAGGCCGAGCGTGGACAGGGTCAGGGCCAGGAAGGCGATGATGACCGCGCCGGCCGCCGAGGCGATCGCCTCACCGGCTCGGGCGACCGCGCTGACCATCGCGGTCTTCGGGTCCTCGCCCAGCCGTAGCCGTTCGCGGAAGCGGAACATCAGGAACAGGATGTAGTCGGTGCCGACGCCGAACAGCACCACGATGAGCATGGCGCTCACCGAACTGTCGGTCTTCAGGTCGAACGCCTGGTTGGCCCAGGCGATCAGCCCGGTTGCGATCTGCGAGACCAGGCCGATCACGATCACCGGCAGCAGCGCGATGATCGGGCTCCGGAAGATGATCAACAGCAGGATGATGATCAGACCGATGGTGGCGACCCCGATGATCACGTTGGCCCGGTTCCCGGAATCCTGGGCGTCCAGGTTCTGTGCCGCCGTACCCGTGGTGCCGGCCTTGAGATCCGAGTTCGCGAGCTGGTCCGGCAGCGCCGCCCGCAGCACCTTGACCGCGTCGGGCTGGGCCTGGTCGGCGGGACCGCGCTGCGGGGTCATCTCGACCGCGATGATCTGGATCAACCGGTTGGGCGAGGGCGGGGTCGGCGTGATCGCGACGATGTCCGGGATCCGGCGGTCGGTCAGCGCCTGCCCGATCGCGACCACCTTCGCGGCGTCGGCTTCGGTCAGCGGGCCCCCGTCCCGGCGTTCGAATACGATGATCGCCGATGGGGTCGCCGCCCGAGGGAACGCCTGCTGCTGGACCTCCGCTGCCTTGATCGACTCGTAGTGCGAGGGCAGGAAGGACGCCTCGTCGGTGGTCGCGGTCAGCGTCGGCGCGAACCCGATCACCCCGACCGCGGCGGCCACCCAGGCCACGATCACCCAGATCGGGTGGCGGACCACGAACCGTCCCACAGCAGCGAACACCCGCGGCACCTCTTCGTGATCGACGGCCTCCGTTCCGTGATCAAGCTAGACGCTCACCGCCGTCCCGGTGGGGCGAATGCCTCGGGTCCACCCCATCGGGGCCCGCGCCGACCGACCGGCTACCCGGCCCACGCCTCCGTCGTGGTGACCACCGGCCGGCCGGTGCGTACCGACTCCTCGATGGCGAGGCTGAGCAGGTGGTCCTGGCACGCCTCGGCGAGCGGGTACGGCGGCTCGCCCTGCCCGCGCGCCCAGGCGCCGGTACGGGCCACGATGTCGGCCACCGCGAGATCGTCGTCGGACAGCCCGCTGCCCACGAACGGGTTCCGGTACACCACCCGACCATCGAAGCTGATGTGCTTCAGGTCGAGCCCCTCCAGGTTGAGGTCGAGCCCGGTCTGCCGGCGTACCAGCGACGACTCCACCGGTGTGGTCGGGTCGACCAGCCGGACCACCCGGTCGTCGACGATCTCACCGAGCGAGCCGCGTACGGTCAGCCGCCGGGCCCGCAGCGGGTTCCACCACTGGTTGTCGGTGAAGTCGTACAGGCCCATCCGGCCGCCGAAGTCGATCGTCGCCAGGGTGGTGGCGAGCCGCCGGGGCGTGTCGTCACCGCTCCACCCGCCCGGCGACAGCGGATCGGCCAGCGGCGCGACGAAGGCCCGCGCGCTGACCTCGGCGGCGTCGTAGCCGACGCCGAGCAGGCCGCGGATCAGCGAGACCGCATGGTAGAGGTGGGTCGACGAGATCTGTACGGAGGTCGGCTCGCCGATCACCCCGGCCCGGACCAGTTCGAGCCGGGCGGCGTGTCCCGGCATCAGCAGGTACTGCTCGGCGACCTGCACCAGGCCGCTGTCGCCCACGTCGGACCAGAGCGAACGCAGCCCGTCCAGGTCCGGCGCCGGTGGCGTCTCGGCGAGTACGGGCACCCCGGCCGCGACCAGCTCACGGGTCGCCGTCGGGGTCACCGCCCACGGCACCGACACGATGACGAAGTCCGGCCGCTCGTCGGCGAGCAGGTCGGCGGTGCAGCGGAAGGTCGGCACGCCCCACTCCGCCGTCACCTCGTCGCCCCGCTCGGCGGTACGGGTGACCACACCGGTGACCCGCAACCGGTCCGGTAGCAGCCGAGCCAACCGAAGGAAGAACAGAGAGCGCCAGCCGCTGCCGACCAGACCGAAGCTGGTTTGCGCCACCGCTGTCATCTCCGACTCCTCACCCGACGGGCTGATCTTGGCAGGCACACCCTAGTAGGTCGGCTGGACGACCGCCGCCGCCCCGCCACCTCGGCGTACCGGTTCTGCCGACGCCAGGAAACCGTGCCGGCCGGTGAGCTCGACGGCCGTGGCGGCGCCCAGCTCGGGTGTGCTCGCGAACGGCGGATGGCCGAACCCGGACAGGGGCGCGCCGTACCCGGCGATGAACGCCGGCTCCGCCTGCGGTGCCGCGCTGTTGCGCTGCGACGCCCTCGGCGCGGCCATCGCCTCCGGCAGCGACATGCCCAGGTCGATCCGGTTGACGAGGATCTGGAGCACGGTGGTGATGATCGTCGCGCCACCGGGGCTGCCGAGCGCGAGGAACGGCCGGCCGTCGTCGAGCACGATGGTCGGCGACATCGAGCTGCGCGGCCGCTTGCCGGGCGCGGGCAGGTTCGGGTCCGGGGCGGCACCGGGCGTCTGCGCGAAGCTGAAGTCGGTCAGCTCGTTGTTGAGCAGGAAACCGCGACCGGGCACCACCATCGCGTTGCCGCCGGTCTGCTCGATCGTCAGGGTGTACTCCACGACGTTGCCCCAGCGGTCGGCCACCGTCAGGTTCGTGGTGCTCTGGCCGGGGTAACCCTCGGCGCCGGTCGGCGCGGTCGCGCAGCCGCCGTACCGGCCGTCGGGGTCGCCGGGCAGGACCGGCTTCGGTGCGGCGCGGTTGGGGTCGACCCGGCAGGCCCGCTCGGCCGCGTACCCGTCGTCGAGCAGTTCCCGCAGCACCCGCTGGGACGTGTCGTCACCGACATACCGGTTCCGGTCGGCGTACGCGAGCGCGCTCGCCTCCAGGTAGTGGTGCAGCGCCTCGGTCACCGTCATCGTCGACAGGTCGAACCGCTCCAGGATGTTGAGCGCCTCCCCGACGGCGACACCTCCGCTGGACGGCGTCGACATGCCGTACACGTCGTAGCCCCGGTAGTCGGACCGGGTCGGCGCGGGGAACCGGACGTCGTACCGGGCCAGGTCGGTCCGGGTCATCCCGCCCGGTCGGATCGGGAACTGCCACGGCACGGTCGCATCATCGGCCACCGGCGGGCGCTGCACGGCGGCGACGAGGTCCGCTCCGATCGGGCCCCGGTAGAACACGTCGACGCCGTGCCGGGCGATCTGCCGGTAGGTGTCGGCGAGGTCGCGGTTGCGCTGCCTCGACCCGACCGCCGGCGGCTGCCCGCCGGGCAGGTACAGCGCCCGGGTGGAGTCGAACTGGGCGAACGCCGCCGAGTTGTCGCTCACCTGCTGACGGAACGTCGGATCGACGGTGAACCCGCGCTCGGCGACGTCGGCCGCGGGGGACAGCAGCGCCGACAACGGCCGGCTGCCCCACTTACGCAGCGCCTCGTGCCAGGTCAGAAGCGTTCCGGGTACGCCGACCGAGAGCCCGCTGACCCGCGCCTCCTGGAAGGCGTACGGCGCACCGGTGGCCGGGTCGACGAACGAGTCCTGCCGCGTCGACGCCGGGGCCGACTCCCGGCCGTCGATGGTGTGCACCCGCTTCGTGCGCGCGTCGTAGTAGACGAGGAAGCCACCGCCGCCGATGCCGGCCGAGAACGGCTCGGTCACGCCGAGGGTGGCTGCCGCCGCCACCGCCGCGTCGACCGCGTTCCCGCCCCGGCGCAGGACGTCGACGCCCACCGCCGTCGCGATCGGGTCGACGGTCGACACGGCGCCGGCGTACCCCTGGGCCGTCGGCGTTCTCGGCGGTTCGCCGGAGTGGCCGGCGGTGCCCGGCCCGGCACCTGCCGGCGCCGGTACGGCCTGCCAGGCGACCAGGGTGACGGCGGCGACCGCCACCCGGGCCAGTGTCGTCACCGTGAGTCTCATCGCTGCCCCTCTACGATCGACGTACGTCTCTCCGACAGCCTAGTGGTGATCGGCGCGCAACCATACGGGTCGGACCCGTGCCTGGTCACGAGGTTTCGCCGGGTTCGCCGGAGGGCAGTGGGACCGGGCGACAGCGCACCGTCGGCCGCCGGGGCAGCCACGGCCGGGTGCGATGTCGCTCGCCGTGGGCCGGGGCACGGACGCGCTCCGGCCGTCGTGGAGGGAAGGGCACATGATGAGCGATCACTGTGGTGTGACGACCGGTCGGGACCGTACGCCGACCGCCCGGCGCGGCACGCGGCACCGAACCGGCCCGGTGCCGCTGCGGATCAGGACCGGGTGCCGCCATGAGTGAGCCGGACGCCGCCCGACCGGCGCGCCCGGTTGGGTTCCGGCTCGCCTGTGCCGCCGCCGGGCTGGCCCTGCTGGCCCCGCTGGCGGCCTGCGGTGCCGGTGGTGACGGTGGGCCGCCCACGGTCAACCTCTACTACCCGCCGGAGCAGAACCTCCAGCAGGTGGTCGACGACTGCAACGCGCAGGCCGGCGGCCGGTACCGGATCGCGTACCGGATCCTGCCCCGGGCCGCCGACGACCAGCGGGTGCAACTGGTCCGCCGGCTGGCCGCCGAGGACAGCGGCATGGACGTACTCGGGCTGGACGTGACCTGGACCCAGGAGTTCGCCAGCGCCGGCTGGTTGCGGGAGTGGACCGGAGCGCAGCGGGCTGAGGCGGAGCGCGGCACCCTTTCCGGACCGCTGGAAACCGCCCGGTACGAGGGCAAGCTCTTCGCCGCGCCGAAGAACACCAACGTGCAGCTGCTCTGGTACCGGTCCGACCTGGTCGACCGGGCGCCCCGTACCTGGGACGAGATGATCGAGATGGCGCAGCAGTTGAAGTCGCGCGGTGGCCCGTACCGGGTGATCACCATGGGTGCCCAGTACGAGGGTCTGGTGGTCCTCTACAACACCCTGGTCGCCAGCGCCGGTGGGCAGATCCTCAACGACGACGGCACGAAGGCCGTCTTCGACGACGGCGCGGTCCGCGCGCTGGAGGTGCTGCGCCGGTTCGCCACCGCGGGCGTCACGACCCCGTCGTTCTCGAACACGATCGAGGACCAGGCCCGGCTGGAGTTCCAGTCCGGCGGCGGCGCCTTCCAGCTCAACTGGCCGTTCGTCTACCCGGCGATGCAGGAGGCCGACCCGGAGCTGGCGAAGAAGGTGAAGTGGGCGCGCTTCCCCGGCGTGGACCCGCAGACCCCGAGCCGGGTGACGATCGGCGGGGTGAACCTGGCGGTCAGCCGCTACTCGCGCCACCCGGCCGAGTCGTTCGAGGCGGCGGCCTGCCTGCGCAGCGCCGAGCACCAGAAGTTCTCGGCGGTCAACGACGGTGTGCCGCCGACGATCGAGAGTGTCTATGCGGAGCCGGAGATGGCGCAGGCGTACCCGATGCGCGACACCATCCTCGAAGAGCTGCGGGACGCGGCGACCCGGCCGCGCAGCCCGGCCTACCAGAACATCTCCACCGTGCTGTCGGCGACGCTCTCCCCGCCCGGCGGCATCCGACCCGAACAGACCGCCGACCGGTTGCGGGACGCGGCACAGGACGCGCTGGAGTCCAAGGGGGTACTGCCGTGAGCGGGCCGCGTACCGACACCGTCCCGGAGCCGGCGGCGACGGCGGAACCGAGCCGTGCGCCCGGCCGCATACCGTCGCAGCGGCGGGCCGCGGCGGCGCTGAGCGAGGGTAAGCGGGCCGAGCGGCGGTTGGCCTGGCTGCTCTGCGCCCCGGCAGCGTTCGTGATGGTCGCGGTCACCGCGTACCCGATCCTCTATTCGGTCTGGCTGTCGTTGCAGCGGTTCGACCTGAAGTTTCCGGACCAGCGGGAGTTCGTCGGGCTCGCCAACTACGCCACCGTGCTGAGCAACGAGTTCTGGTGGACGGCGTTCGGCGTGACCATGTTGATCACCGTCGTGACGGTCGCCGTCGAACTGGTGCTGGGCATGGGACTGGCCATCGTGATGCACCGGACCATCGTCGGGCGCGGGCTGGTCCGCACGGCCGCCCTGATCCCGTACGGGATCGTCACCGTCGTTGCGGCCTTCTCCTGGCGGTACGCCTGGACACCCGGCACGGGTTACCTGGCCACCCTGTTCGGTGACGGTGCGCCGCTGACCGAGCGGGCCAGCGCGCTGGGGATCATCATGGTCGCCGAGATCTGGAAGACCACCCCGTTCATGGCGCTGTTGCTGATGGCCGGGCTGGCCCTGGTGCCCGAGGACCTGCTCAAGGCGGCCTCGATGGACGGCGCCACCGGCTGGCAGCGGTTCACGAAGGTGATGCTGCCGGTGATGAAGCCGGCGATCCTGGTCGCCCTGCTGTTCCGGACGCTGGACGCGTTCCGGGTCTTCGACAACATCTTCGTGCTGACCGCCGGGGCGAACGAGACCTCGTCGGTGTCGATGCTGGCCTACAACAACCTGATGCGGGGGCTGAACCTCGGCATCGGCTCGACCATGTCGGTGCTCATCTTCCTGACCGTGGCGATCATCGCGTTCGTATTCGTGAAGCTGTTCGGCACCGCCGCCCCCGGCAGCGCCGACGAGGGGAGGCGCTGATGTCGGCCGCCGACAGCACCGCCGCGGCGAAGTGGCGGTGGGGACTGCTGGACCTGGTAGTGGTGGTGTTCGCGCTGGTCCCGGTGCTCTGGATCGCGTCGCTGTCGTTCAAGACCACCGCCACGCTCACCGACGGCAACTTCGTCCCGCGTGAGTGGACCCTGGACAACTATCGGACCATCTTCGCCACCGACCAGTTCGTCCGGGCGTTGGCCAACTCGATCGGCATCGCGCTGATCGCCACGGCGATCGCCGTGGTGCTCGGCACCATGGCCGCGTACGCGGTCGCCCGGCTGGACTTCCCCGGCAAGAAGCTGCTGGTCGGGCTCTCCCTGCTGATCGCGATGTTCCCGCAGGTGTCGCTGGTCTCCCCGCTGTTCGAGATCGAGCGGTCGCTGGGGCTCTTCGACACCTGGCCGGGGCTGATCCTGCCGTACATCACGTTCGCCCTGCCGTTGGCCATCTACACGCTCTCGGCGTTCTTCAAGCAGATCCCGTGGGACCTGGAGAAGGCGGCGAAGATGGACGGCGCGACCCAGGGCCAGGCGTTCCGGCGGGTGATCGCACCACTGGCCGCGCCGGGGGTGTTCACCACGGCGATCCTGGTCTTCATCTTCTGCTGGAACGACTTCCTGTTCGCGATCTCGCTCACCTCGACCGAGCGGTCCCGTACGGTGCCGGTCGCGTTGTCGTTCTTCACCGGCGAGTCGCAGTTCGAGGACCCGACCGGGGCGATCTGCGCGGCCGCGGTCGTGATCACCGTTCCGATCATTCTGTTCGTGCTGTTCTTCCAGCGCCGCATCGTGTCCGGTCTGACCTCCGGCGCAGTCAAGGGGTGAATTGTTGTGGCTGACATCGTGCTGGACAAGGTGAGCAAGCGGTTCCCGGACGGGACCGTGGCGGTGCACGACGTGGACCTGGAGATCGCCGACGGCGAGTTCGTGATCCTGGTCGGCCCGTCGGGGTGCGGCAAGTCGACCACCCTGAACATGATCGCCGGGCTGGAGGACATCAGCGGCGGCGAACTGCGGATCGACGGGCAGCGGGTCAACGACCGGGCACCCAGGGACCGGGACATCGCCATGGTGTTCCAGTCGTACGCCCTCTACCCGAACATGACGGTCCGGGAGAACATGGCCTTCCCGTTGCGGCTGGCGAAGCTGGACAAGGCGACCATCGAGCGGAAGGTTGACGACGCCGCGCGGGTGCTGGAGCTGACCGCGCTGCTCGACCGCAAGCCGGCCAACCTCTCCGGCGGGCAGCGCCAACGGGTGGCCATGGGCCGGGCGATCGTCCGCAGTCCGAAGGCGTTCCTGATGGACGAGCCGCTGTCCAACCTGGATGCGAAACTGCGGGTGCAGATGCGTACGGTGGTGTCCCGGTTGCAGAAGCAGCTCGGTACGACGACCGTCTACGTCACCCACGACCAGACCGAGGCGATGACGCTCGGTGACCGGGTGGTGATCATGCGGGCCGGCGCGGTGCAGCAGGTCGGCCCGCCGCAGGAGCTGTACGACCACCCGGTGAACCTGTTCGTCGCCGGCTTCATCGGCTCGCCGTCGATGAACTTCCTGCCGGCCGAGGCGGCCGAGGACCGGTTGCGGACGGCGCTGGGCGAACTGCCGCTGGGCGACCGTCTCCGGCGCGAGTTGGCGGCCGCCGACGCTCCCCGGAATCTGATTCTCGGCATCCGCCCGGAGCACTTCGAGGACGCGGCCCTGGTCGACGACGACACCCGCGCCCGGGGAGCGGAGTTCGAGGCGCCGGTCGAGATCGTCGAGTCCATGGGCTCGGACAAGTACGTCTACCTCACCGTCGAGGGGGAGCGGGCCACTGCGGCCGAGTTGCGGGAGCTCGCCGCCGACGCGGGCGCTGAGGAGCTGGGCGGCACCGGCGCCAACCTGGTGACCCGGCTGTCGGCGGAGTCGACGGTACGGGAGGGGGAGAGCCGCCGGATCTGGTTCAACCTGGAGAAGATCCACCTGTTCGACCCGGCCGACGGACGCAACCTGACCCTGCACGAGGGCCGCGCCGCGGGCGCCCTCGCGTCCTGAACCGGTCAGCGCGTCGATCACGGAGGGTTCGGCCCGGTCCGTCCGGCCGAACCCTCCGTGACCTGCCATGGAACTCCGGCACCGAGGCGACGATGGTCGCGTAGCGTTACCGTGTGCGTACGGGATCGTGGGGCCCTCGTCGCAGGCGGGACGCCGCGTGACGCCCCTGGCGGTCCTGCTGGCACTCTGCGCCGCTGCCTGTTTCGCGACGGGAGCGGCGCTGCAACAACGCGCCGCCCGCCGGGAACCGCCGCACCAGACCTTCGATCCCCGGCTGTTCATGCGGCTGTTGCGCCGACCGAGCTGGCTGCTGGGTAAGGTGCCGGACATCACCGGCACCGTGCTCCAGGCGGTGGCGCTCCGGTTCGGGCCGCTGACCCTGGTCCAGCCGTTGCTGATCAGTGGCATGTTCCTGGCCATCCCGCTGGAGGCGGCACTGGACCGTCGGCGTCCGCATCCCCGCGACGTCATCGCCGTCACCTCGTGCGTGGTCGGGCTCGGCGCCTTCCTCATCGTCGCCCGCCCCCGACCCGGACTGTCCGAGCCGTCGGTGATGGGCTGGCTGGGGGTGGCGATCGGCTCGGGCGCGGCGGTCGCCCTCTGCCTCGCCCTGGCCCACCGGGCGACCAGCGCCCTGCGCGGCACCCTGCTCGGGATCGCCACCGGCATCTTCTACGCCGGGGTGGCGGTGCTGCTGAAGGCATTCACCGGGCGGGCCTTCGCCGACCCGTTCGCGATACTCACCGACTGGCACCTCTACGCCCTGATAGTGGTCGGGCTGACCGGCGTGATGCTGAACCAGAACGCGTTCCAGAACGGTCCGCTCGCCGCACCGCTGACCGCGATCACCCTGGTCGATCCGATCGCCAGCGTGGTGATCGGGGTGACCGCCTTCCACGAGACGCTCTCGATCAGCGGGCTGCGGTTGCTGATCGAAGTGCCGGCCGTACTGGCGATGATCTTCGGGATCTGGCTGGCCAGCACCCGGCCGGGCGGCCGGGGCGGGGTCGGGGAGAAACCCGGCCCGAGCCCGTCCGGGCAATCCGGCTGACTGTCACCCGTTCGTGCGATGACGCGCCGGCAGCACACCGTACGACCGTGGTTGCTTCGCATTCGTGGCGTTTCTCCGTACCCGTCTCACTAGCATCCAGGTGACAGCCCGGCCCACGGGTAGGGGTCGTGCGGCCCTGACCCGACCACTCGGAACCCCCTGTCCCGGCACCGCTTCGCCGGCGGCCTCGCCGTGGCCCTGACCGCCCGATCCGTAGGGAAGCGTGAGGCACGATGAAGGATGCGGAAACCGTGGTGATGCCCCGAATCGGGCGTCCGGACGGTGTCGAGGATCCCTGGGGCGAGGACCGGGACGGGCGGGGACGCCGTGCCGGGGCGGCGGACCGCTCCGCGGACGGCGGCGCGGCCGGGCGGAGGCTCGGTTGGCGGATCGCGCCGTGGCTGGTGCCGGCCCTGCTGATGGGCGCGCTCGGCGTACGGGGAGCCGCCGCCCCCGGACTCTGGCGGGACGAACTCGGCACCTGGGGCATGGCCACCTCGACCTGGCGGGAGAACTGGTCCCCGCAGCGCTGGGCCGATGTCACCGGCATCCCCTACCACCTGTTCATGCGGGCGTGGGCGGAGTATCTCGGCACCTCCGACCTGGCCCTGCGGGCGCCCTCGGCGCTCGCCATGACCGCCGCCGCGGCCCTCGTCGGGGTGCTGGGCGGCCGGCTGTTCACCCCCCGCGTCGGCCTGTTCGCCGGGGTGATCTTCGCGCTGCTGCCGACCTCGACCAGGTACGCGCAGGAGGCCCGACCGTACGCGTTCGCCCTGCTCGCCGCCGTACTGGCGACGCTGTTCCTGGTGCTCGTCATCGACCGGCCGAGCCGCTGGCGGTTCGTCGCGTACGCGGTGGCGGTCGCGCTTCTCGGGCTGTCCCACGCGGTCGCGCTGGTGCTGCTCGCCGGGCACGGCTGGGTGGTGCTCGCCTTCGGGCGGAAGGTCGGGTACCGGTGGTTGGTGGCGGCGGGCGCCGGGGTGCTCCCGGTGGCCGGGCTGTTCCTGCTCGGCGCCCGGTACGCGACCGGGCTCGGCCGGATCGCCGACCCCGGCGGGCAGCTGCTCGCCGCGACACCGAGGGACCTGTTCGGTGCCACCGCACTCGGCCTGCTGCTGCTCGGACTGGCCCTGTTCAGCCTCCCGCTGCGGTACGCCGCGGCGATCTGCACCGCGTGGGCGGTGGTGCCGCTGCTGGTCCTGCTGCTCGTGGCGTCGGTGACCCCGCTGGGGTTGGCGCAGAGCCTGATCTTCACCCTGCCGGCCTGGGCGACGCTCGGCGCGGCCGCCCTGGGTCGGGTACCCGCCCGGTGGGGCGTGGCGGTGCTGGTCGCGATCGGGTTGATCGGCCTGCCGGTCCAGGCGGCGTTCCGGGCCCCCGACGGACACCGGCAGGCGACCCGTCACCTCGCCCAGATAGTCGAGTCCGGGATGCGTACCGGCGACGGTGTTGTCTACGGCGCGGTCGGCGGGGCCGGTGGCTGGGACGGCCGGGGTGTGCTCGCCCGCTACCTGTCGGCCGACCGTCAGCCGGTGGACCTGCTCGCCACCGGTCCGGTACGGGCCGACGGGCAGCTCTCGACCGGTGAGTGTGCCGACGTCGCCCGCTGTCTCGGTGACGCCCGCCGGATCTGGGTGGTCCGCCCCGGTGCCCAGACCGACCCCGTCCACGCCCTCGGTGAGCGCAAGGAGCAGGTCCTGCGTACGCGTTACCAGATCGCGCAGGTGTGGCGGCTGACCGGATTCACGCTGGCCCTGCTGGTCGACGAGCGTACGGGGGTCTGACCAGCTCTGTCGGAGGCGTCTTGCCGGGTAGCCAGGCTTTCGGGTGACTCGTTTGGATCGCCTGGTATGTCGCGACAGGGCGTTTAGGATCTGGTCTAGCAGGGTTTGTCGCGAGCAGAGTTCGGGTTCTTTGGGGGGATCGTGAGCGTCGCCGGCCGGACACACCCGTACCAACCGCCCCCGTCCGGGCGCCCCGACCCGTCGGGACCCGTGGCAGTGGACCGGCACCCCGGTCGTCGGCAGCGCAACATCGACGCCAGGGTCGCGTACGCCGGCTGCGGGGCCACCGCGGGTCCGCTGGTAACGCCCCGGCAGGGGCGGGCCCCGATCGAGTTCCGCCACGTCGCCTCGCCCGCCGCGCGACTGGTGCTGACCATCCTGGTGCTCGTCAACGCGACCGCCGGGCTGGTCTTCGTCGGCTGGCTGCTGCTGCCCGCACACGTACCGGGCGCGGGTGTGTTCGGACCGGGGAACTGGCAGACGATGCTGGCCCGGATCGGCTTCTGTGTGGTCGTCGCCGTCGAACTGATCCGCGTCGCGCAGAACGTGTCGGTCTGGGTCTTCGCCCTCAACGCCAAGGACCCGGTCCCGGTCGACCCGCCGATCGGGCTGCGGGTCGCCCTGCTCACCACCATCGTGCCCAGCAAGGAACCGATCGAGGTCGCCGAGCGGACGCTGCGCCGGATGAGACAGATCGTGTACTGCGGACCGGTCGACGTCTGGATCCTCGACGAGGGCGACGACCCGGCCGTACGGGAGATGGCCGCGCGGCTCGGCGTACGTCACTTCACCCGGAAGGGTCGGCCGGAGTACAACCTGCCCGGCGGCGAGTTCCGGGCCCGGACCAAGTCCGGCAACCACAACGCCTGGCGGGCCGAGCACGAGCACCGGTACGACGTGGTCGCGAACGTCGACCCCGACCACGTGCCGCTGCCCGGTTTCCTGGAGCGGACCCTCGGCTACTTCCGCGACCCGGACGTCGCGTTCGTGGTGACGCCGCAGGTCTACGGCAACATGCACGAGAACTGGGTCGCGCACGGCGCCTCGGTCCAGCAGTACCTCTACAACGGACTGATCGCGCGCGGCGGGAACGGCCTGGACGCGCCGCTGCTCACCGGCACCGGCCACCTCTACCGACCCGCGGCCTGGGCGACCATCGGCGGCTACCAGGACTCGATCATCGAGGACCACCTGACCAGCATCCGGATCCACGCCGCGGCCAACCCGGCGACCGGAAACCGGTGGAAGGGCGTCTACACCCCGGACGTGGTGGCGATCGGGGAGGGACCCAGCTCCTGGGCGGACTACATGAACCAGCAGAAGCGGTGGGCCGCCGGCATCTGGGAGATCCTGGTCCGCCCCGACCTGCGCGCCCCGAGCGCCCTCGGCTCCCGGCGACGCTGGCAGTACCGCCTGCTCCAGTTCTACTACCCGAGCGTCGCGGTGAGCCTGTTGCTGGGCAACCTGGCCACGGCGCTCTACCTGCTCACCGGCGTGAGTACGGTCCAACTCGACACCCGGATCTGGGCGGTGCTGTGGGGCTCGACCATCGTCACCTGGTTCGCGCTCTGGCTCTGGCTGCGTCGCTACAACATCGCCGCCCACGAGCGCGAGGAGATCGGGGTGGTGGGGATGGCGCTGGCACTGTTCGTCGGACCGATCTACGTGGCGGCGGGCATCGCCGCGCTGCTGGGTCGCAAACTCGCCTTCGTGGTGACCGCCAAGGGCAAGCTGCGGACCACCGAGTCGCTGGCCACCTTCCGGCTGCACTTCCTCTGGGCCGGCCTCGCCGCCGCCATGCTGGTGGTGAGTTACCTGCTCGACCACAGCTACCCGCTGCTGCGGGTGTGGCCGGCGCTGACCCTGGTGGCGAGCCTGGCCCCGCCCGCGATCGCGATCGTGACGGGGCTGCTGGCCCGCGCCGAGCAACGGGCGGCCGAGGCGACCGGCGTCGCTGCACCGCCGGCCGACGGTCGCCACACCGCCCGCTGGGCCGTCTACTACGTCGACGGGGACAGCCGCCGCGAGTGGTCCCCACCGACCGCCATACGAATCGAGGCGGGCGTGTACGGCCTGCTCGACACCGGCGGGTACGGCCGCCTCGATCCGGGCGGGTACGGCCGACCGGAGCCGGGTGCGTACGCCCGGCCGGTGCACACGCCGGGCAACGGTTGAGGAGCGGGCGATGCTGAGGCTGACGCTGCCGCGCGTACTGGTCGCGCTGGTTGCCGTACTCCTGTTGACCTATGCCTTCGCGGTCGCGCCACGGACCGCGGACCCGTTGGGCGGCGGCGTCGGTTCCGACGTCGCGGCGACGAGCCGGCCGAGCGCCTCCCCACCGCCACCGCCACCGGCGGCGGAGCCGGAGGTGTTCCCGCCCGCCGGCAAGGTGTTCATCGGCGTCACGACCCACGAGGGCGCGTACGACTTCGATGCGGTGGACGAGTTCACCAGGGCCGCGAAGCACCAGCCGCAGGTGATGCTGTTCAGCGCGGACTGGGCCTCCGGCCGGTTCGACCGGTCGCTGTTCGACCGGGTCGCCGATCGGGGCATGATGCCGATGCTGGCCTGGGAGCCGTGGGACTATCGGATCGACGAGAAGGCCCGCGAGCAGGGGCTGCCGCTGCGGCAGATCGACGAGATCCGGTCGGACCAGCCCGACTACCGGTTGGCCCGGATCGCCGCCGGAGACCTGGACGACTACCTGCTGTCCTGGGCCGACGGGATCGGGTCGCTCGGCTACCCGGTCGCCATCCGCTTCGGCCACGAGATGAACGGCGACTGGTACCCGTGGTCCGAGGCGACCAACGGCAACCGTCCGGGCGACTACGTCCGGGCGTGGCGGCACCTGCACGACCTCTTCCGTACGGCCGGTGCCACCAACGTGACCTGGGTGTGGAGTCCCAACGTGCAGTGGGACGACTCCACCACCCCACTGAAGTCGCTCTACCCCGGCGACGCCTATGTGGACTGGCTGGGACTGTCCGGCTACTACGGCACCGGCTACTTCTCCGACTACCGGAACTTCGACGAGATCTTCGGCGACACCATCGGCGAGCTGCGTACCTTCACCGAGCGGCCACTGGTCATCACCGAGACGGCGGCGGCCGACGACAACGGCCGCAAGGTCGAATGGATCAGGGAGACGTTCCGGCTGCTGCCCCGGCACCGGGACATCATCGGCGTCATCTGGTTCGAGGTGGACAAGGAGTTGGACTGGCGGATCGTCAGCTCACCGGCGTCCGCCTCGGCGTTCGCCCAGGCCGTCGCCGCGCCCCGGTACGACCTGCGCTGGTCGCCGGAGATGGTGCCACGCAGCAGGATCGGCGACTGACCGCATCCGCGTGGCAGGGCGCCGACGCACCGGCGTCCGTCGGCCCGTCCCGGCCCGCCCCACCCGGACCCGGCCGTACGAGGTGGGTGAGGATGGCGCCATGACCATCCCGATCGACCATCCGCGGGTGCACGGGTACGACCGGAGCATCGTCATCGTCCGGGGCGACACGGTGCCGCCGGAGCTGGCCGCGCCCCGGCTGCCCAGGGAGCCCGACCGGCACACGGTGATCGTGGCGGCCGACCCGCCGATCGAGCTGGCCACCCTGATCGAGTTGCTCGGCCGGCACCTCCCGGTCCGCTGCGAGTCGATCCGGCTGGTGCTCTCCGACGCGGGACAGCCGGGGGTCGCCCAGGTCGTCGCGGACCAGCTGCGGATCGAGGTGCTGGCACCGACCGGGCCGGTGATGCTGCTCCGTACCGGCATGCTGTTCGTGGTCGACGGGACGTGGTGGTGCTTCCGACCGGGTGAGCCGGCACAGCGGGAGGGTGCCCGGCACCCGGCACCCGACTGGCAGCGCCTGCTGCCGTCGACCCTGCGGGCCGTGCCGTCGGGACTGCGGGTCACCGCCGTCCCCGCCGGCCTCTGGGTGCACCACGCGGCCCCTTCGCGGGCCGGCGCCGACCGGGGTGGGCCCGACCCGGCCGGGCCGGAGCTGACCGGGGCGATCCTGTCCATGTTCGTGGACACCGAGCAGCCGACCGTGGTGATCGGTCGACCCGGCACGCCCGCACTGCCACCGGAATCCGTGTACGACCTGCTGGAGGCGCTGCCCCGGCAGCTGCGGCGTCGACTGATCCTGGTCCCGTACGGGTCGGAGAGCGCGACCGCCGACACGGTCGGGGAGTGGTTGGCGGCGCGTACCGGCGGCACCGTCGAGGTGATGAGCGGGGTCGCCGACATCGACTCCGACGGAGCCACGGTTCGGACCACCGTCGACGCGAGCGGTGGGCGGGGCTGGCGACCGTTCGTGCAGCGGCTGGTGTACCGCGCCGGAGCGCCGCCGCAGGTGACGGAGTGGCGCCGGCCGCTGCCGGACGTCGCGGGCACCGGTGGGATCCAGCGGATCGACGAACACTGGGCGATCGAGGTGGTCCGGTGCGGGCTCTGGCTGCGTACGACCGGTCCCGATCCGGAACAGGACCTGGTCCGGCGGCTGCCGATCGACGCCAACCACCCGTTGCTGGTGCTCGGTGCCGGCGCGGTCGCGGCGCCGACGGGGGCGCTGGCGGCGATCGACACGGTGGTCGGCGCGCTGCCGCCGACGGTCACCAGCGCGTTGCGGCTGGCGGTGACGAGTCCGCCGGACACCGGCGCGCCGGTCTGGGCCGCGTTGGTCGCCCGCTTCGGTCCGCTGTTGGCGGTGGTCGGACCGGGACACCTGGTCGAACTACCCCCACCGGACGCCGCCCGGGAGGCGTTGCCGCTGGCGGGCATACCACCGCTCGACCCGGAACCGGCGGTTCCGAATCCGGGACCCGCCCTGCGGCCGGGACGCCTCGTCGCGGTGGACAACCCGGCCGGACCGCTGCCGGCGACGGACCACCGGAGCGATCCGCGCGAGCGGCAGGCACTGCGCGAACTGCTGGGCGACCGCTACCCGCGCTACGCCGCGATCGTGACGGGGTCACCCCGGGGGCTGGCCGACGGCCGCGACGGCGACGCCGTACTGACCGACCTGGCCGCGGTGGTCGGGTTCGTGGCCGGCGACGAGGTGTTCGACACCGACGGCGACCCGGTATCCCGGGAGGTGGCCTCCTGCCTGGTCAGCGGCCTGCTGCGGCTGCCGGTGCACCCTGGACCGGTCTTCGCGTCCTGGACCGTGCGATCGGGATCGGGATCGGGATCGGGGCCGGGGCCGGTCGAGGGTGCGGTGCTCGGCGCGGCCGAGGTGCTGGCCGCCGAGGTGTCGCCGTACCGGTGGGAGCCGGGCCGACCGGTGCTCGCGGTCTGGTCGACCACCGGGCGGCAGACGGCCGGGGTGACGCCGGCCGGGCGTGAGTGCGTACTCTTCCCGGCCGGCACCCGGTTCCGGGTGGTCGGCACGGAGCATCTCGGCCGCCCGGAGTCCGCGCTGGTGCTGCTGCGCGAGCTGGGCGCCGGGTCCGACCAACCGATCGAGGGCACGGGTACGCCGGACGAGGCGGCGGCGGACCGACGGGCCCGTGAGGGGCTCCGGCGGGCGGTCGAGGCGGTACGCCGCTCCGGCGCGGGTGCGCGGTGGCCGTCAGCCCTGGTCGCGGATGGCGAGTGAGTCGATGATCGAGCTGCACGCCATCAGCCAGGCCCGACGGGTGGGCAGGGCGAGGGCGTCGAACTCGATCCGTCCGCCGGACCGGATCAGCCGGTCGTACGGGATCACGACGACGTCCCGGACCACCCTGCGGTAGCGCTCCACGATCTCGTCGAGCAGCTCGGTGTCCGGCTTGGGGTCGGCGCAGGAGACCACGGCGACGGCGTTCTCGGCCAGGTCGCCGCGACCGGTCCGGATCAGGTGGTCGAGCATCCACAGTCCACTGTCGGCGACGTCGCGCTGCACGGTGGTGGGCACGATCAGGCAGTCCGCGACGGCGGTCGCCGACTGCCAGTTGGCCGAGCGGATGTTGTTGCCGGTGTCGACCACTATCAGCCGGTAGAACCGGCACAGCGCGGTCCAGAGCTTGGTGAACGCCTCGTCGTCGATGATCTCCATGCTGCCGGCGGCGTCGTCCGAGGCGAGCACGTCGAACCGGGCACTCTGCGGCCGCAGGTACGCCGACAGCCGTCCGACGCTCGCCGTGGTGGCGAGGAACTCGTCGATGTTGTGCAGCAGGTTGATCACTGTCTGTTCGTGGGTGGCGGACTCGGCCCGCATGCCGAGGGTGCCCCGGGTCTCGTTGTTGTCCCAGGCCAGCGTGTAGCCACCACGGTGGAAGCCGAGGGTCGCGGCGGCGAGCAACGCGGTCGGCGTCTTCGCCGCCCCGCCCTTCGGGTTGGCCACCACGATGGACATGGTCCGGCTGAACGGGCGGAGCAGCCGGCGGCGGGCGGCCCGGTGCACAAACTCGTCCTTGGTCGCGACCAGGTTCAGCGTTCCGCCGGTGATCCGGTTCGCCCGCCCGCGCCAGCCCCACTCCGCCCGTGGCTGCGACGGCGGGCCGACCGGGATGCCCGGTAGCGGGGCGACCGGTGCGTTGCCGCCGCCCGGCGCGGTGGCTGGCTGACGGGGCGCCTGCCAGGCGAGGCCGGCGGGTGCCGCCGACGGCTGGGCCGGACCGGCGGTCGGGGTCGACCCGGCCGGCTCCGTCGGGCCACCGGCGGCGGGAGCGGGCTCCGGAGTGCCGGGCTTGTGCGCTGCGGACGCGGTCATGACGGATCTCCCTGTCGATCAGCCGACGATCGGTGCCGCCGCCGACTGAGAAGCAGTCGAATGGCGGGACTGTACGTGAGCCGGGCGGCAGATCCTATGGTGCGAAAACCGATCCGGCCGGCTTCGGCGGTCCTCCCGCAGGTGGCCGGTGCGGGCCGGCTCGACTTGGGAAATGTCACCTGAACCGAAGTGGCCCGCGCGCCGTAGTCGCTTCGTACGTTCGTCCGGCACGGGCACTGCGGAGGGTGGGGCGGTCGTGGCAGCAGGTCCGGAAGTGGACGCGCGGATCCCGGTACGGATCGACGAGCTGCACGCCCTGCTGCTCCGCCTGGCGGGTCGGTTGCCCGACGGGCTGGTCGCGCGGGCGCGGCAGTGGCTGGCCGAGGGACGGTCGGTCGAGGTGGCGCAGGCGGTGGTGTTCGGTGCGACCGCCGGTCGGGTGACGGTCACCGAGGCGGACGCCGCCCTGCTCGCCCTGGTGCTCGCCGACGCCGGGGAGGACACCCACACGGTCGACGAGGTGCCGCGCGGTGTGCCGGTGTCGCGACCGTACTTCCGGCTGGCGCCGTTCGATCCGGCGGTGCTGGCCGAACACGGCGACCGGGTGCCGTACCCGCCGGACCTGACCGGTCGGTACGACGGCCCCGGCGGGCCCGACCCGGTGGACCTCGCCCTCACCCGGGCCGTGCCAGACGGGGTACGCGGACTCTGGCGGGTCTGGTCGTTCCCGGACCGGCCCACCCGGTGGCCGCCACCGCGCCGGATGTACCTGGTGCAGGTGTTCGGGCCGGCGGCTGCCGACCGGCCGGGCGTGGCCGCCGGGGTGCAGGAGGTGCTGCTCGCGGCGGGTGAGCGCGAGCCACGGGTCGAGGTCTTCGCCGAGCCGGGTGAGCTGCCCGACCACCAGCGCACCGCACTGGACCGGGCCGCGCTGCTCTGGGCCGCCGAGCCGCCCCGACCGATCCGGTTCGCCCGTGACCAATACACCGCCGCCACCGCCACCGCCGCCGCCGCCGCCGCCGCCACCGCCGCCGCCACCGCCGCCGCCACCGCCGCCGCCACCGCCGCCGCCACCGCCGCCACCGCCGCCGCCTCCTCCACCGCCTCCTCCACCACCACCGGCACCGGTACGGGGCTCGGCGACGAGCGGGAGCGGCTCGACGCCGACGAGCGGGACCGGGTGCTGGGTTACCTCGACGCGGGTACGCCGCTGCTGCTCGGTCCGATCCGGGCCGAGGACGTGCTCGACCGGATCCGGGGTGCGGTGGTGCCGACGAACGTCCGTACGGACGGGTCGTGGCTCTGGTCCGACGCGCTGTCGTACGGCTTGCGCGAGCACGGCCTGGCGCCCGAGCCGGACCTGCTCGACCACCTCCGGCGCAATGCTCACATGCCGCCCGAGGTCGGTGCCGTGGAACTGCACCGGGCGCTGGCCGCGCTGGACGCGTTCGTCCGGGGGCGTTCGGCACCGGGGCGGTAGCTCCCGAGGCGAGCGCGACGGGTGGGCCGATTAGTACACCCGTTCGACCCGGCGTACGCTGGGGCGCATGGCGCACGGCGTTTACCAGCCATCGATGCTGGACACGGCACCCGCGGCGAGCCTCGGTCGGCTGGCCGGGGCGGTCCGGCGGCACGAGCTGGGCCGGGGCGCCTGGGTCGACCACCTGCCCGGCTGGGTGCACGGGTCCGACCTGGTGCTCGCCACCCTGCTGGACGACGTCGACTGGCGGGCCGAACGCCGCCGGATGTACGACGGCCAGGTCGACGTCCCCCGCCTGCTGCGCTGGTACGCCGGCCACGAGACGCTGCCGCATCCGCTGCTGACCGAGGCGCGTGGCCGGCTCAGCGCGCACTACGCCCCGGAGCTGGGGGAGCCGTTCGTGACCGCCGGCATATGCCTCTACCGCGACGGCCGGGACAGTGTGGCCTGGCACGGCGACACCCGGGGAAGGTCGTCGCACCTCGACACCATGGTCGCGATCGTCTCGTTCGGCACGCCCCGCCCGCTGCTGCTGAGGCCGAGGGGTGGCGGGGCCAGTCTGCGCTTCCCGCTCGGGCACGGCGACCTGGTGGTGATGGGCGGCTCCTGCCAGCGGACCTGGGAGCACGCGATCCCGAAGACCGCCCGCCCGGTCGGGCCGAGGGTCAGCGTGCAGTTCCGCCCCGAGGGCGTCGCCTGATCCGTTGTGGACCACCGGGTCGTCGCGGGTCGCGTACGGGTCGATCGAACCTCAAGAATTGCTCAAGATCTTGCTTCGTCCAGTGGAGTCGATCATGATGGCCAGCACTGATGTCCCTGATCAACTGCGCCTTCAACACCCTGGAGGTTCTATGCGGTACAGACGACCAACGGTAGCGGTCCTGTCCGGACTGCTCGTCGCCACCCTCGGCACGGTCACCGCTCCGAGCGCCGCGCTGGGCAGCCCGAACTCGACCCGGCTCACCGCCCTCGCCCAGCAGGCGGCGGAACCGAACCAGGTACAGGGTCTCGCCGTCAGCCAGGCCGACGGGTTCGCGACGCTGACCTGGACCCCGGTCGACGGTGCGACCGACTACCAGATCGAACGCACCCTGGTGGACGCCGCCGACACCGCCACCGGCCCGGCCACGGTGGTCGGCGTCTGGCGCCCCAACCGTCAGATCAACAACGAGAAGCCGACGTTCGCCGACGCCGGCTTCAACCCCGGTGACCGGTTCTCGTGGCGGGTCCGGGCCCGGATCGGCACCGCCGAGCAGCCGTACTCGCTGCCGGTCTCCGGCACCACCACCGCGCCCTGGGGAGACCCGGCCGTACCGGGCCAGAACCTGCGTACGCAGTGGGAGACCACCAAGGCCGCCCAGTACACCAGCGACGTCAACGAGTACGCGTACACCGCTGCCGTGGACGAGCTGAGCGAGCGGGTGCGGGTGGTCGAGATCGGGCGTACCGTACTCGGCCGACCGATCAACATGTTCGTCATCGGCTACCCCACCCCGCCGGCCACCGCCGCCGCCGTGGCGGCGACCTCGCCCCTGTCGATCAACTGCAACGTGCACGGCGGCGAGCCGGGCGACCGCGAGGCGTGCCTGATCATGGCGCGTCAGCTGGCCTTCGGCACCGACGCCCGGACGATCGACCTGCTGTCGCACACCACCGTCCTGATCGTCCCCACGATCAACGGCGACGGCCGGGCGGCCAACACCCGGGGCAACTCCACCGGCCAGGACCTCAACCGCGACTACTCGCTGATCCGCCAGCCGGAGACCTTCGCGTTCGTGCAGATGCTGCGCGAGTACCGGCCGGTCGCGAGCTACGACGGGCACGAGTTCGGCAACTCCAGCGCCGGTGACCTGCCGATGCTGCCGCCACGGCACCAGAACGTGGCGACCTCGATCTTCAACGAGTCGCAGCACATGATCGAGGGCCACATGTACGAGCAGGGCGCGCAGGACGGCTGGTGGCCGTGCCCGTACGGGTGCGCCAACGGCGGCAGCGTGGGCCTGGGCGAGGAAACCATCCTGCGCAACACCCTGGGCCTGAAGAACGTGGTCAACTCGCTGCTCGAACTGCGCAGCTCCGGTGGCGCCACCCGGCCCGACGAGGGCAACACGGCGAACAACCGGCGGCGCAAGTCGTTCTCGGCGATGTGGACGTTCAACCAGTTCCTCGACTACCACCGGGCCAACCTGCCGGCGATCAAGCAGGCCCGGACCGAGGCGATCAAGTTCCAGACCTCGAACAGCAGCCGGATCGTGTTCCGGGGATCGCACCTGATCCCGGCGCACCCGGCACCGCACCCGGGGGAGAGCCCGCCGCCCGCCGACGCGCCCGGTCCGGACCAGATCCTGGACAACGCGCCGTGTGCGTACAAGCTCACCGAGGAGCAGTACAACGGTGCCCGTACCGACGGCCCCGGCGGCGTCGGCACCACCGTCGCCCAGCGGATCCGGGCGCACGGCTGGAAGGTGGTCAAGAGCGGTGACGCATACTTCGTACCGCTGAACCAGCCGGAGCGGGGTCTGATCCCGCTGCTGCTCGACGCGCAGGGCACCGAGGAGTTCGTCGGCGGCGAGCGGGTCTACCCGACCGGCTCGGGCCGGTACAACGGGCCCCTGGTCGTCTCCGGCTTCACCTGCCTCGACAACGGCACGGTCAACGGTCCGGTCACGGTCCGGCCCGGCGCGACCCTCGTCGCCACCGGGACCACCATCAACGGCCCGGTCAGCGCCGCCGGTGCGGCCGGGGTGTTCCTGACCGACAGCACCGTGCGCGGCCCGGTCTCCATTTCGGGCACCAGCGGTGCGGTGGCAGTGGTCAACGTCAAGGTGTCCGGCCCGGTCGACCTGTCGGTCAACCGTACCGGCGTCGACGTACCGCTGCTGGCCGGTAACACGGTGAACGGTCCGGTGAGCTGTGCCGGCAACAGCCCGGCGCCGATCAACCTGAACATCGCGAACACGGTGCAGGGTCCGCGGTCGGGCCAGTGCACGGGGCTGTGACCCGGCTCCCGGCGGCACACTGATACACCGGTGAACCCGTGTCGGCGGGTCGGGTCCCACGCCCGACCCGCCGGCACGCCCGGCCCAGAGGCAGGAGAGCAGCGTGTCCGAGCCAGTGATTCACACCCGCACCGCCCGGCGTACCGGTGGTAAGCCCCCGGTCGGCGCGTTGCGGGCCGCCGGAGTCGTCCTGCTGCTGGCGCTCGCCGCCACCGGCTGTACGAGCGCCGACGCCGGCACCGGCGACCGGGATCCGGCGAGCGGCGGCGCCACGGCGGTCACGGTCACCGGCCCGCTGTGCGACGTACTGCCCGCCGGCACCGATCCGGGCAACCCGGCCGCGCTGGTCGGTGAGCCGGTCGACGTGGCGTTGCAGTGGATTCCCGTGCTCACCACCTTCGAGTCGGCGCTGCGGGCGTCGGGACTGGCCTCGGAACTGCGCGGCATGAGCGGCCTGACCATCTTCGCCCCGACCGACGACGCGTTCCTGGCCAAGTTCAACGAGGACACCCTCGACGCCCTGTTCCTGGAGCGCAGGGACGACCTGCGGGCGCTGCTCAGGGCCCACCTCGTCGACGGATCGCGTACGCTGTCCGACCTGCTCGACGCCGGCACGGTGACCACCCTGGACGGGACCTCGGTCGAGGTCACCGCGTCCGGGACGATGGCCCGGGTGGCCGGACAGGCGGACACGCTCTGCACCGACTACCGGGCCGGCAACGCCCGGATCCACATCGTCAACAAGGTCCTCGGCAAGCTGCCCACGGACGTCGGCGGCCGGGGCCACCGGGGCTGACCAGGGGTTCGTTGGCTCCGGTCGGTGTAGTTCCGCTCCCCGCGGGTAGGGGGAGGGCATGAAAACCACCTGGAAGCCGCACGAGGAGCACGGCACCCTGTCCAGCAAGACGAAGCGGGAGCTGCCGGAATCGGTCTTTGCCTTTCCCGGCAAGCGCAAGGAGCCGCTGGTCGACGCCGGCCACACCCGCAACGCGATCGCCCGGTTCGACCAGGTTCAGGGGGTCACCGACGAGGAGCGGGAGCAGGCGTTCGAGAACATCCGGGCCGCCGCGAAGCACTACGGGGTCGACCTGGTCGAGACCGACTGGCGCCAGCTCGGCAAGTTGCCGCACACCCCGAACCCGGCCCACAGCCGGGGCTGACCGTGTTCACGGCCGCCGGGGTTGACCGCCGTCCACGGCCGCCGTGCCGGTCCCGCTCGACGGGCTTGTCGCCCGCCGAGCGGAACAACCGCTTCCGGCTCAGACCGGTACCGTCGCGCCGACCCCGCGCCTGACCGCGCCGGCCCGGACCCGACGTTCGGTCAGGGCGCCGAACAGCAGGCCGAGCGTGGCCCAGGTGACGAACTGGGTGCCGAGCGAGGCCAACCGGAACTCCCACAGCACCAGGGCCGGGAAGCCGTCGGGCACCTCGTTGATCGACGGCAGCGACAGCTGCACGACGGTGATGAACACCGCGTACGCGCCGACGGACAGCAGGGTCGCGTTCCAGGCCCCGTAGCGCGGGTGCAGCCAGCGGCCGAGGTACAGGGCCAGCAGCCCGGCGGCCACCCCGATGACGACCATGAGGAAGTACAGCCCGGTCCGTTGGCCGAGCGTGTCCGGGTTACCGGTGGCCGGCGGGTTCGCCGGGTACTTCAGGAACGGCACCAGCGCCACCGTCACGAAGCCGGCGAGGCCGACCAGTGCGGCGGTGGCCCGGGGCGTGAACCGACCGATCCGGCCGTACGCGACCGCGAAGGCGAGCGCGAACAGGCCGCCCAGCGCCACGCCGTACACCAGGGTGGCGGTGGCCAGCCCGATCGTGCTCTGCACGGTCCGGCTGACCAGCTCGGGTTCGGCCGCGTCGGTGTGCGCGGCATCGGCCGCCCCGTGTGACGCGGCGTGGGCGGCGGCACCGGCGGCGGACTCGAAGTCGATGGCCTGGCCGACCGGACCCTCACCGAACAGGGTGGCGAACAGGTATGCGGCGACACCGGCGGCCAAGCCGACCAGCATCCCACGGATCAGTAGTGAGCGGGCGGAGAGCACCTGGATGTCCGGCCGGCTCAGTGACAGGGGAAACCGAGCAGGTGCCGTCCATCGTGGACGAACTCGTGCACCGTCTCGCCGGAGACCAGCGAGGTCACGCCCTGTTCGGCACCGACGAAGTAGAGCAGCACGACCGCCAGCACCGCGCCGAAGATCGCCCAGGGCAGGATCTGGCGCAGCGGGATCGGTGCCGGTACCGGTACGGTCACGGCGGTCGGCGTCGTCGGCAGTGCGGATACGTTTGCCATGGCAAACCTCCTCGGGATCACGCGTCCCCTAGTGGTATCCGTGACGGTGGAGGGTCTGACTTCCGGACTGCCGCACGGCGGAGAACGGTTACAGTGGCGCGACCGTGCCGGGATTCCACCGGCTTCCTCCCACCATCACGCTGTGGACCGGACGCTACGGGCGGTGGAGCCGGGGTGTCAACCTGTACCCGGGTGGGCGATGTCGCACGTGGGGACCTTGATCGTCGTTAGGAGGTCGACCCGACGGTGACGACCCGACTGGTTCTCGTCTCGCACGCGCCGACGGCGGCGGTCCGGCGGGCCGCGTTTCCGCTCGACGAACCCCTGGACGAACACGGCCGGGCCGACGCCGGCACGGCGGCGGGCACCCTGCCCCGCCACGATGCCGTGCTCTGCGCACCGGCCCGGCGCTGTGTCGAGACCGCCGTCGCGCTGGGCCTCGACCCGACCGTCGACGACGGGCTCCGCGACGGTGACCTGGGCCGGTGGGCCGGGCTCACGCTCGACCGGGTCGCCGCCGACGAGCCGGAGGCGGTGGCCGCCTGGCTGACCGACCCGGCCGCCGCCCCGCACGGCGGGGAGAGCCTGCACGACCTGCTCGCCCGCACCGGCGACTGGCTGCGCGACCTGCCCGTGGCCACCCGTACGGTGGTCGCCGTCACCCACCCGATGGTGATCCGCGCGCTCCTGGTCACCGCTATCGCGGCGACACCCGCCTCGTTCTGGCGGATCGACATTCCCCCGCTGACCCGGACGGTGCTGCGCGGCGGCGGCGACCGGTGGACGTTGCGGAGCTCGGCGGAACCGCTGGGCACCGCTCGGGACTGATTGCGGCGGCTACTCGGCGAGGGTGTCGAGGATTTGTTGGCCGTACTTCGCCAGCTTGTTCTCCCCGACGCCGCTGACCCGACCGAGGTCGGCCAGGGTGCTCGGGACCTCGGTGGCGATCTGGCGCAGTGTCGCGTCGTGGAAGATGACGTACGCGGGCACGCCCTGTTCCTTGGCGGTCGCGCCGCGCCAGGCCCGGAGCCGTTCGAACAGTCCGGCGGCGGCCGGCGGCAGCTCGACGGCGGCCGGGGCGCCGGCACCGCGCGGCTTCGAGCCGCGCGAGGTGGTCGCGGTCCGTTCCGGCTCACGGCGCATCATCACCGTACGTCGCCGACCCAGCACCTCCGCGCTGGCCTCGGTGAGCACCAGCGTGCCGTACTCGCCCTCGACCGCGAGCAGGCCCTGGGCCAGCAGGGCGCGGACCACCCCGCGCCACTCGGCCTCGCGCAGCTCCGCGCCGATGCCGAAGACGGTCAACGCGTCGTGGCCGTGCTGGGCCACCTTCTCCGTCTTGCGGCCGAGCAGGATGTCGATCGACTGGCCGGCGCCGAACTTCTGGTTCTTCTCCCGGTGCAGCCGTAGCACGGTGGAGAGCAGCTTCTGGGCCGGGATGGTGGCGTCCCACGACTGCGGCGGGGTCAGGCAGGTGTCGCAGTTGCCGCACGGCTCACTGGCCTGGCCGAAGTACGCCAGCACCCGCACCCGCCGGCACTCCACCGTCTCGCAGAGGGCGAGCATGGCGTCGAGGTGCCCGGCGAGCATCCGCCGGTGGGCGAGGTCGCCCTCGGAGCCGTCGATCATCTTGCGCTGCTGCACCACGTCCTGCAACCCGTACGCGAGCCAGGCGGTCGACGGCAGGCCGTCCCGGCCGGCGCGGCCGGTCTCCTGGTAGTAGCCCTCGACGGACTTGGGCAGGTCGAGGTGGGCGACGAAGCGTACGTCGGGCTTGTCGATGCCCATGCCGAAGGCGATCGTGGCGACCATGACCAGGCCGTCCTCGCGCAGGAAGCGTTTCTGGTTCGAGGCTCGGGTCGAGGCGTCCAGCCCGGCGTGGTAGGGGAGCGCGGCGATGCCGTTGGCGACCAGGAAGTCGGCGGTCTTGTCCACCGAGGCGCGGGAGAGGCAGTAGACGATGCCGGCGTCGCCGGGGTGTTCGGTGCGCAGCAGGTCGAGCAGCTGCTTGCGCGGCTCCTGCTTGGCCACTATCCGGTACTGGATGTTCGGCCGGTCGAAGCTCGCCACGAAGTGCCGGGCGTCGACCAGGTTGAGCCGGGCCGCGATCTCGGCGTGGGTGGCCGGGGTCGCGGTCGCGGTCAGCGCGATCCGGGGTACGTCCGGCCACCGCTCGTGCAGCATCGACAGCGCCAGGTAGTCGGGCCGGAAGTCGTGGCCCCACTGCGCCACGCAGTGCGCCTCGTCGATGGCGAACAGCGCGATCGTGCCCCGCTCCAGCAGGCCGAGGGTGCCGCCCGAGCCGAGCGCCTCCGGCGCCAGGTAGAGCAGGTCGAGTTGGCCGGCGAGGAAGGCCGACTCGACCCGTCGACGGGCACCGAAATCCTGGCTGGAGTTGATGAACCCGGCCCGGACGCCGAGGTTGGTCAGCGCGTCGACCTGGTCCTGCATCAGCGCGATCAGCGGCGAGATCACCACCGCGACACCGTCGCGGACCAGGGCCGGGATCTGGTAGCAGAGTGACTTGCCACCGCCGGTCGGCATCAGCACGAGCGCGTCGCCGCCGTTGACCACCTGGTCGATGATCTCCTGCTGGTTGCCCCGGAAGGCGTCGTAGCCGAAGACCCGCCGGAGCACCTGCAACGATTCCGTGGTCCGTACGTCGGTGGTCCGCACATCGGTCGGGGAAGCCATCCGGGGAGTCTACGAGTCGCCGCCGACATCGGCGGTGAGCAACCCCTGCTCGCTCACCACGGGTACGGAAAGCGTCTTGTATCCGACATTTTCGAACAGGACGGTCATCCGGTCGTCCGTGTAGCTCATCACCAGCCCCGGCCCCCACTCGGCGTGCCGGACCGTGCTGTGCACCGGGAACGGTCCGCTCGCCCCGTCGGCGGCGGTGCTGGTGCCGGCGTGGCAACTGTCGCAGTGGCCGCAGGTCTTTTCGAGCTGCTCGCCGAAGTAGGCCAGCAGCGCCTGGCTCCGGCATCCGGTGGTCTCGGCGAACGCCCGCATCATGTCCGTACGGCTGTTCTGCACCGCCTGCTGCCGTTCCGCCTCGGCCACCGCCGCCCGGCCCGCCTCCGCCGGCTCCGGTGCGTACCGGGGGCTGCCGACCCGCTGGCTCGCCCCGGTCGTACGGGCCGCACCGACCCGTTCCAACAGGGCGAGGAGCTGGCCGAGCTTGCGTACCCCCAGCCCGGTCCGCTCCCGCAGCGCGCTCCGGCTGGTCGGGCTCTCGCGCAGCGCGGCGGCGAGTTCGGCCAGCTCCCCGGCGTCCGGGGTGCCGCCGGTGAAGAACCGTTGCAGGCCGATGTCCTCGGCCCGCCACAGCAGCAGCGCGTGCGCGGGCTCCCCGTCCCGCCCGGCCCGGCCGATCTCCTGGAGGTAGCTGTCCGGTGAGTCGGGCAGGGCCACGTGCGCCACCCAGCGGATGTTGGGCTTGTCGATGCCCATGCCGAACGCCGACGTCGCCACCATGACCGGCACCTCGTCGGCCAGAAACCGCTCGTGCAGCTCGGTACGGGCACCGGCCGGCATCCCACCGTGGTAGAAGGCGGCCTCGTATCCGGCGGTGGTCAGCCGCTCGGCGAGTTCCTCGGCGGCGCGGCGGGTCGGCACGTAGACGATGCCCGGCCACCGGTCCCCGTCGAGCAGGCCGAGCAGGCGCCGCCACCGGTAGTCCTCGGTGGGGCAGTGCGCCACCTCCAGGAACAGGTTGGGCCGGTCCAGCCCGGCGACCACCGTACGCGGATCGCGCAGCCCGAGCCGGGCGACGATGTCCTCGCGTACGGGCGGCGAGGCGGTGGCGGTCAACGCGACCACCGGCGGTCGGCCCAGTCCCCGGATCAGGTGCCCGAGCGCCAGGTAGTCGGGACGGAAGTCGTTCCCCCAGGCCGAGATGCAGTGCGCCTCGTCCACCGCGACCAGGGCCGGGCGCAGCGCGCGTACCTTGGCCAGCACCTCCGGGTTGCTGAGCTGCTCGGGGGTGATGAACAGGAACCTGGCCCGGCCGTCCTCGATCTCGTGCAGTGCCTCCGCCTGCTGGTTGGGCGTCTCGGCCGAGCTGACCCGGACCGCGTGCAGCCGGGGGTCGCCCCGCTCGTTGAGCGCCCGGATCTGGTCCTGTTGCAGGGCGAGCAGTGGTGAGATCACCACCGTCGGGCCGGACAGCAGCGCCGCCGGCACCTGGTAGATCGCCGACTTGCCGGCTCCGGTGGAGAGCACGACCAGGGCGTCGCGTCGTTTCATCAGCGCCCGCATCGCGGCGAGTTGGCCGGGGCGCAGCGAGCGCCAGCCGAAATGGTGCCGCGCCGCGCGGCGCAGGCGGGTCGAGTGCATGGGCAGCTTCATCGGAGGCCGGAGGTACCCAGGCCGACCGAACATGAAACAGAGAGCGTCTCGCCGGGCCCGGCGGCCGGGCGGGGAACCTCCCGCCCGGCCGCCGGTCACCGTCGATCGTGCCGGTGGTTACGCGAACGGGTCGTCGTCGGCCGTACAGACCACGTCGGGTCCGGGCAACGCCCCGGTGAACAGGTACTCCCGCTTCACCCGCTCACCGCAGGCGCTGGGCACGAACATCCCGGTGTGCCCGGCGCCCTCGATGGTGAACAGGTGACCCCGGGCCAGTTCGGCCGCGCCGTCGCGGGCGCCGTGCCACGGGGTCGACGGGTCGTACCGGTTGTTGACCACCAGGATCGGGGCGGCGGTCCACCGGTTCCACGGGCCCAGGTGCCGGTCGGTGTTGCGGGCCGGCCACTTGGCGCACGGCATGTAGTCGAAGACCCCGATCGGACCGAAGTACGGCACCCGCCGCTCCTCGCTCACCCCGAGCCGGCTGTACGTCGCATTGTTGCCGGGCACGACGCTGTCCGCGCAGTTGGTGGCGTAGAACGCCTCGGTGCTGTTGCCCGGGTACTCCTCGCGCGGCTCCGACCTGGCCGTACGGGCGCCCGCCGCGCTGTCTTGCGGCGCGGCGTACAGCCGTTGCAGTTGTACGGCGAGATCCGCCCACCACAGTGGTCGGGGCAGGTTGTCGTTGACCGTGCTGATGATGCCGGTGTACGTCCAGCTCTCGCCGTCGACCACGACCGGCTGCTGGCGGGCCCGCGCGGTCAGCTCGGCGAACTTCGCCCGTGGGTCACCACCGGCGGCGAACGCGCACTTCGCCGCCCCCGCGGCGGCGCAGCGGCGCAGGAACTGGTCGAACGTGTCAGCGATGCCCCGGGGCACGTCCTGGCGGGTGTCGATCGGCTTGGTGAGCCCGTCCAGACCGTGTCCGGTGGCGTTGCCGACGAAGTCCAGCGCGCCGTCGAGCACGAGTGCGCGTACCCGGTCGGGGAACAGGTTGGCGTAGGTCGCCCCGACGTAGGTGCCGTACGACAGCCCGAAGTAGTTCATGCTGCTGTCGCCGACCGCGCGGCGCAGCAGGTCCAGGTCCCGCGCCGTGTCCGCGCTGGACAGGTGGTCGAGCAGGTCACCGTTGCGGTCGCGGCAGCGGCGGCCGAGATCCTCGGCGGCGGCGTAGAAGGACCTCTCCTGCGCGGCCCCGACCGGGAAGGCCGGGATCGGGGCGAAGAACTCCTGCTGTTGCGCCACCGTGTCGAAGCACCGAACGGCGGTGCTGCGGCCCACCCCCCGGGTGTCCCACGAGACCAGGTCGAACCGGGCCCGCAACTCGGGCGAGAACAACCACTCCCAGCGGCCACGGGCCCGCAGCCGCTCCACCCCGGAGGCACCGGGGCCGCCGAAGTTGACGAACAGGGTGCCGATCCGGTTCGCCGGATCGGTTGCCGGATCCTTGATCAACGATAGGCTGATCTGCCGCCCGCGCGGCTGGTCGTAGTCCAGCGGTGCGCCCACGGTCGCGCACTGGTAACCGTCGGCACAGTCCGACCAGGCGATCTGGGGCGTCGTGGTCGGCTGCGGCCGCTGTGCCCCGGCGGGTGCGGCGCCGACCAGTGCCGGTGCCACCGCGATCAGCACCGAGGCGACCAGCAGCCGCGTTCTTCTTCTTCTCATCCGGAACCATCCTCTGGGCGAGGGGCGTCGATCTTCTGACAGGGGTCACACGCGCGACCGGGGTCGAAGGTTGCGCCGCGTCGACCGCCACATGCACATTCGGATGCCCGGCGGCGTGGCGCGTGCCACTTGCGGCCCTGCCGATCATGGTGGGTGCGGCTGCCGGCGGGCCGCCGTCTCTCAGACGTCTCGAAGAGGTGGGTTCGAGTGGATACGGGCGTGGTGCTGGTGGTGGTGACAGCGGCCGTGGTGCTGCTGGCCGGGTTCCTCGTGGTCCGCGCGGTCTCCGCCTACAACCGGCTCGTCCGGTTACGGGAACAGGTACGGCTTTCGTGGGCCCAGGTCGACGTCGTACTGAACCGCCGGCACTCGTTGATCCCACACCTGGTGGAGACGGTGCGCGGGTACGCCGGGCACGAGTGGACCACCCTGGACGCGCTGACCGCCGCGCGTGCCGCCGCGCTCGGTGCGGCCGATGACGCGCGGCGCAGGGCCGGCGCCGAGGAGGCGGTCACCTCGGCCCTGCGCCGGCTGTACGCGGTGGCGGAGGCATATCCACGGTTGCGGGCGAGCGCGAACTTCGCCGAGTTGCAGCGTGAACTCGCCGCCACCGAAGACAAGATCGCGTACGCGCGGCAGTTCCACAACACCGCCGTCCAGGCGCTGAACACGGCCGTCGAGTCGCTGCCGACCGGCATCGTCGCCAGGCTCGCCGGCTTCCACGTACAGCCGTACCTCGAAGCCGGCGGCGACGAGCGGGCCGACGTACCCGTCCGCTTCTGACGGCGACGTGGCCGGCGACGAGGAGTCACCGGCGGTGGGACAGGGCACCGCCCCGGACCGGTGACCGGCCGATCCGGGGCGGTGTCGAGCACGAGCGGGGTTCACCAGTTGGAGTTCGTCACCCCGGTACCCCACAGGATCTGGTCGAACGTGTTGCCGTCGTTGTCGTCGGTGTAGCAGACCGCCACCTCGCCCCACGGTGAACTGGTCACCGCCATCTGCTCCTGACGACCGACGGTGGCCTGGCTGAGCACCTGGGCGCCGAGCCGGCCGGTGTCCGTACCGTCGGGGTTGAGGCCGCGGACCCGGACGTCCGGGTCGGTCCCCTGCACCGTCCAACCGACCACCACGTTGGCCTGGTCGTCGATGCCGACGGTCGGCCCGGCCGCACCCGCCCCGGCGGAGGTCTCGACCTCGCCGTGTCGGGCGAGCGCGGCGGCGGTGAACGAACGCGTCCACACCCCGTTCGTGCCGGTGTGGTCGGACTCCCAGGCGACGGTGAAGTCACCGTTGAAGTTCGCCGCCACGGCGGGGCGCACCTGCTGGCCGCCGCTGTTCGCGTTGGCGGTCCGGCGGGACAGCGTGACCGCCCCGTTCGTCCGGGCCAGCCGGGTGAGGCCGACGTTGTAGGAGCCGTTGGCGTCGCCGTCCTCGTCCCAGACCACTGTCGCCTCGCCGGACGCCGACACCGCCACGTCCGGCCGGTGGTGCTGGCCGCTGGTCTGGCTGGCCGTCACCTCGTACGCCTTGGTGGTGATGTTGGTGTAGCCGGCGGCCCGGATGGTCGACGGGTTGGTGCCCTGGGTGTCCTCCCAGACCACCGAGAAGGCCACCGCGGCGGCGTTGTTGGCGACGCCGTCCGGGTCGACCGCGACCCTCGGCCAGGTCTGCTGGCCGTCGGCGCTGGCGTTGGCCCGGCCCGAGGCGAGCACCGTCCCGGTCGGGGACACCACCCGGTACGGCACGTTGTAGTAGCCGTTGCCGTCCGGGTCGTCGGACCAGACCACTACCGCGTTGCCCCGGTCGTCGAGCCCCACGTCGGGGTTGATGTGCTTCCAGGCGGTGCCGCTGGTGCCACCGGCGGACAGCTTGAGCTCGTAGACGGCCGTGCCGTTGTTGAACACCCGCAGGAAGATCTCCGAGTGCAGGTTGTCCCCGGGGACGGTGTCGTCGCGGTCGTCCTCCCAGACGACCGCGACCCGCCCGTTGCGGTTGGCCGCGATGGCCGGGGTGTCCTGGTCACCGGTGGCGACGCTGTTGGCCGCCGACCAGGTCGCCTCGGCGGCGGCGACGTCCGCCGGTACGGGTGCCGCGAGCAGCGAGGCGACGAGCAGTGAGGTGATGGCTGACATCGGGTTCGGTTCTCCTCTTACGCGGGACGCAGGCCGGGCTGGCCGTCGACGATGACGAACGAGCCGACGGTGGACACCGGGGCACCGTGCTCGGTGACCGTGGCCACCGCGCGGAAGTCCGCCCGGACCTGGGTGGGACTGATGGTCGTACGGACGTAGCCCCGCCGGTCGGAGGAGAACTTCAGGTGCGGGTTGTTCGACGCGTTCGGGATGGTCGTGCTCGCGCTGCCGTTGCCACCGGAGGTGATCGAGGTGCACACCAGTTCGGTGCCGATGGTGGCCGAGGACGAGTTGGCGTAGTCGGCCTTGAGGTCGTTGGCCCAGGCCCGGTGCACGTCGCCGGTGAGCACCAGCGGATTGCGTACGCCCCGCTGCTGCCAGCCCTGCTGGATCCGGGAGCGGGAGGCGCGGTAGCCGTCCCAGGCGTCCATGTTGGCCGCCCCGGCGGAGTCCAGCTGGCGGGCGAAGAACACCTGCTGGCCGAGGATGTCCCAGGTGCCGTAGTGCTGGGCCAGGCCGTCGAGCAGCCACGTCTCCTGGGCGGCGCCGGTGAGGCTGCGCGAGGCGAGGTCGGCCTCGGTCGACACCTTCCAGCCATCACCGCTGGCCTGGTCGTCGCGGAACTGGCGGGTGTCGAGCATGTGGAAGGTGGCCAGCTGTCCCCAGCGGACCCGGCGGAACAGCGAGATGGCGTTGCCGGTCGGCGCGGAACTCGGCCGCAGCGGCATGTTCTCGTAGTAGGCCCGGTAAGCGGCGGTGCGCCGGGCGGTCCACTGCGCGGCGGTCAGCGCCGGGCTGTTGTTGGCCCGGACCATGTTGGCGTAGTTGTTCTCCACCTCGTGGTCGTCCGGCACCACCAGCCACGGCGCCGCGGCGTGCGCCGCCTGGAGGTCCGGGTCGGACTTGTACTGGGCGTACCGGCGGCGGTAGTCGGCCAGCGAGACGATCTCGGCACCGACGTGTTCGCGTACGGAGCCGGCGGCCGTCCCGCCCTCGTAGATGTAGTCGCCCAGGTGCAGGACCAGGCCGGGGTTGTCCTCGGCGATCCGCCGGTACGCGGTGTAGTAGCCGGACTCGTAGTGCGCGCAGGACGCGAAGGCCATCACCAGGTCCCGGCCGAAGGTGCCGACCGCCGGGGCGGTACGGGTCCGCCCGACCGGCGAGATGTGACCCTGGGCCCGGAACCGGTAGTAGTAGTCGGCGTCCGGGGCGAGACCGCCCGCCACCACGTGCACCGAGTGCGCGTCGGCGTACCGGGCGGCGACCGAACCGGACGCGACCAGGGAGGTGAACCGGTCGTTGGTCGACACCTGCCACTCGACGGTGACGTCGGCGTTGGCCATGCCGCCCTGCCCGTCGGCGTTGAGCGGCGACGGCGCCAGGCGGGTCCAGAGCACCACGCTGTCGGATGCCGGTTCGCCGGAGGCGATTCCCAGCTTGAACGGAAACGGTACGGCGGCCTGGGCGATGCGCCAGGGAGCGACCACCGTTCCGGCGGTGGCCAATCCACCCAGGACGATGGTGCGACGGCTGAGCCTCTTCATGGTCAATAACCCTGGAGGCCGATTGTTAACACGATGCGCCCGGGCGACGAAACCCATATGACACCGAGGTGGTTGCATCGAGGACAACGGATGTACGGGTGACCCGGTGATGGCCGCCCGTCGTCAGTGCGGGTCGGTCGGCGGGTCGGTCCGGCCCTCCGGTGTGGCGGCCATCGCCTCGGTGAGTTCCCCGCGCGAGCTGATCCCCATCTTCGGGTAGATCCGGTACAGGTGGGTGCTGACGGTGCGCCGGGACAGGAAGAGACGTTCGGCGATCTCGGGGTTGCTCAGACCCGTCGCGGCGAGCTGCGCGATCTGCAACTCCTGCGGCGTCAGCAGGCTCTGCCGGTCGACCGGGCGGCGGCTCGCCTCGCCGGCGGCGCGCAGCTCCCGCCGGGCCCGGTCGGCCCACGGCACCACCCCCAACGCGTCGAACGCCGTGCCCGCCTCGCGCAGGTAGGGCCGCGACTCGACCGCGCGCCGCCGTCGGCGCAGCCACCCGCCGTAGGCCAACTGGAGCCGGGCCCGCTCGAACGGCCACCCGGACAGGTCCATGCCCAGGCGGGCCCGGAAGACGGCGTCCGCGTCGACGTCACCGTCCGGGTCGGCACCGGCGAGGACCGCCTCGGCGTACGCCACGGTGACGCGCAGGATCGGGGACCGGGTCGCGGCGGCGATCGGTTGCAGCGTACGCAGGATCGACGCCACCTCGTCGTGGTGTCCGCCGCGCGTACCCGCCTCGGCCAGGTGGCCGAACGCGGAGAACCGCAGGTACTGGTGGTAGGCGCTGTCCGCCGGGTCGAAGATCCGGTACAGGTGCCGGTACGCGTCCGCGGGCCGGCCGGCGGCCAGCGCCTCGATCCCCCGGGTGAGCTGGACCATCCCCAGGATCGGGTTAGCTCCGGTCGGCAGGAGCAGACGTTCCACCTCGTCGGCCAGTTGCCGGGCCGTGTCGCCGTTGCCGCGCAGGGCCTCCACGTGGGCCCGGTTGAGGTCGGCGGTCATCGCCCACCGGGGTTGACCGGTCTCCAGCGCCAGCGCCCGGCCCTCGGTGGCGGCGGTCAGGCCCAACCGGATGTCGGCCAGCTGGGCGGCGGTCCACGCCTGGTTCACCAGCGTGACCGCCAGCAGGCCGAGCCGGCCCTGGCCGCGGAGCCCGGCGACCGACGAGGCGAGGAACGCCGTCGCCAGCCCGAGCGCCCCGATCGCGTTCGCGCCATTGCCGAGCAGGAAGAGGTCACCCGGATCGCTGTCCATCCGGCGCATCAGCTCGGACATCCGGTCGAGCGCCTCGGCCCCACGTTCGATCGGCGCGACCCCGGCGAGCACGTTGACCAGCCGAGGATCGAGCGCCGGCACGTCCAGCCGTTCCGCGGCGGCGAGGAGCAGCCCACGGGTTTGCTCGTCCGGGTTCGACCACCAGCTCCGTACGGACAGCGTGACCAGGCTGTGCAGGGCGAGTTCGGTGTCCCCGTTGCGCCGCATCAGGTCCACGATGTCGACGAACGCCGGCAGTGGCGCGGCCCCGGACCAGCCCCCGCCCAGGAACGCCTCCCGCAGCCAGGACAACCGGGCCTGATCGGTGGGCTGGAGGTACTGCTCCTCGATGCCCCGGACCAGCCGTACGACCGCGGCGTGGTCGCCCAGGTCGACGGCGTACCCGGCCGCCCGCAGCAGCCGGTCGGCCCGTTCCCGCGCGTCCTCGCTGAGCTGCGCGGCGCGTTCCATCGCGGTCAGCGCGGAGGCGACCGCACCGTGCCGGGCGGCCCGGTCGGCGGCGGCGGTGAGGTCCCGCGCCACCTGCTCGTCGGCCCCGATCGTGGCGGCGGCCCGGTGCCAGACCCGGCGGTCGTCCGCCCCGGCGAGCCGGTCGGCGAGCGCGGCGTGCACCTGCCGGCGCCGGGCGACCCCGGCCGCCTGGCGCAGCGCGGATCGGACCAGCGGGTGCCGGAACCGGACCCGGAACCCGTCGTCCACCTCGACCAGGCCGGCGGTGACCGCCGGCTGCACGTCGGCGACCGTGACCGGTGTGGTTTCCAGCCCGGCGGTCGCGCCGACGATCTCGTCCAGGCCGTCCCCGTCGTCGAGCGCCGCGACCAGCAGCAGGGTCCTGGTCGCCGGGGGCAGCTCGCCGACGAGTGCGGCGAAGGTCCGTTCCACCCTGGTGGTCAGCGGCAACGAGGCCGGCAGCAGGGCGTCCGGGCCGAACCGGGTCGCCACCACGGCCAGTTCCACCAGGCCGAGCGGGTTGCCGCCCGCCTCGGCCAGGACCCTCGTCCGCAGCGCGGGCGACAGGTCCGGAGCCCGGTACGCGAGCAGCGCCGCCGCCGCGTCCTCGGCCAGTGGTTCGACCCGCAGTTCGGGCAGACCGGCCGAGGCGAGCCGGCGCTCGCACTCGACGCCGTCGCGCATCGCCATCACCAGCACGACCGGGTCGGATCCCAGCCGCCGCCCGACGAAGGTGAGCACCTCCCAACTCGGCCGGTCCAGCCACTGCGCGTCCTCGACCGCCAGCAGCAGGGGCTGCCGCGCGGCGGCGGTGGTGAGCAGGTCGAGTACGGCGAGGGCGACCCGGAACGGTTGACCGATCGGCGCGTCGACCACCCCGACCGCCGCCAGTACGGTGTCGCGGGCGGCAAGCGGGCCGTTGGCGTTGGCGTTGGCGTTGGCGTTGGCGTTGGCGTTGGCGTTGGCGCTGTCGCTGTCGCTGTCGCTGTCGCTGTCGCTGGCGTTGGCGTTGTCGTCCAGCACCGCACGGAGCAGGCGGTGCAGCCCGGCGAACGGGATCTCGATCTCGGCCTGCACCCCGGTCGTGGCCAGCACCCGCAGTCCCCGCCGGCCCGCCCGTGCCGTCGTCGCGGCGAGCAGGGTCGACTTACCGACGCCGGCCTCGCCGCGCAGCACCAGGGCACTGCCTTCCACCGGGACCCGGTCGAGTTGGCCGGTCAACCGGCTCTGCTCCGACTCACGCCCGAACAGGACGTCGTCCACCATTTCGTACCCCCGGTCCGACCTCGGCGTACCGCCCGGTGTGCCGGGCCGCGACCGGATGCCCACCGGATGGGATCGCGGTCGAGCCTAGGCTCGACGTGCCGCCCGGCCGGTGCCTCACCCGGTCGATGGTGTGCCTGGTCACGCCGGTCACCCGGCACAGGTGTACGCGTGAACTTACGTCAGCTGACGTATGGCGGTCGGTCCGGCGGCGCGAGTACGTTCGGCACGAAGCGTGATCGTCGTACCGGTCTGCCGAGTTGCCAGCCGACCGGCGGAGATACCCATGCGCCCCCACCCCGGCGACGTATTTCGGCCGCGACGGCCGTACCACGCTCGCGTGGGTAACCAAGGAGAGTTCATGTCTGAAGCCGCGCACCAGCTACCCCCCAGCACCGAGGAACAGATCGCCGCGGCCAACGCGAGCGGCCGCGCGCCGGTCGTGTTCATCCACGGTCTCTGGCTCCTGCCGAGCAGCTGGAACCGGTGGGCGGAGGTGTTCGAGGCCGCCGGCTACGCGCCGCTGACCCCGGGCTGGCCGGACGACCCGGAGACGGTCGAGGAGGCAAAGGCCCACCCGGAGGTCTTCGCCGACAAGACGATCGGGCAGGTGGCCGACCACTACGCCGACGTCATCGGCAAGCTGGACCGCAAGCCGGCGGTGATCGGGCACTCCTTCGGCGGCCTGCTCACCCAGATCCTCGCCGGGCACGGACTGGCGGCGGCGTCGGTGGCGATCGACGCGGCACCGTTCCGCGGCGTGCTGCCGCTGCCGATCTCCGCGCTGCGGTCGGCGGCGCCGGTTCTCGGTAACCCGGCGAACCGGCACCGGGCCGTTCCGCTCACCTTCGACCAGTTCCGGTTCGCGTTCGCGAACGCGGTGACCGAGGACGAGGCGCGGGAGTTGTACGAGACGTACGCCGTCGCGGCGCCGGGGGCACCGCTGTTCCAGGCCGCCGCCGCGAACCTGAACCCGTGGACCGAGGCGAAGGTCGACAGCACCAACCCCGAGCGGGGGCCGATGCTGATCGTCTCCGGCGAGCGGGACCACACGGTGCCGAGGGCCATCTCGGAGGCGACGTTCGACCGGCAGAAGCGCAACGAGGGCGTGACCGAGTTCGTGGAGATCCCGAACCGGGGCCACGCGCTGACGATCGACAGCGGCTGGCGCGAGGTCGCCGACACCGCTCTCACCTTCGTCAAGCGTTTCGTCTAACCCCGAACCGGGAGCGCGGCCGACCACTGGCTCCGGTCAGCGGTCGGCCAGCCCGGCGAGCCGCCCGGCCAGTTGGCGCCGGGCGGCCGGGGCGGTGGAGAGCAGCCGGAGTGCCGTGTTGCGCAGCGGCCGCAGTGGGGCCGCCGCGGTGCCCACCCGGGTGAGTCGGCCGGCGAACCCGACCACCTCGCGGGCGACCGACCGGCGGGCCGCCGCGTACGCGTCGAGCACCGTCTCGGGTGCGCCGGACAGTACGTCGGCCAGCGCGGTGCCGAGCGCCGCCCCGTCGCGCAGGCCGAGGTTCATGCCCTGGCCGCCGGCGGGACTGTGCACGTGGCCGGCGTCGCCGGCGAGTAGAACCGGCCCGGCCCGGAACGATTCCGCCACCCGATGGTGCACCCGGAAGCGTGAACCCCAGAGCACCTCGGTCACGGTGCTGCGCCGCCCGGTCGGGCCGCGTGCGTCGAGCAGCGACTGTGCGTACGCGACGTCGGGGTGCTCGGGTGGGTCGGCCACTTCGGCGACGATCCGGACACTGCCGTCGGGCAGGGGTGCCCAGACCAGCAGTCCGGTGCGGGAGAAGAAGAGGATCACCTCGTCGCGGGGGAGCGCGGTGTCGATCCGTACGTCGGCGAGGACGAAGGAGTCCTCGCTGTCCGTACCGTGGAAGCCGATGCCGGCGAGTTGCCGGACCGTGCTGTGCATGCCGTCGGCGCCCACCACGAAGCGGGCCCGGACGGTTTCCCCGCCGGCGAAGGTGACCCGGCTGCCGGTCCCGTCCGGGCTCAGGCCGACCACCCGGTACGGCCGGAGCACCCGGCCGCCGAGCGCGGTCAACCGGTCCAGCAGTACCTCCTCGGTCACCGACTGCGGCACCAGCAGGACATACGGGAACGGGGTCGGCAGGCCGTCGAAGCGCATCGTCAACAGGGTCCGGTCGCCGTCTCGGAGGGTGACCCGGGCGGCGGGGATGCCCCGTCGCACCAGTGGTCCGGCGACACCGACGCCGTCCAGCACCTCAAGGGTCCGGGCGTGTACGGCGGCGGCGCGCGAGGTGTTGTGGCCCTGCGCGACCCGGTCCACCACGGTCACGTCGACGCCGCGCCGGGCGAGCTGCACGGCGGTGACCAGCCCGGCCGGTCCGGCGCCGACGACGAGTACGTCGCAGTTGGTGGGCAACATCGCTACCTCCGGTACAGACCGTGCCAACACTTGTTTGCCAACGTATGTTGACAACGGTAGATGTGCGTCCGCGTCGATGTCAACGGGCATTGGCCTACACTCGTTGGCGTGTCTCCGCATGATCATGGAAGTGCCCCGCACGCGGCGGTCGGCGTACCGTCGGGGCCCGAGCCGACGGCGGCGCCGGAGCCGGCCGCGCCCCCGCGCCGGTCCGACGCCACCCGGGCCGCGATCCTTCGGGCGGCCCGCGAACGGTTCGCCGCCGACGGTTACGAGCGCGCCACCATCCGGGCCATCGCCACGGACGCGGCGATCGACCCGTCGATGGTCATGCGCTACTACGGCAGCAAGGAACTGCTCTTCGCCGCCGCCGCCGAGTTCGACCTGCGCCTGCCGGACTTCACCGACCTGCCGGTGGACCGGGTCGGGTCGGCGATGGTCGCGTACTTCCTCGACCGGTGGGAACAGGACGAGACGATGGTCGCCCTGTTGCGGGCGGCCGCTACCAACCCGGCGGCCGCCGCGCGGATGCGGCAGATCTTCGCCGACGAGGTCGGCCCGGCGGTCCGTGCCTTCGCCGAACGTGCCGGGGCACCGCCCTGCACCGCGAGCGCGGCGCTCCCGGTCGACCAGCGGGCCGGCCTGATCTCCAGCCAGGTACTCGGTCTGGCCCTGACCCGATACGTGCTGCTGCTACCGCCGGTGGTGGGGTTGGACCGGGCGGCGCTGGTCGACTGGCTCGGACCCACCATCCAGCGCTACCTGCTGGGTAACCCGTAACCTCAGAAGCGCGCGACCACGGGTACGACGTCGGTGCCGATCCGTTCGAGGACGTCCAGTCGCGGCAGCTGCGGCACCGCGCCGATCGCCAGGTCGAAGCCGAGTTCGTCGAGCTTGCCGAGCTGGTCGATCAGCTCCTCGGTCTTCTCGCCGTTGTCCCCGATGTCCATGAACTGGTAGACGGTCTTGGTGATCTCGTCGTAGTCGCGGCCCTCGTTGTCGCAGTGCCGCCGGAGCACGTCGAGCTTGTGCGGCAGCTCGGGGGTGTTGAACAGGTTGCACGCCTGGGCGTACTTCGCCACCAGCCGGAGCGTCTTCTTCTCCCCGCCGCCGCCGATCATGATCGGTGGGTGCGGCCGGCTCAGCGGCTGCGGCGAGTTCAGCGTACGGGTGGCCCGGACGTGCCGACCGGTGTAGGGCCCCTCGTCGTCGGACCACATCTGGAGCACGAACTGAAGGGTTTCCTCCAGCATCTCGAAGCGTTGCGCGACCGGGGGAAACCCGAAGCCGAGCCCGAGCGACTCCTCCTCGTTCCAGCCGGCCCCGATGCCGAGCATCGCCCGCCCACCGGACAGTACGTCCAACGTCGTCACGGTCTTCGCCAGCAGCCCGGCCGGGCGGTGGTGTACGCCGGTGATCAGGGTCAGCAGCCGGACGCGTTCGGTGTGCGCGGCGAGGAACCCGAGGGTCGTGTACGCCTCCAGCATCTCGGCCTCGCTCGGGCCCACCGTCCGGATCTGGAAGAAGTGGTCCATCAGGGCGAGGTACTCGAACCCGGCCTCGTCGGCCGTACGGGCGATGGCCGCGAGATCGGGACCGAGCGCGGCCGGTCCGTTGGGCCAGGTGAAGGTGGGAATCTGGATACCGAGTCTCATGGCTACCATCTTTGCGTCGATGTCGGGCGGCGGCCGAATGTTCCCATCGAACACCGACCCGTGGTCCTCCGCGAACAGCTCACCCGGGGTCGTCCGGCGGGTCGTCGGTGGGTCGGCCGGCCGGCGCCCCGCCCGGCTGCCAGTGCAGGGCGGCCGGGGCGGCGGCGGGCACCGCCGGGTTGTCCGGCGGCACCGGCGCGAGCACCCGGTACGGCTCGCCGGGGGCGGGCCTCGGGTCGGGCCGGCCCCGGTTCGGCCAGAGTGACATCGCCCGTTCCGCCTGCGCGGTGATGGTCAGCGCGGGGTTCACCCCGAGGTTCGCCGACACGGCGGACCCGTCGGCGACGTGCAGCCCCGGATGACCGAAAACCCGCTGGTACGCGTCGACCACCCCGTCGGCCGGCGAGCCGCCGATGACCGCCCCGCCGAGGATGTGCGCCGTCATCGGCATGTCGAACGGCTCGGTCACCGCCCCGCCGGGAATGCCGCCGATCTGCTCGGCGAGCAGCCGGACGGCCCGGTTGCCGGCCGGGATCCAGGTCGGGTTGGCAGCACCGTGTCCGGGGCCGGTGGCCAGTCGACGGCGGCCCAGCCGGGTGCGCCGGTAGTGCACGGTCAGCGAGTTGTCCAACGACTGCATGACCAGCGCGATCACCGTACGGCGGGACCATCCGCGTACGGAGAGCAGGTGGCGGTGGGCGAGCGGGTGTCGGGCCAGGGTGCCGAGCCAGCGGCGAAACCGGCCCGGCCCGCCGTCGACCAGCGCCGACTGGAGCAGCCCCATCAGGTTCGAGCCGTGGCCGTACCGGACCGGTTCGACGTGGGTGTCCGGGTCCGGGTGGAAGGAACTCGTGATCGCCACCCCGTCGGTGAAGTCCGGCCGGTGCCGCCGGGCCGGCCCACGGGGCACCGATGCCCCGAGGATCGCCTCGGAGTTGGTCCGGGTGAGCGCGCCGAGTCGGGGCGACAGGCCGGGCAGCGCCCCGTCGGCCCGCATCCGGTGCAGCAGCCGCTGGGTCTCCAGCGCCCCGGCCGCGAAGATCACCTGGTCGGCGTGGACCCGCTGCCGGCGCCCCGGCCAGGCCCCGGTGCGTACGCTCTCCACCTCGTAGCCGGAGCCGGAGCGCGCCGGCCGGACGGCGGTCACCGTGGTCAGCGGCCGGATCGTCACGCCGAGCCGTTCGGCCAGCCAGAGGTAGTTCTTCACCAGGCTGTTCTTCGCCCCGTGCCGGCAGCCGGTCATGCACTCGCCGCAGTGCAGGCAGCCGGTCCGCTCGGGTCCCACCCCGCCGAAGTAGGGGTCGGCGACCCGCTCGCCGGGCCGGCCGAGATGGACCCCGACCGGCGCCCGTCGGAAGGTGTGACCCACCCCCATCCGGTCGGCGACCGCGCGCATCGCGGCGTCCGCGGCCGTGTCCCTCGGGTACGTGGTCACGCCCAGCATTCGTTTCGCCTGCTCGTAGTGGGGGGCGAGTTCGGCCCGCCAGTCGGCGAGGTGTCGCCACTGCGGGTCGTCGTAGAACGCCGGCGCCGGTTCGTAGAGGGTGTTGGCGTAGACCAGGGAGCCGCCGCCGACCCCGGCACCGGAGAGCACCAGCACCTTCGCCGCCCCGTCACCGGCCCGGCGCCCGGCCGGGCGTAGCAGAGTGATCCGCTGGATGCCGTAGCAGCCGAGCCGCGGCGCCCACAGGAACCGCCGGGTACGCCACGAGGTCCGTGGCAGTTCGTCGTCGGCGAACCGCCGCCCCGCCTCCAGGACGGCGACCGAGTAGCCCTTCTCGGCGAGCCGCAGCGCCGCGACGCTGCCGCCGAAACCGGATCCGATGACCACCACGTCGTAGCCCATTCGGTCATGGTCGCCGATCCTTGCCGATCCCACATCGGGGCACCGGCCGGGAAATGTCCCAGCCCCGTGCCATGCTGGCCCCGCCCCGATCGGGGGGCGACACCGACCGCACCGGCACGAGGACAGGCCATGCCCACCGCTGACGAGCTCATCAGTACGACGACGGTGACCCACCTCGTACGCGTCCTGCGGTCGGTGGCGCCGCGAAACCGCTGGGCGACGGTCGCGGCGAGCGGCGCGACCCTGGCCGAGCGCACCCTCAGCGAGCGGGCACAGGCGATCCGGGACGCCCTGCTGGCCGACCTGCCGGACACCTACCGGCCATCGGCGGCGATCCTGCGCGACGCCCTGGCCGACCCGTCCTTCACCGGCTGGATGATCTGGCCGGTCACCGAGGCCGTCGCCGTACGGGCACTGGCCCCACCCCACGCCCCAGCCCCCGCGGACTTCAAGGCCGGCGCGGACTTCAAGGCCGACGCCGACTTCGAGGCCGGGCTCGGTCTGCTCGCCGAGCTGACCGGTCGGCTCACCGGCGAGTTCGCGCTGCGCGCCTTCCTCAACGCCGACCTGGACCGCACCCTGGCCGTCGTGCTCGGCTGGACCACCCACCCGGACGAGCACGTACGCCGGCTGGCCAGCGAGGGCACCCGGCCCCGGCTGCCCTGGGCCAAGGGGGTACCGGCGCTGACCCGGCGCCCCGACGCCACCATCGCGATCCTCGACGCGCTCCACCGCGACGAGGTCGAGTACGTCCGGCGGTCGGTGGCGAACCACCTCAACGACCTCAGCCGGCTCGATCCGGACCTGGCCGTGGCCACCGCGTCACGCTGGCTGGAGCGACCCGAGCCGTCCACCGTGCGCCTGGTCCGGCACGCGATGCGTACGCTGGTCAAGGCCGCCCACCCCGGCGCGATGGCGTTGCTGGGCTTCCCGCCCCCGGTCGGTGTCTCGGTCGCCGGCCCGGATCTGGACCGGACCGCCGTACCCCTCGGTGGTGAACTGGCCTTCGAGGTCGTGGTCGGCAACGACGGCGACCGGGACGCGAACCTCGTGATCGACTACGTGGTCCACTTCCGCAAGGCGAACGGGAGCCTGGCGCCGAAGGTCTTCAAGCTGGCCAACCGGGTGCTCGCGCCCGGCCAGCGGCTGACGCTCGGTCGCCGGCACTCCTTCAGACCGATCACCACCCGCCGCTACCACCCCGGCCGGCACGCGATCGAGGTCCAGGTCAACGGCGTCCGTTCGGGAATGGCCGAGTTCGACCTCGGCTGACCCCGGCGGCTACCGGCCGCTGGCGACCCCGTCCGCGTGCCGGATCTCGTCGTCGCCACCGGCCGACCCACCCGAGCGGGGACGCAGCCGGACCTTGGTGATCGCGTGTCCGGTCACCTCGACCACCGCCGCGGTGAACGCGGGCACCTCGACCGTCTCGCCGGGCCCGGTCGGAATGTGACCGAGACGGGCCAGCAGCAGCCCGGCGATGGTGGTGTAGTCGCCGTCGTCGGCCTCGTCCAGGTCGAGGCCGAGGTCGGGCAGGTCGTGGATCGGGAAGGTGCCGGAGAGCAGCAGAGTCCCGCCCGGCTCGCGGATCACCGCCTGCACGTCCCGGTCGGTCTCGTCGTAGATCTCCCCGACGATCTCCTCGATCAGGTCCTCCATTGTCACGATGCCGTCGATCGAGCCGCGTTCGTCCACGACCAGGGCGAACTGCTGCCGTTGCTGGCGCATCTGCCGGATCGCGTCGGTCACCCCCAGGGTCTCCGGCATGAACAGTGCCTCGGACGCGTGATCGCCCACCGTGCCGGTGTCGTCAAGCAGGTCGCGCAGGTGCACCACCCCGACGACGTTGTCCAGACCGGCCCGGGTGACCACCGGCGCGCGGGACTGTCCGGACTTGGCGAGCAGCCGGAGCCCCTCGCCGGTGGGCAGGTCCGCCCGCAGGCTGGTGACCTCGCCCCGGGGCACCAGGATCTCCCGCAGGATCCGGTCGGCCACCTCGAACGCGCCACTGATGATCGTGCGGTGTTCGGCGGTCAGGCTCGGCTGCGCGGCCACCATGTCCCGCAGTTCCTCGGCGCTGACCTCCTCCCGGCCGCCGTCCGGGTCGGCGCCGGTCAGCCGTACGACCGTGTTCGTCGCCCGGCTGAGCAGCCACACCGCCGGCCGGGAGAAGGTGGAGAGCATGTCCAGCGGGCGGGCGACGAACAGGGCCCAGCCCTCGGTGCGCTGCATGGCGATGCGTTTCGGGGCCAGTTCGCCGAAGACCAGGGTGAGGAAGGTCAGCACGATCGTCACCAGCACGATCGACACCGGCTCGGCCGCCGAGCCGAGGAAGCCCAGCGGCTCGACCAGCGGCGCGGACAGCGAGACCGCGGCGGCGGCCGAGGCGAGGAAGCCGGCCAGGGTGATGCCGATCTGGATGGTGGCCAGGAACCGGTTCGGGTCCCGCGCCAGCCGGGCCAGCACCCGGCCCGTACGCGACCCGCGCTCCAGCCGTTGCAGCTGGCTCTCCCGCAGCGACACCAGCGCCATCTCGCTGCCCGAGAAAACCGCGTTGACCAGGACCAACACCGCTACCAGCGCCACCTGAAACCCGTAGCCACCCACGCTGTGACGCCTTCCTACCTGAATGGTCGAAGCACAAACCTAACCGGCTGCCCTGAGCGCACGCCACAGGGTGCCCGGCCGGGCCAACGCGTTCGGGTGCTCGACCATGGTGGTCACCCGGGCCAGTCGTTCGTTGATCACCGCGTCGGTCATCGACGCCCGGAACACCAGATTGGCGAACCACCTGATCAGCCGGTAGCCACGGGGGTACGGCCCGTCGACGTGCGGCAGGTCCAGATCGGCGAAGGTGGAGATCTGCCAGGCGGCGTCCACGATCACCCTGACCCGCTCGAAGTAGGCCCGCGCCGGCTCGTCGTGCAGCGCCGGGTCCGAGCGCAAATACGCCGACAGGCAGGAGGCGTGCAGCGTCGCCGAGGTCATGCCCTGGCCGTAGATGGGATTGAACGAGGCGACCGCGTCCCCGGCGGCGACCAGCCCGGCCGGGAGCCGGTCCACCTCGTGGAAGTCACGCCGCCGGCTGTCCGCCTGGTGGTACGTCACCACGTCGCCGATCATCCGGCCGCGTTCGGCGATGTCCCGGAACTCCTGCGGGAAGTGGTCCCGGCAGCGGGCGGTGAAGTCGTCGGCGTCGCGGCTGGGCCGATCGGTGTCGTAACCGGCGACCAGCATGATCCACTGGTCGTTCTCGACCGAGTTGATGCCGCCGATCCGGGCGACCCGCCCGTTGCCGGGGGTGGTCTGCGCGACCGCCACCCAGGCGTCGCTCACCTGGGCGTCGCGCTTGTACAGCGCGGTGGCGTAGTTCAGTTTGATCGGCATCCGGCGCATTGGCGGCCGTGGCCAGCCGGAGTCCTGTAGCCAGTCGCCGAGTCGGCTGGAGCGGCCCATTGCGTCCACCACCAGGTCCGTGGTCACGGTGACCGGCTCGGCCGCGCCGGCCGGCAGGTACCGGGCGCCGGCGACCCGGTCGCCGTCGAAGACCAGTCCGTCGGCCCGGCCGGGTACGAGGCGGATGTTCCCGACGGCCAGCGTCCGTTTCCGGATCAGTGCCTCCAGGAACGGCCTGGTGGTGATCAGCCCCGGCATCTGCGGCCGGGACATCGGCGCCGTACGCAGCACCCCGTTGATGAAGACCTTGCCGATCCCGCCGGCCGGCCGTGGTGCTCCCGTGGCGAACGCCTGCGCGGCGAAGCCGGGGAACCAGCGTTCCAGTTGTGCCTGCCCCGCCGGCAGCAGGGCGTGCACCTGACTGCCCTGCGGTACGCCCGGTCGTGGTCCGGCGTCCACGTCGGACGGATCCCGTTCGACGATCAGGACCTCCTCGGCGTGGTCACTGAGCACCCGGGCGGCCATCAGTCCGGCCACGCTCCCGCCCAGCACCACCGCCCGCCGCATGATCACTTTGTTGCCGGTGGGCCGCTCCGACGTCGTTATCTGGGCGAAAAGCCGTGACGCTGAGGGCGGCACTCGGCACTCCTTCTTCCGGCGGGGAACGGTCACCCGCGCCACGGCCGGCGCCGGGTGGCGGTTGCCGTGGGTGATGGGTCGACTGCGCAGCGGGAACTCGCCGGAGACTATCACTGGCTGCGCGTCCAGGCCATGTGCCGGAGCAGCCGTCGCGGGGCGGGGTGGGGCCGGTCAGCGCCGGCCGGGCGGTGGCGTGGCCCGGCGCAGATCCGACAGCAGCTCGTCCAGCACGAGTTCCTCCTCGATCCGTACCCCGTGCAGCCGCATGTTCTCGGTCAGCCCGGCATCCCAGGCCGCGTCGACCGGCCGGCCGCGCAGCGGCGACGGCACGGCGCGGGACGCGGCGTCCAGGTAGGCGGCGACGTCGTACCGCCACGGGTGCCACGGCACCCTGGACCGGAGCAGGTTCGCGATCCGGACGCCACCCCAGTCGAAATCGCCGTGGTACCGCAACCGCGCCCCGTCCGCGGCGAGCGCCGTCAGCAGCCGGATAGCGGCCGTACTCGGCTGGCCGTTGACACAGACCAGGGGCGGGCAGGCCGGGCCGAGGTCGTCCGCCGCCGAGGCGAGGACGGTCGGATTCTCGCAGACGTAGACCTCCGCCGGCCGGAAGCGTGGCGGCTGGCGGCAGACCTGTCGCAGGGTGAGCACCGCCGGCTCACCGAGTTCGCCGGCGGGAAGGGTGAGATCGTGCAGCGTACTGCCGGGCGCGGTGGGCAGGTTGAGCACGAGCACGGTCGACGACAGCTCGTCGACGAGGACGCCGGCCGCGTCCCAGAACGCGCGACGCTGCTCCGCCGGCCCGGACGGCTCGATCCCACCATGCCACCACGCGGCCCGGACGGCCGACAGGACGAGTGTCGCGAGCGGACGACCGACGTCGAGGGCGTGCGCGTCCCCGACGGCTCGTACGGCGAGCCTCGCCAGCGGTACGCCGTCGCCGGGCAGCGCGTCGAGCACCGCGACCGCCGCGTCGGCGAGCCGGCCGGCGGCGATCGGGGTCTCGCCGAGACGGCGCAGCAGGATGCCGGTGCCGGCGTCCGCGCACCAGTCCGCCAGTTCGCCCCGCCGCACGCCGAGCAGGTCGAACGGGGCGGCCGCCGCCCGCCAGGCCGCCACCTCGGCCGCCCTGGCGTCGGCGAGCACCGTGACCGGACCGGTCAGCATCCCGACGGCCGCGGCGAGACCGTCCGGATGCATGCCGCTGCGCCGTACCACCCGATCGAGATCGTCGAGGTTGATCGTCAGTGAGGTTCCGCGACCCGGTCGCCGTCCCAGCAGCCGTTCGACCGCGTGTCGTTCGCCCTGCGTCGGGTCGGCCAGGATGAGCACCCCGGAGACCGGCTGACCACGGGCGATGCGCTGGCGTACGCGTTGGACCAGCCGATCGGTGTCGGGGCCGCCGAGCTGACGCCGCAGCCGATCCGGATCGGTCACCCGGCGTCCCACAACGCTGGTTGGGGACCGCTCGCGGCGCTCCCGTCCGGTACGTCGACCGGCGCGGGTTCCCGCTGACCGGGCAGGTGCCACTCGGTACGGGGCAGCCGAAGTCGCTCGCTCCCGTCCCAGCGCCACGGGGTGACCAGGACACCGTCGATACCGTCGTGCCGTACCAGTTGGGCGATCCCCAGGCCGGGCACCTGCGGGTAGCAACCCCACTCGCGTTCGCTGGTCATCACGACGTCGAGATCGAAGGTGGCGAGCAGTCCCAGACACTTCGCCCGCGAGTCGTCGTCCACCCCGGCGAACGCCTCGTCGAGCGCGATGAGGCGCGGCGCGTACGGGTTCCCGGCCGAGCCGTAGTAGGAGGAGGCGGCGGCGAACAGCGGGACGCTGGCCGCCAGCACCCGTTCGCCGCCGGACGCGGGACCGGTGGCCGGTCGCCACTGCCCGTCCTGATATCGCTGGATGGCGAATTCGTGCCACGCCCGGTAGTCCAGTGCCCGGGTGAGTTGCTCGGTCCAGGTGGACGCGTCGTCGCGCTGCCGTTCCCGACTGATCTGCGCGGAGAGAAAGGCACCGACGGTACGGCGGTCCTCGTCGTTCCACACGTCGGTGCTCTGCCGCAACTGTCGACCGCGCAGTTCGGCGAGCCCGGCCGGGGCGTCCCTGGTCGGCCGCCACAGCAGCCGCAGCCGCATGCCGGTGGAGGTGGGGCGTGCCTCCAACTCGCGGTTCATGTCGTCCACCTGGCGTTCGGCGGTGCCGATCAGTTCCTGGAGCGCGCCGGCCACCTCGTTGACGAGGTGGGTTTCCAGCACCTCCCGTTCGTGGGCGGAGAGCACCCGTTGCCGCTCCTCGACCTCGACCACCAGCGCCTCCGCGAGTTCGGCGACCGTCCGGGTGTGCCCCTGGAAGGTCACGTCGACGACCATCGTGTCCTCGCGTACGGTCGGCACGACCTGATGGCCATGCTTGGACAGACCGTCGGTGAGGGCCTTCAGGTCGACGCTCACCTGCTGCTGGAGCCGCTCCCAGCGCCGATCACCGTCGTCCACCTCGGCGAGCAGGCGGTCGAGTCCCCGGGCGACGGTCACGGCGGGCGTCACCGTCCACTGCTGCCCCGGATCGGGGATCTCCTGCTCCGGGCAGGCCAGGCCGATCAGGCCGGTGCCGGCGAAGGACCGCAGGGTGGCGACCGCGCCGTCGCGGGCAGCGGAGGCGTCTTCGAGTTCCCGTTCCAGCCGGCCGCGTTCCCCGTCGGCCCTTCCCCGGGCGTCCCGGGCGGTTCCTTCCCGCTCGCGGGTGGTGCGGCGGGCGCGGTCGCATTCGGCCAGGGCGGCGGTCACCTCGCCGATGCGCCGTTCCAGCTCCGCGACGGAGGCGCCGGCGGTCGCGTCGAGCGTCTCGAACTCGACCCGGGCGGTCGCGGCGTGTTCGCGTGCCTCGGCCGCCTCGATCGCGGCCGGTTCGAGCCGGTCGAGTCGTTCCCCGTAGGCCCGCTGGGCCTCGTCCCGTCGGCCGGCCGCCGCCCGTACGCCGGTCAGCGCCGGCCACCACGCGGCGAGCGCTATCCGGTACGCCTGGAACCCCTCACCCACCGTGGCCAACTCCGCCGGGTCGTAGGGCAGCCCCACGTCGCTGGCGAAGTCGGTCGCTTCGGCGAGCGCGGTCGCCGCCACACCCTCGGTACGGCGCAGTTCGGCGCCGGCCTCCTCCCGCTTGCCGACCGTGTCCCGCCGTGCCCGATGGGCGCCGCGCAGGAGGGTGTGCGCCTCACGTAGCGGCTGGTCGGAGGGGAGGGCGTCGACCTCCTCGGTCAGCCGCTGCCGCCGGCTGCCCAGGGCCGAGCGCTGTACGACCAGCTCCGCCAGACTCTCGGTCAGGTGCTCGGCCTCGCCCCGCAGACGCTCCATCCGGGCCCGCCGAGCCGCTTCGCGGGCGCCGTCGCCGATGTGTTCGGCCTCGGGCTTGCCCCAGCGTCCGGTGACCACGCCGATTCCGAACGTGCCGTCCGGGTCGACCCAGGTCGCCGCGCCGGAGGCGGCGCCGAGGCCGATCGTGGCGAGCAGGGTGGCTACCGTTCGGTCGGACAGGGTGGCCGCGTACGGGTCGGCCCGGTCGATGGCGGGCCGCAGGATGGTGCCGAGATTCGCCGGTACGCCGTCGCCGGGAGGTGACACCGGCGGGTTCTCCGGCGTACGCAGCAGCGTGTCGCCGGTGACGAGGTCGCGTAACGCCCCGTCCGGATCCAGCCAGGCGTCCAGCACCCCGGCGGCTTCCAGCGCCGCCTCGACTCCGGCCCGCTGCGGGTCGGGAACCTCGGGGGCGAAGTCGACCACCCGCCACAGCGGTGCGCCGGCCCGGTCGACGCGGACCTCCGGGTCTCGGGTCGGCGGGCACGGCGGCGGGCGGTGCACACCCTCGGCGAGCCGTCGCAGGTCGGTCTCGATTTCGGCCAGCCGTTCCTCCGCACGCCGCTGGTCGGTCTCCAGCGCGGCGTCGAGGCGGGCGATCGTCTCGGTGGCCGACCGTCCGGCCCGCCCGATCTCGCGGGCCGCCGGGTTCTCGCCGGTCAGGCCGGAAACCCAGTCCTCCAGTTGGGACAGCGTCAGATCCGCGTCCGTGACCGGCAACTCGACCAGGTTGGCCAGATACTGCCGGGTCAGGTGGAGCAACGACTCACCCTGGTCGGTCACGGCCCGCTCGGCGTCGTCGATCCGCAGGTCCGCGGCGGCCAACTCGCTGTCGAGCCGGTCGTGTTCGGCGCGGGCACGATCCGCCAGGCGTTTCGCCGCGTCGGCCGCCGAGCGCAGCCCGACCAGCGTACGCAGCGCGCCGTTGCGTGACTCGACCAGCTCGGCCGCACCCTGCCTCGCCCGGTCGGTGCCCTCCGACAGGACGGCGACCACCCGGCGCTGGTGCTGTTGGACGAGTCGCGCCGCGTCGGCGGCTTCGTCTACCTGGCTTCGGACATCGGCCTCGGCGTCCGTCGTCCGGCGTAACTCCTCGACCGCGTTGTCGAGTGCCCGCCGGTTGCGGGCCACGTCCGACTCGATGTCGCGGAGCCGTTCCGCCTGACGTTCGGCAAATCGGGTACGTTGCGCCGCCGTCTCCCGCAGCTGGTGCAGGTGCTGTGCGGTCCTCGCCTCGGGACTCTCCGCGAGGGCCTGCTTCTGCGTGGTCAGCGCCGTGGTGTCGTGGTCCAGCTCGTCGAGTCGGGCCTGCGCCGCTCGCATCTGTTCGTCGGCCTGCGCGTACGCCCGCTGCGTCTCGATCAGGTCGCGGCCGAGATGCTCGTACCGGCTGTGCTGTTGCCGCAACAGCGCGGCCTTGCGTTTTGTCGCCACCCGGGCGTACTGGCGGTAACGGCTGAGGAAGTCGTCGGCGGCATGTTTGGTCTCGGCCAGTTCGTGCAGGGTGGCCCGCTCGTCGTCGAGGCTGCGGAACGCCTCCGCCACCTGGGTGACCAGGTTCCCGTCCAGCGGTGGCAGGGCGTCGCCGAGCGCCCGTGACAGGCTCTTCTCGTCCGGACGCTTCGACAGCTGCGGCTGCCGGAGTTTGATCAGCAGTGAGATGAGGGCGTCGTAACGATCACCCAGCCCGAACAGTGCCTCGTCGATCGCCCGCCGATAGTCCACGGCACGGTCGTAGACCATTCCGGACGGGCCGATCGAGTCGCGGAGCCGCTCCCGGGTGAGCGCCGTCCCGGTGGGCGTGAGCAGGGTCAGCCGTTCGCCGATCCGTTCACTGCTGACGAAGAACCAGTGACGCGCGATTCCCCGACCGGCCACGGCCTTCAGACCGCAGCCGATGGTGAGAAAGTGGGGCGTACCGTCGGCGTCGCGGCGACCGAACTCAAGCCAGGTGTAGCCCAGCCGTTCCGAGTGGGGATAACGTCCGCCGAGCAGAAGGTTCCATTCCATCCGCTTGTGCGGGTCACCATCTGGCTCCACCCGGTACGGGGCGAGCTCGCCGTCGAGCAGGAACGGCAGGGTCAGCGCCAGCACCTTGGACTTCCCGGTGCCGTTGTTTCCCCGCAGCAGCAGGCTACCGCCGTGGAAGTGGAACTCCTCGTAGTCGTAGTAGAAGAGGTCGACCAGCCCGGCCCGCAGCGGCTGCCACCGTTCCCGCTCCGGCAGCGGAAGGACTCCGGAAGTGGTCATGAGGCGACCCCCTTCGACTCGCGGACCGTCGGCTCGGCCAGGGCGTAGCGCGCGATCGCCGGGCGGGCGACCACCAGCGGATCGTCGACCGGCTCGACGGTGATCAGCTCGACGGTGATCAACTTGAGCGCGAGCAGGGCGGCCAGGGCGGTCGCCACCAGTTCGACCTCGGCCCCCGGGTCGGTCGCGTGCTTGCGCCAGTACGACCGGTGTTCCTGGGCCAGCGCGCGGGTCCGCCGATGCAGGTCGCTCACGCGTACCCCGCCCTCGGCCGCGCCGATCTGCTCGGCCAGCAGCAGCGTCAGGTGGCTCTGCATCCCCTCGGCCGGCATCCGTACGTCGGTCAGCTCGTCCAGCGGGTCGACCATCGCGATCCCCTCGGCCCGTACCTCGGCGACCAGGCCGGTCAGCTGGCCGATCCGGCCCAGGATGGCGGCGCGCTGGCCGGTCAGATAGGCACGTTCGGCCTCGGTCAGCTCGTCGTAGTAGACCACCGGCTGTTCCAGCAGGAGCCGGGTGAGCCGGTGCCGGAGTGCCCGGTTCCGCGCGTCGTCGACGTCCGGCACGACCTCCAGGGTGAGCGCGTCGAGCCGAGCGGCGTGTCCCGTCTCCGGGATCAGGGACGGGCCTCGGGAACTGGCGAGCAGTCCGGCGATCACCCGCCGATCCACGTCGTACAGCACGTCGCCGCTCGTCCCCAGGTACGCGTCCTCGTCGCCGGCCACCCGACGCAGCACGCCCCAGTGCATCAGCAGCCGGACCACGGCGACCATGTCGGCCCGGCGCTCCCGGCGGTCGAGCGTGAAGGTGAAGCCGGTCAGGGCCAGCAGCGGCTCGGCGGCGGAGAGCACGATGTCCTCGGCCAGCCGGCCCAGGGTGATCTGCCCGTCGGCGCGTTCGAGCGCGGCCAGCGCGAGGCAGGCCAGGACGTACCGTTGCCGGGTGAACGGTGTCCTGGCGCGGGGGTCGCGGGCCGGATGTGTCTCGTCGTGCGGGGCGGCGGTCAGCTTCACCAGCCGGATCGTCTGGGCGTCGGCGGTGAGCCGCCAGCCGGTTTCCCGGTCGAACCAGTCCCGCAGCTCCGGCGCGTACGCCCGGACCAGCCGGAACTCGTCGTCGCCGGTGAGTCCCGCGACCAGCAGGGGCCGGGCCAGCAGGATCCTGGCCGCCTTCTGTAGCTCGGCCGAGGGCGCGTCGTCGCCGGGGGAGTGGATCCTCACCGGTTGGTCCGGGCGGCTGTCGGAGCGATATCGGTGATCTCGATCAGGTGTTCCGGGCCGGTGAGCACACCGTCTCGGGTGACGATCCGTACCGGTTCGGCCTGGTCGACCAGGACGAGGCGGACCTGGAGCGTCCCGTCGGAGGTCGCGGTCACCACCTCGCGGGAGTCCGGTCGTCTCGTCGCCAGCGCGTCACCGAGCAGTTGCAGGAAGAGCCGAAACTCGGCGGAGTCGAGTTCACCCAGACGGGAGAGGGCGACCGGGCCGGGGGTGACCAACGCCGCCCGAGCCCGAGCGGTCTGGGCGGCCTCCCGCTCGGTGTGCTCGGCCAGCAGCCTGCGCTGCTGGGAACGGTCGATCACGCGGGTCGGCGCGCCCCGGCGTTCGTAGGACCCGGTTCGGCGCAGCCGGGGGCTGATCTCCTGTCGGGGCGCCCGGTCCCACGGGGTCGAGGCCGGCACCGGCCGTTCCTGGTTCCTGGCCTGGGTCTCGGTGGTCGTGGTCAGGTGCCGTGCCGGCGACAGCCCGAAGGCGGTGTGCCACAGCTGATGGGCCGACTCGTCGTCGGGGGCCAGCGCGAACCAGAGGGCCAGTGTCCGGAAGTCGGCGGAGCGGTCGGTGCGTCCGGCCCGTCGTTCGTTGATCGCCGCAACCGTGCCGAGGAGCTGGCGGATCGAGCCGATCGCCGCGGTCCGCAGCAGCCGGGCCTGCGACTGCCGGCTGGAGTCGGAGCTGACGAACCAGTCCCGCAGCCCCTGCCACCGTTGCCGCCATGCCGTCATGGCCTCGTCCAACGCGGCCTCGTACGCGGCGTCCGCATCGCCGTCCCCGCCGTTCGGAGCGGCGTCGGCGGCCTCCCGGCGGGCAACCACCTCCAACAGCGGCACGACCCCGGCCGTTTCGATCTGATGAGCCAGTCCGGCGATCTCCGCGCCCCGGTTGGCCAGATCGGCGATGAACCGCTCGATGTACGAGATCAGCTGTTCCTTGTATGCGATGAAGGCGTCCAGGTCCGCGTCGGCGAAGTCGATCGTCCGGCGCAGCGAGGCCATGAACGCCTGTGCGTTGTCGGCCAGCCCGGTGAACCGGTCGACGATGCTCATCATCAGCAGGTGGGTCTTTGCCGCGTCCGGCGGACCACCGATCGTGGCGTCGGTGGCGATGACGAGCAGGGCCCGTAGCTGTGCCGCGATATCGGAAAGTGCCACCGACTGAAGCGCGCCCCGTCGGCCGATCGCCTCCTCGTAGGTCGCGATCGCCTGTTCGGCGGCGTGTCCGTACGGGCTCAGTTGGTACAGGTAGCGGGCCCGGTGGAAGTCCTCGACGGTGGTGACGCGCCCGGTGTCGGGGTCGGCGCGCAGGTTGCCCCATTCGGCCAGCTGGGCGAGGGCGGCGGTGACCGTCTCCAGCGAGGTGTCGCCGTGTTCCGGCGACGTGTCACCATGCAGATCCGCGAGTACGTCCTCGGGCCGCAGGTGGACGGTGAATCGTTGTTTCGCCCGTCCGAAGGCGGTGAGGACCGCTCGGTAAAGGGGTGAGTTCTGGGCCTGGAGGTGTGCGAACGGTTGCGCCGTCGACCCACTCCCGGAAGGCATCCGACCATAATCGCAGAATCGTCGACCTACCCCGCGCACTGCCCGGGGACGGCCGGCGGCGTGTCCGAAGACCGCGGACATTCGTCACATAAGTGCCCGGCCGAGCCCCGTCGCCGTGGTCGACCGTGGCGGCGAGTGTGCGGCACGGGGTTCGCGCGACCGGGCGAACCATCACAAGTTACCCTCGTTGCCCATGAGGGGATGGTGCTCATGAGGGCTCGGCGTCTGGTCACCGCACTGACCGGTGCCGTACTCGCCCTGCCGGCCATGGCGGTTCCACCGGCGACCATGGCCAGCGCCGCGAGGGTGCCCGCGTCCGTGCCCTGCCCGGTGCCGACGCCACCGGTACCCCGGCCGGCCTCGCCGCCCCGCCCGTCGCCACCGGCCGGCGATCCCGCGGACCGTGTCGTCGGCGGCCCGGAACTCGCGACGCCGGGCCTGACCGTCCCGCCCGGTGCGCCGAAGCCGCCGGCCGTGACCGCGACCTCCTGGGTGGTCGCCGACCTGGACACCGGCGCCGTTCTCGGCGGCTGCGGCCCGCACGAGTACGGCACCCCGGCGAGCGTGCAGAAGCTCCTGCTGGCCGCCACCGTGCTGCCGAAACTCGACCCGAAGCAGGTCATCACCGTCACCCGCGAGGACCTCGACTACGAACCCGGCAGTTCCGCGGTCGGGCTGCTGCTGGGCGGCCGCTACCCGGTGGAGACGCTCTGGCTCGGTCTGCTGCTCAACTCCGGCAACGACGCGGCGAACGTGCTCGCCCGGCTGGCCGGCGACGACGCCGGGGTCGCCGGCACCGTCGCGGACATGAACGAGCAGGCACAGCGGCTGGGCGCCTTGCAGACCCACGCCGTGACGCCGTCCGGCCTCGACGGTCCGGGACAGTTCACCAGCGCGTACGACCTGGCGCTGATCGCCCGGGCGTGCTTCGCCGACGAGGGCTTCCGCCGGTACGCGATGACCGAACGGACACAGATCCCCGCCCAGGGCGCGCAGAAGGGCTTCCAGATCCAGAACGAGAACCAGCTGATCTTCCGCTACCCCGGTGCGCTCGGCGGCAAGACCGGTTACACCACCCTGGCCCGGCACAGCTACGTCGGCGCGGCCGAGCGCAACGGCCGGCGCCTGGTGGTGACCCTGCTCGGCGCGGAGGCCCGACCACTGCGCGGCTGGCAGCAGGGCGCGGCGCTGCTCGACTGGGGTTTCTCGGTGTCGGCCGACGCGTCGGTCGGTCGGCTGGTCGACCCGGGCGAGGCGCCCGCCGCCACCCCCTCCCCGTCACCGGCGGCAGACCGGGCGCCCGGCGAGCGCTCGGCAGCGGTCACCGTACGCGACGAGACCTGGTGGGCCGGCCTCTCCTCGACGGTCGCCCTCGCCGTTGCCGCCGCCCTTGCCATCGCGGCGGTGCTGACGATCGCGGCCCTGGTGGTCACCGCGCGCCGCCGACCACGCCGCCCGAGCGGACGCCGACGTCGGCCGGGACCGCTCGGCTAGCTGCCGGTCCGTTACCCGGCGTTCACACCGCGACGGCGACCCACCGGCCATGATGGACGGACCGCTACCGCAGGAGGATCCGTGGAAGCCGAACGAAGCGACGACGCCGACGGGGTACGACCCAGGGCGACGATCGACCTCGACCACCATTCGTCGGACTACCAGCGCCGCTGGCGCGAGATCTCCGACGCCAACGTGACCGGGTGCCCGGTCGCGTACACGCCGGCGCACGGCGGGACCTGGGTGGTCTCCGGTTACGAGCCCCTGGTCGAGGCGCTGCGCGACCACTCGACGTTCTCGTCCTTCTACGACCACAGCGATCCCGACAGCCCGATGCGCGGCACCAGCAACCCGCCGACGCCGTACCTCAACGTGCCCCAGGAACTGGATCCACCGGAGTTCTTCACCTACCGGCGGCTGCTGAATCCGACGCTGTCACCGGAGCAGTCCCGACGGAGGGAACCGTTCATCCGGCAGGTGACCGCCGCCTGCCTGGACCGGGTGACCCCGACCGGTCGGGCCGACCTGGTGGACGCGCTCACCAACCCGGTGCCGGCGATCGTCACCATGAGCGTCCTCGGCATCCCGCTGGCCGACTTCGAGCGTTACGCGCAGCCGGTCCACCTGATGGTGTACAGCCCGCCGGGAACCCCCGACGCGGCGCGGGCGGTGACGGCGCTGAGCGAGATGACGGGGCTGATCGCGCAGCTGGTCGGGCAACGCCGGGTCGACCCGGCCGACGACCTGATCAGCGTGCTCGCCACGGCGACCGACGACGACGGCGTACCGCTTCCGCTGGACCACGTCATCGCCGCCTGTGGGCTGGTCATCGCCGGGGGAGTGGACACCACGACCGCCCTGGTCTCGCACGCGCTGCACTGGCTGTACCGCAACCCGGCCGAGCGGGACCGGCTGGCGGCCGACCCGACCCTGATCCCGGACGCCGTCGAGGAGTTCCTCCGGGTGCTCGCCCCGGTGCAGTTCATGTCGCGTACCGCGACCCGGGACGTGGAGCTGGGTGGGCAGCGCATCGCGGCCGGCGAGCGGGTCATGCTCGCCTTCGCGGCGGCGAACCGGGACCCGGCCGCCTTCGACTGCCCGACCGAGGTACGCCTGGACCGCACACCGAACCGGCACGTGGCTTTCGGTTCCGGCATCCACCGCTGCGTCGGCTCACACCTGGCGAAGGTCCAGGCCGTGGTGATGCTGGAGGAGGTGCTGCGCCGGATCCCGGACTACGTCGTCGACGAGGAGCGGCTGCGACCGTACCCGTCGATCAGGGCGATCAACGGCTACATCAACCTGCCGACGACCTTCACCCCGTCACCGGCGGTCGGTGCGACGTTCCCCGAGTGACCCATCCGGGCGGGCACCGGCCGACGGGCGGACAATTCGGTTGTTCCCGTCCCGGTCGCGCCACTAGTCTGCCGCCGTGCAGATCAGGGAGTTCGTCGAGGCCGAACTGACGGTCGTCGCGGTCGACGGTGCACGGGTGCTCGGCACCGCAAAGATGGGAACGAACCGCCCGGGACCGGGCGCACGCGTCTCGACCGCGAGCTTCATGGTCGCCACGGATGCCCGGCGCGGGGGCGTCGGCACCGCCCTGTGCCGGTACGCGCTCGACTGGCCCGGCAGCGCGGCTACACCGGCATGATGTACCAGGAGTTCTGACCCCGGCGGTAGGCTCTACGGCCGGGAAACAGTGGCCAAAATTCGGCGGGGGGCTCGAACATTGTCCGCGGTACGCGAGGACGCGCGGGGCGCGCCCGACGGGGCACGCTCCGATCTCCGAGCCGACTGCGCCCGCTGCTTCGGCCTGTGCTGCGTCGCGCCGGCCTTCGCCGCCTCGGCGGACTTCGCGATCGACAAGGACGCCGGCCAGCCCTGTCCGAACCTGGGCCGGGACTTCCGCTGCGGTATCCATCGGGACCTCCGCCAGCACGGCTTCCCCGGTTGCACCGTCTTCGACTGTTTCGGCGCCGGCCAACAGGTCGCCCAGGTCACCTTCGGTGGACGGGACTGGCGGGAGGCACCGGGCACCGCGGAGCAGATGTTCGACGTGTTCACCGTCATGCGGCAGCTCCACGAACTGCTCTGGTACCTCACCGAGGCACTGACCCTGGAGCCGGCCCGTCCGATCCACCCGGACCTCCGTACGCTGCTCGACCGGACCGAACGGCTCACCCGACACGGGCCCGAGGAGATCCTCGGACTCGACGTGGCCGCGCACCGGCAGGAGGTCAACGCGCTCCTGTTGCGGACCAGCGAGTTGGTCCGGGCCGGGGTCCGGGGACGCCGGGCGGAGCACCGGGGCGCCGACCTCATCGGAGCCAGGTTGCGTGGCGCCGACCTCCGGGGGGCGAACCTGCGGGGCACCTACCTGATCGGTGCCGACCTGCGCGGCGCCGATCTCCGGCTGGCGGACCTCATCGGCGCCGACCTGCGCGGCGCCGACCTGAGCGGGGCGAACCTCGCCGGCAGCATCTTCCTCACCCAGTTCCAGGTCAACGCGGCCAGGGGAGACGGCAACACCCGCCTGCCGGCCGCGCTCGACCGCCCGCCGTACTGGACGGCGGTGGGTCCGTCGGTGGGGCGGGCACTGCTGCCGATCTCCCCGCGCCGACGCGGGCCGGGAGCCCGGCGAGGCTGACGCTCGTGTCTCGACGGCCGACATTGACGGTCATCAGTTTCCGGGGCTAGTCTTGGCTGGTCGGATCGAAGCCGGGTCGGTTGTTGTCCCCGGGCCCCATCCGTACCGCTTCCGGGCAGCGGGGATCCCGCGTCATGGCGATGAGTCGCCCGACGCGACACCGCCACGGAATGAGATGACCATGTCGTATCCGGGTCGCAGTCGTCCCCGGCTTACCATCGTGACCGTACTGACCCTGGCCGGCATGCTCGGTGCGGTCGGTGTGGTGAACGCGGCGGCGGCCGCCGTCTCCTGCCGGATCGCGTACGCCGTGACGAACCAGTGGTCCGGCGGGTTCGGCGCCAGTGTGACGGTCCACAACCTCGGCGACCCGCTGGACGGGTGGCGGCTGGTGTGGACGTTCGGGGCCGGTCAGACGGTCACCCAGTTGTGGAACGGCACCTTCGTCCAGTCCGGCGGCCAGGTGACGGTGGCCGACGCCGGCTACAACGGCGCGATCCCGACCAACGGCAGTACGGCGTTCGGCTTCAACGGCGGGTGGAACAGCGTGGTCAATCCGGTGCCGGCCAGCTTCGCGCTCAACGGCGTGACCTGCACCGGCGCCCCGGCACCGACAACGCCCCCACCGACCGGCACACCTCCGCCGACGTCCGGGCCGACCACCGCGCCGACCACCGCGCCGACCCGCCCACCCGGTACGCCGCCGGCCGCCTACCCCGGTCCGGGGCGGGTCACCGGTGACACCGGGGTGCACGACCCGGCCGTGGTGAAGTCGCCAACCGGCGGGTACATCCTGGTGGCGACCGGGGACAACCTGGCCATCAAGACCTCCGGCGACCGGACCGCGTGGCGCGACGCCGGACCGGTCTGGCCGAGCGGGGCGCCGTGGACCGTGGCGTACACCGGTGGTGGTCGCAACCTCTGGGCTCCGGACATCTCCTACCGCAATGGTCAGTTCTACCTGTACTACTCGGCGTCCACCTTCGGCTCGCAGCGGTCGGCGATCTTCCTGGCCACCAGCCCGACCGGCGCCTCGGGCAGTTGGACCGACCGGGGCCTGGTGATCGAGAGCAGTACGGCGGTCGACTACAACGCCATCGACCCGAACCTGGTCGTCGACGCCGAGGGGCAGTGGTGGCTCAGCTTCGGCTCGTTCTGGAGCGGGCTCAAGCTGATCCGCCTCGACCCGGCCACCGGCCGCAGGTCCACCACCGACACCGCCGTACGCGCGCTGGCGACCCGGCCGTCGAACGTCGGCGGGGCGGTCGAGGCACCGACCATCCACCGCTACGGCGGTTACTACTACCTGTTCGCGTCGTTCGACCGGTGTTGTCAGGGCGCACAGAGCACCTACCGGATCATGGTCGGCAGGTCCAGGACCGTCACCGGCCCGTACCTCGACCGCAACGGCACCTCGATGACCTCGGGCGGCGGCACCCAGGTGCTCGCCGGCCACGGTTCCATCCACGGTCCCGGCCACCAGGCGGTGATCGCCGACAGCGATGCCGACGTGCTGTTCTACCACTACTACGCGGACAACGGTGCCGCGCTGTTGGGCATCAACCTGTTGGGCTGGGACGCCGCCGGCTGGCCGTACGTCTACTGACCCGACCCCGCTACGGGCGAGCCGCCCGGTCGAGACGGGTCAGAAGGTCGCCTTCGGTGCACCCCCGCCCGGCTTGATCCCGACCGGTCCACCGGCCGACGGCCGTACGTCGAAGTCGAAGATCGCGGTCGGCAGGTAGACCGTCGCGCAGGAGTTCGGGATGTCCACCACCCCGGAGAAGCGCCCCTCGATCGGCGCGGCACCCAGAATCAGGTACGCCTGCTCCGGGCTGTACCCGAACTTCGTCAGGTAGTCGATCGCGTGCAGGCAGGCGCGCTGGTACGCCAACTGCGAGTCCAGGTAACGCTGCTCCCCGTCCAGCGTCACCGAGGTGCCGGAGAAGGCCAGCCACTGGCTGTACTGCGGGCTGACGTTGCCGGGCATGAAGATGGCGTTCTCGGTCACGCCGTACGTCTGCATTCCGCCCTTGATCAGGTCGACGTGCAGGTCGAGGATCCCGCCCATCTCGATCGCGCCGCAGAAGGTGATCTCACCGTCGCCCTGGGAGAAGTGCAGGTCGCCCATTGACAGGTTGGCACCCGGGACGAACACCGGGTAGAAGACCCGGCTGCCCTTGGTGAGGTTCTTGATGTCCTGGTTCCCGCCGTTCTCGCGGGGCGGTGCCGTACGTGCCGCCTCGGCCGCGACCCGGTCGAAGTCGGCGCCGGTCAGCGAGCCGAGGATCGCATCCTGCGGCTCCGGTGGCAGGGCCAGCGGCGGCACCCGGTTCGGATCCGTCGCCCGCAGCGCTCCCTCGCGGGCGTTCCACCTGGCCAGCAGTTCGGCGGAGGGAGCGGTGCCGATCATGCCCGGGTGGGTGATGCCGACGAACGAAACCCCCGGAATGTGCCGCGAGGTCGCCTGCTGCCCGGTGAAGTCCCAGATCGCCTTGTACGCGTCCGGGAACTGGTCGGTGAGGAAGCCGCCGCCGTTCTGCCTGGCGAAGATGCCGGTGTAGCCCCAGCCCTGACCGGCCAGCGGCCCGGAGTCCTCCTGCGGCAGCGGGGCGACGTCCAGGATGTCCACGATGAGCAGGTCACCCGGCTCGGCGCCGTGCACCGCGAACGGCCCGCTGAGCGCGTGCACGGTGGTCAGCGGCGCATCCCGGATGTCCTCGGCCGAATCGTCGTTGTGGATCGCGCCGTCGAACCACTCCCGGCAGTAAACCCGGAAAATCTGACCCGGCCGTACGGTGGCCACCGGCGGAATGTCGGGGTGCCACCTGTTGTGGCCCACCTTCTCCTGGTCGGTGAACTTCTTCGTTGAGTCCAGCGGAAAGATGACTTCGGGCATCGTGACTCCCCTCATCGCAGCGCGCCGTGGCTGTCGGTTCCGACCGCTTTCCACCGCCGTCGCGCCCCGCCGGTCGACGGTCACGGTCGGGGCAGACGGAGCTGGGCCGGGTTGGTGGTCCGGGTACGCGACCGCCGTTCGCCGGAGGTCCGGCCGCCACCCGGATGTCGGTCACCGGGGATCCGGGAAACCACCTCGGGTGCTTCCGCGCTTCGTCCGGCCCGGTCGATGGCCGTGGCCAACGGGCGTGACATCGCGTTGACCAGCGGCGCGGTGAAGATCCTGGGGGACTCGCGCCGACAGGCGGCACAGCGCACACTCGCTGCGGCGGTGCCGATCGGGAACCGTACCTCGAAGTCGCCGTCGCGCGGGCACCGATACTCGTACGTCGCCAACCGGCTCTCCCCTCGGACACCGGAGTCCGTCCAGGACCCCAGCATCGACCGCTCGGCCGCGACGCCGCAGCACAACGCCACAAGTCGTGAATCCTGGTACGGCAGTGGCGCCTGCTACCCGCCGATCCCTTCGTGGGGCGACCCGCCACCCATTGATTAGTAAAGATTCCTTATGGATAATCGGATCGGCGTCATCGCCGACCACCGAGGCTAGGAGAGCGCTCATGCGTCGACGTGTCCGTACGCTCGCCACCGGACTGCTCCTGGCCCTCGTCGGTGCCCTGGCCTTCGCCACACCGGCGCAGGCGGCCGTCGTGGACGTCCCCTTCGGTCCGCTGTCCATCGCCGGCTACTGCCAGTCGAAGTACCCCACCGCCTGGATCGGCTTCTACGAGAGCACCGGACTCCGCTGCTACGCCAACCCGCCCGGCACCCTCCTGCACTACGTCGGCCCCGGCGACCCGTACCTCGCCTGCAAGCACCTCACCTACGACGTCGTCATGACCGCCTTCCGCGGCCCCTCCGACGCCCTAGTCTGCCGCGTAATCCGCTAACCCCCACCCCCTCCTCCTTTCTCCCCCCGCACCCCCCGCGCCCCCCGCGCCCCCCCACCCCTCTCTGCGTCGATCTAGGGCAAATACAGGTGATTGAAGATCAATTCACCTGTATTTGCCCTAGATCGCGTGTGGGTTGGTGGTGGGGGGCAGGGGTGTGGGGGAGGGGTGGGGTGGGGGAGTCGAGAAATTTCTAGGGTTGGGTGGATTCTTGCAATGATCGGCGCTAATCTATCGCTCAACACACCGCCGAAACATGACCGCAACACCCGCGCAGCGGGGGTGGTCGCGGTCCTCGCCGAACACCCGATGCGGGCACCGCCATGGCACCCACGGTCCTAGCCGAGCCGATGGCGCCTGTCCCGGTGCCGCCACCGGGAAAGGAGACCCCCCGAATGTTCCGGTCCCGTCACCGCTCCCCGCGCCCCTCCGGGCACCGAAGACTCGTCCGCCTGGTCACCGGGTTCGTAGCCGCCGCGACGGCGACGGTCACCGCGCTCGGCGCCGCGGCCCCACCCGCCGCCGCGACACCGCAGACACGAGCCGACCAGAACACCGCGTCCACTCAGAACATCGCGTCCGCCCAAAACACCGCGTCCACCCAGGACACCGGGAAGGCCGGGAACACCGGGAACACCGGGAACACCGGGAACACCGGGAACACCGGGAACACCGGGAACACCGGGAACACCGGGAACACCGGGAAGGCCGGGAAGGCCGGGGACACCGGGAACAGTGTGGGCGTCGGGCAGGCGGGGGTTGCCGCCGCGGCGGCGTACTCGGTGCTGGTGTTCTCGAAGACGGCCGGATTCCGGCACGACTCGATCCCCGCCGGGATCACCGCGATCCAGCAACTCGGCGCGGCGAACGACTTCACCGTCGACGCGACCGAGGACGCGACCGCGTTCACCGACGCCAACCTGGCCCGCTACCGGGCGGTCATCTGGCTCTCCACCACCGGCGACGTGCTCGACCCCACCCAGCAGGCCGCGTTCGAGCGGTTCGTCCGGGCCGGTGGCGGCTACGTCGGCGTCCACGCCGCGGCCGACACCGAGTACGACTGGTCCTGGTACGGCAACCTGGTCGGCGCGTACTTCACCAGCCACCCGGCGAACCAGCAGGCGACGGTCAAGGTGGAGGATCCGGCCCACCCGTCCACCGCCGCGTTGCCGGCCCGGTGGAGCCGCTTCGACGAGTGGTACAACTTCCGGACCAACCCACGTAGCTCGGCGCACGTGCTGGCCAGCATCGACGAGTCGAGCTACACCCCAGGTACGGGGGCGATGGGTGCCGATCACCCGACCGCTTGGTGCAAGAACTACGACGGGGGCCGGTCCTGGTACACCGGCGGCGGTCACACCAACGAGTCGTACGCGGATCCGCAGTTCCGGTCCCACCTGCTCGGCGGCATCCAGACGGCGGCCGGGGTGGTCGCGGCCGACTGTGGGGCGACCCAGACCAGTGGTTTCGAGAAGGTGACCCTGGACAGCAACACGAGCAATCCGATGGAGCTGGACATCGCGCCGGACGGCCGGGTCTTCTACCTGGAACGTGACGGCCGGCTGCGGATCATCAAGCCGGACACCCGGACCACGGTCACCGCCGCCACGCTGAACGTCTTCACCGGCAACGAGGACGGGCTGCTCGGCCTCACCCTCGATCCGAACTTCGCCACCAACGGCTGGGTCTACCTGTACTACTCGCCCAACGGCGGGGCGGCGCGCAACCTGCTGTCCCGGTTCACCGTGACCGGCGACACCCTCGACCTGGCCAGCGAGCGGGTGGTGCTCCAGGTCGACACCCAGCGCAACACCTGCTGCCACTCCGGCGGCACGATGACCTTCGATAGCGCCGGCAACCTGTACCTCGCCACCGGTGACAACACCAACCCGTTCGAGTCCGGTGGCTTCACGCCCATCGACGAGCGGGCCGGGCGGCAGGACTTCGACGCCCAGCGCAGCTCCGGCAACACCAACGACCTGCGCGGCAAGGTGATCCGGATCCGCCCGCAGGCGAACGGCACCTACACCGTGCCGGCCGGCAACCTTTTCGCACCGGGCACCGCGCAGACCCGTCCCGAGATCTACGCGATGGGCTTCCGCAACCCGTTCCGGATCGGCGTCGACCCGAGGACGAACGTGCTCTACGTGGCCGACTACGGCCCCGACGGGCAGGCCAACGCCGACCGGGGGCCCGGCAACACGGTGGAGTGGAACATCGTCGGCCAGGCCGGCAACTACGGCTGGCCGTACTGTGTCGGCAGGAACGCCGCGTACCGGGACTACACGTTCCCGAACGGGCCGAACGGTCCGGCGTTCAACTGCGCGGCACCGGTCAACAACTCGCCGAACAACACCGGCCTGACCACCCTGCCGCCGGTGGTTCCGGCGACGGTCGACTACGACTACGACGCCAACCCGCTCTTCCCCGAACTGGGTGGCGGCGGTGCGCCGATGGCCGGCCCGGTCTACCGGTACGACCCGAGCCTCGCCTCCAGCCGCAAGTGGCCGGCGTACTACGACGGCAAGGCGATCTTCGGCGAGTGGAACCAGAACAAGTTGTACACCATGCAGGTCAGCGCCGACGGGAAGTCGCTGGTGGACATCAACCAGCTGCTGACCGGCATGTCGACGGTCCGACCGATGGACTTCGACTTCGGCCCGGACGGCGCGCTCTACCTGATCGAGTGGGGCAGCGGCTTCGGCGGCAACAACGACGACTCCGGCATCTACCGGATCGACTACCGGGCCGTCGACCCGGCGCCGATCGCCGCCGCGAGCGCGCAACCGGTCAGCGGCCGGGCGCCACTCACCGTGCAGTTCAGCAGCGCCGGGTCGCGGGACCCGGAGGGGCAACCGATCACGTACGCGTGGCGCTTCGGCGACGGCGGCACCTCGACCCAGCCGAACCCGAGCTACACGTACACCACCAACGGCAACTTCACCGCCCAGTTGACGGTGACCGACCCCGGTGGCCGTAGCGCGGTGGCGAACGTACCGATCACGGTCGGCAACACCGCACCGGTGGTGAACCTGACCCTGCCGCCCAACGGTGGGTTCTTCGACTGGGGCGCCCAGGTGAACTACTCGGTGACCGTCACCGACCCGGACGGCGGCACCATCGACTGCGCCCGGGTGACGTTGCAGTACCTGCTCGGCCACGACGAGCACGCGCACCCGTTGCAGCAGCGGACCGGGTGTTCGGGCAGCATCCAGACCTCGTTGGACAGTGGGCACGGCGGTGACGCGAACATCTTCGCCGTACTGGAGGCCACCTACACCGACCTCGGCGGACCCGGCGGTGCCGCTCCGCTGACCGGCAGGTCGCTGGTCCAGTTGCAGCCCAAGCGCAAGCAGGCCGAGTACTTCAACGGCACCGGCCGGATTCCCGGCGCACCCACCGGCGGTACCGAGGGCGTGCAGCGGGAGACCACCACCGACCCGCAGGGCGGCTTCCAGAACATCGCCTTCATCGAGAACGGCGACTTCTGGTCGTTCACCCCGACCAACCTCACCGGGATCCAGTCGCTGCGGCTGCGGGCGAGTTCGGGCAGCACCGGCGGCACGGTCGAGGTGCGTACCGGGTCGGCGACCGGGACACTGCTCGGCTCGGTGAGCGTGCCGAACACCGGCGGGTGGCAGAACTTCACCGACCTGACCGTACCGCTGGCCGCGAGCACCACGACCGGGCCGCTGTTCTTCGTGGCGAAGGCCGCGGCGGGCACGGCGGCCGGAACCGCCCTGTTCAACGTCAACTGGGTGGACTTCGTCGGGCCGGGGCTGGGTGGCAACACCCCGCCGCAGGTGACCGCGGCGGCGACGCCGACGTCGGGCGCCGCACCGCTTCAGGTGACGTTCACCGGCAGCGCCACCGACGCCGAGGGTGACACCCCGTTGACGTACGCCTGGAGCTTCGGCGACGGCGGTACGGCGAACACCGCCAACACCACCCACACGTACGCCAGCGCCGGCACCTTCACCGCGACGCTGACCGTGACCGACGCCCGTGGTGCCCGCAGCACCGCCAACGTCGTGATCACCGTGACCGGTGGCCCGGCACCGACCGGATCGTCGAACGTGCACCTGTTCTACTACCCGTGGTACGGCAGCCCGACCGGACCCAACGGCGGCTGGCGGCACTGGCAGCAGGGTGGGCGGACCCCGCCCAACGACGTCGGGGCCGACTTCTACCCGACCCTGGGCGCGTACGACTCGGGTGACCCGGCGGTGCTCGCGCAGCACATGACCTGGGTGAAGCAGTCCGGTGCGAACGTGCTCGTCTACTCCTGGTGGGGCCAGGGCTCGTACGAGGACAACCTGGTAACCACGGTGATGAACGCGGCGGCTCAGCAGGGCATCAAGATCGCCTGGCACCTGGAGCCGTACAGCGGTCGCACCGGCGCCTCGACCGTGGCCGACATCAACTACATCAACACCCGGTACGGCGGCCACCCGGCCTTCTACCGGGCGGCCGACCAGGGCAACCGGCCGGCGTTCTACGTCTTCGAGAGCCTGAACGTCCCGGACTGGTCGGCGCTGAGCCAGGTCAACGCGAACAACATCATCCTGGCCCAGACCACCGACACCTCGAAGATCGCCGGCTTCTCCGGCATGTACACCTACGACGCGATCGCCGCGACGACCGCGCCGGGCTGGGCGAACGCCAGCGCCTACGCGAGGGCGAACAACCTGATCTGGGCGCCGTCGATCGGCCCCGGCTACATCGACGACCGGGCCGTGCCCGGCAACACCACCCCCACGCTGGCCCGCAACAACGGCGCCACCTACGACCAGGTGTGGAACAACGCCCTGGGTACGACCACCGGTGGGCTGCCCACCTGGGTGTCGATCACCTCGTTCAACGAGTGGCACGAGGGCTCGACCCTCGAACCGGCCCGGAGCACGCCGCCGACCGGGTTCAACTACCAGACCTACTCCGGCGCGTACGGGCGCACCGGGGCGTCGGCGGAGACGGCGTACCTGGACCGGACCGCGTACTGGGCGGCCGAGTTCGAGCGGCGGCGCGCCGGCAGCGGTGGTGGACTGGTCGCGCAACCGACCAGCCTCACCTTCGGCCCGCAGAACGTCAACACCAGCAGCGCCGCCCAGGCCGTGACGGTACGCAATACCGGCACCGCCGCGGTGACGCTGACCGGCGTGGTCACCGGTGGTGACTTCAGCCAGACCAACACCTGTGGCTCGTCGCTGGCCGCCGGTGCCACCTGCACCGTCAACGTCACGTTCCGGCCGACCGCCGCCGGGTCCCGCGGCGGAACGCTGACGGTCACCCCGACGACCGGGACCGCGCTGACCGTGCCGTTGACCGGCACCGGCGTCACCCCCAGCGGCAACCTGGCCGCCGGCCGCCCGGTCACCGCCACCAGTTCCAACCAGGGGTACGGCGGCGGCAACACGGTCGACGGCAACGCGTCGAGTTACTGGGAGAGCGCCAACAACGCGTTCCCGCAGTCGCTGACGGTCGACCTCGGCGCGGCGGTGACGGTCAACCGGGCGGTGCTCAAGCTGCCGCCGGGTTGGGAGACCCGCAACCAGACGTTGTCCGTACTCGGCTCCACGGACGGCACGTCGTACTCGACCGTGCTCGGTTCGGCCAGCTACACCTTCAACCCGGCCGGAGCCAACACGGTCACCCTCAACCTGCCGGCCGGGGCCCGCCGCTACCTGCGGTTGACCTTCACCGGCAACACCGGTTGGCCGGCGGCCCAGCTGTCGGAGTTCGAGGTGTACGCCGGCGGCGGCACCGGGGGACCGGTGCTGTCGGTCTCGCCCGGCACCCTGTCGTTCGGCAGCCGTACGGTCGGATCGCCCAGTCCGGCCAGCGCGGTGACGGTGTCGAACACCGGTACGGCGGCGGCGACCCTCACCGGCGTCACCGCCACCGGGGACTTCGCCCAGTCGAACACCTGCGGCTCGTCCCTGGCGGCCGGGGCGTCCTGCACGGTCAACGTGACGTTCACCGCCACCGCCACCGGGGCCCGTACGGGCACCCTGTCGGTGGCCTCGAACGCGCCGGGCAGCCCGCTCACGGTGGCGCTGTCCGGCACCGGCACCGCCACCAACGCCAACCTGGCGGCGGGCCGCCCGGTCACCGCGACCAGCACCAGCCAGAACTACGTGCCCGGCAACACGGTCGACGGCAACGCGTCGAGTTACTGGGAGTCCGCGAACAACGCGTTCCCGCAGTCGCTCACGGTCGACCTGGGCTCGGCGGTGACGGTGTCCCGGGTGGTGCTCAAGCTGCCACCGGCAACGGACTGGGGGACCCGTACCCAGACCCTGTCGGTGCTCGGTTCCACCAACGGGACGACGTTCTCGACGGTGGTCGGCTCGGCCGGCTACACCTTCAACCCGGCCACCGGTAACACCGTGACGATCACCTTCCAGGGCACGTCACAGCGTTACCTGCGGCTGACCTTCACCGGCAACACGGGTTGGCCCGCCGGACAACTCTCCGAGTTCGAGGCGTACGCCTCCTGACCCACCACCGCTGTGGCGGTCTACTGCCCCTGAACGGCAGTAGACCGCCACACAGCTGCCACCCGTGGCGATAGGTTGGGGTGCTGTCGGCCTACCTGCCGACAGCACCCGACTCGAAGGGACTTCCCCGGTGGCAAAGGTCATCTCGACGCTGTTCATCTCGGCCGACGGTGTCGCCGAGATCGACCCCGAATGGCACTTCCCGTACTTCGACGAGAACATGGGCCGCGCCGTCGGCGAGGACTACGACACCGCCGACGTGCTGCTCATCGGCCGCGAGACCTACGACAGCTTCGCCGGGGCCTGGCCCGACCGCGAGGCCGCGGGTGGGGACGACGCGCCGTTCGCCAAGCAGCTCGGGGACGTGCGCAAGGTGGTCGTCTCGCGCCAACCGCTGACCTTCTCCTGGCGTAACTCGGAGCTGATCGGCGGCGACCTCCCCGACGCCGTCGCCTCGCTCAAGGCCGATGCGGGCATCAAGGGCATCCTCATCCCCGGGTCGATCTCCGTGGTGCAGCAACTGCTCGCCGCCGGGCTGGTTGACGAGCTGCGTCTGCTGGTGCACCCGGTGGCGGCGCGTAAGGGCCGCCGGCTGTTCGACGAGGGTGACACGCCGTACCACCTGAGGATGACGGCGACGGAGGCGTTCCCGACGGGCGCGATCCGGGTGATCTACTCGCTCAGCCCGGCACCCGGCAAGGTCGGCTACGACGACGTCAAGGACCGGGTACCCGCGGGAGAGTAGTCATCCGAGGGTCAGCTGGTCCGGCGTGAGCGAGACCAGGAAGTCCGGTGCGTCGAAACGCGCGCCGACCGAGGCGACACCGGCCGCGTCACCCGTTCCGGCCAGTATCCGGGCGGCGGCCTCGATGACCAGGGGCGCGGTGACCGCGTAGATGTCCCGGCCGCTGGCCACCGCGCGACGTTGCGTGTCACCCGACCGTACGACGACCTCGACCAGGAAGGTCTGCGCCGAGCGGCGGCGCTCGTCGACCGCGACCGGCCCCGACGGGTCCGGGGCGTGCAGGTCGTCGAGCGCGTTGCTCGACATGTACGTGCGGATGTCGGCCGTGAACAGATGCGTCGGAATGGTGGCGCTGTCGGCCATCGTGACCTCGCCGACGACCGGGCGGGTGCCGATCGGGTCCGGGAAGGTCCACTCGGTACGGGGCGCGTCTCCCTCGCGGAACCGCAGCCGGTGGCCGGTGTAGGCGATCCGTCGTCCGTTCCGGCGCTGGGCGGAGACCCGCCCCGTCGCCCGGGTGCCGGGGGTGGGCCGCCAACCGCTGAGGGCGTACGCGATGGTCACCTCGTCGGCCGCGGGCCAGTCTCCCATCGCCGAGGTGGCGAGCAGGTCTCCGAGACCGCCGTAGAACGCCGCCGCCGGCACGATCGGGATGCCGGCCCCGGCGTAGTCGGCGAAGGTGTCCGTCACGACCTCGACCTCGGCGGTGACGTCGAGGTAGGGGATCCCGACCCGGATCGCGGACTCGATCACCCGGACGGCCGTGGCCGCGAACGGCCCGGCACAGTTGATCACGGCGTCGGCGTTCCGGAGCGCCGGGTCCAGGTCGGTGGCGCGCCCGCAGGGGATCGGTGTCATGCCCCGCCGCTGTAGCTCGGCGACGACAAAACCGCCCGTGTGGCCCCCGGCGCCGACGACCGCGACTCGTTTTTTCATGGTGTTCAGCGTCGTCTCGACGATCGGATGCGACCAGTGTCCGCAACGACGGGTCCCGTACAGTTTCGGACATGCGCTCGGTTGCCCTGGCCGTCGCCGACGGCACACCCCTGTTCGAACTCGCCGCCGCCTGCGAGGTCTTCGGCGTCGACCGAGGTCTGGGCACCCCGTGGTACGACTTCACCATCTGCGGTCAGGACGACGCGGAGGTCGGCGGCTGGCTCAGAGCCGGCATCCGGCACGGCCTGGACGGGCTGGCCGACGCCGACACGGTGATCGTCCCGTCCTGTCGCGACGTCGCCGAACCCCCACCGCGGGCGCTGGTCGACGCCGTCCGGGCGGCCCACCGGGCCGGTGCCCGGGTGGCTTCGCTGTGTACGGGCGCGTTCGTGCTCGCCGAGGCCGGTCTGCTCGACGGCCGACGCGCGACCACCCACTGGGCGCACACCGCCCTGCTGCACGACCGGTACCCGGCGGTACGCGTCGACGCCGACGTGCTCTACGTCGACGAGGGTGACGTGCTCACCTCGGCCGGCAAGGCGGCCGGTCTGGACCTCTGCCTGCATCTCGTCCGGATCGACCATGGCACGGCGGTGGCCAACGCGCTGGCGCGCAGCCTGGTGGTGCCGCCGCACCGTCCGGGCGGACAGGCGCAGTTCATCCCGGCCGCCGTCGGGTACGGCCGGAACAACGTGCTCGCCGGCCTGATGGCCTGGGCGCTGGAACGCGTCGACCGTCCGTTGACGGTGCGTGACCTGGCGCGGGAGGCCGGGATGAGCTCGCGCAACCTGGCCCGGCACTTCAACGCGGTGACCGGGACGAGCCCACTGCGCTGGCTGCTGACCCAGCGGATCCGGCGGGCACAGGAGTTGCTGGAGACCTCCGACCTGAGCGTCGAGCAGGTCGCGGCGCGGACGGGCATGGGCACCGCGACGACGCTGCGCCGCCACTTCGGCCATCAGCTCGGGGTGCCGCCCGAGACCTACCGCCGCACCTTCCGGCCCTGAGTCGCCACCAGACCCGCGAACGGAAACACCGGCGGCCACGGAATCCGCCCGTGCCCCGCCGGGGCCGACCGTGCGGTCAGCCCCGGCGGCAGCGGAGACGAAACGTTCAGCGCCCGGCCGGCGGGCCGGAGTAGACGGTCGGGTCGCCCTGGACGATCCAGACCTCGGGGCGGTCCAGCGGCAGGAACGCGCGGTCGCCGCCGGGTTCACGGGTCGACGGCACGCTGTCGCCGTTGGGCAGGTGCATGATGAAGTTGACCGGTCGGGTGTCGTCGACCAGCGGGATGTCGTACTCGGCCCAGCCGTTCTCGATCCGGGTCGGCGGCAGCGGGCGGTCCCAGCCGATGGTGGCCAGGGTCGCCGGGTCGACCGCGTCGCCCCACAGGTGCAACCCCCACTGCCCGTAGTCACCGGCCGGCCGCAGGTAGTGCAGGGTGGTGGTGCTGATCGGTGGTCCGGCGGCGCGTACCCGCCGGGTGGGACTGGTGATCCGGGTGCCGTTGGGCTCGGTGAGGATCGCCCGGTACTCGACCACCGTGTCGGCGGCCAGGTTCAGCGGCGTGAGGTCGTCGAAGACGGTGTAGACCGGTGCCGAGTCGTCGGTACCGATCCGCTGCCACGTACCGTTGGCGACCCGGCGTTCGACGGCGACGACGTGCGTCGCCCGGTCCGGGTCCGCGGTGGCCCGCACCTCGACCCTTCCGCGTACGCCGCTGCCCTCGGCCGGTGCGGCGATGGCCAGTGCCGGCGCGGGCACGGTGGTGGTGCGGACCCCGGTCCGCGCGGTGTGCCGGTTGTTGTCGAGTACCACCGCCCGGTACTGCACCGGCGTGCCCGGGGCCAGCCCGGAAACGTCGTGGAACACCCGGTACGGCGTCGTGTCGTCGGTGCCGATCGGCTCCCACCGGCCGTTGTTACCGATCCGGGCCTCGAAGGTGACCTCGTTGAACGAGGATCCGGCCACGTCGGCGGCGACCCGGATCCGGCCCGGTGTCTCGGCGGTCGGTACGGGTGCGCCCAGCGAGATCGCCGGTGCCGCCTTCGACCCGGGCAGTCGCCCGGTCGACCGGTAGACCAGGGTGCTCAGCGGCGGCACGGTCAGGGTCAGTTTCCGGTCGTTGCCGGTGCGTACCCGGCGCGGGCCGTCGCCGTACACCGGGGTGAAGGTGTGGTCGGCGAGGTAGGTCGGGATGGCCGCGGTCTGCGGCTGTTCGCTGTTGTTCGTCGCCACCACGTATTCGCGCTGCTCGGACCGGTCGAGCCGGGAGTAGGCGTAGACGCCCGGACCGTCGGTGGCGTACCGGTGCTGGTGGGCGCCGTCGCGCAGGGCCGGGTGGGTACGGGTGAGCGCGGCGAGCTGGCTGATCGACCGGTAGAGCGGGTGGCCGGGCACGAAGTTGTCCTGCCCGTGGGTGGCGTCGGTGCCGATCAGGTCGTCGTCGAGGTACGCCGGAACCTGGCTGGCGAACATCGTCTGCCGGGCGGCCTGGTCCCCGCCGGGACCGGTGAAGCCCTGCTCGTCGCCGTAGTAGATCACCGGGTTGCCCCGGGACAGGTACATCAGCTCGTGCGCCAGGCGGTCGCGGGCCAGCAGCTCGGTGTCGTCCGCGCCGGGGTTGTCGGCGGCGACGAAGCTGCCGATCCGGCCCATGTCGTGGTTACCGAGGAAGGTCGGCAGCTGGTAGACGTTCGAATCCCGATCGGTGTAAAAATCGTCGTCGGTGAAGAAGGTGGCGAGCTGGCTGGTCGGCTGGCCCCGTGAGGCGAAGTTGCGGGCCGCCTCCTGGAACGGGAAGTCGAGCACCGCCTGCATCCGGTCGCGGGTGGTGAACTGCGAGGTGAAGGCGCGGGTGGTGTCGAACACCTCGCCGAACATGAAGAACTCCGACTTGCCCTGGCGGTGGGCGTAGCGCAGCACCTCGGGGCCGAACTTCTGCCAGAACTCGTCGTTGACGTGCTTCATCGTGTCGATCCGGAAGCCGTCGATGCCGAAGTCGCCGATCCACCGTTGGTAGATGTCGATCATCCCGTCGACCACCCGGGGGTTCTCGGTGAACAGGTCGTCCAGCCCGAAGAAGTCGCCGTAGTACGAGTCCTCGCCGGTGAACGTCGTGTCGCCCCGGTTGTGGTAGAGCGTGACGTCGTTGAGCCAGGCCGGCACCTTGAGGTCCCGCTCGCCCGGATCCAGCACCGGCGCGTACGGGAACGAGGTGGTCGGGCTCAGCGTCGGGAAGCTCGGCCGACCGGCGCTGTCCCGGTCGTCGAACGGCACCCCGGCCGAGGTCCGGTACGGCACCGCGTCCTTGCCGGTGTACGCCATCCGGGCGCCCTGCTGGTAGCCGATGACGTCGGCGGTGTGGTTGGTGATGATGTCGAAGTAGACCTTCATGCCCCGGTCGTGCGCGGCGTCCACCAGTGCCCGCAGGTCGGCGTTGCTGCCCAGGTGCGGGTCGATCTGGGTGAAGTCGGTGATCCAGTAGCCGTGGTAGCCGGCGGACGGGCCGTCCTCCAACTGCACCGCCTTGTTCTTGAAGCTCGGGGTCAGCCAGATCGCACTGGTCCCCAACCCCCGGATGTAGTCGATCCGGTTCAGCAGGCCCCTGAGGTCGCCGCCGTTGTAGAAGCCCGTCCGGGTCGGGTCGAAGCCCGACACCAGCGGGTCGTCGCCGAGCCCACCACGGTCGTTGGCGGTGTCACCGTTGGCGAACCGGTCAGCCATCACGAAGTAGAACGACTCGTCGGTCACCGGCCCGCGCAGCGAGTGCAGCGCCTGCGGATCGTGCCCGGAACCCTTCCCGGCCGCGCCGGCGGGTACGGCGGGCAACGCCATCGCCAGCATCACGGACAGCAGCGCTGCGGTACGGGAACGGATCGACATGTTCGACTCCTCCTGGGCAGCGGTCGCGGGTGGTGGTAGCGGTGGTGCTCGATGCCCAGTACAGGTTGCCGTACGCCATCGATGGACGCCAGACGATGCCGCGCGCCCACCGGCCCGGTTCGCGGGGCCCCGATCGTCGCCCGCCACCCGCGCTCCGGTCGGCCCGGCCGTCGCCCCTCGGCGGCGGCTTTTCGCGTTTTCGGACCACGGGTGGGGCGAAATGCGAAACTTGTCGGCAGTAGGTGTGCGGCTGTCACGGCGCGCAGTTGGAGGTTCGCATGCCGAGCAAGCAACAGGTACTGCGTCTGGTCGACCTCGGCCACGGCTACCCCGAGATCGGCCGGCTGCTCGGCATCCCGGCCGGTCAGGCGTACCTCGTCGCGACCGGGATCCCGGCCGACGGGGGAGACACCGTGACCGGGCGGCAGCGGGAACGACCGGGCATGCTGCCGTCGCACTCGCAACGGCTGGTGAACCCACGGGAGGTCAACCCGAGCCACTCCGAGCGGGTGCACGAGTGGGTACGGACCCGCGCGCGGCAGGAGCGCTCGGCCACCCAACGACCGGACGACGGCCCCACCCACCGGTGACGGTCAGTCCGGCCGGCACCGGTTACCGGTAGAGAGCCGCCACCGAAGACGCGAAGGAGGGTCGGTGCGACAGCCCATCTCCATCGGATCATGGCCGGTCTGGCGTCAGCTCACCGGACCGGACGGGTTCGGCCGGGCGGCCGCCGCCAAGTCCCGGCAGAGCGGATCGCTACCGGCCCGGACCGCCAGCGCCGACCGGGTGGTCAAGTCCATCTGCCCGTACTGCGCGGTGGGTTGCGGGCAGAACGTGTACGTCCGCGACGACCGGGTGGTGCAGATCGAGGGCGACCCGGACTCCCCGGTCAGCCGTGGCCGGCTCTGCCCCAAGGGCGCCGCCACCCTGCAACTCACCACCGGCTCCGGCCGGCTCGACAAGGTGCTCTATCGGCCGCCGTACGGGCGGGACTGGCAGGAACTCGACCTGGACACGGCCATGGACATGATCGCCGACCGGGTGCTGCGTACCCGGCGGGAGACCTGGCAGTGGGAGGTCGACGGGCTGCGGGTGGCCCGCACCATGGGCATCGCCAGCCTGGGCGGCGCGACCCTGGACAACGAGGAGAACTACCTGATCAAGAAGTTGTTCACCGCGCTCGGTGTGGTGCAGGTCGAGAACCAGGCCCGGGTCTGCCACAGCTCCACCGTGATCGGTCTCGGTACGTCGTTCGGCCGGGGCGGGGCGACCACCTTCATGCAGGACCTCCAGCACGCGGACTGCATAGTCATCGAGGGATCCAACTTCGCCGAGGCACACCCGGTCGGCTTCCAGTGGGTGATGGAGGCCAAGGCGCGCGGCGCCACGGTGATCCACGTCGACCCGCGGTTCACCCGTACCAGCGCGCTGGCGGACCTGCACGTACCGCTGCGGGCCGGCACCGACGTCGCCTTCCTCGGCGGGATCGTCAACCACGTCCTGACCGGGGAGCGGGACTTCCGCGAGTACGTGCTGGCGTACACGAACGCGTCGACCATCGTCGACGAGCGGTTCCGTGACACCGAGGACCTCGACGGCCTGTTCTCCGGCTTCGACCCCGACGTGCACCAGTACAGCGCCGAGACCTGGCAGTACGAGGGCACCCAGGAGGCGACCGCGTCCGGCGACCGCGACGAGGCGTACGAGCGGCGGCTGGCCACCCAGCACGCGAAGCACGGTGCCGGAACGGGCGAGAAGCACGGCTCCGGCGGGGCCGCGCTCGACGGCGACCCCCGGCAGGACCCGACCCTGCGCCACCCGCGCTGCGTCTACCAGATCCTGAAACGGCACTTCTCCCGCTACACCCCGGAGATGGTGGAGCGGATCTGCGGTGTGCCGCAGGACGTGTTCGCCCGGGTCTGCCGGCACCTGGTCGAAGCCTCCGGCCCGGAGCGGACGGCCGCTTTCGTCTACGCGGTGGGCTGGACCCAGCACACCGACGGGTCGCAGTTCATCCGGACCGCGAGCATCCTGCAACTGCTGCTGGGCAACATCGGCCGCCCCGGCGGCGGGATCCAGGCGCTGCGCGGCCACGCCAGCATCCAGGGCTCGACCGACATCCCCACCCTGTTCAACCTGCTGCCCGGCTACATCCCGATGCCGCACGCCCACCGGCACGGGAACCTCGATGACTTCATCGACGGCGACGCCGCCCGCAAGGGCTTCTGGGCGAACCTGCGGGCCTACACGGTCAGCCTGCTCAAGGCGTACTGGGGCCCGGTGGCGCAGCCCGAGAACGACTTCTGCTTCGACTACCTGCCCCGGATCAACGGCAGTCACTCGGCGTACGACACCACGATGGAGCAGCTCGAAGGCAACTGCAAGGGCTACTTCCTGCTCGGCGAGAACCCGGCGGTGGGCTCGGCGAACGCCCGGATGCAGCGGCTCGGCATGGCGAACCTGGACTGGCTGGTGGTCCGGGACTTCAGCCTGATCGAGAGCGCCACCTGGTGGAAGGACGGACCGGAGATCGAGTCCGGTGAGCTGTCCACCGACCGGATCGGCACCGAGGTCTTCTTCCTGCCCGCCGCCACCCACACCGAGAAGTCCGGCAGCTTCACCAACACCAACCGGATGTTGCAATGGCACCACCAGGCCGTCGAACCGGCCGGCGACCAGCGCAGCGAACTCTGGTTCATGTACCACCTGGGCCGGCTCGTCCGGGCCAAGCTGGCCGGCTCGACCGACCCCATGGATCGGCCGATCCTCGACCTGACCTGGGACTACCCGACCGAGGGCCAGACCGGTGAGCCGATGGCCGAGGCGGTGCTCGCCGAGATCAACGGCTGGGACGCCGACGGTCGGCCGCTGTCGGCGTACACGGCGCTGCGCGACGACGGCTCCACCACCTGCGGCTGCTGGATCTACTGCGGCGTGTACGCCGACGGGATCAACCAGGCCGCCCGGCGCAAGCCCGGCGAGGAACAGAACTGGGTGGGTGCCGAGTGGGCCTGGGCCTGGCCGGCGAACCGACGGATGCTCTACAACCGGGCCTCGGCCCGGCCCGACGGCCAGCCGTGGAGCGAACGCAAGCGGATGGTCTGGTGGGACGAGGACGCCGGCCGGTGGACCGGGTACGACGTACCGGACTTCGAACCGACCAAGCGCCCGGACTACCAGCCGCCGGAGGGAGCCAGCGGGGTCGCGGCCCTGCGCGGCACGGACGCGTTCATCATGCAGGCCGACGGCCTCGGCTGGCTGTACGTGCCCAGCGGTGTCCTCGACGGCCCGCTGCCCACGCACTACGAGCCGCAGGACTCGCCGGTGCAGAATCCGCTCTACCGCCAGCAGCGCAACCCGGCCCGACTGCTGCGCCCGCACCCGGAGAATCGGTACCACCCCAGCGGTTCCGAGCCCGGCGCGCAGATCTTCCCGTACGTGGTGACCACCTACCGGCTGACCGAGCACTTCACCGCCGGGGCGATGAGCCGCAACGTGCCGTACCTGGCGGAGTTGCAGCCGGAGTTCTTCTGCGAGGTGTCACCGGAACTGGCGACCGAGCGCGGGCTGGAACACGCCGGTTGGGCCACCATCGTCACCGCCCGCAACGCGATCGAGGCGCGGGTGCTGGTGACCGCGCGGATGGCGCCGCTGCGGGTCGACGGCCGGGTGATCCACCAGATCGGGCTGCCGTTCCACTGGGGACCGAACGGTTACAGCCGGGGTGACGCCGCCAACGAACTCTCCGCGATCTCGCTGGACCCGAACTCGCACATCCAGGAGGTCAAGGCGTTCAGCGCGGACATCCGACCGGGTCGACGGCCACGGGGACCGGCCCGCCCGGCCATGGTCCGGGACTACCAGCGCCGGGCCGGGGTCACCGGCCGCACCGGTACGGAGGTGTAGGCGATGGGCTTCGACCTGCGTGAGGCGGCCACCGGTGGAGCCGACCCGGCGACCGTCGGCGGCTACGGCGCACACCCGGAACGGGTCGGCTTCTTCACCGACACCAGCGTCTGCATCGGCTGCAAGGCGTGCGAGGTGGCCTGCAAGGAGTGGAACACCATCCCCGAGGACGGCCTCAACTTCACCGGGATGTCGTACGACAACAGTGTCGGGCTCGGCGCCGACACCTGGCGGCACGTCGCGTTCGTCGAGCAGCCCCGCCAACTCGGCCGGCAGGAGACGTACCTGGCCCCGACCGAGGTGCCGGGCGAGCTGAAGCGGGCGGCGGCCGGGCGTACGCCGGTCTCGCTGGGCCTGCCGGCGTCGGTCCCGCCGGACGGGGCGGTCGGCAGCGTCGCCGAGATGGACTTCCGCTGGCTGATGTCCTCCGACGTGTGCAAGCACTGCACCCACGCCGCCTGCCTGGACGTCTGCCCGACCGGGTCGCTGTTCCGGACCGAGTTCGGCACGGTGGTGGTGCAGGAGGACATCTGCAACGGTTGCGGCTACTGCGTGCCGGCCTGCCCGTACGGGGTGATCGACAAGCGGCCGACCGACGGCCGGGTGGCAAAGTGCACCATGTGCTACGACCGGCTCTCCGTCGGTCAGGAGCCGGCGTGCGCGAAGAGCTGCCCGACCGACTCGATCCAGTTCGGCGAGCTCGACGAGCTGCGGGAGCGGGCCGCCGCACGGCTACGGGCCCTGCACGCCGAGGGGGTGGACAGCGCCCGGCTCTACGGCGCCGACCCGGACGACGGGGTCGGCGGCGCGGGCGCCTTCTTCCTGCTGCTCGACGAACCCGAGGTGTACGGCCTGCCACCGGACCCGGTGGTCACCACCCGGGACCTGCCGGCCATGTGGCGGCGGGTCGGCCTGGCCGCGGCGGGCCTGCTGGTCGGCCTGGTCGCGGTGACCCTGTCCGGTGCCAACACCCCGACGGGAGCGCGACGATGAACCGGACCGACGTACGTCTCGACCGGGCGCCGGACCTGCCGGCCGAGCGGGACGCGGTGGTCGGGTCGGCCGGGCGGCCCGGTCGGCGGCAGCGCGGCGAGCGGCTGATGGTGCCGAAGGCGGACTTCCGCTCGTACTACGGTCGGCCGGTGCTCAACGCGCCGACCTGGCAGGCACCCGACATCGCCGGGTACCTCTTCCTCGGCGGGCTGGCCGGCGCGTCCTCCACCCTGGCGGCGGCGGCCGAACTCACCGGTCGGCCGGCACTGGCCCGGGGGCTCAAGGCCGGCGCGGCCACTGCCATCGCCGGATCGCTCTACACCCTGGTGCACGACCTCGGCCGCCCGGAACGGTTCGTCAACATGCTCCGGGTGATCAAGGTGACGTCGCCGATGAGCATCGGCTCGTGGCTGCTCGCCGGCTACGCCCCGATGGCGATGGCGGCCGCCGCGAGCGCGGTCACCGGGCGGCTTCCCGTACCCGGTCGGTTGGCCACGATCGGCGCGGCGCTGCTCGGGCCGGCCGTCGCCGCGTACACCGGTGCTCTGATCTCGAACACGGCGGTCCCGGCGTGGCACGAGGGCCACCGGGAGATGCCGCTGCTCTTCGTCGGCTCGGCGGCCGCATCGGCCGGCGGACTCGGCCTGCTCGTCGGGCCCGGCGCCGAGTCCGGCCCGGCCCGGCGCGCGGCGCTGCTCGGCGCGGTCGCCGAACTGACCATGACCCGGCGGCTGGAGCAGCGGCTCGGCCCGCTGGCCGAACCGCTGCAACAGGACACCGGCGGGGCGCTGATCCGGGCCGGCAAGGTGCTCAGCGCCACCGCCGCGCTGACTTTGGCGCTGACCGGTGGCAACCGGCGAGCCGGCATCGCGGCCGGCGTCGCCCTGCTCGCCGGGTCGCTGTGCACCCGGTTCGGCATCTTCCACGCCGGCCTCGCCTCCGCGAAGGACCCGAAATACACCGTCGGCCCGCAGCGCGACCGGCTGGCCGCCCGCGACCGGGCCGCGAAGGATCAGACATGAGTACGCTGCGCAAGCACCTTCCGCTGGCCGCGATAGTGGTCACCACCTGCCTCGCGGCCTGTTTCGCCGCCCGCCGCGACCCGTCCGGGTCGGGTACCTCCCGACGGCTCCACAACGCACTGCGGTCGTAAGTCACTCGGGCGAGCCGTGACTGCACGATCCGGCAAGGATCGGCCGCACCGCTGGCGCGTCCGTTCACCCCGGTCCGACACTGTTGACATCGCGATGGCGACGGCGACGGGCGGGACGGTGGCGGAGGCGCGATGACGGCGGAACGGATCGATCCGGCGACAGCGGCGCGTCCGGAGCGCCGGCCGGAACTCGACGCGATCCGTGCCCTGGTCGTGGTCGGACTGGTCTTCTTCCACTCGGCGCTGGTCTTCGACAGCCGGGACGACTTCTACGTCAAGAATACCGAGACCACCGAGGTCACCACGATCTTCGCCAGCCTCGGCGTGGTCTGGGCGATGCCGATGCTCTTCCTCGTCGCCGGCCTCGGCTCGTGGCACTCGCTGCGCCACCGGGGCCCGGCCGGGTTCGCCCTCGAACGGGTACGCCGACTCGGGGTGCCACTGGTCTTCGCCACCGTCACCATCGTGCCGCTGCCACAGTGGCTACGCCTGCGCGCCGATCCCGATTACCACGAGTCGTACCTGCGGTTCCTGCCCCGGTTCTTCGACGTACGCCTCGCGCCCGGCGACTTCCCGTTCGTGCTGCGGGGCGAGCACTTCGAGACCGGCCACCTCTGGTTCGTGGTGCTGCTGCTGGCGTTCTCCCTGCTGCTGGCGCCGGTGGCCGGCTGGCTGCCCGCCGACCGGGCCCACCGGATCCGCGACCGGGCGGCCGGGGCGGTACGGCACCGGGGCGTCGTGCTGCTGCCCGCCGTCGCGATCGGCCTGGTCAGTGCGCTGTTCGGGCTGGAGGAGGGGTTCGCCGCCTGGCACCGCTGGGCGTACCTGCTGTTCTTCCTGGCCGGGTTCGTGCTCGCCGCCGACGAGCGGTTCCGGGCGGCGATGCGGCGCGACGCCGTACCGGCGGCCGTGGCCGGTCTGCTGCTGTTCGCGATCGGGCTGCCCGGCTTCCTGGTCGCGGCGGACAGCGGTGACCCGTTCACCGACCACACCCCGCTCGCCGTCGCCGCCCGCGCCCTGTACGGCGCCACCGGCTGGTGCTGGCTGGTCGCCATCCTGGGCCTGCTCGACCGCCGCCGCCCCGCAGCCGCACCAACCACTTCGGACGGTGTACGGAGCCGGAGCCGACGGCTGTACGACTACCTCGTCGCCGCCGTGCTGCCGCTGTACGTCCTGCACCAGCCGATCGTCGTCGCGGTCGCGTACGGGGTGGTCCGCTGGCGGGCACCCATCGCCGTCGAGTACGCCGCGATCGTCAGCGTCTCGCTCGTGCTCACCGCGCTCGCGTACGACCTGCTGGTCCGGCGGACCAGGCTGACCCGGTTCCTGTTCGGCCTGCGGGGATAGCGGCGGACAGATCCGCAGCGTCACGATCTTGAATCGGTGCGTTGCCGGAGGCTACATTCTTCGAAGTGATCACGATGCTCGATGTGATCGCGCTCGCCGTCCGTACCTATGTCGCCGGTCCGTTCCGGCAGCACCGGAGGTCTCCAATGGACACCAGCGCCGACTCCTCCCCGTCACCGGAACGCTCCCCGTCCGACTCCGCCCTGTCCCGGCGCCGCGCCCTGGCCATCGGCCTCGGCGGTGCCGCCGGCCTCGCCGTCGCCGCTCCGGCGTGGGCCGTGACCGACCAGCGGCCGGGTGCGCACCGCCCGCCGTCGCTCAACCCGGCCGACCGTCTGGTAGCGAGCCGGGTGTCGGCCCGACGGGCCATCGATCACCTGCGGGTCCTCTCCGAGCGGATCGGACCGCGCATCGGCGGCACCGCCTCGGAACGCGCCGCCGCCGACTACATCGAGGACGTGCTGGACGACCTCGGCTACCGGACCACACTCCAGCCGTTCCCGGTCGCGGACAAGTTCCTGGCCCAGCTCAGCTCCCGCCCGGGACTGCCCGACGACCTCAACTGGCAGGTCGGCGCGTCACCGCACGCCGCCCTGAACACGCGGGTCAGCGGCCCGGTGGTCGACGTGGCCGCCGGTGCCCCGGCGAACTATCCCGAGAACGTCACCGGAAAGGTGGTGCTCGTCGACTACGTCGCCGCACAGCGGGAGGCGCTCGTGGCGACCGCGGTGGCGCGCGGTGCGGCGGCCGTGGTCTTCCTCCCGGCCGACCTGGTGGAGCCGCGCCGCGCCTCGGCCTTCGCGCCGACCCTGCCCGGCTCGGCCACCACGCCGGTGCCGATCCCGGTGGTCGGCGTGGCGCAGGCGCAGAAGCACCGGCTCCGGGCACGCCTCGCCGCCCGGCCGTTCACGCTGACCGTCGCCACCACCGCACACCGCGGCCTCACCTCGCACAACGTGCTCGCCGAGCGGGCACCGAGGCGATCCGGCGGCAACGGCCCGGTGGTGATGGTGAGCGCCCACTACGACACCGTGATCGGCGCTCCGGGTGCCAACGACGACGGCTCGGGCACCGTACTGTGTCTGGAACTGGCCCGGGTGCTGCGGTCGCTGCCGACCGACGCGACCATCCGGTTCGGGCTGTGGGGTTCGGAGGAGCAGGGCCTGATCGGCTCCCGGTACTACGTGGCGCAGTTGCCCCAGGCCGAACGGGACCGGATTGTGGCGGTCTACCAGAACGACATGGTCGCGACGAGTTGGGATCCGGCGACCCGCTACTGGCTGCTCTCCTTCGACGGGCTGGCGAACCGGGCGACCACCGAGGTGGCCGCCGCCGCCACCCGGCTCGGCTACGAGCCGCGCATCTCCCCGGTCACCCTGCGCGGCTCCAGCGACCACCAGTCGTTCCAGGAGGTCGGCATCGCCAGCGCCAACTTCTCCTGGCGGGGTGAGGAGTCGCCGGCACTGCTCGAACCGCCGTACCACAGTCCCGAGGACACCATCGCCAAGAACGTCAGCCCCGCCCGCCTCCAGGTCTCCATGGAACTGATCGGCTGCGCCGCCTACGCCACCGCCCGCACCCCCTGACGCGCCTCATCGCCTCGCGACGGGTCCCCGTGATCATTTGTTGCTCAGGCACGCAATCATCAGCGGTTCGCGTGCCCCAGTGCCTAATGATCGTGGGGACCCTATAGGGGCGGGAGGACCAACCTCGCGGCGTGGACGAGGTCTTGCGGTCGTTGGTCGAACGTGGTGGCGGGTTGGTGACGTGGCGGCTGGCGCGTCAGGTGGTGTCGAGGCGGAAGCTGGGCTGGGCCGTCCAGTCGGGCCGGCTACGGCGGGTGCTACCCGAGGTGTACGCGGACGCACGACTCGTGGCCGGCGGCTCGCCGGGTGACGGAGCCTCCCCGCTCACCTGCCTCCAGCCGGCACCGCGCCGCCGAGCTGCGCTGATGTACGCCGACGGGCGCGGCGCACTGAGTCACGCCACCGCGCTCGACGTGTGGGGTCTGCACCGGCAACCCGTCGACGAGCCGCTGCATCTGAGCGTGCCGCATGGGGTCGCCATCCGAGGCAGGCCCGGTCTGGTGGTTCACAGCCGTAGCGAGTTCGAGGTGGCTCCTCCGTACGTGATGATCCGTGCGGGTCTGGCGGTGGTCCGGATCGAGCGGGCGCTGGTCGAGGCGTGGCCGATGCTGTCCCCGGCCGAACGTTCCGAGTCGATGATCCGGGCGGTCAACCAGAGGCTGTCTTCACCGGTCCGGGCATGCCACGGTTCCAGCGCCAGGTGCGCGTCCGGGTGGCCAACCGCACGATGTACCTGGACGTCTACGCCGAACAGGAACGGGTCGCCTTCGAGCTCGACGGAGCCGCCGCACACGGCGATCCACGCCAACGGGAGATCGACCTACGGCGGGACGCCCTGCTCGCCACGCTCGGCATCCTGGTCGTCCGGTTCAGCCATCGCCGCCTGGTCCACGACCCGACCGAGGTACGTCGCGAGATCGTCGCCATCCTGGACCGGCGCCGCTCGCCGCAATAGACGGTGCGCCCTCCGGTGGGGGTGCCAGCGGAGGGCGCACCAGTGTCGCGTTCGAACCGGGTCAGCCGGCGGTCAGCTCGTCGCGGTGGGCCGTCAGGAACTGCTCCAGCGTCTGGACGGTCGGGTTGACCGACCGGGTGAACCCGAGGTCACGCCGGCCGAGGAAAGCCTCCGGGAACTCGGCGTAGTACTGGAACATGTTGCCGTACTCGACCGCGGCGGGGAAGCCGAGAGCGCGGTACGCGTCGTGCGACAGCGGCCGGTAGACAACCTCCTCGCCGAGGACCCGGCTGTACGTCTCGGCGATCTCGGCACCGGTCAGGAACTCACCGGCGATGCCCACCGTACGGTCGACCAGGTCGGTCCCGCTCTTGAAGATTCCGAGTACGGACTTGCCGACGTCCTCGGCGGTGATCCCGGCGATCCGGCTGTCCAGCATCGGCAGTCCGAGCACGAGCCGGCCGCTCTCGTCCCGTTGCGGGCCGACACCGGCGAGCAGGTTGTCCCAGTAGAACGTGGTACGGAGGTAGGTGGTCGGCACGCCCGCGGTGGCGAAGAAGGTGTCGGCCTCCGCCTTGGCGTCGAAGTGCGGCACCTTGAACCGGCCGTCGAGGGTGGGCATCCGGTCGTCGGTCAGCGGGACCGACTCGCGGGTGTCCTCCAGGGTGGACCAGACCACGTGCTCCAGTCCGGCGATCTTCGCCGCGTCGGCGAGGTTCCGCGCCTCGGTCAGCTCCCGCTCGGCCGACATGTGCGCCCAGAAGAAGGTGACGGCGAAGGCGCCGTACGCCCCGTCGAACGCCTTCTCCAGGCTCGGCCGGTCGTACAGGTCCGCCTCGACCACCTCGGCGCCGAGTTCGGCCAGCTCGCGGGCCTTCTCCGAATCGAGGTTCCGGGTGATCGCCCGGACCGCGAACTCACCGTCGGCGAGGATCGCCCGAGTCGCCGCGCCGCCCTGTGCGCCGGTGGCGCCAACCACTGCGATTACCTTCTTGTCGGTCATCTCCGGGCTCCCATTCAATCGATGCTTGCCGATCTGTCTTACAGTCCGCACAACGTGGGTGCCGGTGCTGTTCGTCCCGTTCGGAGGGTGGTGTCCGTCATACCCCCGCCGGGTATCGCGGTCCCGGTCTTCGTTGTTTGCCGACGGCGTCGGAACGGGGGCTGGACAGGCGGCGGCGCACCGGGGCGGCGTACCGGACCATGCGGTGACGTACGACGAATTTGGATCTATCCATGGTCGGTCCCGGCGCCTATCGTCTGATCATCCGCTCGGGTGATCACCGGGGCGGACCTGGGTGTGAAGACGGCGCCGATCGCATCGGGCCGGCGCCCGAGTCCCGAGGAGACAGAGTTGACAAACCCCTCGTTGTCCGCGATCCGCGACCGGGCCGCGCCCCGGCCCCGGCTGGCCGCACTGGTGGTGGCCAGCCTGGCCGCCGCCCTGCTACCGGTACTGGTCGCCGCCACCCCGGCCGCCGCCGCGCCGGCCCAACCCCAGACCCCGTGGGCGAAGATCGGCGGCAACCTCACCGCCGCCCGGTCCGGCAAGGCAATCGACATCCAGGCGAAGCGGCTCGCCGGATTCAGCCTGGACCGGGCGCTGCTCGAATCCGAACTGGACCGGGCGCCCCGGGAACGCGCGGCGAACAGCGCCCGGACGGCGCCGCTGGTGGTCTCGCTGCCCACCCCGGAGGGCGACCTCCAGCGGTTCGAACTGGTCGACTCGCCCGTGATGGAAGCCGGGCTCGCGGCAAAACACCCCGAAATCAAGACGTACGCCGGTCGGGGCCTGGACGACAAGACCGCGACCGTACGCGCGGACCTCACGCCGTTGGGCTTCCACGCCTCGGTCCGCTCCGAGCGGGGAGTCTGGTTCGTCGACCCGTACTACCACCTCGACCAGAGCGTGTACGCCAGCTACTACGGCCACGACCTCGTCAACCCGACCGAGTCGCCGGCCGAACTGGAGGACGTCGAGTCGGCGGCGGAAGCGGTGACCGAGCAGGTCGAGCCGGCCGAGGCCGGGCCGACGGTGACCCTGCGCACCTACCGGCTGGCCCTGGTGACCGATCCGTCGTACGCCACCTTCTTCGGCCCGGAGAACGTCACCGCCGCCAAGGTGACCCTGGTCAACCGGGTCACCCAGGTCTACGAGGACGAAACCGCGATCCGGCTGGTGCTGGTCGACGAGACCGACCGGACCAACCTGAACACCGCCGCGCTGGCCACCGAGCCCAACGGCCCGTGCGGTACGGCCGCCTGCTTCACCCCGGCCCAGATCGCCTCCTGCGGCAGCGGCACGCTGAGCCGCAACCAGATAGTGCTCGGCCAGCTGATCGGCGCCGGCAACTACGACGTCGGCCACATCGGTCTCGGCGTCAACGGCGGCGGCGTGGCCGGACTCGGCGTGGTCGGCGGTGCCACCAAGGCGCGCGGCTGCACCGGCCTGCCGACCCCGGTCGGTGACTTCTACGCCGTCGACTACGTGGCGCACGAGATCGGGCACCAGTTCGCCGGCAACCACACCTTCAACGGCACCCAGTACAACTGCTCCGGTGGCAACCGCAGCGCCGCGAACTCGTACGAGCCGGGCAGCGGGTCGTCGATCATGGCGTACGCCGGTATCTGCCAGCAGGACAACCTCCAGCCGCACAGCGACCCGTACTGGTCGCAGCGCAGCTACACCGAGATCACCACGTTCGTCGGCTCCACCCGCCCGTTGATCAACGAGGTGCAGACCGCCGCCCTGCGCGGCTTCGACACCGACGGCGACTCGTTCACTATCGGCTACGCGGGCCGGGAGTCGGCGCCGATCGTCCGGGGCGCCAACTACACCACCGCCGGGATCAAGGCCGCAATCGAGTCGATCCCGGACTGGCCGGCCGGTGCCACAGCCGCCGTGGCGGCGTTCGGCGGCACCGGCACCCTGGACGACACCGGTTTCCAGGTCACCTTCAACGCCGGCCCGCTCGCCGCCGTCAACGTCGAGTCGCTCGCCATCACCGCCACCACCGGCGCGTCCGGCTCGGTCGGGGAGACGGTCAAGGGCGGTGCCGTGGACAACGGCGGCTGGCTGGTCGAGCAGACCGCGAACCGGGCACCGGTGGTGACCGTGCCGGCGTCGTACACCATCCCGACCCGTACGCCGTTCACCCTCACCGGCGGCGCGACCGACGCGGACGGTGACACCGTCACGTACCTGTGGGAGCAGAACGACCGGGGCGGCATCAGCGGTGGCAGCACCGCCGGCACGGCGCTGGTCAACAACACCAAGACCAACGGTCCGCTGTTCCGCCAGTTCGGCACCGCGGCCGTGGTCAGCCCGACCGACACCCTGGAGTACTACTCGCCGGGGCTGAACGCCGTCGACACGAACCCGACGCGGGTGTTCCCGGACGTGGCGCAGATCGCGGCGAACAACACCAACGCACGAACCGGCGCCTGCCCGGCGGCACCGCCCGCGCCGCCGACCGGCGGGGCGACCAACGTGCCGGCGGCGATCATCGACTGCTTCTCCGAGTTCCTGCCGACCGCCGACTGGGTCGGCTTCGACAACAGCCGCACCATGCACTTCCGGCTCACCGCCCGCGACGGGCACCCGGGGGCCGGCGGGGTCGGCAGCGCGGACACCGCGCTCGTCGTCGCCCCGACCGCCGGGCCGTTCCTGGTCACCTCGCAGACCGGTACGGGCACCGTCGTCGGCGGCTCGACGCAGGCGGTCACCTGGGACGTGGCCGGCACCGACGCCGCGCCGATCGGCGTGACCGAGGTCAAGATCTCGCTCTCCACCGACGACGGGGCGACCTTCCCGTACGTGCTGGCCGAGCGGACGGCCAACGACGGCAGCGCGGCGGTGGCCGTACCGAACGTCGCCACCACGACGGCGCGGATCAGGGTCGAGGCGGTCGGCAACGTCTTCTTCGACCTGAACGACGACCGGATCACCATCAAGGCCGGGCCGCAGGTGTCCGACGACGCACCGGCCGGCGGCGCGACCGTGCAGTACAGCGACGGCGTCTCGCCGGAGGTGCACGTTGGCGCCACCGACCCGGACAGCGACGGCGGGGCGCTGTCGGCGACCGCCACGGGACTGCCGAGCGGGCTCTCCCTGGCACCCGGCACCCCCTCCGAGGCGGGCACCCGCCCCGGTACCCGGCAGTGGACCGTTGCCGGCGCCACCACCGCCGCACCGGGCGACTACCCGGTCAGCGTCATCGTCACCGACGAGACCGGCGGTACGGCCACCACCACGTTCACTATCCGGGTGGTCCGGGAGAACGCCGAGGTCACGTACACCGGCGACAGTCTCGCGTACGGCCGCAACGGCACCACCGTGTCACTGCGGGCGACCGTCCGGGACGGTTCGGTGGCCGGTGACCCGGCCGACTCCCGACCGGGGGACATCCGTACCGCGACGGTGACGTTCGCGGCCGGCGGCCGGACGCTCTGCACCGGTGTGGTCGGGCTGCTCGTGCCGGCCGACACCAGCACGGCCTCGACGAGCTGCGAGGCGGCTCTGCCGGTCGGCAACCACCAGGTCACGGTCACGGTCGGCGGCAACTACGCCGGCACCGCGAGCGCCCGGGTCGAGGTCGCCCGGCCGGAGACCCGGGCGGTGATCGGGGCGGGCACGCTCACGCCGACCCGGTCGGCCGGCGCCTACCCGGTCGACCGGGGCTCGCGGGCCGACTTCTCGCTGCTCGTGGCCCAGGCCGGGAGCGGTGGGGGAGCCACCGGACTGGCCACGGTGACGTTCAGGTCCGGCGGCCGGCGGTACGAGATCCGTAGCACCGACATCAGGTCGTTCGGTGCGCGTACCGGCGCCGGCGCGGACGTGCTGGAGTTGCGGAGTCGGGCCGGGCTGTTCGACGTCACCGATCCGCGGCGGGCCGTCGCGGTCGGCACCGGACTCACCCTCCGGTTGACCGCGACCGACCGTGGGCTGCTCAGCTCGAACGACGGTCTGGGCATCACCCTGACCGACGGTGAGCGGCTGCTGCTCTCCTCGGACTGGACCGGGGCGCGGACCGGGGAGATCAAGGTTTCCGGCGGGACGATCCTGATCCTGTAGTCGCACCGTCCCGTACGCGGGGAAAGGGTGGCCGACCCCGGTCTGCCACCCTTTCCCCCTGCGGCGGCGCGCTCGGCATGGGGGTAGCGCTCGGCACGGGGGTGGGGCCGGGAACTGGCAGGATTTCGGCTGACCCTGGCATTCGTGCCACTGGTCGGGAGTTCTCCGGGCATCCATGATCACCTCTATGACCAATTCGATTTCCGTGACGTCGAACGTCCTGCGTACCCCGCCCGGATCGCCGGCCGGGGCGGTCGCCCACTTCGCCGCCCGGCTGGCCTTCGAGACCGATGTCAGCGACGTGCACGCCGATCTGGAGGCCGGCGTGTCCCGGCTGGTGGTGGTGGACTCCCGCGACGACCTCGCCTGGCGGCAGGGGCACCTGCCCGGTGCCGTCCACCTGCCCCGGGCCGAGATCGGGCGGCGGGCGGCGGCGGTGGTGCCGGCCGGCGCCACCGTGGTCACCTACTGCTGGGGGCCGGGCTGCAACGGCGCGACCCGGGCGGCGCTGGAGTTCGCCGGGCTCGGCTACCCGGTCAAGGAGATGCTCGGTGGTTACGAATACTGGGTCCGGGAGGGCTTCCCGGTGCAGACCGAAACCGGGCTGGTACGCCGTCCGGCCGACGACCTGACCGCGCCGGTACTCGGCGCCACCTGCGGCTGCTGACCGGGACGCCGCCGACCGGCTGCGCGGGTTCGCCCGCGACCGGGCTGCGAGGGCGTGAAGCCGGCCGCAAGGCGGGCGTTGCCCCGGACCGTGGCGGCCACGGTGCGTCCGGTCTGGCCGTCACGGCAGGGTGGCGTGCACCCGTGGGATCGCCTCGGCCACCTCGGGTGTGAACTCGCCGAACGGTGTCGCGGTGATCGTCCGCTTCGCGCCCCGGCCGGTGTACGCCCAGGTGCCGAGCACCCGGCCGGCGCCGACCACGGTGGGCCGGAACACCCCGTTGTTGCCCGGCACTATGCGATCGGCGAACTCGGCCGCAAGCACCGCGCCCCGGTCCCGGTAGCCGAGGATGAACTCGTCGAAGCCGGGCAGCAGGACAACCCCTGCGGCCCGCGCCCGGTCGGCGTCGAGCCGCTCCGGCGTACCCGGATCCATCAGGTACTCCAGCCCGTCGACCTCGATCCGGTCGAGTGCGGGTCGGGCGAGCGCGAGCCCGGCCCGTACGTCGGCCGCGACCAGGTTCGTCCACCTGGTGAAGTCCTTCACCGTGGCCGGACCGTGGCTGCGGAAGTAACGCAGGGTCAGCTCGCCGAGTGCTTCCTCGCGCTCCGGCCGGCGCGGCCGCGTTATCCACTCGTCCGTCAGCACTATCAGCTGTTCGCGGTCGCGGACCGGCCCGAAGCAGAGGGTGCCGGTCTGCGCCAGATACCAGATCAGGTGGTAGCCGCGTTGGCCGCCGGTCACCACACCGGCGGCGTTCCACTCCCCGAGCAGCTCGTCACGACCCAGTCGCCGGCCGCCGGCCAGCGCGCCCACGGCCAGTTCCCGCGCTCGTTCGAGGGTGGCCGGGTCGAGGCCGAGCTGGGCCTGGCGGCCGACCGCGCGGGCCACCATCCGGGGCGTGGTGAGCGCCAGGATCCAGGGCAGGTCCTCGGCCGCGACGAGGTGCAGGGTGCCGCGCATCGGCCAGGACCTGACGATCTCGCCACGGTCGAGCGCGGCCTCGACCAGCTGCCGGCTGCCGCCCGCCGTACGCAGTGCGACCGAGGTGAGGGCGCCGGGGAAGTCCTGCGCCTGGACGGCGGTCAGCCAGCGCACCGCCTCGGTCGCGGTCGGCAGCCCGGGACCGACGAGATGCTGTGCCGCCAGCCGGAGCGGACCGATCTCGGACATCGCCGTCATGACCACGCGGGCCCGGTGGCGGGCCACGGTCGCGGCGACCGGGGGTGGGCCGGGTTCATCCCGTGAGGATGCCAGACCGGTCCGACACTCCCGTCGCGGCGCTACCGCCGGAGGCCGGGCGGCCCGCCGGTCGCCGCCGTCGACCGGTCCGGTCGTACGGCTCGGGGGATCGGCCGATCGGTCACAGGAATGCGCTTTCTTGAGGGATGTTCGAAGCCCGCCCCGATCAACGGATACTTGTCGGATCGAGCTGCCCCGATCGGTGGCGGCCGCCATGAGCGTGGTCGACAATGGAGCGGAGGTGCGCCGTGGCGGTACGCGAGGACTCCGACCGACCGGCACCGGCACCGGCACCAGCACCGGCACCAGCACCGGCACCAGCACCAGCACCAGCGCCGGCACCAGCACCGGCACCAGCACCAGCACCAGCGCCGGCGACCCCGGCCCGACCCGTCGCCACGAGCGTGCCGGAGCCGCCCGCCCCGACCATTCCGGGGGCGAGAACCGAGTGGACGGGTACCGGCTTCGTGGGTGCCGGGGAACCATCCGCACCACTGACCTGGGGACAGAGCGCGCTCCGGATGGCCATCGAGCGGCACGGGCCGGGATACGTGATGATCACCATGCGGCGGACGATGTCGGTGCCCCACCGGGCCTCGGCGGACACCGCCGGCGTACTGCGGTCGGTCGGTGCGTTGATCGGCCGGCACAGCTCGTTGCGTACCCGGCTGCGGCTGGTCGACGGGGAACCGCGCCAGGTGGTGGCGGACCGGGGCGAGCTGCCGGTCCTGCTGGTGCACGCCGACACCGGGTCGGACCCGGGAACCGGACCGGGCGCGGCCGACCACGACGGTGCCGCGCTCGCCGGTACGGTCGCCGAGCGGCTGGCCGACCACCAGTTCGACCACGCGCTGGAGTGGCCGCAACGGGTGGCGCTGGTGCTGGTCGACGGCCTGGTCCGGCAGGTCGTGGTGGTCTTCAGCCACACCACGGTCGACTTCCAGGCGGCCGAGATGGTGCTCCGGGACCTGCGGCTACTGCTGCTGCGCGGGACCATCGCGACACCGGCCGGCCTCCAGTCGACCGACATCGCCCGCCGGGAACAGGAAGCCGACCAGCGGCGCCGGGCGCAACGCGCGGTCACCCACTGGGTCGACAGCTTCGGCCGCCTCCCCGCCGACACCCTGCCCCGACTCGGTCCGCCACGCGAGCCGCGCTGGGAACGCGGTTTGCTGACCTCCCCGGCCGCCGACACCGCCATCCGGCTGGTCGCCGACCGGCATCGGGTCACCAGCTCGACCGTGCTGCTGGCGGCCACCTCGGTGATCGCCGCCGCCTGGTCCGGCAACGACGTCGTCGGCATCCACACCATGGCCAACAACCGGGCCATGGACGGCTACCGGGACGCGATCGCCAAACTCAACCAGCTCGGCCTGGTGGTGGTGGACCTGGCCGACCGGCCCGACTTCGCCGACCTGCTGCCGAGGGTCTGGCGGGCCGCGCTCGACGCGTACCGGCACGCCTACTACGACCCGATCCGGCTCGGGGAGGCGTTCCGGGCGGCCGGATACCCGTACGCCGTGGGGGTGAACCCGCATGTCTACCTGAACGACATCCGGCTCTCCACCGACATCGACCTGTTCGGCCGGGCCACCGACGAAACCGAGGTACGGGCTGCGCTGGGCCGCTCGTCGTTCGCCCTGACGCACGGGCTCGACACCTTCACCTGGCGTACCCGGATCGAGATCGTCGACCGACCCGGCGCCGTGGGACTGGCCCTCACGGCGGACACCGCCCACCTGCCACCCGAGGAGATCGAACGTTTCCTGCGCGACCTCGAACATCTCCTGGTCAACGCAGCATTCAAAACCGTCCCATGGCCATGGCGATAACGCCCCCTCCCCCTCCCTCCCCGCCCCCGACTCCCCCGGCGATCTTGCACTTGTGGTCGTGGACAAATCAGGTTGAATGCCCTAAGTCGGGCGCCACAAGTGCAAGATCGTCGACGGGATTGGTGGGGGCGGCGGCGGGTTAGGGGCCGCCGGGGGGCTCGGGGCGCATGCCGGTTTCCTCTTCGAGGGGATTGTCGGCGAGTGAACCCGTTGAACTGTCGTTCGGGAATGGTTGGTGGGCCGGCGTGTCGGGGGTCAAGCCGGGGCCGGCCTCGTGGAACGGGGTTGGTTCGACCGTGCCGAGGCCGTCGCCACCGGCGGCCGCGGGCTGCCCGGCCCGACGTTCGCCCCGACGCCCCTCGGTGACCGCGGTCGGCTCGCTTCCCTCGTCCAGCGGCGAGTCCTCCTCGACCCCCCAGGGCGCGTCCTGGTCCAGGCCACGGGTGGTACCCCACGGCCCGACCGACTCCGGGCCGCCCTCACCGGCGTTCACCGCCTCGCCGTTCGTCGTGGACTGCTTCTTCGCGGCCATGGACTCACCTCGCTGACGGGTCTGTAGGGGCACCCGTGTGTGCCCACTCCCGCACCGGTCATGCGGACCACACCGCCCCGGCCTCGACGCGGCCGGGTCATACGGGCCGCGCCGCCCCGGCCTCGACCCGGACGGGTCATGTGCGGACCACACTGCCCCGGCCTCGACGTTTGCCGGGCGTGCGGACGGGTAACGGCCGGGCACCACGGTCGGCGCCGCGAACCCCCGGTACGGCGGGGACGGTGTCGGATGGTCGGTTTCTCCACGGCGACGGTCCGGGGCGGGTGACGATGGCTCGCGGCGGGAATGGTGGGCCGCCCGAGCGGGGGATACGACGTGGCGGGTCAGGCGATGGGGGAGCCGGGGGCGGCGCAGCCCGCCGGTGGGCGGCTACGCCGCTGGCTCCTGCACGGTCTGCAACCCGGCCGGGCCAGCGGTCCGTACACCGCCGAGAGTGCCGAGCACCAGCGGCCGTGGTGGCGGGTGATGTGCCTGACCGGCCTGGACTACTTTTCCACCCTCGGCTACCAGCCGGGTATCGCCGCCCTGGCCGCCGGGGTGATCTCGCCGATCGCCACCCTCGTACTGGTGGCGCTGACCCTGTTCGGCGCGTTGCCGGTCTACCGGCGGGTGGCCCGGGAGAGCTCACACGGCCAGGGATCGATCGCCATGCTGGAGCGGCTACTGCCGCGCTGGAACGGCAAACTGCTCGTACTGGCGCTGCTCGGGTTCGCCGCCACCGATTTCATCATCACGATCACGCTGTCCGCGGCCGACGCCAGCGCGCACATCATGGAGAACCCGTACCTGCCGGAGTCGCTGGGCGGGTTGCAGGTCGAGGTCACCCTGGTGCTGGTCGCGTTGCTCGGGGCGGTCTTCCTGAAGGGCTTCAAGGAGGCCATCGGCATCGCCGTGGTGCTGGTCGCCGTCTACCTGCTGCTGAACCTGGTAGTGATCACGGTGTCGTTCGGGCACCTGATCGGCAATCCCGGGCTGGTCTCCGACTGGCGTCGGCTGCTGTTCGACGAGCACCCCGACGTACTCGGCATCGTGGTCGTCGCCCTGCTGGTCTTCCCCCGGTTGGCCCTCGGCCTGTCCGGGTTCGAGACCGGCGTCGCCGTCATGCCGTTGATCAAGGGGCGGGACAACGACCACCCGCGCCGGCCCCAGGGGCGGATCCGGGGCGCGCACCGGCTGCTCACCAGCGCCGCGATCATCATGAGTGTCTTCCTCATCACCAGCAGCTTCGTCACCACCGTGCTCATCCCACACCGGGAGTTCGAGGCCGGCGGCGAGGCGAACGGGCGCGCCCTGGCGTTCCTCGCCCACCGGTACGTCGGCAACGGCTTCGGCACCGTCTACGACATCAGCACCGTGCTGATCCTCTGGTTCGCGGGCGCATCGGCCATGGCCGGTCTGCTCAACCTCGTACCCCGGTATCTGCCGCGTTACGGCATGGCGCCCGACTGGGCCCGCGCCGTACGCCCGTTGGTGCTGGTCTTCACCGTGATCGCGTTCCTGATCACGGTGGTGTTCGAGGCCGACGTCACCGCCCAGGGCGGCGCGTACGCGACCGGGGTACTGGTGCTGATCACCTCGGCCGCGCTCGCCGTCACCCTGTCCTCGTGGCGACGGCACCGGCGCCGGGCGACCGTCGCGTTCGCGTTGATCACGCTGGTGCTCGGCTACACCACGGTCGCCAACGTGATCGAACGCCCCGACGGTGTCCGGATCGCCTCGCTGTTCATCGCCGCGATCATCGCCACCTCCATCCTGTCCCGAGTGTTCCGGGCCACCGAACTGCGCGTCAGCGGTGTGCGCCTGGACCCGGTGGCGCAGCGCTACCTCGCCGAGGTGGTCGAGCGTGGGGAGATCCACATCATCGCGAACGAACCCAACGAGCGCGACGAGACCGAGTACCGGGAGAAGGAGGCCGAGCAGCGTCACGACAACCACATCCCGGACGGTGAACCGGTCCTCTTCCTGGAGGTGACGGTCCGCGACCCGTCCGAGTTCGAGTCGGAACTGATCGTCACCGGCGAGGAGCGGTTCGGCTACCGGATCCTCCGGCTGGAGGGCGCCAGCATCGCCAACGCCATCGCCGGCCTGCTGCTGCACGTCCGGGACACGACGGGGAAGCTGCCGCACATCTACTTTGCCTGGACCGAGGGTAACCCGCTGATGTACCTGCTGCGTTACCTCTTCTTCGGCGACGGCGAGGTGGCCCCGCTCACCCGCGAGGTGCTCCGCCAGGCAGAACCGGATCGGCGTCGCCGCCCCCTGGTGCACGTCGGATGACCCCGCCGGGCCCGTCGCCCGCCGGCGGTTGCGGGTCGGCCGGGGTTCGGGCACCCCGGCCCGCGAGCATCCCGACCAGCAGGGGGAGCAGCAGGCACTGGGCGGCCACGGCAAGCCAGAACAACGGGGTACGACCGAGCCGGTCGACGTACTGGTAGGCGGCCCCGCCGACGATCCCGCTGGCGAAGGCGCCGATCCCGGCGGCGAGCCGGAGTTGACCGAAGACCACGGCGGGCGGACGGGTCGACGCGGCCAGCGCGGTCAGCTCGTTCTTGAGGAAGAGGACCACCTCGCCCAGGCAGACGAGCAGGGCACCGCCGAGGATCGCCACCGGGTGGCCGGCGGCGAGTGCGGCCATGCCGCCGCCCATGGCGGTGAACCCGATCCGCATCGCGGCCCGGTGGCTCAGCCGCCCGATCCAGCCGGCGAGCAGCGGCTGCACGACCACGATCACCGCCGCGTACGCCGTCAGCACCGCGCCGTAGTACCCGGCGGAGGTACGCGGGACCGCGTACACGGCGAGGAAGTGCTGGAAGAACATGAACAGGTAGACGCTGACCGTGGTGATCGCGAACGGCAGCGCGGGTATTTCGGCCAGCACCCGCCGTGGTCGGTCGACCGGTTCCCGCTCGGTGCGTCCGGGCTCGGTGCCGTCCTCGACCGGCAGCCGGGCGTGGCCGATCGTCACGACCGCGAACAGCCCGGTCACCACGGCGAACAGCGGCGCCGACGCGTTGAGCACGAACGGGCCGGCGGCGAGCGGCCCGAGCGCGATGCCGGCGTTGAGCGCCGAACCGCTCGCCGCCAGCAGGCCCGGTCGGCGGTCGGGGGCGACCCGGTGGATCAGGTACGCCTTGTTCGCCGGCAGGTAGAGCGCGGCCCCGCAACTGGTGAGCACGAGTGCGGCGATCGCCGCCGGGGGCCGGTCCAGGCCCGGGACGAAGGCGGCGAAGCCCACGGTACGGATCACCAGCGCCAGCAGCATGGTGCGTTGCAGTCCGATCCGTTCGGCGACGGCCGCGCCGACGATCCCACCGGCGAACTGCACCAGCGCGGCGACCGCGAGGACCGCTCCGACCACTCCCAGCCCGAGCCCGAGGCGCTGGTGCAGCAGGACCGACATGAACGGCAGCACGGCGAAACTGCCCAGCGGGATGAGGAAGGAACTGGCCAGCAGGAAGCGCTGGGCCCCGGTCCAGGCTCGCCATCCGCGCGCCGGTCGGCCGCCGGCCGCCGAGCGCCCGCTCACCCGGCGACGACCACCGGGCGTACGGTGCCGGCGGCGCTGAGCACCCGGTGCAGCGCCAGTTCGGCGGTACCCGCCTCGGCGAGCACCATGCCGGTGCAGCCGCGCTGGTCGGTGAGGTGTTCGATCCGGTCGCCGACGGCGGCGGTGGGGTACCAGCGCGGGGTGCCGGGGAAGTCGACCAGCCCGCTCAGCCCGCTCACCCCGCCCAGGGTGCCGATCCGGTCGGCGTAGACCAGGGCGAAGGCGACCGCCGGCCCGTCGACCGGGTCGGCGGTCAGCAGGGCCGGTGACCGTCCCAGGGCCAGCTCCACCAGGGCCTCGTACACGTTGGTCCGCAGCGACCGGGACAGCACCTCGCCGACCAGGGCGCCACCGATCCGGCCGTTGATCTCGACCAGTTCCGGCCCGTCGGTGGTGAGGACGAACTCGACGTGGGCGAATCCTCGGTCGAGTCCGACCGTCGCCAGCACCCGCCCCACCCAGTCCCGTACGGCGGCTAGCTCGACCTCGGGCAGCGCGACCGGGAACGCCGCGGCCTCCTCGCGTACCAGGGGTTCGCGGGAGACCTGCCGGCTGAGTACGCCGAGCAGCCGGGTCTGGCCGGACCAGCTGATCGTCTCGGCGCTGTAGAGGGGGCCGGCCAGGAACGGTTCGGCCATCAGCCGGCCGGTGAGCCGACGGGCGGTGGCCTCGGCCAGGGTGCTGGCCAGCTCCGAGCGGTCCCGCACGATCCACACGTTGCGCGACGAGGTGCCGGCCGAGTCTTTCAGCACCAGCGGCAGCCCGACCGCCCGGACCAGTACGTCGGCCGCCCGGTCCGCCCCACCGGCCGGTACGTCGACCGCGGTGCCCCGGCTCAGCCCGTGTTCGTGCAGCAGGGCGCGTACCCGGCGCTTGTCCCGCAGCAGTCGCCAGGTGTCGGCGTCGGTGCCGGGCAGCCCGAGTTCGTCCAGCAGCAGCCCGCCGGTGATCCCCCAGGTGTCGGTCGAGTTGATCAGCCCGTGCAGGTCCGGCACCGTACGCAGGATCCGGGCGCAGGCGGCCCGGTCGTGGGTGTCGACGTCGATGATGTCCAGGGCGTTCGGCGTCAGCCGGGACAGCTCGTGGCGGTACCAGCCCCGGTCGTGGGTGAGCAGGCACAGCCGTTCGCCGGCCCGGTCCGCCGCGTCGACCAGCCGGCCCAGCCCGAAGGTGAGCGCCTCCAGCAGGGCGATGGTCATCGGGCGGCCTCCGGTTCGGTCTGCAACCACGGTCGGCGTCCCCATTCGAGCACCGACCACGGTAGCGCCAGCTCCGCCAGCGAGCTGATCTCCCGTGGTCGCAGCCCGGCCGGGTCGTCCGCCTCGGCGTGCCGGGTGAACACCCGTTCGGCGTACCGGTGTCCGGTGTCGGCGCCGATCACCAGGTGGGTGCGGTGCCGGTCGCGGGCCGATTCCCAGCCGGCGGCCAGGTACGTCGCACCGGTGGAGAGGCCGGCGAAGACCGCGTGTGCGCGCAGCAGGTCGACCGCGCCGGCCATCGCGTGCCGGAAGTCGATCCAGTGGATGGTGTCGTACAACTCGTGCCGGACGTTGTCGAACCGGATGGCGCTGCCGATGCCGGCGATGATCGCGTCCGGGTCGGCGAAGCCGTCGCTGCCGAAGGTGACGCTGCCGAACGGCTGGATCCCGACCAGGCGTACCGGCCGCCCGGCCGCCCGCAGCGCCTGCGCGAGGCCACCGGTGGAGGCGCCGGTGCCGACCGAGCCGACCACCGTCAGGTCGTCACCGGGCAGCGCCTCGGCGAGCAGGGTGGCGAGTTCGTGGTAGCCGAGGTGCTCCATCTAGCGCCCCCCGAACAGGTAGCCGCGGCGGTGGATCAGGGTGACGAACACCGGCACCCCGACCAGGGCGGTGAGCACCCCGATCGGCAGTTCCTCGGGTGCGAACAGGGTGCGGGACGCCAGGTCGGTCCAGACCATGAAACCGGCCCCGACCAGCGGCGCCACCAGCAGCACCCGGCGGTGGCCGGAGCCGACCAGGATGCGTACCAGGTGCGGCATCACCAGGCCGACGAAACCGATGGCGCCGCTCACCGCGACCAGCAGGCCGGTGACGGCGGCGGTGAGCACGAACAGCCGGCGGCGCAACGCGACCACGTCCACCCCCATGCTCGCCGCGGTCTCGTCGCCCATCGCCAGCGCGTCCAGCTCCCGGGCCGAACGCGACAGCAGCACCATCGCGAGGACCACGCCGGTGGCGGCCAGCGGCAGCGAACCCCAGGTCGCCGCGCCGAGGCTGCCGAGCAGCCAGAACAACACGGTACGGGCGGCCTGCCCGTCGGGGGAGAGGAAGACCAGCAGACTCATCACCGCCTGGAACCCGTACGCCAGCGCTGTCCCGGTCAGCACCAGGCGCAGCGGGGTCAACCCGGCCGGTCCACGGGCGGCCAGGTACACCAGGGCCGCGGCGAACAGGCCGCCGAGCAGGGCGGCGGTGGAGAGCGCGTACAGGCCGAGGCCGGTGAAGAGACCGAACACCACGACCGAGGTGGCGCCCACCGAGGCGCCGGAGGAGATGCCGAGGACGAACGGGTCGGCGAGCGGGTTGCGGACCATCGCCTGCACCGCGACCCCGACCACGCTGAGTCCGGCACCGACCACCATGGCCAGCAGTACCCGTGGGGTGCGTACCTGCCACACGATCGTGTAGCCGGTGAGTTCGTCGGCGCCGATGGTGCCGCCGGTGAGCGCGGCGACCAGGTATCCGGCCACGTCCGGCAGGGGGATCACGGTCGGGCCGAGCGCGATCGCGGCCAGCGCCGACCCCCCCCAGGACCAGACCGAGCAGGAGTACGTATCCGGCCGTGCGGACCGGTGGTCGTCGTCGGGTGGGGCGGTCGGCGTCGACCGCCGTGTTACCCGGCTCGTTATGGTTCGCCACGTTTCAGTAGTGGGCGCCGCGGTCCCGTCGGTTCCTGAGCAAATCCGTTACTTTCGAATTCCGCGGACGATCAGCCGCTCGGCGTGGTTGTCGTAGCGGCCGCCGTCGAACCCGCCGAAGCACTCGACCTCGGTGAAGCCGGCCTGCTCGAACAAGGAGCGCAGCTCGGCGGCACTGTAGACGTACGAGGTGATGGTGGCCGAGCGGGCGGTCCCGTCGTGCACCAGCGTCCACTCGGTACGCAGCCGGGTCCAGTCGTCCAGGATCGTGTCCCGCAGGTACACCGTTCCCTCGGGCAGGTCGACCGCCTGGGGGCGCCCCACCCACCCGGCCAGGATCTCCTTGCCGAGTACGTCCATCAGCAACCGCCCGCCCGGCACCAGACTCGCGTACGCGTCGCGCAGCACCCGCAGGTTGTCCGCCGGTTCGGCGAAGTACCCGAACGACGTGTACATGTTCAGCACCACGTCGAAGCCGGCCGGCCGGACGAACTCGGCCATGTCGGCGCGGACCAGTTCGACCCGTACCCCGGCGTCGGCGCAGGTGGCGGCGGCCCGGTCCAGCATGGCCGGGCTGAGGTCGACGCCGGTCACCCGGTGACCCTGCCGGGCCAGTGGCACCAGGTACAGACCGGGTCCGCAGCACAGGTCGAGCACCCGGGCCCCGGCCGGAAACGCGAGCAGGGGCGACTCGGTCGTGTTCCGTGCCGCCTCGACCGCCCGACGGGGGGCGAACATGAGTGCGCCGAATCCCGACCACAGCCCGTCGTCCTCGTACCAGTGCACGCGTTTCCTCCGCTCGGGCCCGGCCTGATGCGCGTACGCGGCGGTCCACCGGACACCGCGCGCCGTCGTGACATCAGTCGGTCCCGGCGGGCCGGTGGTTCCCGGCTGTCCCGACGAGCGTCGGTGTGGCGTAATGATCGAGCGATCGGGGCAGGAACCATCCTGTCCGAAGTCGGCCGTCCGACGGGGCGGACCGGCTGCCGGTCACCGGAACTCAGGAGGACGTGTGGATTCGTGGTTTGTCGTCGCGCTGGTGGTCGTGGCCGCCGTGACGCTCGTGGTCGCGATCGTGCTCGTCGTCAGGCTGCTCAGGATGAGGTCGTTGATCCGGAGCAGCCGGATGCCGCTACCGGGCAGGTTCGCCTTCTGGGCGGCGGTGATCTACGGCATCTCGCCGGTGGACGTCCTGCCCGATCCGATCTACCTGGACGACATCGGGATCCTGCTCGGCGCGATCACCTACCTCGGGCACCTGGCGAAGAAGCACGGCATCATCGGTGGTCGGTCCGCCGAGCCTCGGATCGACCAGCCGACGGCCAGGGGAGTCGGGACGAAACCCTAGGCGCGGTCGTCGCCGGGCGGGGTGGGCTCGGCCGCGACCTCGAACGGGGTACGCAGTCGGGTCATCGCGGCCAGGCTCACGTCGACCTCCGGCCGCTGTTCGGCTGCCGGGTCCTTCGGCAGGTCGCCGAACGGGTTCGGGTCGTGAACGGTCACATCGGTCAACATCTGCTCCAATGCTTGCGCGCCGGTGCGCGGCTCACCCGCAGGCAGGTGCGAGTCGGGTGCGGAAGGGACGAGCGGGGTGGATCCGGTCGATGCCGGAGACCGCAACGCATCGTGCCATGAGCGTACCCGTAGCCTGCGACACGACTTTGGCGTACGGTGGCCGACCGTCGCCCGGCGGCGGGTAGAGTGGGTCATGCAGCGCCCCGGTCCCGACCGCTACCTGCGCTGATCTCGACCACCACGCGCCGCGACCGTTCGGTCAGCGCCGTGCAGGGCGATTCCTTCCACGTTCGGAGACACTCCATGGCGGCACGCCGCCCCAGTAAGACGATTGATTCCCCGCCCCGGTCCTTCGCCGAACTCGGCGTGCCCGGACCGCTCGTCGGCGCGCTCGACCGGGCGGGCATCACCAGCCCGTTCCCGATCCAGACCGCGACCCTGCCGGACTCGCTCGCCGGGCGGGACGTGCTCGGCCGGGGCAGGACCGGGTCCGGCAAGACGTACGCGTTCGCCATCCCGCTGCTCGCCCGGCTCCTCGCCACCCGCCCGGCCCGGCGGCCGGGTCGACCCCGGTCGCTGATCCTGGCGCCCACCAGGGAGCTGGCCACCCAGATCGAGGCGACGATCGCCCCGCTGGCCGCGGCCGTGTCACTGCGCACCCTGACCGTCTTCGGCGGGGTCGGCGCGCGGCCGCAGGTGAGCGCCCTGCGCGCTGGGGTCGACATCCTGATCGCCTGCCCCGGTCGGCTGGCCGACCACGTGTCGACCGGCGAGGCCGTCCTCGACGCGGTCGAGATCACCGTGCTGGACGAGGCCGACCACATGGCCGACCTCGGCTTCCTGCCCGTGGTGAAGCGGCTGCTCGACCGTACGCCGGCCGGCTCCCAGCGGCTGCTGTTCTCGGCGACCCTGGACGCCGGGATCGACGTGCTGGTCCGGCGGTACCTGAGCAACCCGGTCACGCACAGTGTCGACTCGGCCCAGTCCCCGGTCGCCGCGATGACCCATCACGTGCTCCGGGTACGCCACGACGACCGGTTGCCGGTCCTGATCGACCTGGCCGCCGCCCCCGGCCGCACCCTCGTGTTCACCCGTACCAAGCGGGGGGCGAAGAAGCTGACCAGCCAGTTGGTCGCCTCGGGCGTGTCGGCCGTGGAGTTGCACGGCAACCTGGCGCAGAACGTGCGTACCCGCAATCTGGCGGCGTTCTCCACCGGCGACGCCCGTACGCTGGTCGCCACGGACATCGCCGCGCGCGGCATCCACGTCGACGACGTGGCCCTGGTGATCCACGCCGATCCGCCGGCCGAGCACAAGGCATACCTGCACCGGTCCGGGCGGACCGCCCGCGCCGGGGCCAGCGGCACGGTGGTCACGCTGATGACCGAGGACCAGGTGAACGACGTGCGGGACCTCACCCGTCAGGCCGGCATCAACCCGACGGTCACTCCGCTGCGGCCCGGTGACGCCCTGCTCGCCGAGCTCGCTCCGGGTGAGCGGCTGTTCACCACCCCGCCGGCGCTGCGACCGGCGGTGTCGACCGGCGGGTCGACCGGCGGTGGTTCGGGTCGTGGTGGTTCGGGTCGCGGCGGGTCGAGCCGGGGCGGGACCGTCCGGGCCGGGTCGGACCGTGGCGGATCCGCCGATGGCGTGGCGGGTGCGGGTGGTTCGGCACGTGGTGGGACAAAGCGCCGCAGATCGCCACATAACGGGTCAGAACCGACCCGAGCGGCCTCGGACAGTGCTGGTTCGGGGCGTCCGGCCCGGGTGCCCACGGCCTCGACGGGCAGTGCGGCGGCGTTCTCGGCCGGCAGCCGGGTGGGTAGCCGCGGCCGGCGCTGACCGCGCGTCAGACGCACGACCGGCGCCGGCCGGGGTGAACAAGGGGAAGAGGGAATGACCAGCGGTGAGGGCCGCTGGCCGTGGTCGGCACGGGGGAAGTGCCGTCATGATCTCCCGGCGCGGGGCGATGCACGCCCACCCCGCGCCGGCCGGTTGCCGGGCCTCAGGCCCGCGGTGGCCCGTCGTAGTCCGGCGCGACGTAGACCGGGAGGCGTTCGCCGCCCCCACGGGCGTACCGACGGGTGTAGGTGACGTGCCCGCGTGGCTGCGGCAGCCGGGAGGCCGCCGTGGCCGGGTCAGCGGACTCGCCGCCCTCAACCGACGTAACCGGAACTTTCAGGTACATCGGCAGCGAGCGCGCAGCAGCCACAGATCGAGCGGGAGTCACCTCGTGGCGTTGGTCGTGCCACGGACCGCCAAGGAATAGGACCTTCATCCGCTTATCGTCCCCTGTCCGGGGCTCCAGCGCCTCATCCGTCGGTCCTTGAATCCGTGAGGCGCCCGAAAATCGTCCGATCAGGCGGTAAATACCCCGCCACCGCCGGACGATGGGGCCTCCATCATCGCGGCGGTGGGGGATATTCGAGCGGTGGAGCGGGCTCCGTTCGGGAGCACATTTCACCAGGTCAACGGTGAGTGGTCGACCGACTACCCGCCGATAAGGTCGAACCGTTCCCAGGCGCCGATCGCCGCTCGATTCGCGATCAGCGGCGCGGCGCCGCTGTTTTCCGCGGCGACGTACGAGTTGTTGCCGAGGGAACGGAGGCTGACGCTACCGTCGGTGTTGCGGACGAGTTGGAATGTTTCCCAGGTACCGATGGCGGTTTTGTTGGCGATCAGGGGCGCGGTCCCGTTGGACGCGCTGACGATGAGTCCGTTGGCCCTCGACCGCAGTGCGATGTTGCCGTTGCCGGCGTCGAGCCGGTCGAACTGCTCCCACGGGCCGACAGTGGTCCGGTTGGCGATCAGGGGCGCGGCACCGCCGTTGTCGGCGGTCACGTACCGGCTGTTGACCCGGGCCCGCAGACTCACCACCGGGCTCGTCGGCACGCCCGGGTTGAACCGCTCCGCCCAGTAGCGGGTCCGGTCCAGGTACGCGGTCTGCGCCGCCGTCCCGGTCAGCCCGTACGCACCCGAGTAGGTCAGGTAGCCGTGACCGGCCGGCGGGGTGGAACTCGCCGGCTCGATCGTCGAACCCTCGTGCCACTCGTTGAACGAGGTGATCGACACCCAGTCCGGCGGCGTCGGCGTACCCAGCGCGTTGCTCCACTGGCGGTCGTACGCGGCGCCGTTGTCCCGGTTCAGGGTGGGTGTGGTGTTGCCCGGCACCGCCCGGTCGTCCAGGTAACCGGGCGCCACCGACGGTGCCCAGACCAGCCCGTTCGCCCGGCAGAACGCCGCGGCGTTCGCCCAGCCCGGTGCGGTCGCCCCGGCGATCCCGTCATAGGTGTACATGCCGCCGAAGTTGGCCACCTTCGAGGTGTCGGTGGTCTGGGCCAGCACGATGTTGTTCGCCCGCACCTGGGCCAGCGGGGCCCAGTCGGTGATCCGCAGGCTCTCGAAGACGTAGAACGCCGCCCGGTTGCCGTGCGCGGCGTCCCGGTAGAAGGCCGGGCTCGACCCGTACCGGGAGTTGATGTAGTTGATGTCGGCGACCGTGCTGGCCGCGGTCCGCCCGCTGTACGGCTCCAGGTGCCAGGCGACCTTGATGCCGTACTGGGCGGCGGCGGTCAGGGTACGGGCAACCAGGTTGTCCTCGTACGAGCCCTGCCCCCACCAGCTGTAGACGATCGTGCCCACCCCGGCCTGGCTGATCCAGGCCATGTGCTGGTTGATCGTGGCGACGTCACCCGAGTCGTACGCGCCCCGGGTCGGGTAGAAGTCCGCCCCGATGTCCTGCGGCGGGGTGTGGTTGCCCTGCTGCCAGTGCCGGTAGCCGCCGTTGACGGCCGGGTTGCCGTACCAGGAGTAGTAGAAGATGTGGACGTTGGACGCGGGCGCGGCGAGTGCCTGGACGGGTGCTTGCGCGGGCACGGTGGCCCGCGCGGGTGGTGCCGCCTGTGCGGTCGGGCCGGGCGCGCCGGCGAACCCGACTGCGACGAGCAGCAGGGGCGCCAGGGCGAAGCGCGCCCAGCGGGAGATCCGGTGCATGTGTGTCCTCCGTAGTGGCCGAGCCGGACCCGTGACCGGTGCGGGCGGTGGAACGCCCGCACCGGTCAGCCGGGTTGCGGCGGTCAGCCGCCGATCAGGTCGAAGCGTTCCCAGGCGCCGATCGCCGGACGGTTGGCGATCAGTGCCTGGGCGCCACCGCCCTCGGCGGCGACGTACTGGTTGTTGCCGAGGCTGCGCAGGCTGACGCTGCCGTCGGTGTTGCGCACCAGGGTGAAGGTCTCCCAGGTGCCGATGGTCGTCTTGTTGGCGATCAGCGGCGCGGTGCCGTTGGACGCGGTGACGATGAGCCCGTTGGCCTTCGCCCGCAGGGCGATGTTGCCGTTGCCGGCGTCGAGCCGGTCGAACTGCTCCCACGGGCCGATCGCCGGCCGGTTCGCGATCAGGGGTGCCGCACCGCTGTTGTCGGCGGAGACGTACTGGCTGTTCACCCGCGCCCGCAGACTGAGCACCGCGGGTGTGGCGACGGTGCCGGTGGTGAAGGTGAACGCGTCGACGTCGAACAGGTTCCCCTGCCCGGTCACGCCCTTGAACACGAGGTAGAGCGAGGTGGTGCCGGTCGGCGCGTTCGACAGGTTGGCGGTCACGTTGGTGAACGTCTCCCAGCCACCGGTCGGCGCGACGGCGACGCTACCGAGCAGGGTGCCGGTGGCCGAGCCGGTACGCACCTCGATGGTGCCGCCGACCCCGCCGGAGGAGACCCGGGCGGTGAACTGGGTGGCGTTGCCCAGCAGGTACGGCTGGTACGAGATCCAGTCGCCGTTGTCGACGAAGCCGGCCGTGCGGCCACCCTCGGCGGCGGCGTGGTCGGCGGTCTGGATGCCGGACTGGGCGCCGAAGTGCTCACCCTGCCGGTGCTTCGGCTGGAGCGTCTTGGTGGCGCGCGAGGTGAGGCCGCCGTTGTCGGTGTAGGTGGCGTCGAAGACCCCGAAGATGTTCGCGGCCGAGTCGTGCTCACCGTCGACCGGGATGGTGATCGTCCCGGTGCAGCCGGTCTTGGAGGTGATCTGGTGGGCGTGGCTGTCATGCCCCAGCGAGTACGTCACCGTGACCCGGGCACAGTTGACCGTGCCGTCCTCGGCGTCACCGGCGGTCACCGTGAACGGCACGGTGTCGCCGAAGTTGAACAGCTGGCCGTCGGCCGGCAGTTGCAGGTTCACCGTCGGCGCGGTGTTGCCGACCGTCACCACCAGGCTGGCCGTGCCGGACAGCCCGGTCGGGTCGGTGACCCGCAACGTCGGCGAGTAGGTGCCGTTCGCGGTGTACACCTTGGTCGGGTTCGCCGCGGTCGAGGTGGTCCCGTCGCCGAAGGTCCAGAGGTACGACAGCGCCCCGCCCTCCGGGTCCGAGCTGCCGGCCGAGGAGAACCGGACGGTCAGCGGGTTCGCCCCGGAGGTGGGGGTGGCCGAGGCGACCGCCACCGGGCTGCGGTTGCCGCCGCCGATGTACTCGACCCGGATCAGCGCCTGGTTGTTCGACCCGGTGCCGTAGTCGAGCACGTACAGCGCCCCGTCCGGGCCGAACGCCATGTCCATCACCTGGGTACCGGTCCACGGGAAGGCGGAGATCTCGCCGGGGGTGCCGTTGGCGTTGACCGCGATCGCCTTGATCCAGCGGCGGCCGTACTCGCCGGCGAAGAACTGGCCGTCGAGCGACTGCGGGAACTTGACCGGGGAGTTCAGCGAGGCGTTGTACCGGTAGACCGGGCCGCCCATCGGCGACTCCGAGCCGCCACCGAACTCCGGCGGGGAGCCGGCGTCGCCGTACCTGATCCAGCTCGGCTTGGCGGCCGGCAGGGTGGTCTGGCCGGTGTTGCGGAACGAGTTGTTGGTCGGGCCGGTGGCGCAGTTGTACTTCGCCTGGGACGGGCCCGAGGGGAAGGTGTACTCGTTGTACGTCTCCGACGTGGTGTTCGTACCGGTGCAGTACGGCCAGCCGTAGTTGCCCGGCGCGGTGATCCGGTTGAACTCCACCTGACCGCCCGGTCCCCGGTTGGCGTCGCCGACACCGGCGTCCGGACCGTAGTCACCGAGGTAGACGATGCCGGTGGGCTTGTCGACGCTCATCCGGAACGGGTTGCGGAACCCCATCGCGTAGATCTCCGGCCGGGTGTTGGCCGTGCCCGGCGCGAACAGGTTGCCGGCCGGGACGGTGTACGTCCCGTCCGCCTGCGGCTTGATCCGCAGCACCTTGCCACGCAGGTCGTTGGTGTTGCCCGAGGAGCGCTGGGCGTCGAACTGCGGGTTGCGGGTGGTCCGCTCGTCGATCGGGGTGTACGAGTTCGACTCGAACGGGTTGGTGTCGTCACCGGTGCTCAGGTAGAGGTTGCCGGCGGCGTCGAAGTCGATGTCACCGCCGACGTGGCAGCACTGACCCCGGTCGTTGTTGACCTGGAGCATGATCCGCTCGCTGCCCAGGTTCAGCGTGTCGTCGGCGTTCAGGGTGAACCGGGACAGCCGCAGGTGCCCCTTCCAGCGGTCGAAGTCGGCCGCCGTACCGGTGGTCGGGGCGTCCCCGGCCGGGGTGGTGAGGGTGGGGGAGTAGTACAGGTAGATGAAGCGGTTGCTGGCGAAGTTGGGGTCCGCCGCGACGCCCTGCAACCCCTCCTCGTCGTGGGTGTAGACCGGGATGTTGCCGGCGACCTTGGTGTTGCCGGCCGCGTCGGTGACCCGGACGGTGCCGTTGCGGGCGGTGTGCACCACTGAACGGTTCGGCAGCACCGCCAGCGACATGGCCTCGCCGATCTCGGCGGAGCCGGTGGCGAGGACGACCTGCTGGTAGTCGGCGGGCGGGATCACCACGGCCTGGGCCGCGCTCGGCGCGGCGGCCAGGGTGAGCGCGGTGGTCGTGGCGACGACGGTGGCCGCGACGACCAGGCGCGACCAGCGATGGGGGGTAGGGGACATCGGGTTCCTTTCCGGGGTGGTGCCGGGGGTGTGGGGGAGAGCGCGGGGGTCAGGCGCCGTAGACCTCGAACTCCCAGAGCGAGTAGCCGTAGGGGGTCAGGGCGCGCTGGGTGCCGTACACCCGGACGTAGCGCCCGGTGCCGGTGAGGGTGACGTCGTCGACGCCGCCGTCGGAGGCGGTGGTCGAGTGCACGGTGGTCCAGGTGGTGCCGTCGGGCGAGGTCTGGATCTGGTACGCCCGGCCGTACGCGGCCTCCCAGTTCAGCCGTACCCGGCTGATCGAGCGGCTGGCGCCGAGGTCGACCGAGATCCACTGCGGATCGGCGTAGGCGCTGCCCCAGCGGGTGGCCGGATTGCCGTCGACGGCGTTGCCGGCCACGTGCCCGCTGCCGGTCTCGACGGTGGAGGCGGCGGTCGGCCGACCCGCCGACAGCAGCGACGGGGTGCCGGTGACCGGGGTGCCGTACACGTTGAGGTCCCACAGCGAGTAGCCCCAGGCGGTGGCGCGCTGGGTGCCGTACACCCGGACGTAGCGCCCGGTGCCGGTGAGGGTGACGTCGTCGACGCCGCCGTCCGACGTGGTGGTCGAGTGCACCGTGGTCCAGGTGCTGTTGTTGGCCGAGGTCTGGATCTGGTACGCCCGGCCGTACGCCGTCTCCCAGTTCAGCCGCACCCGGTTCAGGTTGTACGTCGCGCCCAGGTCGACCGAGATCCACTGCGGGTCGGCGGAGAGGCTGCCCCAGCGGGTGGCCGGGTTGTTGTCCACCGCGTTCGCCGCCACGTGCGGGCTGCCGGCCTCGACGCTGGAGGCGCTGGTCGGCTTGCCCTGGGCCAGGTCGGCGGTGGGCTGCGGCGGGTTGCCGCCCTCGGCCTTGATCCGGATGTTGCGGTAGTTGATGTCCATCCCGGCGCCGTCGTTCTGTACGCCGATGTAGCCGTTGGCGATGTTCCGGGTGCTGGTGTAGTCGTTGATCTTCACTCCGTTGAGCCAGATCTCCACCCGCTGCCCGTGCACCCCGATCTCGTACGTGTTCCACGACCCCGGCGGGTTCAGCGCGGCGGCCCGCGCGGCGGTGTCCGGCGCCTTCAGGCTGTAGACGCTGCCGGTGGTGCGCGACGGGTCGGCGTCGGTCGCGTCGATCTGGATCTCGTGACCGGTGTCGACCGGCTGCCACGGGTCGCCCTGCGGGTCGGGGAAGCCGATGAAGACGCCGCCGTTGTCGTCGCCGGGCATCATCCAGTCGAGCTTCAGCGAGTAGTTCGCGAACGTCCGGACCGGGTACCAGAGCAGCCCCATCCCGCCGACCGAGGTGAGCGTGCCGTCGGCCAGGGTGAAGCCGCCCGGACCCGCCTGGCGCCACTGGTTCAGGCTGGCCTGGCTGCCGTCGAACAGCGCGGTGTAGCCGACCTCGGGACGGCAGTCGGCCGGCTTGGACCCGGCCGCGATCTGGATCCCGCCGAGCAGCATCCGGGTGAAGTTCGCCTCGGTGTACGTCTGCTCGGTGTGCCCCAGACCGGTGTACCAGGACCGCCCGCCGCCGTAGCTCTGGCACCAGGTGATCGGGTGGTCCCCGGCCATCGACCCGCCGCTGTACGACGACTCGTCCAGGTTGGACAGCACTTTGACGTTGGCCCGAGGGTTGGCGCGGTAGTTGTACCACTCGTCGGTGCGGGTCCAGCTCTGCGGCAGGTGCGCGGTCGAGACGTTCGACCGGTCCTCGGTGCGTACGGTCGCCTGCTGGGTGGCCGGGTGCGAGGCGAAGTAGCCGCCGACCAGTCCGCCGTACCAGGCCCAGTCGTACTCGGTGTCGGCGGCGGCGTGTACCCCGACGTACCCGCCACCGGCGGCGATGTACGACTGGAACGCGGTCTGCTGGGTGGCGTCGAGCACGTCGCCGGTGGTGGAGAGCCAGACCACCGCCTGGTACTGGGCCAGGTTGGCGGTGGTGAACTGACCGGCGTCCTCGGTCGCGGTGACCGTGAAGCCGTTCGCCGCGCCGAGCGTCTGGATGGCGGCGATGCCGTTCGGGATGGACGAGTGCCGGAAGCCGGCGGTCTTGGAGAAGACCAGCACCTTGGTCAGCGGTGCCGCCGACGCCGCCGGTGGGGTCACCCCGACCAGGGCGGCCGTCGCCACCAGGGCGAGGCTGAGGACCGTGGAGAGCGCACGGATGCGCATGGTTGCTCCTTCGCGGAGGACTGGAGGGGGTCCGGGCAGTGCGCCGCCCATGGGCGTGGACGGGGCTGGTCAGCCGCCCGGCCGGGGGTCGTCAACCTGGCACCGCCCGCCGGGCGATGCTTGCGGCTGCCGACCCCCGCCGGGCGGCTCGTAGCTGGGTCGCTAGCTGGTGACCAGGGTGAACTTCTCCCAGGGGCCGATCGTGGGGCGGTTGGCGATGAGCGCGCCCGCGCCCCCGTTCTCGGCCGACACGTAACTGTTGTTGACCGTGGCCCGGAAGCTCACCGTGCCGTCCGAGTTGCTCACCTGCGTGAACGTCTCCCACGCGCCGGCCGACGGCCGGTTGGCGACCAGCGCCGCCGCACCGGCGTTCTCGGCGCAGACGAACTGGTTGTTCAACCGCGACCGCAGCGCCACGTTGCCCGAGCCGACGGCGACCACGTCGAACTGCTGCGCGGTGCCGACGGTGGTCGAGTTGGCGATCAGTGGCGCGGTGCCGGCGGTGACGTACTGGTTGTTGGCCATCGCCCGCAGCGCGGTTCCGCCGGTCGGTGGGGGAGTGCCGCCGGTGAGGATCCGCAGCGCGTCGACCATGCCGACCGCGGTCGCCTTGTTGACGATCCGGATCGTGTGCGAGCCGTTCGTCAGCCCGGTCTTGCTGTAGACCACCGCCTGCGCCTGCCGGGCCCCGCTGACGTACAGGTTCACGTTGGCCTGGAACACGTTGTCGATGTAGACGTCGACGTTGCCCATGTCGCCGTTGCGCTCGGACAGGTACTCCACCCCGGTGCCGGTGAAGGTGTACGAGGCGGTCGCGCCGACGGTGTTGGTGTGGTGGGTGTCGTCGTTGTAGTCGCCGTACCCTCGGGCGTTGGTCAGGTGCCAGTTGGCGTCGTAGGTGAGCAGCGTGTTGTTGACCAGCCCGCCGCCTCCGCCGCCCCCGCTGCCGAGGCCGAGCGTCGAGGCCGTGTTGAGCAGGCTCTTGGCGCCCTGGTTGGCGGTGCCGGTCAGGGTGGTGGAGGTGTAGTTGGCCAGCGGCTTGGCGGTCCGCTCGACCACGTACACCGCGTTCGCCGCCGTGGCGAAGGTGATCTCGCCGGCCGAGCTGGTGGTCAGGATGGCGTTGTCCGACGTACGCCGGACCCGGACCTCCTGGGTGCCCCACGGGTTGACCACCCGCGCCTGCTTGCCGTACAGGCTCTTGATTCCGACGTACTTGGTCTCGTTCGCCTCGCGCTCCGAGCTGACCAGGAAGCCGTCCTTGGCCAGCAGGGTGAACTTGCCGACGAAGCCGGACGGGACCGCCGGGAAGACCCGGATCTTGTCGTTGTAGCTCTGCATCAGCGACTCGTTCATCGCCGCCAGGTGGATGCCCAGGTACTCGAACACCCCGTTGGTGTTGTTGGTCATGCCGTTGGGGTAGTTCTGGTACTTCTGGAGCATCGTCCGCATGCCCTGGAACGCCTGGTCGGCGAGGCCGAGCCTCGCCGCGTGCACGTGGTCGTTGGACCACACGTTGCCGTACGGGTGCGGCCGCACGTTGAACGTGTTGATGGCGGTCTGCTGGTCCGGGTAGCCGATGCCGGTCTGGTCGTACGGCCAGACGAGCTCCAGCGACACGTTCTCGTTGTTGCGGGTCTGCGAGATCGGCGGGTCGTGCGGCAGGTAGGCGCCGTTCTGGATCTGGTACGGGGCCAGGTTGTTGACGATGTTCTGCCAGTTCGCCCGCAGCCCGCTGTCCAGCCCGAGCTGGTTGCTGACCGAGATGGTGAGCGGGAACAGCAGCCGTACGGCGGCCAGGTCGGTGATCGCGTTGCGCACGTCCCAGTACGTCTCGTGCGAGTTCGAGTTCGCCATGTAGTACCGGCCGTTGCCGTCGACCGAGAGCCGGTCCTCGTAGAACTTCACCGCCTCGCGCATGTACGGATACGCCGTGTTGCGCAGGTACGCCTCGTCATTGGTGTACCGGTACTGGAGGTACATGTTGTACGCGGCCTCGGTGCCGGTGGAGTACAGGTCGTTGACGTAGTCGCTGTTGATCGTCCCGCGCGCGTTGCCGTCCCAGCCCATCGTCTCCGGTACCCAGAGCCCGTCACTGCCGTACCGGGTTGTCGTGTACGACTTCAGCGGGGCGAGGTTGCGGCTGTAGAGCCGGTTGAACCCGCCCATCAGCTCGGTGTGGTTCGAGGCGTAGAACGAGTTGTAGACGTCGCGTTGGTTCCAGTACCAGTAGCCGTTGCTCCACTTGCTCTGGTCCTGCGTCGCCCGGAACACGCCGTTGATGAAGTGCAGCGGGTAGTTGCCGTAGCCACCCGCCGCGATCATGTACGTCGCCAGGTAGTAGACGTTCTCCAGGTAGTCGGCGTCACCGGCCGAGTTGGAGTACTGGACGAACGACTTCTCCCAGAACGCGTGCCACCAGTTGCGGTAGTTGTTCAGCGTGGTCGCGTACCCGGTGCTCTTCACCGAGGCGAGTTGGTTCTTCGCCTGGGTGACCGAGTTGAGGCCGGGGGAGTTGATCCGGCTGGCCGCGGTGAACCAGACCGTGTAGCTGGAGGTCGGGGTGATGTTCAGCCGGACCTGCCGGCCGTTGACGACCTGCGAGGTGTAGCTGGCGCCCTCGACCGTGGCGGCCAGCGTGTAGCCGAAGTTGTTCGGGTCGCTCTGCCCCCGGCTGATCCCGACGCCGGTCGAGTCCGCGAACGTCGAGTACGTCCGCCAGGTGTTCAGGTCCGGCACGTCGGCGATGTTCTGCACCGTGTTCGGGTCCCACAGGCTCAGGTCCAGCCCGACGCTGGTGACGCCCGGCCGGGTGTCCTCGACGTGGATGCCCATGACCTCGGAGTTGGGCGAGCCCATCACGGTGACCGTGCGGTTGCTGTCGTACTTCGTGGTGAGCGTGCCGTCGTAGAGCGACAGGCGCTGCTGGAACGTCGTGTACCCGGTGTCCATCTGTGGGTTGCTGAACAGGTTGACCAGCCCGGCCGCGTACGTCGACTGCTGCGACAGGTCCACGCCGGACACCTGCATGGTCAGGCCGTTCTGGTTCCAGGCCATCGCGCCGGTGCGCCCGTTGCCGACGGTCAGCCCGTGCAGCGGGTTGGTGTTCGGGCGGTTGTAGACGATGTCGTGCTTGGACAGGTAGTTGGCGTAGTTGACGTTCAGCGCTCCGGTGCTGGAGTTGAACGCCGCGTCCGTGGGTGACGCCGCCGCCGGGGCGCTCTGTCCGCTGACCGCCAGGCCGACCAGGAGCAGGGCGGCGGCGGCGATGCGGGTCGGCGTGCTCATCTTCATCGACACGATCCCCTCTAGATCGCTCGTTGCGATGTGCTCGTGCCACGGACGCGGTGCGTCCGTGCGACCCCCCATCCGCCGAAGTGGGGGGCTACCACGAGACTGTCGTGCATGGGTTCGGACGGTTTCCGGGCAGGATGATCCGACCGTGATGTCCAACCGACCCACATCTGTCACATGCAGTTAACATCGGATGTCTTTGCTAGTCAATCCTTGGCTGTCGATGTTCTGTCGGCCCAGCTCAGCGCCGGTGGACCGCTCTCCGGGCGCGGTGATCCTTGGTAGCAGGGCAGCCACCGGAAGCCATATCAGCCCTGTTCGGGCCGCTAACCCCGCCGCTGCGCCACGACTATCCAACGCCGAAATTCATCCGATGACGTGCCGCGCCGCCACGACTGCCAGCCCATCCAGCCCGGACCGACACCAACCGAACCGCCTCCCCCACCCCACCCCCACCGCCGCCCCCACCGCCGCCCCCACCGCCGCCCCCACCGCCGCCCCCACCGCCGCCCCCACCGCCGCCCCCACCGCCGCCCCCACCGCCGCCCCCACCGCCGCCCCCACCGCCGCCCCCACCGCCGCCCCCACCGCCGCCCCCACCGCCGCCCCCACCGCCGCCCCCACCCCACCACCTCGGCGATCTTGCACTTGTGGCGCCCGATTTAGGGCATTCATCCAGGTTTGCGGACGACCACAAGTGCAAGATCGTCGCGGTAGGCCGGGGTGGGGGGAGGGGTGGGGGGAGGGGGTGGGTCAGGGGTGTTTGGTTTTTCCTAGGTAGGTGCGTAGGTGTTGGGCGGTGAGCGTGTTCGCGTGGGTCAGCAGGTTGGCGGGGGTGCCGGTGAACACCACTCGGCCGCCGTCCTGTCCGGCGCCCGGACCGAGGTCGATCAGCCAGTCGGCGTGCGCCATCACCGCCTGGTGGTGCTCGATCACGATCACCGTGTTGCCGTTGTCGACCAGCCGGTCCAGCAGGGCGAGTAGCTTGTCCACGTCGGCCAGGTGCAGACCGGTGGTCGGCTCGTCCAGGACGTACGTGGTGGCCTTCTCGGCCATCTGGATGGCCAGCTTGATCCGTTGCCGTTCGCCGCCGGACAGGGTGGTCAGCGGCTGCCCCAGGCCGATGTAGCCCAGGCCCACGTCGGCCAGCCGGTCCAGGATCGCCCGCGCCGGTCCGCTGCCGAAGAAGTCCCGCGCCTCGGTCACCGACATCGCCAGCACCTCGCTGATGTCCCGGCCGCGCAGCCTGTGGGTGAGCACCTCGGCGGTGAAGCGCTTGCCCTCGCACTGCTCGCAGACCGACGCCACCCCGGCCATCATGGCGAGATCGGTGTAGACCAGACCGATCCCCTTGCAGTTGTGACACGCGCCCTCGGAGTTCGCGCTGAACAGGGCCGCCTTGACCCCGTTGGCCTTGGCGAAGGCGGTCCGGATCGGGTCGAGCAGACCGGTGTAGGTGGCCGGGTTGCTGCGCCGGGAACCCCGGATCGGCGACTGGTCGACCACGGCCACCCCGTCGCGGCGGGGCAGCGACCCGTGGATCAGCGAACTCTTGCCCGAACCGGCGACCCCGGTCACCACGGTCAGCACCCCGAGCGGGATGTCGACGTCGACGTCCCTGAGGTTGTGCAGGTGGGCACCGGTGATGTGCAACTGCCCCTGCGGCTGCCGTACGCGCTCGCGCAGTCGGGCCCGGTGGCCCAGGTGCCGGCCGGTGAGCGTGTCGGAGCGCCGGAGCCCGGCCACGTCACCGGTGTAACAGATCCGGCCGCCCGTCGATCCGGCGCCCGGCCCCAGGTCGACCACGTGGTCGGCGATCTCGATCACCTCGGGCTTGTGCTCCACCACCAGTACGGTGTTGCCCTTGTCGCGCAGCCGGATCAGCAGGTCGTTCATCCGCTGGATGTCGTGCGGGTGCAGACCCACCGTCGGTTCGTCGAAGACGTAGGTGACGTCGGTCAGGCTGGAGCCGAGGTGCCGGACCATCTTGACCCGCTGCGCCTCGCCCCCGGAGAGGGTGCCGGACTCCCGGTCCAGGCTCAGGTAGCCGAGGCCGATCTCGACCAGCGAGTCCAGGGTGTTGCGCAGGGTCTTGACCAGCGGCCCCACCGAGGCGTCACCGATCCCGCGGACGAACGCGGCCAGGTCGCTGATCTGCATCGCCGAGCACTCGGCGATGTTGCGGCCGTCGATGGTGCAGGCCAGGGCCGCCGCGTTGAGCCGGGTGCCGGCGCAGGCGGGGCAGCCGGTGAAGGTGACGGCCCGGTCGACGAAGGCCCGGATGTGCGGCTGCATCGACTCGCGGTCCTTGGCCAGGTAGAGCCGCTGCACCTTGACCAGGAGGCCCTCGTACGTGGTGTTGAAGTTGTGGGTCTTGATCTTGGTGGCCGGTTTGTTGAGGAAGTCCTCCCACTGCTCGGGGGTGTAGTCCCTCAGCTTCGTGTCCGGGTCGAACAGGCCGGACTGGACGAAGGTCTGCCAGTACCACGAGCCGACGGCGAAGCTGGGCGCGGTGATCGCGCCCTCGTTGAGCGACAGGTTCACGTCGAACAGTTGGTGGATGTCGGTCGCGGAGACCCGGCCGAGTCCCTCGCACTCCGGGCACATGCCCTCGGCGCTGTTGAAGCTGAACGCGGTCGAGGTGCCGACGTACGGGGTGCCGAGTCGGCTGAAGATGATCCGCAGCATGGTGTGGGCGTCGGTGGCCGTACCGACGGTGGAGCGCGAGTTGGCGCCCATCCGCTCCTGGTCGACCACGATCGCGGCACTGAGGTTGTGCAGGGCGTCCACGTCCGGCCGGCCCAGACTCGGCATGAACGACTGGACGAAGGCGGTGTAGGTCTCGTTGATCAGCCGTTGCGACTCGGCCGCGATGGTGCCGAAGACCAGCGAGGACTTACCGGAACCGGAGACGCCGGTGAAGACCGTGAGTCGGCGCTTGGGGATGTCCAGGGATACGTCGGTCAGGTTGTTCTCCCTGGCTCCCCGTACCTCGATCATCTCGTGGCTGTCCGCGGCCGGGCGGGCCGGGTCGGGGCCGGCGACGGCGTGCCGGCCGGGCGTGGTGGCGAGCTGTCCCCGCCGCTCGTCCTCGGCGAACAGCACTCCGCCGCCCGGCCCGTCCCCGTTGCCCGCCGGCTGGCTGGCGTGGTCGGTTCCCATACCGTTCCCCCCTGATAACCTTACGGCATAAATGGATAACCCGACGAGGTTAGTTTATGTGCTAAGGAGTTGCAAGTGGTGGTCTTTGCCGGCCAGGGCGATCCTCGCCGTTCGATGGCCCTGCTGTGGCGCACGCCCGGCTCCGCCGAGGTGCGGACCGGGCCGGGGCCCAAGCCGGCACTGAGCGTGGACGAGATCGTCGACGCCGCGATCGAGGTGGCCGACCGGGACGGAATGGCCGGACTCTCCATGCGCGCGGTGGGCGAGCGGTTCGGGCGTACGGCGATGGCCCTCTACACGTACGTCCCGAACAAGAGCGAACTGCTCGACCTGATGTACGACCGGGCGCACGCCGAACTGCCCACCGAGTACGCGCCGGAGCCGGACTGGCGGGCCACCGTCACCGCCTGGGCGGGCGACCTCTGGGCGTTCTACCTGCGACACCCGTGGGTGCTACAGGTGTCCCAGGCCCGGCCGGTGCTGGGGCCGAACGAGTACGTCGTGCTGGAGACGTTGCTGCGGATCCTCTACCGGACCGGACTGCGGTCGCAGGCCGTGCGGCGTACCGTCGGCACGCTGTTCCACTTCGTCCGGGGCATCGCCCAAACGGTCACCGAGGCCCGGCACGCGAAGGTGGCGACCGGGATGTCGGACGAGGACTGGTGGTACGCCCGTTCGGCCCTGCTGGCGGAGGTCGCGCCCGACTTCGGTGAGCGGTTCCCGACCGTGACCCGGCTGGAGAGCGACCGGGGGTTCCGGCTCGACGACGAGAGCGTGCCCTACCTGGAGCAGGAGGCGAGGGAGACGTTCGACTTCGGGCTCACCGTGCTGCTCGACGGCATCGAGGCGGTCGTGGGTGCCGGTGGCGGACCGGTTCCGTCCGTCGGGTAGGTGGAGAAATGCGGTGGCCGGGTACCGGCGACTCGTGCAGCATGGCCCGGTGCCGCAGAGCCCGACCACCGTCTCGATCGCCCGGACGAGTCCCGAAGCCGACGACGCGCGCCGGATCCTGCGCGCGTACTACCACGACATCGTGGGCCGCTACCACGGTCGGGAGGCGACCACCGCCGAGGTCGACTCGGTGCTGGTCGAGGAGCCGAGCGACGATCTCACGCCGCCGGGCGGCCTGTTCTGGGTGGTGACCGACGGCGCGGTGGCCGTCGGCTGCGCCGGTCTGCGGCTCCTGTCGGCCGGGGTCGGCGAGGTGACCCGGGTGTTCGTCGCGGCGGCCGCACGGCGACGGGGGATCGGCTCGCTGCTGCTGACCGAGGTGGAGACCGCGGCCCGCGACCGCGGCCTGTCCCGGCTCCGGCTGGACACGCGCCACGACCTGGTCGAGGCGCGCCGGCTCTACAACCGGCACGGGTACGCCGAGGTCGAGCCGTTCAACGACAGCCCGTACGCCGCGCACTGGTTCGTCAAGCCACTCCGTTAGACGGTGGGAGGGATTGCCGTGCGACGCTCGTACGTCGTCACCGGCGGTGGTCGAGGGATCGGGCGTTCCATCGCGGAGCGGCTGCTCGGCGACGGCCACGCGGTCGTGTTGGTCGAACTCGATCCCGCGGCGGTGGCCTGGACCACGGGTCATCCGGCCGGTCCGCGGCTCGTCGCGGTGCTGGGTAGTGCCTCGGACGAGCGGGTGACCGCGGCGGCGGCGGATCTCGCGGCGACGGCGGGGACCTTCGCCGGCTGGGTCAACAACGCCGCCGTCTTCCGTGACGCGGCGCTGCACTCCGCGCCGGCCCGTGAGGTCGCCGACCTGATCGCCCGCAACGTCGAGCCGGCCGTGGTCGGCTGTGCGACGGCGGTCCGCCGGTTCCTCGCCGCCGGTACGCCGGGTGCGATAGTCAACATCTCCTCGCACCAGGCCCTGCGCCCGGTACGCGGCGCGCTGCCCTACGCCACCGCCAAGGCCGCGGTGGAGGGCCTCACCCGCGCGGCGGCGGTCGACTACGGGCCGTACGGCATCCGGGTCAACGCCGTGGCGCTCGGCACCATCACCACCGAGCGCTACGAGTCGCTTCTGCTTGGTCGTCCGCCCGAGGAGGCGGCCGGGGTGCGGGCGGAGATGGCCCGACTGCACCCGGTGGGGCGGGTGGGCCGACCCGACGAGGTCGCGGCGACGGTCGCCTACCTGCTCTCGGACGAGGCGAGTTTCGTCAACGGCGCCGTCCTGCCGGTGGACGGCGGCCGCTCGGCGCTCGGGCTGGACCCCGAGGCGACCTGACGGTGCGGTGGGGCGGTCGGCGTACTCCATGAGGACAACGTGCCGTCCGGGCGGGTAACTTGGCAATGGCAAGATTCGCTCGGGAGGGTCGTACCGGACTCGAAGCTGTCGTACCCCGGCGGCATCATCGCGTGATGTCGGTCCCCGCCGCGCCGCCCGACCCGGACAGTCCCGTCAGAGCGGACAGGGGAGTAGGTAGGCTCGCGGTCAGCGCCGGCCCGCCGACCGACGATCATGCCGATCCACGGCGTGTACACCGCACCTCCGGGGGAGTTCAGCTCGTTGACTGCACAGCCTGAGATTCTGTACGGGGCAGATGACCTCACCCATCTGGAAGGCCTGGACGCCGTCCGGAAGCGACCCGGCATGTACATCGGGTCCACCGACAGCCGTGGCGTGGGCCACCTGTTCAACGAGATCCTGGACAACTCCACCGACGAGGGCGTCGCCGGTCACGCCACGCACGTCGAGGTCACGCTGCACGCCGACGGCTCCGTCCAGGTGGACGACGACGGTCGCGGCATCCCGACCGACCTGCACGCGCGCTCCGGACTGTCCGGCGTCGAACTGGTGCTGACCCGGCTGCACGCGGGCGGGAAGTTCGGCGGCGCCGGCTACAAGACCTCCGGCGGCCTGCACGGCGTGGGCGCCTCGGCGGTCAACGCGCTCTCCCACCGGTTCGACGTGACCGTGCAGCGGGGCGGGCAGGTCCACCAGATGTCGTTCCAGCACGGCGTACCCGGTGTCTTCGACGGCGCGGGGCCCTCGGCCGCCTTCACCCGGCAGCCCGGCCTCCGACCGCTGGGCCGGATGAAGCGCGGTGCCCCCACCGGCACCTCCATCCGCTACTGGCACGACGCTCGCTACTTCGAGACCGGGGCGACGCTCGACGTCGACGCCGTCCGGGCCAAGCTGCGCAACACCGCGTTCCTCGTGCCCGGTGTCACGTACGCGCTGCGCGACAACACCGCCGAGTCACCCACCACCGAGACGTTCCACTTCCCCGACGGCCTGACCGACATGGTGGACTTCCTGACCCCGGCCGGCGACAAGCCCGTCTCCGGCACCCTCCTGATCATCGGCGAGGGCACCTACCGGGAGAACGCCGCCGACGAGCACGGCGTCATGCAGAGCAACGTCGAGCGCCGGGCCGAGGTCGAGGTCGCGCTCAAGTGGGGAACCGGCTACGACCGGACGGTGGAGACCTTCACCAACACCATCCGCAACATGCACGGCGGCACCCACCGCAAGGGCTTCGAACGCGGTGCCGTACGGGCGTTGACGACCGCCATCCGCAACACCCGCGGCCTGCTCAAGCCGAAGGAGGACCCGCCGATCCTCGACGACGTGCTGGAGGGCATGACCGTCGTGGTGCACGTGCGGATCCCCGAGCCGCAGTTCACCTCGCAGACCAAGGACGAGCTGTCCACCGCACCGGTCACCAAGGTGGTCCAGACGGTGGTGGAGCAGCAGCTCAAGGTCTGGCTGGAGGACCGGCGGACCAAGGCCGAGGCGCGTACCGTGCTCCAGAAGATCGTGGACGCCGCGCGGGTCCGGTTGACCCAGAAGCAGCAGAAGGACGCGGCCCGGCGCAAGACCGCGCTTGAGGGCGCCTCGATGCCACCGAAGCTGGTGGACTGCCGCTCCACCGGGGTCGAGCGCAGCGAGCTGTTCATCGTCGAGGGCGACAGCGCGCTGGGCACGGCCAGGCTGGCCCGGTCGTCGGAGTACCAGGCCCTGCTGCCGATCCGGGGCAAGATCCTGAACGTGCAGAAGGCCAGCCTGCAACAGGTGCTGGACAACGTCGAGTGTTCGGCCATCGTCCAGGTGCTCGGTGCCGGCTCGGGCCGCACCTTCGACCTCGACGCGATGCGGTACGGCCGCATCATGATTATGGCGGACGCGGACGTGGACGGCTCGCACATCCGTACCCTGCTGATCACCCTGTTCGCGAAGTACATGCGGCCGGTGATCGAGGCCGGTCGGCTCTTCGCGGCGGTGCCACCGCTGCACAAGGTCAGCACCAAGGGCCGCAACCCGGAGACCCACTACACGTACACCCAGGCCGAGATGACGAGCAGGGTGGCCCGGCTGGAGAAGGCCGGCAAGCAGGTCGTCACGCCGATCCCCCGGTTCAAGGGCCTCGGCGAGATGGACGCCGACGAGTTGTGGGACACCACGATGAACCCGGCCACCCGCGCGGTCCGGCGGATCAAACTCGACGACGCCCAGGCGGCCGAGGATGTGCTGGAACTGCTGATGGGGGAGAAGGTCGAACCCCGCAAGAACTGGCTCATCGACTCCGCCAGCCGGGTCGATCAGGAAACCATCGACACCTGACGGGTGGAGCCGGCCTCCCGCAGGCCGGTTCCACCGCGCCCGAGTCGCTGTGTAACGAGAGCGGTCGCCGAACCGGCCGACGGATGGAAGAGAGCACGCAGTCATGGCACGCCGTACCGGCAAACCCTCGAAGGTCGACCTGTCCGCCTTCGACCAGGCGGGGGCGCGGGTTCTCGACAACCCGCTCGCCACCGAGGTGGAGGACTCCTACCTGGAGTACGCCTTCTCGGTGATCCACTCCCGGGCACTGCCGGACGCGCGCGACGGTCTCAAGCCGGTGCACCGCCGCATCCTCTACTCCATGAGCGAGCAGGGCTACCGGCCCGACCGGGGCCACGTGAAGTCGGCCCGCGTGGTCGGTGACGTGATGGGTAAGTACCACCCGCACGGCGACACCGCCATCTACGACGCGATGGTCCGGCTGGCGCAGGATTTCTCCCTCAACGTGCCGCTGATCGACGGCCACGGAAACTTCGGTTCCCCGGACGACGGCCCGGCCGCCGCCCGATACACCGAGGCGCGGATGTCCCGCGAGGCGATGCTGCTGGTCGGCGAGCTGGGCGAGGGCACCGTCGACTTCCGGCCGAACTACGACGGGTCGCTCTCCGAGCCCGCCGTACTGCCGGCGGCCTTCCCTAACCTGCTGGTCAACGGCACCTCGGGGATCGCGGTCGGGATGGCCACGAACATGATTCCGCACAACCTCGGCGAGGTGGTCGCGGCGGCCCGCTGGCTGATCAGGCACCCGGACGCGTCCCTGGACAAGCTGATGGAGTTCGTCCCCGGCCCGGACCTGCCCACCGGTGGGTTGCTGCTCGGCCTGGACGAGGTGCGCAAGGCGTACGAGACCGGCCGTGGGGTGGTCCGGATGCGGGGCCGGGTGACCATTGGCCCGCTGGAGGGCAGCCGGGGCCGGCAGGCGATCACCGTCACCGAACTGCCCTACGGCGTCGGTGCGGAGAAGGTCATCGAGGCGATCACCGACGAGGTACGCGGCAAGCCGATCACCTCCGGCCCGCGCAAGGGCCAGCGCCAGCCGGCCCGGCTACAGGGCATCGCCGACGTGAAGGACCTGACCGACCGGGAGAACGGCACCCGCCTGGTCATCGAGTGCAAGGTCGGGGTCAACCCGCAGGCGCTGCTCGCCGACCTCTACCGGCTCACCCCGCTGGAGCAGTCGTTCGGCATCAACAACCTCGTCCTGGTCGACGGGCAGCCGCAGACCCTCGGGCTCAAGGCGCTGCTCGATGTCTTCCTCGCCCACCGCTACCAGGTGGTCACCCGTCGCACCTCGTTCCGTCGGCGCAAGCGGCAGGACCGGCTGCACCTGGTCGACGGCCTGCTGATCGCGCTGCTCGACATCGACGAGGTGGTCCGGCTGATCCGGGGCAGCGACAACGCGCTCGCCGCCCGGGACGCCCTGATGGGCCGGTTCCAGCTCTCCGAGATCCAGGCCGGCTACATTCTCGACACCCCGTTGCGGCGCCTCACCCGGTTCGACCGGATCGAGCTGGAGGCCGAGCGGGACCAGTTGCGCAGCGAGATCGCCGCGCTGTCGGCCATCCTGGACGACGAGAGCGTGCTACGCCGGGTGGTCTCCGACGAGCTCGCCGCCGTGGTCAAGGACTTCGCCACCGAGCGGCGGACGACCCTGGTCGACGGGGATCTCAAGGAGGTGCTGGCCGCCTCCGCGCCGGCCGGTCCGCTGGAGGTCGCCGACGACCCCTGTCAGGTGATCCTCTCCGCGACCGGTCTGGTCGCCCGGACCGCCGCCGAGTCCGAGGAGAGCTCCGAGGGGCGGCGCCGCAACGGCCGGACCAAACACGACGCGGTCCGTACGGTGGTCCGGGCCACCGCCCGTGGCCAGGTGCTGCTGATCACCAGCGCGGGTCGGGCGTTCAAGACCGACGTCCTTCCGCTGCCGGTGCTGCCGGAGCAGGCCGGGACGGTGTCGGTCAGCGGCGGCATGTCCGCGTCCGAGCTGGTGTCGCTGCGCTCGGGCGAGACGGTGGTGGGGCTGGCGCCGCTGGGCGACCAGGCGACCGGGTCGCCGGGCCTGGCCCTGGGCACCAGGCAGGGCATGGTCAAGGTGTGCGCGCCGGAGTGGCCGGTCCGGTCGGACGAGTTCGAGGTGATCGGGCTGCGCGAGGGCGACGAGGTGGTCGGCGCGACCTGGCTGTCCGACGGGGCGGACGCGCTCGTCTTCGTCACCTCGGACGCCTCACTGCTGCGGTTCCCGGCGCAGCTCGTCCGTCCGCAGGGCCTCAAGGGCGGCGGGATGGCCGGTATCAACCTCGCCGCCGACGCGCGGGTCCTGTTCTTCGGCGCGGTCCGGGCCAACGACCCGGAACACGGCGACCCGATGGTGGTGACCAGCACCGGCAGCGGTGTGAAGGTCACGCCGTTCGCGCTCTACCCGGCCAAGGGGCGGGCCACCGGCGGGGTGCGGGCACAGCGGTTCCTCAAGGGCGAGACCCGGCTGGTCGTGGCGTGGGTCGGCCCCCGTCCGGTCGGGGCGAGCAAGCGGGGGGAACCGCTCGCCCTGCCCGCTCCCGACGAGCGCCGCGACGGGTCCGGCACCGCCATCTTCGGCCCGGACATCGTCGGCCACCTGATCGAACGGGGCTGACCAGGGTCGTGCCGCGGACGGTGGGGGTGAACGGTAGCGGTTGTCAGGGCTGGGGGCCGGCGGCCGGCGCAGGGTACGTTTCCGCCACCCCGGTACGCCGGCCGCCGGTCCCTGGTCTCGCTACCTGCCGTTCGGAGCGGTGTCCCACTCCGGGTTGCCGAGGGTCGTCACCCAGCCCCGTACCCGCTCGACGTCGGTGGGGGCGAAGGCGAGGCTGAGCAGGAGCAGCAGCCGCGCCTTCTGCGGCAGCAGGTCGTCGCCGGCGATGATCGGCGCGGTGGTGCTGCCGCCGTAGACGGAACCGGAGCCGGTCCGGGTCGTACTCACGAAGACCACGCCCTGCGCGGCGGCGGCGGTCCGGGCGCTGCTCTGGGCGGACGACAGCCCGCCGGCGCCGGTGCCGGCGGTGACGATGCCCTTGACCCCGGCGGCGGCGAACCCGCTGATCGCCTCACCGCCGGCCTGCTGGTAGCTGTACACGACCTCGACCCGGGGCAGTGCGGTCGGCTGGATCCGGGACAGGTCGAACGGGGTCAGCCAGTCCCGGGTCCGGTCGCAGTCGTCGACCCGTGCCGGTGCCCGCCCGACCTTGATGTTCGGCCCGTCGACCCAGCCCAGTACGCCGAACTCCCGGCTCTGGAAGGTGTCCATCCGGGAGGAGTTGGTCTTGGTCACGTCGCGGGCGGCGTGGAACTCGTCGCCGAGCAGCAGCACAGTGCCGTAGCAGTAGGTGGTCTGGCTGGCCGCCAGCACGATGGAGTTGTAGAGGTTCGCCGGCCCGTCCGCGCCGATCACCTGCGGCCCGTCCGGGGTGACCGCCGCCCACGGCCGCATCGCACCGGTGATCACCACCGGCTTGCGGCTCTGCACGGTCAGGTCGAGCCAGTACGCGAACTCCTCCATCGTGTCGGTGCCGCTGGTGACGACCACCGCGTCGGCCGACTTCAGCGCGTTCTGCACGGCGAGGGTGAGCGCGTGGAACTCGGCCATGGTGTATCCGCCGGAGCCCTTGTTGCCGAACTGCACGGTGCTGACGTCGGCGACCTGCCCGATCTCCGGCTGGAGCTGGCCGACCATGCTGGAGATCGCGATCTGCCCGGACCGGTAGTCGGTGAAGCTGCTGCGCGAGGTGGCGACGCCGGAGATGGTGCCGCCGGTGCCGATCACGGTCACCTTCGGCTTGCGGGTCTTCGCCGTGGCGAGCGCCTCGGTGTACGCGACGCTGCGGATCCCGGCCGGAGCCTGCACTCCGGTCACCGCGCCGGCCGGTGGCGCCCCCGCCTCGGCGTCGGTCGAGCCGCCGTTGCCCAGTGCCGAGGTGTCGATCCCGCCGGCCAGGCCGAGCACGAGGGCGGCACCGAGGGACGCGCTGAGCAGCGGCGTGAGTACGGCACCGAGGCGCCACGGCGCCGGCCGGGACCGGGCCGGCGGTTCGGGACGATTCGCTGCGGTGGGCGGGTTCGGGTCGGACGGGATGGTCGGGTCGGACATGGCGGCCTCCGCGGTGGGGTGCGGTACAACGGAAACCGCATCCTCCGAGTCAGAGTTTTCGATCTTGTTAATCTTCGATTTCGCCTCGCCGGTGCTGCTCCGACTACGCCGCCGACACCCGTCACCGCAGCCTGCCTCGCCGCACGCCGGGTGCGCCTTCTAGCCTGTCCGGGTGCGGATGAAGACTGGATCGTTCCTGCTCGCCCTCGGTGTCGCCGCCGCCCTGCTGCCCGGCTGCGGGCGCGGTGCCGACGTCGAGCCGCCGCCGGCCACCCCGACCCCGGACGCGAGCGCGGTGGCCGCCGCCCCGGACACCGGCGCCAGCGACGGGCTCGGCGCCGCGCCGACGGGCAGGCCGTCGACCTCGCCCGGCCGGGCCCCGGCGCGGGCGGGCAATCCCGGCGGCGGCGCCACGGTCCCGGCCGACGGCCGCGCGGTCGACACCAGCCGCCCCACCCGCAGGGTCGGCACCGGCACGCCCGCGAGCTGCACCGGCAGGGCGGTCGTGGCGGCGGTCGCGGCGGGCGGGATCATCACGTTCGACTGCGGACCGGATCCGGTGACCATCACCCTGACCGAGACCGCGAAGGTGCGCAACGCGAACGGGCCCAGGGTCGTGCTGGACGGCGGCGGCAAGGTCACCCTCAGCGGTGGCGGGAAACGTCGCATCCTCTACCTGAACACCTGCGACCAGGCGCAGGGCTGGACCACCTCGCACTGCGACAACCAGGACCACCCGCAGCTCACCGTACAGAACCTGACGTTTGCCGATGGGAACTCCACCGGTGAGAAGACCGAGGGCGGCGGCGGGGGAGCGATCTTCGTCCGGGGCGGGCAGTTCAAGGTGGTCAACTCGCGCTTCGTCCGCAACCGGTGCGACCGTACCGGGCCGGATCTGGGCGGGGCCGCCATCCGGGTGCTCAGCCAGTTTCAGGGCAGACCGGTGTACGTGGTCGACAGCACCTTCGGCGGTGCCGCCGGCCAGGGCGGCTCCTGCTCCAACGGTGGCGCGCTGAGCAGCATCGGTGTTTCGTGGGTGGTGCTCAACAGCGTGTTCAGCCACAACGAGGCGATCGGCCGGGGCGCCAACCCGGCCCGCGGCGGCACCCCCGGTGGGGGCAGCGGCGGGGCGATCTACTGCGACGGCAACAGGTTCACCGTACGGATCGCCGGCAGCATCGTCGAGGACAACCACGCCGAGGAGGGCGGCGGTGCGGTCTTCTTCGTCAGCAACGACCGTACCGGCACCATGCGGATCGAGGCGTCGACGCTGCGACGCAATCCGAGTGACGGATTCGAGACCCAGGGCTTGCCCGGAATCTTCTTCCTCGGCGCGAATCGGCCGACAACCACGGGATCGAAATTGAGCTGAGTCCGGCCGGTAGGTCACGTTGGAGCGGCTCACGGACACGCACGTCTTTGCCGATTCGGCGAAAGACCGCAAGATATCGGAAGACAGCAAGAAGTCTATTGTGGAAGCTGAAGGCGCCTCTCTAGGTTCGGGTGCATGAATCTCCCGACCGAACCGATCGGAAGCGTTCCCCGACCACCCGAACTGCTCGCCGGCATCGCCGACTTCGAGGCCGGACGGATCGGACGCGACGCGCTCGACGCCCTCTACGACGACGCGGTACGCGACACCATCGCCCGATTCGAGGCGCTCGGCTCGCCGGTCGTCACCGACGGCGAGCAGAGCAAACCGAGCTTCGCCACTTATCCCGTACACGGCTCGCCGGCCCTGTCCCCGGACGGGGTGGTGATCCCGTTCGCCGACGGGCACACCCGTACGCTGCCCAGTCTCACCGCCGGCCCGTTCCGGTACGCCACCCGCGCCGAGGGTTACCTGCGGGCCGCCCAGCGGCACACCTCCGTACCGGTCAAGCAGGCCGTGATCGCGCCGTCCGCGCTGAGCCTGCTCTACCCGGCCGGCGGCATCCCCGGCTACGACCGGGAAGCCTTCCTCGACGACCTGGTGGACGAGGCGGAGGCCGACATCCGGGGCGCCCTCGACGCCGGCGCCCACGCGGTCCAGCTCGACTTCACCGAGGGCCGGCTGTCGGTCAAGCTCGATCCGTCCAAGGGCATCCTCGACTCGTTCGTGGCGCTCAACAACCGGGTGCTGGACCGGTTCACCCCCGAGCAGCGGGCCAAGATCGGCGTGCACACCTGCCCCGGCGGCGACCAGGACTCGACCCACAGCGCCGACGTCGACTACGCCGAACTGCTGCCGAGCCTGTTCGCACTGCACGCCGGCATCTTCTACGTACAACTGGCCAGCGAGCCCGAGCCGGACCGGGTGCTGGCGGCGATCGCCGCCCACGCCCGCCCGGACCAGCGGGTCTTCATCGGGGTGACCGACCCCATCGACCCGGTGGTCGAAACGCCGCAGCAGGTCCGCGACCGGGTGCTGCGGGCCGCCGAGTACATCGCGCCGGAGCGGCTCGGCACCTGCGACGACTGCGGGTTCGCGCCGTTCGGCGACGACCGGTCGACCTCACGAGAGACGGCCTGGGCGAAGGTACGCGCCCGGGTGGAAGGCACCGCACTGGCAGCACGAGAACTGGGAGTGTGAAAACGTGGCACACATCGATCTGGGCGTCGACGAGGCCGAGTTCCCGGGCATCCGGGGCCCGCTGCGGTTCCGTCCGGAGACGGCCAAGCCGCTCAACGAACTGGCCGAGGTACTGCTGCGGCAGGGCCCGCACCCGCTGACCCCGGGCGAGCGTGAACTGATCGCGGCGTACGTCTCCGGGCTCAACGACTGCGAGTTCTGCTGTAGCTCGCACTCGGCGTTCGCCGCCCGGCAACTGGACGAGGGCATGACCCTGGTCGACCAGGTGCGGGCCGACCTCGACAACGCGCCGGTGTCGGCGAAGCTGCGCGCGTTGCTGCGGATCGCGGGAGCGGTCCAGAACAGCGGCCGCAAGGTCACTCCCGACCTGGTCGAGGCCGCCCGTACCGAGGGCGCCACCGACCTGGAGATTCACGACACGGTGCTGATCGCGGCGGCGTTCTGCATGTTCAACCGGTACGTCGACGGCCTCGGCACCCTGGTACCGGCCGACTCGGCCTACTACCCGGCCTCGGCGGAACGGGTCGTCACGGTCGGCTACGGCACCTGAGTCGTACCGCCGGCGTCGTGGGTCCGGGTGAGCCGGTCCTGGAGGCGGGCGTGCCGGAACTGGTAGACCGAACCCACCACGCGGAGGATCTCCCGCCGGTGGGCGTCCTCCAGGAACCGCATCCCGCGCACGGGACCGTCTCCCCGGGCCCACAGCTGTAGGAACAGCAGACCGGTCCGCCAGGTGCTGGACACCGTGATCGTGGCGGCGACCGCGGTCGCCAGGCCGAGCGTCAGCCCGGTGACGATCCCGACGACGGCGGCGACCGGCAGCGAATCGTGCCGAATGCTCGCCATCGCGTCGGTGAACCCGGCGGCGAAGCCGACCACCAGGCCGAAGATGCCGCCGACGGACAGGCCCCGCCGTCGATCCTGCCGCCACGCCGTGATCGGGTCGATCGGGGCGGCGACGTCGAAGGACGCTGCCGAGAAGCCGTCGATGAGGCCGAACGCGAGAACGAACGCCAGCCCGGTGACCAGCCCGGTGCCGAGTCCGGTCGGCAGCCCGTACGCGAGACCGACCGGTACGCCGGTCGCCAGCCCGATCGGCACCCCGGTCGCGATGCCGGCCGGCAGCCCGTGGGTGAGCCCGGCCCGGATGGTGCGCCCGAGCCCGGACTGCGGGGCGAGGGCGGAGCCGGTCGGTCGCAGCCCCACGCCGGAGGCGACCCCGGTCGCGATCCCGGCGGCGAGGGCGGCGCCGAGCGCGACCGGGACGGCGGTGGCGGCCCCGTACGCCGGACCGACGGTCAGGACGGTGGCGATGCCGACCGCGAGCCCGGAAACCAGCCCCATGCCGAGGCTGAACCGGGAGCCGGCCGATCCGGAGAACCCGCCGACCGGCGACTCCCGCCGCTCGACGGCCAACCCGATCGCCAGCCCCAGCAGCAGTCCGATCACCGTCGCCGGCAGCGGGTCCATGGTGGTGCGCTCGCCGAACTCCTCGGTGAACCGGGCGACGACCGCGGCGGTCGCCCCGGCGGCGACGCCGACGAACAGCACCGTGGCGACGATCCGTATCGGGGCCGACGCCCACTCGTGCATCTGCCACCAGGCGAGGTCACGGGTCTTCATCCGGGTGGCGGTGTGGCCGAGCCAGCGCCGGGCCCGGACCAGGTCGTACGGCCCGGCCTCCTGACCGGGGCGGAGCCGGTAGGCGGCCGGCAGGACCCGGTCGAACAGGAAGTCCTCGATCTCGGTCGAATCGTGGAAGCGGCCCGGTTCCAGCAGCTCGTCGACGTCGGCGGGGTCGACGAAGGTGTCCCGGAGCAGGGTCACGGTCAGCGGCGAGGACAGGGCCCGGGCGAGCGAGCTGTCCGGCTGTTCGCGGAGCCGTTCCACCAGGCGTTGCCAGGCCGGGGGCGGGGCCGTCACCCGCCACCGGGCGAGGTAGTCGGCGGCGACGCCTGCCGGCAGCGGCCGCAGTTCGAGCGCGGCGGCGCCGTGCAGGTGCCCGCCGCGTACGGCGTCGGTGAACTCCTCGCCGCGGGTGAGCAGCACCAGCCGGAAGTCCGCCTGTTCGTCGATCGCCTCCAGCGCGTTCGGCCGCGACTCGGCCGCCATCTCGTCGAAGCCGTCGAGGAAGAGTGCGACGAGGCCCTCGTCGACCAGCCGGCCGGCGGCGTCGGGCCCGTACTGCGGCGCGTTCAGGAAGGCGAACTCGCTGGCGAGCCGGCCCACCAGCCAGGTACGCAGCGACTGTCGCCCCGGCTCCCAGCTCTGCGGGGTGAGCAGCACCGGCACCGGCACCCGCCGCCGTACGTCGGGGTCGAGCCGGCGGCGGTGGCGCAGTGCCTCGACCAGGGTCAGGATCGCCGCGGCGGTCTTGCCGGCACCGGGGTCACCGAGGATCACCAGCCGGCCGGAACCCAGCCCGGCGTACACCCGGAAGAGTTGCGCCACCCCGCCCGCCTCGACCATGTCGGCGGTCACGGCCTCGGTGCCCGGCAACGGTTCGAACCTACCCAGGGTCGGGCCGTCGGGGTCGCCGATCGCGTCCTCGACCCGACCGGTCACCGGCCGGGGTGACCACGTCCAGCGGACCGGGATCGGCGTGGGCTGGTGCAGCCGCCGGTCTGCGGCCGCCCTTTCCCACTGCTCCTGCATCGCCTTCGCGAGGGCGTCGGCGGCCAGCGTGAGCGACTCGGCGCCGTCCTGCCCCTGCAACCGCCGGTGCCGCCAGAGCACCGCCACCAGCCCGCTCAGCAGGGGGGTGACGATCGCCGTCACGACCGAGATGACGATTCCGGTCGCCTCCCTGTTGCCGGCGGCGAGGGTGAAGGCGACCACCGCCCCGCCGCTCAGCAGCAGCCCAAGGATGGCCAGACCGACCACTGGCCACGGTCGTAGGCGCTCAGCCGGCCGCACACCCCGAAGTGTGCCAGTCCACAGCCGACCCCCACCAGCCACCATCTCGCCCCGGGTTCGGCACTGATCATCGGTTGCTCAGGCACGTGACACACCGGGGGGAGTGTGCCTGAGCAACCGATGATCACCGGAGGTCGGCGTCAGGCGTACTCGTCGGTCACCGCTATCCAGGCGTCGGCCCGGAAGTTCTTGCCCCGGATGTCCACGGTGACCCGACGGAACCGGTTGGCGCGCAGGTCACGCGGCTCGTGCCGGACTATCTCGTCGTAGACGGTGGCGGACACGGCAACCGCCAGGTCCGCCCCGGTCGCCTCGCGCAACGCCGTACGGAGTTCCGCGCTGTCACGCAACCGGCTGACGTGGATGACGGCGTCACCGGCGTACCACAACCAGATGCTCTCCCGGCAGTTGGTGGTGATGAGCCGGCTGAACTGGCGCAAGCACCGGTTCCTTCAGGTGTCGATCGTCGCGTTGCTGCTCGCCCTCGGCGCGCTGAGCGGTCAGGTGTTCCTCGCCTGGCACGGCTGAGCGAGCCCCACGGGTCAGCGAGCCCCACGGGCCAGCGAGCCCCACGGGCCAGCGAGCTGCCGGATCAGCGGATCAGCGGGCTGCCGGACGGTCCGGTGCCGGGCCGGTCGACTCGCGAATGGTCAGTGTCGCGGGCAGGATGACCGTACGCCGGACCGGTTCGGTGGTGGGTTCGTCCAGTCGGGCGAGCAGCATGGCGACCGCCACCTCACCGGCCTGTTCGATCGGTCCGGTCAGGGTGGTCAGTGGCGGGTGGCAGAAGTCGGCGCCGAAGATGTCGTCGCAGCCGATCACGCTGAGGTCGCCGGGCACGTCGACGCCGCGTTCGCGCAGCCGGGGCAGCATGCCGATGGCGAACAGGTCGTTGAAGCAGATGCAGGCGGTCGCCCCGGCGGCCAGCACCGCGTCGGCGGCGGCCGTACCCGATCGGCGCCCGCGCGGGAACGGCCCGACCTGGCGGAACCGATGCCCGTACCGTTCGCCGGCCGCGCACATGGACCGCCACCGGGCCCGGTTCGACCAGGCGGTGTCCGGGCCGGCGACGTAGACGATGTCGCGGTGGCCGAGGTTGACCAGGTGTTCGACCGCCAGGCCGATGCCGGTCGGGGTGTCGATCACCACGCTCTGCACGCCCCGGACGTTGCGGTTGACGGTGACCAGCGGGATCTCCCCGGCCAGCGTGGTCAGGGCCCCCTCGGGTAGCCGGGAGGCGGCGAGGATGGCGCCGTCGAGCGACCGGCGCATCTTGTGCAGCATCTCCGCCTCGTGCTCGCCGGAATCCTCGGTGTCGATCAGCAGTTGGGCGTAGCCGGTGGCCTTCAACCGTTGCTGTGCGCCCCGGATCAGGCCGAAGTAGAACGGGTTCGTCACGTCGGAGACCAGGACCGCGATGGTCCCGGTCCGTCCGGAGATCAGGGCCCGCGCCTGCGAATTGGGTACGTAGTTCAGCTCGCGGGCGGCGGCCTGGATCCGGTCCCGGGTGGCCGGGTTGACCCGGCCCGGTTTGTTCAGTGCCCGGGACACGGTCGACGGTACGACGCCGGTCACCCGGGCGATGTCGGTGATGGTGACCGGCCGGGCCCGGCGGACGCCCTCGGTGCCTCCCCCGTCACCGGGCGACCCGCTCCCCGTCTCGCCCGGCGGCCCGCTTCCCATGCCGTCAGGCAACCACGTTGGCAAACGGGTGGCAAACGATTGCCATCGATCGCGGCCCATTGTTACGGTCCCGTGAATTCCGCCACTGAGGTGCGCCGGTGCGCTGCCTCCCGCCGAGGAGCTGAGGTAGATGAAAGCGCGACGAACCCTGGCCGGGCTGACCGGTCTGATCGTGGTCGGGCTGGGCCTGACCGCCTGCGGTGCCGACGACGGCGCCTCCGATGGTGCCGGGTCCACCCTGGACGTGCTGGTGCAGGCCAACTCGATCTATCCCGAGCAGCAGCGGAAGTGGTTCTCCGACGTCTCCGCGAAGTTCGCCGCCGACACCGGGGTGACCGTACGGTTCGAGACGTTCGCCTCCCCGAACGACGAGCTGACGAAGATCCAGACCTCGGTGCTCTCCGGCCAGGGACCGGACATCTACTCCCTCGGCACCACCTTCACCCCGACCGCGTACGCCACCGGCGCCTTCGTCGAACTCACCGCCGACGACTGGGCGAAGGTCGGTGGGCGGGACAAGTTCCTTCCCGCCACGCTCGGCATCTCCGGGCCGGAGCAGGGCCGGGAGGTCGGCGTACCGTTCGCCAGCCGGCCGTTTGTGATGGCGTACAACAAGGAGCTGCTGGCGGCGGCCGGCATCGACAAGCCCGCCGACAGCTGGGACGGGCTGCGCGAGCAGGCCAAGCGGCTCACCACCGGCGGCCGGTACGGTCTCGCGGTCGCCTACGCCGACTCGTTCGACCCGTGGAAGTTCATCTGGGCGATGGACGTGCAGGCGGGAAACCCCCTGGTCACCGGCGGTACGCTGCGGCTGGACGACCCGACGACGCTGGCCGCGTACCGCAGCTATCTCGGCTGGTTGGCGACCGACAGGGTGGTCGACCCGGCCTCGGTGGGCTGGAAGAACGCGCAGGCCATCGCCGCGTTCGCGGCCGGTAAGGCGGCATTCCTGCCGATGGTGTCGGGCACCTCGAAGGTGACCCTGGATGCCTCGGCCGTCGCCGGCAAGTACGCGTACGCGATCATGCCCACCACGCCGCCCGGCGCGACCGCCCTGCCCGCCCAGGGCCGCCCGGCCGCCAGCATCCTCTCCGGCGACAACCTGGTGGTGGCGAAGTACAGCAGGAACAGGGACAACGCGTTCAAGCTGATCAAGCTGCTGACCGACCCGGAGATGCAGGGCACCTACTACAAGACGTTCGGTGAGTTGCCGACGAACACCGAGGCCGCCGGCGCGCTCAGTGGCGACCCGACGCTCACCGCGCTGGTCGAGTCGTCCTCGAAAGCGGTCGGCACCCCGTTCAGCGGCGCCTGGAGCCAGATCCAGCTCGCCCTGGTCAACGTGGTGGTCCAGTCGATCCCCACGCTGTCCGCCGGCCGGATCGACGAGGCGAAACTGCGGTCCCTGCTCGCCGAGGCGCAGAAGTCCGGGCAGGCCGCGCTGGACAAGGCAAAGTGACGCCGGCACCGCTGACCGAGGACGGCCCGGTGACCACCGTCGGCCCGCGCCGGACGGAGCCGCCGACGCCCGTGGGTGGACCGGCCCCGACGGCCGCGCCGGTCCACCGCGAGTCGGCCCGACCCCGGCGTACGCGGCAACGCCACCGTCCGCTGTGGATGCTGGTTCCCGGCGGGCTGCTCACCCTCGTGGTGATCGTCGTCCCGTTGCTCACCGCCGGCTACATCTCCCTGCTCGACCTCGACCAGTACTCGATCCGGCAGTGGGTGGGGGCGCCGTTCGTCGCGCTCGACAACTACGTCGAGGCGGTACGCGCCTCCCACCTGCCGCACGCCATCGGCGTCAGTCTCGGCTACGCGCTGCTCGCCACGCTGCTGACCCTGCCGCTGGGGGTCGCCGCCGCGCTCGCCACGCACGACCGGTTCCGGGGCCGGGCGCTGGTCCGGTCGATCTTCCTGATCCCGTACGTGCTGCCGGCGTTCGTGGTCGGCACGGTGTGGCGGATCATCCTGCAACCCGACGGGGTGGCCAACGCCGTCCTCGGGCAGCTCGGCTTCGCGCCCGGACTCTGGCTCAACGGTCCGCGCAGCTTCTGGGCCCTGGTGATCGTGCAGGTCTGGACCGCCTGGCCGCTGGTCTACCTGCTGGCCGTGTCCGGGCTGCACACCGTCGACCCGGTCGTGCACGAGGCCGCCGCGCTCGACGGGGCCGGCTGGTGGGCCAGGCTCCGGTACGTGATCGGCCCCTACCTGCGCGGGCCGGTGTCGCTGGCGCTGGTGATCTCGTTCCTGCACCACGTCAACAACTTCACCCTCCCGTTCGTGCTGTTCGGGGTGCCCGCCCCGCGTGACGTCGAGGTGCTGCCGGTGCTGACGTACGTGGAGAGCTTCCAGAACTTCCGGTTCGGGCTCAGCGCGGCGATGGCGGTGCTGTCGCTGGTGCTGGTCGCCATCCCGATCGCGGTCTACCTGCGGGCGGTACGCCTCGACACCGGAGACGAGGGCCGCAACCCGTGAGCACCCGTACCCGATCTCGTTCGACCGACGTCGGCCGGCTGCTGCCCGGCCCGCTGCGCGCGGCCGTGCTCGTCGTCCTGCTGGTGCTGGTCGGGGCCCCGCTGGTCTACATGTTCCTCGCCTCGATCAACTCGGATCTCTCCGTCGCGGCCGGCGAGTTCCTGCCGCGCAGCCCGGACCTCGGCAACTACCGGCGGATCTGGTCCACCACCGACCTCGGCCCCGGACTGGTCAACAGCGTGCTGGTCGCCGGCGCCGTCGCGGTGGTCTGCGCGCTGGTCTCGATCGTCAGCGCGTACGTCCTGGTCCGGGTCGCCTTCCGGGGCCGGATCGCCATCCTGCGCGGCCTGCTCGCGTTGCAGACGATCCCCGGCACGCTGATGCTGCTGCCGGTCTTCGTGCTGTTCGCCAGCGCCGCGACGGTGCTCGGCGTGCCGGTGATCGGCACCCGGTGGGCGCTGTTCCTCACCTACCTGACCTTCGGGCTGCCGTTCTCCACCTGGGTCATGGTGACCTACCTGCGCGGACTGCCGCGCGAGCTGGACGAGGCGGCCCGGGTCGACGGTGCCTCGTCGTGGCGGGTGCTGACCCGGATCATCGTGCCGCTGAGCTGGCCCGGACTGACCGTGTCGGCGATCTTCGCCTTCCTGCTCGGCTGGAACGACGTGCTGTTCGCCTCCGTACTGACCAACCCGGACACCCGTACGGCGGCGGTGTCGTTGCAGATCTTCGGCGCCACCCAGGAGGGCGGCGCGATCCCGGTCTACGGCCAACTGATGGCGGCGGCGTTGATCTGTGCCGTGCCGGTGGTCGTGCTCTACCTCTTCTTCCAGCGCTACCTGATCAGTGGCCTCACCACGGGCGGGGTGAAATGACCCCGGCCCCGCCCACTTCACGATTCCCCGACGATCGGAGAACAGACGGTATGAACGGCGGCGCCACCGACCCATCCGCCCCGGCCCCGATCGACGCCCCGGCCCCGATCGACGTCGCGATCGTCGGCGCCGGCATCATCGGCGCCAACCACGCGGCGGCCGTCGACCGGCACCCCCGGCTGCGGGTCGCCGCCCTGGTCGACCCGGACGAGGCGGCCAGCGCCGCACTGGCCCGGAGCATCGCCGAGCGCACCGGGGGCGAACCGCCCGGCCGCTATTCGAACCTCGGCGACGCGCTGGCCGACCGCCCGATCGGCCTCGTCGCGATCTGCACACCGAGCGGGCTGCACGCCCCGATCGCCGAGCAGGCGGTCGCCGCCGGCGCCCACGTCGTGATCGAGAAGCCGCTGGACGTGACGCTGAGCCGGGCCCGGCGGCTGGCCGACGCCGCCACCGCCGCGCAGGCGCGGGGACTGGTCGTCTCGGTGGTCAGCCAGCACCGCTTCGACCCGGCCAGCGTGGCGGTGGCGCAGGCCGTCGCCGCCGGCCAACTCGGGCCGATCACCTCCGCGGTGGCATCCGTACCGTGGTGGCGCGACCAGGGCTACTACGACTCGGCCGGCTGGCGCGGCACCTGGGCGTACGACGGCGGCGGGGCGCTGATGAACCAGGGCGTACACACCGTGGACCTGCTGCTCTGGCTGCTCGGCCGCCCGGTTGAGGTGTCCGCCCAGACGTCCCGGCTGGCCCACCACGGCATCGAGGTCGAGGACGTCGCGGTCGCCACCATCCGGTTCGCCTCCGGGGCGCTGGCCGTGCTGCACGCGACCACGGCCGCGTATCCGGGGATCGGCACGCGCCTTCAGGTGCACGGCGCCCGTGGCTCCGCGGTGATCCACGACGACCAGCTCGAATACTTCCACGTCGCGGACGACGCCGACGACCGCCCGCCGCGACGCCCGGCCAACCAGGCGGCCGACCGGGTTCCGCCCGGTGAGCTGCGCGACGCACCCAAATCGGAGGACGGTTTCGTGCTCGGTCACCTACGCCAGTACCGGGACGTGGTCGAGGCGATCGACCAGCGTCGACCACCCGGTGTACGGGTCGAGGACGGGTTGCTGTCGCTCGCCGTGGTCGAGGCGGTCTACCGGTCCGCCGTACTGGCCCGTCCGGTCGCGGTCGCCGACGTGCTCGCCGGCACCTTCGACGACGTACCGTTCGCGACCGGCGGCACGCTGCCGGTGCCGGCCGGGGAGGGGGAGCGGCGATGAGGTTCTCCGTCTTCACCGCCTCGACTCCGCAGTGGACGCCGAGCCAGGCGGCCAACGCACTGGCGGCACAGGGTTGGGACGGCATCGAGTGGCGGGTCACCGACCAGCAGCCAGCCGCCGAGCCGGGATTCTGGGCCGGCAACCGGGCCACCTGGCCGCTGGCCGGGCTGGAGGACCACCTGCCCGAGATCGCCCGGATCACCCGGTCGGCGGGGCTGGACTACTCCGGCATCGGCGGCTATGTGCCCAGCCGTGAGCGGGCGGACGTGGAACGGATGCTGGCCGCCACCGCCGCCCTCGGCGCCGGTCGGGTCCGGGTGACGATGCCGGCGCTTCGCACCGGCCGCTACCCGGAGCTGTTCGACACCACCCGCCGCGACCTGGACTGGGCCGCCGGCCGGGCCGCCGAGTACGGCGTCAGCGTGCTGGTCGAGCTGCACCACAAGACCATCGTGTCGTCCGCGTCGGCCGCGATCCGGCTGGTCGACGGGCTGGACCCGGCTCGGGTCGGGGTCATCCACGATGTCGGCAACCTGGTCATCGAGGGGCACGAGGACTACCTCGCCGGGTTCGAGATGCTAGGCCCGTACCTCGCCCACGTGCACGTCAAGAACGTCGCCTGGCGCCCGGTGGGGCAGCGGTCGGACGGGTCGACCGAGTGGGCGGAGGACTGGGCGCCGCTGCCGGACGGTCAGGCGGACCTCGGTGCGTACTTCGACGCGCTGGGGGCGGTCGGCTACGACGGGTGGGTGACGGTCGAGGACTTCTCCACCGTCCAGCCGCTCGCCGAACGTACCCGCGACAACCTGGCGTACCTGCGGACGCTGTCCGGGCAGGTCGCTACGGGTTGAGTTCGTCGGTGAAGCTCGCCACCTCCCGTCCGTCGGCGCCGTACGCGACCAGCAGCCCATGGGCCATGTTCGCGCTGCGGAAGGAGAACTCCCGCTGCCCCGGGCCCAGTTCCAGCAGCGGGATGGTCCGGGGTGCGCCACCGGGTGCGGACCGGTATTCGAGCCGCGTGACGACGGGGTCGACAACGCCGTTGACCCGTACCTTGGTCTTCTCCCGGACGACACCGAAGCGGACCGCGACGCCGGTCGACGGGTCGGCGCACCCCGCCCCGCTCCGGCAGAAGTAGAAATAGCGCGGGTTGCCCGCGTCCGCCAGCGTGTACGCCTTGAACGTCGGATCCGCCCCCGCCGGCAGCGGCAGCACGGCGAAGCACGCCAGCGTGACCGTGACCGTGATCCCCGCCCGCAGCCAGCCGCGCCTACGACCGGATCTCCGGGCGGTGCCGACCGCGACCGTGGCGAGCCCGCCGAAGCCGGCCAGGCAGACGGCGACGACACCGAGCGCGCGGGCGTTCTCCAGCAGGAACTGCACGCCGGGAAAGGTCGACACCCCGTCCAGCAGCGCACCCAGGGAGAAGACCATCACCACCAGCAGGGTCGCCCCGGCGATCCGGCGGAGCGGGCCCTGCGCGCCGACCAGGAGCATCGCCGCCAGCACCGGCCAGACCTGATGGTGGGTCCACGACACCGGGGAGGCGACCACGGTGGCGCAGCCGACCAGCACCGCCGCGCGTACCGGTTGGTTGTCGGCCTGGAGGCCGCGGGCCCGCAGCAGTGCGGTGCCGCAGACCAGGGCGACCAGCGCGGCCCAGAGCGGCGGCAGCGCCTGCGGGGACACCCCGACCCGCATCAGCATGCCGTGTACGGACTGGTTGCCCAGCGAGGCGAGGTTGCCGATCCGGGACGTCTCCAGCATGGTCGAAGTCCAGTACGTCCAGCTGTCCGCCGGTAGGACGATCGCGGCGAGGACGGCACAGCCGACGAACGCGGCGACCGCCCTACCGGCGTCGGCGTACCGGCGCGAGACCAGGAAGAAGACCACGAACAGCAGCGGGGTCAGTTTGATCGCGGCGGCGACGCCGACCAGGGCGCCCCGGTAGCGGGCCGGGGTCAGCCCCACCGCGTCGACCAGGGCGAGCAGCACGATGAAGATGCTGACCTGGCCGAACCGCAGGTTGCTCTGCGCTGGTGCGGAGACCAGCAGCGCGCAGGCGACGGCGGCGGCGACAAGCCGGCGGTGCCGGTTCGCGACGCCGAACGCGCCGCTCACCGCGCCGGCGACGGCGGCCACCGCCGCGCACACGGCGACCAGCCAGATCACCTGTACGGCGGCCTCCGGCAGCGCCACCATCGGACGCATCAGCAGCATCGCGAACGGCGGATAGGTGAACGGCCCGCCGTTGGCGGCGACGTACTCGTACAGCGGTCGGGCCGCCTCGACGGTCTGCGCTGCCCCGTAGTAGATGTGCAGGTCGGACAGTCGGTCGGCGGCCGGTCGGCGCAGCACCAGCACCGACGACACGACGGCGATCACGCCGAAGAGCAGCCACACCGAACCGGCCCTGCGCCACGCCATCGGACCAACGTACCCAATCTTCCCGCTGGCGGACACACATCGCGCACGATCGATGCTAGGTTGGCGCGGATCCCGCGTCGACGCCCGGCGGGACGACTACCAGGCGTTGGGGAGACCGTGCGCGCAACGGTGACGCAGGACCAGTGGCAGGCCGCGCGAAGCGCGCTACGGGACGCCGGTGACCGGTTCGCCGACCTGGTCGCCGGGTCACCGGCGGACGCGCCGGTGACCGCACACTGGTCGGTGGCGGAGATGACCGCCCACGTCGCGGCGATAGCCCGGCTCTACACGTCGATGGTCGCGACCGAACCGACCCCGCTGCCGTTCTCGGGCCTCGGGGAGCTGCTGCGGATCACCACCGTGGACACGATCGCCCACCTGAACGAGGTGGTGCTCGCCCAGTGCACCGAACGCGACCTGACCGTGCTCGATCGGTGGCTGCGCGACGACATCGACCACATCCTGGCCCTGACCGCCGACCGGGACCCGGACGCCGGGATCGACTGGCTCGGTGCGGCCCGCCCCACGCTGGCCGGCGTCTTCGCCCACCTGGTCAACGAGCTGCTGCTGCACGGCTGGGACATCGCCCGCGCCCGGCGGGTGCCGTGGCGGATCCCACCCGCGTACGCCAGCATGTACTTCGAGCTGTTCGTCCTCGGCATGCTCCGCGACGGTCACGACTACGGGCGGCTGCTGGACAACGACGAACCGCCACGGGAGCGGCGGATCACGGTCGAGTTCCGGTCCCGCTACACCTCCCCGGTGACCCTCGTACTGCACCGGGGCAGGGTGAGCGCCGAGCCGGTCGGACCGGCACCGGACGTACGGGTGTCGTTCGACCCGGTCACCCTCAACCTGATGCTGTTCGGCCGGGTCGGCAAGCTGCGCGCGGTGCTCACCGGGGGACTGGTCGTGTCGGGCCGCCGTCCGTGGCTGCTGCCGACCTTCCTGCGTACGCTCCGGGCACCCGGCAGCTGAGTCCCGCCGTCAGCCCGGCGTGGCGAGTCGGGTGATCGCGGCGATCGACCGGTCCACGTCCGCCTCGGTGGTGGCGGCGTTCGACACCGAGATCCGCATGAGTCGTCGACCGCGCCAGGTCGTACCGCCGGCCCAGCAGGTGCCGTCGGCCTGGACCGCCGCGACCACCCGGTCGGTGCGCGCGTCGTCGCCGAAGCCGACGAGCACCTGGTTGAGGACCACCTCGTTCGCCACCTCGAACCCGGCCGAGGTCAGGCCCTCGGCGAACCGGCGGGCCAACGCGCAGCACCGCTCGACCAGCGCCGCGACCCCGTCGCGGCCCAGTTCCCGCAGTCCGGCCCAGACGGCGAACCCACGGGCCCGGCGCGAGGACTCGGCGGTGAGGTCCGCCCCCACCGGTTCGGCGCCGGAACCGACCAGGTACGCGGCTGCGTAGGACATCGCCGCCGCGTGTACGTCGGGCCGGGCGCAGAACGCGAACCCCGAGTCGTACGGAAGGTTCAGCCACTTGTGCCCGTCGCAGGCCCACGAGTCGGCCAGTTCCAGCCCGTCTACCAGGTGCCGGGTGGCCGGGTTGACCGCCGCCCACAGCCCGAACGCCCCGTCCACGTGCACCCAGCCACCGTGCCGGCGGACCAGTTCGCACGCCTCCCGAAGCTGGTCGCAGGCACCGGTGTTCACGTTCCCGGATTGCAGGCACACGATGGTGGGTCCGGGGGAGGCGGCCCGCAGCACCTCCCGCAGCGAAGCGAGGTCGATGGCGCCGTCCGGCCCGGCCGGCACCGCCTCCACCACCTGCGTCCCGAGGCCGAGCAGACGCAGCGACCGGTCGATGGTGCCGTGCCGCTCGTCGCCGGCGATCACCCGGATCGGCGGCGCCCCGAGCAGTCCGCGTCGCTCGACGTCCCAGCCGGCCTCGGCCAGCACCCGGTGCCGGGCGGCGGCAAGCCCGACGGTGTTGGCCGCCTGGGCGCCGGTGACGAAACCGACCGATGCCGACGCCGGGATCCCCAGCAGGTCCTTCAGCCAGCCGCCGGCGGCGGCCTCCGCCGCGATGGCGGCCGGTGACGTGACGGCATTGGTCGCGAGCTGGTCCCAACCGGCGGCGAGAATGTCGGCCGCGGTCGCCGTCGGCAATGCGCCGCCGACCACGAACCCGAAGTATCGCGGGCCGGCGCTCGCGACCAGACCCGGCCCGGCCGCGGCGACCAGGTCCGCCAGTACCCGCTCCGGCGGGCAGGGCGCGGAGGGCAACGGGCCGGAAAACGCCTCGGTCAACGCCGCCCGGTCCACCGGGACTCCGACCGGCCGGTCCGGCAACGATCCCCGATAGCCGGCCGCATGGTCAGCGGCCGAGCGGAACAAACGAGCGAGTTCCTCCACCGACGGAGCGTATCCACAGTCTCCGGTCCATACCCGAGGCAACTCGTGAACATCAGCGGTTATCCAGCGTGTCGGCCTGGTGGTGGAGGTCTGCCGCGATGTCGTCCCACTCGGGACCGTGCAGGCCGCATTCCCACCATCTTGCGGCTATCGCGACAGTACGAGGGCGCGAGACAGAATCGTGATGCGCGCCGGGTCCCAGCAGCGGCGATGACCTCGACCCGTTCCGTCAGCTCGTCACGGCGAACCCGGCGAGACTCCGCCAAAACTGCAAACCCTGAATGGAGGGTGGCAGCACCGGAGGCACCGTGCTCGCGCACGCCCTTGCGCCGCGCGTTGTTCCGTTGCGGCTCGTCAATCGGTCCGGATGCGGAGGCTCCGCGCCAGGGTAGGAATCATCACCGCAGCAGGGACGAGGTGTAGCCCGAGGAGGGCGGTGGTGGTGGCGGTGTTTGCCCCGGTGAGGAGGGGCGGGACCAACGAGATCGCGGTCAGCGACACTGCCGTCCACCCGAATCGCTTGGCGGGGCGCGCGCTGCGACGAAGAAAAACGATGGCAATGACGATGCCCACGACCGAGAAGAAGCCGGTCACCACGGCGATCCCCGACAACGGGATCGTCTCGCCCCCATCGGGGACCTCGAAGTCGACGCCAACGGCCCGGGCGAGCGCAGCGGCGAGGGTGGTGGCCACCATCGCTGCGAGCGTGGCAATCAAGCCGGTGCCGGCGAGCCTGCGGAGTCCCTGGGTGTGGCTGGTCTGGCCCGATGCCGGGCCTGCGGCGACCCCGGTCTCATTCATGCTGTTCATGGTGTTCTCCCAACGTTCGGTAACCGTGCCTTGACCACCGCGACACGCTTGCGACCGCGCAGCGTGAGCGTCCACACCGGGACTACTCCGTGCCGTCCGCCGGCAGGCGCTCCGGCAGCCCGAGCCGCGGAAACTGGTCGTCGTGAAAGATGACGATCTCGGTGATCGCCCCGCCGGTGACGCGCAGGACGTCGATCGTCAGCGGCAGGTACGCGCCCTCCTGCTCCCGCCAGAGGTAGAAGGCGACGGCGGGCTGCCGGTTCACGAAGGTCAGTACGCCGCGTAGGTGCCCCATGTCTGCGAAGCCATCCTCGACCCAGTCGTTCACCACCGTGTCGCGGCCGACGTGCAGGCCCGGCGTGGGCGGCATCGAGCAGCGGACATCGTCCCGCAGCATGGCGGCAAGCCCGTCGATGTCCTTGGCCACGCTCGCGTCGGTGAAGCGGCGCACCAGCTCGCGCGTTTCGGCGCGCTCCTCGCCGCCGGTCCAGTCCTGCCGCTCGGCGGGCAGGTGCTCCCGCATGCCGGCGCGAGCCCGCTGCAACGCGCTGTTCACGGAGTTGACGGAGTCCCCGAGGAGTTCCGCGACGTCCTTTGCCGGCCAGCCGAGTACGTCCCGCAGGATCAGCACGGCCCGCGGGCGCGGCGCGAGGTGCTGGACTGCGACCAGGTACGCCAGCTCGATCGTCTCCCGCGCGACGGCGACGGTCTCCGGCTCGTCCGCCTCGCCCGCGGGCAGCTCGTCGAGTAGTTGGTCCGGGTAGGGCTGCAACCACAGCACCTCGCCGTCGGTCGCAGGCTCCGGGCGGCACTTGGCGAGCAGGTCCAGGCAGGCGTTGGTGGCGATCCGGTACAGCCACGCCCGGAACGTCGACCGCCCCTCGAAGGTCTCCCGCCGCCGCCAGGCCCGGAGGAACGTCTCCTGCACGGTGTCCTCGGCGTCCTCGAACGACCCGAGCATCCGGTAGCAGTGCACGTGCAGCTCCCGCCGGTGCCGCTTCGCCAGCCCCGAGAACGCCGGCTCGTCGACCTCGCCCAGACCGGTCCCGCCCAGCTCATCCAGTCGCGTGTCCGCATTCATCACGTCATCCTTCCGCCTCGTCATGTCCCGTCGTAGGTGTGACAGGCGCGGGCGCGGAAACTCATCACCAGGGTCCGGTCGGCATTTCCTCCGTGGGGGCGCCGGGGGTGGTCGTACCGGTGATGTGGGGGCGTGGCGCAGCACGCCCCCACCATGCCGCCGGTCAGCCCATGCTTCGGGCGCCGTCCAGGGACTCGCGGATGATGTCGGCGTGGCCGGCGTGCTGGGCGGTCTCGGTGATGATGTGCATCAGCACCCGGCGGGCCGACCACCGCTCGCCGGGCTCGAACCACGGGGCCGTCGGTAGCGGCTGGGTGGCGTCCAGGTCGTCCAGGGTGACGACCAGTTCATCCGTACGGCGGGCCTCCTCGGCGTAGTCCGCCAGGACACCGGCCAGGGTCTCGCCGGGTAGTAGCCGGAACTCGTCGGCCCGTCGGGCCCAGTCGTCCTCGGTCATGGCGGTGGAGTCGCCCATCACCGACGGCCCGTCCACGATGAAGTTCACCCAGCCCCGTTCGGCTGCGGTGACGTGTTTGATCAGGCCGCCCAGACACAGCTCGCTGACGGTGGTTCGCTGCCCGGCCTGCTCGTCGGTGAGGTCGCGGGTGGTGAAGCGCAGGAAGTGCCGGTGTTTGGCCAGCATCGCCAGCAGGTCGGCGCGCTCGCCGCTGGTGGGCGGCGCGTCGGGCAGGTCACGGCTGGTGCGCTCATCGGCGGTCGTGGTCTCGCTCATGGTCTCCGGTTCCTTGTCCTTTTCCGTCGGTCAGGACCCACGCTAGGTCCCACTGCGGCCACTTTCTGACCTGAATTGCGCGAGAATCAGGGGTATGGCGAACACCAGCTCCCGGACGCTGCGGCTGCTTTCTCTGCTCCAGACCCACAGGTACTGGCCGGGCGCCCAACTTGCCGAGCGACTGGGGGTCTCCGTCCGTACCCTGCGCCGGGACATCGACCGGCTGCGGGAGCTGGGCTATCCGGTTGAGGCGCAGCGCGGCGTGGACGGCGGCTACCAGCTCACCGCCGGCGCGGCACTGCCGCCGCTGGTGGTCGACGACGAGGAGGCGGTCGCCCTGGCCGTCGGACTACAGGCCGCCGCGCAGAGCGCGGTGGAAGGGCTCGCCGAGTCCTCGGTGCGAGTGCTGGCCAAGGTGGTGCAGGTGATGCCCGCCCGGCTGCGGCGCCAGGTCGAGGCGCTGCGCGCGATGACCCTGTCCGCCGGCTGGGACAGCCCGGCCCGGCCGGGCGTCGACCCGGGCGTGCTCACCTCGGTCGCGCTGGCGTGTCGGGACAGCGAACACCTCCGCTTCTCCTACACCGCCGCCAGCGGCCAGCACACCGACCGGCACGTCGAACCGCATCGGCTGGTCTCCCTCGGCCGCCGCTGGTACCTGGTCGCCTACGACCTGACCCGCCACCACTGGCGCAGCTTCCGGGTCGACCGCCTCACCGCGCCACACGGCACCGGCTCCCGGTTCCGGCCCCGCGATCTGCCCGCCGCCGACGCCGCCGAGTTCGTCCGTTCCAGCCTGGGCAACCTGCCCCAGCAGTACCGGGTGGAGGTCCTGGTCGACGCCCCGGCCGCGGCCGTACGGGAGCGGATCGGCCAGTGGAGCACGGTCGAGGAAATCGACGCCGAGCACTGCCGGGTGCGTATGACCGCCGACTCCCTGGATTGGCCGACCATGGCGCTGGGCGCGCTCGGCGCCGACTTCCGCGTCCTCGACCCGCCCGAACTACTGGAGCAGATCCACGACTGGGGCGCCCGCTTCAACCGGGCTGGAGCCTGACCCGCTTCCCACGCTCGACGCGCTGGCGGCATAACCGTAGGCGGGGGCGCGACGATCTTGCACTTGTGGTGGTGAACAAATCCGGATGAGGGCCCCAATCCGGGCGCCACAACTGCAAGATCGTCGACGAGATTGCAGGCGGTCGGGCGCCTGCCCGCTTTGCGTGGCCGCAGGTCGAGAATCCGATTTACTGGGGCCCTGTCACCGGCGAGCGCACTGCGTTGTAACCGTCGTGATCACCGCGCGGTCAGGTTCCGATCTCCCAGCGGCGGTCGTCGGGTGCCGGATTCCCGGTCCCGCAGTCCCATGTGATCAGCCACGTGCCGTTGGCAGTGCCCGCGCCGGAAACAGCAAGACAGTATCCTGTCTTCCAGTTTTTCCACCTGTTGTAGACGAGCCCACCAGGGCTGGTGCTGGGCCGAACCCACATTTGTCGGTCATCCGTCACGCTGCATACTTCCTGCGTGACCTGGGCTCCCTTCGTGTTCCATCCCTTGATGCAGAGCCCGCTGTGTCGATTTTTCAGGATGTAGGTCATCGTCCCATCGGGCGACAAGACGTAATCGCCGGTATGCAGGCCCCATAGTTGGTTGTTCTGCTTCGGCGACATGCAGTCCCACGTGTCCAGCTTCTTGCCGACCACCGTGGACGAGGCCGGGACGGTGATGCACCTCGGGTTGCCATTGATCCATGCGTAGATCTGCTTGTAGCCGGTGACCACCGCGTTGGCTGGAACCGCTGCCAGGCCGACGGCCATCATCGCGACCACCATCACGGAAAGTGCGCGTACCAGGGCTTTCTTCATCGATTCTCCTGCCTGATGAGGTGCGGGTGGATCGAAACAAGCCTTCACTTTGCATGGATCTGTATACATCTCCCGAATAGCTCAAGCAATGAGCCCGAACAAGCTCGAACGGATCCGAACTGGGTCCGAACGCATCGTCTGGCGCTTCGCCCATCAACTCGGCGTCCTCCAAGCCACGGCGTTGCCGTCAGTGGAGGGTTTCGTGCTGACGCGCCCAGGCCTCGGCCGAGGCGCGGCTGTCGGCAGCCGGAGAATCGAGCAGGCAACGGGAACACCGGGCGAAGAATTCCCCATCCTCTTTCCACGCGTGTACCTGTCCGGGCTTCACCCAGTTGGGCGACCAGTCCACTTCGAAGGCGTACAGCAGCCCGGAGGTGACCCCTTCCATCAACCGTTCGATTGCGACGTCGCTGAGCCCCAACTCCAACCCGTCGTTCGTTACCTGAAGCTCGGTCCTGACGCTGTCCTCCAACAGGGAGACCACGCGAGCCGTGCGTGCACTGTCAGCCTCTTTCCCCATGCGCACATTCTGCCGGACGATCAACCATTGTCGGCTCCTGATGCTGGGCGACCGTGAAGAACACTACGGTGCGTGGTGACAGTGTGTCCCTGTTGCCGTGCGCAACCTGCGGTGGTCGAGTCTGCGGGCCAGGTGCGAGGATCACTCCATGGAGATTCGGTTCGACTTCGGTGACGATCATGGTCGCGTGTTGGTGGAGGTTGTACCGAACGCCGACCCGGTGGCCGTCGGTAAGAGCGAGCGGGAACTGGGCGTGCCGGTGTGTACCGCGTCCGTCGAGTTCAGCGCCAGTGGCTTCCGGCCCGCACTCTTCGACGCTCCTTCCCGTTGGCGCTCCGGTGCCGTCCAGTGGCGGGCGCACAGCTTCCTGACCATCGGTCCGTGGAACGTCGACCGGCAGGAATCCTCTCGCTGAGCAACGTTGATTGACAGCGTCAAGCGGGGAGCGTTCCTCAACCCGAAGGAGCCATTCGTGTATCACGCCATCGTCAAGCGCATCGCCACCAAGAATTTCACCAGGGTCAACGAGAAGGATTACGACGCCCTGCTCAAGGACTGTGCGCCGGATGTCTACCACAGCTTCGGCGGGAAGCACGCCCTCGGCGGCGAGCGCCACGACCGGGAGGCTCTGCGGCGCTGGTTCGAGCGCCTCGGACGTCTCAGCCCGACCCTGCGACTGACGGTGCGCGACGTCTGGGTGAAGGGAGGCCCCCGCAACACCACGATCATCATCCGCTGGACGGCGACCCAGGACATGCCCGACGGGTCGCCGTACAACAACCATGGCGTACACATTGTGCGGATGAAGTGGGGCAGGATCGTGTCGATCGACGCCAACGAGGATTCTCAACTGGTGGCCGAGGGCCTGCGAATTATCGCCGCCCACGGTGTGACCGAAGCCCTGGCCGAACCCATCGTGAGCTGAGCGCAAGGCTTCGGCAAACCGCCTTTTGGTGGGGTGTGGGTCGTCAACTCCGGCGGGTCAGGCGCCGCTGTTCCGCTCCTTGTACGCGGGTGGGACCGAACGCCGGGGCGGTACGTATCCCGGCAGTGCTCGGCGGTGCACGACGAACGGCATCTCGGGCTGAGCCGGCCCACCCGGCGGCATCTCGACACCCCGCATCGGCAGCCAGTCCCCACCCCACACGGCGGCGTCCCTGGGCAGGTACGTCACCCGCATGTGGAGATCACCATCGCCGGGCGTGAGGTGCGGACGGGTGCCCCGCTGGTAGTCGTCCTGTTCCGCGTTCACGATGTCGCCGATTTTGACGAGTGGCCTTTGCATCTGCTGGCGACCGCCAAGCGCCGCGGTGCCGGGTCGGTGATCGTGTTCGGACATCAGTGTCTTTCCTTTCCTCGGTGGAAGGGGTCGCCCCGGTAGTGAATACGGGTGGGGAAGGCACGGGGCGACCCCGCGGTTCCACCCGGGCTCTTGCCGAAAGCTCCGAGCAGTCCCACTCGTGACACTGTGGTCCCCGATGCCCTATGGTCGGAAGGCATTGGCAGCGGCAGGGCCGACCTGATGGGCGTCGGTTCCGGGTGAGGTGCCGTGAATAGTCGATCTTTGATTTGGGGGATGTCGAATGGTGGACGTACCGGGTCCATTGGCCGAGTTCATCGTTGGGGAGATACGCCGGGCGAGGGCGGCATCGGGTCAGACGCAGGAGGCGTTCGGCAAGCTCGCCGGCTTCAGCGGGTCACACGTGAGCGCGGTCGAGAACGGCACCCGCACGTTGACAATGGACTTTGTCCGTGGCGGGGACCGGGCGCTCCACACCGGGGGCGTCTACGAACGGCTCGTGCTCAAGTTCGGCGCCCCGTCGTGGTTCCAACCGTGGCTGGACGCGGAGCAGAAGGCCGACCAGATCCGTACCTTTCAGCCGAACCTGATTCCCGGCCTCCTCCAGACCGAGGACTACGCCCGCGTGGTGTTCCAACTCGACACCGAGCTGAGCGAAGCGGAGGTGGAACAGGCCGTGGCGAGCCGGATCGACCGGCAGGCGGTCCTGGACCGGGACGACCCGCCGTACCTCATCGCCGTGCTGGACGAGGCCGCGCTGCACCGCTTCGCCGAGGGCAGCGACAAGATGTTGGCCGCCCAACTCCTGCACCTGCTGCGGATGGCGGAGCGCCCGCGCGTCAGCGTGCACGTCATCCCGGCCGGCGTCGGCCTGCATCTCGGGCTGAGCGGCCCGTTCGTGCTGGCCCGGTCGCCGGAGGGGGACTGGGTCGGGCACATGGAGGATCAGCTCGGCGGTACGGTCGTGCATCGGACCGAGCAGGTGGCTAGGCTGCTGGCAAGGTGGGAGAGCGTCCGAAACGAGGCTCTGCCGACGCGTCAGTCCCTCGACCTGATCAAGGAAGTGGTGAAGCCATGGATCTGACCGACCCCAGGTGGCGTAAGTCCTCCCGCAGCGGCTCCGGCGGTGGTGACTGCGTGGAGGTCGCCGACAACCTCCCCGGCCGGGTGCTGGTCCGCGACACCAAAAACCGCGACGGCGGCACCCTGATCTTCGCCCCCGACGCGTGGCAAGCCTTCGTCTGCCTGGCAAAGCAACACTGACCCACAAGACTTCGAGCGGCGCCCCTGTTGCCCAACTGGCACAGGGGCGCCGTCGTCATTGGGAACTCCTCAGGATGACGAGCTGTCGGGTCGCCCGGGTCATCGCCACGTACCGGTCGACCGCCCCCTCGATGCCCTCGCCGAACGCCTCCGGGTCCACGAGCACCACCAGGTCGAACTCAAGCCCCTTCGACAGCTCCGGCGTCAGCGACAGCACGCGGGCCGTCCCCTCGAACGCGGGAGCGCCGATCACACAGGCGATCCCGTTATCGTGCGCCGCGAGCCAGGCATCCACGATCAACCCCAGATCAAGAACACTTCCGTGTACGACCGGCACGCCGTTACCGCGAATGGACGTTGGCACGTTCGCGTCCGGGAGCACGGCTCGGATGACCGGCTCCGCTTCCGCCATGACCTCCTGTGGCGTGCGGTAGTTGATGCTCAGCGACGCCAGGCTGATCCGGTCGATCCCGACCCGCCGGAGCCGTTCCCGCCACGACTCGGTGAACCCGTGCCTGGCCTGGGCCCGGTCCCCGACGATGGTGAAGCTCCGGGACGGGCAGCGCAGCAACAACATCTGCCATTCCGCGTCGGTCAACTCCTGGGCCTCGTCCACCACTATGTGCGCGAACGGCCCGGCGAGCAGGTCCGGATCGGCCTCCGGCAGCGCGGTCGCCTCGACCAGGGCGTCCCGCAGGTCCCGCCCGTGCAGCATGATCATGGCGCCTTCGTTGTCGTCCTCGGCCGCCAGCAGTTCCTCCGCGACCCGGTCCATCTGCTCGCGTTTCGCCGCGACGGCGGCGTTCTGCCGAACCTGACGCCGGGACGCCTCCGGGTCACCGAGCCGCTGCCGTGCCGCGTCCAGGAACGGCAGGTCGGACACCGTCCACGCCCGCGCGTCCGCGCGCCGCAGCCTCCGGATCTCGTCCGCCCCGAGCCAGGGCGCGCACCGGCGCAGGTACGCGGGCACCGACCACAGGTCCCCGACGAGATCGGCCGCTTCGAGCAGCGGCCACGCCCGGTTGAAGGTGCCGAGCAGTTCCCGGTTGCGCCGCAGCGACCGGCGGAGCAGGTCTTCCGGCTCGTCACCGTCGTACCTGTCGACCAGGATCTCCAGCAGTTTCTCCCAGATCTGGTCGCGCGCCTCGTTGTGTGGGGTGCCGGGATCCGGTGTCTCGAACGCCTCGGCCCAGTCGTCGGCGCTCAGCCAGCTCTCCGACCAGTCGGTCATGACCAGCGTCGGTTTGGTCGGCGGCTCCTCGTAGAACCTGACGGCCGCCTCGATCATTGTCACCACGTTCGCCGACGACTTCAGCAGCGCCACCGCCGGGTCGGTCTCGACCGCCGCCGAGGCTCCCTCGGCGACCAGGTCCCTCAGGGTGCAGGTCTGCACGTCGTCCTCGCCGAGGCTGGGCAGGACGTCGGCGACGTACGCCAGGTAGGGCTGGTGCGGGCCGACGAACAGCACCCCGCCCCGGCGGTGACCGAGGCGCGGATCGGAGTAGAGCAGGTAGGCCGTACGGTGCAGGGCGACGACGGTCTTGCCCGTACCGGGACCGCCGTCGACGACGAGCGCGCCACGGGATCCCGCGCGGATGATGGCGTCCTGGTCGGCCTGGATGGTGCCGAGCACGTCCCGCATCCGGGGCGAGCGGTTGCCGCCCAGGCTGGCGATGAAGGCGGACTGGTCGTCCAGCGCGGCGTGCCCCTCGAACCCGTCCGGGGCGAACACCTCGTCCCAGTAGTCGGTGATCCGGCCGAGGGTCCAGCGGTACCGGCGGCGGCTGGTCAGACCCATCGGGTTCGCGTGGGTCGCGCCGAAGAACGGCTCGGCCGCCGGGGATCGCCAGTCGAGCAGCAGCCGCCGACCCGCGCTGTCGGTGAGGGCGAGCCGACCGACGTACACGGGTTCGGGGTTGTCCGCTTCGACCATGTGACCGAGGCACAGGTCCGATCCGTAGCGGCGCAGGGTGCGCAGGCGGGCGGTCAGCCGGTGGATCTCCTGGTCCCGGTCCATCGCCGCCTGGCCGACGCCGCCGGGCGCCCTGCGCTCCGCGTCGAGGCGGTCGGTCAGGTCGGCGATCGCCCGCTCCAGGCTCGCCGCGATGGCGGCGAAGTGCCGCTCGTCGGCGGCGATCAGCGCGGGGTCGGATTTGGGGGAGTGGTCGGGTAGGTCGAACGCGCTGATGCTCGGGCGGCTCACGCTCTTGTGATCTCCGTTTCCGCAGGTGCTGGCCTCGGCCGCTGATTCTGCGGGATGACCCGGGTCTTGCCGCAAGCCCCCCGGTCGGCTATACCTTGAAAGTGGAGGAGGGGCTACGAGCCCACCACGTTCACGAAGCGGATCGGGACCGGGCGCCGTGCGGCCGTGTCGAGAGCCTGTTCCGGTCGACGATGCACGATGATGCGATCGCCTTCGATGTCCACCGAAAGACCCGTACGCGGATTCGGATTCTCCTGCTGGCCACCGGCCCCGGCTCGATCGCCGGGCCGACCGGGGGCGTCCCGGTTCGGCTGCCCGGCCCCTCGATCCGTCGGCGAGGGCAACGGATACTGCACGTGTGGTGGCGTCACGGTGGTCGGCTGGTCATACGCCGTCCACGCCGTCAACGCTGCCAGCAGTGGCACCACGGCAAGGGCGAATAAGTGAGCCTTCACCTGGTCACCTCCGGTGCCAGGAGCCCCCTGGCGGGGACACCGTTCACCTGCACAACGAGCGAAACCCCCGATCGGTGTCCCCGATCGGAACAGAACGGCTGTTTGGGCCTCCGGTACCGGGGTAGGAACTGAGGGATCGAAACCGAGTACACCTACCGGGACGATCCGTACCCGCCGAAGGGCTGACATCGCGCCCGCCGTCGAGGGCAGGGAAAAGGGCCTCATTCTCGTACGTGAGTGAGGCCCTTTCCGTACGCCGGTGTTCGTGTTTCTAGGTCGGCCAGCTGCCGGTGACCCGGCGGACGCCGACGGCGCCGCCCCGGTCGACGGTTGCCTTGACCACCGCGAAGATCGCCCCCTGAAGGGCCGCCGCGGCGAGGATCTCGCCCCAGCCGCGGTCCTCGTCGGTGGCGTTCGGCGCGTCGTCGTCACCGGCCGCCGTCTTCCAGACCTGCTTGAACACCATGCCGGCAAGCGCACCGGCGGCGACGCCGAGCAGAATCCCCACCGGCTTGTACGCCAGCTTGTTGACCTTCTTGCCCATCGTGTCTGTCCTCCCTCGGGGTCGATCAGCGCCGTTGGTTCCGCAGCGCGGGCAGTACGTGCTCGGCGTACAGGTCGAACAGGCCCTGGTAGTGCGGACCGGTGTTGGCGACGTAGATCTCGTCGAAACCCGCCTTGGCGTACAGGTCGATCTGCTCCAGATGGGCATCGGGATCGCTGCCGCAGACGAACGCCTTGCGCACCATGTCCTCGGTGACCAGCTCGGCGGCCTGCTCGAAGTGCCGGGGCGACGGCAGCACCTGGGACAACTCACCCGGCACACCGGCGTTCGGCCACCGCTCGTACGCGATCCGCGCGCCCTCGTCCTCGGTCGCCGCGTACGCCGCCTTGAAACCGGCCTGGCACGGCTTGTCGCCACCACCACCGTCCCGGAACCGCTTGACCAGGTCGCCGTCGGGCGAGGTGCTCATGTAACCGTCACCGATCCGGGCCGCCAGGTCCACCGACTTCGGGCCGAACCCGGAGACGTAGATGGCCGGCGGCTGCTCCGGCATCGTATAGATCCGGGCGTTCTCCACTGTGTAGTGCTTGCCGTGGTGGTCGGTGAATCCGCCCTTCCACAACTCGCGGATCACCTCCACCGACTCCTCCAACATCTCCAGCCGTACGCCCGCGCTCGGCCAGGCGTCGCCGAAGATGTGTTCGTTGAGCGCCTCGCCGCTGCCGACCCCGAGCACGAACCGGCCCTCGTGCATCACCGCGCTCGTCGCCGCCGCCTGGGCGATGACCGCCGGGTGGATGCGTACGGTGGGGCAGGTCACAGCGGTGGTGACCGGCAGTGTGCACACCTGGCTCAGCGCGCCGATGGTCGACCAGACGAACGGGCTCTGCCCCTGCGCGTCCACCCACGGGTGGTAGTGGTCGGAGATCCACAGTGCCTCGAAGCCCGCCCGCTCGGCGCCTCGCGCCTGCTCCAACAGTTCGGCGGGGGTGTACTCCTCGCTGGAAAGGAAATACCCGATGCGCATCGTCCACTCCTTCGTGTTGCGAAACCCGTACGGGGATCAGGCGGTGACCGCGTCCACGGCCTTCTTCATCGCCTTCGGTTCGGTCGGCTTCCGGGGCGCCTTCTCCTTCATCTCCAGCATGCGTTCGCCGATCTCCTGGAGCTTCTTGCGACCGAGCCCCTCACGGACCTTGGGGAACCACTCCTCTTCCTCTTCCTCGATGTGGTGCGTCACGTTCTCGATGAGCACCATCGTCTTGGCGTCGAAGCGCTCGTCGTCGGGCTTCATCGCGGCGAGTTCGAGGCAGAGCACGTCCGCCACGTGGTGTTCCTCGTACGACTCCAACACGTCGTCCTCAAGGTCCGGCAGCAGCTCACGGGTCTCCGGGTACATGCACTCGTTCTCGATGTACGTGTGCACGGTCAGCGCTTCCAGAATACGGCCGACGATGTCACCCTTCTTCTTGGTGGCCTTTTCGCCGGCCTGTTGAAATTCGTTGAACAGTGCCCGGATCTCCCTGTGGTCCTGCTTCAACAAAACGATCGCGTCGGTGGACATCTGAGCCTCCTCTGGCTGGTCGAAGATGCTGCTACCCCCCGGCTTCCGACGGGAAACGTCGGCCGACGCCACCGACCCGGATAGCGCGGACACGACCCGCCATCGGGAGTCACGACGGCAGGTCGTAAATGGTTGTGCTCGGCTCAGGCGGTGGCTGCGACCGGCTTCAGGGACCGGAACCGGTCGGCCAGGACCCGGTCGTCGAGGAACCCGTCCGGGTCCGAACCGGCGTTCATCTCCACGAGGTCGAACCCGACCTGCTCCGATGCGCAGGTCACCGGCTCTGCGGCCGTATCGATGGGGCTTGGATCGACGGGGTGGGATAAGGTGTCGTGCCTTGTCGAAAGAACCTCATTACTCTCGGGGGAAGTTTTCTCGTGTCACGTTGGAAGAGTTCCGCAGCCCTGACCGTCGCCGCAGTCGCGGTGTTCGGCCTCACCGCCTGCGGATCGAAGGATGCCCCGTCGACCACGGAGCAGCAGCAGCCGAGCGGGCTGGCGCTGCTGGCCAGCGACGCCAAGGGCTCGCTGCAAAAGACGGCGGACACCGCCGGTAAGACCACCTCGCTCACCCTCACCATGGAGGGCAAGCAGGACGGCGACGCGGTCAAGGGCAGCGGTCAGGTGGTCCTCGGCGCCGAGCGCAAGGCCGAGGTCACGATCGAGGATCCGAAGGACGGTCCGACCACCGTACGGGTCATCGGCACCGCCTTCTACGTCCAGGTGCCGCCGGCGGACCAGGCCGACATGGACGGCAAGAAGTGGCTGAAGCTGGACGCTTCGGCCGGCGACGCCGGGGCCGACTCGTTCGCGGGCCTGATCGACGACATCGACCCGGCCGTGCAGATCAAGCCGCTGCTCGGCGCCGAGACGATCACCGTCGTCGGCGAGGAGGCGGTGAACGGCGTGCAGACCGTTCACTACACCATCGTGATGCCGACCGCTCCGTACCTGGCGGCGCTGCCGGAGACGGTCCGGGCGGAGACCGAGAAGCAGCTGACGAAGCTCGCCGTCAAGGAGGTCAAGACCGAGCTCTGGATCGACGAGCAGTACCAGGTTCGTCGCGGTCGTACGTTCATGAACGACGCCAACGACATCATCGTGAACTTCACCGACTTCAACAAGCCGGTGACCGTCGACGTCCCGCCGGCGGCCGAGACGGCCGACTTCGCCGAACTGCTCAAGGGCATCCAGGGCTGATCCACCGAACGACACGTACGGCTCCGGGTTCGCCCGGAGCCGTACGGCGTTTCGGGGCTCGGGTCAGGCGAGCTGGCCGCCGTCGTGCAGCCGGTCGAAAATGATCTGGTCGACCGGGGAGACCCGGTGGCGGTCGGCGTAACCGAGCCAGGCCAACTCCGCGATCTCGTTACTGACCGTGGGCACGCCCCGGTAGTCGGCGGCGTAGCAGGTCATCCGGACTGTCGTACCGTCGGCGTGGCCGTGCGCCCGAGCCTCGAAGGTGCCGACCGGGGTGACGCTCTCCGGCACGATCTCCACCCGGAGTTCCTCGTCGATCTCGCGGACCAGGGTGGCCAGATCGCTCTCGCCGGGCTCGCGTTTGCCTCCCGGCAGGTAGTAGACGTCCCTGCCGTGGCTGCGGGTGCTGAGAATCGCGCCGTTCTCGATCCGGATCCACGCGATCTTGTCAATGACCTTCACGCTCGGCATCCTAGGCTTGCGTCCCGCTCCAGACCGTTCGGACCCGGTCCGCGATCGACGCGGCCTGGACGAGTCCGGCGAGGGCCGCCGCCGGGCGTCGGGCGGGGTCGAACACGTTGGTCCCGATCGCGGCGCGGGCCTCGGCGTCCGGTGTCACGACGACATGTGGCACCCCGAGCGCCGCCGCCTGGGTCTGCGGGCGGTCGCAGCGGCGCAGGGCCGAGGTGGTGGGTGCGACCACGACCACCCGGCCGTGACCGGCGGCCAGGTCGACGTTGGCGACCGAGCGTACGCCGCCGTCCATGTACCGCCGTCCGTCGATGGTGACGGGTGGCCAGACCAGCGGAACGGCGCAACTGGCCGCGACCGCGTCGATCAGGGGTACGCCGCTGTCGGCGTCGAAGACGACGTCCGTACCGGTTTCGGTGTCGACGGCGGTCACCAGCAGCCGGCGGTCGGGCCACCGCCGGTCGGGTACCCGTCGTTCGATGACCGCGCGCCGTTCGGCTTCGGGCATGGTCTCCGCGCGTAGTGCGGCTCGGCCGAGCCAGGCGCGGCCGAGCCGCCGGTCGCCCGGCCACGCGGACGCGACCAGGAGACGGACGAGAGCTCCCGCACCGAGCCGGGCGGGTATCTCGCCGGGCTGGGCGTTGATCTGGGCGGCGTAGATGTCCGCCAGGGCGGTGCTGCCGGTCAGTTGCGCGGCGACCGCCGCGCCCGCGGAGGTGCCGATGACGGTGTCGGCGGCGGACAGGTCGACACCGTGCCGGGCGAGGCCGTGCAGCAGGCCGATCTCCCACGCGACGCCGGTGACGCCCCCGCCGCCCAGAACCAGGGCCCGCCCATCGATCAGCATCCACGCATCCTCTCACGGGCCCCGCGCCGGGAGCAGTCGAAGCCGGCTAAAGGCGGGTGGGTGTGAATTGCTCGGCGGATACCACGGGCAGTTCCGTGCCAACGGCATCCCGGAGGTAGGCGGAGGAACGGAAACGGGAACGGGTCCGGGATGGCCGCAAGGAACGCCGTCACCGTGGCCGTAAGGAACGCCGTCACCGTGGCCGGACGTCGCCGGGGCCGGTAACCCGAACATCCCGATGGCACTCCTGCGTCACGATAGCGACCGGCGTGTGGCAGAAAATGTTTTGATCCACTAATGTGGGCGTCCAAAGCAGAACGCGGTGCGCGATCATTGCCGAATGCTGTTGTCCATTGCGCGACCATGATCACGAGGAGTGACTCCGTGGCAAAGCAAATCATCACCGTGTTGACCGATGACCTTGACGGTGGCGACGCCGATCGGACTGTGGAGTTCGCTCTCGACGGCATCAGCTACACGATCGATCTCTCCGAGGGGAACGCGGGCAGCCTCCGGAAGCTGCTCGACCCCTACATCGCCGCAGGTACCCGTGTCGGTCGCGGTGGCGTCGGCCCCCGTCGCCCGGTGACGGGTGCCACGCCCACCCGCAGCGACCGCGAGGAGAACAGGGCCATTCGCGAGTGGGCCGTCAGTAACGGTCACGAGGTTTCGGAGCGCGGGCGCATCCCCGGTGCGGTCGTCGAGGCGTACAAGGCCCGCTGAGAACGTCTTCCACCTTTCCGGGGACGGCTGGTGTTCGCCTGCCGGCCCCGGCCTGCTTCCGATGCCATTTCAGCGCCGCTTCAGGGCCGGGTCAGCGCCTGTTGTGACGGTAGTGGCATGAATTTTCTCACCAAAGCACTCAGGATCTCGGTAGCCGTCGTCGCGCTCGGAGCCGGCACCGCCGTGATGGCGCCCGCCGCCAGTGCGCAACCGGCGGCTCCGCTCGCGATCGTCTACTACCAACTGGTCGCTCGACACAGCGGCAAGTGCATGGACGTCACCGATGTGAGCATGTCCAACAACGCGAAGCTCCAGCAGTACGCCTGCCACGGGCGGGGTAACCAATTGTTCACCCCGTACTTCTACGACGGGTATTCGCGCTGGACAGCGGCACACAGAGGCAGGTGCGTCACCGTCAGGGCCGGCTCACTAGCAAACAACGCCCAGATCATCCAAGACCCCTGCATCGGCGTACACGAACAGCAGTGGCGCCAAACCCAACCCCCACCCCACCCCGCCCCGGTTCTGTCGACGATCTTGCACTTGTGGTGCCCGAGTTGGGACACTCATCCTGATTTGTGTGCGACCACAAGTGCAAGATCGTCGCGCTGGTTGGTTAGGGGGTTCGGGGGGTTCGGGGGGTTCGGGGGGTGCGGCGGTAGGCCAGTAGGGCGGTGACTAGTGCGGTTAGGGCGAGGAGGATGCCGGCGAGGGCGTACGGGGGGTCGGTGTCGTTGCTTTCGCCGTCGGCGATCGGGGCGGCGGGGGCGGGGGGCGCGGTTGGGGGTGTTCCGGCGGGGGCCAGGGTGAGTACGGGGGCGGGGTGTTCGGGCTCGGTGCCGGGGGCGGGGTCGTCGATCCAGCGGACGGTGTCGCCGTCGGAGTAGGTCTGGAGTGCCTTGAAGACGAGTTGATCGGTCACGGGTAGCGGGCCGAGGGAGACCTCGAACTCCTGGAACTGGCCGGGCCTGATCCCGGCCCCGGCCCCGGCGGTCCAGGTGATCCTGGTGACGGCCTCGGTGAGCTCGACGCCGTTGACCGTCACCGGGTTGGCCAGTTTTGTCGTCTCGCTCTGCGCGGTCCAGCCGGCGACGGGCTTCAGTGACACCGACGCGATCGGCTGCTCGGCCGGAAGACTGATCTCCACTTTGGTGGTCTCGGCGCTGTCCCTCTCGTTGGGTACGCGGAAGGCCACCTTGGTGTGGCCGCCCTGGGCGGCGCTGCTCGGGTTCACCGTCACGTGCGCCGATGCGGGCAGGGCCAGGCCGAGGATCAGGGTGGCGCCGCCGGCGATCACCGTGGCTGCCCGCAGGAGCGGAGCGCGGTTCATGAGAGGGCCTTCTTCCGGTGGTGGCCGGGGCGACGGCGCGCCCATGGCCGGGCACCATCGGCGGCACCCGGTTGTTGGTCGCTGCGATGGTCGGGAAAGTTCCTCGGCGAGCGTGTCCCGGGCGGCCGGCCGGGTTACTTCGGCCGCGGTGGGCGGCACCGGGAACTTATGGCGTGCGGTTGTCGACTACTTGGGCGGATACCGGTCGCGTACCGGGGTCCGGCGACGTCACGGCGGGTGGGGACCTGCGGCGGCGCCTTCGACCAGGTTCATAGTCCGGTGTACGACGCCGGGCGCGAGTTCGATCGAGGAGCCGATGTCCATCACCTCCGCCCAGGCCGAGCAGCCTCGGCAAGCGCCGTCCCCCGTCACAGCGGAGGTGCCGGTACCGGCACGTCGCGCCACGGGGCTGGGCGCGCTGCTGCTGCGGCTGCATTTCTACGCCGGTGTGCTGGTGGCACCGTTCCTGGTCGTGGCGGCGCTGACCGGGCTGGCGTACACGATCACGCCGCAACTGGACGCGGTCGTCTACGGCACCGAGTTGCGCGCCGAGCCGGCGGGCCGGGCGGCGAAGCCGCTGTCGGAGCAGGTGGCCGCCGCCAGGGCGACCCACCCCGACGGAACACTGTCGTACGTGGCCGTCGGCGCGGACGACGCCACCACCCAGGTGGTGTTCACCTCGCCCGAACTGGGGGAAAAGCAGCACAGCGTGTACGTCGATCCGTACACGGCGGAGGTGACGGGGCAGTTGACCACCTGGTTCGGTTACACGCCGGTGCGTACCTGGCTGGACGACCTGCATCGCAACCTGCACCTGGGGGTGCTGGGGCGGCACTACTCCGAGTTCGCGGCGAGCTGGCTGTGGGTGATCGCCCTCGGCGGGTTGGCGCTGTGGTGGCGCCGCCACCGGGGCAGCCGGGGCAGGGCCCGCCGGTTGCTGCTGCCGGACCTCGCCGCCCGCAGGGGCGTGCGCCGTACCCGTGGCTGGCACGCCAGCACCGGCGTGTGGCTGGTGGTCGGCCTGCTGTTCCTGTCCGCGACGGGGTTGACCTGGTCACGGTACGCCGGAGCGAACTTCAGTACGGGTCTGGACGCGGTGGACGCCCGTACCCCGGAGTTGTCGACCTCGCTGACCGCGGACGGTGAGCCGCCGGCCGGCGGTGGGCACCACGGCGGGGGTCAGGCCGCCGCCCCCGAATCGGTTGATCCGGCCGCGATCGACCGGGTGCTGCGGGTGGCCCGGGACAACCGGCTGACCGGCCCGGTCGAGGTGGGCCTGCCCGAGGACGCGTCGTCGGCGTGGACCGTGACGCAGGTCGACGACACCTGGCCGGTGCACAAGGACCGGGCCGCGATCGACCCGGTCGCCGGTACGGTCGTGGCCCGCAGCGACTTCGCCGACTGGCCGCTGCTGGCGAAGCTGAGCAGCCTGGGGATCAGCGCGCACATGGCGATCCTGTTCGGCCCGGCGAACCAGGTCCTGCTGGCCGCCCTCGCGCTCGGCCTGCTCTGCGTGATCGTCTGGGGTTACCGGATGTGGTGGCAGCGGCGGCCGACCCGAGCCGACCGTCGCGCCCTCGTCGGTACGCCGCCGGTCGACCGTGGTGCCTGGCAGCAGCTTCCGTCCTGGGCGATCGCCGTCGGCGTGCCCGTTGTCTTCGCGATCGGCTGGGTGCTGCCGCTGTTCGGTATCCCGCTGCTCGGGTTCCTCGCCGTCGACCTGATCGTCGGGGCGGTACGCGGCCGGGGCTGACGGACGCCGCCCGTCGTAGACCTGTGCCCCTCATCGATGTCGGGACGCAGGTCACAGCGGGCGGCGAAATAACCGGGGAGGTTTTCCCCGTTTGACTCTTCGGGTGAAGCGGGGAAGATCTCCCCGGTTTCAGTGAGGAGCGTCGTCGTGGCTGGTACTGCCGTACAACAGCGGTTGCCCCGGCAGCGAGCCGACGCGTCCCGGAACTTCGACCGGATCATCGCCGCCGCGAGCGAACTCTTCGTCGAGCAGGGCGCCGAGGTGCCGTTGGACGAGATCGCCCAGCGGGCGGGGGTGGGTAACGCCACCCTCTACCGGCATTTCGCCAACCGGCGGGAGCTGATCCGGGTTGTGGTTCTCACCCTGATGTCCGGTCTGACCGAACAGGCGGAGCGGGCGTTGGTCGAGGAACCGGACGCCTTCGCGGCGTTGCGGCGATTCGTGCACGTGTCGGCGGACCTGCTGATCGGGGGGCTCTGTCCGATTTTCTCCAACTGGTTGGACCATACCGATCCCGAGCTGAAGCTACAGCGGGAGCGGATGGAGGACGTGTTGGAGACCATCCTGCGGCGGGCCAGGGAGTCCGGCCAGCTGCGTCCGGATGTTGCCATCGGCGACGTGATCGTCCCGATCGTCCAGCTCACCCGACCGATGCCCGGCACGGGGCGGGCAACGGTCGACCGGTTCGCCCACCGCCACCTGGAAATCCTGCTCGACGGGCTGCGTACGCCGCAGCGGTCCGTACTGCCGGGGTGCACGGTGACCCTGGCAGACCTGCGCAGCTCGGCCTCGGAGTGCATCTCGTTCGGCGGAGCCGATCCGTCCACGGAGCGGGGAGCGCGCTGACCGAGCGGCGCCCCTCCGGCGTCGACCAACCAACCACCACCGCCATGTACGGGTGACCTGCGTCCACAGGCTGCCGTTTCCATCCATATTTGCGAAAATTGCGGGGACCCTCATGTCCACAGAAGTAGAAGCTAATCCGAGGCGCTGGACAGCGCTGATATTCATCTCGCTGGCGCAGTTGATGGTCGTGCTGGACGCGACCGTGGTGAACATCGCCCTGCCGGCGGCCCAGCACGACCTGGGCATCTCCGACGGCAACCGGCAGTGGGTCATCACCGCCTACACGCTCGCCTTCGGTGGTCTACTGCTCTTCGGCGGCCGGCTCGCCGACATCGCCGGCCGAAAGCGGATCTTCACCATCGGCCTGCTCGGCTTCGCCGCCGCCTCGGCCATCGGCGGGATCGCGGCCAACACCGGCATGCTGCTCGGTGCCCGCGCCCTCCAGGGTGTGTTCGGCGCGATGCTCGCCCCGGCCGCGTTGTCGCTGCTGGCGGTCACCTTCACCGAGGCCAAGGAGCGCGCCAAGGCGTTCGGTGTGTTCGGTGCGATCGCGGGTGGTGGTGGCGCCCTCGGCCTGATCCTCGGCGGTGTGCTCACCGAGTACCTGAACTGGCGCTGGGCGCTGTTCGTCAACATCCCGATCGCCCTGATCGCCGCCGCCGGGGCGTACCTGGTGATCCGCGACGTGCCGGGTGCCCGTAACCGCAACCGGCTCGACATCCCCGGCGTGCTGCTGTCCACCACCGGCCTGGTCTCCCTGGTCTACGGCTTCACCCGGGCCGAGACCGACGGCTGGACCGCCAGCTGGACGCTGGGTTCGTTCGTCGCGGCCGCCGTGCTGCTGGCGGCGTTCGTGCTGGTCGAATCCAGGGTCGCGCACCCGCTGCTGCCGCTGCGCGTACTCACCGAGCGCAACCGGGCCGGCGTGTACTCGGCGCTGGGCATCGCGGTGATCGGCATGTTCGGCCTGTTCCTCTTCCTCACCTACTACCTTCAGGTGGTCAAGGGCTGGTCGCCGGTTGTCACCGGGGTGGCCTTCCTGCCGATGATCGTCGGCATGATCACCGGTTCGACCCAGATCGGTGCCCGGTTGATGAACCGGGTGGCACCCCGACTGCTGATGGGACCGGGCTTCCTGGTCGCCGGAATCGGTCTGCTGATCCTGACCCAGATGGAGGTCGACAGCTCGTACACCGGGCTGATCCTGCCGGGTCTGGTCCTGCTCGGCCTGGGCATGGGCACCGCGTTCATGCCGGCGATGAGCCTGGCCACCTACGGTGTCGAAGCGCGTGACGCGGGTGTCGCCTCCGCGATGATCAACACGTCGCAGCAGGTCGGCGGCTCGATCGGCACCGCGTTGCTGAACACCGTCGCGGCCAGCGCCACCGCGGCCTGGTTGCTCGACCGGGGTGGCAACCCGGCGCTGATCAACGAGGCGGCGGTGCACGGCTACGCCACCGCGATCTGGTGGGCGGTCGGACTGATGGGCCTCGCGGCGCTGATCGCGTTCACGTTCATCAACACCGGACGTCAGGACGGCGCAGGGGCGGCCGGGTCCGGTGCCACCGACGACGAGAACGCCGGGGACGTCCCGGTACCGGTGATGATGCACTGACCGGCCACGGGCGCGAGAGTGCGCCCGACCGACTGGCGGTCCTGCCCCACCGGCAGGGCCGCCAGTTTTGTCATCTCCGGCCCCACGCGGCGTCGTGCGCGGCGCGGGCTTCGAGCAGCTCCGGCAGGTGCTGCCTGCTCCAGGCGCGAGCGGCGTCGACCAGCGTCAACAGGCTGCGGCCGAGCGCCGTGAGTTCGTACTCCACCCGGGGCGGATTCTCGGCGTACGCGGTGCGGGTCAGCAGGCCGTCGCGTTCCATCGCCCGCAGGGTCTGGGTGAGCACCTTCGGTGTGATCGCGCGCAGGGGCAGCCGGATCTCACCGAACCGCCGTCGCCCGTGTTCCAGGCAGAGCAGCACCATCCCGGTCCACTTGTCACCGATCTGGAAGGGCAGGGCACTGCTCGGACACATCGGGTCGAACATCTCCGCGTCCAGTGGCTCGGCCATGGGCCGGACCCTATCCCGGTACCTTTGAAGTAACCAGTATCCCGTGGATACCGTCTCCGCACACGGAACCGACAACCAGGGACGGGACGGGATTATGAGCGACATCGTCATCTTCGGCGCGGGTGGCCGAGCCGGTCGGGCGGTAACCGCCGAGGCGCGCGAGCGTGGGCACCGGGTGAGCGCGGCCGTCCGGGATCCGCAACGGTACGGACACCTGTCGGCCGACGGGGTACGCGTGCTGCGTGGCGACGTGACCGACGTACACGCGGTCTCCGAGATCTCGCGCCACCACGACGCCGTCGTGCACGCGGTGTCCCCGGCATCCGGACCGGAGGCACTGGCCGCCCTCGACCACTTCGACGGACAGTTCTTCGTCCGGGCCGCCGACGCGCTGCAACGGGGAATGGCCGAGGCCGGCGTGCCCCGACTCGTCGTCATCGGTCTCTTCGCGAACCTCGACGACCGCGACGGGCATCCGATCATGGACGACCCCGCGCTCTTTCCCACCGCCCTCCGGCCGTTCGCCCGCGCCCACGCGGACGGCCTGGACCGGCTGCGGTCGACGGCCGGGGCGCTCGACTGGGTGATGCTCACCCCGCCGGCGATGCTGGACGCGGACGGCCCACGCACCGGCCGCTACCGGGTAGGTGGCGACACCCTGCCGTCGTCGGAGTCCGTGCGGCTCTCCTACGCCGACCTCGCCGTGGCGGTGCTGGACGAGATCGAGTCGCCCCGCCACCACCGCACCCGCATCTCCGTCCACAACTGACCCAACGGGCCGGAATTGGCCCGGTCGGGCGAAGGGTGAATGGTTGACGGTCAGCCAGCGGAGCGAATGCGTTTGTCGCAAACCTTACAAGCCTGGTAGTAGACCGGGGAGTCGAAGCCGCCGGGGCCGATGTCCACGTGCTCGGTGCCGCCGACCATCGAGGGCCCCATGTCGTGCCAGACGCGGTAGTTGGTGTTCTCCAACCTGCCGCAGTGGTCGCACAACGAGAATTGCTTGCAGGGGCCCTGGAACATCACCCGGCCGAGTTTGCTCTTGGCGGGGAAATCGGGAAGATCCGGCAGGGCGCTGAAATAGTGCCAGGTGAACTCGTGTTCCGGCCTGAACGTGACCTCCCGGCAGACGCGGCACGTCCGGACCATCCCGCAGGTCGCCTCGTCGCAGGGCGTACGCCGGTGCCACTCGTCGAACGAGTGCCGGGTACGGGTCCGGACGCTCGCGCATCCCGTGCAGGAAAACGTCTGATCGCAACGCTTCTCGGCGTCGTACGTCCATTCGCCGGTGTGCAAGCCGAGCCTGTGTCGGGCCTCGCTGAGAAAACTCATGTGCGCTCCGTGGGGTAGCGAACCGCCGAGGGCATGCCCTGCGGAAAGCATGGCAGCGTCGTCTCGCGACTGTCCACGTACGCCTGTTCAGATTGTCGACGCCACATGGCGACCGGCGAACGACTCTTCGGGCACGGCGTTCCGATTCACGACGGAAGCCGACCTCGATCCGTTTTCTCAACCGGCCCGGACGGCCCCGGCGAGCGCGTCGGCCGTGGCGGCGCGGGCCGGGTCCGGGTTGGCCCAACTCCAGTTGGGATGGGCGCGGTTGGTCAACAGGGCGAGGACCAGCCTGCGGCCGGGGTCGACCACGAGTGACGGGCCGGCGAAGCCGGTGTGGCCGAAGGTGCGGGGGCCGGCGAGGCGGCCCATGAACCACGGCTGGTCGAGCACGACGCCGAGACCGTGCGCCGAGGTGCGGTTCGGGCGCTCCGGGTCGACGGCGGGTTTGCCGGCGTTGGCATTGGTCAGCATCCTGCGTACGGTCGTCTCGGCCAGGATGCGTTTGCCCCGGTAGGTGCCGCCGTCCAGGAGCAGTTGCCCGATCGCGGCCAGGTCGGCGGCGGTGGCGAAGATGCCGGCGTGCCCGGCGATCCCGCCGAGGTGGTTGGCGACGTCGTCGTGCACGGTGCCGCGCAGCAGACCGCGTGAGGAGCGGGCGTCGGTGGCGACGAGGCGGGTGCTCTTCGCCGTGGCGGACAGCCAGCCGTTCGGGACGAAACCGGTGTCACGCAGGCCGAGCGGCCCGCTGAGGTTGGTCCTGAGGGCCTGGTCGAGGCGCTGCCCGGTGACCTTCTCGACGATCTTCCCGGCCACCATCAGGCCGACGCTGGAGTAGCGGAAGGTGTCGCCGGGGGTGGCGCCGGAGACCAGCGGGGTGGTCATCACCGCCTTCCACCGGGCGGTGTTGTCGGGCAGACCGGTGACCTTGGCGCCGACGGGCAGGCCGCCGGTGTGGGTGAGCAGCATGGCGACGGTGATCGCCGGCTTGCCGGTGCCGGTGAACTCGGGCAGGTACTCGACCACCGGGGCGTCGAGGTCGACCCTGCCCCGGTCCACCTGTTGGAGGAGCAGGATCGCGGTGTAGACCTTGGTGACCGAGGCCAGGTCGAAGATCGAGTCGGGGCGCATGGGCACCCGCTGACCGGCCGGCAGCAGCTTCGGACCGGCGCCGTAGCGCAGCGCCTCCCCGACGGCGGTGTGGACCGTGGTTTTGCCGTCGACCAGGACCAGGGCCACCGCGCCGGGGAAACCGGAGTGTTGCACGGTCTGCGGGGTCGCCGGCAGGTAACGCTGGAGAACCTTCGTCACCTCGGCCGCGTACGGCGCCTGGTTCGCGGCACCGGACGCGGCAGCCGGAGTCGCCCCCGCGCTCGGGGAGCCGTCCGGCGCCGGGCCGAGCCTCGCGGTGTCGCCCAGCGCGTCGGCGGCACCCGGTGCACCGGTCGGGCCGGTCGAGGCGGTCTCGGCCGCAGTGTTACCGGCGCCGTCGCCGCGACCGCAGCCGGCCACGGTCACGCCGGCCGTGGCAAGACCGGCTCCGAGCAGCGTACGACGCGAGACATGCATGCCGTGATGGTGGCACCAGCCGTCCGACCTGCGTGATCCGGGTCGCCCTGACCGTGGCCCCGATCAGGCGAGCAGGCGGATGGCGTCCTCCGCGCGGCCCTCGGTGTAGGCGGCGAGCACCTCGGCGAACAGGTCGGCGGGCAGGGTCCGTACGCCCAGCTCCTCGGCCTTGGTCGCCTTGGAGCCGGCGCCCTCGCCGACCACCACCAGGTCGGTGCGCTTGGACACCGAGCCCGACGACTTGCCGCCGAGCCGCTCGACCGCCTCGTTGCCCTCGTTGCGGGACAGGCCGGGCACCGAGCCGGTGACGACCACCGTCATCGGACTGCCGTCGGCCCGTTGCAGCGGCAGGACCGGGGCCGCCGGATCCGGCTCTGTCGGGTCGGACCCGGTGTCGGGGGCGGCCGGCGGCGCGACCCGGCCGGAACTGCCCGGCTCGGTCATGTTGACGCCCCGGGCGATGAGCTTGTCGATGACGGGGGAGAGGTCGGCCAGTTCGGCGGCGATCGTGACCGCCCGTTCCGGGCCGACGCCCTCGACCTCCTGGAGCTGCTCGACGCCGGCCAGGCGCAACGCCCCCATCTCGCCGAAGTGGCGGGCCAGGCGACGGGACATCGACCGGCCGGTCATCCGGACGCCGAGCCCGGTCAGCACCCGCGACAGCGGTTGGGCCTTGGACCGTTCGAGGTTCGCCACCAGCTTCGTCGCCGAGGTCTCGCCCATCCGCTCCAGCTTCGCCAGGGTCGCCGCGTCGAGGTCGTACAGGTCGGCCGGGTCGGTCACCAGACCGGCCGCCACCACCGCGTTGATGATTTTGTCGCCGACGCCCTCGATGTCCATCGAGTCGCGGGCGGCGAAGTACGCCAGCGACTCGGCCGCCCCGCAGGCCCGGCCCAGCGTGCACCGCCACCGCTTCTGGGACCGGTCGATCTCGCCACCGCAGCGCGGGCAGTGCGTCGGCGGCTCGAACGGCACCGAGTCCGCCGGCCGCTCGTCAAGCTTCGCCCCGGTCACCTCCGGGATCACCTCGCCCGCCCGACGGACGAACACGGTGTCGCCCGCCCGTACGTTGCGCCGGGCCAGGTCCTCGAAGTTGTGCAACGTGGCCGAGGTGACCACCACCCCGCCGACCTGGACCGGCGCCAACACCGCGACCGGGGTGATCAGCCCCGTCCGGCCGACCTGCACCTCGATCCGCAGCAACGTCGTGGTGCGGGTGTCGGCCGGGAACTTGTAGGCGATCCCCCAGCGGGGTGCCCGGCTGGAGAAGCCGGCCAGGTCACGGTCGGCCGCCGCGTCCGCCTTGATCACCGCGCCGTCGACGGCGAACCCGAGCTGCCCGCGCCGCGCGTTGAGCACCTCCACGGCGGCGAGCGCGTCGTCGATCGTTTCGCAGAGCGGCATGCCGGCCGGTGAACCGGCGGTGGTGGCGACACCGAGACCGCCGACGTACGCCATCTCCGCGGAGTGGCGCCCGTCGGCGCCCACCACGTCGCCCAGCACGCCGTACGCGTAGAAGGACAACGGCACCTCGTACGCCCGGTCCTGCGCCCGCAGGCTGCCGGCGGCGGCGCTGCGCGGATTGGCGAACGCCGGCTCGCCGTGCCCGGTGCGCAGCTCGTTGGCGCGCTCGAAGTCTGCGTCGGTCATGAAGACCTCACCACGGATCTCCACGGTGACCGGCTCGGTCAGCCGCTGCGGCAGGCCCACCACCAGGCGAGCCTGGGTGGTGACATCCTCACCCGCGCGCCCGTCGCCACGGGTGACCAGCAGGTTCAGTCGACCGTGCAGGTAGCGGGCCGAGACCGCGAGACCGTCGATCTTCGGCTCGACGGTGAAACCACCGGCCGGCCGGCCGAGCAGCTTCTCCAACCTGGCCCCCCAGGTGCGCAGCTCGTCGGCGCCGAAGACGTTGTCCAGGCTCAGCATCGGCACCGTGTGCTCGACGTCGCCGTTGATCCCGACCCCGGCGGCGACCAGGCCGGTCGGTGAGTCGTCGAGGCGCCACTCGGGCCGGTCCGCCTCGGTGGCACTCACCCGGGCCATCAGCGCGTCGTAGCTCGCGTCGTCCATCGCCAGGTCGGTGCCGTTGTAGTAGCTCACCGCCGCGGCCCGGATGACCTCGATCGCCGCGTGGTAGTCGGCCACCGTCTCGAAGGGTGCGGCGTGGCCGGCGTCGACGATCGGATCGACGGTGTCGATCATCTCGGTCACCTGGTCGCCACCGGAACTCTCCATCGACGTGGACCTCTTCCCCGTGTCGGTCGGCGCCGCGGGTCGGCGCCGGCTCGGCCCACCACCGACAACGCCCGACCGGGCGTCGCGGTGGATACTGGGCCAGCCTAGAGGCCGGGTACGACAGGTACGACCGACCGGCCAACGCCCAGCTCGCCCGGGTACGCGCCGAGCCCGGACCCGCCCCCGGCGGGCCGGATGAACCGACCCGACCCGAATCCGTAGTAGGGGAGACCTCCCCGGTCGAGCGCCGAGCGCCGACGAGCCGGGCGGGACGGGCCGGTTTCACGAGGAGAGGTCCCACGATGGGCGGTGGCGCGCAACGGTGGCGCGGACGGTCGGCACCGGTCCGTACGGTGCGTGCGTTGACCGGGTTGGTGCTGCTGGTGCCGCTCGGCCCGGCGGTGCAGCCGGCGGGCCCCGCCGCGCATGCGACGTGGGCGGTGACCGAACCGACCTCGCCGACCGACCGCTACTACGTGGTCGGTCCGGGGGTGGGCGCACAGAAGGAGTACCTGTACGCGATCGCGGTGCAGACCCTCGGTGACGGCAACCGGTATCGGGAGATCTTCGAGCTGAACCGGGACCGGCCACAGCCGGACGGCGGGCGGATGACCGACACGCTCGAACTGCGGCCGGGATGGATCCTGCTGCTGCCGCCCGACGCCGACGGGGCCGGCGTGCGGCTGGGCAGCCCACCGGCCGTACCGGAGCGGACCCGGGACGCCGTGGCCGAGCCGGCCCGCGTACCGCCGCCGCGGGCGGTTGCCGACAACTCTCGGGGCAGCTTCGCCGGTTACCTGCTCCGGCTGGGCGCCTTCGGGCTGATGGTGCTGCTGCTCGCGGTCGCCCTGGTCGCGCTGCGCCGCCGGCGGCGTACCCCGCTCACCGCCGCCGCCCCGGCCGAGGCGGTGGCGGGTCCGGCGGAGGTGGTGGCGGGTCCGGCGGGAGTGGTGGCGGGTCCGGCGGAGGTGGGGGAGGTGCGGGCGGAGCTGGGCCAGGGGGCGGACCGGGTCGAGGTCCGGCTGACCGGCGCCGGCCGGACGGGGGACGTGCCGGCGTACGGGTGGTTGCCCGCCGGTGAGCCGTTGCCCGGCGCCACGATGCCGGTGATCCTGGGTCGGCAGGAAAACCGGTGGCTCTGGGCGGACCTGGCCCGGACACCGGACGTGCTGACCATCACCGGGTCACCGGCGGCGAGCGCCCGGCAGGCGCTCGGCATCGTGGAGCAGTTGCGGGCGGCGGGGTTCGGCGTCACCGTCGTCGGCACAGTGCTCGGCGACGACGTACCGGACGGCTGTCGCCGGGTCGACACCTTCCCGCAGACACCGGGCGACGCGGGCGGACCGGCGGGTACGGCGAACGGGCCGGGCCTCGTGGTCAGCGGCGGACTGCGTGGCGCGGACCTGCGGGTCGCGCGGGGAATGGCGGCGGCCAGCGGCGGGCGGACGGTGCCGATGCTGGTCGGGAAGGTGCTCCGGGCCCGCTGGTCGCTACTGGCCCTCGATCCGGTGGCCGCGCCGCCGCCCGACGAGCGAGATTGAACCGGAGTGCCCGTCGTGCCGTAGTGCGGGCGGGCGCCGGTCGGCGCACGGTGCGGACGGATCGCGCCCGAGCGAAGGAGAATGCCGGTGGCGGTGCGGCGGCGGTCCTCGACCCGGCGACGGTGGTTCCCGGTCCTCGTGGTCGCGATGATGTTGACACTGCCGGCGCCGGCAGTCGCCGCCCCGGTCGCACCGGGGGAGAGCTACCTCAAGTACTACGTGGTGACCTCGTCGTACCAGGGCGAGCCGGAGACCCTGGAGCGGATCTCGTTCCGCTTCCTCGGTACGGCGCAACGGGCCGACGACATCTTCGCCCTCAACGTCGGGCGTCGACAGGCCGACGGCGGCACCCTGACCGGGCCCGGCCCGCTCGCTCCGGGCTGGTTGATCGTGCTGCCCTGGGACGCGGTCGGCGAGGGGGTCCGCTACGGCCTGCTCTCCGCCGCCCAACTCGGCACCGGACCCGGTCCCGGACCGGGAACCGGGTCAGCACCTGATGGCTCCGCCGGTTCCCCGGATGCCCCGCCGGTCGGTGGGTCCACGGCGGGCAACCCGGCCGGACAGTGCCCGGCCGTCAACCGGGTCACCGGTCCGGCGCGTACCGACCGTTGGCCGGATCCGGGGCCGGCGTGGGCCCGTACCGAGGGCGAGGGTGTCATGGTCGCCGTGCTGGACTCCGGCGTGGACGGCGGTCGGGCCGGGTTGACCGGTCGGCTGGCGGTCGGCGTCGACATCACCGCCGGCAGCGCGCGGGGCGACGTGGACTGCCTGGGTACGGGTACCGCGATGGCCGGGATCATCGCCGGACGCGGCGGCGAGGGCGGTGGCGGCATCGCCCCGGCGGCCACCGTGCTGCCGGTCCGGCTGGTCACCGACACCCCGCCGGCCCGGTCCACCGACGTCGAGACCGGCATCCGGGTGGCGATCTCGGCCGGGGCCGGCGTGATCGCGCTCGGCGGCCACGTCGCGCTCGACGACCCGGTGGTGGTGGCGGCGGTCGAATCCGCGCTCCGCCACGATGTGGTGGTGGTCGCCGGTGCGGCCACCGGTGACGGGTCCAGTGCCGCCGAGCACACCGACGACCAGGCGGCCACGACCGAGCCGTCGAGAGAGCCGGCGACGGCACTGCTGCGGGTCGGCGGGATGGGCGCCGACGGACAGCCGGCCACCGGCTACCGTCCGGGAGCGGTGCAGCTGCTCGCCCCCGGCGCGGGTACGACCGCCGCCGTTGGCACCCCGTACGCGGTCGCGTACGTGGCCGGCACGGCGGCGCTGGTCCGGTCCGCCTTCCCGAACCTCAGCGCCGCGCAGGTGGCCCACCGGATCAGGACGACCGCCGACCCGGTCGGGGCGAGCACACCGGATCCCGGCACCGGCCGGCGGGTGCTGGATCCGGCCGCCGCCGTCACCGCCGTACTGCCCGAGGAGGGGCGGCCGGCCGGGGCGGCACCCGACGACGGCGATCCGGGGCCGGTCCGGGTCGCGGTTGTCGTCGTACTCGTGCTGCTGCTGGCCGCCGCCGCGGCGGTGCTGGCCCGGCGGGCCCGCCGCCCGACCACCCCCGCCGACCGCACCCCCACCCCCGCCGACGTGCCGGTCGGGTCCGGTGCGCCCGGATCTCGGCAGTAGCGCCGAACAACCCGAGGGAGCTGTCATGGCGGTACGTGTCCGCAAGCGGCCGGTCGGGCGGGTGCTCGGCTCGGCGACCTGCACGGTCCTGCTGGTGCTCGGCCTGCCGGCCGGAGCCGGGTACGCCGCCGCCGACGAGCCGCCGGCCCTGCCCACGGTGACCAACAGTTGCGTCGGGCCGTCCCCGGTCCCGTTCGCCGGGATCCCCTGGCCGGTCGCCCGGCTGGCACCGCAGGCGGTGTGGCCGCTGAGCCGGGGCGCGGGCGTGACGGTGGCGGTGGTCGACACCGGGGTCAGCGCCGTGGCGAGCGGGCTGGCCGGTGCGGTGCTGCCCGGTCGGGACGTGGTCGCCGGCGGCCCGGCCGACCGGGACTGCCGGGGCCGGGGCACCGCACTCGCCGGGATCGTGGCCGCCCGCCCGGTCACCGGCACCGGGGTCGTCGGACTGGCACCGGCGGTGTCGGTGCTGCCGGTACGGATAGTCGACGGCCAGGGGCGGTTGCAGCCGAGGTACCTGGCCGACGGCATCCGGGCGGCGGTGGCCCTGGGAGCCGAGGTGATCCTGGTCGGCACCGGGGTCGACGTCGCCGACGCCAACCTGCGGGCCGCCGTCAACGAGGCGGTGGCCCGAGACATCGTCCTGGTCGCCGCGATCAGCGACCAGCGTGGGGCGAGCCAGGCCGGTACCCCGGTGGTCTGGTACCCGGCCGGCTTCGAGCAGGTTGTCGCCGTCGGCGGGATCGACGCCGACGGCAAGCCCACCGAGCCGGTCGTGGAGAAGTCCGGGGTGGACCTGGTAGCACCGGGGGTGGCGGCGGTCAGCGTCGGGCCGAGCGGCCCCGGGCACTACCGGATCGGCGGCGCCGCCGTGGCCGCCGCGTACGTGGCGGGTGCGGCGGCACTGGTCCGGTCGTACCGGCCGGCGATGACCTCCGCCGAGATCCGGGCGCGGCTGGAGCTGACCGCCGAGCACCCGCCCGGAGTGGCGCGTACCCCGGCGCTCGGGGCGGGCGTGCTCGACCCGTACGGCGCGGTTTCGGTGCTCGACCCCGGCCAGGCGGCACGGCCGGTCGCGCCCCGACCGGCGCCGGCGGTGTTGCCGGTCGTGCCCCCGGCGGACCCGGCGGTCGGCCGCGCCGCCGGAGTCGGCGCGGCCGTCGGCGTCGGTACGCTGCTCGCCCTCGCCGCCGCAGTCACGATCCGGGCCGGCCGGCGGCGTCGCTGGCGGGTACGCTGACCGCCCCCTGGTCGGCCGGCGGTTCCACCCACGCGGTCTGGATCAGGCGGCTGCCCCGGCGGGTGCAGAGCAGTGCCCGGCCCGGTGGCAGGATGCGCGGCTTGGTGTTGCCGAGCAGCGGGCCCTCCGACGGCGGGCAGGACAGCGCCACGTCCGGGCTGTTCGTCTCCTGCAACCGCCGGATCAGCGGGTCCATCGACATCCGCATCACCCCGGCGGCCCCTCGGGTCAACACCAGGTGGAAACCGATGTCGGTGCCCTGCGGCAGGAACGGGATCAGCGGTTGCAGCGGGCTGTCGTGCCCGCTGAGCAGGTCGTAGTCGTCGACCAGCACGAACAGGCGCGGACCGGTCCACCAGTCGCGGCGGCGCAGCCGATCCGGCGTGATGTCCGCGCCCGGCACCCGGCTGCGCAGCCCCTCGACGGCCTGCGCGACCGCCTCCCTGGTCGAGTCGGGGGAGACGGAGTAACCCAGGCGGTACTCCTGCGGGATCGACTCGAACAGCTGCCGGCGGAAGTCGACCACCATGATCCGCGCCTCCTTCGGCGTGAACCGTCGGGTCACCGCCGCCGCGAGGTGGCGCAGCAGGGCGGTCTTGCCGCTCTCGGTGTCACCGAGCGCGGTCAGGTGCGGCACCTCCTCGAAGTTGTGCCAGACCGGCCGCATCCGCTCCTCGTCCAGCCCCAACACCACCCGCAGGTCACCGTCGGGCGCCGGCAGCTCGGCCGCCGGCAACACCGCCGGCAGCGTACGGACGGCCGGGGCGGCCGGGCCCTCCCAGAAGTCGCCCACCATCGTGGACAGCCCACGGGCCCCGTCCGCGACCGTGTTCGGGTCGGCCAACCCGTCGATCCGGGGCAGCCCGCCGAGGAAGTGCGTCTTCTGCGCGGTCAGACCCCGCCCCGGAATGTGCGGCACCGTCGCCGCCAACCGGAGGTCGATCGCCGAGTCCACCGGATCACCGAGGCGCAGCTCCAGCCGGGTGCCGATCTGGTCGCGCATCCCGTGGTGCACCTCCGACCAGCGGGCGGTGGTCAGCAGCAGGTGCACGCCGAAGTTCAGACCACGGGCGACGACCTGCCGGATAGCGGCCTCACCCGCCTCGAACTCCTGCCGCAGCGTGAACCAGCCGTCCACCACCAGGAACACGTCCCCGTACGGGTCGTCGGTGATCGTGCCGTCGGCCCGGCGCCGCCGGTAGGTCGCCATGCTGTCCACCCCGAGGGTGCCGAAGCGCCGCTCCCGGTCGGCGATCAGGGCGGCGATCTCGGCCAGGGTACGGCTCACCCGGTCGGTGTCCAGCCGGCTCGCGACACTGCCCACGTGCGGCAGGTCCGCGATCGACGCCAGCGCGCCGCCGCCGAAGTCGAGGCAGTAGAACTGCACCTCGCGCGGGCTGTGGGTCAACGCCAGGCCACAGATGACCGTACGCAACAGGGTGCTCTTGCCGCTCTGCGGTCCACCGGCCACGCCGAGGTGCCCACCGACCCCGGACAGGTCGACCGTCATCAGCTCCCGGACCTGCTCGAACGGCTTGTCCACAAAACCGACCGGCACCACCAGCCTGCCGTTGCCCGGCCAGTCCGGCGCCCGCAGCCCGTCCTGTGGGTCCGGGGCGAGCGCGGGCAGCAACTGGTCCAGGGTCGGTGCCGCACCCAGCGGCGGTAGCCACACCTGGTGCGCCGGCGGCCCCTGGTCGGTGAGCTGGTCCACCACGACCGCCAGCACGCTCGCCGCGTTCGCCTCCGGCTCCACCCCGTCCGGGGCGTCCGGCACCACCGAGCCCTCCTCCGGCACCCGGTACGGCACGTGGTCCAGCAGGTACGGCACCACCTGCTGCTGCACCACCTCCTGGCGTACCCGCGCGGTTTTCGGCCGGTACGCCCCGGAGACGTACGCGGCCTTGAATCGGATCAGCGTCGACACGTGCGTACGCAGGTAGCCGTTGCCGGGTTGGGCGGGCAGCTCGTGCGCGTCCGGCACCCCGATCACCGACCGGGACTCCATCGCGGAGAAGGTCCGCAGGCCGATCCGGTACGACAGGTGCGATTCGAGCTGGGCGATCCGACCGTCGTCCAGGCGCTGGCTGGCCAGCAGCAGGTGCACCGCCAGCGACCGGCCCAGCCGGCCGATCATCACGAACAGTTCGATGAACTCGCGGTGCGCGGCGAGCAGCTCACTGAACTCGTCCACCACGACGAACAGCGTCGGCAGCGGGTCGAGCGGCGCACCCTGGGCCCGCGCCCGCTCGTAGTCCAGCGCGGAGCTGAAGCCGCCGGCCTGGCGCAGCAACTCCTGCCGGCGGACCAGCTCGCCGTGCAGCGCGTCGCGCATCCGGCTGACCAGCGCCGCCTCGTCGGCCAGGTTCGTGATCACGGCCGAGGTGTGCGGCAGCCGGTCCAGCCCGAGGAAGGTCGCCCCGCCCTTGAAGTCGACCAGGATCAGGTTCAGCGTTTCCGAGGAGTGCGTCGTGGCCAGGGCCAGCACCAGCGTACGCAGCAGCTCGCTCTTGCCCGACCCGGTGGCGCCGATCAGCATGCCGTGCGGGCCCATCCCGCCCAGGGCCGACTCCTTGATGTCCAACTCCACCGGGACCCCGTCGGAGTCGATGCCGATCGGCACCCGGAGCCGGTCCGCCGGCGCCCGGGTGGCCCACATCCGGGACACGTCCAGCCGGCTCAGGTCGTCGATGTCGAGCAGGGTGGCCAGGTCGAAGTCCGAGGTCAGCGCCTCGGCCGCCGGCTCGGTGGCGATGCTGAGCCGGTACGGCGCCAGGATCCGGGCCACCGCGCGCGCCTTGGCCACGCTCAACCCGTCCGCCTTCGCCAGCGGCGAGCGGGTTTCCCGCCCCACCGCGTCGTGCCGGACCATCTCCACCCGACCGTCGGCCACGTCCAGCCAGAGCAGCTCGCGCGGGGTGGCGCCGGGCGCGGTGCCCAGCTCGACCAGCAGCGCGTTGCGGTACCCGCCGGACGCCATCCGAGCGCCGGTCGGGATCCGCCCACCGTCGCAGATCACCAGCACGTACGGTTCGTCCCGGCTGGGCGTGGCACCCTGCTCGTACCGGGGGCGGGCGGAGAAGGACTCGCCGAGCAGCCGCTCGACCTCCTCGATGTTCTCGGCGACCAGCCGGGCCGAGCCGGCGGCGTCCTGGTCGACCGGGTGCTGTACGTGCGGCAGCCACTTGGCCCACTCCCAGGCGCCGGCACCGTCACCGCCGAGGCAGAGGGCGATCAGCACCTCCTCCGGGGCGTGGAAGGTGGCGAGCTGGGCGACCAGGGCCCGGAGCACCGAACGGCGTTCGTCGTCGGCGCCGGTGATCCGGATCTGGGCGAAGCCGCGCAGGAACAGCGCGACCGGTTGGTCCTCGATCGTGCTGTACGCCTTGATGAACCGCCGCAGCGACTTGGCCGACAACGGTTCCAGGTCCTCGATCGGCTTGGTCTGCATCGGGGCGATCCGGGTCGCCAGCCGCTGCCGCCCGGTGCCGACCCGCAGTTCCAGGAAGTCCGGGTGGGTGCCGCGCCGCTCCCACCGGCGGGTCGTCATCGCCACCGACCAGAGCGTGCCCGGCTCCGGGTGCCGCCAGGCGCTCGCGTCGCGCTGCTGCCCCACGTAGCGCCGGACCCGGCGCCGGTTCTGGGCCAGGTAGCGCAGGTAGTCGCGCCGGTCGCCGCCGAGCCGCCGCTTGCGGTCGCCGCCGCTCATCGCCATCTGGCCGACCATCATGCCGCCCATCGCGACGACCAGCAGCCCGGCCATCATCCAGGTCATCGGCCCGCCCCGGGACGGGCCGACGAACATCAGCATCATCACCCCGGACATCAGCATCATCGGCAGGAAGGTCATCGCGCCGCGCAGCCCGCCGGACTGGATCTCGGGCAGTTCGGGCGGTTCCTGGAGGCTGATCTCGCCGGACGGCATCTCCGGCCCGTTGCGTCGGGCCGGACGCCGGAACACGACAGTGGTCACCGCTGAATCACCTGTCCGGGGGTCGGGCCCTGCGCACGGGGCCGGCGCGCGGTACAACGGCCCGACACCGGTGTCGGGTCAACCGGTCGGCAAAAACCTCTGCCGGTCAACCGGCCGGCAAAAAACCTCGATCGGCGGTGAACCGACGCACGGGCGGTCCGTAGTGAGGGCGTGACCATCGTCGCCAGTGGAGAGATGTGCCGGTTGGTGGTGTGTGGACCGGACCGGCAGGTCGAGGTTGCCGTACCGGCCCAGGTGCTGGTCGCCGACCTGATGCCGGCGCTGCTGCACCACCTCGGCGAGAACCTGGCCGACACCGGCCTGCTGCACGGCGGCTGGGTGTTGCAGCGGCTCGGGTCGCCGCCGTTCGACGAGGACGGCACCGTCGCCTCGCTCGGCCTGCGCGACGGTGAGGTGGTCCACCTCCGGCCGCGCTCGGAGCAGATCCCGCCGGTCGACTTCGACGACCTGATCGACGGCATCGCCACCGGGGTCCGGTCCCGCGCCGGCCGGTGGCGCCCGGAGATGATCCGCTGGGCCGCGCTCGGCCTGCTCGCCGTGCTGTTCGGGGTCGGCCTCGCGACGCTGGTTCTGCCCGGTCCGCCGACACCCCGGGCGCTGACCGCCGCCGGTCTCGCGCTGGCCTGCCTGGTGACCGCGTTCGCGGTCACCAGGGCCGGCGGGGACCGGGTGTTCGGGCTGATCTGCGCGTTCGCCGCGATCGGGTACGCCGGGCTGGCCGGCGCCCTGGTGCCGGACCTCGACGCCGGCAGCATCGGGATCCGGGTCGCCGGTCCGGAACTGTTCGCCGGTGTGGTGGCGGCACTCGCGGCGGCCAGCATCGGCCTGGCCCTGGTCGGCTGGGCCGGTCCGCTCTTCGCCGGGATCCTGACCACCGGCCTGTTCGGCGCCGGTGGGGCCGCGCTGGCCGCGTTCGTACCGCTGGCCGACGATCGGGCCGCGGCGGTGGTCGCGGTCGCGGCGACCGTGGCCGGTACGGCGGCGCCGATGCTCGCGTTCCGCCTCGCCGGGCTGCGCCTGGCCCCGTTGCCGACCGAGCCGGAGCACCTCCAGGAGGAGATCGACCCGGAGCCGAGCGAACCGCTGCTCGCCCGCACCGCCGCCGCCGACCGCTACATGACCGGGCTGTACGCCGGACTGGCGATCGTCGTCGGGACCGCCCTGGTGCTGGTCGGCTCGGCGGGCGGCTGGGCACCGGCCACCCTGGTCCTGCTCGTCGCGCTGGTCCGGGTGCTGGCCGCCCGGCCGATGAACAGCGGCTGGCACCGGCTGGCGATGGCCGCCCCGGCGGTGACCGGACTGGTCGCGGTGACCCTGGCGGCGGCGGTCGACGCGCAGCCGTGGCCCCGGCTGCTGGCGCCGGTCGCGCTGGTGCCGCTGGGGACCGTACTGCTGATGGTGGTGGCCCGGATCATGCCGGGGCGGCGGATGATGCCGTACTGGGGTCGGATGGGTGACCTGGCCCAGACCCTGGCCACGGTGGCGATGTTCCCCGTCCTGCTGGCGGTGCTGGACGTCTACGGCTACGCCCGGTCGCTGGGGGGCTGAGGCGGATGCAGTCGCGTCGGGACCAGGTGCAGGCCCAGTCGTACGTGTTGGGCCGGTTGACCTCCGCGCTGGTGGCGGCGGAGCCGGAGGCGGCGGAGAACCCGCACCGCCGGCTCCTGATCGGCACCGTCGCCGGGACGCTGATCGCCGCGCTGGTGGTCGCCGGGTTCGCCGTCTACGGCTTCCTGCGGCCGGGCGGCGCCACCGGCTGGCGCAAGCCGGGCACGGTAGTGGTCGAGAAGGAAACCGGCAGCCGGTACGTGCTGGTCGACGGCCGGCTGCGCCCGGTGCTCAACTACAGCTCCGCCCTGCTCCTGTTCGGCAAGAAACCGGCGGTCACCAGCGTCTCCGCCGCGTCGTTGCGGTCGGTGCCGCGCGGCCAGTCGGTCGGCATCGTCGGCGCACCCGACGCGCTGCCCGGCCCGACCGCCCTGTCCGGGGTGAGCTGGACGGTCTGCGCGGCGGCCGGTCGGGACGCCGCCGGCACCCTGGCCACGGCCACCACCCTGGCCGTGAACCGGAACCCGGCCGGCCCGGCGCTCGGCCCCGACCGGGGCGTGGTCGCCCGCGCACCCGGCGGGGAGACCTATCTGGTGTGGCGGGGCCGCCGGTTCATGCTGACCCAGACCTGGCTGACCCGGGTGTTCGGCTACGACGGCGCGCCGGCACCGGTCGAGCCGGGCTGGCTGGACCAGTTGCCGGCGGGTTCGGACATCGGACCGCTGGCGGTGCCCGGCCGGGGCGGGCCGGGCCCGGTGATCGACGGCGCGCAGACGCGGATCGGCCAGCTCTTCGTGGCCCGGATCGCCGGTACGGCCGAACGGCACTACCTGCTCCAGCGGGACGGGTTGAGCCGGCTCACCCCGACCGGGGTCGCGGTGGTGTCCAGTGACCCGGACACCGCGCGGGCGTACGGGGCGCGGCCGGTCGTACCGACCGAGCTGACCGCCGCGGCGCTGGCCGGGCTGCCCGGGTCGAAGGAGGCGGTGCTTCCGGGGGACCTGCCGGAGACACCACCCGCGGTGGCGCCCGCCGGCACCGGTCGGGTGTGGTGCGTACGCCACGGCGACGCGGGCGGGGCGGTCACCCTGACCGCCGAAGCACCGCTGCCGCCCGGCTCGGTCACCGTCGGGGACGGCGTCGGGGTGACCCGTACCGCCCGCAGCGCCGCGGCGGTCGCCGTCGCGGCCGGCGTCGGTGGCCTGGTCCGGCTCGGCCGGCCCGGCCAGGCACCGGGTACGAGCTACTTCGTGGTCACCGACGCGGGGATCAAGTACCCGCTGCCCGATCCCTCGGTGGCGGCGGCACTGGGTTACCCCACCTCGGTCGCGGCGACGGTGTCGCCGGCACTGCTGGAGCTGCTGCCGACCGGGCCGCTGCTCGACCCCCAGCGGGCGCGGGGGTGACCGACACGGAGAACCGGTCCGGCAGCACCGATTCCAGCAACAGCCAACCGAACGGTACGAGAGGACGTGTGTGATGACCCAGCCGAACGAGGTAGACGAGGCCAGCATCCGGCAGTTGCTGGCCGCCTTCGAGGTCGCGATGGCCGACTGCAACGCGGCCGACCGCAGTGTCGACGCGGTTTCCGGCTCGACGCCGTGGCACGGCGAGGCGGCGGTCCGCTACATGCAGGAGTTGCAGAACTGGCGCGGTGGCCTGGCCCAGGTACGCAACGGCCTGGAGCAGCTGCGGGCGTCGATGACCCAGCACCTTCAGGTGTCCAGCAACGCGGAACTGGAATCGGCCGCGCACGCGAAGTGGTACCAGGGCTGAGCCCTCGGCTGTTCCATCGTGCCGGCGCCCGCCGGCACCCCGGTGACGACGAGCAATTCCGACGAGCAGCGAGGAGTGACGCATGGCGACCTACGGCCTGAACCCGGACGGCCTGCTGGCCAGCGGTGAGGAACTGCGCGGGGTGACCCGGTCGATCGAGCAGGCGCTGGCCGACCTCGACCAGGTGGTCAACAAGTTCATCACGGCGAACGTGGGTAACACCGCGGCGTCGTACCAGACGGCGCAGAACACCTGGCACCTGGGCATGGGCCAGATGAACGCCGCCCTGAACTCGGGTGCCTCCGCGATCGACCAGATCCGTGACACCTACCAGGTCGCGGACACCCAGGGCGCTGCCCTGTTCGACGGCGCGATCTGAGTACGACGGCCGGGTGGGCGGCCAACGCGTCGCCCGCCCGCAGCGGTGTCGGTGTTCAACTTCTCTTGAGGACGGTGAATCGTGCCGATCAGTGTTGACGAGGCGTTCCTGCGGCGGGTCGCGGCGGAGAACCAACTGCTCGGGGGCGAGGCTCCCGGCGCGGCGAACGGGCCGATCGACGCAATGATCATCAAGCCCGGACATCAGAACTTCGTGGTGGGGCAGAACCTCTCCGCCGCGATCAAGGCGCAGGGCGGGGTCGTCAAGCAGCGGCTGAACCAGCTCGGACTGCTCTTCACCACCCGTGGCCAGCAACTGCGCGGGTTCGTCGACACGACCGACGACGTCGAGTCGCTCAACGAGATGACGGTCGCCGAGTTCAACGGCCGGATCCCCAACTTCTAGCCCGTACGCACCTGTCGGCACCGGGCCGGCCGGACCGGCCACTGTCGCCGGTCCGGCCGCCCCGGCACCGGTGGCCCCTCGAAAGGACGACCCATGACCCAGCCATCACCGGGAATGAACTGGGTGCCGGCGCTGAAGGACATCCTGGGTGCGGACGACGACGTCGACACCACCCGGATCACCAGCCCCGCGTGGGTCCAACTGGACACCTCGTACTGGATCTCGGCGAGCAGGCAGTACAACACCGAGGGTGCCGGCCAGCGGCCGTGGGACCACTGGATGCCGGGCGACCCGGCGCACGCCGGCTGGAACCGGATCACCCTCTACCGCAAGCGCAACACCGACACGATCGAGAACTTCCAGCTCATCCGTGGTTTCATCTCGTTCTACGAGGGCGGCGAGACCGGCCCGGCCCGGCAGGCCCAGATGTTCGTCGCGATGAGCGACGAGACCACCTCGCAGATCCTGAGCAACCCGTTCCTGGACCCGCAGAGCCTCTACGACGCCGCGCACCTGTTCTACGAGGTGACGAACTGGTTGATGAACACCGGCCAGCCGAGGGTGCAGTCATTGGTCAACGAGATCGACCAGGAGTCGAACGGGTTCGAGGGCTCGGCCGCCGACGCCTTCATGTTCGCCATGGAGGACATCAACCGGACGATGCTCTACCTGAAGGAGAACATCACCGAGCCGGACGACTGGATCGAGTTCATCAACGGCAGCGGTGACGCGGTCGGCACCTTCAAGACCGCGATGGTCGACGCCTGGACCGCGTTCAAGACGTACGAGTTCTACGATCCGAACTGGCTGGTCGGGCAGATCGTCAAGTCGATGGAGCAGCAGGTCGACGCGTACGACGCCTCGGTCAAGTTCCCCGGCTTCTTCACCGGCGGCGACACCACCGGCGGGTACGACGAGGTGTGGAACTTCAGCTTCCCCGACCAGGGGCTGCCCGGACCGTACGACCTGATGCAGCCGGCGGCGTGGCAGCAGCTCGACACGGACGCCAGGACCCAGTGGAGCAACGAGTTGGCCACGCTGAACGCGGCCTCGTTGGCGGCCACCAAGGCGTTGATGGACAACTTCGCCACCACCACCGACAAGCTGCAACGGGTGATCCCCGACCTGTACCGGGGCACCTTCTACGTCCCGCCGCCGGACCCGTCGCAGCTGCCTCCGCCCGGCGGTGGCGACGGCAACTTCGGCATCAACTCCGGCGGCAACAACGGCGGTGGTAACGAGGGCGGGATCGACACCTCGGGGCTCGGTTCCGGCGGTAACAGCGGTGGTGGCAACGGCGGCGGTGGCAACACGGGCGGGATCGACACGTCGGGCCTCGGCTCCGGCGGCAACGGCGGCGGTGGCAACACCGGTGGCATCGACACGTCGGGTCTGGGCGGCGGTGGCAGCCAGTTCGCGTCCGGCTCGAACACCGGCGGCGGTGGCAACACGGGTGGCATCGACACCTCCGGCCTCGGCGCCGGTGGTGGCGGCGGTGGTGGCAACACGGGCGGGATCGACACCTCCGGCCTCGGCGGCGGGAACCCGATCGGTGGGATCGGCGGCGGTTCGAACTCCGGCGGCCTGAATCCCGGTGGCCTCGACCCCGGTGGCCTCAATCCCGGCGGCGGCGGGACGTCGATCGGTGGGATCGGCGGCGGTTCGAACTCCGGTGGCGCGGGCGGTGGGGTCGGCGGCGGGGTCACCATTCCCGGTCTGGGTAGCGGCGGTTCGTTCACCGGCGGCACCGGCGGCGGTTCCGTCGGTGCCGGCGCCGGACAGAAGCCGCCCGGCGCCGGTCTGGGCTCGGGCCTCGGTTCCGGGTCGGGTGTGGGATCCGGGGGGTCGGGCTCGGGCTCCGGTTCGGGTTCCGGCTCGGGGATCGGGTCCGGCTCGGAGGAGGGCGCCGGCGGTGGGCTCGGCGGGGGCTGGGCCGGCATTCCCGGCCTCGACGATCCGAGCCTGGGCGGCGGCTCGTACCCGGGCGGCCAGGCTCCCTCCCAGATCGATCCGGGCAGCCTCGGCTCGGGCAACTTCCCGTCGGCCGGGTCGGTGGTCGGGCCCCTCGGCACCCCACCACCGGGGTACGCCGGCGCCGGCGCGCTCAACGGCCTTGCGATGGGCGGCGGCCTGCCCGGCGGCGGTGGCTTCAGCGCCGGTGGATACGGCCTGGAGAACCTGCCCGGCGCGATCGTCACGCCCGGTGTCGGTGCCAACGGCGCGATGGGCGGTATGGGTGGTATGCCGTTCATGCCACCGATGGGCGGCATGGGTGGCATGGGCAGTCCCGGCAACGGGGACAACAAGGAACGCGAGCGGACCACCTGGCTGGCCGAGGAGGAAGAGGTCTGGGGCACCGACCCGGACTGCGCGCCGGCCGTGGTCGGGCGCGACGACAGCTCCGAGTACGACCAGTCGGAGAACCAGACCCGGCAACCGGCCCCGACCCGCGGCCCCCGGTCGCCGTACGGACCCTCGCGGGGCACCACCCGCGGCCGTTCCTGAGCGAGAGGAGTACCGCAGCCATGTCCAGCCCGTTGCACAACCAGATCGAGCAGGCGTACGCCGAACTCGAACGCAGCCAGGCCGCGCTCGCCGGTGTGCAGGAGGAACTTGAGGGCGCCCAGACCACGGTGACGTCGAAGAACCGGGCGATCACCGTCACCGTGGACAGCCGTGGCGACCTGGTCGACATCAAGTTCCTCACCAGGTCGTACCGGACGATGCCGTCGGCCGAACTGGCCACCCTGCTGATCGAGACGATCGGCGAGGCGCGGACGAAGGCGCAGGCGGCGGTGGCGGCGAGCTTCCAGTCCGTACTGCCGACCGGGATGTCCGCACTGGACATGATCAACGGCACGGTCGACTTCGAGGAGATGATGCGGGAGGCGATCCGGATCGCGAATGAGCCGTTCCCCGGTGACGAGCCGACCGAGCAGCCGAAGGCGGGAGGCGGCAGGTGACCGAGCCGATCATCTCCGCCGACACCGCCCGGCTGCGCGCCGAGGCGTTCGCCAGCTACCTGGAGCACATGAAGGGGGTGGTGGACGAGTTCGACGCGGAACGGGCCGCGAACACCCCGGTGGTGCTCAGCGTCCGGGGCGAGGTGGACGAGGCGATCGTCAAGGACCTGGACCGGGACCTGCCCGAGACGCTGTACGTCCTCTCCGGACTGCGCGATCTGTCCCTCGGTGACGGCTCGCGGGTGGAGGAACTGCGCACGCTGCTGGAGGCGTACGAGGCGGACAACGTCGACACCGCCGGTGGCTGGAGCGAGAGCGGCAGCGGCCCCAGCCTGACCATCTGACGGACCGGCGGGGCTCGGACAACGTACGGAGGTGAGCTGGCCGAATGGCCATCGAGGCGTCGGACCAGCTTGCCGGCTTCCTCAAGTGGGTCTCCGGGGAGGACTTCCCCGGGGCCAACGAGGATCGGCTGTTCGGCATGTCCCGGGCCTACTACGGGGCGGCCGACGGCGTCGAGGCCGCGATCCCGTTGCTGGTCAGCGCCGTGGAGTCGATCCGCGAGGGCGTCTCCGGGCAGGCCGACGAGGCGTTCGTGGAGTCGATGCGGGCGTACGTCGACGAGGAACCCGGTTTCCTCGCCGCCGCCGGCCTGCACATGCGCAAACTAGGTGCGAAGAGCCAGACCAGCGGCACCCAGGTGCAGTACGTCAAGATGACCCTGATCGGCGCGATCATCCTGCTGCTGATCGAGTTCGCGGTCGCGCTCGCCTTCTCGTTCTTCAACCCCGGCGCGGCGCTCAACTGGCTGGCCGCCCGGGTGGCGATCTTCCGCTTCCTGGTCCGTACCCTGCTCGGGCGTCTGCTGATGCACGTGGTGATGAACCAGATCATCGGCATCGGCCTCCAGGTGCTACTGGACCTGATCGTGCAGCGGCTACAGATGGCGATGGGCACCCGCGACCACATCGACACGTCGCTGACCAGGCAGGCCGCGATCGCCGGTGCCGTGGGCGGTGCCATCGCGACGGTCCTCGGCCCGGCCGCGAACCGGATCTTCCGCCGGTTCGGGGGCGAGGTCGCGGACGCAGTGGTGGACAACATCCCCACGCCGAAGCCGCCGCCGAAGTCCTTCCTCGACGCCCTCCTGACGCCGGCGCCGAAACCGACGGCCCGGCAGGCGGTGGTCGAGGGGGCCGAGGAACTGGTGGTCGAGGCCGGTACCGAGGTGCTCGCCGAGGGCACTGTCAACGCCATCAACGGCGAGGGCTTCAAGGTGACCGGTGCGGCGGCCACCTCCGGCATCCTCTCCGCCGGGGCCAGCATCGCCGGCACGAACGTCGGCAACGCGATCCGCCCCGGTCCGGACACCGACCAGAACGCCGACGGTGGCGCCGACCAGCCGACCAAGGCCACCCCGACGGACGTACCAATGCCGGTCCTCACCCCCGGCGGTCCGCCGCCGGGTGGTCCGAAGGCCGGGTCGAACAATTCGGGTACGTCGACCGACGACGACCCCGACGGTACGGTCGACCCCGCCCCGCCCCCCTACACCGCGACGCCGACTCCCGTCGACACCGGTGCGGGCACCGGCCCGACCAACGGCCCCGCACCGGTGGACTCCGCACCGACGGTCGCCCCGGTCCCGACGTCGAACGGCCCGGCCCCGACCTCCGGCGGCCCGGCCCCGAGCTCGACCGGTTCGAGCCTGCCGGGCGGCCCGGTGCCGAACGGTTCGAGCATTCCGCAGGGTCCGGTGCAGACCGGTTCGGACCCTGCGAGCGGCCCGCTCCCGAGCGGTCCGGTGTCGGACGGCTCGGTGTCCGGCGGTCCGACACCGAACCCCCCGGTCACCTCCGCCAACGGCTTCGCGCCGACCGTCGAGGGTGGCGATCCGGCCGGGCCGACCACCGTCACCGGCTCGGCCAACCCCTCGCTGTCCGCCTCGCCGACCACGTCCTCCGGCGCCACGGTGACCGGCACCCCCACATCGGCCACCCCCGCCAACCCGTCGTCCACCACGGCCGGCAACGGCGTCAGCAGTTCCACCGGCCCGACGCCGGTCACGTCGAGCGCGGTGTCGAGCAGCACCACGGCAGCGGCCATGAACAACACCCCGGCAAGTCCCGCCTCTACCACCAGTTCCTCCACCAGTTCCTCCACCACCTCCGCCTCGACCTCCACCGCCTCGACGGCTACCAGCACGACCTCCACGGGGACCACCTCGACCGGGACCACGGCCACCTCCAGTAGCACCCCGCCCACCGGCGCCGGGCCGCGAACGGGTCCGACACCGATCAGCTCCGGTGCGATCGGTTCCAGCGTCACCGTCCCGGGCGCCGTCGGTTCGAACACGACCGGACCCGCCGCCGTCGATCCAACCGGTACCCGCCCCTCGTCCACCAACCCCGCACCCATCGCACCCACCCGGACCAGCCCCGCCACACCGAGCCCCGACCCGTCCCCGAGCCCGTCCCCGTCCCCCATCCCGAATCCGATCCCGATCCCGAGTCCCATCCCGGATCCGGAGGCGATCGCGCGGCACAACCCGGCCGACCCGAGCCCGATCGCGCAGAGCAATCCGCGCGACCGGCGGGCCTGGAACCGACTGCATCCGCGTACCCGGCGCAGGAACGCACTCCGACTCCCGTCCGCCGTCCGGGGCGGACCGCTGCCGGTCACATCCGTGGCGAAGACCCGGTTGACCGGCCCTGCCCAGGTGACCGACCTGACCCGTGGCGCGGACGGGACCTGGTACGCCGACGGCGTACCCCTGGTCGTGCGGCCGGTGCCCGGCCGGGCCGGTGTCGGGCTGCTCTCCGACGCCGACTGGGAACTGGTCCGGGGCCGGCCGCTACCCGAGGGCGCGGGCGCGGCGGTGCTGGTGCACGGCGCGGGCGACCGGGTCCGGGCGGCCGTCCGACAGCCCGACGGTACGACCGCCGAGGTGCTGCTCGACCCCGACCAGGTGGCCCGGATCGTGGCCGGTGCGGCCCCGCCGGACGCGCCGCTGGCACTGGTCTCCTGTGCGCCGACCGGGCTGGCCGGGGGCTTCGCCCAGCGGCTCGCCTCGGCCCGGGGTACGGACGTGCTCGCCCCGTCGGGCGACGTCGTCGCCGGCACCGGCGACCCCGCCGCCGACCTGCTCTCGGTCGGCGGTGACCCGTGGCTGCTCTTCGTCCCCGACGGGTTGGGTGGCGAAGGCTGGGACGTGCTCAACGACGACGTCGACGGCCCGGCCCGGCCGTTCGACGGGATCGTCGCGGTCGCCGGCCCGGACGGTGGGCCGGGCCTGCGGCTCGGCCGCAAACCGGCGACGACCGAGCAGGAAGCGTCGACGTCGACGCCCAGGACACCGGAGCGGAAGAAGCTCGCGCCCTGGACCAGACCCGGGGCCTCCACCTCCACCGCCTCGCCGAGCATCGCCACGACGGAGACGCCGGCCACACCGACGGAGACACCCGACAAACGAGGCAAGGCCCCGGCTCCCGCCCCGCTACCGGACATCAGCGACCTGCTCGGTGTCTACGACCGACGGCCCGAGCTGTTGTCCGAGGTCGACGGCGCGGCCGACATCGACCGGTTGGTGGCTGACCTGCGGCAGTCGGTGCAGGCCCAGGTACGGGCGCGGCTGTCCAACCGGCTGGCCCGGATCACCTACGGCGGGCGCCCGGCGCTCACCGTCGACACCACGGCGATCGAGCACGCCCTGCGCAACGACCTCCAGTCGTTCTTCGCGACCGGCGGGCGGACGTTCGACGTCCGGGACGGGTGGCGGCGCTGGCACTCCGTCACCATCGCCCCGACCCGGTTGACCGACAGCCAGCAGTGGGTGGACCAGGGCGCGGACAAGGCGAAGTACGACACCCGGGGCGACACCAACATGGCGCTCAAGGAGAACGCGACCGCCTCGGACAGCCTCGCGCTCGCCCTGGGCGGCGCGATCGGCGGCCGGTTCGGGCCCGGCGGCGCGGTCTCCGGTGACCTCGCGTTCGCCCGCGCGGCGGAGACCGCCGAATCGAGTGGCACCCTGACCGACTCCCGCAACATCCGCAGCGGCGCCGGCTCCCACCTCGTGCTGGCCTCGGTCCGGTTCTCGGTCACGGTGGACCGGGCGGGTCGGCCACCGACGTCGTCGCCGCCGGCGTACGAGACCGACGCCGCGCACCGGCAGCGGATGGCCGCCCACCCGCCACCGCCGGGCGGGCCGACCGCGTCGATCGCCTTCCGGGCCCTGGACGACATCGCGAAAGCCCCGCCGGCCGTCCGGGCGGTCAGCTCCCGGCGGGGTCGGTTCGACGTCTCCACGCTGGTGGAGAACCTTTTCCCGGTACGGATCGAGGACGCCCGGATCGACCGTCGGGATCCGCACGGCAACCCGACCCCGACCACCACCTGGAACGAGGTCGCCGAGGATGTCCTGCGACAGCTTCGACCCACCGGTACGGTCGGCGAGGGCGGCATCGGCCGGGAACAGGTCCGTTCGCTGCTGAGCGAGTCGAGCGTGCTGGGTCAGGTGCCGCTGGCCCTCGAAAGCACGGCCCACTCACCCCTGGTGCTCAGCCCGTCGCGCCGCCAGGCGGTCGCCCTGGAGATGACCTCCGAGGTCACCGCGATGGAGGTGATCGAGGACATCCCGAAGTCGTCGTTCCGGTGGCAGCCGGGCGTCACGTCCGTCGGGCGCCAGCAGCACGTCAGTTCCGTCGGCGGGGGCGGCAGCGGCGCGTTCCGTTGGGGTTTCGGGATCGCGTACGTGCAGGCCCGGCTGAGTGCGGGTTTCCGGCGGAACACGACCACCAGCGTCAAGCAGAGCAGCACCAGCCGAACCGGGACCGAGTTCAAGGACGTGAAGAACGTCCTGGCCCGGGTGCAGGTCCGGCTCACCATCGACGCGTCGACCCGGGTCAACGCGTTCCAGCGGCCGTTCCGTCGGTCCCCACGGCCGATAGTGGTCGAGCTGACCATGCTGGCCCGGATGCCTCGGGACAAGGCCGACCAACTGCTCGCCGGACCACCACCGGCCGACGACGACGCGACCGGGCGGCGCGACAAGGGCAAGAGCCGGAAGGCACCGGACGATTCCGCCCTCGACCCGATCGCCGAGGTGGAGGACGGCGGCGACGGCACGATCCCGGACCCCGAACCGGATCCGCTGCCGCCGCCGTGGGCCAGGAGCGGGGGCAACTCCGTACCGACCGGGATGGGCGGGTTCCGCGAGGTGCACGACCGTACGGCGGCGTTGGTGCGGGGGATCGGTGGCGGTTTCCTGCCCCGGTTCCGGACCGCCGGTGCGGTCCAGGCGATGGGGTACGTGAGTTCGGCGAGCGAGCGGCAGAAGAACCAGTCCGAACTGGACCGGGTGCTCTCCGTACCGGCGCTGCGGCAGAACTACACCGCGCTGCTCAACGGTGGGGTGGCGGCGGTGCTGACCCGGACGAAGTTCTGGCACACGCGGCACGTGGTGGTACACGTCACCGCCCGGCACACCCGGGACCTGACCTACTCCGGGGTGGAGAAGGGCGTCGCCGTACGCAACTTCCAGTCCAACAGCGAGCAGGACGGGGCGGCGGCCGGGGCGCAGTGGCGGGCGGCGCTGTCCGTGGAGGGCGCCTTCATCAAGCGTTTCCCGGGGCTGGAGGCGAGCGCCGCGGTGATGCCCGGCGGCGCGGTGGAGGGGCAGCGGCGGTGGGCGCAGCAGGGCGGGGTGGACACGACCGGGCAGGAGAGCGCACTGCACGGCGGTACGCCCGACTCCCAACGCTTCGACGGTGACCTGGAGCTGGTGGTCACGGTCTACACGTACAAGAATCGGTTGGGTCGCAATCCACGGGCGCGGCTCGGGCTCGGCCACCGGGCCGGACCGCTGACCCCGACCACCGCGCCGAACGCCGCCTGGGACCGGAACCAGGTACAGGTCGGCGACCGGCTGATCAACCAGTACACGCTGACCACGAGCAAGCCGGTGAGCGTGCTGTTCGCGAACAGCGCGATCCCGCGCCAGGATCTCGACGAGCTCCCGGTCACCCGGTTGGACGCCACCGACGCGGCGGACCAGTTGCCGCTGCGTCGACGTACCATGGCCGACCTGTCGACGCTGCGGGACTTCGTGGACCGGCCGGCGCCCCAACCCCCGCAACCGCAGCCGCAACCTCCCCAACCGGTACAGCCTCCGCAGCCGCGTCCGGCGGTGTTGGACTGGCGGTTCGTGGAGGCGATGCCGGGCAGCGCCGAACTGATGCGGTTGGCCCGGGAGACGGCCCTGGAAACCCAGCAGTACGACGACGGCTCGTCCCGACGCCAGCTCGGCGGGCTGCGCGGCGACGTGACCCTGGTCGAGGGAATGCCGGTCTGGGCCGAGTTGGTGGACCGTTTCTCCACCACCCAGCAGGTCGCGAACCTGGGACCGATGACCGAACAGCAGTGGGACCTGGAACCGATCACCACCGAGGCGGACGGCGGGCGGCTGAACGTGTCGGTGGCCGCCCGGCTCACCCGACCGAGGCTGGCGCCGAACCTGTCCGAGGTCACCACCGAGAATGCGCCCGGTGGCGGGGTGCAGGTGTGGGGGACCAGGACCACGGAGAACCAGATCCAGGCGCGGGCCCAGTTCGGCGTGACCGGCCGCGAGACGAGCAACAAGGAGGACAGATACAGCGGTGGCGGCACCGGATCCGGCGGCTACCAGCGGATCGTCTACTCCCGGATGACCCGGCACCGGAAGAAGGTCAGCGGGTTCATCGAACGCAACGTCAACAACCGGAAGGCCAGGACCCGCTCGTACCTGGTGGTGGCCGACCTGCGGGCGAGCGTGGTCGCCGAGGTGACGAACCCGGCCGACCTGCCCAGGTCGTTGCTGCCGGAGCCGTTCCAGCCGGCCGGTTGGGAGCACCACAAGACGGTGACCCGCAGTGCCGTGATCGAGAACGCGGTCTACCTCTGGGTCAGCGAGGACGAGGCGGTCCGGCTCGGTCTGATCGGGCGGCTGCCGAACCCGCCGGTGCCGGTCGCCATCGCCCAGGAGGTGCGGGGCCGGGAGTTCGTGCTGCCGCCCGGACGTTCGCCCGGTCTGGGGTTGCAGACGTTCCACCAGGTGCCCTCGCTGGTCGCACCGGCCATCGCCGCCCTGCGGGCGGTGGTCGCGCAGGCGAACCCCCACCCGGTGTTCGCCCGGATCCTGGCGACCCTGACCGGCATGGGGCTGTCCGATCCGATGCTCAACCGGCGGCGGCTGCTCAACGTACTGTCCCGGACCGGGTTGCCCCGGCACTGGGCGGCGCTGTTCGACGGCGGGGTGTCGCTGCTCTACCCGGAGACCGGGCTGGTCAGCCAGCGGCTGTTCGACATCCGCCTGGTCGCCGTCGTCGACCGGCCGCCCGAACTGGTCCGCTTCGTCGCCGACCACAACGACATCGACGTACGGACGGTGGGCGTCGGGGGTGGGGGGAAGACCGTTCGCAGCGGGCGCGGTGACGCGGTCTTCGGGAACGTCGCCGGCTCGGCGATCCTGAACCCGGAGGGCAAGCCGGCGGCACTCGGCCTCGGGCACCAGTACGGCTACGGCTCGCTCGTGCTCAGCTCGAACAGCTCCGAGTCGGAGGTCCGGACCACCGACATCAGCTCCGGGCGCGGGGTGAAGGCGAGAACCCGGCTCCAGCCCCGGTTCGAGATCCGGATCTACTACCGGGGTCGACCCGTACGCGGCGGGGTGGTCTCCTTCCAGGCGCCGGTGACCATCGACCGGTGGGCCACCAACCTGCGGATCCGGCAGGCCGGCGCGGTGGCCCGGCCGCCCGCCGAACCCGGCGACCCGGGCGCGTACCAGCTTCCGGCGAACCAGCTGCCCGCGCCGGACCAGCGGACCGGTCGGCTCCGCTCGCCCGGCTGGCGGGAACGCAACGGGATCCTGGTGCCACCCCGGTTCGCGCCGGAGGACATCGACGGTGCCGGGGTGCTCCAGGCCGCGGTGAACAACATGCTCCAGGGGGTGTCGAACCGGCTGGCCCAGGCTGGCTACGCCGGCGCCCACCAGGTGCACCAGGGGCTGACACCGGAACTGCTGCTGCCGAACGCGGGCGACCTGCTGGACGTACTCGGGCTGGAGTTGCCCGAGGTGCCGAGCGCCGCCGTGTCGATGAAGGGGGCGGTGGTCCGGGTCCGGCTGGTGCCGGTGGCGGTCCGGCTGGCCGGGGTCGACGCCGGCGTGTACCGGGAGCACGTGAAGCAGGCGACCACGGCCGGCGGCAGCGGTACGAACGCGCTGATCCAGTCCACCCAGGCGCCCCGGCTGCTGCTCGGTCGCGGTTACCTGGGCGACCCGTACCAGGCGCTGGAGACCAGCGGCGCCGGTCCCTCCACCGGGGAGACCGCGGCGGCCGGCTCCGGTGAGGAGGGCGGGGCGACCGGGTTCGGCAACGTCAAGCCCGAGGGTCCGTCGGCCGCGGTCGCGTACGTCTGCCAGCCGGTGATCGAGGTGACCCTGCCCGAGCGGATCCGGGTGCTGCTGCCGGCCCGGCAGCGCGTCGACCGTCCGCTGGACCCGGTGACCGTGGTGCTGCGGATGGGGCTGGAGGACGCCCGCCAGGTGCTCGCCATCGACGACAGTGACGCCGTACGGCCGGGGATGCGGGACGCGTTCGACCGGATCGTGGCCCATGACCGGATGCTGCACGCCACCGGGGAGCGGTTCGTCGCGGCGACCGACGCCGAGGAGGCGGCCAGGTACCGGCTGCAAGGCGTCCGGGAGCCCGTGCTGCGGGACCGGCCGATGACCAGGCCGGAGGCGAGCGGGGCACGCGACGAGGCCCACGAAACGTGGCGGGAGGCGGTCGAGGAGCGGGAGCGGATCGAGGCCGAGTGGTGGGAGCTGCTCCAGACGCACTCCGAGCTGCTGGACGACTTCGAGGCCACGTACGTCGCCGTGCCGCACCACGTGGCATTGGTCGCGGACGACCTCGGCGACACCGACGGCGACACCGACATCGACGGTGACAGCGACGACGGCGACGGGTTGCCGCCGATCGACCGGGACGCGTCCCCGCTCGACCGCGACGCGTCCCCGACCGACCGGGACGCGTCCCCGATCGATCGGGACGTAGCGAGCACACTGACGCCTTCCCGGCGGCGGGACGGCGAACGGATGACGGAGGCCATGGTCCGGTCGAAGGCCGGCCCGCTCCCGGTCGACACCGGCCACCTGACCCGGCTGAGGAGGGACGCCGACACGACGCTCCGGCGGGACGCCGAGCGGAAGATCGTCGACCGCGAGGCCATTGGCAAGGTGCTCGGCATCGGGGGGATGGCGAACGTGATCGAGGACCCCGCCCCGCCCCATCCGATCCCCCGGTTCCCCCGGATAAGGGTCGGCGTCGGTCAACTGACCGACGCGATCATCCGTCCGTACGCCGGGCCGCTGCCCGGACGGCCGGCACTCATGGCCGAACTGCGCGACCGGGTCACCGCCGCCCTGAACAACGGACTGGGCGAGCAGTACGCCGCGCAACTCGCCGCCCGGATAGCGGCGACACACGGGGTCACCGACCAACCCATCGAATCCCTTGGAGAGCCGGCATGAGCGAAAGCGGGCGGATGGCCGCCTTCCACCACCTGCTACTGCGGGCCGACGGCACGATGCCCGACGAACTGGTCGCCGAAGCCCGTACCTGGCTCGCCGCCGGGATGCTGGTCGACGTCGCCCAGGCGATCGTGTTCACGGCCATGACCAGCCGGATCCCGCTCAGCCCGGCGGACATCGCCCTGCTCGGCGGGACCCTCGGCGAAGCCGGCGGGGACACCGACCTGCTGACCGGGATCGAGACCGCCGACGACGAGATCATGCCGCTGTACGGACTCGCACCGGTCGGCCCGGAGGTGCTGGCCGAGTACGGCGAGCGGATCCCGTACAACATCGATCTGACCCTGTCGGACCGCGGCCCGGCGGGTCCCGACGAGGTCGACGCCGCGCTGGCCGGCGCGATCGGCGACGGGCCCGGCCCGTTGGCCCTGTGGCGCTGCTGGCGCTACCCGGCGCTGGACACCCAGTGGCCGCCGGCCAAGCGAATGTACCTGGTGTACGCGACCGACCCGACCGGCGGCGACGGCCTGCCCGCGATCACCGCCCGCCTGCAACGCGTGCTGGTCGACGCGGGTGAGGTCGACCCCCTGGTCACCGTCTTCGCCGACCCCGACACGCTGCCCATGTTCCAGCGCACCGCACTCGGCTTCGCCGCCCTGCTCTGGACCGCCGAGCCACAACCCGAGATCCGGATCGCCCCGCTGTTCGACCCGCTCGTGGGGGACCAACCGCAAGCGGCGACGCTCGACCACGATGAGCGGGACCGCATCCTGCGGTATCTCCGGCACGGGGTGCCGCTCGTGATCACCACCACGCTGCTCGACGACGTGGTGGACCCGGCCCGGGGCGCGGCCGTACCGATGAGCTTCCGCACCGACGGAACCTGGGTGTGGAGCGACGCCGTCGCCTACTACCTCGACCGGCACGGGCTGGCACCGACGGCCGAGTTCACCGAACACATCCGCGCCGGCCGGTACGCCATGCCCGAGGTCGGCGTACTGAGCCTGCACCGGACGCTGGCCGCCGTACAGGCACCGGTCGCCGAATCCGCCGTAGACCCGGTCGGGCTGACAACCGGATGACCCGGGGATCGTCGTGAACCGGACCGGGGTGGCGTGCGTAGTGCAGGCGACCGGACAGTGAACAGCGCCATCCGCCGGGACGGCGGTCGGACCAGGGCCAGGCTGGGAAGGGGGCGGTCCGGTGACCTCAGAGCAGACCACGGCCCCGACCGTCGGGTCGGTGATCGCCGAGGCCGTCGGTGACGCGCTGCTGCTGCGTACCGCCGACGAGGACCCGGAACCGCTGATCCGGCTCACCGCCGCCCTGCCGGTCGAGCCCGACCGGGTCACCGTGCTCGGCACCGCCGCGGTGAGCGCCCTACCCGAACTATTCCCGCTCCTGCCCGAGATCCTCGGCGAACACCTCGGCGGCAGCGCGGCCGGCATCCGGCTACTCACCCTCGGCGCGTACGCCGGGCCGTTGTCGGTGGAACGACTGGTCCGCGACCTGGCGGACCGGATCGGCCAGGAGATCATCGTCCCCCTGGAACCCTGCACGGTGGATGAGTCGCGGCCGACCCCGACGCTCACCGGTGGGCGGGCCTGGCTCGGTTGTGTTCCCGGTGGACAGCCGTATCCGGAGCCGGAGTGGCCCGCCCGACCGCCGGCACCGATCCCCGACGCCGGGGGCGGTGCGGATGCCGACAGCGATGGCGCCGCCGTTGGCGGTGGGGTCGCGAGCGAGGACGCCTACCGGCGGGCGGGGGTCGGGGCCGACGGTTCGCTGGTCTGGCGTCCGGGCGCCGGGCAGCTGACCGGCTCGACCACCCCCCGCTACCTGCCGTACGGCGGCAGCCGACGCCGGCCCGCTCCGCCGGAACCGACCCCCACCCGTACGCCGGCAGAGCCGCCCCAGAACGACAGCCGCTCCCCGGACGACAGTCGTTCCCCAGGCGACAGCCGTTCCCGGAGCGCACTGGCCAGTCCGGACCGGGAGGTTTCCGGACGGTCCACACCGGCCGGCTGGTCGTTCCTGCCCGAGCACGCGCCGACGCTCGGTCTGCCGCTCGCCGCCGGCTACGTGGTCGAGGTCGAGATCGGTGCGACCGGTTTCCGGGTGGCCGGTCGTCCGGTGTCGCCGACCGGGTTGGCGAAGATGATCGTGGCGGCGAGGGGCGGCTCCGGTCGGCCGGTGGTGCTGCTCTGCTCCGGTACGTCGCCCGCCGGTCCCGCCGCCGACCTGCTCTTCGGCGGGCTGGCGGACGCGCTCGGCGGCCCCGTTCTCGGCGCCGACGCGGCCGTGTCGGTGACCGCGTACGGATTGCTCGTCACACAGGGGCAGTTCCGCCGCTGGACGCCGAGGAACGCCACGTCGCCCGCCGGTCCCCGCCACCGGCTGGTCGGCCGTGTCCTACCACCACCACCGGCCGGCGCACGCCGCCGCCCGCTCGGCCCACCGTCGACCGTGCCCGTGGCGTCGACCGTGCCCGTGGCGTCGACCGTGCCCGTGGCGTCGACCGTGCCCGTGCCGTCGACCGTGCCCGTGCCGTCGACCGAGCAGCCGTCCGTGTCCGGGGCGGACCTCAGCGAGCCGGCCGAGTCGGACCCGGCCCCGGTCGGTGAGGTCGGGTCGGTGGGTACCGAACCGGTGCCGGTCGAGTCGGTGGCGCTGCTGGACATGACCCGTTGGCGGGAGGTCCCGCCCGCGCTCGCCGTACACCCGGTGTCCACGCCACCGACCGAGCCGATTCCGACCGAGCCGATTCCGACCGAGCCGATCCTGACCGAGCCGCTTCCGAGCGACGTACCGGCGCTGTTGGTATTGGGCCGGGAGGCGCCGCTGCCGGTTCTGGCGGTGGTGGACCGCGGTGCCGCCCGGCCGGAGCCAACCTCGGTGGCACGCCGGCAACCCGGATCCGCCGACGGCATCCCGGCGACCCCGACACAGATTCCCATCGATACGCGCTTCGGTGACCCGGGCAGCCCGGCACTGCTCGGTGCGTCGGCCAACCACGACCTTCCGGCGCCGTACCGGGGCGAGCGGGCAGAGCCGGCCGGCTCGGGCCTTCCGGGCGCGGCGGTCAACGAGGTAGACGCCACCGCCGACCAGGCTGCGGCGGTGCGCAGGGTCGAGGCCGTCGCCGACCGCGCCGTACCCGTCAACCGCGCCGGAGCAGCCGTGCTGCCCGCCGTGACGGTGGTACCGCCGCCACGGCCCGAGGCGGAACCGGTCCCCGCACCCGAGCCCGTACCGGTCGGGTCGGCGCCGTACTGGCTCATCGAGCCGGCTTGGGATCCGGCGGACCGCACCCGCCTGCGGGACAGTCTGAACGGGCGGTACGACGCACACGTACGCGTCATCACCCGGACCCTGGCCGAGGAGCCGGGCATGCGTGCCGCCGGTGCCTCGGCCGAGATGATCGCCGGGCTGGTGGCGCTGCGGGCGTACCACGACGGCGAGCGGGAGCCGGTGAACCGGGAACTGCGCACCGGCGGCCCGGTGGAGGGCGCCGTCCGTACGGCCGGCGGCGGTTCGGCGGAGCGGGCCCGGCTGCTGGCCCGTGGTGCCGCGTACGGGCTGCGCCGGCTGCCCACCGTGCTCGGGCCGGTCTACGCGTCGGCGCTGGTGCCGCCGCCGGCACTCGCCGGCTACCGGCCCGGTCTGGACCTGGTCGAACCGGCGTTCCTCGACGTCGACCTCGCCGCCGGTCCGGCGCCGGAGGCGACGGTCCACTTCGTCATCTGGTCGGCCAGCGCCCGCCGGCTGGACCGGATCAGTCCCGGTGAGACGGCCGCCGCGCTGTTCCCGCCCGGCAGCCGGTTCGCGGTGCTCGCGGTCGACCCGCCGGACGACGAGCGGGAGCCGATCCGGGTGTTGCTGCGGGACCTCGCCGGCAACGGGGGTCGGGGCGACCGGGGTACGGACCGGCTGCTCGAACGGCTGCGCGCCGCCCGTACGTCCGGTCGCGCGGGCCGACCGCCCCGATGCCTGGAGTTCGCCCCCGGCCTGGACCGGTCGGGGCGGGTCTTTGCCATTCCGTCGCAGTTCGCCATGTCAGGTGCTACCGAGGCGCGGTCACCGGGCGGGCACAGTGGAGGTACGCGCGCGTGAGCCAGGACATGCTGTCGGTATCCCAGCACGATCCCAGTTGCCCGTCCAGGATTTCCGACGCGCTCGCGGCGGCCGGGCCGGGCGCCACCATCGTGGTGCAACCGGGGACGTACCGGGAGCAGTTGCGGTTCACCGGTGACGTGACCCTGGTCGCCGAGGACGGTCGCGGCACCGTGACGCTCCAGGCCGACGGCGGGGTGGCGGTGTTCGTCGGGGGCGGCTCGGCCACCCTGCGCGGGGTCGCGGTCATCGGCGGCAGTGACTCGTTCCCGGCGGTGCAGATCGGCGGCGGCACGCTGCGGATGACCGGCTGCGACGTACGCGCCGAGGGGATCGTGGCGGTACACGCGGTGGCCGGACGGTTGGAGCTGGACGACTGCGCGGTGACGAACCCGGCCGGCGCCGGTTTCCTCATCGAACAGCAGGGCGGCGGCACGGTCGGCAACACGACGATCGGCGACATCGGCGGGGCGGCGATCGTCATCGCCGGTGGGGCGGACCCGGAGTTCGTCGGCTGCACCGTCACCGGGGTACGGGGCGCCGGAGTGCTTTCCACCCGCGCCGGGCGGGGCACCGTACGCGGTTGCGAGATCAGTGCGGTCGACGGCCCGGCGGTGGCGGTCGAGCAGGACGGGGCGATCCGGGTCCTGGACACGGTAGTGCGGGACACCCCCGGCTCCGGGCTGGTCGCCACCGGCGGCCGCCCCACCCTGGAGGACTGCGAGTTGCGTGGCATCGGCGGTCACGGGCTGGTCTGGTCCGGCGGGGCCGCACCGGAACTGCGCCGCTGCCGGGTGACCGGCACCGCCGGCCACGGCGCCTACCTGCTCGACAGCGCGGCCGGCCTGCTCGTGGGCTGCGAGTTCGCGCAGACCGGTGCGGCGGCGGTCGCGATCACCGGCACCGCGGCGCCGAAGGTCGAGGGCGGCCGGATCGCCGGGGGCGACGGCGTCGCCCTGCTCTTCGACGGGTCGGTGACCGGCGAGGTGACCGGCACCGAGGTGGTGGGCGGCGAAACCGGGGTCATCCTCCGGGGCGGCGCCGACCCGCTGCTGGCGGGTCTGACCATCACGGGCAGCACCGGGTACGGGCTACAGTCCGTCGACGGCGGCCGGGGCACCGTCCGCCGGCTCAGGGTGACGGACTGCGCCACGGCGGCGGTCCGGATCGGTGCCGGGGCGACGCTGACCGTGGCCGACGCGCACCTGCGCGGCGGCCGGTTCGGGCTGCTCGTCGCGGCCGGCGGCACCGCCACCGTGACCTCCTCCGACATCGGTGACGCGCACGACGCCGGGGTCACCGTCGAGGCGACCGCCGAGGTCACCCTCCGGGAGACCCGGGTGCACCACAGTCGGGGGGTCGGGATTCGGTTCGCCGCCCGGTCGCGCGGACGGCTGGAGCGGTGCGACATCTTCGACAACGTCGGCGACGGGGTGTGGCTGGACACCGTCGAGCCGGTGTCGATGCCGGAGACCACGGTCCGTGGCAACGGCGGCCAGCAGGTACGCCACGGTGTGGCGGGCGCGGTGCCGGAACCGGTGCGGGCCGCTGGCGACCAGCCGGTGCGGCCGGAGCCGGCCGACGCCCCGGAGGCGGCCGGCTCGACACCGGAGTCGGTGCCGGCGCAGCGCCCGACCGAGGATCCGGTCACCCCGCTGCTGGCCCGGTTGCACGCCCTGGTCGGGTTGGCCGGGGTCAAGCAGGAGGTGGCCACCCTGGTCGGGCTGCACCGGATCAGCGCCCGGCGCAGCGCGGCCGGGCTGCCGATGCCGCCGATGTCCCGGCACCTGGTCTTCGCCGGTGCGCCCGGTACCGGCAAGACCACCGTGGCCCGGCTCTACGGGCAGATCCTGGCCGCACTGGGTGTACTGCCCGGCGGGCAGCTCGTCGAGGTCGCGCGGGCCGACCTGGTGGCCGAGCACATCGGCGGGACCGCGGTGAAGACGACGCAGAAGTTCACCGAGGCGATCGGCGGGGTGCTCTTCCTGGACGAGGCGTACGCGCTCGCCCCGGTCGAGGGCGGCTCCGGCCACGACTTCGGGCGGGAGGCGATCGACACCCTGGTCAAGCTGATGGAGGACCACCGGGACGAGGTTGTGGTGGTGGTCGCCGGCTACTCGCCGCAGATGCGTACGTTCCTGGCGTCCAACCCCGGTCTGGCCTCCCGGTTCTCCCGGACGGTCGAGTTCGACAGCTACACCACCGACGAGCTGGTGACGATCGTCGAGCGGCTGTGCAGCACCCACCACTACGCCCTGGAGTACGACACCCGGCTGGCCCTGGCCCAGCTGTTCGACACGATGCCCCGGACCGAGTCGTTCGGCAACGCGCGGGTGGCCCGTCGGGTGTTCGAGGAGATGATCGGGCGGCAGGCGTACCGGCTGTCGGAGGCGGGCGCGTCCTCCGGGGTCGAGTTGGCCCAACTGCTGCCGCAGGACCTGGGAGCGGCGGCTGCCTCGGCGGTGAGTGCCGGAGCGCCCCGCGCGGCCGAGGTGGACGCCCTGTTGGCACAGCTCAACAACATGATCGGTCTGGCCGGCGTGAAGCGTGAGGTGTCCGACCTGATCGACCTGCTGGCGAACGTACGGGCTCGGGTGCGGGCCGGTCTGCCGGTCCCGCCGGTCTCCCGGCACCTGGTGTTCTCCGGTCCACCCGGAACGGGCAAGACCACGGTGGCCCGGCTCTACGGGCGGCTGCTGACCGCGCTGGGTGTGCTCAGCGGCGGGCAGTTGGTCGAGGTGGCCCGCGCCGACCTGGTCGGCGAGTACGTCGGACACACCGCGCACCGGACCCGGGAGGCGTTCGACCGGGCGCGCGGCGGGGTGTTGTTCATCGACGAGGCGTACACGCTCGCCCCGGCGGACAGTCGGAACGACTTCGGCCGGGAGGCGATCGACACGCTGGTCAAGCTGATGGAGGACCACCGGGACGAGGTGGTGGTGATCGCGGCGGGGTACGACGAGGAGATGGCCGCCTTCCTCGCCGCCAACGCCGGCCTCCAGTCGCGGTTCACCCGGCACATCCACTTTGTCCACTACCAGGCCGACGAGCTGGTCGCGATCTTCGAGGGGCTGGCCCGGTCGAGCGGCTACGAGTGTCCCGGCGACACCCTGGTGGCGTTGCGGGCGCACTTCGAACGGGTGCCCACCGGCCGCTCGTTCGGCAACGGCCGGTACGCCCGACAGCTGCTGGACGAGGCGGTGACCCGACAGGCCGGCCGGCTGCGGTCGGTGGTCTCGCCCAGTGTGGACGACCTGCGGATCCTGCGCGTATCGGACGTCTCGCCAGTGGTGGGCGCCAATGTCTGACGGCTGATCCGTCCGGGTCGCCGACCCGGAAAGTGTTGCCACACACCAAGATTCATCTCCAAGACATTCACGTGTCTCCTTTCCTCCACCGTCGGTCAGAGCGGGCAACGGAACGTGGCGGCAGTCATCGGGCGCCCGCCCGACGGCGGTGGCGGTGGGGGAGGCAACCCGGTGGTCGCGGTGTGCAATGAGGCTGGTGCGACGGTGTCGTCCGCGACCGGGCGGGACACCGTTGACGCGTCCCAGCCGGACCGGCGTCTCACCGACGCCCGCATGGTGATCCTGTACGAGATGCACGCCGACCCGCTGTTCCGCTTCCTGCTGCGGCTGACCCTGGGCGCCCGGCACCTGGCCGAGGACCTGCTCCAGGAGACGATGGTGCGCGCCTGGCGGAGCATCGACGTGCTCGCCGCCGACCAGGAGTCCCAGCGCCGGTGGCTGTTCACCGTGGCGCGGCGGATCGCCATCGACGCGGCCCGTGCCCGGCAGGCCCGGCCGACCGAGGTGGGGGCGGTCGACATGTCACGGCTGCCGGCGACCAACGACGCGATGGAGGGCGTGGTCGCCGCGCACACCGTACGCGAGGCGTTGCCGAAGCTGAAGCCGGAGCACCGTACGGTCCTGATCGACCTGTACTTCCACGGCCTGTCGACCGGTGAGGTTGCCGCCCGGCTGGGCATCCCGGAGGGGACGGTGAAGTCCCGTGCCCACTACGGGCTGCGGGCGCTCCGGGCGGCCGTCGGGTCGACGAACGCCGACTGACCTCGGTACGGCCGACCGACCTCGACTCGGTGTTCCGCCGGACCGACTTCTACCCTTGGGCAGACGGCACCGATCGGTGCCCGCCACCAGAGCAGATCCGGCGGACCCCATGATCGACCCCGACCGCGAGCACCCGGGCCATCCGGCCGGGCTGTACCTCCTCGGCGCGCTGGCCGCCGACGCCGAGGCCGCCTTCGAGCGACACCTCGCCGGCTGCCCCTCCTGTCAGGACGAATGCGACCGGTTGGGTCCCCTGGTCACCGCGTTCGGGCAGTTTGACGCCAACGACTTCCGCGACGTCACACACGAAGCCCGCGACGTCACACACGAAGCCCGCGACATCACACACGAGGCCCGCGAAGCCACCGGCATGCCCAGCGACATCACCGGCGAGGTCTCGCCGCCGACCGGTGGCTCCCCACCGACCACGGCCTGAGCGCGGGGGAGCACGACGGTTCGATCCGGCGGGAGCGGGGCGATCCGGACGATCTGAGAGCGGGCCGCCGTCGGCGACTCAGCCGCGCCACCACTTCTGGTTGGCGTCGCCGCTGCACTGCCAGAGCTGCAACCGGGCCCCGTTGGCGCTGTTCCAGTCCTGGACGTCGACACACTTGTTCGCCAGCCTGTTGGTCAGGTCGTGGGCGCCGTTGAGGGTGAACCGCTGGGCCGGGCCACCGTTGCAGTTCGCGAGCTGGACCGTGGTGCCGTCGGCGGTCGACGCCCACGCCGCGTCCATGCACCTGCCGAACGCCCGGACACTGCCGTCGGAGGCGAACGTCCACCGCTGGTTCGCCGATCCGTTGCAGGACCAGAGCCGTAGCGCGGTTCCGTCCGCCGAACCCGGCGCGTGGATGCACTTGTCGGCGTAGCCGCGGATCGCGACACCGGACGGGGCCGGCTTGGTCGTCGTCGGGTTGGGCCGGGGCGGACTGGCCGGTGGTTTCGGTGCCGGCGGTTTTGGTGCCGCCGGGGCCGCCGGGGCTGGCGGAGCGGCCGGCGGCGGTGCGGCGGCGCCCAGCGGTGGCCCGCCCGGCTGGACGGCCGGCGGTCCGGCCAGGGGCGGCGCGGTCCCGGCGACCGGCGGCACCGCCGGATTGCCGGGCGGCGGTGGGGCCCCGTTCGGCGGTCCGGGGTTCGGTGGGCCGCCGAGCCGTGGATCCCGGGCGTAGTGGTCGGCGTAGCCGAGCACCATCGCGGTGTGCTCCCGCAGGCCCGGCGAGTCGGGCAGGCCGCCGGCCTGCTGGACCACGGCGCTACCCCAGTGGTACGCGGCAAGCGCCATCGGGTACGGGTCCGCACCCAGCCCGGACAGCTCGCGGGTGAGTACGCACATCGCCTGGCCGAGCGCGGGAATCGCCGTACCCGGGTCCCACGGGGAGGCGGCCGTGGGTGCGTACCGGGACCAGGACTGTGGCAGGAACTGGGCGACCCCCTGACCCCCGCCGGCGCTGAGCAGGTTCGGGTTGAAGCCGGAGGACGCCATCAACTGGGCCGCGACCCGGGCCGGGGTGACCGCCGCACAGACCCGGCCGGCGGCCAGCACCAGGGGCAGGTAGGCGTCCGGCACCGGAATCGGGGCGGTGCCCGGCGTGGGGACCGCCCCGACGGCGCGCGGGGTGGGGCTCGGGCTGCCGGCGGTCAGGTCGGATTGCCGCTCGTACCAGGTCGCGTACGCGGCCACGGTGTCGACGTACACCCTGGCCGTGGGCGGGACACCGCGTGCGGCCCGTACGGCCGGCAGCCCGGACCGGTACGCGGCCAGGGCCAGCCGCCACGGGTCCCCGTCGACACCGGCCTGGCGTACCTGTCCGGCCAGGTCACAGACGTGGTGGGCGAGGGCGACGATGTTCGCGCCGGTGTCCAGCCGGGGCGCCCTCGGCCACGGGGCCCAGGACTGCCAGCTGTTGTCGGTCAGCGCGGCGATGCCCGCACCGCCGGTGCCGTCGGCGCGCAGGTTCACCTCGAAACCGGAGGCGGCCATCAACTGCGCGGCCACCCTGGCCGGGCTCAGTACCGGGCAGGACAGTGCGGCGGCGGCGATGGTCGGCACCTGCTCCGCCGGCACCGGGATGGCCGGGCGGCCCGCCTCCCGCGCCGTCGCGTCACCGAATCCGGAGCCGGCCGCCACCGCGGACACCCCGACCAGCGCCAGTACGCCGACCACCGCCACCCCGCGCCGCAGTCGCCGTCCCCACCGCAGGTGCCGTACGGGCAGCCGGTCGATCCGTTCCGCGGCCCACCGGCCGAGGCGTCGTACGGCTTCGCCGCCAGCCGTTGCCCGCACGGGCACCTCCCTCTGTTCACCCGGACCCGAACCCCACAACGGTCCGTGCCCGCCGCCGGTTCACCGCCGTCCCCGCTTTACCGCCCCGACCGTCGCACCGGCATCCGCACCGCCACCCGCACACCGACATCCGCACCGGCATCCGCACACCGGCATCCGGCACCGGTGCCCGGCGGCGGGAGCCGGGAGCCGGCTCAGCGGCTCAGCCTTCGGTAGCGGCGGACCGCCAGTGGTCCGAAGATCGCGATGAGCAGCAGCGGCCACCCGGCGGCCAGCACCACCGGGTGCCGGGAGACGAAGGAGTCGCCACCCAGGCCGGGATTGCCGAACAGCTCGCGGGCCGCCGCCACGGTGGCCGAGAGCGGGTTCCAGATCGAAATCGCGCCGAGCCAGTCCGGCATCAGCTCCGGTGCCACGAAGACGTTGGAGAGCGCGGTGAGCGGGAACGCGAGCGGAAACACGATCACCGACACGGTCTCCGGGTTCGGCACCACCAGCCCGAGGTAGATCCCGACCCAGGTGAGCGCGACCCGCAGCAGCAGGATGAGGGTCACCGCGAGCAGCGCGTCGACCAGTCCGTTGCGCCACTGCCAGCCCACCAGCAGCCCGCAGACGACCAGGGTGGACATCTCCAGCAGGGCGCGCAGCAGGTCGGCCACGCTCCGACCGGTGAGCAGCGCTGACCGGCTCACCGGCATCGACCGGAACCGGTCCACGACTCCCTTGTTGACGTCGGTGGCGATGCCGGTGGCGGTCGCGCCGAGGCCGTACAGCATGGTCATCACGAACACGCCGGGCAGCAGGAACTCCCGGTAGCCGCCGCCGCCCGGAACCGCCATCCCGCTGCCGAACACGTACCCGAAGACCAGCACGAACATGATCGGGAGGGCGAAGTAGAGGATGACCTCCTCGGGTGCCCGGACCACGTGCGTCAGGTAGCGCCCGGTCATGGCGCGAGCGTCGGCGAACGCCCAGCGCAGCCGGGTCGGCGTGGTCGGCACCGGCGGCGCACCGCTCGGGGCCGGCGCACCGGTACGGGTGTCCACTGTGGTGGTCATCGTCGATCAGCCTCGTTTCCGGTCGGGCGAACCGGTGCCCGGACCGTCGGCCCGGCCGGTCGGTAGGCCGGCGGAACCGCCGGTGAGGTGCAGGAACGCCTCGTCCAGGGTGGGTCGACGCAGCCCGATGTCCTCGACCGCGACACCCGCGTCGACCAGGGCCCGCATCACCTCGGTGAGCGCGGCGACCCGGTCGGTGACCGAGGCGCTGAGCCGGCGGGTCTCGGGGTCACGGTCCGGGGCCCCGACGCAGACCCGCCCGACGATCCCGGCGGCAACGTCCAGGTCCGCCACGTCGTGCAGGACGACCTCGATCCGGTCGCCGCCGATTTTCGACTTCAGCTCGTCCGGGGTGCCCTCGGCGACCACCCGACCCGCGTCGACCACCGAGAGCCGGTCGGCCAACTGGTCCGCCTCCTCCAGGTACTGGGTGGTGAGCAGCACCGTAGTGCCGCCCCGGACCAGATCCCGGATCGCGTCCCAGAGCCGGTTGCGGCTGCGCGGGTCGAGGCCGGTGGTCGGCTCGTCCAGGAACAGCACCTCCGGGGTCAGGATCAGGCTGGCGGCGAGGTCGAGCCGGCGACGCATCCCGCCGGAGTACTCGCCCGCCGACCGTCCGGCCGCGTCGGCGAGCCCGAACTGCTGTAGCAACTCGTCGGCCCGACGCCGCGCGGCCCGCGTACCGAGATGGTGCAGCCGGCCGAACAGGATCAGGTTCTGCCGGCCGCTGAGGATCTCGTCGACGGCGGCGTACTGGCCGGCGAGTCCGATCCGGCCGCGTACCAGGGCGGCCTGCCGGGTGACATCGAGGCCGGCCACCTCCGCTCGGCCGGCGTCGAAGCTGAGCAGGGTGGCGAGGACGCGTACGGCCGTGGTCTTGCCGGCGCCGTTGGGTCCGAGCAGGCCGTAGACCGTGCCGGCGGGCACGGCCAGGTCGAAGCCGTCGAGTGCCCAGTTGGGGCCGTACCGCTTGCGCAGGCCCTCGGTCAGCACCGCAGGTCGGGTTGTTGTCATGAACCGAGCCTGCGATCCGGCGCTGACCGTTCACGCACCACCGGCTGACGGTCACGCACCGGTCATCGCCCGGCGACCACCCGGAGTGCCTGGTCGCGGCTCAGCGCGGCACCGCTGGCGAAGGACGGTACGTACACCGCGTCGCCGAGTCTCGCTCTCGTGCGTTCCTCGATCCGGGTGAGTTCGGTGGCCCCGGCGACCGGCACCCCGGCCAGCAGGGCGGTGACCGCGCCGAGCAGCACGGCGGCCCGCGCCGGGTCGGCGTCGTCGAGCTGGAGCCGGACCAGGCCGTCGACCGCCCCACCCACCGGGGGCAGGCTGGCGAGCCCGATCGCGGTGGTCAGGGCCTCGCCGTAACGGACCCGGGCGGCACCGGCGCCCTCGGTCAGCTCGGCTATCCGACCGAGCGTGACCAGGATTCCCACCCGCGTGCCGGCGGCACCGAACCAGCCGAGGGGGCACTCCGACAGCGCCGCGTCGCACAGCTCGCGGGCCTCGGTCAGGTCACCGCGCAGCCGGGCGACCTCGGCCAACCCGAGTCGGGCCGCCGCCCCCAGCTCCGGTGCGCCCGCCTGCCGGGCGAGTCGTCCGGACCGGAGGAAATCGGCGTACGCACCGGCGAGGTCGCCCGCGTGGATCCGTACGTCACCACGGGTGCGCAGCAGGTCGGCGATGTCCACGGTCGAGCCGAGCTGTTCGGCCAGGGGCAGCGCCTCGGCCAGCGAGGCGAGGGACGCCGGGTGGTCACCGCGCCCGCTGGCCAGTTCCGCCGTCGCGGTCAGCGCCAGCACCGTGCCCCAGCGGTCGCCGAGGTCACGCAGGCCCCGCAGGGCTCGGTCCAGCTCGATTTCGGACCGCTCGACCTGCCCGTTGAACAGCCAGGTCAGGCCCAGGCCGACCGAGGTGAGCGCGCGCACCCAGGGATCCGCGCCGAGCAGTCCGCCGTTCTCGTCGATCATCTCGATCATGGCCTCGGCACCGTCCGTCGGCGGTCCGGAGGCCATCGCCGACAGGAACAGTAGGAAGGGCTGTCGGGGTGGCCGGCCCAGGGTGTGCCGCACCCATTCCGCGGAGTTCAGCCCGATCGGCGGCTGCCGCCGGGAGGAGTTCCCCAGCGCGGCGTTGAGCAGGCAGAGGGCGTACTCCTCGGTCAGCCCCGGCGGCGGCTCGGCGCCGACGGTGTCGAGCACCTCCTCGGCCCGCGTCGCGGCCTCGCCGCGCAGTCCCCGCAGCCACCAGTAGAACGACAGGGCGGCGACCAGCCGGAGTGCGGTGCCCGGATCGGCCTCGCGGGTGGCCCGGCGCAGCGCGGCGTGCAGGTTGTCGCGTTCGGCGTCCAGTCGTCGGAGCCAGTCCAACTGTTCCGACCGGCGAAGATGCGGGTCCGCGGTCTGGGCGACGGCCAGGAACCAGTCCGCGTGCGCCCGGTGCAGGCGGTCGGCCTCGCCGGCCTCGGCCAGCCGTTCGGCGCCGTAGGCGCGCACCGTGTCCAGCATCCGGTAGCGCCCGTCGTGGACCTCGACCAGGGACTTGTCGACCAGACCCGCCAGCACCTCGACCAGGTCGTGGTCGGGCAGCCCACAGACCCCCTCGGCGGATTCCACAGTGGCACCGCCGGTGAAGACGGTCAGCCGGCGGGCCAGCACCCGTTCGGTCGGTTCGAGCAGGTCCCAGCTCCACTCGACCGCCGCACGCAGGGTCCGGTGGCGCGGCAGGGCGGTGCGGCTGCCGCGGGTCAGCAGCCGGAACCGGTCGTCGAGTCGGGCCGCGATGTCCGCCGCCGGCAGGGTCCGCAGCCGGGCGGCGGCCAGCTCGATCGCCAGCGGCAGCCCGTCGAGGGTACGGCAGATGCGCAGTACGGCGTCGACGTTGGCGGCGGTGATCGCGAAGTCCGGTGCCACGTCGACCGCTCGTTCGGCGAACAGCCGTACGGCCGGGTAGTCGCGGGCGTCCGCCGGGCCGCACTGTTGCGGCGGCAGGGCCAGCCCGGTGACCGGGCACAGTGCCTCACCGGTGAGCCGCAGCGGCTCCCGGCTGGTGGTGAGGATCCGCAGCCGGGGGCAGGCGTGCAGCAGCGCGGCGGTCAGTCGGGCCGCCTCGGCGACGACGTGTTCGCAGTTGTCCAGGACCAGCAGCAGTGGACGGTCGGTGAGCGCCGCGACCAGCCGGTCGGTGGTGTCCCGGCGGTGTTCGGCCGGGGCCCGCAGTCCGGCGTCGCGCAACCCCAGCGCGCCGAGTACGGCCTGGGCCAGGTTCGTTCCGGGGCTCGCCGCAGCCAGTTCGACGAAGCAGACGTCGGCCTGCTGGTGGCCGGCGGCCTCGATCGCCAGCCGGGTCTTGCCGGCGCCGCCCGGACCGGTGAGGGTGACCAGCCGGGCCTCGTCGAGCAGCTTGCCGACCCGGCGCAGCTCCTCCTCCCGCCCGACGAAGCTGGTGAGCTGGCCGGGCAGCCCCGCTCGGGTGGCCGGCGCGGGTGTCGGGGCCCGGTCGGCGCGGAGCACGGCGAGGTGCACCGCGGCCAGTTCGGCCGAGGGGTCGGCACCGAGTTCGTCGGCGAGCGTACGGCGGGCGTCCTCGTACGCGTGCAGCGCCTCGGCCGGTCGCCCGGCCTCGTACAGCGCTCGCATCAACAGGGCGCGCAGCCGTTCGCGCAGCGGTTGGGCGGCGACCAGTTCGCGCAGTTCACCGATCGGTGGTGCCCGGTCGGGCAGCCCGAGTTCGGCGTCGATCCGGTCCTCGACGGCGTCGAGTCGCTGCTCGTCCAGCCGTGCCGCGTGCGCTCGACCGGCCGGGGTGTCGGCGATGTCGGCGAGCGGTTCGCCGCGCCAGAGGGCGAGTGCCTCCCGGAGCAGGGCGGCGGCCCGAGGCCGGTCACCGGCGCTGAGCGCCGCCCGGCCGGCGGTGGCGAGCCGGTCGAACCGGAACGCGTCGACCTGGTCGGGTTCCACCGCGATCCGGTAGCCGCTGCGGTGGAACTCGACCAGCGGGTGGGCCGGGTCGGGGCCGGGCAGTGTCTGTCGCAGCCGGGAGACCTGGGACTGGAGAGCGTTCGCGGCGCCGTGCGGGGGCGTCTCACCGTAGAGGCCGTCGATCAGCCTCGGTACGGACACCACCCGGCCGGCGTCGACCAGCAGCAGCGTCAGCAGGGCACGCAGGCGGGCGCCACCGACGGCGATCTGTTCCCCGTCGGTCCGGAGCACCCGTGTCGGGCCCAGGATGCCGTACCGCATGACGCCCATTGTCGCCCACCGCGCCGAGGCGCTTCCGGACCCCGACCATCGCGCGGCGGGGCAAGTCACTGCTTCCCGACCACTCGCCCGATCTTGGTGCAGATGCCGCTGAATCAGCGATAAGTATGTCAATATCTGACGTTCTCCGGTCAGTATTGACGAAGATCCGTAAGGAGCAAAGACTGACGCCCGCACTTACGTGTGGCGCCGGGTCGACCCCCGTACCCGGCCCGAACACGCTCGCTTTTGGAGGACCTCAGATGAGGAGTTCCCACCTCGGCAGGGTGGGCCGGACAGCGGCCATATTCGCCCTGCCGGTTGTCCTGGCGCTCGGCGCCGGCCCGGTCGGCGCGCAACAGGCCCGGCCGGACGGGCAGGTCGTACCGGACCGGCAGTCCAGCACTGAACAGAACGGCGTCGCCCTGATGCGCGTCGTCGTGCCCGGTCAGGCCGAACTCGACCGGCTCAACGACCTGGGCGTCGACCTCGCCGAATATAAGAAGCCGGTGGAGGACGGGCTGGAGGTGCACGCCGTACTCAGCCCGGAGGAGACCCAGCAGCTTCGGGACCTGGGCTTCGACGTACGCGACACCATCTCCGACCAGACCGACTACGCGGAGAACAAGGCCGAGCGGCAGGCGGCGATCTCCTCCGCCACGCTCGACGCCGCCGAGGTCGACAAGCTCACCCTGCTGCGCTCGGAGTGGTTCACCAGCCTCGACGACCAGCGGTTCATCTCGGTCGAGGTGAAGTCGAGCGCGACCGACGCGCAGACGATCCTCACCGTCACCTGGGACAAGGGCAAGGGTACCGCGCCGGACTCCGGCGGCACCGCGACCATGTCCCGGTTCACCGACGCCGGTCAGTACATGTACCACCGGTTCAACACCCCGATTCCGATCACCGACACCCCGGCCACCGCGACCATCACCAGCAACCGCGGCGGTACCGTCACGGTGCCGGTGAAGAAGTGGCTCGGCGCGAAGGTCAAGGCCCCGAGCAAGCACTACATCTCGGACTTCGTCGACCACTACATGGACCCGACGGAGATCAACAACCGGATCACCACGCTGGGCCGGGAGTTCCCGAAGATCGCCGAAGTGATCAACCTGCCGAACCTGACCAACGGCTACCGCAGGGCGGCACAGGCGCAGTTCGGCACCGACCCGGCGAGCACGCTCTACGTCAGCTCGAAGGCGTACGGCTCCGAGGGCGGCAACGGGCTGACCGTCGCGCTGGTGAAGCCGGCGGCCGCCTCGGCACCGCTGGGCGTCACCGTCACCGGCCGCAACATCGTGGTCAACCTGGCCACCGACGCCTCGGGTGCGGTCGGCAGCACCGCCAAGCAGGTGGTCGACGCGCTGAACGCGGACACCGCCGTGGCCGCCGTGCTCACCGCCGCCACCTACCGGGGCAACGCCGGGGCCGGGCTGGTCGCGGCCGCGCCGGTCGCGACGCTCACCGACGGGCTCAAGGCGCCGGCGTACGTCTCGCGTGACCCGTTCCAGACGAAGGCGCTACGGATCGGCAAGAAGCGGGACGGCTCGAAGGTGGGTGTCTTCCTCTACTGCCAGGAGCACGCCCGCGAGTGGGTCACCCCGATCACCTGCGTGGAGACCGCCGAGCGGCTGCTGCGCAACTACGCCACCAACGAGCAGACCCGCAAGCTGGTCGACGGCCTGGACATCTTCATCATGCCGGTGGCCAACCCGGACGGCGCGCACTACAGCTTCTACGACTTCAACTCGCAGCGCCGGAACATGACCAACCACTGTACGGAGACCAACTCCGACCCGGGCCGACGCAACTCCTGGGGCGTGGACCTGAACCGGAACTTCTCCGTCGGTTCGGTGTTCGACGGCTACTCCGGCGCCTCGACCTCCTGCACCAGTGACACGTTCGCCGGACCGGCCGAGCTGTCCGAGCCGGAGGCCCGTAACGAGGTGTGGCTGACCAACCAGTTCCCGAACATCAAGTTCGCCATGAACACCCACTCGTACGGCGGGTACTTCATGTGGCCGCCGGGGGCGTACAAGACCGCCGGTCGGGAACTGCTGCCGTCGCCGGACTTCGGCACCGAGAACTACTTCTGGGACGCCTCGACGCACGTGCTCAAGGCGGTCCAGTCCTACCGGGGTACGGCCGTGTGGCCGGGCCGCACCGGTCCGGTGCCGGACGTGCTGTACTCGGCGGCCGGCAACAGCGCCGACGAGCACTGGTTCAACCGGGGCATCATCGGCTGGGACTTCGAGGTCGGCTCCGACATCTACGACCCGGCCACCGGTCGGTTCAACGCGGTCGGCTTCCAGCCGCCGTTCGCCGAGGGCCACGAGGAGGCGATGGAGTTCGCCGCCGGGCAGATCGCGATCCTTGAGGTGGCGCAGGCGTACGCGGCGGACAAGACCGACCCGGTCTCGACGCTGAGCGTACGGGACAAGGGTGTCGGCTCGAAGGTGTTCAGCTTCAAGATCGACGAGCCGGCGAACATCTACTACACCCTGGACGGCAGCCGGCCGACCCTGAACTCGACCCGGCTCACCTCGGCCGGGATGCGTGAGGGCGCCCAGGAGATCACCATCAACGCCAAGACGACGGTGAACTGGTTCGCGGTCGACATCGCGGGCAACATCGAGAACAACTACCAGCCCACCGGAACCCGCAACAACTACAAGACCCAGACGCTCTACGTACCCAAGCAGTAGCTTTTCGCACGACGTGGCCGCCGATCCCCCGGGTCGGCGGCCACGTCGCGTTCCGCCGTCCCCGGCCGGCTCAGGCGCTCGGCGCGGGTTGGTCGAGGATCGCGCTGAACCGCTCCTCGGCCAGGTCGAGCTGCTGGAAGATGTGCTGCTTGACCCGGCGGGACAGGGGGGTGTCGGCCCGCCCGATCAGCTCCCGGAACACCGGCACCAGCGGCCGGTACTTGGTCGCCGACGAGGTCACCTTCGGGCCGACGGTGTGGATGACGCCGACGCCGTTGTCGGTGAAGTCCGACATCTTGATCACCCGCGCCCAGGGCTCCCGGTCCAGACTCGCCGCGACATGCTCGCGGTACTGGACGTACCGGTCCCGGTCCGGGTCGTACGCCGGGTTGGTCACCGCCGCGACCAGGCACGCGACCCGGTCACCGAAGCGGCGGGCCAGTTCGGCGAGGGCGGCCGAGGTCGGGTCGCCGGTCGGACCGGTCGTGCCGCCGGCCAACTCCGCCGGATGGTCCTCCACCGAGTCGTGCAGCAGACCGGCGACGACCACGTCGACGTCCCGTACGTCGTAGTGGTGCAGCAGCCGGATGCTCACCCGCAGCAGGTGGTTCAGGTACGGCTCGCGGACCCGTCGATCGGCCCGGTGCAGCTCGCTGGCGAGATCGAGGGCGGCGGTCAACCGGTCCCGGTCGGCCTGGTCGAACCGTTGGATCTCCAGCCGGAACCGCTCCCGCAGTCCGGCCTCACCGTGGATCTCGGTGATCGCGTGCATCGGCATGGTCGCGAGGTACGCGGGAAACTCCATCCGCTACTTATATCGGACCCGTACCAGATCAGCCATGGCCGGCACGCGCCCGGACCGTGGCCAGGAAGTCCCGGATCAGGCCCGGATCCTTCACCCCGCGAGACACCTCGACCCCGCTGGAGACGTCCACGCCCCAGGGGCGCAGCGCGTCGATCGCGGCGCCGACGTTGCCAGCGTGCAGGCCGCCGGCGAGCAGCCAGTGCCCGGCCAGGGCGTCCCGGTCGAGCGTGTCCCAGTCCCAGGCGGCACCCGAACCGGGCTGCGGCGAGTCCACGATCAGCAGGTCCTCGCCGAGCGCGCCGCAGCGCACTCCGTCCGGGCCGTCGGGGGAGGTGGCCCGGATCAGCGGCAGGCCCAGGTCCCGCAGCGCCGCGTAGTGGCCGGCCGGCTCGTCGCCGTGCAGCTGGATGGCCCGTACCCCGGATCCGGCCACCGCGGCCCGGACGGTCTCGACCGGCTCGCCCCGGAACACCCCGACCGTCAGTACCCCCGCCGGGACCGGTTGTGCCAGTTCGCGGGCCTGCTCCGGGGTCACCCGCCGGGGGCTCGCGGTGAGCACGAAGCCGATGGCGTCCGCGCCGGCCCCGACCGCCGCCTCGACATCGCGGGCGGTGCTCAGCCCACACACCTTGACGAACATCCGGTCCCGCCCCTCCGCCTGCCGACAGCCGCAACGGCGCCATTGTCGCGGGCGCGGCCGGAGCGCGTCGCCCCGGGACCGGTCCGGCGCGTCGGGCCGTCCCACGCGGTGCCGCGTACGTCGCAGGGGTGAGGCGAAAGTCATCCATCTTCCGGTTCGTCCCGATGGTGGTCAACTGTGGGCGCGGGTTCCCGCGAATGTGACGACCGCGATATCCGGAACCGCCGTGCAACGCGTTTCCGCCTCGGTCACGTCATCGTCGTGCGCTGGCCGAAGGTCGGTGGTGCGATAGGGGAGATCGATGGACGCTGGAACACGCCGGCCACGGCGGGACGGCCTGTCGCGGCGACAGGCGATCACCTCGGTCGGGTTGGCCGCGGCGGGTCTGGGCGCGCTCGGCACCGGGCTCGTCCTGCGCCTCCCGCAGGCCGCCGGTGGGGCCGATCCGGCCGAAGGCGGCACGCCCAGCCCCACCCCGAGTCCCACCCCGGACCTGTTCGCCGCGGCGCAGACCCGGATCGAGGCGTACCTGGCCGACCTCGGCGACCGGATCACCCTGGCCGTACGCGACCAGGTGTCCGGGGTCGAGCTGACCGTCGGCACCCGCCCGTTCCAGACCGCCAGCATCGTCAAGGTCGACATCCTGGCCGCCCTCCTGCTGCGCGCCCAGCAGCAGGGCCAACAACTGACCGCCACGGACCGGCAGCGGGCCCGCCCGATGATCGTGAGCAGCGACAACGCCGCCGCGTCCGCGCTGTACCAGAGGATCGGCAGGGTGAACGGCCTCACCGCCGCCAACCGGACGCTCGGCCTGAGCGAGACCACCCCCAACGTGCACTGGGGCATGACCAAAACCACCGCCGCGGACCAGGTACGACTGCTCGCGGCGATCACCGCCGCCGACGGCCCGCTCGCCCCGGCCAGCCGCGAGCTGATCCTCGACCTGATGGGTCAGGTCGACAAGGCGCAGCGGTGGGGCGTGCCCGCCGCCGCGACGCCGCAGACGACCGACAGCTACGTGAAGAACGGCTGGGTACCGGACGACTCGAACGGCAGCCGCTGGGAGGTCAACACCATCGGCCGGCTGGTCGAGCCCGGACACGACTGGCTGGTCGCCATCCTCTCCGACAACCACGTCAAGCTCTCCGACGGGATCACCATGGTGGAGAAGCTGGCCAAGTACGCCCTCGGCGAGCTGCGCGAACTGCCCGCGGTCACGATTCCCTGACCCCCGACGCCGCCGCCCCGGCCGGCGCCGCTGGTTCGACTCCCGCCCCGGCTCCCGTCGCGCCGCCCCGCTCCGACTCCGGTTCAGAAGTCGTCGTGGAACGCGGCTCCGGCGCGGAGTTCGGGTCGGCGTGCGGCCTCGTCGGGTCCACCGTCGGTGGATCGGCGGCCCGTCGGCGGTACAGCAGGACGAACAGGCCGCCGGCCAGCAGGCCCCAGAACGCGGCGCCGAGGCCGAGCACGGTGATCCCGGACGCGGTCACCAGGAAGGTCACCACGGCGGCGGGGCGGCCGTCGGGTTCGGCGACCGCCGAGGCGATCGACGCACCCAGGGCGCCGAGCAGGGCCAGCCCGGCAACCGCCTCGACCAGCACCGGCGGCGAGAGCAGCACCAGAGCGGTGGCCAGACCGGACCCGAGACCGAGGACGAGATAGCCGGCTCCGGCGGTGACCGAGGCGATCCACCGCCGTCGCGGATCCGGGTGCGCGTCCGGCCCGGCGGCGAGGGCGGCGGTGATCGCCGCCAGGTTGACCGCGTGCCCGCCCAGCGGTGCGGCGAGGGTGCTGGCCAGTCCGGTGCCGACCAGTACGGCGCGCAGCGGTGGCCGGTAACCGAAACCGGCCAGCACCGCCATGCCGGGCACGTTCTGGCTGGCCATGGTGACCAGGAACAGCGGCAGGGCCAGGCTGACCGCGGCCGCCCAGGTCCACTCGGGCACGGTCAACGCGATGGTGGGGCGCAGGTCCGCACCGGCCAGCCCGCCGGCCGGTGCGGTCCACACGATCGCCACCACCGCCACCGCCAGGGCCGCCGGTACCGCCCACTGCCGGGCGAAGCGACTCAGCACGGCCCAGGTGACGACGATCGGTACGGCCATCAGCGGCACCTCCACCAGGGCGCGTACCGGGGCGACGCAGAGGTCGTAGAGCACCCCGGCCAGCATCGCGCTGGCCACCGGGGCGGGGATGGCCGCGATCGCCCGGCCCAGCACCGGAACCAGACCCGCCGCGACGATGAGCAGGCCGCAGAGGACGAACGCGCCGACCGCGGCCTCGAACCCGCCCGCCACGGCACCGGTCGAGATCAGCAGGGCGGCACCGGGTGTCGACCAGGCGACGCTGATCGGGGTGCGCTGGCGTACCCCGAGCCAGATCGCGGCCACGCCCATGGCCAGGCAGAGGGCGAGCAGGCCGGAGGCGGCCTGGCGCTGGTCGGCACCGACCGCTCGCAGGCCGGCGAGCACCACCGCGAAGGTGCTGGCGAAGCCCACCAGTGCGGTCAGGACACCGGCCAGGACCGGTTGCAGCAGGCGGTTCATCGGTGCCTCCCACCGTCGATCTCGATGCCGGTGGTGTCGCGCGTCACCCGCGGCGCCCACCGATCGTTCCGTAAACGGAACGCTTTCGGGATCTGGAGAATAGCGCCATGGACTCAACCGTGGTCGAGCCGGGCGGTACCGGCGTGGGGCGCCGGCTGCGCGAGCTGCGTGAGGCGCAGGGTCTCTCGCTGTCCGCCCTGGCCAAACGGGCCGGCATCGGCAAGGCGACGCTCTCCGGACTGGAGACGGGAACCCGCAACCCGACCCTGGAGACGCTCTACGCGGTGACCGCGCAGCTGCGCGTACCGCTGGCGGCGGTGCTCGCCGTCGGGACCGACGCCGAGGACGGGACACCACCTGTCGTACGCGGGCGGGCCGTGGTCGCCACCCTGCTACAGGTCTTCGAGGACGACTCGGTCACGTACGAGCTGTTCCGGCTGCGGGTCCTGCCCGGCCCGGTGCAGACCTCACCCGCGCACCAGGACGGGGTGACCGAGCACATCACCGTCTTCGCCGGCGTACTGCGTGCCGGGCCCCTGGACGCCCCGCTGGTCGCCGGCCCCGGTGAGCACATCTCGTGGCGGTCGGACGTGCCGCACGGCTACGCCGCCGCCGGTCCGGACGAGGTGCAGGCCAGCCTGCTGATCCGCTACCCGCGCCGACCCGGACCGTCCTGACGTCGTCCGGGCCCGCGTAGAGTTCCGGCATCATCGGCGAAAAATCCCAAAGTACGGAGCGGTAGCGCGGCATGACGGTAAGTGAGCAGATCGGGTCCGGCGCGGCACCGGCGGGCATCGACCCAGCGGGCATCGACCCAGCGGAGCTGGAGACCTGCCTGCGCGTACTCGCCGAGGTGGACACCCTGCCGGTGGACCACCCGGACGCGCTGCGGGTGCGGCTGGCCACCGCGAGGATCTTCAAGAGCGTGAAGGAACGCCGCCGCAAGGAGCGCCAGCTCGCGGTTACCGAGGCTGACCGGGCGGTCACCGCCGCGACCGCCACCGGTGCACCCGGACGCATCGACGACGAGACCAAGGGCCTGCCGCTGGTGTCGGCGACCACCGACGCGCCGCTGGCCGGCACCCTGCGCCGGCCCAGGGCCTGCTACATCTGCAAAGAGCGCTATGTAGAAGTCGACGCGTTCTACCACCAGCTCTGCCCGCCCTGCGCCGCGATCAACCGCAGCCGGCGCGACGCGCGGACCGACCTGACCGGTCGGCGGGCCCTGCTCACCGGCGGCCGGGCCAAGATCGGTATGTACATCGCGCTGCGGTTGCTCCGCGACGGCGCGCACACCACCATCACCACCCGTTTCCCGAACGACGCGGTCCGCCGGTTCGCCGCGATGCCGGACAGCGACCAGTGGCTGCACCGACTCCGGATCGTCGGGATCGACCTGCGGGACCCCGCGCAGGTGGTCGCGCTGGCCGACTCGGTGGCCGCCCAGGGCACCCTGGACATCCTGATCAACAACGCCGCGCAGACGGTCCGCCGCTCACCCGGCTCGTACGCCCACCTGGTCGCCGCCGAGTCGGCGCCGCTGCCCTCCGGACCCCTGCCGGAGCTGGTCACCTTCGGTCACCACGGCATCGGTGCGGCCGCGCTGACCGCCGCCCTGCCGCAGCAGCGTCACGCGCTCGCCCCGCACGAGTTGACCGCCCTCGCGCTGACCAGTGGTTCCGCCTCCCTGGACCGGGTTGCCGCCTCGACCGCCATCGACGCCGGTGGCCTCGCCCCCGACCTCGACGCGGAGAACAGCTGGTCGCGGCGGGTGCACGAGGTCGACGCGGTCGAGCTGCTCGAAGTGCAGCTCTGCAACGTCACGGCGCCGTTCGTGCTGGTCAGCCGGCTGCGCCCGGTGCTCGCCGCGGCACCCGCGCGGCGCAAGTACGTGGTGAACGTGTCGGCGATGGAGGGTCAGTTCGGCCGGGGCTACAAGGGTGCCGGTCACCCACACACCAACATGGCCAAGGCCGCACTGAACATGCTGACCCGCACCAGCGCCGCCGACATGCTGACCGAGGGCATCCTGATGACCAGCGTGGACACCGGCTGGATCACCGACGAACGCCCACACCCGGTCAAGGCCCGCCTGCACGACGAGGGCTTCCACGCCCCCCTCGACCTGGTCGACGGCGCCGCCCGGGTCTACGACCCGATCGTCCGCGGCGAACTCGGCGAAGACCTCCACGGCTGCTTCCTGAAGGACTACGCCCCCTCACCCTGGTAAACCCCACCCCACCCCATCGGCCCGCACTAATGTGGAAAAGAGTGGCTATCCGGCGTGGGATAGCCACTCTTTCAGTGAAAGTGTGGTCCTGGACTCGGGGTTTAGGGGAGGGGGCGTTTGAGGTGGTAGCGGTGTACCTCGAACGTGCTCTCCTGGTTGTTGATGTCCTCGGCTGCCGAGACCAGCTCCCAGCCCTGCGCGCCGACCCGGTTCAGGTGCGAGATCGCGGTGTCCCCGAACTGGGACACGTCCTGTCTGGAGCCGTCCGGGCCGTACCAGATATAGGTCAGATCCAACCTCCGGCCCTCGCCCACCCGACGCCGGACCAGCAACGCGTACTCCCATTTGACCATCCGTCCATTATGGCCGGTATCCGGTCGGTGATCGCCAGCCCCGTACCGCTGCTTGTGGACGCGGCGGGATCGCCGGTGGCGGCACATCACCAGAAGAGGCGTGTATTTGGACGAACCGGTCAGGAGAAGTGGGTCTTCGGTCGGGGTAGCCGTTGGCCGTCGACGACCACGTCCACCTTCTCGTTGTAGAAGGCGATCAGCCCGGCGATCGGGATCAGCTGTCGGGTCGGGAAATCGTACGTCCAGGCCAGGTCGGTGTGGACCCGGTCGCCCACCCGCACCGACCAGTAACCGCTGGTCCGGCCCTTGTAGGGACACTGGGTGACGGTGTCGCTCGGCTCCAGGTGATCGAAGTCCACCTCGGTCCGGTTGAGGTAGTAGCGGGTCGGCAGCCCGGTCTCGAAGACCAGCACCGGCGACGACGACTCGGCCAGCACCACACCGTCGAGTTCGATCCGTACGGTACGCGTCGACCGCAGCGCGTCGACCCTGGTGTACGGGTTGCGCGGGTGGACGAAAACCTCCTCGTCCTCCTCGAACCAGGAGTCGAGGGCGGCCCAGTCGAACCGGACCGTCCCGTCCAGCCCGGCGAGTACGTCACCGCTGTAGACCCAGGCCGAATCCGGACGGGAGATGTCGCCCGCGCGCAGCCCGTGCCGGTGCGCCGTGCCCTGGCGCAGCTGCTGGGAGCGCCGCTCGTCGACGAGCAGTCCCGGCTGTACGTCCGCCACCGGCAGGTAGAACTGCGGATAGTTCGGCCACTCCCAGACGTACCGGGCGTGGGTGGTGTCCAGGACGACCCGGCCGCCGATCATCGCCCGTACCCGTCGGGGCACCGGCTCGATGTGGTCGACCGGGACGATCATCTGCGGGTAGTCAGCCACGGGCACGGCCAGCCGTTCTGTGGGAGCCGGAAATGTCCTGCTCACGATACCGGCGTGGGTCGGCCGGGGGTGGCCACTTGGCGTACGGCCGATTGTTGCGCAGGCTCGGCGGGCGCCGGCGGCGGCGCCGACCACCGTGACCCCGGCGGACCGCACCGGTACGCCCGCCGACGGGCGTACCGGTGCGACCGGTCAGGGGGCGGTGATCCGGTACGTGGCGCCCGCCTGGGTGGCGAACGTGATCACGTTCCCGCTGACCGTGTGGCTCACGGTGCCGCCACCCACCTGGTTGACCACGATGGTCTGACCCGGCCACGGGTGTTGCAGCCGTACGGTCCGGCCGGCGTCGCTGGTGATGTCGACGTAGCCGACCCGGCCGGCCCGGAACTCGCTCGACACCACGAACGCGTCCTTCTCCCGCAGCCGCACGAAGCTGGCGTCCCGGTTCGTCGGCCAGACCGGGAACAGCCGGATGATCCCGTCGTCGCTCTGCAACAGCAGGTTGTTGATCGCCTCGGTGGCGCCGGCCTTCTCCAGGCCGTGTACCCCGTCGCGGATCCGCAGGTTCGCCGCCGACTTGGTGTTGATCTGGTTCTTGAGCTGGTCGATCAGGCTCTGCGCCGGGTAGCCGACCCGGGCGGCCTGGGTGAAGACCTTCGGGAAGCTGTTGTCCTGGCCCCAGGAGTTCATCGCGTTCAACGTGTTGACCGCGATCTGCCGGTCGGCGGCCGGCGAATTGATTCCCAGTACCTCGCCGGGGTGGATGAACTCCAGGTTCACCGTGTTGTCGCCCGGCCGGATGTTGCGGGTGTCCGGCCCGGTGATCGTGCCCGGATCGGCGAGCGCGAACACCGTCTGGCCGTTGTGCGTCGTCGTCGGTGTGGCCGGCAGGCGGTCCCGGATCTGGGTCCAGGTGGCCCGGTCACCGGCGTCCAGGCCGAGCGTCACGCTCGCGTCGACCAGGGCCGAGAAGAGGTATTTCAGCAGCCCGATGTCGGGACTCGGATTACGTGACCAGGTGCCCTCGTGCGGTCCGGCGTACAGGCGGTAGCGCTGGGTGGCCGCGTCGTACTCCAGGTAGTGGGTGAAGAAGGCGGCGACCTCCTTCAGGAACGGGTACGCCTTCCCGGACAGGAAGTTCCGGTCCCGGGTGTAGTCGTAGTAGGCGATGAACTGCGACGCGGCGAACAGCGAGTTCGCCACCTGCTGGTGGTAGTTGTCGTCGGCGGTGGCGCCGAACGGGGCGATGCCGACCGGGAAGAGCAGCCCGCTGGGCACGCCACCGCTGGGGAAGCGGCTGTTGACGTACGTCGGGTTGACCCGCCGCAGGTCCTGCTGGGCCCTTCGGCGGGCCTCCGGCACGTACGCCAGCAGCAGGTCGTGGTACGGCAGCGCGAGATCGGCCCGGTTGCTCGAATAGGTGCCGTAGAAGTTCGCCATGAAGTTGTAGTTGAGGTGCATGTCGCCGTTGAACATCGGATAGTCGGTGGTGGCCCAGATGCCGTACAGGCCGGGTGCGGTCTTGCCGGCCTGGCTGGACGAGCCGAGTAGGTACTGCGAGCCGTAGTAGAACCGCTCCAGTACGTCGTCGTCGAGGTCGACGTAGGACCGCAGCCAGTACTGCTTCCACCAGTCCAGGTGCTGGTTGTAGAGGGTGCCCAGGCTGGTGCTGGTCTGTCCGTCCACGATCGACCGGGCGGCCGGGGTCGGGTCGGCCGGGTTCTGGCCGCCGCCGGCCACCCCGGTCACGAGCTGGATCGTCTGGCCCGGTTGCAGGTTGAACACCTGGGTCGCGGTGGCACCGCCGGCCGTCGGCGGGGCGATCGGGGCGGTGCCGAGCAGGCGGGTGGCCAGCGCGGCCCGGGACACCCAGCGGGAGCCGGTCGGGGTGCTCCGGTTGGCCCAGGTGGTGTTGCCGGTGACCCCGGCGGTGTTGGTGAAGCCGGGCTTGGCGTCCTGCGATCCGGACCAGGTCTGCGCCCGGAGCTGGGTGGCGGTCGAGCCGAGCGACTGGATCTGGGTCACCACCATGTTGTCGTTCGCGGCGGTCCAGGTCCTCATCGCCACCGGCACCCCGCCGAGGGTCATCGACGTGGTGATCTCCCCGGTGAGGGTGTTCTGTTCCTCCAGGAACGGCCCGGACGGTCCGGGCGGCGCCGAGCCCGGCGCGTACAGCTCGAACTGGCCGATCCGGGCGCGTGGGTTGTTGAGCGAGTCGGGCGTCGTACCCTGGGTTGGTTCACTCAGGGTGACTCGGACGTAGCGGGCGCTGACCGCGGCGATGGTCCGGTCGGTGACGCTCGCCGTGTTGTTGGTGACGGTGTCCACCGTGGTCCAGGTCGAGCCGTTGCCGACCTGGACGACGAAGTTCTTCGCGTTGTTCGCGGTCTCGTTCGGCCGGGCCGCGCCGTCGTGCCGGAGCAGGTAGCGGCCGATGTTCCTGGCCGAGCCGAGATCGAGGGTGAGCGTCTGCGGCTTGCCGACCTCGGACACCCAGCCTTCGTAGCCGGCGGCCCACTGGCCGTTGACCGCCCGGCCCGGCGGGAAGCTCGGGTGGCTGGTGGTCGCGGTCGCGGTGGCGCCCAGGGCGAGGTTGCCCGACGGGGTGCTCGCCACCGGTGCGATGGTCACCCCGCCGAGCGCCACCAGCGACGGGTTCGGGTTGCCGGCCCAGAAGTTGCCCTTGGACAGGTAGAAGGTCTTGAACCCGTCGCCGCCACCGGAGGTGACGCCGATGTCGCCGTTGCCGAGCAGCGCGGTGTTCGGCAACGTCCGCGACACCGACTCGCTGTACGCCTGGTTTGTCCAACGTCCCTTGACGTCGGCGAGCAACTGCTGGACCTGTGCCCACTGCTGTTCGGGGGTGGGTGGTGCCGCCTGGGCCGGGGCGGGCGCCACCACGAGGGTGCCGACGACGGTGCCGAGCAGGGCCGTGGAGAGGGCCCTGCGGTACCGCTGTTGTCGTTTGCTGGTCACGGAATGTCCTTTCTGGGACGGGCGGGGTTCTTCCGTGTCCACCGGTGCCGCGTGCGGAACAGCGCCGGACTGGTGAGGTCTAGCGCGACGTGTCCGCGGGCGATCGGACCGGCGCGACGTTGAGGTGACACAGCACGCCGACACCGGGCCGGTGGATGGCGGCCGGTGCGGTGGCGGCGGTGTCGGGGTGGGTGGGGTCGAGGTCGGTGAAGGTGGGGTCGAAGTCGAACAGGGCGGCCAGGATCGCCTCGGCGGTGGCGGCGCCGGCGATCGAGTCGCGGTTGGACACCCCGCGTTCGGCCACCCGGACCCGGATGTCGGCCGGGTCGTCGTCGAGGATCTCCATCGCCTGCCCCCACAGCGCGCCGGAGGCGGACTCCGGGGTCAGCCGGAGCAGACCGACGGCGAGGTCGGGGCGGCCCAGCCGGGCGAGCCCGTGCGCGGTCACCCCCGGCCACGCCCCGAACGCCCCGCCGGCCCCGTGGTCGGGCCGGTCCGAACTCCCGGCGACCGGGTCGTCCTGCGCCAGCGCCCGCATCCAGGTGCCGGTGAGCAGGTGCCCGGTGACGAAGTCGACCATCTCCCGACGCTGGGTCGGGCTGAGGTCGTCGTGCAGCGCGGCGGCGACCAGACCGAAGTCGAGGACGTGACCGATGGTGTCGGTCCGGTCCGGGTGACGGATCGACCACCGGCCGCCGTCGACGTACAGCCGCAGTACGGCCGAGGCGAGGGTGTCCGCCTCGGCCCGTGCCCGTGCCGCCTCGTCGAGCCGACCCCGCAGCCGGAACAGGCCGGCGAGGGAACGCATCATCGCCACGTAACCGGCGTTGAGGGAGGCGACCACGTTCAGATAGTTCGGTACGCATTCGAGTACCCGCCACGCGTCGTCGCCGAAGTCGGCGAGTTCACCGCCGGTGGCCGGACGGCGCCGGTCCCGCCAGCCGTAGGCGAGCCGTTCCAGGTGCCCGGCGACCGTCGCGCAACCCGCCTGCTCGTCCAGGAACGCCAGGTCACCGGTGATACAGACATAGTGTTCGACCAGCCGGAACAGGGACAGGTGGGTGGAGGCGTACTCGTTGCCCAGCGGCCCGCCCCGTCGGGTGTCGAAGCCGAACGAGTCGTCGTACGGCCCGCTCAGCGCCCGGTGCAGCCAGGCCCGGAGCCCGACCGGTTCGAGGAGCGCGTACATCCGGCTCCACTCGCTGTGGTCCCAGTAGAACGTGGTGGTCGGGCCGAGCCGGGGCCCGCCGGTGAGGAAGATCGGCTCGGTCGGGCTGGCATTCAGGTTGCGCAGGTAGAGCACCAGCAGCGCGCCCATGTAGTAGGCGCGGCCGAGCCGTGGGTCGTCCGCCCGGAAGGTGGGCAGGTGGCCGCTGAAGTCGTCGTTGCCCGGGGTGAACATGGAACGCCAGTGCCGGCGCATCCCCGCCTCGGACTCGGACAGCGTCTCGTCGAAGGTGTCCGCCGTGCGGCGGGCCACCTCGGCCACCTCGTCCCGGTCGGTGCCGTAGGCGCAGACCACGCCGAGGGTGCGGGTCTCGCCGGGTGCGAGGGCCAGCGACCAGGTCGCCCGCGCCCCGGCCCCGGTCACGGCCAGGTCGGTGGGCGCGGTCGAGAAGGCGTACGCCGCCCGCGCGGCCGAGTCCCGGTCGGCGGTGACCGCCAGCCCGTCGGCGACGGTGGTGCGCCAGCGCCGCGACCGCGACCAGTGACCGGTTGCCGCCACCGGCTGGCCGTCGAGCAGCAGGGTCACCCGGTCGTCGGTGAGCAGCACCGCCACCCGGTGCCACGCGCCGGCGACCAGCGGCGTGTCGGCGTGTTCTACCTCGCCGGAGATGCCGAACCAGAGGCCGTCCGCGTCGACGCCGAGCTGGAGCGAGTCCGGGTGGTTGCCGTGGGTGAGGATGACACCGGGTTCGGTCGGCGTGTCCGGGCGGAACTCGAAGCTCAGCACCAGCCCGTCGCGCAGTTCGAAGGCGTCGAGGTCGACCCGACTGGTCGGGTCCAGCTCGATCGGGCCGGCGGACTCGAAGACCGTACCGCCGTCGACGGGGCCGCAGTGCAGGTTGCGGATGCCGCCGCGGGCGGCGGTCCGGTGCGGGTAGACGGTGTCCAGGCTGACGTGTCGGGGCAGCTCGTACCGCATCAGCATCGGCGACCGGTCCTCGTCGCGCTGGATGCCGGGCAGGCGGGGCCGGCCGAGGCGTACCCGCCGGGGGCCGGGGCCGAGCAGGAACGGTGCCCCGTCCCGGGCCGGGCGGGTGTTGTCCCGGATCCGTTCCAGGGTGATGAAGTCGTGGTGGTCGCCGTTGGTCCAGGGCACGTCGTAGAGCCAGCCCCAGCCCACCTCGGTCGCGGTGAGCAGGGCGAACAGGTCCTGGCTGACCTCGTACGTCGCGGGCACCGCCTGCTCGTTGGTGACCTCGACCCGCCACAGCAGCAGGTTGCGTGACAGCGCCATCCGGGTGTCGGTCCGTACGGACACGCCCGCGCCCCGGTGCTCCCGCTGCACGCCCCACGGCTTCCAGCGGAACCGCTGGGCGTCCGGCACGACGCCGTCCAGGCGCAGCACCCCGGTGTGGTAGCCGAACGAGTACGGCGGCGCGGCCAGCCAGGACAGCGAGGTCAGGTCGTGGTTGACGTGGCCCTGCCCGTGTTGGTTGCGCAGCGAGGGCAGGTGGGCGAGTTCGTGGGCGTCGACCCACTCACCGGCCACCTCGTTCAGGTCCGGTACGCCCGGCGGTCGGTCGTCGTCGTCCAGCGTGCGGCAGGTGGGGTCGGCGGTGGTGGTCACTTGGTCGACCCCGCGGTGAGTCCGGCGATGAACTGCCGCTGTACGGCCAGGTAACCCAGCACCGGCACGATCGCGGCGAGGAACATGATCCCGAACAGCTGGCCGTAGTCGACGGAGTACTGACCGATCGTCAGGTACAGGCCGGTGGTGATGGTCTGGCCCTGCAACGGGCCGAGGATGAACAGCGGGTTCAGGAAGTCGTTCCAGATCCAGAGCGACGAGAAGATCGCCACCGTGGCGGTCGCCGGCCGGACCAGTGGCATCACGATCCGCCACCAGATCCGTACCCCGCCGGCCCCGTCGAGGCGGGCCGCCTGGACCACCTCCTCCGGTACCGAGCGCATGAAGCCGACGTAGACGAAGACGGCGAAGGAGAGGTAGCCGCCGCCCAGGTTGGACAGGATCAGGCCGGGGTAGCTGTGGTCGAGGCCGACCCAGGTCAGGATCCTGATGGTGGGCAGCAGGATCACCTGCGGCGGGACCATCAGACCGGCGGCGAGCACGGCGAGTACGGCCGCCCGCGCCCTGGTCCGGCGGCGGGAGAGGTAGAAGCTGAAGGCGGCGCTGAGCGGGATCAGCAGCGCCACCGAGCAGGCGACCGTGATCAGCGAGTTGCGCAGGCCCAGTTGGATCAGGTTGTCCGGCCGGCCGAGCGCGGTGCCCAGGTTGTCCAGTGTCGGCGGGATCGGCAGCGACACCGGGCTGCGCAGGATCTCCGGCTGGGTCTTGAACGCGTTCACGATCATCAGGTAGATCGGTGCGACGAAGAGCAGGATGACGGCGGCGGCGAGCAGGACGCGTACCCGGGGTCGCAGCCGGCGGATGGCGGTCACAGGTTCACCTCTCGGCGGCGCAGCACGTTGGTCACCGACAGCGCGATCACCGCGGAGAGTCCGAGCAGGACCATCGCGACCGAGGAGGCGTAGCCGAACCGGTCGGAGGTGAAGGCGAGCTGCACTATGTAGAGCGCGGTGGACTGGGTGGAGTCGGCCGGACCGCCACCGGTCAGTACGGCGATCACGTCGTAGAGCTTCAGCACGGTGATCAGCGAGATGGTGACGCTGATGGTGGTTCCGGGGGCGAGCATCGGCCAGGTGACGCGGGTGAACCGCTGCCGGCGGTTGACCCCGTCCAGGGCGGCCATGTCGTTGAGCTCCAGCGGGATGTTCTGTAGTGCGGCGAGGTACACCACGGTGGTGAAGCCGGTGAGGATCCACGCCACCACGACGCCGATCGAGACCAGTGCCAGGTTCGGGCTGCCCAGCCAGGCGACCGGTTCGTCGGTCAGCCCGACCCGTTGCAGCACGCTGTTCAGCAGGCCGTCGCGGGTGAGGATGGTCTGCCACACGAAGCCGACGATCACGCCGGAGAGCACCTGGGGCAGGAAGGCGACCGTACGCATCACCCGGTAGCTCAGCGTGGTCCGGTTGAGCATCATGGCGAACAGCACGCCGACCACGTTCGCCGCCACGGTCACGCCGACGGCCAGGATGAGCGTGAAGACCAGGCTGGCCCGCAGTTGCTCGTCCCCGACCGCCTCGCGGTAGTTGTCCAGGCCGACGAAGCTGCTGGTGGCCCGCAGCGGGTTCTCGTTGGTGAAACTGCTGCGCAGGCTGAGCAGGAGGGGCAGTACGAGAAAGCACCCATACAGTCCGAACGCGACCGCCGCGAACCCGAACAGGCCGCGGTTCTCCCCGCCCGCCCGGTTCTTCCTGCCTGCTCGACTCGTCCGAGTCAAGATGTCACTTCCTTAACCCGGGTCGGGGTCCGCGTGGACCCCGACCCGGTTGGTTCGGTTGCCGGTGAGAGGTGGTGGGGTTGGTCGGGGGTGGGTTACCTGGTGACGGTGTCCCAGGCCTTGTCGAGCTTGCCGAGTTCGCCCCTGACGTCGGAGCTGGTGAACAGCGCCTGGCTGGCGGCGTAGAAGTCGTTGTTGACCCCGGGCGGCAGCGCGTCGTCGTTGGTGGCCCAGCTGATCGAGCTGACCTTGGTGTTCTGGTCGGTGACGTATTGGTACGAGTCCTTGAAGACCTGGGTCACGGTCACCCCGTAGTCGTCCAGCGTCTTGTCCTTGAGCATCGGGAAGGCGCCGTCACCCTCGATCAGGGCCTTGAGGTTCTTCGGATCCAGCGACCACGCCTGCGCGAACCTGGTCGCGCCGGGGATGTCCGCGCTCTTCGCGCTGATCGCCATCGACCCGCCGACGGTGAACGGGATGACCAGCGACCCGTCGTCGGTCGGCCAGGGGAAGACACCGAAGTTGTCCGCCGTCTCCTTCGGCACCGCGCCGAGGAACCAGCTTCCCATCGGGTACATGGCGGACTTGCCGCCGGTGAAGCGGGTGATCGAGTCGGCGTACTTGACGCCGAGCGCGCCCTTGTCGAAATAGCCGTTGCCGACCAGGGTGCGGTACTTCTCGACGGCGGTGACGACGTTGTCGTCGGTGAACCTGACCTTGCCCGCGTACCGGTCCCGGAGCCAGTTGGGGTTCTTGCCCAGCACGTCGGCGCTGATGATGCCGACCAGCGGCATGCCGGCGGCGAACGGGTCGGCACCGCCGAGTTCGATCGGGTTGATGCCGGCGGCCTTGAGTTTGTCGCAGACGGTCAGGAACTCGGCCCAGTTCTTCGGCGGCGCCACGTTCGCCTTGGCGAAAAGTTCCCTGTTGTAGAAGACCTGGGGGATGACCTGCGAGTTGGTCGGTGGGATGTAGACCTTGCCCTTGAGGGCGTTGCCCTCGGGCAGCAGGAAGTTGGCGTTCACCCAGGTCTGGTCGTACGGCTGGAGCAGGCCGGCGCCGACGAAGTTCGCCGGGGTGATCGACTGCAACAGGTCCGGGAACTGCCCGGCGGCCTGGAGTTGCTTGGCGTACGCGTCCCGGTCGGTGTTCGGTGAGGTGATCCTGTTGATCTTCACGCCGGGGGCCTGCTGCTGGGCGGAGGCGATCGAGTCGTTCCAGAAGGTGGACGTGAGGGCGGGCGTCTCGAACGTCAGGTATGTCAGGGTGCTCTCGCCACCACCGCTGCTGCCGCTGTCGGAGCAGGCGGTGGTGAGAGCGAGCGCGCTGGCGAGGCACGCCGCCAACAGGGGCTTGCGGATCAAGGGGGTCCTCCTGGCGATTCATGGTGGGGGTGCTGGAGTACCGGGCCGGTTCGCCGGGGAGAGACCCCGGGAGGGTTCCAGGGTGGGGGAGTGGGATAACGTTATCCCGAGGATAGGAAGTTTCCGGGGCGTGTCAAGACTGTTGCTCTGATCGAAACTGATCGGGCGCGGGCGCCACGGCCCGCAGGGTGAGAGGGAGAATCACGGCGATGACTGAGCGTATGGCGCAGGACACCGCCGGGCACCGCCGCCGCAAGCGACCGACCATGCGGGACGTGGCCCGGGAGGCCGGGGTGGCGCTGCGTACCGTCTCCCGGGTGGTCAACGGTGACCCGACCGTCGGTGAGCACCTGGTCAGCCGGGTCCGCGCGGCGATCGCGGCGCTGGACTACGAGCCCGACGAACGGGCCCAGCAGCTCCGCCGGGGGGTCAGCGGGACCATCGGCGCGGCGGTGCGCAACCTCGCCGACGCCCACCCGGTGCTCAGCGCGGTCGACCGGGCCGCCCGTGCCGCCGGGCTCACCGTGCTGGCGATGTCGACCGAGGACGAGGAGCAGCGGGAACGCGAGGCGGTGATGTCCATGTGCCGCCGGCGGGTGGACGGCATCATCCTTGAACCGATCAGCGTCAGTCACCAGTACCTGGCCGCCGAGGTGGCGGCCGGGATGCCGCTGGTGGCGGTGGACCGGCCGACCGGTGGCCTGGCCGCCGACACCGTACTGTCGGACAACGCGGGCGGCGTCGGCCTGGCCTTCCGCCACCTGGTCCAGCACGGCCACCAGCGGATCGCCTACCTCGGCGACGACGAACGGATCTTTACCGGCCGGGAACGGGCCGCCGCCTTCCGGGCCTGCGTCACCGCGCACGGCGGGCCGCTCGACGGCATGGTGCACCCCGGCGCGCTCAACCCGGCCCGGATCGCCGCCGCGCTGGAGACCGCCCTCGGTGGTCCGGCGCCGGCGACCGCGCTGATCACCGGCAACGCCTCCGCCACCGTGGAGGTGCTCCGGCGGCTCGGTGCCGACGCCGCCCGGCTGGCCCTGGTCGGCTTCGACGACTTCCTCCTGGCCGACCTGCTCCGCCCGGCCCTCACCGTGGTCGCCCAGGACAGCGCCGCGATCGGGCGGACGGCGATCGAGCTGCTCCTGGCCCGGTCCGCCGATCCCGCCCGGCCGGTGCAGAGCGTGACCGTGCCGGTGGAACTGGTGCCGCGCGGCTCGGGCGAACTGCGCCCGTAGCCCGCGCCGCGACCCGGCCGGGTCCACCGGCCCCGGTGACCTGCGCCGGTGTCCGGTCCGGGCCGCTGCCGGCGGGCGGAACGGGGTCGTAGGCTGGCCCACGTGCCCCGCCCCGGACGACGTAGCGCCGCCTTCGCGGAAACTGGTTCGAGTCGGTCCCGAGCAGGGTCGGGCGACCGGCCGAGCGGACGTTCCGAGGGCCATTCCAGATAACGTTATTCCCCCGGTTCGGACGCGCGGTTGCCGCCCGCTCCGGACCCGTACCCCCGCAAAGGACGGTTCCATGGAAGACGTGCGGATCGAGTTCGACGTACCCGCCGAGATGCGCGACGGCACCATCCTGCGCGCCGACGTCTTCCGGCCCGGACACGGTGGGCCCTGGCCGGTGCTGCTCGTCCGGTCGCCGTACAACAAGCAGGATCCGGGCATCCTCGCCACCCTCGACCCGCTTGCCGCCGTCCGTCGCGGTTACCTGGTCGTCATCCAGGACACCCGTGGCCGGTACCGGTCCGAGGGGGAGTGGGAGCCGCTGCGGCACGAGCAGGCCGACGGGTACGACTCCGTACGCTGGGCGGCGACCCTGCCCGGCGCCAACGGACGCGTCGGCATGTACGGACCCAGCTACCTGGGCAACGCCCAGTGGATGGCGGCGGCCGGCAAGCCCCCCGAGCTGGCCGCGATCGCCCCCGCTTTCACCTGGTCGGATCCCTTCGACGGGCTGTTCGCCCGGGGTGGGGCGATCGAGCTCGGTCTCGGCGGCAACTGGTCACTGCAACAGGGGGCGAACCAGCTCGGCCGGCGGTTCCACGACGTCCCCGAGGAACGGCACCGTCGGCTGGTCGCACTGGTCTCCGAACTCGACACGCTGGCCGACGGCGGCTACTGGGAACTGCCCGCCGACGCGTTCCCGGCCTTCGTCCGGCACGAGGTCCCCGACCTGGGCTACCAGCGGGCACTGGCCGACCCGGAGGTGGTCGCCGCCTGCCGGGTCTCCGACAAGCACGACCGGATCGACCTGCCCACCCTCAACATCGGCGGCTGGTACGACGTGTTCCTCCAGGGCACCCTGGACAACTACCGGGCGATGAGCGCCGCCGGTCGACCGGCCCGGTTGCTGGTCGGACCCTGGTCGCACCGCAGCCAGGGCGGCCACCAGCAGGGCGAGGTCAACTTCGGCCTGGCCGCCAACGAGCGCAGCCTCGACCTGCGAACCACCCGGACCGACCTCGAACTCGACTGGTTCGACGAGTGGCTGCGGCCGGAGCGCGCGGCCGAGAACGCCGATCCGACCCGACCGGTGCGGCTGTTCGTCACCGGGGTCAACCGGTGGCGGGATGAGCCCGACTGGCCGCTGGCCCGCGCCGTGGACACCGCGCTGTACCTCGGTCCGGACGGCACCCTCGTCTTCGACCCGCCCGGCCCCGACGCCGAGCCGGACACCTTCCGGTACGACCCGGCCGACCCGGTCCGCACCCACGGTGGCCAGATCCTGCTGGCCGGCGAGTATCCGCCCGGCCCGTTCGACCAGCACCGGGTCGAGCGGCGGTCGGACGTGCTGGTCTACACCGGGGCGCCGCTCGCCGACGACCTGGAGGTGACCGGGCGGATCCGGGTGGTGCTGGTCGCCGGATCGAGCGCACCGGGCACCGACTGGGTGGCCCGGCTCTGCGACGTCGACCCGGACGGTATCTCCCGCAACCTCACCGACGGGATCGTCCGGGTGAGCCTTGTGCCGGGGGAGCCGGTGGAGCACGAGATAGACCTGTGGTCGATCGGACACGTGTTCCGTCGCGGTCACCGGCTGCGGGTCCAGGTCACGTCGAGCAACTTCCCCCGCTGGGACCGCAACCTGAACAACGGCGGGACCGGTACGGCGATGGTGGTCGCCGAGCAGACGGTGTACCACGACGCGACCCGACCGTCCCGGATCATCCTGCCGGTCGTACCGGGCGGGGAGCCGGGCTGAGCCGCCCGTGCCCGAGTCGGATGCGGCCGACTCGGGCACGGTGAGCTGGCGGCGGCGCGATGGCCGACCTCCGCACGAGCCGGGTGCCGCTACACCGGGCGGGAGGTGACGACGAGGCCGAGGCACATCTCGTCGCTGGTGCCCTCGCCCCAGACGACGTAGCGCGGCGGCAGCGGTTGCAACTGGGGTAGCTGCCGCCGCAGGCCGGCGTCGTGGGTACAGGTGACCCGGTAGGTGTCGCCCGCCTTCACCGCGACCGGGGTGGTCAGCGGCCGGATGGCCTGCGAGTCGAAGTCGTACGCGGGAATGTCGAGCAACGTACGCGCCTGCGCGGTGTCCGGGTTGAGTTCCACCTTGATTGAGCGCCCCAGCAGGTGCATGTGCCCGGCGAGGGCGTACAGGGTGGCCGGCTCCTCGACCCGCTGGTCGCAGTGCTGGGTGGTCCCGGCGGCCGGAGCCCGACCGCCGTTGCAGTACTGGTTGAGCACGTCGATGTTCGTCCCGGCGGCGAGGCCGAACCGTGCCGTCACGTCGGCGATGGCGGCCTGCCGGTCGCAGAGCGGCCCGGACTCGCCATCGGCGCACGGCAGCTCGACCGGTGCCGTGACCAGGGTGGTGTCCAGCGGTACGAAGTCGGCCCCGGCGTCGGCGAGGCGCAGCCGAATCCCGGACCGGTCGGCGCCGACCGCCCCGGCCGGCGCGCCCAGCAGGTTGTAGTGCACCTGCATGACGAGTTGGCTGCCGGGCGCCATCGGGTAACCGAGGTTCGGGGCGAGCAGGGTCTCGTTCGCGCCGGGGGCCCAGTGCGCGACCCAGGCCGAGTCCTCGCCGATGCCGCTGTTGCCGAAACAGGTCCAGCCCTCGCCCGGCGTACGGGTGTCCAGGTCGCGGGCGGCCGTCGCGCCCGCCGGATCCAGCCGGAAGAAGATCGCGTGATGGACGAGGTCGGTGTTCTGCGGCAGGAACTGGCTGCCGGTCAGGAAGGCCGGTTTGGTCAGCGCCGGGTCGACCAGGAAGCAGCGGTACTCGTCGCTGCCGCCGCTCGGCGCCGACGGCGTGTACGGGTCCGACATGGACAGGTTCACGAACCGCTCCCCGTCGCGCAACGGCGCGGGTGCCGGTGGGTCGAAGCGGCTGTCGTGGCCCCCGTGTCCGGCGCCGCTGGGCGACGGGGCCGCGGGTCCGGACTCACCGGGGTCCGGACTCAGCGAACAGGACGCGAGCAGCAGGAGCACGGCACCGGACAGGGCGGCTGTGCCGAGGGAGCGCTGGACGGATCGCTGGATTTCCATGCTGCCTCCGGTCGGGCTGGGGAATCCGTTCGGGAGTCCCAAACGGATCGAGCACCACCCGCTGTGAGCGGGCGATATCGCTCTGTGACCGGGCGCCAGCGTACCGGGCGGACATCGGGGGAATCTCCGGCGACACTTCGATGTCGTACATCAGACAATATGCGGGATAAAAGCGAACTTTTCCCGCGTTCCGGCCGGGGCTATTGGTCCGCCGGGAACAGCCGCCGCGTCAGTTCGTTGTGGAACTTGCCCGAGGGGTCGTACCGGTCGCGCAGGCGGCGGAAGTCGTCCCACCGGTCGTAGCGCTCCCGCAGCACCTCGACCCCGGTGCCGAACAGCTTGCCCCAGTGCGGCCGTGCCGCGTACGGCGCCAACGCCCGCTCGATCGCGGCCAGCACCGGGGTCACCGCCTCGGTGTCCCGGACCCAGGTGAAGTGGAACGCCACGGCATCGCGCCGGTAACTCGGGCTCAGCCAGAGGTCGTCGGCGGCGATCGTACGGATCTCCGAGATCTGGAGCACCGGTGCGATCAGGTGCGCGATGGTGGCCAGGGCGTCCAGCGCGGCGCGGGCGTCGGACCGGGGCACCAGATACTCCGACTGGAGCTCCTCCCCGCTGCTCGGGGTGAACTCCAGCCGGAAGTGCGGCAACCGCGTATGCCACGGGCCCGGTACGCCCAGCTGCTCGGTGCAGTTCACCGGGGACATTCCCGGGACCGGGTGCAGGGGTTCGTCGGCCAGGGTCGCGCCGTACCAGTCCCGTGGCGCGGGCCGCGCGCCGTCGGGTCCGTCGACCCGGAGCTTGCGCCAGACCTGGTTGATCCGCTCACCGGTCCAGTCGGTGAACAGGCTGACGCTGTAGCCGCCGCCGAGGATCTCGTCGAGGTGCGCGCGGAGCCGATCGCCGGGCAGGTCCCGGTACACGTACTGGCGCAGGTCGTAGGTCGGCTCGACGGTCAGGGTCAGTGCGGTGACGATGCCGAGCGCGCCCAGCCCGACCACCATGCCGGGAAAGTCGGCGCCGTCGCCGATCCGGCTCACCGTGACGAGTTCACCGTCGGCGGTGACCAGTTCCACCGAGGTCACGGCGGTGGCCAGGCCGCCGTTGTGCTCACCGGAGCCGTGGGTCCCGGTGGCGCAGGCGCCGGCCACCGAGATGTGCGGTAGCGAACCGAGGTTGTGCAGCGCCCAGCCCGAGGCGTACAGGCGGGTGGCCAGCTCCCCGTAGCGCATCCCGGCGCCGACGGTGACGGTGCGACGCCCCGGATCGATCTCCAGCCGCTCCGGCAGACCGGCGACCGAGACGAGGTCGCCGGAGGTGTCCGCTATCCGGTTGAACGAGTGGGCGGTGCCGAGCGCCCGTACCCGGTCGCTGCCGGCGACGAGACGCCGAAGTTCGGTGACCGAGGAGGGGCGGTGGAACCGCCGGGCGCCGAACGAGACGTTGCCGGCCCAGTTGGTCCGGGGGCCGTCCGTGGCCGGTGTCGGTCCGGCGGTCGGTAGGGACGTCATCGGCGGTCCTGTCTACCCGAGGTGGACCGGCCCCGCCGAGGTGGAGCCGGCGCGTGCCCCACGGGACGCGGCGGCACACCGTACCAAGATTGCTCCCGGCGCAGGTGCGCGCCAGGGTTGTCGGTGACACGATCACCGGGCGGATCGGATGACCGGGTCCACACCGGGGCATCCGGGCCGGCCCGGATGACCGCCGATGCCGCCGACCGCGTACCAACCCTGATCGAAACCCCTGATCGAAACCCCTGGAAGAAGGCGACGATGACCACACCCTCGACCCCCGCAGCCGGCGACCTGCCACCGGGACCCGCCGGCAAGCCCGTACTGCCCGCGGCCGGCGGTGCCGTACCCGAACTGGCGCCGCCGACGGTGACCGTGGCCACCTACCCGGACTACCCGTCGGCCCAGCGCGCGGTCGACTACCTGTCCGACAGCGGCTTCCCGGTCCAGCACACCGCGATCGTCGGCACCGGACTGCGTCTGGTGGAGAACGTCATCGGACGGTTGACCACCGGGCGCGCGGCGTCGGCCGGGGCGGCGAGCGGGGCCTGGTTCGGACTCTTCATCGGGCTGCTGTTCGGCATCTTCAGCAGCTCGGGCTGGTTCGGTGTGCTGATTGCGTCGGTGGCGATCGGCGCGGTCTGGGGCGCGATCTTCGGGGCGAGCGCGCACGCGATGACGCGCGGCCGGCGTGACTTCACCTCGCGCAGCTCCTTGCAGGCCGAGCAGTACGGCATCGCGGTCGACGCGGAACACGCCGAGGAGGCCCGCCAGCTCATCGTCCGGCTGAACTGGCGGACCAGCGAGTCCGGTGCCGCCGGCTGAGCGCACGCCCGTACGCCCGAGCGCACCAGGGGCCGCACGACCGTTCCGGTCGTGCGGCCCCTTTCGCGTTCCGGCCGGGCCGCGACGGCGAATGCCCGGCCTGTGACCCACGGGGTTGCCGTGACACCTGGTAACCCCTGAAACAGATTTAGTCCATCCCTAATCGCCGTGTTGCGCGCTTTTATGCGTGTCGGGTGCTTCATAGTGATTCAGGAAATACCGAGCGTTTAGTACATGATTGTGCTTCAGATTCGTATTTCGGGTAATGAGGGGTTTGGGGTGTTGAGAAAGGTCTCGGTCCGGCCGGTCAGCTTCGAGACCGGAGCGGCGCAACTCAGCGACGCTGCGCACGGACTACTCGCCCCGCCCGCGGGTCAGCGGGACGATCTGGTGGCGGTCATCCGCAGCCTCGCGGAGACCGGTGAACCGCAGGTCACGACGCCCACCGACGCACCCGCCGGGCGCCCGTCCCGGGGCCTGGTACGGGCGGTCGTGGTCGAGTCCACCGCCGAGCCCATCCCGGCCGACCGGCTCGGCGACGAGTTCGACGTCATGGTGCGGTTGCCCCTGGCCCAGGCGGTGGACCTGCTGGACGCGGTACTCACCCGGTACCGCCCGAAGCTGCTGCTGCTGAAACACTCCCTCGACAGCGTCGACGAGCGGCTGATGGCCGCCTGCCTGGCACACGACGTCGAGATCTGGGTACTGGCCCGACCGGTCTACGGCCTGCTGCGTCCGGCCCGGCTGCGCCGGTTCGGCGGACTGCCGTGGCTCCGTCTGCAATGGAGCACCCGGTGGCCCGGCAAGGAGCCGGCCAAACGCTGCGTCGACCTCGCCCTGGCCCTGCTCACCGCCCCACTCTCGATCCCGCTGATGACGCTGATCATGGCGGCGGTGAGCTGTAGCGGGCCCCCGCTGTACTTCCAGACCCGGGTGGGCGCCGGTGGCCGACCTTTCCGGATGGTCAAGTTCCGGACCATGCGGGTCGACGCCGAGCGGGACACCGGCCCGGTACTGGTCGCCGTCGACGACAGCCGGATCACCCGGGTCGGTCGGCTGCTGCGCCGGTCCCGCCTGGACGAACTGCCGCAACTGTGGAACGTCCTGCGCGGCGAGATGAGCCTGGTCGGACCCCGACCGGAACGACCCGAGTTCGTCGCCGACTTCCGCCGCCTACCGCACTACGACCTGCGCCACCGGATCCGTCCCGGCATGACCGGCATCGCCCAACTGACCGGCGGGTACGCCGCCACGGTCGAGGAGAAGCTCCGCTGCGACCTGCTCTACCTCAACTGCCGCTCGGTCCGGCTCGACCTGACCCTGCTCACGCTGACCGTCATCGACCTTTTCCGCGGGTTCCCCCGTGGCTAGCGCGACAGCGGCCAGCCGCCGGGTCACCCGCAACACCCTCAGCCTGCTCGGCGCGCGGGCCATCACGGCAGTCGCCGGCCTGGTGTCGCTGCCGATCGTCTACGAGCGGCTCGGCGCCCGCGAGTTCGGTGTCTGGGTCCTGCTCAGCGGCCTGGTCGCGATGATCGCCCTGGTCGACCTCGGGCTAGGTTCCGCGCTCGTGCGCGAGGTCGCCGCGGTCGGGCCCGGTACCGACCAACGGCGCACCCGAGCCGTGCTCGGCCTCGGCCTCGGCTGGTCGGTCTGCCTCGGTGTCACCGCGCTCGCCGCGACGGTCGCCTGCTGGCCCTGGCTGGTCCGGCTGCTGCACTTCGGCGACCTGGCCGTCGAGGCCCGGCGGGCGGCGATGGCACTGCTGGTCGGGCTCCTGCTCGACGGGGTGGCACTGCCCTGGCGGGCGGTGCTCGAAGGCTCACAGCGGTACGCGCCCATCGCCTGGACCACCGGTGGATCCGCCCTGGTCGGCGCCGCGCTCGCCGTCGCCGTCGTACGCCTCGGCGGTGGGCTCGCCGCGCTGGCCGGCTCGGCGGCGGTCACCAGCGCGCTGCGTACGGTGCTGCTCGTGGCGGCGGCCCGGCGCTGCCAACCGGCGATGTCACCCCGCCCGTGGGAACTGCGCCGGGCCGACCTGCGGGTGGTCAGCGGCTACGGGCTGCGGGTGCAGGTCACCAGCGCCGCCGGTGCGATCAACACCGACCTGGACCGGTTCGTGCTCGGCGGCTTCTTCGGCCCGACCGTCGCCGGTGGCTTCGACATCGGCGGGCGGCTGCTCAACCTGCTCCGGCTGGTACCCGGATTCGTGCTGACCGCCCTCTTCCCGATGGCGGTCACCCGGGCCGCGCAGGAGGGACCGGGCTGGCTGGACCGCTTCAACCTGACCACCACCCGGTACCTGGCCCTCTTCGTCGTACCCGGCGCGGCGGCACTGATGGTCTGCGCCGATCCGCTGGTCCGGCTCTGGCTCGGGCAACCCGTCGCCTGGGCCGCCCTCAACATCGTCATCCTGGCACCCTGCTACGCGATCACCCTGGCGCTCGGCGCGACCGCGATCGTCACCCGGGTCGAGGGCCGCCCCGGACTGGAAACCGGGTACGCGGTCATCTCCGTCGTACTCAACCTCGCCCTCACCGTCCCGCTGCTGTACCTGCTCGGCCCGGCCGGGGTGCCGACCGCCACCGCGCTGGCGGTGCTGCTGGCCACCCCCTACTTCCTGGTGCACTTCCACCGCCGTACCGGCCGGGCGATCGCCCCGCTGCTGCGGATCATCTGGCCACCGGTCGCGGTGGCGGTCGCCGCCGGGCTGGTCGGCGCGCTCGCCTCCGGGCACCTGCCGGACGGTCCGGGACGGCTCGACGCGGCCCTGGCCGTACTCAGCCGGGGCGGGCTCACCCTGCTGGTCGCGGCCGTACTGCTCGCCGCCGTCGGGGCGGTGGGCACCGGTGACCGGGTCCGGCTGCGCGCACTGCTGCGCCGGGTCGATCCGCCGGTGGCGCCGGACCGGGTGGGTGCCCGATGAATGTTCCCGAACCGTCGTACCCGGTCGTGGCGTCGCCGCCGAGTAGTTCACCGGATCAGCCGACCTGTTTGTTGTGTGGGCGTGGTGGTGGGCATCGGAGTGTGCTCGGTGGGTTGTTGTGGCGGTGTGAGTCGTGTGCGTTTTCGTGGACGGCTGCTGGTTCGCCGCCGCCGGAGGAGTTGTACGACGAGTCGTATTTCCGGGGTGAGGGTTATGAGGACTATTTCCTGATGGGGCCGCGTCGGTTCGAGTCGGGTCGGCGGTTGCGGTGGTTGTTGTCGGTTGCTCGGCCGTCTTCGTTGGTGGAGGCGGGTTCGGCGGGTGGGTTTTTTGTGGAGGCGGCTCGGCGGGCGGGGATCGCGGCGCAGGGGGTGGAGGTTTCGGAGTCGGCGGCTCGGTTCGCGGTGGAGCGGTTGGGTGTGCCGGTGCGGGTGGGGTGTTTCGAGGAGGTGGCGCCGGTTCGGTCGGTGGAGGCGGTTTGTGCTTTTCATGTGTTGGAGCATGTGGAGGAGCCTCGGGAGTTTCTGCGGGCGGCGCGGGATGCGTTGGTGCCGGGGGGTTGGTTGGCGTTGGAGGTGCCGAACATCGGTTCGGCCGCCGCCCGCCGCCTCGGCGTCGAATGGTCCGGGTTGCAGCCCCGTTTCCACCGCTGGCACTTCACCCCGGAGTCGTTGACCCGGCTGGTCACCGACTCCGGCTTCGAGATCGTCCGGCGTGACACCACGGTCTTCCGCTATTACATGCCGCTGCGCTACCGGTGGCGGCACGTGCATCACCTGCTTCCCGCCGACCTGGCGGGCACCCGTTCCCCCCGACTCACCCACCCCCGTCTTGGCGACCTGTTGCGGATCGTCGCCCAGTTGCCCACCGGAACCCGGAGGAGAAAACGATGATCGGTCAGCTCGGGCAGGTCGAACTCGCCCGCTGTTTGTTGTGTGGGCGTGGTGGTGGGCATCGGAGTGTGCTCGGTGGGTTGTTGTGGCGGTGTGAGTCGTGTGCGTTTTCGTGGACGGCTGCTGGTTCGCCGCCGCCGGAGGAGTTGTACGACGAGTCGTATTTCCGGGGTGAGGGTTATGAGGACTATTTCCTGATGGGGCCGCGTCGGTTCGAGTCGGGTCGGCGGTTGCGGTGGTTGTTGTCGGTTGCTCGGCCGTCTTCGTTGGTGGAGGCGGGTTCGGCGGGTGGGTTTTTTGTGGAGGCGGCTCGGCGGGCGGGGATCGCGGCGCAGGGGGTGGAGGTTTCGGAGTCGGCGGCTCGGTTCGCGGTGGAGCGGTTGGGTGTGCCGGTGCGGGTGGGGTGTTTCGAGGAGGTGGCGCCGGTTCGGTCGGTGGAGGCGGTTTGTGCTTTTCATGTGTTGGAGCATGTGGAGGAGCCTCGGGAGTTTCTGCGGGCGGCGCGGGATGCGTTGGTGCCGGGGGGTTGGTTGGCGTTGGAGGTGCCGAACATCGGTTCGGCCGCCGCCCGCCGCCTCGGCGACGCCTGGCCACACCTGCAACCCCGCTACCATCGCTGGCACTTCACCCCGGAGTCGTTGACCCGGCTGGTCACCGACTCCGGCTTCGAGATCGTCCGCCAGGACACCGTGTTCTCCCGGTTCTACTGGCAACGCTGGGGCCGGCTGGCCAACGCGCGCGTCCTGCTGGTCGCCGACTGGGTGGCCAGCGGCTCACCCCGGGTCAGCCATCCCCGCCTCGGTGACGCGATCCGGCTCGTCGCCCGGTACGACGAAGCGGGGGCGGTCGCGTGAACCCGCCACTGGTCTCCGTACTGCTGGTCAGTTGGAACACCCGGGACGAGACCCGGCGCTGCCTGGATTCCCTGCGGGCGACAACCGGCGCCGGACTGCGCTACGAGGTGGTGGCGGTCGACAACGGCTCCCGTGACGGGTCGGCCGAGATGCTGGCCGCCGACCCCGACGTACGACTCACCCGCAACCGGCACAACGTGGGCTTCGCCGCCGCGGTCAACCAGGCGTACCGGCAGTCGTCCGGCGAGTTGGTCCTGCTGCTCAACAGCGACGTCGTCGCCCATCCGGGCGCGCTGGAGACGATGGTCGGATTCCTCCGCGAACGACCGGACGCGGCCGGGGTCAGCCCGCTCTACCTCAACCCGGACGGCACCTTCCAGCAGCACTACGTCCAGTTGCCGAGCTTCACCGCCACCATCGCCCTGGTCACCGCGCTGCGCCGGATCCCGGTGTTCCGCCGGGCCCTGCACACGTTCCAGATGCGCGGCCAGGACTTCTCCCGGCCCCGGCAACTGGCCTCGGGCAGCTGCATGCTGCTGCGCCGGGCGGTGCTGCCGGCCGACCGTGTCTTCGACGAACGGTTCCCGCTCTACTGGAACGACGCGATGCTCGCCCGTACGCTCCAGGCGGCCGGGCACCGGCTCTGGATGATCCCGGACGCGGTCGTCACCCACACCCGCGGCGCCTCCTGCCGACTGCTGGGACCGGCCGTCCGGTTCCGGCACCTGCTCGGCAGCCTGGTCTGCTACCTGCGGCTGACCGAACCGCGACACCGGCTGATCCTGTTCCGGGCCGTGCTGATCGTCGACCACGTCGTCAAGCGGATCTTCGGCCGGCACGTCACCCTCGGCTGGGGTGACCTGCGGGCCGCCCTGCGCGGCGACGTCGGACCGCTGCCGGACGGCGACATCCGCGACTGGCTGGTGCTCTCCAGCGCGGACGCGTGGGCGAACACCGGCCGGCACAGCACCGCGCTGGTCGGGGCACTGGCCGCCGACCGCCGGGTGCTGTTCGTCGATCCGCCGGCCCGCTTCTCCCGCTGGCGGTCGACCATCCGGCAGGTCGGCGACTCGGTGTGGCTGGCGAGCGTCCCGACCGTGCTGCCGTTGGGCCGGCTGCTGCCCCCGGTGGACTGGCTCAACCGCCGGGTCGCCGCGGCGGTGCTGCGCCGGTGGCTGGACCAGCGCCCCGGCGCCCGGGTGCTCCGGGTCGACGAGGGGGGACTGCGCCTCGGCGGTCGGCTCGGCGAGGACGCGACCGTAGCCGCGACGCCGGAGGCGCCGACGTTGGAGCCGTCCCGTGGCTGACCGTACCGAGCCGGACTGGGTGCTGATGTTCAGCGGGAGCCCGTGGCGGGTCGCCGCCCACCGGCAGCACGCGCTGGCCCGGCAACTCGCCGTCGACTTCCGGGTGATCTTCGTCGACCCGCCGGACAACCACCCGTGCCCGCGACCCACCGTACGGCGGGTCGGCGACTCCCTGTGGCACGCGGTCGGGCCGAGCCCGCTGCCGTACGGCCGGCAGTTTCCGCCGGTCAACCTGCTCACCCGCCGGCTCACCGCGGCCTGGCTGCGGTCCTGGCTCGACCGGCACCCCGGCGCCCGGCTGCTCTGGCTCGACGAGGACCTCGCCGCGCCGGTCGCCGGCCGGCTCGGCGAGAGCGCGGTCGTCTACGACGCGACCGACCTCGACTGGACCTTCACCCGCCGGTGGAACCGTTGGCACCTGCGCCGGGGCCTGCGGGCCGCCGTCGGTGCCGCCGACCTGGTCCTGGCCTCGTCCTCGGCGCTGCCCGAGCGGTTGCCGGCGGCCCGCCGGCCACCGGTGGTGCTGCCCAACGGCTGCGACCCGGACCGGTTCACCCCGGACGGGCCGAGCGCGTCCTGGCTGGACCCGCTGCCCCGACCCCGGCTCGGTTACCTCGGCGCGGTGGACACCCGGGCATTCGACGCCGACCTGGTCGCGGCGGTCGCCCGGTCCCGGCCGGAGTGGACGTTCGTCCTGGTCGGCCCGGCCACCCCGGCGGGCCGCGCGCCGTTGGCCGGGTTGCCCAACGTACGCCTGCACGACGCCGTCCCGTACGCCGAGGCGCCGGCCGTGCTGCGCGGTTGCGACGTCGGCGTGATCCCTTACCGGGTGGGTGGGCTGATCGACTACGTGCACCCGAAGAAGTGCTACGAATACCTGGCCCTCGGCCTGCCGGTGGTCGCCACCCCGCTGCCGGCGCTGCGTCCGCTCGCCGGTCCGGTCCGGCTGGCCGGGGACGCGCCCGCCTTCGTCGCCGAGGTCGAGGCGGCCCTGTCCGACGCGACCCACCCGGAGCAGGTGGCCCGGCGCCGCGCGACGGCGGTCGCCAACAGCTGGTCGGTACGCGGTGACCGGCTCCGCGAACTGCTCGCCGAACTGCCCGTCCGATCGCGCACCGCCCCGGCCGGGGTCGCCGGACCGGCCGGACGTACGGAACGGGTGCCGCGATGACGTTGCGCGCCCTGCCGACCACCGCCGTGCTGGCCGCCGCCCTGGTCGGCACCGTCATCGCCACGCTGCTCGTACGCCTGCCCGGCAGTCTCGGCCTCACCGTCGTACTCGGCATCCTGTGCTGGATCGGCTTCACGCTGTGGCCGTGGGCGGTGCTCCCGTTCGGCATCATCGGCGGCACGATCGCCGGTGTGCTGCTCGGCGACGGCGGCATCCGCTCGATCATCATCATGCACACGCTGATCCTGCTGACCGGTTGCGCGGCGGTGGTCACCCGCCGGCTGCTGCCCGAAACGGGCGAGCGGTCCCGCCGGACCAGCACCGACGCGGCGATGCTGGCCCTGGCCGGGCTGACCGCGCTGGCCGCGATCTACGGCCTGGTACGGGGAAACGTGCCGATGTACGTCATCGTCGCCGCGTACCAGATCTCGATCATCCCCGGTTACTTCTTCCTCGCCACGCACACCCTGGCCGACTCCCGGTCGCTGCGCGCCGCCGGGCTGCTCTACCTGGGCGCGGCGACGGTGCTGACCGCCGCCGAACTGGCCACGCCCGGCCGGCACGGGGGACTGCTGTCCTCGCTGGCGCTGCCGCCGCTGATGGTGCTGATCGGCCGGACCCGCGGCTGGCGCCGGATAGTGCTGGTGCTGGTGGCCGCCGGGTTCACCGCGGACGTCGTGCTCGCCTCGTACCGGGCGATCTGGCTCGCCGCCGGGCTGGCGATCCTGATCATGGTGGTCCGGGGCGGGCCGGTGATCCGGCGCGGCGTGGCGTGGACCGTCACCGGCGGCATCCTGCTGCTGGCCGGGCTCAGCCTCTCCGCCGGCGTACGGGAACGCTCGTCGGTGATGATGACGGCGTTCGGCCGGTCCGCCGGGCACCGGGCGCCCGAGGCCGCGGTCGGGGTGGACGTGTTCGCCACCCAGCCGATCGCCGGCGCCGGACTCGGCCAGTCCAGCCGGGACATCTACCTGCCCGGCATGGGCATGACCGACGTGGGACCGGTCTACCACGCGTTCTACGTACTGGTGCTGGCCAACTTCGGGTTGATCGGGCTCTGCGCGGTGCTCTGGCCGGTGCTGCGTACGCTCCGGGTCGGTTTCGCCGACCGGGACGGGATGCCGCTCGCGTTCACGGCACTGACCTGCGGATTCCTCGTCGGCGCGTTCTTCGCCGGACCGACCGAGGGGCACTGGGAACTCGGTCTGCTGCCGGCGCTGACCCTGTTGACCGCGCGGGCCGGCGGGCTCGTCCGTACCCCGGGTGTCGCCCCACCCCGCGCCCTCGCCGTCGTCGCGCCCGGCCGACCGGTCGGACCGGGCCGAGGCCGGTTGTTCAGGTCCGGGGCCGCCGGACCGGGCCGCTCCGGCCCCACCGGAGCAGCCACCGCCGGACCGGCGACACGAACCGGTACGCCGATCGGCCGAACCCCGGCGGTGCTGCGATGAACCAGCCACCGGCGACCGCCGTCATCGTCACCCACAACTCGGCCGGGGAGATCGCCCGCGCGGTGCGACCGCTGCATCGGGCCGGACTGGCCGTCCGGGTGGTCGACAACGCGTCCGACGACAACACGGTCGCCCTGCTGCGCCGGGACTTCCCGACGGTCGAGCTGATCGAGAACAAATCGAACGTCGGCTTCGCGCGGGCCGTCAACCAGGGACTGTCCGGTGTCACCTCGGACATCGTGCTGCTGGTCAACCCGGACTGCGTGGTGCCGGACGGCACCAGCCGGGAGCTGATCCACTACCTCCGGCAACGGCCCGAGGTGGGGATCGCCGGGCCACGACTGGTCGACGGCACCGGCCGGGTGGCGATCAGCGCCCACCCGTTCGAGTCCCTGACCAGCGTGTTGGCCTCCCGGTTCGGCGGCAGCCTGATACCGGTGCCGGTGCGCCGGATGCTCGGCGGACGCCGACGCCGACGCGCGTACGACGCCTGCCGGCGGCCGTCCGAGCCGGTCAGCGTCGACTGGCTCTCCGGCGCCTGCCTGGCCGTACGCACCAGTGTGCTGCGCGGCATCGGTGGCCTCGACGAGGGCTACTTCCTCTACTACGAGGACGAGGAACTGTGCCTCCAGGCGTGGCGCCGGGGCGCCCGGGTCGTCTACCTGCCCGGCGTGCAGGCCACCCACGTCGGCGGTGCGAGCAGCGCCGACCCGAGCTGGATCTGGCCCCACCTCTACCGCAGCATGCTGCTGTTCTTCGCCCGCCACCGCCGCTCCAGCTTCACCGCCGTACGGACCGCCGTCCTGCTTCGCGCCCTGCTCGGCATCGGACTCGGCGGGATCCGGCTCACCGTGGCGCCCCGCGCCGGAGCGGCCCGGATCCGGGCGTGGAGCGGCGTGACCCGGATCGCCCTGACCGCCACCCCCGAGCACCTTGAGAGGCAACCCAGATGCACGTCCTGATCACGGCGGCGGGCAAACGTACCGAGCACTGGACCGAACTGTTCGCCGCGCTCTGCGACCGGCCCGAGACGACCCTCACGGTGCTCGCCGCGGACGTCTCGGCGCCGACCCACCGGGGACTGGACCGGTTGGCCCGGCAACGACCGAACCTGCGCTACCACCTGGTCCCGCACCTGCTCGGCGAGGATCGCACCGGGCACATGGCGTCGGTGCTGTTCCGACCCGGCGCCGGCCGGCTGCTCGGCGGCCGGCAACCGGACGTCGTACACGTCATCGGCGAGGCCGCCTACCTGACCACCTGGCAGGCCATCCGGATGCGACAGCGGCACTGGCCCGGCACGCCGATCACGCTGTACGCGGCACAGAACATCGTGATGCGCTTCCCGGTCCCGTTCCCGCGCCTCGAACGGCAGGCGTACGACACCGTCGACCACGCCTTCCCGATCACCCCGGCGGCACTCGGGGTGCTGCGCGCCAAGGGGTACCGGGGGCCGGCGACGATCATCCCGCTCGGGGTGGACACCGCCCTGTTCCGACCCCGTCCGACGCCGCGACCGCAGGCCCGACGCTTCACCGTCGGCTTCGTCGGCCGGCTGGAACCGCACAAGGGCGTACGCGACCTGCTCCGGGCGGTGGAACTGCTCGACTGCGACCTGCTCGCGGTGGGCGGCGGCAGCCTGCATCCGGAGATCGAGCGGCTCGCCGCCCGCCGCCCGGGTCGGGTCACCCTCGCCGGCTGGACCGACCACGCCGACCTGCCCAGGCTGCTGTCCCGGATGGACGTGCTGGTCCTGCCCTCGATCGAGGTGATCCAGCGCAACCTGGTGCGGTGGATCGGCATCCCGTTGCGGGAGCAGTTCGGCCGGGTGCTGGTCGAGGCGATGGCGTGCGGCGTACCGGTCGTGGGCAGCGACGTGGGCGAGATCCCGTACGTCATCGGTGCGGCCGGGCTGACCTATCCGGCCGGCGACGTGGTGGCCCTGGCCGACCGGCTGGCGGGGCTGCGCGACAACCCCGACCTCGCCCGGCGGCTGGCCGCCGAGGGCGTCAGCCGGGCGACCAGTGAGTTCAGCTGGGCGGGTACGGCCGAACGGATGTGCCGCGTCTGGCAGGAGTTGACCGGAGCCGGGCGGCACCCCGCCGATGCTCGGGGACCCGACGGGCAGAAGGCGAGAACCTCATGATCCGACCAACATTTTCCTGGGCCTTCCTCCGGGCCGCCCGCCGGCGCGTCGGCCTACCACTGCTGGGACTCTGCGCCGGGCTCGCCGGTGCCTACGCGGTGACCACGTTCACCCCGCCGACGTACCGCGCGAGCGCGACGGTGATGGTCGTCGCCGGCACCCGGGACGACTCCGGCGGGGTGGCGCAGGCCGACATCGTGCTCGCCCAGAACCTCGCCCCGACGATCGCCCGACTGGCCGAGTCGGGCGAGGTCGCCCGGGCCACCGCCGCCGCCCTCGGGCTTCCCGAGCGGTCCGTCGACGGGCAGATCAGCAGCAGCTTCGAACTCGGCATGCAGATCGTCACGATCACCGCGAGCGCCCGTACCGGCAGCCGGGCCGCGTCGGTCGCGAACGCCGCGGTCGACGCGGTGACCGGCCAGATCGCCCGACTGCGCATCGCCGGGGAGTCGGCGGTGACCGCCCAGCCCCTCGACCTGGCCGGCGCGCCGTCGCAGCCGACCTCACCGAAGCCATCCCTCAACAGCGCCCTCGGCGCGCTGGCCGGGCTGCTCGTCGGGCTCGGGCTGGCGTCGCTGCGGGACCGGCTGGACGGGCGGCTGCGCGGGCTCACCCGGATCGAGGCCCAACTCGGACTGCCGATCCTCGGGGTCTTCCCGCGCCTGCCCCGCCGGTTCCTCCGGGGGCGCGCGCGGGTCGCGTACGCCCGACCGGGTGTCCGCGCCGCGACCGACGCCGCGGTGGCCGCGGTGACCGTGCTGACCACGCCGCTGCCCCGGCGGCGGCTGCTGGTCACCAGCGTGCACGACGACGACCGCACGGCGCTGGTCACCGGCATACTCGCGCTCGGCCTGGCCGGGCAGGCCGAGCGGGTGACGCTGGTCGAGGGCCAGCTGAACAAGCCGGTGATCGCCGGATACTTCCCGGACTCGCCCGGCCACACCCTCCAGGAGGCGGTCGCCGAGGGGGACCCGGCACAACCCGGCGAGAGCACCGGGCTGAGTGTGCTCCCGGCCGACCCGGTCGGCCTGCACCTCAACGCCGGGTCGGTCCGGATCGAACAGATCGGCGCCCTGATCGACATGTTCGCCGCCCGTGGCGACATCGTCATCTCCAACGCGCCACCGGTGCTGGCCGGCAGGGAACTGGCCGAACTCGCCCAGCACGCCGACGGGGTGCTCCTGGTGGTGTACCCGGACTCGACCGGTCACAGCGATGCCAGCCGGGCGTCCTTGCTGGTCCAGCGACTCGGCGTGCCGCTGGTCGGCGTACTGGTCGTCGGAGCGGCCGGCGAACGGGCGGACGCGCTGCCCTCGGCCTGGCCGGCGATCACCCCGCGCCGGGAGGCGGTCCGCGGCCAGGCCGCCCTCCCCACCGCGAACCGGCGCGACGACCTCACGGTCACCGCGACCTGGGGGGACGGGAACACCACCGTCCTGCCGGCGATCAGGGCCGGCGAGACCGGCGGCTACCGGTTCGGCGAGTTCGACCCGGACCCGCTCCGATCCGACCTCGGCCGCCCCTCGATCGGTGGCGGACACCACGCCCTACCCGACCGCCAGTACGGCGAATGACCACCGTCGAGCAGCACCGGCGGCGTGCCCAGCGTGGTGACGCCCCGGCACGACCAGCGCCCGGCGCGACCAGTGCAGAAGAAGACACCTCAACGAAGGAACGAACGAACATGACCGATTTCCTGTCCCCGGCGCAGGTTGCCGAGCCGACCACCGACGACCCCCGTCAGCTCTACACCGACCTGCTGAAGAAAACCCTGACCCGGTACGCCTTCGGGGAGACCTGGACCCCGTTCCAGCCCCGCCGCCGGTCATTGCGGGGTGCGGTGTACCGCCGGGGTCAGCGGCTGCTGCACCAGCGCGGCATGGAGTTGGTGCTCCGCTTCCCGTTCAGCGCGGAGGCACGCGAGGACGGCCGGGACTGGCCGCCGGAGGCGGAGACCATGATCGGCCTGCGTCGGTTGGACAACCTGGAACATTGCGTACGGGACGTGCTCGAACGCGGCGTACCCGGTGACCTGATCGAGACCGGGGTGTGGCGGGGCGGCGCCTGCATCTTCATGCGCGCCATGCTCAAGGCGTACGGCGACCACGACCGTACGGTCTGGGTGGCCGACTCGTTCCGTGGCCTGCCCAAGCCCGACCCGCGCCGGGTCGAGGACGTCGAGGACGCACTGTGGAGTGTGCCGTTCCTGGCCGTGTCGATGGACCAGGTCAAGGGCAACTTCCGCCGGTACGGCCTGCTCGACGACCAGGTCAGCTTCCTGCCCGGCTGGTTCCAGGACACCCTGCCGCAGGCACCGGTGGAGCAGATCGCGGTGATGCGCCTCGACGGCGACCTCTACGACTCCACCGACGTGGCGTTGCGGTCGCTCTACCCGAAGCTCTCCATCGGCGGCTACGTCATCATCGACGACTACCACGCCGTACGCGGCTGCCGCCAGGCCGTCGACAACTTCCGCACCGAATTCGGCATAACCGACCCCCTCCACCAGGTCGACTGGACCTGCCGCTACTGGCAACGCACCCACTAACCCCCCGCCCTGCCCTCTCCCTCCCCCCCCGTGCCCCCGCCCCTCTCCCCGTCGATCTAGGGCATATACGTGCTAGTTGATCTCTGATCACACGTATATGCCCTAGATCGACGAGCTTGGGGGTGGGGGGGAGGGGGGAGGGAGGGGAGGGGTTAGGGGGTTAGGGCGGTGGTTAGGTCTTCTAGGGTGTTGAGGGTTCGGCCGGTGGCGGAGAGGTTGAGTTCTACGTCGTACTCGGCCTCGATGGCGTCGATCAGGCGGAGCAGGCCCAGCGAGTCCAGCCCCAGGGCAACCAGGGAGGCGCCGCCGACCAGTACGTCCTCCGTGGCGACCGCGCCGTCCGTGACCTCGTTGATCAGCTCGGCCAGTCGCAGCCGCAGCGTGTCGTCCCCGCTCATCGTCCACCTTCCGAACGTCGTACGAACTCGGCGATCTCCCCGATTGTCGGGGTGTCGAAGAAGACGTCCAGCGGCACCTCCACGCCCAGGCGCTGGTGGATCCGGCCGCTGATCCGGGTGATGGTGAGCGAGTGACCGCCCAGGTCGAACAGATCCTCGTCCAGACCGATCTCGTCGATCTGGAGTACGTCCTGCCAGATCGCGCGGATCTGCGTGACCACCTCGTCGTCACCGACGCCGGTCGCCGCCTCCGATGGATCGGTCTGCGGGGCGGTGGCGCGGTCACGCGCCGGCTCGGGTAGGGCGGGCCGGTCCAGTTTCCCGTTCGGGGTGAGCGGCAACCGGTCCAGGAACACCCACGCGTTGGGCAGCATGGCGGCGGGCAGCGTCCGCGCCAGGTGCGTACGCAACGCGGCCGGTTCGGGCGGGGCGCCGCGCGGCACCACGTACCCGACCAGCGTCGCCTCGGCCTGCTCGGTCCCGCCGTCGCGCAGCAGTACGGCCGCCGCGACCACCTCCGGATGTGCCGACAGCCCCGCCTCGATCTCGCCCAGCTCGACCCGGTGACCCCGGATCTTCACCTGCTGGTCGGCCCGGCCGACGAAGTCGAGTCGCCCGTCCGGCAGCCGGATCACCAGGTCACCGGTCCGATAGAGCCGCCCCGACGCCGACGCCGACGCCGAGGCAGCGGCACCCGTGTCGGCGGGGAACGGACTGAGGAGGAAGCGCTCGTCGGTGAGGTCGGGCTGGCGCAGGTAGCCGTTGGCGACGCCGCGGCCGCCGAGGTACAGCTCACCCGGCACGCCCACCGGCACCGGCCGCAGGTGGTCGTCCAGGACGTACGCGCGGACGTTGGGCAGCGGGCGACCGATGGTCACCCGGTCCGGGTTCTCGGGCAGTTCGGCGGCGGTGGCGTAGATCGTCGCCTCGGTCGGCCCGTACCCGTTGACCAGGCGGGCCACCCGTTGCCGCAGGTCGCGGGCGAGCGACAGTGGCAGCGCCTCGCCCCCGGCGAGCGCGACGGCCGGCAGCCCCGGTTGTTCCCGGCCGAGCCCGGCTTCGAGCAGGATCCGCCAGCCCGACGGGGTCGCCTGTACGTGGCTGATCCGCTGGTCGCGGATCAGTCGGCAGACGGCCGCCCCGTCGGCGGCGTGGGTGTTCGAGGCGACCACCACACGGGCCCCGGTGACCAGGGGCAGGAACACCTCGACGGCGGAGATGTCGAACGACAGGGAGGTGAGCCCGAGCCAGCGGTCGGTCGGTTGGCTGCCCAGTAGGTCACCCATGCCGAGCAGCAGGTTGGTGAGCGCGTCGTGGCGTACCGCGACGCCCTTCGGTCGGCCGGTCGAGCCGGAGGTGTAGAGAACGTAGGCGAGGTCGTCCGGCGCCGGAACAGGGGTAGGAGCAGGGGCGGATCCGTCGAGGTCCAGGTCGTCGAGGGTGAGGACCGGGTGGCGCGGGTCGAGCGCGGCGGCGGTCGAGACGGTGGCGATGACCAGCGCGGGGTCGGCGTCGGCGAGGATCAGCTCCTGTCGGGGCAGCGGGTAGCCGGGGTCCACCGGCACGTAGCCGGCGCCGGCGCGCAGCACCGCGAGCAGTGCCGCGACCGCCTGCCAGGACCGGTCCAGGCAGACCGCGACGAGCGCGCCGGCGCCGATGCCCCGGCGGCGCAGGACCGCGGCGAGCCGGCCGCTGCGCGCGTCGAGTTCGGCGTACGTCAGCAGCCGGTCCCCGTCGACCACCGCGACCTCGTCCGGTCGTTGCCGAACCTGGGCGGCGAACAGAGCGGGGACGGAGGCGTCGGTCGGGTGCTCGCGGTCGGTGGCGTTCCACCCGTGTACCAGGTCGGACAGCTCACCCGGTGGCAGCAGCGGCAGCGTCGGCATCGGCCGATCGGGCTCGTCGACCACCGCCGCCAGTACGGTGCGCAGGTGCGCCCCGATCCGGTTGACCGACTCCCGGTCGATCGCGGTGGGGCTGTGCTGGAGGCTGACCGTGACCGCGTCCGGCCCGTCGACGATCTGTACGTGCAGCGCGTTGCGGGCCGTGCCGTTGAACATCGTCCATTCGACGGTGGTGTCGAGCCCGGCGAAGTCCGGGGCGGCGCCGCGTCGCCGGTAGCCGACCGATACCGGGGTGAGCGCGGGGGCCGGTCGCAGTCCGCCGACCGCCTGGGCGAGCGGGACGTGCCGGAACCGGTACAGCTCGCGTACCCCGGCCCGGACCGACCGGGCGTGGGCCCGGAAGGTGTCGGCCGGCGCGGGCGGGTGCACCGGCAGTTCGTTGACGAAGAGTCCGACCTGCCCGGCGGTCGCGGCGGTACGGGTGGACAGGGCGACGCCGACCGGCAGGTCCCGGTTGCCGTACCGGTCCAGCAGGGTGTGCACCGCGGCGAGCAGCAGTTCGAAGCGGGTCACCCCGATCTCCCGGGCGACCCGGTCGACGCCGGTGACCAGGTCCGGGTCGAGGGTGAACTCGACGCTCGCTCCGGGTTCGGCCGCCGTCGGCACCCGGTGCAGTCCGGGCAGCCGCACGTCGCCGGGAGCCGACCAGCGGGCGGCCCAGTGTTCCCGGGCCGACGGCAGGTCGGCGGCGACCCGGTCGTGTTCGGCTGTCGCGTGTCCCGCATACGGGTCGGGAGCCGGCCCGAGGTCGACCGGCCGACCGGCGACCGCCGCCCGGTACGCGGCCGCCAGCTCGTCGAGCAGTACGTCCTTGGACATGCCGTCGAAGACCAGGTGGTGGGCGGCGACCAGGAGCAGGTGCCGGTCGGCCGGGCCGGTCAGCAGGGTGAACCGGGCCAGCGGTCCCCGGCCGAGGTCGAACGGCCGGGTGAGTTCCGCGCGGACCCGCTCGTCGGTCAGGTCGCCGGTGGTGAGCGTCAGTTTCTCCGCGGCGGGGACCAGTCGTGGTGCCCCGTCGGGATCGGGTTCGATCGCCGTGCTCAGCACCTCGTGCCGGCTGATGACCGTGGCGCACGCCTCGGCCAGCGCCGGCCGGTCGAGGCCCGCGTCGAACCGGACGCCGAGCGCCAGGTGGTACGCCGTGCCGGCCACTCCGGCCTGCTCGGTGAACCAGACGGCGTGTTGGGCGTACGTCGTCGGTGCGGTGTTCACGGGCCCTCCGGGGAATGGTTGTGCGTGACCTGGGTCGGTGCGGACGGGGGTTGTTCGAACTGGCCGACGAGTTGGCGTTTGAGCACCTTGCCGCCCTCGTTGCGGGGCAGCCGGTCGACCACCAGCAACCGGGTCGGGAGTTGGTAGTCGGCGAGCCGGGCGGCGAGGAAGGCGCGCAGCGCGGGCAGGGTGAGCTCGTCACCCGGTGCCTGCGGGTGCGGTACGACCACGGCCGCCACGCTGCTGCCCAGCACCGGGTGCGGCACCCCGACGACGGCAGTCTCGGCGATGCCGGGGTGCTCGTACAGGGCCGCCTCGATCTCCAGGGTGGAGATCTTGAACGCGCCGGACTTGACCACGTCCTCGTGTCGGTCGGCCAGGTAGAGGTAGCCCTCGGCGTCCATCCGTCCGACGTCGCCCATCCGTACCCACTCGCCGTGGAAGGTCGCGCGGCTGGCCTGCTCGTCCCGGAAGTACGCGCGCGGGTGGCGGCAGCGCAGCCAGACCTGTCCGGTGGCGCCGTCGGGCAGCGCCCGCCCCTGCTCGTCGGCGATCATGAGCGCGCCCGCGCTGGCCCGGCCGACGGCGTCCGGGCGGGCCGGGTTGAAGATCATCGTGGTCTGCGCGGGCGCGGCCTCGGTCGAGGTGTAGTAGTTGACGATGACGGCGTTCGGGAACGCGGTGGCGAGCCGGGCGGCGACCGCCGGCGCCAACGGTGCCGCCGTCGAACCGATCAACTGCACCCCGGCGGTGTTCCGCCCGTCCAGCACGCCCGCGTTCAGCAGTTCGATCGCCATCGACGGGACGACAAAGGCCGTGCCGGTGCCGGCGGTCTCGATCAGCCGGGCGAACCGGGCCGGGGTGAACTGGGGCAGGGTCAGCGCGGTCGGTTTGGCGGTGAGCGCGTTGAACAGCATCGTCTGGGCGGCGTTGGTGCCGATCGCGAACGCGTGCAGGAACCGCTCGGAGTGGCCCAGCGCCAGCCGGCGGGGGTGGGTGGGTGCGGTGACGGTCAGGTTCGCGTGGGTCGCGCCGACACCCTTCGGGCGGCCGGTGGTGCCGGAGGTGTAAAGGATCTGGGCCAGGTCCTCGGGACGCACGGTGACCTCGGCCGACGGTAACGGCGCGGCGCTACCGGCCGCCACCAGTTCGGCCACGGTCGCGCCCGGCACCGCCGTGCGGATCGGGTCGGCATCCGTGCCGTGGATCAACATGGTGGCGGCGCAGTGTTCCAGGGCCTGCCGTACCTGGGTGGCGGCGAGCCGGTCGGACAGCGGCACGGCCACCCCGCCGGCCCGCTGCACCCCGCAGTACGCCACCGCGAAGTCGGTCCAGTCCGGTGCGCCGAAGCGCAGGCCGACCCGGTCACCGACGGCCAGCCCGCGCCGACGCAGGGCGGCGGCCACCGAGGTCGCACCCGTCTCCCACTCGGCGAAGGTGAGGGTGGCGACCCGGTGCACCTCGATCGCCACCCGGTCCGGGTGCACGGCCGCCCGCCAGCTCAACACCTCGGGTACGGTCCGGCCGGCGAGTGCGCGTTCGCTCACCGTACGGGTCATGTCAGCTCCCATTCGTCCGGGTCACCGGGTGGTCGATGGTGGCGGGATCGGCCGCGCCGGCCCTGGCCCGCCGGGCCTCGATGCCGAGCAGGTCGTCCGGCGGGGCGTCGGGCACCTCGTCGTCGAAGCGGGCCAACACCCGGGTACGCAGCGACACCACCGCGGTCAGCCCGATGCAGAGCCCGAGCACGACGTAGAGCAGGCCGATGCCCCGACCGGGTCCCACCCCGATCACCGCGCCCACGGTCGGGGCCAGCGCCCCACCGGGCTGCAACAGCGGCTCCACCCACCTGGTCGCCAGCGGGGCGATCACGCCCCAGCCCAGTGGCAGCGTGGACCAGGCCACCATCTGGTTGAGGGCGAACACCCGGCCGTGGAACTGTTGCGGCACCTTGGTCTGCACGATCGTGGCGTAGATGCCGTTGACGATGCCGAGCGCGAGGTACATCCCGAACGCCCCGGCGGCGACCACCGTCACGTCGGCCCGGATCCCGGTGACCGCACAGGCGACCGCCAGGACCGTGGTGCCGATCAGCACGGCCCGCATCCGGTGGTGCCGGGGCCCGCCCCAGATCAGCATCGTCAGCCCGCCGGCCGCCCCGCCGAGCCCGCCGACCAGGGCGATCCGGGCCACCTCGGGCAGTTCGGCGAAGCCCAGCACCAGCGGGGAGAGCAGGAACAGCGCCGGGAAGAGGAAGAGGTTGAGCAGGGCGAAGAAGACCAGCATCGCCCGGAACTCGCGCCGCTGCCACGAGTAGCGCAGCCCGTTGGCGATCTCGGCGCCGATGCCCTCCCGGCGGCGCAGGGCCATCGTGTCCGGGAACCGGATGGCGAGCACCACCACTATCGCGAAGGCGTACGCGACCACGTCGATGACCAGGATGCCGCGCAGCCCGACCGCCTCCAGCAGGGCCACCGCGATCAGCGGCACCATGAACTGGGTGAGCCCGGTGGCGGTCTGGGCCACCCCGTTGGCGTGCCCGAGGTAGCGCTTCGGCACCAGCTGCGGTACGGCGGAGACGAACGCCAGCCGTTGGAACGCCAGTGCCACCGAGAGCCAGCCGACCAGCGCGTAGAAGTGCCACCCCTGCGCCCGGTCGGTGAAGAGCAGGGCGGCGACCACCAGCTTGGCCCCACCGGCGGCGCAGCAGGCCAGCAGGATGATTCGGCGTCGGCTGGTGCGGTCGATGAGCGCTCCGGCGAGCGGGGCGACGAGCAGGCCCGGCACCAGGCCCAGCACCGCGAAGAGGGCGAACCGGACCAGCGACCCGGTGTCGAGGTAGATCCACAGTGGCAGCGCGAAGTTGGTCAGCGCGGTTCCGGTGATGGTCGCGATCTGGCCGACCGCGACCAGGGCGAACCGGCGGATGCTGGGCTCGGGGATCCGAGCCGGTCGACCGTCCCCGACCGCCGCCGACACCCCGTGTTCCGGTGTCGCCCCTGGTGGCGGGGTCGTGGCCGGGGCGGCGAACCGGCCGCGCCGGGAGACGGCGCCGAGCTGCCAGCCCGGATCCACCCCGGGCGGTACGGCACCGGTCGGCGGCGGCTCGTCCAGCCGTCGGTCGACCGTGGTGACGATCTCGGCCAGCTCGGCGGCCCGGTACTTCAGGAAGTAGTGGCCACCCTCGTCGATCACCGCGAGTGCGGTCCGGTCGCTGAGGAAGTGCCACTCCCGGAACCGTTCCTCGGCGTACTCGGTGCCCCGGTCGCGGTCGCCGACCACCGAGACGATCGGTGCCCGCAGTGGGGCGACGCGCCGGTGAACCAGGGCGGTGAAGTAGTCCTCGGAGACCCGCGCGTCGTGCCGCATCGCCCGGATCAGGAAGGCGGCCTGGTCCGGATCGAGCGCCCCGATGTCGGCGCCCTGGGCCTGTAGCCAGGTGCGGTAGATCCGGTCGCTGCGGATCCGTTCGGCCAGCCGCAGGCGCAGCAGGGGCCCGAGCACGCCGCCGACCGGCCGGGCGAACGGGAACACCCCGCCGAGGTAGAGCGCGTCGAGGTCACGCCCGGCGGCTTCCAGCAGCCGGGCGATCTCGACGGCCAGCGCGCCGCCCGGACCGCAGTGGCCGTACAGGGCCAGTGGTCCTTCCACGGTGGACATGATCTCGTCCGCGACCGCGCGGGCCACCTCCGGGATCGGCCTCGGGTCGTCGTCGAGACCGATGTCGTGCCCCGGCAGGGCGACCGCGTACAGGCGGTGCCCGGCCGGCAGCGCGTCGGCCAGCGGTTGGTAGACCACCGCGCTGCCGCCGCCGTACGGCACGCAGACCAGGGACCGGACCCGTGCACCGGCCGGCACCGGCGGGGTCAGCTCGTGCAGCAGCCCACCGGGGTCGCGGGTGCCGCCGGTGACCAGTTCGGCCAGCTCGCGTACGGTCCGGTGCTTGAACAGGTCCATCACGGTGATCGCCGGGACCGGGCCGGCGGCGGTGTGTTCCGGCAACTCGCGGCGCAGTCGGGCCACCACCCGGGTGGCGAGCAGCGAGTGTCCACCGAGGTCGAAGAAGTCGTCGGTGGCGCCGATCCGGTCGAGCCCGAGCACCTCCTGCCAGACCGCCGCGATGGTGGTCTCGACCGGGCCGTCCGGCGCGGTGTGCGTACCGGTTGATTGGTCTTGGCCGGGTGCGGGCAGGGCGTTGCGGTCCACCTTGCCGTGGTCCTGCAACGGCAGCCGGTCCAACCAGATGTAGCGGTTCGGGATCATGTACTCGGGCACCCGGTCGGCCAGCGCCCGCCGGATCGTCGCGGGGTCGCTGTCGTCGCCGCCCGGCCGCCGTTCCAGGTAGGCCACCAGCCGGTCGTCGCGGAGCAGCACGGCCGCCTGCACCGCGTCCGTCCGCTCCCGCAGGGCGGCCTCGACCTCGCCCAGCTCCACCCGGTAGCCGCGCAGTTTCACCTGGTGGTCGCCCCGCCCGAGGAAGACCAACTCGCCGTCGGCCCGCCACCGGCCGAGGTCACCGGTGCGGTACAACCGGCCGCCGGGCGGCCCGAACGGGTCGGCGACGAAGCGTTCGGCGGTGCGCGCCGGCTGGTTCAGGTAGCCCCGGGCGAGCCGGTCGCCGCCGAGGTAGATCTCCCCGGTGGTGCCGACCGGCACCGGACGCAACCGGTGGTCGAGCAGGTAGACCCCGGCGTACGGCAGCGGGCGCCCGATCGGCGCCGGCCCCGGTCCCGTGTCGGTCGACGTGATCCGGTACGTGGTCACCCCGACGGTCGCCTCGGTCGGACCGTAGTGGTTGACCACCGTGGCCGGGCCGGTGGCGAGCCCGGCCGCCCAGGCCAGTTCGGACGACTCCCCGCCGAGCAGCAGCGCGCGCCGGGGCAGCAGCGCGCCGGTGGGCACGTCGGCGGCGAGCGCGGCCAGGTGCGACGGGGTCATCTTCAGGTAGTCGATCCGGTGCTCGCGCAACTCGTCGGCGAGTTCGGCCCCGGTGCACCGACGCGGCACCAGGTGTACGCACCCACCGGTGGCCAGGGCCAGGTAGAACACGGTCACGCTGAAGTCGAACGACATCGACTGGAGCAGTGCGTACCGGGCGCCGGGCGCGACGTCCAGCCGGGCGGCGATGCCGTCGAGGTAGTGCCGTACCTGGCGGTGGGCGACCGCCACCCCCTTCGGGGTGCCGGTGGAGCCGGAGGTGTAGATGACGTAGGCGAGGTTGTCCGGACCCGGCCCGCCGGGCGGCGCGTCGTCGGGTTCGGCGGCGATCTCGGCCCGGAGCAGGTCCAGACAGGCCAGCGGGGCGTCGGTGACCGGGGTCAGCCGGGGCCGCAGGGCGGTGTCGGTGAGGATGATCGACGGGCGGGCGTCGGCGAGCATGGTGGCCAGCCGGGCCGCCGGTTGCTCGGGGTCGAGCGGCACGTACGCCCCACCGGCCCGGAGCACGGCGAGCAGTGCCACGGCCAGGTCGACCGACTGTTCGAGGCAGACGCCGACCAGGGACTCCGGACCGACGCCGTGTTGGCGCAGGAACCGGGCCAGCCGGTTGGCCCGCCGGTCCAGGTCCCGGTAGCTCACCGAGTCGGCGCCGCAGACCACCGCTGTCGCGTCCGGTGTGTCGGTCGCGTGCGGGGTGACCAGGTCGGCGAGGGTCGCCGGACCGGCCGGTGCCGAGCCGGGCGGCGGCGGTGCGGCGCCGAGGGCCAGCACCCGGTCGCGTCCGGCCGGGCCGAGCAGGTCGAGGTCGACCAGCGGTACGTCGGGCCGGGCGACCGCCGCGCGGAGCAGGTTGCGGTACTGGTCGGCGAACCGGGCGACGGTCTCCTGGTCGAACAGCGCGGTGCTGTAGAGGATGCTGCCGCGTATCCCGTCGGCGGCTTCGGACAGGTAGACCGCCAGGTCGAACCGGGCGGCGCTGATCCCGGTGCCGAAGCTCTCGCTGACCAGGCCGGTCGGCCAGCCCTGGCCGCCGCGGGCGTAGTTCTGCAACGCGAACAGCACCTGGAAGACCGGTGCCCGACTGACGTCACGCGGAACGTGCAGCTCCTGCACCAGCCGCTCGAACGGAATCTCCTGGCGGGTCAGGGCTCGGATGGCGGTGCCCCGGGTGCGTCCGAGCAGGGTGGCGAAGCTCGGTTCGTCGACCGCGTCGCCGTCGGTGCCGGGTTGCGGCGAGAGGTCGGCGCGCAGCGCGAGCGTGTTGACGAAGAGTCCGATCAGGCGTTCCAGCTCGGGGACCACCCGGCCGGCGACCGGTGAGCCGATCGCGAAGTCGCGCTGCCCGGACTGGCGGAACAACAGCGCCTGGAGCCCGGCGAGCAGCGTCATGTAGAGCGTCGCCCGCCCCGACCGGCCCAGCCGGCGCAGTCCGCCGGTCAGCTCGGCGTCGAGGGTGAACCGGTACGTCGCCCCGGCGTGGTCCTGTTCGGCCGGTCGGGGACGGTCGGTGGGCAGCTCCAGCGGTGGTACGCCGGCCAGCGCCTCGCGCCAGTGGTCGAGTTGGCCGCGTACGGTCGGGCCGTCGACGCGTTCGCGCTGCCAGGCCGCGTAGTCGCCGTACCGGACGGTGGGGGCGGGCGGCAGCGGTCGGCCGTCGACGTGGTGGGCGTAGTGCGCGGACAGTTCGCCGAGCAGCAGGTCGAACGACCAGCCGTCGGTGACGATGTGGTGGGTGGCGAGGTGCAGGACGTGGTCGTCGTCGTCCAGCCGGATCAGCAGCGCCCGGAACAGGGGCGCGGTGCCGAGGTCGAACGGCTGCCGGGCCGCCTCGGCCACCAGCGTACGGGCGTGCTCCTCGCTCACCGCGTCCGTGTTCAGCAGCGGCACGGTGACCGACACGGCCACTTCGACCGCCGGGCTGCCGTCGGCGGTCTGGGTGAACCGCATCCGCAGGCTGTCGTGTCGGGCCGCGACCGCGTCGAGACAGCGGCCGAGCAGACCGGGGTCGAGCGGCCCACGCAGACGCACCGTGCTCGGGATGACGTAGGCGGCGCTGCCGGGGCGCAGCTGCTCCATGAACCAGAGCCGTTCCTGCCCCAGGGAGAGCGGGGCGGTGCCGCCGGCCAGACGAGGGATCACCGGCGGCGGGGCCGCCACCGGCCGTACGGATAGGTCGACCTCGGTCACGCGGTGTGCCTCACTTCGCCGAAGACGCCAGAGGGCCTCCCCGTGTCGTGGCCGCATCCTCGGTCTGTTGTGGTCGGTCTGTGGTTCGCCGTGCCGTTGCTCAGTGTTAGGTCGGCGTTCCGATTCGCAGTGTGCCCGGTGTGGCCGGTGGCGGGGATCGGCCGAACGGAGCAGCGGATTGGGACCGAAACACCGATGCCCTCCACATAGGACGAACTCACCCAGGAATGCGCTTTCCTTGTGACCCGTGCCCGAGCAGGCGATCGACGACCGTCGGGCGGGCCCGGCCGCTGGCGCTACCATCTGGGACCGGATGATCTGGAGGAGCGCATGAGGCGGATGGCGGTGCCGGTCGGCTCCGAAACGGAGCACCGGGTGGACGCCGAGTTCCACGGCGGGGCGGCGCGGACCGCGCCGGTGACCTGGGGACAGCGCGCCATGTGGTGGACCATGGACGACTTCCGGTCGCGCAACAGCTTCCTCAACCTCTGCCGGGTGGTCACCGTACCGCGCCGGTCGCCGGGGGATGTGCCGGCCGTGGCCGCGGCGATCGGCACCCTGGTCGGGCGGCACGAGTCACTGCGGACCCGGGTACGGCTGCACGACGGCGACCTGTGCCAGGAGTCGTCCGGTTCGGGGCGGCTCCCGCTGCTCGTGGTCGACGCGGACGACGCCGCCGAGCGGGCCGGGGACCCCGCCGGGCGTACCGACGACGACGGTGCCGGCCTTGCCGCGCAACTGGGCAAGCGGCTGGGCGACGCCCCGTTCGACCACACGGGGGAGTGGCCGCTGCGGGTGGCCCTGGTCGTGGTCGACGGCCGGGTACGCCGGATCGTGCTGGTGTTCAGCCACTCCACGGTCGACTTCTACGCCACCGAGACCGTGCTGAAGGACCTGCGGCTGCTGCTCGTACGCGGAGGTGTCGACGCCGCACCGGGCTTGCAGTCGATCGACATCGCCCGGCGGGAGGCCCGGTCGCAGCAGACCCGATCCGACCGGGCGATCTCCTACTGGACGAAACAGTTCGCCCGGCTGCCGGCGGGCGGGTTCGCGTCGACCGGCCCGGCGCATACCCCCCGCTACCGGGTGCTGTCGATGGTCTCCGAGGCGGTCGACCTGGCCAGCCGGATGATCGCCGCCCGGCACCGGGTCAGCACCTCCACCGTCCTGCTGGCGGCCACCGCCGCGCTCACCGTCGGCGGGGACGACGATCCCCGGTGCGGACTGGTCAGCATGGCGAACAACCGCTACCAGGCCGGACACGGCGACGCGATAGCCAAACTCAACCAGCTCGCCCTCATCGCCGTCGACCTGGCCGACCGGCCGACCTTCGCCGAGCTGCTGCCCCGGGTCGGGCAGGCCGCGCTGGACGGCTACCGGCACGCGTACTACGACCCACCGGCCAACCGGCGGGCGTTTGCCGACCTGGGGCTGGACTACCTCACCATGCTCGGCCCGTACTGCCTGGTCAACGACGTCCGACTGCCCGGCGACCCCGGTGCGGCCGGGCCGGACCTGGACGAGCGGGCGCTGCGCTCGACCCTCGCCCGGACCGCGCTCACCTGGTCCGAACCGGCCCACAAGTTCGTCTGGCGATGCCGGTTGCAGCTGGTCGACGCGCCCCGCGCGGTGGGCCTCGTGCTGACCCTCGACACCTGTTACCTGCCGCCGGACCGGGCCGCAGCGCTGCTGCGCGGCATCGAGGAACTGCTGGTCCGGGCGGCGGTCGGGGAGGTGCCCTGGCCCTGGCGCCCCGATGGTCGAGCCGACCAACCCTGAACCGGCCCGCTCACTCCAGGAACCGGTCCGCCACCACCGCCGGATAGGTTGAACCGATGCATGATCGTTTCGGGACGGGCTCCGGTCGGTCGGGTGGGCCGGCGGTGGCGGGGCCCGAACCGGTGCCGACGACGCCCCGGCCGCCGGTGACGATCCGGTCCCTCGGACCGACCGTCTACCTGCCGACCGTCATCTACAGCGTCGGGCAGGGCGCGGTCGCCCCGGTGATCGTGCTCTCCGGCACCGCCCTCGGCGCCTCGGCCAGTGCCGCCAGCGTCCTGGTCGGCCTGATCGGCGTCGGGCAGATCGTCGGCGCCGTACCGGCGGGCGCGCTGATCGCCCGGATCGGTGAGCGGCCGGCGATGCTCTGGTCCACGGCGCTCGTCATCCCGGCCCTGCTGGCCTGCGTCTTCGCCACCTCGGTGTGGACGCTCGGGATCGCGGTGGCCGGAATCGGGCTGGTCGGCGCCGTCTGGGGGGTGGCCCGCCAGGCGTACGTCACCGAGGTGGTGCCGTACGAGTTGCGGGCCCGTGCCCTGTCTACCCTCGGCGGCGCGGCCCGGATCGGGGCGTTCGTCGGTCCGTTCGTCGGGGCGGCGGCGATGACGCTGGTCGGCACCGACGGCGCGTACTGGGTACACGTGGTCGCCGCGACCGTCGCGGTGATGGTGCTGCTGGTCCTGCCCGCCCTGTCGGTCGACCGGGCACCCGGAACCGCCCCGACCAGGGTCCGTACGCTCGCCGTGGTCCGCGACAACCTCGCGGTGCTGCGGACCCTGGGCCTCGGGGTCCTGCTGGTCGGCGCCATGCGCGCGTCGCGGCAGACGGTGATCCCGCTGTGGGGCGCGCACCTCGATCTGGACCCGGCCACGCTCAGCCTCGTCTTCGGCGTCTCCGGCGCCGTCGACATGCTGCTGTTCTATCCGGCGGGCCGGATCATGGACCGGTGGGGGCGGCGGGTGGTCGCCGTACCGTCGATGTTCCTGCTCGGGCTGGCGCACGGGCTGCTGCCGCTGGCGACGACCGTGGTCGGCCTCGCCGCGGTGGCGATGCTGATGGGGCTGGGCAACGGCCTGAGCAGCGGACTGATCATGACTCTCGGGGCGGACGTGTCACCGGTGACCGGCCGGGCGCAGTTCCTCGGCGCCTGGCGACTCTGCGCGGACCTCGGCAACGGCGGCGGACCGTTGCTGATCGCCGCGGTACTGACGATCGGGCCGCTGACCGCCGCGGTGCTCACCATGGCCGGGGTGGGCGCGGCGGCGGTCGCGGTGCTGCACCGATGGACACCGCGAGCGGCGGCGGTCGACTAGGTTGCCCCGTAGTCGTCGGTGAATCCGCCTCGCGTCGTAGCGGCCGGGACGGGCATGCCGAGCCGACGACCTACGGGGGAGGCGTGGCGTGAGACGTGACCGTGCGGTGTTCCGGGCCCGACCAGCGGTGGCCGGGATGGTGCGGGCCCGACGACTGGCGGTGGCCGTACTGGTGGCCGCCGCGCTGGGCGGGGCGGGCTGCGGTGACCGGGACGACCCGGGCCCGGACCGGCAGGAGCGGGTCGAGCAGGCATTCGAGCGGTACGCGGACGAGGCGGTCGGGAAGGAGCGGGTGTCGGCGGCGGCGCCGAACCGGCACCTGCTCGCCGGCAGCGACAGGCTCGCCGGCGGCACCGAGGTCACCCTCTGGGTCAGCGATCCCGCGACCGGTTCCCCGGTCGACGCCCGGTGCTACTACCTGGACCTGGAGGACCGGGGTGGCTGGGTCAGCGGGTTCGGCGGCTGTGGTGGCGCCGACGACCAGGTCACGCTCAACCGCAACAGTGAGATCGTGTTCGGCACCGTCGGCCGGTGGCCGGCGAGCACGGTACGGATCAGCCGGGGCGGACCGCCGACCGACGTCACCGTGACCGGCGGCTGGTTCCTGGTGCCGCAGTCGCTGACCGGTGAGGCCGACGGCAGCTACTCGATAGTGCTGGTCGGCGCCGACGGCGGGACGCTCTGCGTGGTGCGGAATTTGACCCCACCGGCGAGTGTCACGCCGGTGACCTGAGCCATCCCGCCCAGGTCACCGCCGAGGTCGGGGAACCCCCTGTGCGAGGATGCGCCGGTGCGCGCGGTGGTGTTCGACGAGTTCGGTGGCCGTCCCGAGGTCCGTACGGTGGCTGACCCGTCGCCGCCGGTCGACGGTGTAGTGGTCCGGGTCGAGGCGACCGGGCTGTGTCGCAGCGACTGGCACGGCTGGCAGGGCCACGATCCGGACATCCGGCTGCCGCACGTGCCGGGTCACGAGTTCGCCGGAGTGGTCGCCGAGGTCGGCGCCGGGGTGTCGGGCGTACGGGTGGGTGACCGGGTCACCGCCCCGTTCGTCTACGGCTGCGGCCGCTGCGCGGAGTGTCTGGCCGGACAGCAGCAGGTGTGCGCGTTCCAGACCCAGCCCGGCTTCACCCAGTGGGGCTCGTACGCCGAATACGTGGTCGTCGACAACGCGGCGGTCAACCTGGTCGCGCTGCCCGACGAGGTGGATTACCGGGTCGCCGCCGCGCTCGGCTGCCGGTTCGCCACCGCGTTCCGGGCGGTGGTCACCCAGGGGCGGGTGGCGGCCGGTGAGTGGGTGGCGGTGTTCGGCTGTGGCGGGGTGGGCCTGTCGGCCGTCATGGTCGCGGCGGCGAGCGGGGCCCGGGTGGTGGCCGTGGACCTGGCCGAACCGGCGCTGGCCCTGGCCCGCGAGTGCGGCGCCACGGCCACCGTGAACGTCGCCGGACTGGCCGGGCCGGTCGAGGTGGCCACGGCCGTACGCGACCTGACCGGCGGCGGCGCGCACCTGTCGGTCGACGCGCTCGGCAGTCACGACACCTGCGTGGCGGGCATCCGGAGCCTGCGGCGGCGGGGCCGGCACATCCAGGTCGGGCTGCTGCCGGCCGTACTCGGCGCACCGGCGCTGCCGATGGACCTGGTGATCGGCGCCGAACTGGAGGTACGCGGCAGTCACGGCATGGCGGCGCACGCGTACCCGGCGCTGCTCGGCCTGATCACCGGCGGGGTGCTGGACCCATCCCGGCTGGTCACCGGGGCGATCGGCCTGGACGCGGCCCCGGCGGCACTGACCACGATGGACCGTCCCGGCACCGCCGGGATCCGCCTGATCGAGCCAGGGGCGCGCGCATGACGACCGATTGGACGATCGAGGTGCGGCCGTGGGACGACCCGGCCGGCGTGGCCCTGCGGGCTCGGCAGGAGGTGGAACTCGACGCCCGCTACGGCATCGAAAACCCCGAACCCGGTACGCCACCGTCGGTCGCCGACGTCGCCCACTTCGTCGTCGCCGTCGACCCCCACGGCCGGGCCGTCGGCTGCGGTGCCCTGCGGCAACTCGACCACGGGTCGGCGGAGATCAAACGGATGTACGTGGACCCGGTCGCGCGCGGCTCGGGTGTCGCCACGGCGGTGCTGCGCGCACTGGAGGCGGCGGCGGTCGAACGGGGCTGGTCGACGCTGCGGCTGGAGACGGGCACCCTCCAACCGGACGCCCGGCGCTTCTACGAGCGCGAGGGCTACCGGCACATCGACGCCTTCGGCAGCTACGTGGGCTCGGAGCTGTCGGTCTGCTACGAACGCCGGCTCGTCACCCCGGACCGGCCCGCCGACCGGTGACAGGACCCGCGCGTTCCACGGTGAAGTGAGCGCGTCCGGGTACGGGCAGGCGAGATCGTTTACCGGATGGCAATCTGTGCGACGCGGGCCCACAACAGCCGGGCCGTGTCCTTCTTCGAGATCAACAACGTCTTGATCTCCATACCGCGCCCGGCCCACCAGCCGGGCGCGGCGACTACCGAAGGGTCGTACAGGTGCGTCAACCCCTTGCGCTACTCCGGCCGCGACGCTCGTCCCGGCTCGCCCTGCTCACCGGGGCCGTCGTCGTCGTCGCCGCGCTCGTCGCCACCTCGGTCAGCACTCCCACCGAGGCCACCAGCCGGCAACGGCCGTTCCCGATCGACCTGGAGCGCGCCACCATCCCGGAGCTGAACGAGGCGCTGAACGCCCAGCGCATCACCTCCGTGCAGCTCGTCGAGGCATACCTGGAACGGATCCGGGCGCTCAACTCCAACGGCCCCGGCCTGAACGCGGTCCGGGTGCTCGCCAAGGACGCCGTCGACCAGGCACGCGTCGCCGACCAGGACCGGCGCAAGGGACGCACGCGCGGCCCGATGCACGGCATCCCCGTCCTCGTGAAGGACAACATCGATGTGAAGGGCCTGCCGACCACGGCCGGCGCGCTGGCGCTCGCCGACTCGCGTCCTGGTAAGGACGCCTTCCTGGTGACCCGGCTGCGTACCGCCGGGGCGATCATCCTGGGCAAGACCAACCTGACGGAGTTCGCGAACTTCACCACCAACGGCATGCCGTCCGGCTACAGCGGGCTCGGCGGTCAGGTGCTCAACCCGTACGACGTGAGCCAGACTCCGAGCGGCTCAAGTTCGGGCTCCGGTGCCGCCGCCGCTGCGGCGCTCGCCGCCGTGACCATCGGCACCGAGACCTCCGGCTCGATCCTCAGCCCGTCGGCGGCGAACTCGCTGGTCGGGGTGAAGCCGACGGTCGGCCTGGTCAGCCGTACCGGAGTCGTCCCGATCGCGGCCAGCCAGGACACCGCCGGGCCGATGACCCGTTCGGTGTACGACGCCGCCGCGCTTCTCACCGCGCTGACCGGCATCGACCGGGAGGACCCGATCACCTCCACCAGCAGCGGCGTGGTCGGCACCGACTACACCCGCGCGCTGTCCACCACCGCCTTGCAGGGCAAGCGGATCGGGGTGGCGAGCGCGCCGACCGGCAACCAGGGCGTGCTGTTCAACGAGGCGCTGGATGTGATTCGGGCCCAGGGCGCCGAGGTGGTGCCGGTCACGGTCAGCACCGGTGGCCTGCCGCCGGGCATCCTCGACTACGAGTTCAAGCGGGACCTGAACGCCTACCTGGCCCGGCTGCCGCAGAATGCCCCGATGGACACCCTGGACGACGTGGTCCAGTACAACCTGGCGCACGCCGCCGAGGGCACCATCAAGTTCGGCCAGACCCAGCTCGTCACCTCGAACAGCATCGACCTGACCGACCCGGTCGCCAAGGCCGCGTACGAGACCAACCGTGACACCGGCATCGCCGGCGCGCGGGACCGGATCGACTCGGTGCTGCGGGCGCAGACCCTGGACGCGATCGTCTTCGTCGGTAGCGGTTCGGCCGGCATCGGCGCCCGTGCCCAGTACCCGTCGGTCGCCGTCCCGATCGGGTACGACCCGGCGAACGGTCGCCCGGTCGGGCTGTCCTTCCTGGGCACCGCCTACACCGAGGCGTCCCTGCTCGCCTTGGCCTACGACTACGAGCAGGCGTCGAAGAAGTGGCTGCCGCCGTCGCAGGTGAACCCGTCGCTGTTCCGGTGCAGCCCGCTGGAGGGCCACAGTCCGGGCTGCGCCCCGTGACCTGACCACGGTCGCCCCACCCCGGCCCCGTCGACACCCACCGGTGTCGGCGGGGCCGTACCCCATCCGCCCCGCCCCCACCCGCCAAGATCCGCGCACTTTCTCTGAATGAGTGGCCAACTCGCGTCGGATAGCCACTCATTCAGAGAATGTGTGGCTATCCGGACGGTGGGCAACACGTTCTTACACCTTTCGTAAGGGGCCACGGGGTGGACCGCGTCACCTGCCACAAGGGAGGATCCGATCGTGGACGACAGTCCGTATCGGTGTACTTACAGGCGGGGTGAGTGAATGAACGTCGAGATGTGGATCCGCGCGTTGAAGGCCGCTCGGGCGAGCGCGGGGGCTTCCCAGGAACATCTCGCGACGCTGATCAAATGGAGCCCGTCCACCATCGCCGCGATCGAAACCGGTCGGCGTCGCCCGACCGAGGAGTTCGCAGCCGCCGCCGACGAGGCGTTGCGCACCGGTGGACTGCTGAGCGAGCTGTTGGCGAACGCGAACCACCGCCGGTCACCAACCTGGTTCGAAGACTGGCGATGGATCGAGGACCAGGCCACCCGCCTGCGTGCATTCCATCCCTGCCTGGTCCCCGGACTGCTCCAGACCGAGGCGTACGCCCGCGCGCTCATCTCCGCCAATCCGCAGCACACGCCCGAGCAGGTCGAGGAACTGGTCGCCGCCCGACTCGACCGCCAGGCCCTGCTGACCGGCGAGCACCCGAGGACCTATGTCGCGGTGATCGACGAGTTCGCGTTGCACCGGATGATCGGTGGCAGGGAGGTCCGCAAGGCCCAACTCGAACACCTCATCCAGCTCGCCGGCCTGCCGAACATCAGCCTGCACGTCATCCCCGTCGACGCCGGCGCCTATCCCGGCCTGGCCGGCGGGTTCAGCCTGGCCACCCTGCCCGAGGGGGACGTGGTCGTCTACCTGGAGACCTCGGCGTCCGGTCAGGTGGCCGACCAGCCCGATACGGTCGATAGCATGCAGGGGAAGTGGGACGCTCTGCTCGGGGCGGCGATGCCCCAGCAGATCTCCCTGGCCATCCTCAAGAAGGCGGCAGGTGAGCTGTAGTGGACAACTTTCGGTGGCGGAAGAGCAGCCGCAGTGGTGACAGCGGCGGGGACTGTGTCGAGGTCGCGGACAACGTCGCCGGAGTGGTCGGCGTACGGGACAGCAAGGACCAGCGCGGCCCAGTCCTGACCTTCGGCCCGGCTGCCTGGCGAGCGTTCGTCGCCATCGTCAAGGACTGAACGAAGCAGCACGAGCCCGGTTCCTCACCACCATCGAGGCTCCGGGCTCGTGAGCGCTGGCTCCGGGTTGAGGCTCAGCCGAACGCTTTCACGCCTCTCCAGTCGTCCCCGAGCACGATCTTCACCGGTCCGTTGGTGTTGGTGGTCGACGGGTGGTAGATCCGCATCTGCCCGTCCGCCCCGAATCGGGCCCAGAGATCGGGCACCCGGTCCCCGTTCACGTCCGGGATGCCGACGAGCGCGCTGATGTTCGTCTCCGTCCAGGTCGTCCCGTAGGCGACGTCTCCGTCCCGGGAGTTGGCGGCGGTCTTGAGGGAGTCCAGGGTCACGCTGCCCGCGACCTGGCCGGGTTTGCCGTGCCGGACGTACATGGCGCCGTTGTCCAGGTTGCGCCAGAGCAGGTCCGGGGTTGCGTCCAGGTCCACGTCCGCCACGTTGACGATCTCCCGACGGGCCCACGCGGAGCCCTCCATCAGGGTCGCCTCCTGGAAACTGCCGCCGGTGTACCCGGTCAGCGCCCAGAAGGCGGTTCCGGCCCGCAGGACGAGGTCGGGGACCTTGTCGCCGGTGATGTCGCCGATCGCCTTGATCTGGGTCCAGGTCGAGGGGGCCGGTGCGTTGGCGGGCAGCAGGACCCGCAGCCGACGGTCGACGTCGAAGCTGCCGTAGCCGTCACCGGGGTAGAGCCAGAAGGCGCCGTCCGGGGTGCGGGCGAACAGGTCGGTGGTGCCGTCCCCCGGATAGGTGTCGGAGTGTTTGGTGATCAGGGCGGCGCGACCGGTGGCCGGGTCGTACCAGTGACCCGGCGGGTTGAGCGTGCCGTCTGCGGCGTACGAACCGGTCAGCCATCCGTACAGCTCGCCGCCCTCGTCACCGGCGTAGGTGCGCAGGTTGCCGGAGGAGTCCACGAGCAGCAGGTCGGCGATTCCGTCGCCGCCGGTGTCGCCGGGTCCGTCGGCCACGTCCCGGGGTGGCACGTAGAAGGAGTAGTCGGTCCGGGCGCTCCGGTTGTCGACCGCGTCGTAGGCGTACACGTGCAGGGTGGTCGGACCGGCGTGTCGCGGCTTCAGGGCGGGCACGGTGGCGCTGCCCGCGGTGGCCGTCACGTACGTGGTGCCGATGCTCTCGAAGGAGTAGCTGAACCTGACCGCACCGGCGGCGGTGAAGGTGACGGCACCGGTGCCGCCGAACTTCACCGTTGCCCAGGTGGCGCCGTCGGGGGTGGCCTCCGTGAACACCTCGCTGCTCACGCTCGGGGCCGGGGGTGCCGAGGCGTCGATCGTGATCCGGCAGGGATCGGTGCCGGGCGGGAAGTACGAGGAGACGGCGTTAGCCGTGTCCTCGGCGCGCACGTCCCATGAATAGGTCGCCCTGTCCTCCAGCGTGGTGGAGGCGATCGTCAGGCTGCCCTTGCCGCTGCTCAGGCTGGTGACCAGGGTGCCCGCGGGAACCGCCGTGCCGTTCTTCCAGAAGCGGAAGCGCAGACCCTTGAGGTTGCCGTCGGGGTCGGTGGCGGTGGCCGAGAGGACGATGTTGGTCTTGGCGACCGTGGTGCCCGCACCGGTCCCGGCCACGCAGGCGCCGCCGGGCGCCGTGGTGCCCTTCGTCGGCTCGGTGGGGTTCCGGTTGTAGACGACGTTCAGTTCGGCGGAGGTGGCCTTGAATTTGCGCCAGGTGAGCTTGTCGGACTCGGTGGTGGCCCGCATGCCGAGCGTGATGCTCGACCAGCCCTTGTCGGCGCCATCCTGGGCCGCGTCCTTGACGTCGAAGCTCACGTAGTCGTCGGTGCAGTTGCTGCCGTAGCCGTACGCGAAGGACTTTTTCTGCTGGAGTCTCGTCCAACTCGGCTGCTTGTTCCAGGTGGTGCCGGAGGAGATGGCCCCGGTGAGCCAGAGCTGCATCTCGCGGGCGGTGCAGGACCAGGAGTGGTTGTTCAGGACCTTGAAGCTGGCCGAGGTGACCGTCGCGCCCTTGATGCCGCTGTTGTAGCCCATCCGCCAGAACGAGCGGGCCGTGCCGCCGGTTTCGTCCTCGTAGCCGACCCGGGCGTCGGGGGTCCCACCGTTGAAGTTGGTGCCGTTGTAGAAGCTGCTGTTGGGGTGCGGCTTGTAGGCGAACGTCCAGGCCTGCGTACCGCTGATCAGGGTCGGGTCGAGGAAGACCGGGAACTGTACGTCCGCGCCGGTGAGCAGGCCGGTGGCGGCCGGGTCCAGGTGCAGGCGGGCGTTCCCGGTGCCCTCACCGTCGAGCCGGGTGGGTATCGGGGCCTGCCGTGCGCCCGGCTCGCTGCCGCCGAGGCCGGTGAGCCTCAGCACGTCGGACGGAGTGTCCACCGAGAGGCGGGCAGCGGTTTCGGGGGCCTCGGGGTCCCGCCCGGCGGAGTCCCAGGCGAACGGGGTGGGGATCGAGCCGATCTCCTGCCCGCTGAGCGGGTCGAGGGCCCGGACGCCGCCGGTGGTCGCGTCGTGGCGGAAGACCAGCGTCTCGGACCGCAGCCCGTAGGCCACGGCCCGGACGGCGTCGATCGTGGCGGTCGCCCGGTTCTTGACGATCAGTAGCTGGCCGAAGCCGCCGTCCTCGCGGGCGACGACGAGCAGGTCCACTCCGGGCAGAACCTCGGGGTAGAGCGCACGCGAGCCGTCGAGCACCGGCTTCGGCAGCGGGCCGGGCCAGGTGTAGGCGATGGTGTGGCCGTCGACGTCCACCTCGGTCAGGACGGTGCCGGTGGTGTCCGTACCGGTGCCGCCGCCGGCCAGACGTAGCGGGGTGGGGGCGTTGACCGGACGGATGTCGAGCCCGCCGGGGGTGTCACCGGTACGGGTCAGCGTGTTGTCGACCGGCGTCCACCGCCCCGTGGCGTTCCTCACCCGCTGGGGCGTGGCGTGGAACGCGGAACGCAGCTGTCCGTTCGGGAGCGCCCAGGTGAGCGACGTGGCGCTGGTGGCGGTCTCCACGAGCACCTCGTTGCCCGTCCGCTGGGCCTCGACCATGGCGGCCGTCTCGTCGCGGGGGACGGCGGCGGGTGCGGCGCCGGTGACCGCCTTCCGGGGCTCGTCGGTTCCGGGCCACCAGGGCGGCAGCACGGCGACGAGTGCGGCCAGCAGGAGGCCCAGGGTGAGGGGCAGCCGGACGCGGAAACGCACGAAGGGGTTGAGCGGGCGAGGCGCGGTCACGGCGGGTCTACTCCCGTGGGCCAGGCGGACAGGGGAAAACACAGAGGTGCAGCCCCAACCGGCGGGCGGCGGGGCAGAACGCGGGCACACGATCGCACGACACCGGGGGCCCTCGTCTATCCCTTGAACGTTATGGATCTGTTACCTCTTGTTCGAGGTCCGTCCACAGTGTCGTTGGAATCCGACCTTGTGTCTGGTTTTGCCGCCATTGAGTAACGGACATAGCGCGATTTGGCCTGGAAGGGCCGATCATTGGTGTTCGTGGATCATCGTCACAATCGTGTCGTGGCGGAGATCACTTGAACCGGTTACGGGCAGTTTTTACTGCCTTGAGTGTGCGGCCGCCATGACGCAGAGTGCTCACGCACGTGCCGCATGCGGCGGGTGCCTTCGCGGTCTTTCCGCGCCTTCTTTCGTTTTCGCGCTGGTGGGAGTCGACACGTATGCGTGGTATCGGTTTGCTGTCACGGCGGAGTGAGCGGCGGCCCGGCCGACGGACCCCGACGGAGCCGGATCACCGCCGGTGGCGTCGTGCCCGTACGGCGATCGTGTTGGCCCTGTCCACGACGCTGGTCGCGACGATGCTGCCCGCGGAGGCGTTCGCGGTGCCCGGCGCCGGGATGAACCGCGAGGAGACCCAGCTCGACCTGCCGGACCTCCCGCGCACCGAGCGGCTCGGCCAGGACGAGAACGCCGAGACGAACCTGACCACCGCCGACCCGGTTCCGGTGGTCCCGTACGAACCGCAGGCCGTCACACCCTGGCAACAGGACAGCGGTGCCGTCGACCTGACCGGCGTCGAGGCCGGCGCCACCAAACCGGTCGACGACCTGCCGGTCGCCCTCGGCGTGCCGGCCGGCGACGACCCGGCCGCCGTCGCCGGCACCTGGACCGTCGACCTCGCCGCCCCCGAGGCGTCCCAGGACGCCGGCCTGTCCGGCCTGATCATGAAGATCACGCCGCCGGCCACCGCCGACCCGGCCGCCGAGGTCGTCCTCAGCGTGGACTACACCCCCTTCGCCGACCTGTACGGCCCGCAGGCCGCCGACCGGTTCGGCGTCATGCTGCTGCCCGACTGCGTCTACGACGCCCCGGACACCGGCGACTGTGCCACCGACGGCGGTGCGGGGACGATGTCGGCCGCCGGTACCGCCCGTGCCGTACCCAGCCGGGTGGAGCTGGTACCGACCAAGAACCTGCCCGCCCGGATAGCGTCGGACGAGGAGGCGCCGACCAGGCGGGTCATCACCGGCACCCTCCCCGTCGGCCCGTTGCTCGGAGCCCAGGCCGCTGCCGCGTCGGCCATCAGGTCCTCGATCATCACCACCCGGGCGGCGACGGACCCGAGCGTCGTCGGTGTGCTGGACACCGGCGCCTCGGCGGCCGGCGACTACACCGCCACCCCGTTGCTCTCCGCGGGTTCCTGGGCGGCGGGTGCCTCCTCCGGCGCGTTCACCTACTCGTACCAGGTGCAGTTGCCCGAGACGGCGGGCGGCCTCATGCCGAAGGTGGCCCTGTCGTACTCCTCGCAGTCGGTCGACGGCCGAACCTCCGCCACCAACAACCAGGCGTCCTGGATCGGTGACGGCTGGGACTACAACGCCGGGGCGATCACCCGCAGCTACGCCAACTGCCGGCAGGACTCGAAGAAGTCGGGGTCGAACAACGCCAGCCACCGGACCGCGGACCTGTGCTGGGGCTCCGACAACGCCACCCTGTCCCTCGGCGGCATGACCACCGAACTGGTCTGGGACAGGGTCAAGCAGGAGTGGTTCACCGGCACCGGCGACGGCTCCAGGGTCGAGCTGGTGAAGGACACCGGCCTGGCGAACGGTGACGCGGACGGCGAGTACTGGATCGTCACCACCCGCGACGGCACCCGCTACCACTTCGGCCGCCACCGCCTGCCCGGCTGGTCCGACCACGGCACCGCCGAGGACGACCCGGTCACCAACTCGGTCCTCACCGTCCCGGTGTACGGCAACCACCCGGACGAGCCCTGCTACCGGGCCGGCGACTGGGCCGGTTCCCACTGCACCCAGGCGTGGCGCTGGTCGCTGGACTACGTCGAGGACATCCACGGCAACGCCATGTCCCTGTGGTGGGCCCGGGAGAAGAACCACTACGCGCGCAACTTCAACTTCAAGGCCCCGGTCGAGTACGACCGCGGTGGTTACCTCACCCGCATCGACTACGGGCAGCGCAAGGAGAGCCTGTTCACGGCCACCGCCCCGGCCCGGGTCAACTTCGCCGTGGCGGAGCGCTGCTTCGACGAGGGCACCCTCACCTGTAGCGAGGCCAACTTCGCCGACAAGAACCCCGGTAAATACCGGATCTGGTACGACACACCGGCCGACCTGCGCTGCGCCTCCGCGCAGAAGTGCTGGAACGCCGGCCCGTCGTTCTTCAGCCGCAAGCGCCTCGACAAGATCACCACTTCGGCACAGCGGCGTACCGACACGACCGCCCGGCAGGTGGTGGACGAGTACCAGCTCAAGCAGTCCTTCCCGGTCCTGCGCACCGGCCCGAACACCGCGCTCTGGCTGGAGTCGGTCAGCCGTACCGGCTTCGCCCGCAACGGCACGACGGACGCGAAGGTCACCCTCAACGCGGTCCGCTTCGAGGCCAACGCTGAGGACATGCCCAACCGCGTCCGGCGGGACAACCGTCCCGGCTTCTCCCGACTGCGCATCGCCCGGGTGATCAACGAGTACGGCGGCGAAACCGTCGTCACCTACAAGCCCCCGGTCGGCGAGTGCGCCACCGGCACCGGCCTGCCGGGCAAGGACAACGCCGCCGCGTTGAAGGCCAACGACCGGCTCTGCTACCCGTCCTTCTGGCACCCCGACCCGGAGGCCGAGGAGATCGACTGGTTCCACAAGTACGTGGTGGACAGCGTCGAGGAACTCCCGAACGTGGACGGCGCGTTCAGCAGCTTCACCCGGTACGCGTACGACAATCCGGGCTGGCGGCTCGCCGAGCAGGAGTTCACCAAGAAGGCCACCCGCACCTACTCCCTCTTCGCCGGCTTCGCGCAGACCACCGTCATCACCGGCACGGACGATCCGGCCATCGGCAGCAAGCGAAGCAAGTCCGTCACCCGCTACTTCCGTGGCATGGGCGACACCGTGTCGGTACGTGACATCGCCGGCGTCGAGATCGCCAAGGACGAGGAGCCGTTCGCCGGCCGAGTCGCCGAGGAACTCACCTACACCGGCGCCGGGGACGCCGACGCGGACTGGCTCACCCGCAGCGTCACGTACCCCGACGCCCAGCAACTCGCCAGCCGTACCCGCGACGACGGCCTCAGCCCGCTGCGCTCGTGGCGGGTCACCGAACCCCGGCAGGTCTCGTACACCAGGTCCTCGGGCACCGGCGACGACACCCGTCCGCTGCGGACTGTCGAGACGAAGACCACCTACGAGACGACGCACGGCCTGCCCACGCACGTCGAGTCACTCGGCGACACGGGCAAGACCGGTGACGAGTCCTGCGTCTTCGTCGAGTACCTGCACCAGACCGCCAAGAACGTCGTCGGCCTGACCAGACAGGTCCGGACCAGCCCGACGACCTGCGCCGCCGCCACCTTCGACAACCTGGGTACGCTCAGCGCCGCGAGCCGGGTCGGCTACGACGCCCAGGCGTACGGCGTCGCCCTCGCCGCCACCACCCGCGGCCTGGCCACCCAGACCTGGTCCCTGACGGGCGACGGCACCGGCTTCCAGTCCGACGGCACCACCGCCTTCGACAGCATCGGCCGGGTCGTCTCGAACACCGATCCGGACGGCAAGACCTCCACGATCACCTACACCCCGGACACCGGTCAGGCGTTCACCGTCACCGAGCAGAACTCGCTGGGGCACAGGCAGATCCAGGAGCTGGAACCGGGCCGGGCCGTCACGCTCAAGACCACCGACCCCAACAACCACGTCAGCGAGGCGAAGTACGACCCGCTGGGCCGCCTGGTGGAGGCATGGGGACCCGGCCGTACCCCGTCGACCTCGGCCGTGCCGGACTTCCGGGCCGAGTACGCCACCCCGGAAGGTAAGCCGCCGTACATCACCACCTTCAGCCGTGGGCCCGAGAACCGGGCACAGACCTCCGTCACGCTCTACGACGGTCTGGGTCGGGAGCGGCAGACCCAGGAGGAGGCCACCGGTGGCGGCCGGCTGATCACCGACACGCTGTACAACAGCTCCGGCGAGGTGTGGCAGACCAACAACGCCTACCTCGCCGACAGTTCGCCGATCGGCGAACTGTTCACGCCGCTCGCCGACACGGCGGTGCCCAACGCCACCCGCTACACCTACGACGGTCTCGGCCGGGTGGTCACCGAGATGCCCGTCCTGCGCGGCGTCGACCAGCCCGCGCGGGCCACCGGCTACAGCTACGGCGCCGACCACTCCAGCGTGCTCAACCCGGCCGGCGCGGCCTCGTACCGGCTCTACACCGACGCCCTGGGCCGGACCGACCGGGTGGACACCTTCACCGACGCCGGCCGCAGCCAGTTCACCTCGATGCGGTACCAGTACGACACCCGTGGGCAGTTGGTGAAGGCCACCCACTCCGCCGACGCCACCCACCCGTGGACCTGGACCTACGACCGGCGCGGCCGGCCGGCGACGGCCACCGACCCGGACAGCGGCACCACCCGGCTGACCTACGACCACCGGGACCGGCAGGTCAGCGCCACCAACGCGCGCAACGTCACCACCTGGACCGGCTACGACGAGCTGTCCCGCCCGGCGCAGCAGCGCCTCGGTGGCAGCACCGGCACGGTCCTGGGCGAATTCACCTACGACACGGCTCCCGGTGGCAAGGGCCTGCCCGCCTCCGTCACCCGGTACACCGACGGCCTGCCGTACAGCCAGACGATCGGCGGCTACACCAACGACTACCAGCCGAAGTCGACCACCCTCACGCTGCCGCAGTCGATCGCCGACACCTGGGGCCTGCGCAGTTCCTACACCTACGACTACACGTACACCGACACCGGCCAGACCGAGTCGGCCAGCCTGCCCGCCGTCGGTAGCCTCCCCGCCGAGAAGCTCCTGATCCGCTACACCAAGGACGGCCTGCCGCTGTCGGTGTCCGGCAAGGACTGGTACGGGTCGGAGACCGTCTACTCACCGTACGGGCAGGTGCTGCGGTCCACCCTCGGCGCGCAGCCGTACCGGGTGTGGACGATGGCCAGCTACGACGACGCCAGCGGCGCCCTCACCGACCAGCAGGTCTACCGCGAGCAGACCGGCGGCCTGTCGCCCGTCGGCGCCAACCTCGTCTCGCACCGCTCCTACTGGTACGACCCTGCCGGCAACGTGACCGCCATCCGCGAGCGCTCCCTCGGCATCGAGGAACGGCAGTGCTTCACCTACCAGGCGCTCGGCCAGCTGAAGAACGCGTGGACCGCCAGGGACCAGGACTCCTGCGCGGCCGGGCCGGTCGGCACGGACGGCACCGTCAACGCGGGCGCCGGAACCGACGGCTCCGGCTACTGGCAGGAGTACGAGTACGACATCCTCGGCAACCGTACGAAGCTGGTCGAGAAGGCCCTCGGCGGCGGCACCAGCCAGAACGCCACCACCGAGTACGACTACGGGCAAACCGACGGCAGCCAGCCGCGCACCCTCACCAAGGTGACCAAGAACTCCGTCACCCCGGCCGGCGCCGAGATCACCGCGACGGCGAACCGGCTGTACGAGCTGACCGGCGAGACGAAGTCCGTCACGTCGGTGGAGAACGGCGACCAGCAGACGCTGTCCTGGACCCACGACGGCCAGATCGAACGGATCGTCGGCCAGGGTGACAAGGGCAAGACCGCGTACGTCGGTCTCGCGAACAAGTGCATCGACCTCAGCACCGGTGTCCCGGCGGCCGGCCAACCGGTCCAGCTCTACCCGTGCAACGACACGCTCGCCCAGAAGTGGACCTTCACCCCGGCCCCGAACCAGGCCAACGTCAACCTGGGCACCCTGTCCGTGTACGACGGCTGGTGCCTCCAGCCGGCGGCCAACACCGCCGGGTCGGTCTTCGGGGTGCAGAAGTGCGACGCCTCGACCGGACAGCGCCTGGAACGCACCTCGTCCGGGCAGCTCAGGCACACCGCCTCCGGCCTTTGTTTCGCCGTCAAGGACGCGGCCACGGCCAACGGCACCCAGCTTGTGCTGGCGACCTGTGACAGCGCCGCCGCCGCGCAGCAGTGGGAGGCGCAGAACGAGACCCGGTACGTCTACGGACCCGGCGGCTCCCGGCTGTTGGCGATACAGGGCAAGCAGCTCACCCTGAACCTGGGCGAGTCCCAGGTGACCGTCCAGCGGGGCGGGGTGGCGGTCAACACCCAGCGCTCGTACAGCGCGCCGGGCGGCACGATGATGCGCTACTCCTACGGCACCTCCGCGCCGAACCTCGTCGCCCTCGCCGCGGACCACCAGGGCAGCCCGTACGCGGAGATCGCCCTCTACAGCGGAATGCCGGTCCGGATCCGGAAGCAGGACCCGTTCGGCAACCAGCGCGGGCCGACGCCGATCGGCGTCAACATGCAGACCAAGACCGGGTTCCTCGGCGCGCTCCGCGACGATGCCTCCGGCTACACGCCGCTCGGCGCACGGCTGTACGACCCGACGGTGGGGCGGTTCATGTCCGCCGACCCGGTGCTGGACCTGGCCGACCCGATGCAGTCCAACGGGTACGCGTACGCGCACAACAACCCGGTGACGCTCTCCGACCCGAGCGGCCTGTCGGTGTCGCTGACCGCCTCGGAGACGGCGGCGGCGCTGGCGGGTGCGGGTCTGTCGGCCGCGCAGGTCGCCCAGGCGCAGTTCACGATGGGGCGCTCACTGCTCTCGGTGATTCTCGACTCGGCCTGGTACATCCTGAAGGAGTTCATCGGCATCAACGACGCCATGAGCTGTTTCGGCGGTGACATGTGGGCGTGCGGCAGCCTCATCATCGGGGCGATCCCCTGGACCAAGCTCGGCAAGATCCCGTCCGTACTGAAGGCCGTCAACCGTACGATCGACGCGATTCAGGCGTGGCGCGCGGCGAAGAAGGCAGCCGAGGCGGTCCTGGCGGCCGCCCGGGCGGCGGAGCGGGCTGCGCTGAACGCCAAGAAGGCGGCCATCGAGCGGGCCAAGAAGGCCGCGCAGGCGGCGAAGAAGAAGGCGGCCGACAAGGTCAACACGACCAGTAACCGGGCCGTCAACGCCTCGAAGAAGACGGGTAACCCGACTCACAAACAGGCCCAGGCCAAGTCCAATCCGAAGGGATCCTCGGCCGGTTCCGCCGGTGGCGGGAAGTCCGGCGGCGGCAAGGGAGGCTCGAAGCCGGGCGGTTCCTCGGGCGGCTCGAAACGCAGTAACGGCGGATCGAGTGGGGGCGGTGGCGCCGGAAAGGCGGACGAGGGCGGGTCGTGCCAGACGGCCAGCAACAGCTTCGTCCCCGGTACCAAGGTCCTGATGGAGGACGGCTCCACCAAACCGATCGAGGACGTGAAGCCGGGGGACAGGGTCAGGGCCACCGATCCGGAGACGGGTCGGACCGAGATCGAGACGGTCAGCGCAACGATCAAGGGCGACGGGGTCAAGCACCTGGTCCGGGTCACCATCGACACCGACGGTGAGCGTGGCTCCGACACCGCCGAGGTCACCGCGACCGACGGTCATCCGTTCTGGGTGCCGGAGTTGGGCGAGTGGATCGACGCCACCGACCTGCGGTCCGGCCAGTGGTTGCGGACCGGCGCGGGCACCCTGGTACAGATCGCGGCGGTCGAGCGTTGGACCACCCCGCGGGCCACCGTGCACAACCTCACGGTCGCCAACCTCCACACGTACTACGTGGCGGCCGGGGCCACACCCGTCCTTGTGCACAACTGCGGGGATGAGGGCTACGCCGATGTCTACCTGGACATGGAACAGGGGCACGCGTCGATCGCGGTTACGCACAACGGTAGGACGATTCACACCGAGGCGGGTTCCCGGGTCGGAGAGGATTCTGTCGTTGGCCTGCGCGATGCCGCCCATTCTCCCGGCACCGATGTAATTCGGGTGCCTCTGCCGAATGCGAGGCGAGCCCAGCAGGCGCAGGATTACTTCTTGGACGACAGCAACCTGGGACCGCACGACAGGGACACGAACAATTGTGTGACGTTCTGTGCGAGGATCCTCAGGGCCGGAGGATACGAGATGCCGGTCTCGACATCGATGGAAATCGCAAGCTGGCTGCTGGAGACGAACTTCGAACGGAGGAGGTTGTGATGGCAGACGCACGGGAGTGGCTGAGGGATCAGCCTCCGGTCAGTGACGTGCCCGAGGGTCTGCGGGGCCCGACGGCATCGGCCGCCCTCAACCTCGGTGTGCGGGTGATCGGTAGCAACATAGTCGGTAACGACGTGGTCGAACTCGCCGCGCTATACATGGTCGAACATGCCCGACTCGAACTCTGGATTGGGAGTCATGAGCCCCCGCTGGGCTTTCGGCAACAGTTCGAGCGAAGCCGGGCCTCGTCCGAGGAACGGATTGCGACCTACGAGGCGTGGGTGGCGTTCGAAGCCGCCTATCAGGCGTCCGGCAGGAAAATTCACCAGGTGCGCGACGAGAGGGAGAAGTTGAAGGCGGCCCTGCGTCGGGCCATCGACGCTCTTGTACGTGCCCGGATCGAATAGCTGGACAGGATGGACCGGACGAGGTTGATCTCGTCAGTTCATCCTCGGCGACCACGAAGGGCCTCACCGGAATCGATTACGGTGAGGCCCTGAGTGCTTTTTCCGTTCCTGTGAATGGCGGCTACGCCCGGACGTCGCCGTACGAGCGCAGGAACGTGTTGACCGCCGCCACCGCGACCGCGCGCAGTTCACCCTCCGGAACGGGCCGGGTGCCGAGCCGGGCTCGGCTGTCCATCGGGCCGGTGAGCAGGGCGAGGAGCTGTTCGGCCGCCTCGACCGGGTCGGCGGCGGACAGGCGCCCGGCGAGTGTGAGCCGCGCCAGCCGGTCGGCCAGCGCCTCGGCGACCCGGTTCGCCCCGGTGCCGTGGACGATGTCGATCAGGTCCGGGAACCGGTTGACCTCGGCGTTGAGCAGGCGCCGCAGCGCCCAGGACCGGTCGTCGCAGTGGCACCGCAGCAGCTGGTAACCGAACTCGTCCAGGCTGGCCCGTAGGTCCGTGCCCTGATCGGCGAGCCGTTCGACGATCGCCAGGTTCTCGGCCATGGCGCGGTTGGCGGCGGCTTCCATCGCGTGCCGGAACAGGGTCTCCTTGTCGTGCAGGTGGTTGTAGACGGTCGGCTTGGCGACCCCGGCCTCGGCCGCGATCTCCTGTACGCAGGACTGGGCGTAGCCCTGCCGGGCGAACACCGCGATCGCCGCGTCCAGGATCGCCTGACGTTTGTCGATGCGTCCCCGTGGGGCGTCCTGCCCCGCTGCGATCGAGACCCTTGCTGTGCTCACCCCGGCACTCTATCCCGTCACCCAACAGACTGAACCAGTGAGTTCAATCTTGTTTCCTGCCTGGTTCTGCACTACCGTCCGGATCGTTGGATTGAACCAGCGAGTTCAGAACGTGGGAGGCGACATCCGTGCGCACCATCGTGATCTCCGGCGGCACCGACGGCATGGGGCGGGCGCTCGCCTCGACCTACCTCGGGCGCGGCGACAACGTTGTCATCGTGGGCCGCGACCCGGCGAAGGGTGCGGCGTTCCTGGCCGGCGCCGACCGGGACGGTGCCGGGTCGCGGGCACAGTTCATCCGGGCCGACCTGAGCCTGGTGGCGGAGAACCGGCGGGTCGTCGCAGAGATCGCGGCGAGCCGGCCGGTGGTCGACGTACTCGTCTTCTGCGCTCGGCACTACCGGTCGAACCGGACGGAGACGGCCGAGGGGCTGGAGGGAACGTTCGCGTTGGACTACCTGAGCCGGTACCTGCTCGGTCACGGCCTGGTGGAGCAGTTGGAACGGGCGGTGAGGCCGGTCGTGGTGAACGTCTCCGGGCCGGGGATCGCGAAGCCGGAGATCCGCTGGGATGATCCGGGGCTGGCCGGCGACTACGACGGGTTCACCGCACAGTTCCAGGCCGGCCGGGCGAACGACCTGCTCGGCATCGCCTTCGCGGCGGTGTACCCGGCGAGCCGTACGCGATATGTGTTGCTCCATCCCGGCGGCGTCGCGACCAGCCTTTCCGGCGACTACGACGAGGTCACGGCCGCCCAGGTCGAGGCGATGCGGCGCTCGGCCAGGCCGGTGGGCGAGGGCATCGTGCCGATCGTCGCCGTCATCGACGCACCGCCGGCCGAACCGGTGTCCGCGTTCATGCGGGAACGCCGGATCGACCTGTCGCCGGGATCGGCCGACGCCGACGCCGAGGCGGCGACGCGACTGCACCGGCTCACCGGCCGACTGCTGTCCGCCCTGCCGGGCGACGCGACGGGCTAGCGTCCCCCGGCGCCGAGGTAGGTCAGCTCGACCAGCCGGAAGGTGTGCGGGTTCGTCGGGTCGGTGGCGAACCCGTGCCGCTCGCCCGGCCCGAGGTAGTGGACGCCGTCGGAGTCCGGGTGGGAGAGGCCGATCACGACCGTGGGGATGTCGCCGGCCCGCCAGTCATGGCGGGCGCCCGGCTCCACCTCGACACCCAGCACGCGTACCTGTTCGTCGGCGAAGACCTCGGTCGGGGTGAGACCGCCGGTCACCGGCCGCGCGGGGGACAGGGCCCGATCCGGTACGCCGGACGCCTCCTCGCCGAGGTCGAGCAGCTCGACTATCCGGTTGCGGTAGTTCGAGTCGCCGTGGTTGGTGAGCATGTGCACCGGCGAGACCGGCCGGTGCACGACCCCGCCGACCCGTTCGGACAGGAACCGGGCCGGGCTGCCGTCGAGCCAGTCCATCCGGCAGGGCGACGTCTCCAGGTTCAGCACCAGGTACGGGTTGTGGTGCAGGTGCCAGGGCTGCGACCCACCGGGGGCGAGCCGGACCTCCCACACCCGTACCCGGGGGTTGACCAGCAGCACCCGCTGGCCGATCTCGCCCAGCACGACCTGCCGGCCGTCCGGGGCCTGCACGATGCTTCCTGCGCTCACGTCGACGTCCTCATCTGCGGGGGTACGGGCGCGCCCATCATCGCCCACGCCCGGCCCGAAGATCCAAACAGGTGCGGCGGCACCGGCTCGGATTGACTGGCATCGCTTCGGATGTAACGATTCCTGATACCGGCCGGAAATGGCCGCGTAATTCGAGTTACTCGAATTACGGAAGTGGAAAACGGATGGCGATCGGCGCGTCGTCCACAATCACCGGACCATACGGGGGGTGTGTTTACCGCGTGGGCGCGGTCGGTTCGGAAGACGGCAGTGAAAAGCACCTTTACCCGTCGAGTGAAGGGTCGTACGCAATCATGCACAGCAACATCGGCGGTCTGCGCCGCCGGACGGCCGTCGCCGCGTTGACCGCGGGCGTCGTGGCGCTGACCTCGTTCGTACCCGGTGTGGCCGTCGCCGCCCCGGCCGGCGGTCCGGCTCCGGCCGGCGACGTCGGCGCCCAGGTCGCCTGGAACCTGCTCTACTCCGAGGACTTCTCCACCCCGGTCAACCCCGGCAACGCGCCCTGGGTACGGGAGACCTACGCCAACCCGTTCGACACCATCATGGACGACTCCGGGCAGTGGTACCGCAACGACTACGGGGCGGACTGGACCACCGCGTTCAACTCCTTCAACACCTACCGCAAGGAGTTCCCGGTCGGGCAGAACGGCTGGTTGACCGCCTCCCTGTCGGCCCGCGACTGGGACAAGAACGGGGTCATCGAGGCGCCGCCGTCGATCACCACCCAGGCACAGGGCGGCGGCAACGTGGCGGTGCTGAACGTGCCCGACCACACCGGCGGGGCGATCTTCCGGCCGACCAACAAGCTGCCGTCGCAGTACCGGGTCGAGTACAAGCTGAAGACCATCGACTTCGGCGGCAAGCGCAACGGCTCGATCGAGTACGGCGGCCGGGTCAACGGGTACAGCACCACGGGCTGCAAGACCCAGCACCCGTGGGGCGAGGGCTCGAACAGCCCCGGCTGGTCCGGTGACGCCTCCGCGCCCTACTGCGAGTGGCAGGACGTCCGCTCCGGCCCGTACGGCTACAACGGCTTCCACTTCCTGTCGATCGTCGACTTCGCCAACCCGGCGCCCCGGAACAACCACTTCTGGCACTACCGCCGCAAGGTGCTGATGGACTCGTTCTCCCAGCACCCAGACCGGGTCGGCAGCGGCACCGGCGGCCGGGTCTGCAACTCCAACACCAACCAGTACTACAACTACCGGGACGGCAACTTCAACACGGTCAACATGTGGATCAGCGGCCTGCCGAACTGGAACCCCGGACCGGGCGGACTCGCCGGCAACTCGCAGTGGTTCATGACCAACTGCTCCGGCGGCGTCGCCGAACAGCAGCTCTCCTCGGCCGCCGAAATCCAGCCCGAGCTGATGCCGAACGAGTTCTACACCTTCGCCATCGAGCGCGACGCCACCGGCTACGTCCTGGAGGCCAGCGGCAACTTCGCCCGGGTCGGGCAGAAGACGATCCGCCTCCACCGCCCGTTCATCGTCAACAACGCCCCGATCTGGCACTACAACACCGAACCCGGCGAGTACGACGGGCGCTACAACAACAACCTGGTGCAGAACGACAACAACGGCAGCACCACCTGGGCGAACCAGTGGCCGTCCGGGTCGGCGTACCCGGACTACTTCGTCATCGGCGACCTCTACACCAACGTGTACGAGGGCAGCGCCAGCCTGACCGACATCCGCCTCTACACCCCGGCGCCGCCGACCGGCACCAACCTGGCGCTGAACAAGCCGGCCACCGCCGACAGCCAGTGCGCGGCGGCCGAGGCACCGGCCAAGGCGGTCAACGGGACCTGGACCGCCGGCAACGCCGACAAGTGGTGCTCGCTCGGCATCTCCAAGTGGCTCCGGGTGGACCTTGCGTCCAACCAGCAGGTGGGCCGGCTCGTGGTCCGGCACTCCGGTGCCGGGGGCGAGAAACCGGCCTGGAACACCCGTGACTTCGACCTCCAGACCAGCACCAACGGCACCACCTGGAGCACGGTCGCGACCGTACGCGGCAACACCGCCAACGTCACCACGCACACCTTCACCCCGGTCACCGCCCGGTACGTTCGGGTGAACGTCCTGACGCCGACCAGCGACAGTGACCGGGCGGCTCGGATCTTCGAGCTGGAGGCGTACGCGAGCTGACCGGCGCGCCGCCGCCGGGACCGACCGTCCCCGGGTGCGGTCCACCCGACCGCACCCGGGCCCCGGTGTCACGCCGCAGGCGCCCCGGCACCGAGCAGGTCACGCAGCCAGCGAAGCTGCTCCCGCTGCTGGAAGGCGGCGCCGCCCTCGTGACCGTTGTACGGCCACACGCCGATCTCCTTCGACGCCCCGGCATAGTGGTTGTACGCGGCGAAGACCGTCGACGGCGGGCAGATGGCGTCCATCAGCGCGACCGAGAACAGCGCCGGGGCGCTGGCCCGCGCGGCGAGGTTCACCCCGTCGAAGTAGCTCAGCGTGGTGAACACCCGCTCGACACTGTGCCGGTGCGTCTTCAGGTAGGTGACCAGTTCGCCGTACGGCTGGGCGTCGGTGATCTCGGTGGCCCGGCGGTGGTGGCAGAGGAACGGCACGTCCGGCATCACCCCGGCCAACCCGTCGACCAGGCCGCCGGCCGCGATGGCGATGCCGCCGCCCTGGCTGATCCCGGCGACCACCACCCGCTCCGGGTCGACCAGCGGATGCGACCGGGCGGCGTCGACCGCCCGGACCGCGTCGGTGAAGACCCGCCGGTAGTAGTAGTGCACGGGGTCGGCGATGCCCCGGGTCATGAAACCGGGGGTCTGCGGCCCGCCGGCCGGGTCCGGGTCGGCGGTGTCGCCCGCCAGGGAGCCGTTGCTGCCCTGCCCCCGGGTGTCCATCACCAGGTGCGCGTAACCGGCCGCGCTCCAGGTCAGCCACTCGTGCGGCAGCCCGCGACCACGGCCGTAGCCGAGGTACTCGACCACGCACGGCAGTGGGCCGGTCGCGTCCCGGGGGACCAGGAACCAACCGCGTACGGGTTGCCCGGCGAAGCCGGCGAACGTCACGTCGTACACCCGTACGGTGGCCAGTCCGGCGTCGTACGGGTCGAACCGGGGCGGGGTCCCGATCGCCCGCGCCTGCGCCAGGGTCTCGGTCCAGAAGTCGTCGAAGTCCGCCGGCTCGGTACGGGCGGGCAGGTAGTCACGCAGGCGGTCCAGGGGCCAGTCGACCAGCATGGGGGTGGTCCTTTCGCGTACGCGCCGCCGCCGGTGAGCACCCCGCCGTCGGCCGAGGAGGAACGGAGGGTAACGTTGCCGTCCTCAGTTCGCTGCTGCCCCGAGGAGGTGGGACCGATTCTCGTCACGAACGGCGGCTGCTCCCACCGGGCGGCACCATGGCTTCCTTGATCTAGGTCGAGCCATGGTAACCGCGGGAGCGCCCACAGGCGTCCCGAAGGGTTCACCGATGTCGACTTCCCATTCCACCCCGGCGCCGTACCGGGCCACCATCATCCGTACGCTGCGCGCCGCCGGCTGTGTGTTCGCCGAGGACGAGGCGCAACTACTCATCGACGCCGCTCCCGACCGGGCCACCCTGCGGTCGATGGTGCGACGGCGGGTCGTCGGCCTGCCGCTGGAACACATCGTCGGCTGGGCCGACTTCTGCGGACTGCGCATCGAGGTCGACCCGGGGGTGTTCGTCCCGCGCCGACGCACCGAACTGCTCGCGTACCGGGCGGTGGCCCTCACCCCACCGGCGGCGACCATCGTGGACCTCGCCTGCGGCTCGGGTGCGCTGGGCCGGGTGATCGCGGACCGGGTCGACGGCGTCTCGCTGCACGCGGCGGACATCGAGCCGGCCGCCGTACGCTGCGCCCGGCGCAACCTGGAGCCGGTCGGCGGCCGGGTCTACACCGGTGACCTGTACGAGCCGTTGCCGGACGCGCTGCGCGGCCGGGTCGACGTGCTGGTCGCGAACGTCCCGTACGTGCCCAGCGCGGCGGTCGACCTGCTGCCGCCGGAGGCGCGCATCCACGAGCCACTGGTCGCGCTCGACGGTGGGCTCGACGGCCTCGACGTGCTGCGCCGGGTCGCCGTCGGCGCCCAGGACTGGCTCGCCCCGGGCGGGCACCTGCTGCTGGAGACCGGTGTGGACCAGGTCGACGCCGCGCTCGCCGCGCTCGCCGGAGCCGGGCTCACCCCCGCCGTGACCGGCGACGAGGAACTGCACGCCACGGTGGTCATCGGCCGCCGCTGACCGGCACGCCAGCGGCCCTGCTCCGGGCGGGGCTTACCCAGCCATCCCGGTCACGCGGAACAGCGGTGGCGCCGGACTCCGGTCCGGCGCCACCGCTCCTGCTGGCTCGGGTCAGTGGTCGAGGTACCGCCACAGGTCGGCCATGTTTGTCGGGTCCGGTCGGTCGATCGTGGCCGTGATGTTGCCGGTCAGGCTGACCAGGTAGAGCTTGTTCGAGGTCTGGACGACCAGGCTGTTGTCCGCCCGGAAGAAGATCTCCGTGACCCCGTTGATGGTGCGGGGCAGGGCGATCCGCCTGCCGGTGGTCGTGTCGAACACGACGCGGGCACCGGTGACCCGGGTCGGGTCCGTGCCGCCTCGCGCGGTGGCCACGTACCGGCCATCGTTCGAGATGGCCTGCACCGCGATCGGGCACTCGTGGTCGCACTCCGGCTGGTCCGCCACGCTGAACCGCCGTACGGTGCTGCCGTTCGCCCCGGCGACCACGATCGTGTTGCGGTCGGCGTGGGCGCGGTGGCTGCCGTTGGCCGACCAGCTCAGGTACTTCGGGAACGAGTCGAGGCCGAGCTGGTCGTACTTGCCCGAGGCGGCGTCGACGTAGCCGTACGACTCGCCGGTCACGGCGTTGTCCTTGATGGGGGTGACGGCGATCAGCAGGCGGCGGGAGTCGGGCATCCAGACCGGCTCGTTGCCCCCGCCCCAGGAGACGTCCCGCTTGACCACCGTACGGGCGCCGCCGGGCTTGACGATGACCAGGTCACCGGGGTACGTGCTGAGATCCTTGGTCGGATGCACCAGCGCCACCCTGCTGCCGTCGGGGGAGACGGTGGCGACCTGGTCGCCGAGCTTGCGCGCACCGAAGCTCGTGGTACGCACCTGGCCGTCGGTGACCGTGACGACCTCGATCTCGGCGCCGACCCGCAGGTAGACCAGCCGACCCGGAACGTGCTCGGGCTGGCCCGCCGGCGGAGCCACTGCCGTCCCTTCGGAGGCCGACGGGCTCGCCCCGGCCGAGGGCGAGGACGAGGGGGAGGACGACGGGGTGGGCGAGGCGACCCCGGTCGAGGCGCCGGGTAGCGGTGTGTTGTGTGCCTGCGGCACCAGTTGGAGTCCACTGATCGCGACCGCGCCGACAAACGCCAGGGCCGCGACGGAGGTGACGGCGGCGCGACGGTGGCCGAGCCGGCGGGCGGTGCTGGTCACCCGGCCCCGCAGTGCGGTGTAGTCGGTGTCGGTCATCTCGTCCGCCAGGGTGGCGAGTCGCTGGTTCAGGTCGTTCATCGGGTCACCCCTTCGGACAGGTTGATCTCGGGCATCAGTTCACGGAGTTTGCGCAGGGCACGGGCGGTGTGGCTCTTCACGGTGCCGATTCGGCAGGCGAGCATGTGGGCGGTCTCCGCCTCGCTGTAGTCCTCGAAGTAACGCAGGATGATGACGGCCCGCTGGCGTACCGGCAACTGCTGGAGCGCCCGGCGCAGTGCCAGCCGTTCGACCGCGTGGTGGGCGTGGTCGGAGCTGTCGCGCCGCTCCGGTAGCTCGCCCGGCATCGTCTCGACCACCCTGCGCCGGCGCCACATGCTCACCTGAAGGTGGTACATGACGCGGCGGGCGTACGCCTCCGGATTGCCACCGTCGGCCAGCCGGCGCCAGGCCCGGAACGTGCGGGCCAACGCGTCCTGCACCAGGTCCTCGGCCAGGTGCCGGTCACCGGTCAGCAGGTACGCCGTGCGCAGCAGCGCGGGCGTACGGCCCCGAAAGAAGGAATCGAAGTCGCTGGTGACTTGCTTCACCACGGGCGATCGGGCGGTGACGCCCACAGGGTCCCCCGTCATGGCTTGCATCATGGATCAACTCCGGTCGAAAGAGAACTACGGCGGCCCGCGCGGCGATGGACACACCTATAAACGTCGTCTCGATCCATCCGGGGTTACCGACGATCAAACTCTTTCGGGTCGCGAACCCGACCGCCGGGCACGACAACCTCGCACCGCCCGGTTGCGTTCAGGCCACCGTCCATCCCACCCGGTGCGTTCGGGCCACCGTCCATCCCGACCGGACGCACGCAGGTACCGACCAACGAGACCCATGATCAGCGAGGCGGAACCTAGCCGCCGCTGACCGCCGTCAGCTCGGCCCGCGTGCCGGCGGTGATCGTCTCGACGGTGCCGTCCACCGCGACCAGGCGGGCCGGGGTATCGAGCCCGGCCAGCCACGCCCCGGCGTCCGGGCCGCGTACCAGCGCGGCGAGGCTCAGCGCCTTCGCGGTGACCGGGTCGGCCGCCGCCACCGTGACCTCCCGCCAGACGGGAGCCGGTGGCAGGCCGGTGCGCGGGTCGACGATGGGCCGGGCCGGGCCACGGCCGGTGGTCCGGGTGCGGGCCACCGCGCCACCGGCGAGCACCAGGGTCGCGCCGCCGAACGGCACCCGCCAGCCGTCCGGCGGCGGTGGGCCGGCGGTCGCCACGCAGCCGCCGAGCGCGACCAGTACGCCGCCGCCGGTGCGCGCCGCGAGCAGGTCCGCGCAGCGGCGCGCGGTGACCGCCCGCGCCGTCGCGGTCAGGTCGAGCAGCACCGTCACCGGTACGGTCAGCAGACCGTCGCGCAGCATCACCCGGCGCCAGCCGTCCGATTGCGGGGTCGGGCGCAGCGACGATCCGCACACCGGAAGCCAGGCGTCCCGTCCCGTGCGGGACAACCGCAGCAGGGCGGCGCCGACCGTCGGGTCCACGTCGCCGTCGGTCAGCTCGGCGGCGGTCAGGGCGGCGGCGACCAGTTCGGCGAGCCGCGCGCTGATCGGCACCGGCGTCCCGGCCGCCCGGTGCACCCGGGACAACTCGCTGCCGGCCCAGCGGAACCCGCAGGCCCGGTTGCGGGCGGCGAGTTCCGCCGTGACCAGTCGACGGGCGACCCGGCACGCCTGCGACCCGGTCACCACCACCCGTACCTCGGTGCCCCGATCCGACCAGCACGCCTGCGCCATGGTGCCCTCCCGGTTGTCGCCCGAACCACCCCGCCACCGTCGCCCGGCGCGCTGAACCGCCCGTATGCCGCACCTGTGCGTCCGCTGTGCGAACCGCCCGTATGCCGCACCTGTGCGTCCGCTGTGCGAACCGCCCGTCGTCGGGTCCCCGTCCGGTCGCCCGTGCGCCGCCGGCCGCCGACCCCGATCGGTTCGAGGCGCGGCCCGCCGTCGACCTACACAGCCGGCACACAGGTTCCGTCGAGGTGGGGCACAGCGGCCGGCGGCAGCATGGACGGATGACGACGGACGCGCGACCCTCCGGCCGGCACGTCGAGCTGCGCCGCCCGGACGGCGAACCGGTCCGGGTGCTGGTCGTGGACGACGAGACCGTGCTCACCGACCTGCTCTGCATGGCCCTGCGCTACGAGGGCTGGGACGTGCGCAGCGCGGAGACCGGGCTGGCGGCGGTCCGGCAGGCGAAGCGGTTCCAACCGGACGCGGTAGTGCTCGACGTCATGCTGCCCGACCTGGACGGGCTGGAGGTGCTCCGGCGGCTGCGCGGGCACGCCCCGGACATGCCGGTGCTCTTCCTCACCGCGCGGGACTCGGTCGAGGACCGGATCGCCGGTCTCACCGCCGGTGGCGACGACTACGTGACGAAGCCGTTCAGCCTGGAGGAAGTGGTGGCCCGGTTGCGCGGGCTGATGCGCCGGGCGGGCGTCGGCATCGCCGCGCAGCCGGACGCGGTGCTGGTGGTCGGCGACCTGACCCTGGACGAGGAGAGCCACGAGGTGCACCGCGCCGGCCAGTTCATCCCGCTCACCACCACCGAGTACGACCTGCTGCGTTACCTGATGCGCAACCCGCGCCGGGTGTTGAGCAAGGCGCAGATCCTGGACCGGGTCTGGAACTACGACTTCGGCGGCCAGGCCAACATCGTCGAGCTGTACATCTCGTACCTGCGCAAGAAGATCGACGTCGGCCGGGAGCCGATGATCCACACCCTGCGGGGAGCGGGTTATGTCCTCAAGCCCGCCGGTTGAGTCGTCCGCGCTGCGCCGCTGGCTGACCGGTTGGTCGCTACGGGCCCGGCTGGTCGCCGCCGTGGTCGCGTTGCTCGCCGTGGTCTGTGTGCTGATCGGCGCCGCCACCACCATCGCGTTGCGCCACTCGCTGATCAAGCAGCTCGACCAGCAGCTCAACACGGTCGCCGGGCGCGCGGGCGGCTTGTTGAACGGCCCGCCGAACGGTCGTCCGCCCGGCGTGCCGTCCGGCTCGGGGAAACCGTTCGGCCCGGCAGAACCGTTCCCGCGCGGGCAACCGATCGGCACCCTGACCGGGGTGGTGGAAAACGGGGAGGTCGAGTGGGCCGTCACGCTGCCCGCGGACACCAGCACCGAACGGGAGCCGGTTCCGGCCGCGCAGGAGCCGACGCTCGCCGGCCTGCCGGCCGACGGCGAGCCGCGTACCCGCGCCCTCGGTGACCTGGGCGACTACCGTCTGGTCGCCCGGGAAATGCCGGACGGCGAGGTGATCGTCACCGGTCTGCCGCTGACCGATCTGGAGCAGACCATCTGGCAGATGATCGGCATGGAGGCGGGGATCGCGGCCGGCGGACTGCTGCTCGCCGGCACCGCCGGGGCGTTGATCGTCCGGGCGTCGCTGCGTCCGCTGCGCCGGGTCGCGGCCACCGCCGGGCGGGTCGCCGAACTGCCGCTGGACCGGGGCGAGGTGGCGCTTGGCGTACGGGTGCCGGCGGCCGACACCGATCAGCGTACGGAGGTGGGGCAGGTCGGAGCGGCGCTCAACCGGATGCTCGGGCACGTCGCCGCCGCGCTCGCCGCCCGGCAGGCCAGCGAGACCCGGGTACGCCAGTTCGTCGCCGACGCCAGCCACGAGCTGCGTACGCCGCTCGCCGCGATCCGCGGTTACGCCGAGCTGACCCGGCGCGGCCGGGACCCGGTCCCGCCCGACATCGCGCACGCGCTGCGCCGGATCGAGTCGGAGGGGACCCGGATGACCGCGCTCGTCGACGACCTGCTGCTGCTCGCCCGGCTGGACGCCGGCCGCCCGCTCGCCGTCGAGCCGGTCGACCTGAGCGCGCTGGCGGTCGACGCGGTCAGCGACGCGCACGTCGCCGGACCGGACCACAACTGGCGGCTCGACCTGCCCGACCGGGCGGTCTGCGTCGACGGCGACCCGGCCCGGCTGCACCAGATCCTGGCGAACCTGCTGACCAACGCCCGTACCCACACCCCGTCCGGCACCACCGTCACCACCAGCCTGGCCGAGGTCGGGCCGGAGGCGGTGGCGCTGACCGTACTCGACGACGGGCCGGGAATCCCGCCCGCGTTGCAGGCGGACGTGTTCGAACGGTTCGCCCGGGGCGACACCTCCCGGTCCCGTACGGTCGGCGGCACCGGGCTGGGGTTGGCGATCGTGGCCGCGGTGGTGGAGGCGCACCGGGGCACGGTCACCCTCACCAGTCGACCCGGACGGACCGCGTTGACGGTCCGGCTGCCGCGACTCACAGCGGACACATAGGCCACTCACCGGATCGGCCTAGCGGGCGCACCGAGTCTTGCCGGCATGAACGGATCAGAGACTCTGCCGACGACCGCGGTGCCCGCCGTACCCGAAGCCGCGCCGACCCCCGACGGGCAGCCCACCCCCGCGACCGCGCCGACCGGCTCCCCGGCCTGGGTCCGGCCGGCGCTGGGCGCGCTGCTGCTCGCGACGGCGCTGCTCTACCTGTACGGCCTCGGCGACTCCGGCTGGGCCAACTCGTTCTACTCGGCCGCCGCCCAGGCCGGCTCGGCGAGTTGGAAGGCGCTGTTCTACGGCTCCTCCGACGCGGCGAACTCGATCACCGTCGACAAACCACCGGCGGCACTGTGGCTGATGGCCCTGTCGGTACGCGTCTTCGGCCTGAACCCGTGGGCGATCCTCGTCCCGCAGGCGCTGGCCGGGGTCGCCTCGGTCGGCGTGCTCTTCGCGACCGTCCGCCGCTGGTACGGTCCGGCCGCCGGCCTGCTCGCCGGCACGGTCCTCGCGGTCACCCCGGTCGCCACCCTGATGTTCCGGTTCAACAACCCCGACGCCCTGCTGGTCCTGCTCCTGGTCCTCGGCGCGTACGCGACCGTCCGGGCGGTGGAGACGGCCGGCACCCGGTGGATCGTGCTGGCCGGGGTGCTGGTCGGCTTCGGCTTCCTGACCAAGATGTTGCAGGCGTTCCTGGTCGTGCCGGTGTTCGCCGTCGTGTACCTGGTCGCCGCGCCGACCGGGGTGCCGCGCCGGATCCGGCAACTCCTGCTGGCCGGGCTCGGCCTGGTGGTGGCCGCCGGATGGTGGGTGGCGATCGTCCAACTCGTGCCGGCGAGCGCCCGCCCGTACGTCGGCGGATCGCAGGGCAACAGCATCCTGGAGCTGACCCTCGGCTACAACGGGCTGGGTCGGATCACCGGTGAACAGCCCGGCAGCGTCGGCGGCGGTGGTGGTGGGCCGGGTGGCAACGGCGGTGGTTGGGGCGACAGCGGATGGCTGCGGCTGTTCGGCGCCGACCTGGCTGGACAGATCGGCTGGCTACTGCCGGCCGCGCTGATCCTGCTCGTGGTCGGGCTGGTGGTCGCCGGCCGGGCGCCGCGTACCGACCGGGGACGGGCCGGGTTCCTGCTCTGGGGCGGCTGGCTGCTGGTCACCGGGGTCACCTTCAGCCTGATGCAGGGCATCTTCCACGCCTACTACTCGGTCGCGCTGGCGCCGGCGGTGGCCGCCCTGGTGGGCATGGGCGCCACCGTACTGTGGCGGCTGCGCCGGCACCGGGCCGCGCTGCCGGTGCTCGCCGGGGTGCTGGCGGTCACCGCCGGCTGGTCCTGGGTGCTGCTCGGTCGCAGCGCACAGTGGCAGTCGTGGCTGCGACCCACCGTGCTGATCGCCGGGCTCGTCGCGGCGGTGCTGCTGGCCCTGCTCGGCTGGCTGACCGCGCGGGTGGCCGGTTCGCCGGGTTCGCGCTGGGCGGCCGGTGCGGTACTGGCGCTCGGCGTGCTCGCCGCGCTCGCCGGCCCGGTCGGCTACTCGATCGACACCGCGGCCACCGCCCACGCCGGGGCGATCCCGTCGGCCGGTCCCGCCGCCGGCGGTGCCGGGTTCGGCGGGCGCGGTGGTCCGGGTGGCGGCCGGATGCCCGGCGGCGCCGGTGGCCCGTTCGCGGGTGGCGGGAACCAGGGCGCTTTCCCCGGTGCCGGCGGCCCGGCCGGCGGGAACCAGGGTGCTTTCCCCGGTGGCGGGAACCGGGGCGGTGCCGTTCCCGGCGGTGGCACCCGAGGCGGCGCTCCGGGCGCGACCGTGCCACGGGGCGCGGCCGGTGGTCCCGGTGGCGGCATGGGCGGACTGCTCGATGCCCGTACGCCCAGTGCCGAGATGGTCGCGCTGCTCAAGCAGGACCGGGACCGGTACACCTGGGTCGCGGCGACGATCGGCTCGAACAACGCCGCCGGATACCAGCTCGCCACCGGTGACCCGGTGATGGCGATCGGCGGCTTCAACGGCAGCGACCCGTCGCCCACGCTCGCCCGATTCCAGGAGTACGTCCGAGCCGGGAAGATCCACTACTACCTCGGTGGCCAGGGCTTCCGGGCCAACGGCGGCAGCCAGGCGGCGCAGGAGATCGCCACCTGGGTCACCGGGAACTTCACCGCGAGCACCGTCGACGGAACCACCGTCTACGACCTGAGCACCGGCCGGGAGGGCTGAGCCGTGTCGACCTCCACCGTACCGACAGCGCTGCGTCAACAGCGGGCACCGGGACCGTCGACCGCCCTACTGGACGTGGTCATCCCGGTCCACAACGAGGAGATCGACCTCGCCCCGTGCGTACGGCGGCTGCACGCGTACCTGGACGAGTCGTTTCCGTACCCGTTCCGGATCACCATCGCGGACAACGCCAGTGTGGACGGCACCCTCGCGGTGGCCCGGGAGCTGGTGGAGACGTTGCCGGGCGTCGGCGTACTGCATCTCGACCGCAAGGGGCGCGGCCTGGCCCTGCGGACGGCCTGGTCCGGGTCGGACGCGCCGGTGCTGGCCTACATGGACGTCGACCTCTCCACCGACCTCGCCGCGCTGCTGCCGCTGGTCGCACCGCTGATCTCGGGCCACTCGGACCTGGCCGTGGGGACCCGGCTGGGGCGCGGGTCGCGGGTGGTCCGGGGCGCCAAGCGGGAGATCATCTCGCGGAGCTACAACCTGCTGTTACGGGGCACGCTCGCGGCCCGGTTCTCCGACGCCCAGTGCGGCTTCAAGGCCATTCGCCGGGATGTCGCCGAGCGACTGCTGCCGCTGGTCCGCGACACCGGCTGGTTCTTCGACACCGAGCTGCTGGTGCTGGCCCAGCGGGCCGGGCTGCGCATCCACGAGGTTCCGGTCGACTGGATCGACGACCCGGACAGCCGGGTCGACATCATCGCCACCGCCCTGGCCGACCTGCGCGGAATCTGGCGGCTGGCGACCGGCGCACTCTCACTGACCGAGGTACGCGCACAGCTCGGCCGTGCACCTCTCGCCGCCCCGGCCGGTCCGGTGCCGGCCGGCCTGCCCCGGCAACTGCTCCGGTTCGCCGCCGTCGGGCTCGCCAGCACCCTCGCCTACGTCACGCTGTACGCGTTGCTGCGTACCGGCATCGGCGCGCAGCCGGCGAACCTGCTGGCGCTGCTCGTCACGGCCGTGGCGAACACCGCCGCGAACCGGCGGCTCACCTTCGGCATCAGCGGCCGGCGTCACGTCGCCCGGCACCACCTGCAAGGGTTGGTGGTGTTCGCCGTCGGTGTCGGCCTGACCAGCAGCGCGCTCGCGCTGCTGCCCCACCTGGTCGCCCATCCGCCGCGCTCGGTGGAGCTGTTCGTGCTGGTCGGGGCGAACCTGGTCGCGACGGTGGTCCGGTTCCTCCTGCTCCGAATCTGGCTGTTCCACCGCCGAGCAACGGGCGAGGGCGGCTGACGATAGAGCCTCCCCCGCGAGGCGCCCGTCGGGAGGACCGTCACCGGTCTGGGCCAGCAGCCGTGACCAGGCTGTGGCTCGGATGCTAGGAGCTGGGCGCTCCGAGTGGTGTGGTCGCGAGTGTGACTCGCACCGGCTGTCGACCGTTGTACCGGAAACGCAGCAACTCGGCCTCTCGAATCACGCTCTCGCCGAGATCGAGATCTCTACGCGCCGCGACCCAATCCACGAGGCCGGTCGGGTCAGACACCGGCCCGGCGAAGTGGACTACGGTCGCGTACCAGATATCCCGTGCGAAACCTGCCTCGAACCAGCCGTCGTCACCCAGCTCGTCGCCCAGTCGTGCCGCAAAGTCGTCCGCCGCCGAATCAACCGGGTACGCACACGCCATCACCCCGGAAGGAGTCAGCGTCACTCCCCGCATTCTCAGCCGCACGGGCCGCGATACCGTCCCCGCCCGCTCCAGCGCCGTCGCGCACCGCACCGCCAGCGGGTCCCCCGGAGGCATCACCGACCGATGCGCCTGGATCGCCCGTACGGTGAGATGCACCGCCTCTGGCCCACCTGTCGGCCAATGATCCACCCCAGCCACCGACAGTGCCTCAGTGGTCACCTCTGCCAATCGGAGCGCACACTCCACGCCAGGTCGCAGGACCACCGACATGCCCCAACGGCCCCCATCGACCGGCGGAGAGTCGGAGTAGTGCGTACCGGTTTGAACGGCAACACGTCCTCGATCGAACAGCCGGTCAAACGCCGCACGGTAGCCGGTGCCTGACCGAGCGGCTCCCCTCGCTGCCTCGGTGCCCATCTCCATCCGATGCACCCTATGCCCTCAGCAGACCCGGAGATGGCCGATCGATCGATCCCCGGCGCGTCACCCAGGTGCGTTCGGGCTTGTCGACCTCGACCTACATCTCTGGGGAAACTACGAGATGGCACAGACGCGATGGTGCACCGCCGGCCGGCCGCTGAGGAGGACCGGCCGACCGGCGGTGGTGTGGGGCGGTCGACGCAGGAGGATCAGCCGACCGGGGTCGCGGACGCCCCCGTGGCCTGGGCTTCCTCGGCGAAGTGGCAGGCCACCGTCCGGTCCGAGGCGTCCTCCAGCCGGCGCGCGACCGGCTGTTCGGCGGCGCAGCGGTCCTGGGCGAAGCGACAGCGGGTGTGGAACCGGCAGCCGCTCGGCGGGTTGGCCGGGCTCGGCGGGTCGCCGATGAGCATGATCCGGTCACCGAGTTTCCGCCGGTCGCGGTCGACCACCGGGGCCGCCGACAGCAGCGCCCGGGTGTACGGGTGGGCCGGGTCGTCGTACACGGTGGTGGTGTCGCCGATTTCGGCGAGCCGACCGAGGTACATGACCGCGGTCCGGTCGGCCACGTGCCGGACCACCGAGAGGTCGTGCGCGATGAACAGCAGCGCGATGTTCATCCGTCGTTGCAGGTCGCGCAGCAGGTTGACCACCTGCGCCTGGACCGACATGTCGAGTGCGGAGACCGGCTCGTCGCAGACCAGCACCTCGGGCTCCAGGGCGAGCGCGCGGGCGATGCCGATGCGCTGGCGCTGTCCGCCGGAGAACTGGTGCGGGTAGCGGTGCATCAGCTCGGGGGCGAGGTTGACCAGGCCGAGCAGTTCGGCGACCCGGTCGCGCCGGGCCGCGGCGCTGGACACCTGCTTGTGTACGACCAGCGGCTCGCCGATCAGTTCGAGCACGCTCATCCTCGGGTCCAGCGAGGTGTACGGGTCCTGGAAGACCATCTGCACCTGCCGGCGCAGCAGCCGCCGGTCCTGTCCCCGGACCCGGGTGACGTCCCGCCCGTGGATCTCGATGCTGCCGGAGTCGGGCCGTTCCAGTCCGACCAGCATTCGGGCCAGCGTCGACTTGCCGCAGCCCGATTCGCCGACGATGCCGAGCGACTCGCCGGCGTGCAGCCGCAGGCTCACCCCGTCGACGGCGCTGACCCGCGAGCGGCGTAGGCCGGACCGGCCGGTGGCGAACGTCTTGTGCAGGTCCCGGGCGTCGAGCACCAGGTCACCCGAGGACGGCGGCATGGCGTACCTCCTCGCTGCGGTGGCAGGCCGCGGTACGGCCGGCGGAGACGACGGTGAGCACGGGGCGCTCGGTCCGGCAGCGGTCGATCACGCGATCGCACCGGGGGTGGAACGGGCAGCCGCCCGGCTGGTGGGCCGGGCTGGGTGGGCTGCCGGGAATGGCGTACAGGTCCCGGCCCCGGTGTTCGGCCTGCGGGACCGAGCGCAACAGCGCCTCGGTGTACGGGTGCGACGGGCGGCTGAGCAGGTCGTCGGCGCTACCGGCCTCGACCACCCGGCCGGCGTACATGACCATCACCCGGTCGGCGACCTCGGAGACCACCCCCAGGTCGTGGGTGATCAGCAGGACGGCCATGTTCAGGTCGCGGCGCAGTCCGTCGAGGAGTTCGAGGATCTGCGCCTGCACGGTCACGTCCAGCGCGGTCGTCGGCTCGTCGGCGATGACCAGTTCGGGGCGGAGCGCGATCGCCATCGCGATCAGGATGCGTTGCCGCATGCCGCCGGAGAACTGGTGCGGGTAGTCGTCGACCCGGCTGGACGGTGCCGGGATGCCGACCTGGCCGAGCAGTTCGATCGCGGCCGCGCGGGCCTGCTTGCGGGACGCCTGCCGGTGGGTGCGGAACAGCTCGCCGAGCTGGTCGCCGATGGACAGTACCGGGTTCAGCGCGGACAGCGCGTCCTGGAAAACCATGCTCATCCGGTTGCCCAGGACCTCGCGGCGTTGCCGGTCCGGCAGCGCGAGCAGGTCCGTGTCGCCGAGCCGGAGCCGGTCGGCGGTGACGGTGGCGTTGGGGGCGGACAGCCCCATCATGGCGCGGGCGGCGGCCGATTTGCCGGAGCCGGATTCACCGAGCAGGGCCACCAGTTCGCCGGGGGCGACGTCGAGGTCGACGTCGACGACGGCGGGTACGGGCCCACGGCGGGTGCCGAAAGTTACCGAGAGGCCGCGTACGTGCAACGCGGCGTCGGGCGGGTGACGCATGTGTTTCCTCCCGGTAAATCAAGTGGACGCTGCTGCCCGTAGATAGCTGAATGACTAGCTCTGCTGCCCGTTCTTCTTTTGCATCTTGACTTCTGTGCCGGATTATTGCAAGCCTTGCATGGGTCGCCCCGGCCGCCGGTTTTCCGGCCGGAGCGGCGACCACATCGCGCCATCACCAATCGGCACGGCAACGACACGGAGTGTCACTGAATCACGGCATTCCGGGGTCACGGAGAAAGGGGCTTTGATGCTTGACAGCGCAAAGCGATACACCGGTTACACCGCGTATGACTACCTGGAGCCGGGCAAGGACTACCGGGTCTTCAAGTACGCCGAACAGATCAGCCGTGTCCCCGCCTACCAGGGCCTGGAGCTGTCGGACAGCCAGCGGGAACGAACCGTTCGGCTACTCACCGACGAAATCGTGATCTCGCTGCACGACCACGTCCAGGTTTTCCCCCAGGACATGGGCCAGCTCCGCGAGCACATCCGGCAGGGCCGCGAACCCACCGGCTACCAGGGCCTGGCCCGCTCCGGCATGACCGCGGTCTTCGACAACGGCATGGACGGCACCTGCTGCATCTCCAGCGACGCCGGCTGGAAGTACCAGGACGTACTCTTCGACCTCGGTGTCCGGATGGCCGACCTGGCCCACCAGGACTACGTCATCAAGGCCGAGTCGCTGCGGGACATCCACCGGGCGCACGAGACCGGCCGGCTGGCCCACGTCTTCGCGCTGGAGGCGGCCACCCCGATCGAAAACGAGGTCGACCGGCTCGACGTGCTGTACGGCTTCGGCGTACGGCAGATCGGGATCGCCTACTCCGAGGCGAACTACCTCGGCAGCGGGCTCAAGGAGCGGGGCGACGGCGGCCTGACGTACTTCGGCGAGCGGGCCGTGGAACGGATGAACAAGCTCGGCTTCGCCATCGACATCTCGCACTCCGGTGACCGCACCGCGCTGGATGTCATCAACTACTCCACGAAGCCGGTCCTGATCACCCACTGCGGCTCCCGCGAGGTGTGGCCGACCAACCGGATGAAGCCGGACGCCCTCATCAAGGCGTGTGCCGAGCGTGGTGGCGTGATCGGCATCGAGGCCGCCCCGCACACCACCCTGTCCGAGGCGCACCCGTTCCACTCGCTCGAATCGGTGATGGACCACTTCACCCACCTGGTCGACAAGATCGGCATCGACCACGTGACGTTCGGCCCGGACACCCTGTTCGGCGACCACGTCGGGCTGCACACCGCCTTCTCGGGCAACCTGTCCATCTCTCAGGCGCACGGCCATGTCGAGCACCCGAAGGTGGAGTACGTAGACGGCCTGGAGAACCCGGCCGAGTGCTTTTACAACATCATCGGATGGCTGGTCAGCCACGACTACTCGGACGACGAGATCCGCAAGGTCGTGGGCGGCAACACCATCCGTGTCCTTGAGGAGGTCTGGGTCTAGATGCGTGTTCGTAAACCCCTCATCGCGGTCGCCGCCCTCGCGCTGGCGTCCACGGTCGCCGCCTGCGGGCCGTCCGAACCGTCGAAGACGGCCGACGGCGGCAGCGATGCGACACTGACGATCGCCACCACCACCGACGTGGTCAACTTCAACCCGCTGGTCGGCAACAGCCGTACCGACAACTGGATCACCAGCCTGATGTACCCGCGGCTGCTGACCATCGACGCCAACGGCGCCAAGCAGCCCTACCTGGCCAAGACGTTCGGCTACACCAACCCGACCACCGGCTACTACGAGCTGCGCGACGACATGAAATGGAGCGACGGCAAGCCCGTCACCGCCAGTGACGTCGCGTACACGATCAATGCGATCCTCAAGGACAAGCCGGCCGGCAACACCACCTACGGCCAGTTGGTCAACGTCGACTCCGCCTCGGCGCCGTCGCCGACCCGGGTCGAACTGAAGCTCAAGAACCCGGACTCGACAGTGGTCAGCGAGGCCGGATTCTGGATGAACGTGGTCCCGCAGCACGTCTTCGAGCCGGCCGGCAGCGTGGCCAAGTTCCCCAACAACAGCAACTGGGTCAGCGCCGGACCGTACAAGCTGACCAGCTTCGCCAAGGGGCAGAACTACACCCTGGAGCGGGTCACCCCGTACCCGTTCGCGCCCAACGGCACGCCGACCGTGGCGAAGATCGTCTACCGGGTCTACCCGGACGTCAACACCGAGATACTCGCGCTGAAGAACGGCGACGTGGACCTGATCGCCAACGCCCTGCCGCCGGCCCAGGTGAAGAACCTCCAGGCCGCCAGCGGGATCAAGGTCGAGGAGGTTCCGGGCCTCGGCTACGCGCACATGACGTACAACATGAAGCGCAAGCCGCTGGACAACGTCAAGGTCCGCCAGGCGCTCGCCCACGCGGTCGACTACAACGCGATCCGTACGGTCGTGCTCCAGGGCCAGGCGGTCACCACCGGTTCCAGCCCGATCCCGCCGGTGCTCAAGGAGTTCGTCGACCCGTCGCTCCAGGAGTACAACTTCGACCCCAACCTGTCGAAGCAACTGCTCGCCGAGGCCGGTTACGGACCCGGCAAGACGCTCTCGCTGTCGATGATCTACTCCCTACAGGACGCGGTCACCTCGCAGTGGGCGACCATCGTCAAGGACGACGCGGCCAAGGCCGGCATCACGATCAACCTCCAGGGCATGGACCGCAACACGTACCTGGCCAAGACGGCCGCCGGAGAGTACGACATCTACGCCGGCAACTTCGCCATCATGGACGACCCGACCACCAACATGGCCCTGACCTACCTGCCCGGCGGTGCGATCAACTACTCGCTGGTCGACGACCCGGCGTTGAACGAACTGATCACCAAGGCGCAGGCGAGCACGGACAAGGCCGAGCAGCGCTCGCTTGCCCAGCAGGCGGCCAAGATCGTCCACGCCAACGTGTACGACAACGTGATGTACATGCAGAACCTCTACTTCGCCCACAGCGACAAGTGGAGTGGTTTCGTGATCAAGCCCAGTGAGCTGCTCTCCGTGGTGGATCCGCAGTCCCTGGCCAACGTGACGAAGAGCTGACGCCGATGCCGCAGGTTGTCCGATTCGCGGTGCGCAGACTGGGTAGGGGAGTGCTGACCCTGTGGTTCGCTGCCACGGTCACCTTCCTCCTGCTCCGGCTGCTGCCGGGTGACCCCGCGCTGGCGGTGGCCAGCCCGAACATGACTCCGGAAGCGCGCCAGATCCTGCTGTCGCAGTACGGTCTGGACCAGCCGCTGCTCACCCAGTACGGCAAGTTCCTGTGGCAGCTGCTGCACGGCAACCTGGGGATCTCGTTCACCCAGCAGATCTCGGTCACGGACGTGCTCCTGGAGCGCCTGCCGTGGACCCTGCTGCTGACCATCTCGTCACTGGTGGTGACGGTCGCCGTCGGCATCCCCCTGGGGGTGCTGGCGGCGACCCGCCCACGCGGTTTCCTGGACCGACTGGTCCAGGTGGGCGGCGTGACCGGGCAGTCGCTGTTCGTCCCGAGCGTGGGCATCTTCCTGCTCTTCGTCTTCGGGCTGCAACTGCACTGGCTGCCCATCGGCGGCGCGTACAGCCCCGGGATCTACGGCGCCGCCTGGTACGGCGACGTCGCCCTGCACCTGATCCTGCCCTGCTTCAGCCTGGTCCTGGTGCAACTCGGCTCGTACGTGCTGACCCTGCGCTCCACCCTGATCGAGTCCCTCGGCGAGGACTACTGCGTACTCGCCCGCGCCAAGGGACTGCCCAACCGAAAGGTGGTCTGGAAACACGGGCTGCGCAACGCTTTGCTGCCCACCACCACCCTGGTCGGGCTGCAACTCGGCTTCCTCGTCGGCGGGGCGGTGCTGACCGAGACCGTCTTCGCCTACCCCGGCATCGGCCGGGGCATCTACGAGGCGGTGACCCAGCTCGACTTCCCGGTCCTACAGGGCGCGTTCGTGCTGCTGGCCGCCACCGTGGTGGTCGCCAACGTGCTGACCGACCTCGCCTACGGACTGCTCGACCCGAGAGTGAGGACGTCTTGACCACCGCGGCCACCGCACCCGTCGGGCCACTGGAGACCGTCGCCACCGACCAGGTCACCGCGGCCCGAGCCACCTGGTCGGCGTTCCGGCGCAACCCGCTCGGCCTGGCCTCCGTCGCCATCCTGGCCGTACTCGTGATCGTCGGCGTCTGCGCGCCGCTGATCACCGCCTCCCCGTCCGGGTACGGCGACCAGGTGCTCCAGGCCCCGTCCGGGGCACACTGGTTCGGCACCGACAACCTCGGCCGGGACATCTTCGCCGAGGTGGTCTGGGGAGCCCGGCTCAGCATCGTGGTCGCCGCGCTCTCCTCCGCGCTCGCGATAGTGCTCGGCGTACTGGTCGCGGTGCTCGGTGCCTACTTTCCCCGGGCGGACACGCTCATCGGCACCATCGTCGACCTCTGCCTGTCCCTGCCGGTGCTGCCGCTGATGATCCTGGTCGCCGCGCTGGCCGGGCCGAGCCTGGTCACCCTGGTCCTGGTCATCGCGTTCTTCTCCTGGCCAGAGGTGACCCGGGTGGTCCGGTCCCAGGCACTGTCGGTGGTCCGGTTGCCGTACATGGACGCGGCGAGGCTCACCGGCGGATCACACGTCTGGATCATCCGCAAGCACCTGCTGCCCGCGGTCGCCCCGGTGATCGTGGTGTCGGTGGTGCTGACCGCGTCGCGGGCCGTACTGTCCGCGGCCGGCCTGGCGTTCCTCGGGCTCGGCGACCCGAACAGCTGGTCCTGGGGTCGGATCCTGTACGAGGCCCAGCAGTCCGGCGCCATGTCCAGCGCCTGGTGGACCACACTCTTCCCATCGCTGGCCATGCTCGCCCTGGTCGTCTCGGCCACCCTCATCTCCATCGCGTACAACGACGCGCGCAACCCCCGTACCCGGGAGGACTAGCAACGATGCTGGAAACCCAACGGCTGTCACCCACCTTCTACACCGCACTCCAGGACGACGTACGCGTCGAACTGGCCCGCCAGGGTCTCGACGCGATGCTCGCCGACGACCCGGAGGACGTCGCCTACCTGACCGGCTTCTTCCACCACCCCGGCGAACGGCCGGTCGCGGTGCTGCTCCCGACCGACGGAACCACCCGACTGCTCCTGCCCGAACTGGAACGCGAGCACGCGCAGGCGCAGCGCAGCGCAGCCGAACTGGTCGCCTATCCGGAGTTTCCCGGACTGCGTCCCCAGTTCAGCTACCTCGCCCCGGTCACCGGCCGGATCGGGTACGCCGGCAGCATGAGCGTCGATCGGCTGGCCCAGGTCACCGCCGCGTTCCCGGGCGCCACGATGGTCCGTACCGATCTGGTCACCCGGGCGCGCTACCGCAAGCGGCCGGAGGAGATCGCCCTGCACGCCGAGGCCGCCCGGATCACCGACCTGATGCTGGCCGCCGGCCGTACGCTGATCGAAGACGCCGTCGCGGGCGGCGGTGAGCTGCCCAGCGAGGCCGAGTTGGCCGACCACATCACCACCGTCGGCACCCGCACCATGTACGCCGAACACGCCGACGTGGTGGTGGTCTCGCCGCTGGCCGGCGGCCTGGTCTACGCCGGCCCGAACAGCGCCCGCCCGCACGCCCTGCCCTCGGGTTACCGGCTGCGTCCCGGCGACACCTTCATGCTCTCCCTCGGTTGCGCGGTCGGCGGCCGGTTCGTCGAGGGGGAGCGGACGTTCATCCTCGGCGAACCCACCGCCGACCAGCGCCGCTACTACGAGGCGGTCCGGCAGGCGCAGCAGACCGGCGGCGAGGCACTGCGTCCCGGCGTGCCCTGCTCGCGGGCGAACACCGTGTGCCTGGACGTGATCCGCGCCGCCGGACTGGCCGAGTACCTGCGACACCGGCAGGGCCACGGCATCGGGCTGGGCATGCACGAGCCGCCGTGGCTCGCCGACGGCGACGACACCCCGCTTGAGGTCGGCATGGTGGTCTCCAACGAGCCGGGCATCTACATCCCCGGTCACGCCGGCTACCGCATCTCCGACTCGATGCTGATCACCGCCGACGGTGCCCGGCCGTTCACCTCGTACCCCCGTTCCCTCGACGAGGTCGTCGTCGCGCTCTGAGCCCGACGCCCCGGCGAATGCTCCAGTAGGAAAGGAAAGACCGTGCGGCTCACCATCAACGGCAACGAACTAGAGGTCGAGGTCTTCGGCGCGGACGACGCGCCGGTCCTGATCGCCCATCACGGCGCGCCCGGTCTCGGCTCGCGAACCGAGCCGAGAGCCACCTTCAGCCCGTTCGCCGACACCTTCCGCGTCATCGTCTTCGACGCCCGCGGCTCCGGGATCAGCGAGGGCAACGGCCCGTTCAGCCACGAGCAGTGGGTGGCCGATGTGGACGGCCTGCGCGAGTGGGCCGGCGTCGACCGGTTCGTGATGGCCGGCGGCTCGTACGGCGGCTTCATCTCGATGGAGTACGCCATCCGCCACCCCGAGCGGGTGCGCGCGTTGGTGCTGCGGGACACCTCGGCCGACCACGAGAACGACAAGGCCGCCCGGCACAACGCCGAGACCTCCACCCGGGTCAGCATCGACCTGGACAAGCTCGACCGGATCAACACCGGGCAGACCCGCGACGACGCGGACCTGCGCGACTGCTGGCGGGAGATCCTGCCGCTCTACGACCACGTGTACGACCCGGCCAAGGTCACCGAGCGGGTGGAGGCGACGCCGTACCGCTACGAGACGCACAACTACGCGTTCTCCGTCAACATGCCGAACTACGACATCAAGTCGCAGCTGCACCGGATCACCTGCCCGACCCTGGTCACCGTCGGCCGGGACGACTGGATCACGCCGGTGGCGAGCAGTGAGGTAATTGCATCCCTGATTCCGGACGCTAGGCTCGTCGTGTTCGAAAAGTCCGGCCACTCGCCGCAGATCGAAGAGGCGCAGCGGTGGCGACAGGTGGTACGGGACTTCCTCCACGAGATTGGCGCCGATGAGCAGTAGCACCGACCACCTCGACGACCTCGACCGGCGGATCATCGCCGCGTTGCAGAGCGACGGTCGGGCCAGCTGGACGGAGATCGCTGAACTCTCCGGCAGCTCGGTCGCGACCGTCGCCCGGCGCGGTCAGCAACTGCTGCGCGAGGGCGTCGTCCGGGTCGCGGCGATCCCCGGCAACAACCACGCCGGGGCGGCGGACCTGTTCGTGCTGCGCATCACCTGCGAACCCGGTACGCAGATGGACGTGCTCGCCGAACTGGTCCGCCATGCCGACCTGCGCTTCCTCAGCCTGGTCACCGGCCCGTACGACATTCTGGCCGAGCTGAACCTGCGCCGGGAGGAGTCGTTGCAGGCCCGGATCGTCGAGCGGATCCTCGCCATCGACGGGGTGCAGCGCTGCGACACCGACCTCACCCTGCACGTGTACAAGGTGTCGCACGACTGGAGCCGGCAGTTGCTCAGCGACGCCCCGCCGGAGGAGGTGGCCGAGGCGCACCAGTGCGACCCGAGCCACTTCGACGCCGTCGACCGCCAGATCATCGACCTGATGCGCGAGGACGGCCGGTCCAGCTTCCGGACCGTCGCCGCCGAGGTCGGGTTGAACGAGAGCACCGTACGCCGACGCTTCGAGACGCTGCTCAGCCGTGGCTGCATCCTGGTCACGACCCTGGTTCCGGCACCGGCCCTGGGTTTCGAGTCGGAGATCGTGCTCAACATCACCGTCGCCCCGCCGTTCCTCGACTCGGTCGCGCGGACCCTCTCCCGCTACCGCGGCGTCCGGTACGTGGCCGCGATGCTCAGCAACAACGCGCTGATGTGCGAGCTGATCCTGCCCACCACCCAGGACCTGTTCCAGTTCACCACCAACACCCTCGGCCGGATGGAGGGCGTACAGGGGTGGACGGCGAGCGTGGTGCTGCTGGTGTTGCGTCGCGGCTTCGTCGAGACGCCGTGGTGGCGGGGCAGCATCGAGACCGCCCAGCGGTGAGCCCGGCCCGGTCGAGGTAGTGGCTCGGTCGCGCTCCGCGGTCACCCTGATGTTCCGGCTGGTCACGCCGGTGGTGTCGCGGACCCCGATCCGGCGGTGTTCACCACCCGCCTTACCCGGTCGATCGAGGCAGGGGACGGGGTCTATGTTGTGGGGGCGTTTCGGGTGGTTCGGCGCGGTTGCGGCCCCCGATGTCGCGCCCACCGGACCGGGAGTTCGGCGTGCCTGTCGAAGGCTTGGGCGGTGCCGGTAGGACCCGACCATTGCCGTCCGGCAGCGGTCGGGTCCCGAGGAGAGGGAGCGCAACCCGATGTCTGGAGTCCAGGGCCGGTACTGGCAGGACGAGCCGGCGAACGGGTCACCCACCGGGCGGGGCCGTACAGCCGGTCCGGGGGCGGTCGACGGCCCGCCGCCGACGGAGGACGCCGACCTGGCCGCCGCGGTGCGTGCCACCACCCGGATGCGTACCGCCTTCTACGTGGTGGTGCTGCTCATCGCGCTCGGTGGTCAGGTGTCCGGCGCGATGGAGGCGCTGGGCATGCCCTGGTACGTGGCGCTTCCAGCGGTCGGCGCCCTGGAACTCGGCGGCATGGTGGTGCTCGCCAACGCGGATGTGCGCCGCCGGTTGGGCGAGCACGCCACCCTCTCGCGGGTGCTCTCCGCCGCCATCGCCGGCGGAGCGGTGGCGTTCAACTGGCTGGCCCACGACAACCACCTCGAAGGCGGCTTCTACGGCGGCATGTCACTGCTGGGCTACCTGGTGTGGTTGATGAACACGGAAAACAAGCGCCGGGACCGGCTGCGGGCCAAGCGCCAGCTACCGCCCACGCCGCCCGCGTACGAGGTGGTCGGGCACTGGCTGCGGCACCCGATGCTGACCCGGCGGGCCCGTTCGCTGGCGAAGGCCGCGCCCGGACTGGGCCTGTACGGCTCGCTCGACGCGGCCCGCGCGCAGGTACGGACCGAGCGCCGGCAGACCGCCCTGGCCAAGGTGCTGCGTCGCAAGATCAGGCGAGCGCTGGACGGGACCACGGCGGACATCGCGGTGGCCGTCTACGACCTCGACGAGATTGCCCGCCGGCTGGCCGAGCGCGCCGACTACGACGGGCTGACCGCGCTCATCGCGGCGGACCTCGCACCCGCCCGCGTGCTCGCCGGCAACCTGCCCGCCGGTCGCCGGCGACGGTGGCGACGGCGCGGCGCACCGCTCGACGCCGCGGTGCTCGCCTCGGCCGGACAACTGCTCACCGATGCCCTCGCGACCCCCACCCCGTCCCTGACCGGCCCGGACACCCGCTCCTTCCCGGCCACGTCGCACGGCGCCACCGACGTCCGGTCGATCGCGGGCGGGCCCCGCGACGATGCCGACACCCGGTCGATCGCGGGTACCCCGGCCGATGCCGACGACGTTCGGTCGGCTCCGGGCGCCTCCTCCGACGACGCCGAGCACGCGCCGGTCGAGTCGGTGTCGATCGCGCTGGTCGACCGGGGTGCCCCGACGGGTGAGCGGGTCGCGCCGAGCGCCGGGGTCGACCCGGACCCGACGTTGGTCGACCCGGCACCCGCGCCGACGCAACCGGTGGCCGGACCGGACGATCCGGCCGACCAGGCGCCGACACCGGCGGTCGACCGTCCCACCCCGGCCGTCACCGCCGGGGCAGAGGAGGGCACGCCGCGCTCGGACCCCGAGCGGAACGGGACCGTCGATCCGGGGGACCGGTCGGAGTCGGGCCGCCCCCGATGGGACGCGCTGACGGCCGAGGTGAGCGCGATCTTCTCCACCGCCCAGCAGCGCCGACCCGCGCGTACCGCACCCGAGCGGGAGACCGCGTCGGGCCGTACCGCACCCGAGCGGGAGAGTGCATCCGTCCGTACCGCGCCGGAGCGGGAGGCGGTGTCGGGGCGGAGCGTGGCGGCGCGGGAGTCGTCCGGTCGTGTCGGGGCCGAACGGCGGTCGGTGTCGGCGCGGATCGGGGCCGAACGGGCGCCGGAGTCCGCGCGGGTCACGGACGAGCGGGAGCCGGTATCGGAGCGGGGGCTGCCGGTCGAGCCGGAGGACGGCATGTCGGCCGTACCGCTGCTGGACCGACCGTTGCCCGACCTGGTGGCCGCGGCGGCAACCCGTACCCAGCCTCCGTCGCAGGTCGGCTCCGTGGCGGCGGCGGAGCCGGTGCGGCCGGCCCGAGGCGTGGCGTCCGTGCCGTCCAATACGGAAGGCTCGCTCCGGGCCCGGGTCTACGGCCTGCTGGACGAGGAGGTGCCGGCCGGGGACGAACGGGAGAACTCCGCCCTGACCGACCTGGCGGTGGACCGACTGCGGCTCAGTGCGGCCGAGCGCACCACCGCGGCGAAGTACGTCAGCCGCTGGCGCAGCGACGTGGTCGCCGGACGTCGTACGCCGGCCGCCGAACGGCGTCTGCGGGCGGTCCCCGGCCAGTAGCGGCGCTGCCTCGGCCCGGTCACCCGCCGGCCCGCGCCACCGCGAGGAACGTCCTCCCGAGACGAGGGGCCTAGGAGGTACGCGGAGCGAGCGCGGCGCCGATCCGGACGGTGGTACCCGCCGGCCCGCTGTCGATCGAGAGGGTGTCGGTCGTCTGTTGGACGATCCACAGACCCATCCCGCCGTCGGGGGAGGGTGTCGGCCGCTGGCTGCGGTTGAGGTACCCGGCCGCCGGGAAACCCGGCCCGCGGTCGCGGACCTCGCACACCAGTTGGGCGCTTTCCCACAGGCGCAACTCGCCGCTGCCGCCGCCGTGGCGGACGGCATTGATCATGACTTCGTTGACGGCCGTGACGAAGTCCGCGGCCTTCTCGGCGCTCAGCCGGCAACGGCGGATCACGGCGTCGACCGCGTGGCGGACCTCGGTGAACCGGCCCGCGTCGAAGATGGATACGAGAAGTAGTTGGTTGGTGCCGAATGGTGGTGTGTCGGGTGGGGGATGCCCGGTCACGGCAGTCCCTTTCTGACCTGGTTCGACCTTCCGCACGGGCGATCCGGGGCCGTCGAAGCGGGCCGAGTTGCCCGAAAGGCCGGGCGGAATGCGGCGGCGGCGTGCTTGTCGTGTTCGGCAACCGTCGGGGTTTCGGAACGCCGCCGACCCCGACCTCACCGGAACTGCTGCGGATCCCTCCGATCGTGATCGGCAAAAGTTGGCTAGATGCTACCGCCGCCGGCCGGTCGCGTCCGGGGGTGGCCACGCCCGGTCGGGCTGAGGCTAGGCTCGTCCCGTGATCGAGGCAGGTGACACCGGGAGTGTCGAGCGTTTGCGCCGGATCGAGGCGGTGACCGACGCGGCCCTGTCCCGGCTCGACGTGGACGAGCTACTCGACGAACTGCTGGGCCGGGTACGGGACCTGCTGCGGGTCGACACCGCAGCGATCCTGTTGGTCGACCCGCACGCCGGGCAGCTCGTGGCCACCGCGTCGAGGGGTCTTGAGGAGGAGCTTCGCCAGGGCTTCCGGCTTCCCGTCGGCCACGGCTTCACCGGGCGGGTCGCGCGCGACAAGCAGCCGGTCGTGATCGAGCGGCTGGAGCGGGCCGACGCGGTCAGCCCGGTGCTGTGGCACAAGGGCATCCGCTCGCTGGTCGGCGTACCGATGCTCGCCGGCAAGGACCTCGTCGGGGTCCTGCACGTCGGCACCCGTGCCGTACGGCGGTTCACTCCGGACGACGTCCACCTGCTGCAACTCGTGGCCGATCGCGCCGCGCTGGCGTGTCAGGCGCGACTGAGTAGCATCGACCGCGCCGCCGCGCTCGCCCTCCAGCGGAGCCTGCTGCCCGCGCGCCTGCCGAACGTGCCCGGCGTCGACACGGCCGCCCGGTACGTCCCCGGTCACCAGGCCGGCATCGGCGGCGACTGGTACGACGTCTTCGCCCTCCCGTCGGGATGGCTCGGCCTGGTCGTGGGCGACGTGTCCGGGCACGGGCTGGCCGCGGCCGTGGTGATGGGGCGGCTGCGCAGCGCGCTGCGCGCGTACACGCTGGAGTGTGACGATCCGGCGGACGCGTTGACCCGCCTCGATCGCAAGGTCCACCACTTCGAGGCCGGCAACCTGGCCACCGTCCTGTACGTCATGGTCAGCCCGGAACGGGATCGACTGCACGTGTCCCTGGCCGGTCACCTGCCGCCCATGCTGGTGCGCCCCGGATGTCCGGCCGACCTCCTGACGCTCCCCGTCGATCCGCCACTGGGCGTCGGCCGGGTGCGCCGCCGCCGGACCACGGTGGTCGACTTCCCGCCGGAGGCGGTCCTCGTCTGCTACACGGACGGGTTGGTCGAGCGCCGGGACGAGCTCATCGACATCGGACTTGAGCGCCTGCGTGCGATCATCCGGCCGGCCTCCGCCGAAGAGGTCTGCGTGTCCGTCATGTCGACGCTCGGTGTCGAGCAACCGGAGGACGACATCGCCCTGCTGAGCCTCCGCCGCCACTCGTCCGCCGGCTAGTCCGGGCACACCTCACGGTCGGCCCACCCGCGCAGACGCGCGAGTGGGCCGGGTGCTGTCCCGAACCATGCCTTGACTGACCTCCATACTGCATACAGAATCCTAGAGGGCGGTGTCTCCCGCCGGGTGGACGGGCGGCGGCCCGACCGACCACCCCGCCGCGCCGGCAGTGCGACCTGGAGCAACGTGAGGAGATCGCTGATATGACACGCGTGGGTTTCATCGGACTCGGCATCATGGGCGGCCCGATGGCCACCAACCTGGTCAAGGCCGGCTTCGACGTGATCGGCTACGACTACAGTCCGGCGCGCACCGAGGCGCTCGCGGCCAGCGGCGGCCGGGCGGCCGGTGGGCTCGTCGAGGTGGTCCGGGAGTCCGACGTGGTCGTCACGATGGTGCCCGACTCACCCGACGTCGAGGCGCTCGCCCTCGGCGACAACGGCATCCTCGCCACCGCCCGCCCGGGGCAGCTCTGGATCGACACGAGCAGCATCTCGCCCAAGACCGCGCAGGTCGTGGCCGAGGCGGCGAAGCCCTACCGCGTACGGGTGCTCGACGCGCCGGTCAGCGGTGGCGAACGGGGCGCGATCGAGGGCACATTGTCGATCATGGTCGGCGGCGACGCGGCCGACTTCGAGACCGCCCGTCCGGTGCTGGAGGTGGTCGGTGCCACCATCGTCCACGTCGGGCCGCACGGCTCCGGCCAGACCGTCAAGGCGGCCAACCAGCTGATCGTCGCCGGGACGATCGAACTCGTCGCCGAGGCGATCGTCTTCCTTGAGGCGTACGGGGTGGACACCGAGGCGGCGATCCGGGTGCTCGCCGGCGGTCTGGCCGGTAACCGGATCCTCGACCTGAAGGCGCCCGGCATGCTGGCCCGGCAGTTCGAGCCCGGCTTCCGGATCGACCTGCACCACAAGGACATGGGGATCGTCACCTCGGCGGCGCGGGAGGCCGGAGTGGTGATCCCGCTCGGTGCGGCGGTCGCCCAGCTCATCGCCGCGCTGAAGGTGCAGGGGCACGGTGGACTCGACCACTCGGCGCTGCTGAAGGTGGTCGAGCAGCTCTCCGGTCGTACCTCGGGCTGAGGTCGCCCCCGATGCCCCGCCGCGCGAAGATCGTCTGCACCCTGGGCCCCGCGAGCGCGACCCCGGATCGGTTGCGGGAGCTGGTCGGGGCCGGGATGGACGTGGCCCGGATCGACCTCGGCCACGGCACCCCGGCCCAGCACGCCTCGACCCACCGGCTGCTGCGCGAGGTCGCGGCGCGGGCCGGCCGCACCGTCGGCGTGCTCGCTGACCTGCGCGGGCCCCGGATCCGGTTCGGGCATCCGGCCACCGGTGCCGCGTTCACCGAGCAGCTCACCGCGGATCTGCGGTTCGTCCTCGGGCTCGGGGTGGACCTGGTGGCGCTCTCCGCCGTCGGCTCGCCCGAGGACGTCAAAATCGTCCGCGACGTGATGGACGGGTACGGGGTGCGGCGGCCGGTGCTGGCGAAGCTGGACACCCCGGCGGCGGCCCGCCACCTGGACGACATCGTCGCGGCCTTCGACGGGTTGGTGGTGGCCCGCGACGACCTCGGGATCGAGTTGCCGCTGGACGAGATACCCCTGATCCAGAAGCGGGCCATCCGTCGTTGCCGCGAGTTGGCGAAGCCGGTGCTGGTGGCCGCCCAGTTGCTCGACTCGATGGTCGAGCAGCCCCGGCCCACCCGGGCCGAGGCGTCGGATGTGGCCAACGCCGTCCTGGACGGCGCGGACGCGCTGCTGCTCGGGCCCGAGACCAGCGTCGGGGCGTTCCCGGTGCAGGCGGTACGGATGATGGCGCAGATCGTCGGCTCGGCCGAGGCGACCGCTTCGGCCCGGCGTACCGGATTCCGGATCGCGGCGGTCACCAACGTCGACGCGATCGCCGAGGCCGCCGCCGAGGTGGCCGAGTCGCTGGGGGTACGGGCGATCTGCTGTTTCACCCGCAGCGGCGCCACCGCCCGGCAGTTGGCCCGGCACCAGCCCGCCGTACCGCTGCTCGCGTTCAGCCCGGAGCCCGGCGTACCGGCGCAACTCGCGTTGACCTGGGGGGTGGAGACGTTCGGCGTGCCGGTGGTGTCGCACACCGACGAGATGGTGCACCACGTGCAGGACGTACTGCTGTCGCTGCCCCGGTTCCAGGTGGGCGACCTGGTGCTGATCGTGGCGGGCAGCCCGCCCGGCCGGCCCGGTTCGACGAACACCCTGCGCCTGCTCCACCTCGGTGACCGGGTTCTGGCCCGACCGCCCGGACAACCGTCGGGACCGGCCCGCCGCCCCGCGCCCCGCCCCGAACCCGTGTCCTGACCGTCCAATCGCCGCCCCATCCAGCCGCCGTACCGCCGCGTCCAGCCGACGTACCATCGCGCCCCGCGCTGCCGTAGGCCACGACACCGTAGGCCACGGCACCGTCGGCCGTCAGACCTCCGCGCCGGCGGTGGCGGGCAGGCGTACCCCGGTCCGGGTCGTTCCCCCGGCCGGTGCGGCGGTGCCGGGTCGGGACGGGTCGGCGACGGCCGGCACCGGTACGGGGTTTGCCGCCTCCGCGCCGGGCAGCGCGAGCAGTTCGACCTCGCCACCCGGCCAACCCGGCGGTACGACCGCCAGCGCGTGTGCCTCGGCCGCCCCCCAGAGCAGGCCGGGGCGGTCGTGGCCGACCGGGACCACTCCCGAACCGACCCGCGTCACCGGCACCAGCCGGGTGTCCCGGTCGAGCACCTTCACCGGTCCGGTCAGCCGGGCCGTCACCGGTGCCCGCTCCACGCGTCCGGCGAGCTGCCCGAGCAGCGGCGTGAGCAGGGTGAGCCCGGCGACGAGGGCCGCGTACGGGTTGCCGGGTAGGCCGATCACCGCGCGACCGTCCGCCATCGTGGCGAGCAGTTGCGGGTGGCCGGGCCGGCAGGCCACCCCGTGCACCCGGATCAGTGCCGTCAACGCCTCCAGGGCGGCGCGCAGGTGGTCGGCGGCGCCGACCGAGGTGGCCCCGCAGACCACCGTCAGGTCCGCGCCCGGCCGCCGGAGTGCCTCGACCAGCGCCGCCTTGTCGTCGGTCACCCGGACGGTCCAGGCGATCTCGCCGCCGGCGGCGTGCACCAGTCCGGGCAGCAGTGGGCCGATCGCGTCCCGGACCCGTCCCGGCGACGGCAGCCCGGCGGAGAGCAGTTCGGCGCCGGTGACCACCACCCCGACCCGGGGGCGGCGGAAGACGGTCAGCCGGTCGTGGCCGAGGCTCGCGGCCAGGCCGAGCAGTGCGGGCGTGACCAGGCTGCCGGCCGGTAGCACCTGCTCGCCGAGCGGGCAGTCGTCGCCGCGCCGCCGGATGTGCCGGCCGGTTTCGATCTCGCCGTGCACCCGGTCGGACCGGCACCGGGCCCGCTCGTACGGCAGGACAGCGTCCGCGCCGACGGGCACCAGGGCGCCGGTGGCGATCTCCACCGCGGTGCCGGGGCGCAGCGGGTCGACCGGGGTCGGGTCGCCGGCGAGCACCCGGCCGGTGACCCGCCACGGTCCGGTGCCGGCCACGGCGTACCCGTCCATCGCGGCGGCGTCGTAGGCCGGTAGTGGGGAGAGGGCCACCAGCGGTGTGGCCAGGGTGGCGCCGAGCGCGTCGGGCAGGGCGAGGTCGACCCGGCCGAGCGGGTCGCCGGCCGCCCGCGCGATCCGTCGGGCCTCGGGCCAGCCGGTGGTGTTCACGATCGGGTTTCCCGGCCGGGCCAGCTCTCGGCGAGGGTGACCAGCCGCGCGGCGGCCTCGGCGGGGTCGGCGCCCCGGCCCACCGCCACCCCGAGCAGGTAGGTGCTCAGTGGTGCCGCCGGTCGGGCCACCCCGTGTGCCACGTCGCGGGCCAGGTCCAGCACGAGGGCCTGGTCGAGGGTGCCGGGGTCGAGGCCGAGTTCGTCGAGCGCCCGGCGGTTCCAATCCTGCAACTGGCTCATCAGCGTCCCTCGTTGTCTTCCGGTCGGTTGCCGGCCGGCGGTTCCATCGTGCCCGACCCGGCGGGCCGAATCGATTGATCCTGGACAGTCGTACGTCGCTGGTAGACACTAGTGCACGTAACATACAGTATACAATGGCCGTCGTCCGGGGGTTCCCGACGCCCGGCCGCACCGTGACAGGTGGAGGTGCCAGGGATGCCGGACGCCAGGAATGCCGTTCCCGCACGGGAGGTACGTGACGTCTACGGGCGTCGCTACCGCGTCGGGGAGACCGACTTCGACCTGATGGGACGCTCACGCACCTGGATGCTCCGGCTGTGCTGGGCCTCGATGCTGGCGATCAGCCTGTTCCAGTACGGCTTCGGCGCCGCGATCCCGGCCCTGGTCCGGGCCAACGGCTGGACCCTCTGGGAGGCGTTCGCCGTACTGGCGGTCTGGATCGTCTGCCAGGCCGGCACGTCGCTGCCGGCGGTCTGGCTCTACCGGCGGGTCCGGGTCCGGCTCGCCGTACCGATGCTGGCCGGTGCCACGCTGAGCCTGGTCGCCCTGGTCACCCTCGGGCACAGCCGGGACCTGACCGGGGTGCTGCTCGGCTACTCGGTGCTCGGCGGGATCGGTGCCGGGCTGGTCTACCTGACCTGCATCGCCACCGTGACCGAGTGGTTCCCGGAGCGGACCGCGACCATGGTCGGCGTGGTCAGCGGCGCCTTCGGCTACGGCGCGATCCCGTTCGTCGTGGTCGCCGCGTACGCGCTGGGGCCGGAGAACCTGCCGGGGGTGCTGGACGGCACCGCGGTCGCCGTGTTCGTCGTGATCGCGGTCAGCGGGCTGCTGCTGCGCAAGCCGCCCCGGCACTGGTGGCCGGCGGACCTCGATCCGCAGCGGTGGGCGGTCGACCGCCGGCTCAACCGCAGCATCCCGAACAACATGCCCGCGATGCGGCCGTACTCGCCTCGCGCCGCCGTTCGCAGCGGGATGCTGCCGGTGATGTTCTTCCTGGTCGTGGTGACCGCCGCGATGGCCCTGTTCGACATCGCGTACCTGGTCGGCTTCGCCCACCACCGGGCCGGGCAGCCGGGGCTGATCGTCGCCTCGATCGGCGTACTGGCCGTCGCGACCGGGGTCGGCCGGGCGGTCACCAGTTCGCTCTCCGACCGGCTGGGCCGCCGCCGTACGCTCGGGCTGGCCCTGGCCGTCGGGGGAGTGGCCCAGTTCGGCCTGCTCGCCGCCGTGCAGGGCGAGCGGGTGGCGGCGGTGGTGGCGTTCGCCGGACTGGCCGGCGCGGGCACCGGCGCCGGATACTCTCTGCTGGTCAGCCTGGTACGCGACTGGTTCGGTGGCGAGGCGACCCTGCTGAACTACGGCATCGTCTACACCGGCAAGGTGGTCGGCGGGCTGGTGGGCATCGGGTTCGCCGGACTGGTGATCGGCACCCCCGGCGCGATCGCGGCGTTTGTCGCGGCTGGCTGTCTGGGGCTGTTCGGCGCACTGTTGACCAGCGGGATGCGGCAACCGGGACGGCCGACGCTGTCGGTCCTGCCCCGGCTGCGTCCCGACGAGCTGTGACCGGTCGGGCCCGGCGCACCGGGTCCGACCGGGTTTCCGGACCGACGATGGGTGGTGGCAGATGGGACGCGTGACAAGCCGACGTCGCGTGGTGCGGGTGGTCGACGGGACCGTCTCCGAGCCGATGGACACGCTGGTGGCCGAGGAACCGCTGGAGATCAGGGTCAACGGGCGGGCGCTCACCATCACCATGCGTACGCCGGGCGACGACTTCGACCTGGCCGCCGGGTTCCTGGTGAGCGAGGGCGTGGTGCAGCGGGGCGAGCACGTCGCCGGGATCCGCTACTGCGCCGGGGCGACCGACGACGGCGTGAACACGTACAACGTGGTCGACGTGGTGCTCGGCGCCGGGGTGCCGGCACCGGATCCGTCGCTGGAGCGCAACTTCTACACCACGTCCTCCTGCGGGCTCTGCGGCAAGGCCAGCCTGGACGCGGTGCGTACCACGGCGGCCTGGTCGGTCGCCGAGGATCCGTTCCGGGTCACCCCGGACCTGGTGGCGAGCCTGCCCGACCGGCTGCGCGCGGCGCAGCGGGTGTTCGACCGTACCGGTGGGCTACACGCCGCCGGGCTGTTCGACGCCGCCGGGCAGTTGCTCTGCCTGCGTGAGGACGTCGGCCGGCACAACGCCGTCGACAAGGTGGTCGGCTGGGCGCTGCGGTCCGGGCGGGTGCCGCTGCGCGGCACGTTGCTGCTGGTCAGCGGCCGGGCCTCGTTCGAACTGGTGCAGAAGGCGGTGATGGCCGGGGTGCCGGCGCTGGCGGCGGTGTCGGCGCCGTCCTCGCTCGCGGTCGACCTCGCGGCGGATTCGGGACTCACCCTGGTCGGGTTCCTGCGCGGCGCGTCGATGAACGTCTACACCGGCGCGCACCGGCTGGGGCTCGCCGACCGCGCGCCGACCGCCGACGCACTGTCCTGACCACCGGTACGCCCGACAAGCGTCGGTACGACCGCCTCCCGGCCTCCCCTCGGACGAGTGGGGAGGCCGGGAGTTCCCGTCGCTATCGGCTGGCCAGCCGGGACAGCAGCGTCTCGCGCATCAGCCGGGCGGTCTCGGACGGTGTCCTGCCCACCCGCACCCCGACCGCCTCCAGCGCCTCTTTTTTCGCTGCGGCGGTGCCGGACGAGCCGGAGACGATGGCGCCGGCGTGCCCCATGGTCTTGCCCTCGGGGGCGGTGAAGCCGGCCACGTAGCCCACCACCGGCTTGGTGATGTGGGCGGAGATGTACTCCGCGGCCCGCTCCTCCGCGTCGCCGCCGATCTCGCCGATCATCACTATCGCGTCGGTCTCCGGGTCGTCCTCGAACGCCTGGAGGCAGTCGATGTGGGTGGTTCCGACGATCGGGTCGCCGCCGATGCCGACGCAGGTGGAGAAGCCGAAGTCGCGTAGCTCGTGCATGAGCTGGTAGGTCAGGGTTCCGCTCTTGCTGACCAGGCCGATCCGCCCCCGTCCGGTGATGTCGGGCGGGATGATGCCGGCGTTGGACTGTCCGGGACTGATCAGGCCGGGACAGTTCGGGCCGATGATCCGGGTCCGGTTGCCGGTCGCGCACGCGTACGCCCAGAACGCGGCGGTGTCGTGCACCGGGATGCCCTCGGTCAGGACGACGACCAGGGCCAGTTGTGCGTCGATCGCCTCGACCACCGCGGCCCTGGCGAACCGGGGCGGCACGAAGACGACCGAGGTGTCGGCACCGGTGGCGGCGACCGCCTCGGCGGTGGTGTTGAACACCGGGATGCCGTCGACCCGCTGACCGCCCTTGCCGGGGGTGACCCCGGCGACGATGTTCGTGCCGGCGGCGACCATCCGCCGGGTGTGCTTCGTGCCCTCGGTCCCGGTGATGCCCTGGACCAGCACCCGGCTGGCGTCGGTGAGGAAGATTGCCATCGCTGTCATGCCCCCTTGGCGGCGAGTTCGGCGGCGAGGCGGGCCGCGCCGTCCATCGTGTCCACGGTCCGTACGCAGTCCAGGGCGGCGCTGGTGAGGATCTGCCGGCCCTCCTCGGCGTTGTTGCCGTCCAGTCGCACCACCAGCGGCTTGGTGATCTTCGCGCCGTCCCGGGTGAGCAGTTCGATCGCCTGCACGATGCCGTTGGCGACCGCGTCGCAGGCGGTGATGCCGCCGAACACGTTGACGAAGACGCTGCGTACGGCGGGGTCGCCGAGGATGATCTCCAGCCCGTTCGCCATCACCTCGGCCGAGGCGCCGCCGCCGATGTCGAGGAAGTTGGCCGGTTTCACCCCGCCGAACTCCTCCCCGGCGTACGCGACCACGTCGAGCGTGCTCATCACCAGGCCGGCACCGTTGCCGATGACGCCGACCTCGCCGTCGAGCTTGACGTAGTTCAGGTCCTTGTCGGCGGCGAGGGCCTCCAGCGGGTCGGCCGCGGCGGTGTCGACGAACCCGGCGTGCGCGGGGTGCCGGAACCGGGCGTTGTCGTCCACGGTGACCTTGCCGTCGAGGGCGCGTACGGAGCCGTCGGCCAGCCGCGCCAGCGGATTGATCTCCACCAGCGTCGCGTCCTCCTCGGTGAACACCGTCCAGAGCCGGACCAGCACGTCCCGTACGCCGTCGTGCACCTCGGGCGGGAGGTTGGCGTCGACGCAGAGGCGGGTGGCGATCTCGGTGGTCACGCCCTCGGCGGGGTCGATCGGCAGCCGGATCAACGCATCCGGTTTCTCCACCGCCACCTGTTCGATCTCCATTCCGCCCTCGCGGGACACCATGGCGAGGAACGAGCGGTTGGACCGGTCGAGCAGGAGCGAGACGTAGTACTCGTCGGCGATGTCGCTGGCCTCGGTGACCAGCACCTTGGCGACGGTGTGTCCCTTGATGTCCATGCCGAGGATGGCACCCGCCGTCTCGTACGCCGAATCCGGGCCGTCGGCCAGCTTGACGCCGCCGGCCTTGCCCCGGCCCCCGGTCTTCACCTGGGCCTTCACCACGACCCGGCCGCCGATCTCGGCGGCGGCCGCGCGGGCCTGTTGCGCGGTGGTGGCAACGCGGTACCTACCCACAGGTACGCCGTGTTTGGCGAAAAGGTCCTGTGCCTGGTGCTCCAACAGATCCACTGAGGGCCTCCCTCTTTTGACCTTCACCGGTGGTGGCGCCCGGTCGAGTGCGGGACGGTCGCGGACTCCGAGCGGGCATGGTCCATCCGCGAACCGCGAGTCGAGGCGGTTTCCGAAGGTTCACCGAATTCGGTCTGCTACCCCCTAGACACCCCGCTGTTACATGGGCCACGATATTGCCTACCCCATACGGTATGCAATCCCCGAGACGTGGAGGGTGCTGATGGCTCGACGATCAGCCCCGGACCTGCGAAACGCAGACCTCGGGTCTGAATCCCTGATCAGCAACACGTGGCGGGTCACGTACAGGAGGTCGGCTCATGGGTAAGGCACTGGAGGGCATTCGCGTCCTCGACATGACACACGTGCAGTCCGGTCCCTCGTCCACACAGATCCTGGCGTGGATGGGCGCCGATGTCATCAAGTTGGAGGCACCCGGCACCGGGGACATCACCCGTGCCCAGCTCCGCGACCTGCCGGGCGTGGACAGTCTCTACTTCACGATGCTCAACTCCAACAAGCGCAGCATCACGCTCAACATGAAGAGCGAACAGGGCAAGGAGATCTTCACCTCACTGGTGTCCGGGGTGGACATCCTGGTGGAGAACTTCGGGCCCGGTGTGGTGGAACGCTTCGGCTTCCCCTGGGAGCGGCTACAGGAGATCAACCCCGGCCTGGTCTACGCCTCGATCAAGGGCTTCGGACCCGGCCGCTACGCCAACTTCAAGGCGTACGAGGTGATCGCCCAGGCGATGGCCGGCTCGATGAGCACCACCGGCTTCGAGGGCGGCCCGCCGACCGCCACCGGCGCCCAGATCGGCGACTCCGGCACCGGCATCCACCTGGTCGCCGGCATCCTCGCCGCGCTGTACCAGCGCACCAACACCGGCCGTGGCCAGCGGGTCCAGGTCGCCATGCAGGACGCGGTGCTCAACCTGTGCCGGGTCAAGCTGCGCGACCAGCAGAGGCTGGTGCACGGGCCGCTGGGGGAGTACCCCAACGAGCAGTTCGGCGACGAGGTGCCGCGCTCCGGCAACGCCTCCGGCGGCGGACAGCCCGGCTGGGCCGTGCGCTGTGCACCGGGCGGACCGAACGACTACATCTACGTGATCATCCAGCCAGTGGGCTGGAAACCGATCACCGAGCTGATCGGCAAGCCCGAACTCGCCGACGACCCGGCCTGGAACACCCCGGCGGTACGCCTCGCGAAACTCGACAAGGCCTTCGCGCTGATCGAGGAGTGGACCGAGAAGCACACCAAGTGGGAGGTCATGGAGAAGCTCAACGCCCACAACATCCCCTGCGGACCGATCCTGTCGACCAAGGAACTGATCGAGGACACCACCCTTGCCGAACTGGGCTCGGTGGTCGAGGTCGAGCACCCCGAGCGGGGTGTCTACAAGACCGTTGGCAACCCGATCAAGCTGTCCGACTCGACCGTCGAGATCGAGCGTTCGCCCCTGCTCGGTGAGCACACCGCGCAGGTCCTCGGTGAACTCGGCTACGACGAGCGGCAGGTCGCCGACCTGCGTACCGCCGGTGTGATCTGACCATCCCGCCGCTGTCCACCGTCCGCCGCGACCGGCGGAGCAATCGGTCCGAAGGAGAGACGAGGAAATGCCAGACAACGCAACCAGCTACGACCGCGAGGCGGTACGCCGGGTCCTGGACCAGGTCCGTGCCGAGGGCCGTGACTCGCTGACCGCGCCCGAGGGTCGGCTGGTGGTCGAGGCGTACGGGATCGCCACCCCCGGCGAGGGGCTGGCCACCAGCGCCGACGAGGCGGTGACCCTGGCCGGGCAGATCGGTCTGCCGGTGGTTCTGAAGATCGTCTCACCGGACATCCTGCACAAGACCGAGGCCGGCGGCGTGCTGGTCGGGCTGAAGACGCCGGCCGAGGTGGCGGACGGCTTCCAGACCATCCTCGACAACGCGAAGGCGTACCGGGCCGACGCCCGGATCGTCGGGGTCCAGGTGCAGCAGCTGCTCACCACCGGCCACGAGGTGATCGTCGGCACCGTCACCGACGAGACCTTCGGCAAGGTGGTCGCGTTCGGGCTCGGCGGTGTGCTGGTCGAGGTGCTCAAGGACGTGACCTTCCGGCTCGCCCCGGCCGACCACGAGACCGCGCTGTCGATGATCGACGGCATCGCCGCGGCCGAGATCCTGCGCGGCGTACGCGGTGCCGAGCCGGCCAACCGGGAGGTGCTCGCCGGATTGATCCAGCGGCTGTCCGACCTGGTCACCGACTTCCCGGAGCTGGCCGAGGTCGACCTCAACCCGGTGCTGGCCACCTCGACCGGTGCGACCGCGGTGGACGTCCGGATCCTGATCGACGACAACGCGGCCAGGACGCCGGAGCGGTTCTCCGAGGAGGAGATCCTGGCCAGCATGAACCGGATCATGCGGCCGGCCGCGGTCGCCGTGATCGGTGCCTCCGCCGAGGCCGGCAAGATCGGCAACTCGGTGATGAAGAACCTGGTCAACGGCGGCTACCAGGGCGAGATCTACCCGATCAACCCGAAGGCCGACGAGATCCTGGACCGCAAGGCGTTCCGCAGCATCAGCGACGTACCCGGACCGGTGGACGTCGCGGTCTTCGCCATTCCGGCGAGGTTCGTGCCGCAGGCACTGGAGGAGGTCGGCGCCAAGGGCGTGGCCGGGGCGATCCTGATCCCGTCCGGCTTCGGCGAGACCGGCAACCACGAACTCCAGGACGAGGTCGTGGCGATCGCCCGCCGGCACGGCGTACGCATCCTCGGGCCGAACATCTACGGCTACTACTACACGCCGGAGAACCTCTCGGCGACCTTCTGCACCCCGTACGACGTCAAGGGTGGGGTGGCCCTCTCCTCGCAGAGCGGCGGCATCGGCATGGCGATCCTCGGCTTCAGCCGGTCCGCCAAGATGGGTGTCTCCTCGATCGTCGGCGTCGGCAACAAGGCCGACATCGACGAGGACGACCTGCTGACCTTCTTCGAGACCGACCCCAACACCCAGCTCATCGCCATGCACCTGGAGGACCTCAAGGACGGGCGGGCCTTCGCCGAGACCGCCAAGCGGGTGTCGAAGACCAAGCCGGTGCTGGTGCTCAAGGCCGGTCGGACCGCCCAGGGCGCCAAGGCCGCCAGCTCGCACACCGGCGCGCTCGCCGGCAACGACAAGGTGTACGACGACATCCTGCGCCAGAGCGGCGTGATCCGCGCCCCCGGCCTCAACGACCTGCTCGAATACGCCCGCGGCATTCCGCTGCTGCCCACCCCGCAGGGCGAGAACGTCGTCATCATCACCGGTGCCGGCGGCTCGGGCGTGCTGCTCTCCGACGCCTGCGTCGACAACGGTCTGCGCCTGATGGAGATTCCGTCGGATCTCGACGAGGCGTTCCGCGCGTTCATCCCGCCCTTCGGCGCGGCCGGCAACCCGGTGGACATCACCGGCGGCGAACCGCCGTCGACCTACCGGAACACCATCGCGCTCGGCCTGTCCGATCCCCGGATCCACGCGCTGATCCTCGGCTACTGGCACACCATCGTCACCCCGCCGATGGTCTTCGCTGAGCTGGTGGTCGACGTGGTCGAGGAGTTCCGGGCCAAGGGCATCCACAAGCCCGTCGTCGCCTCGCTCGCCGGCGACGTGGAGGTCGAGCAGGCAAGCGAGCACCTGTACCGGCACGGCATCGTGGCCTACCCGTACACCACGGAGAAGCCGGTCGCCGTGCTCGGCGCGAAGTACCGCTGGGCCCGGGCCGCAGGGCTCGTCGGCGTCGACCCGAGCACCGGCGGCTGATCCGAGAAGACCCGCGGCACACCGGTCTTGCCGAGGGGAAACCTGCGACAGCGACCGCTCCCGCGGCCAGGAGGCGAACAGGACATGACGTCGGGGTCTGGGTCCGTCCCCCAGACCCCCCAGCCACTAGGTCCCGAGGAGGTCCAACGTGGACGCTTCAAACATTCCCGGCCCCCACCCCCAGGGGGGCGGCGCCACCGCTCCACCCGGCACCACCGCATCCATCCCGGCAGCCAATCCCGGCGAGCAACGCGTCTGGCGGGCCGGCGGCCTCGAACCAATGCCGATCCGGGAGTTGCCGGACGCACCCCCCTCCATCCACCTGCTCGGCCCCACCGTGTTCCTCGTCGCGCTCGGCGTCGGCATGGGCGAGTCGTACATGTGGCCCCGACTGGTCCTGGTCTTCGGGCCGGAGATCCGTTGGCTGTTCCTGATCGGCGTCACCCTCCAGGCGTTCGTCATGCTGGAGATGGCCCGGTACGCGATGGCCACCGGCGAGAGCATCTTCTTCGGCGCCGCCCGGGTGTTCAAACCACTGATGTGGTTCTTCTTCGGGGTGGCGATCCTGGTCTACATCTGGCCGGGTCACCTCTCCACCGGTGCCGCCGCCTTCGAGGAGGTGACCGGCATACCCTGGGTGGTCACCTCCTGTATCGGCCTGATCGTGGTCGGCATCCTGTTCAGCCTGGCGTCGGTGATCTACCCCCTGCTGGAGAGCCTGCTGGGCATCCTGATCGGCGTACTCGTGGTCGGCACCGCCGTGGCGGCCTCGATGGTCGGCCGGTTCAGCGACGTCACCTCGACGCTCAGCGGCATGTTCCACTTCGGTTACCTGCCCGACGAGGCGATGTCGGCGGCCTGGTTCCCGGTGCTGGTCGGCGCGGTCGCGTTCGCCGGACCGTCCGGCATGCAGCAGATGTGGTACACGCTGCACCTGCGGGACTCCGGCGCCGGCATGGGCGCGCACATTCCGAGGATCCGCGGGCTGCGGTCGGCGGGCGAGGAAGAGGTCATGCCCTCGCGCGGGTTCATGTTCGACACCGACAACCCGGCCGAGATGCGCAAGTGGCGGGGTTGGCGCAAGTGGGTGACCTTCGACGCGATCCTGCTCTTCTGGGGCATCACGATGCTGGTCACCATCTCGTTCACCGTGCTGGCCCAGACCGCGGCGCGGGAGAGTCCCAACGTCGCCGGGCTGATCCGCGACGGTGACCGGGAGGTCGCCCTGACCGCGATGGCGGACGCCTTCGCCTCGGCCGGTGCGCCGGTGCTGCGCGGTATCTTCCTCGGTTTCATCGCGCTGATCGGTCTCAACGCCACGCTCGGCCTGTTCGACTCGTTCTCACGCGGCCAGGCCGACATGAGCTACCACTTCATCCGCGGGGCGAAGCGCTTCGGCATGTCGAAGCTCTACGCCGGCTTCCTCTGGGGCGTCATCACGTTCGGAATCCTGATCCTGCTGTTCGGCCCCGCCGACGGTCCGGGCGCGATCCTCGACGTGCTGGCCTTCCTGTCCACCTTCGCCATGGGTACGTACTGCGTGGTGCTGCTCCTGGTGAACAACCGGATGCTGCCCAAACCAATCCGACCCGGCGTGCTACAGAATCTGATCATCGGGTTCGGTGCGGTGTTCTACCTGGGCATGCTGGTCTACAGCCTCATCCGGTTCGGCGTGGTAGTGGGCTGAGATGACTGCCAAGCGGATGAGAGACCTCGGTCGGATAGCGGTTCCCGGCGCCGGCATCGGCGCGAGCGCCGGACTGGCGGCCCTGGGACTCGCCCTGATCGTGGGCCAGCCGTTCGGCTGGGCGGTGGCCACCGGGGTGGCTCTCGGCCTGCCGATGGCGCTGGTCGGTGGCGGGTTCGGCGCGCTGCTCGGGGCGGGGATCATCACGCCCGGGGTGTTCGCGCCGGCCGGGCTCTACTGGTTCGTCGGGTTCCCGCTGGCCAGGCTCGTCCACGAGGTGCTGGCCGGTCTGCTGATCGCCGGTCGGCCGGCACTACCGCCGGACGTGCTCGGCTTCCTCGCGTACCAGGCGATGATCAGTCTCGGGTTCGCCATCGGGTTCAGTTGGCTGCACGAGCGGTTCGCGCCGGGCTGGTTGCGCCGGATCCGGCGGGACAACGAGCCGGCCGATCGGCTGTACGCCTTCTACCTGCGGCACGCCGAGGCGCAGTGGCAGGCACGGGAGAACCGGCGGCGGAATCGCGGCGCCGGGCAGGGGTTGGGCCGGCTGATCCGGCCCCGGACCGGAGGTAGGGCATGAATCTGCCCGGCTGGGTGTGGGCGGTAACGATCAGCGCCTTCATCGTGATGATCGCCATCGACTTCTACCTGGTGGCCCGCAATCCGCGCGACCCGTCCTTTCGGGAGTGCGTGGCGTGGGTGAGCTTCTACATCCTGGCGGCGGTCGCCTTCGGCCTGGTCCTGACCGGGACGGCCGGCGCCACGTACGGCGGGCAGTTCTTCGCGGGTTGGCTCACCGAGTATTCGCTCAGTGTCGACAACCTGTTCGTGTTCGTCATCATCATGAGCCGGTTCGCGGTGCCGGTGAAGTACCGGCAGAAGGTGCTGCTGATCGGCATCGTGATCGCGCTGCTGCTCCGGGGCGTGTTCATCGCCGCGGGTGCCCAGGCGATCACCCGGTTCGACTGGCTCTTCTACCTGTTCGGCGCGTTCCTGATCTACACCGCGATCAAGTTGGTCGGGCCGCAACAGGAGGACGAGTTCTCGGAGAACGTCGCGTTGCGTACGGTCCGGAAGGTGCTGCCGACGACCGAGTCCTACCACGGCGCGTCGGTGTTCGCACGGATCGACGGTCGGCGGATGGTGACCCCGATGCTGATCGTCATGGTCGCCATCGGTACCACCGACCTGCTGTTCGCGCTCGACTCCATCCCGGCGATCTTCGGCCTGACCCAGGAGCCGTACCTGGTCTTCACCGCGAACACGTTCGCGTTGATGGGCCTGCGGCAGCTCTACTTCCTGATCGGTGCCCTGCTGGACCGCCTGGTGTACCTGAGCAAGGGACTGGCGCTCATCCTCGCCTTCATCGGCGTGAAGCTGGTCCTGGAGGCGCTGCACCACGACGGGGTTGGGTGGGCACCCGAGGTGCCGATCGTCGTCTCGCTCGGGGTCATCCTCGGTACGCTGCTGGTCACCACCGTGGCCAGCCTGTTGAAGACCCGGCGGGACGGACGACGGGCGGTAGAACCCGCCGCCGTCCCGGCCGGTGGTGCCAAGGACGACGATCAGCCGGGGACCTCGGAAGTCGCCATGGCGGAACGTGATGCGTCCTGATCGGTTGTCACAGCTTCACGAGGTCGTTCTCGGTGCGCTCGTTCAGCAGCCGCGCGATCTCCTCGTCGCTCGGCCGGGTGGCTCGCCGCTGGGATTCCAGTGCGAGCGCCAGGCCGAGCCCGAGGGTACGACCGTCGGCGTTGAATCCACGCGGAAGGTTCAGTCCGCGCCGGATTCGGTTGAGGAAACGTACGAACTCTCCTTGGCTTGCCATGACCTCTTCACCTCGTCGGTTATTGGCGTTCCCGTGAAACGACGTCCCACGGGAGGTACGCACCGGCCGGGCTTGCGGGCTGGGTGCCGCGTTGCGCCCAGCGGGACGGGTGCGTGTGTTCGATGTGGTCAGCGAGGGTCCGGGCTGGCAGGTCCGGGCCCTCGGGGCATCCCGGTGTGACCTGGCGGCGCAGCCGGGGGTCCGGCCCGTCGTGCGGGAGATGGTTCCGTTCACCGTGGACCTGCTTCGTTGGCCCGATTCCCGTTGCGCCGGTCTTCAGCATACAGGTTTTTGTATGCAGGCTTTGATCCAGTGACCAAGGCCACCACGCTGCCGGCCGACGGGTCCCCAGGTCGGGAGCGTGGTGTCGGTCCCACGGAAAACTGTCGCTAACCCCTAGACACCCCGCTGTTACATGAGCCACGATATTGCCTACCCCATACGGTATGCAATCCTTGATGGTGGCGGAGGAACCCCATGACTCGTCAGCGACATCGAGCCCGTGCGGCGACCACCGCTGACGCCGCGAATCACCCGCGATCCGTGCCGCCCGGCCCGCCCCGGCCGGTGACGCGCGACCGTGCCCAGCCGTGGACGAGGGAGGTTGCCCTGGTCGAGCAGCCGATGTGGAGCCGTGCGCCGAGCGCGCCCGTCGCGCCGCGCCCGCACGCGTCCCGGAACAGTTTTCCAGCCCAACACCGCCGGACCCGCCGCATTCGTGCACGCAGGTCACCGGCGGCGACTCAAGGGAGTTGAGAAACATGGTTCAGACCGCGAGGGAATCCGTCGTGGACCCGATCCTCGCCGAGCCGAGTCGTGATCCGGAGCGGATCTCGGGCGGACACCTGGTCGCCAAGGCACTCAAGGCCGAGGGTGTGGACGTCATCTTCACGCTCTGCGGCGGCCACATCATCGACATCTACGACGGTTGCGTCGACGAGGGCATCGCGGTGGTCGACGTCCGGCACGAGCAGGTCGCCGCGCACGCGGCCGACGGCTACGCGCGGGTCACCGGCAAGCCGGGATGCGCGGTCGTCACCGCGGGCCCCGGCACCACCGACGCCGTCACCGGTGTGGCGAACGCGTTCCGGGCCGAGAGCCCGATGCTCCTGATCGGCGGTCAGGGCGCGCTCAACCAGCACAAGATGGGCTCGTTGCAGGACCTGCCACACGTCGACATGATGACGCCGATCACCAAGTTCGCCGCCACCGTGCCGCACACCGCGCGGGCGGCCGACATGGTCTCGATGGCGTTCCGCGAGGCGTACAACGGTGCTCCGGGACCGTCCTTCCTGGAGATCCCGCGTGACGTGCTCGACGCCGAGGTGCGCCTGGCCGACTGCACCATCCCGGAGCCCGGTCGTTACCGGGCCTCGACCAGGAGCATCGGTGACCCGGCGGCCATCGAGCAGCTTGCCGACATCCTGGTCAAGGCCAAGAAGCCGACCGTGCTGCTGGGCACCCAGGTCTGGACCGCGCGGGGCAGCGACGCCGCCATCGACTTCGTCCGGACGCTCAACATCCCGGCGTACATGAACGGGTCGGCGCGTGGCACGCTGCCCCCCGGCGACCCGCACCACTTCCACCTGTCGCGGCGGTACGCGTTCAACAACGCCGACGTCATCATCATCGTCGGCACCCCGTTCGACTTCCGGATGGGCTACGGCCGCCGGCTGCCGAAGAACGCGACCGTGGTGCAGATCGACATGGACTACCGCACCGTCGGAAAGAACCGCGACATCGACCTCGGGCTGGTCGGCGACCCGGGCGCGATCCTCGCCGCGGTCGCCCAGGCGGCATCGGGCCGGATCGACAACGGCGCCGCCGGCCGCAAGCCCTGGTTCGCCGAGCTCCGGGCCGAGGAGACCTCGGCGTACGAGAAGCGGCTTCCGCGCCAACTCTCCGATGCCAGCCCGATCCACCCGCTGCGGCTGGCACACGAGATCAACGAGTTCCTCACCGAGGACTCGATCTACATCGGTGACGGTGGCGACATCGTGACCTTCTCCGGGGGCGTGGTGCAGCCGAAGTCGCCGGGCCACTGGATGGACCCCGGTCCGCTGGGCACCCTCGGCGTCGGCATCCCGTTCGTGCTCGCCGCCAAGTACGGCCGGCCGGACAAGGAGGTCGTCGCGCTCTTCGGCGACGGCGCCTTCAGCCTCACCGGCTGGGACTTCGAGACCCTGGTCCGGTTCAACCTGCCGTTCGTCGGCGTGGTCGGCAACAACTCGTCGATGAACCAGATCCGCTACGGCCAGGCGGCGAAGTACGGCGCCGCTCGGGCCCGGGTCGGCAACACCCTGGGCGACGTCCGCTACGACGAGTTCGCCCGGATGCTCGGCGGGTACGGCGAGGAGGTGCGCAATCCCGAGGACATCGGCCCGGCCATGCAGCGGGCCCGGGAGTCCGGCCTGCCCTCGCTGATCAACGTCTGGGTCGACCCGGACGCGTACGCCCCGGGCACGATGAACCAGACCATGTACAAGTAGGGGGCCTTCGGCCCCGGAATCGAAATAGTGGTCCGGGTGGACGGTAGGGCTCACCCGGGAGTGGTCCGGGTGGGACCTTGGGTCCTGGTCGGAGTGGTGGGGGATGGTGCTTGCACTGCTGGCCAGTGGGGATTGGCCGGACCAGCGTCGACCGGCGCGGCGGGAGCCGTACCGGTCGACGCTGGCGTGTGTGGCCTTGCTCCGCCGCGCGCCGTAGCGCCCACGACGAGAACCCGCCACCACCTCGGGAACGGGTGGTGGCGGGTTTCGGGGTGTTCGTTCAGGCCAGAGCGTCCCGCTCAGCGGCCTCCTTGCGCCGCTTGTGGTAGCTCTCCCTGGTCCGTTCGGTGTGCCGGCGCATCATGTCGCCGGCGCGCTTGCCGTTGCGGCTGGCGATGACCTCGATCAGGGCCGCGTGCTCGTCCCACGCCTCCCGGCCCCGGGACCGCGCGATCGGCAGGTAGTACCAGCGCACCCGCCGGTCCACCAGCGCGATCAGCTCGGCCAGGACGTTGTTGCCCGACATGGACACCACGTACGCGTGCAGGGCCGCGTTGGCGGCGACCATGCCCTCCTGGTCGTCGTCGCGCAGCGCCTTCTCGCCGGCGCGTTGCAGGCCCCAGAGGTGCTCGATGTGCTCCGGGGTGGCCCGGCGTGCGGCCAGCCGGGCCGACTCGGTCTCCAGCAGCGTACGGGCGGCCAGGAGCTGGTCCGCCTCGGCCTCGGTCGGCACGTGGACGAACGCGCCGAGAGCGGGCCGCAGGTCCACCCAGCCCTCGCTGTGCAGCCGTTGCAGCGCCTCCCGGACCGGTTGCCGGCTGACTCCGAGCTGGGCGGCGAGCTCGTTCTCGACCAGGTGCTCGCCGGGTTGCAGCTCCCGATTGATGATCATTTCGGCGATCACGTCGTAGACCGCCTGACGCAGCGGGGCGGGACGCTCCAACGGCTGGCGTACGGCCCGAGCCTCGGCTCGTGCGGCGGCGAGCCGTCGTCCACCGCTGGCGGCGGCTGGCGGGCTCGTGTCCCAGTCCGTCATGGAAACCTCCGGCTCTGCTGGATCGCTCGGACGTTGGGTCGTCCGAATGTGTTCATAGCATACAGTCGCCCAGATGCAATAGATCTCTGCTCTTACGGCGAGGTCGGGCCGCGTCGATGCGGCGGCGCTGCCGGCCGCGCGGCCCGTACGTCGGTGTTGCCACCAGCGCACGCCCACCGACCGGTGGGCGTGCGCTGGGTGCCGGCGGCGAACCGGGGCGGGGTCGCCGGGCCGGCGGGCGGCGGGTCCGGGCTCGGGTGCCGTGGGCCGCGACGCCCACGGACGCCCGGACCGGCCGTCGGGGTGCAACCGGGTCGGTCAGTGCGAGCCGGTCGGCGTGCTCTCCGGCACCGGCTCGTACTCGTTGACCTTCGCGATGGACAGGCCGTGCGCGGTGTTCGCCTCGCGTTCGATCATCACCTCGACCAGCACCGGACGACTGGTGCGCTTCGCCTCCTTGCTGGCCCAGGCCAGTGCGTCGGCGATCTCACCCGGTTCGGTGACCCGCCGACCGGAGCAGCCGTACGCCTCCATGATCTTGACGTTGTCGGTGCCGAACTCGTCATAGTGGATGTCCACCTCGAAGTTCATCTGGTAACCGATCTCGGCCTGCCGGATCAGTCCCAGGTACTCGTTGTTGAGCATGACCAGCACGAACGGCACGTTGTACTGGGCCGCCACCGCCAACTCCTCGACCAGGAACTGGAACGAGTAGTCGCCCACCACGCCGACCACCTCGGCGTCCGGCCGGGCCGACTTCACCCCGATCGCCGCCGGGATCTCCCAGCCGAGTGGCCCGGCCTGCCCGCAGACCTGGTAGTGCCGGGGCTTGAAGACGTTCTGGAACTGTCCCGACCAGATCTGGTAGAGGCCGATCGCGGTGACGAAGTACGTCTCCGGGCCGAAGAAGTCGTTGATCTCCCGGAAGACCCGGGGCGCCTTGATCGGCACCGAGTCGAAGTCGTCCCGACGGGTCAGCGTCCGGCGCAGCGTACGCACCCGCGACACCCACGCGTCGCGGTCGACCCCGGTGCCCCGGCGCTTGACCGCGTCGAGCAGTGCGGTCAGGAAGGCGCCGGTGTCCGACACGACACCGAGGTCCGGGCCGAACACCCTGCCGATCTGGGTCGGCTCGATGTCGACGTGGATGAACTTCCGGTCACCCCGGTAGGTCTCCAGGTCACCGGTGTGCCGGTCACCGAACCGGGCGCCGAGCGCGAGCACCAGGTCGGACTCCAGGAAGGACGCGTTGCCGTACCGTTGGGTGGTCTGAATGCCGGTCATCCCGGCGAAGAGGTCGTGGTCCTCCGGAATGGAGCCCTTGCCCATCAGGGTGACCTGGACCGGGATGTTCAGCGTCTCGGCGACCTCGCGCAGCAGGTCGCTGGCGTCGCCGAGGATCACCCCACCGCCGGCCAGGATCAGCGGCCGCTCGGCGGCCAGCAGCAGGTCCAGGGCCCGTTCCACCCGCGGCGGGTGCGGTTCGACCCGGCTGACCGGCAGTGGGGCGTCGATGGTGGCGTCCCACTCGATCTCCTGCCGCGCCACGTCCAGCGGCAGATCGATCAGCACCGGGCCGGGGCGGCCGGACCGGGCGATCCGGAACGCCTCCCGGAAGATCCAGGGTGCCTGCGCGGCCTCCTTCACCTGCACCGCCCACTTGGTCACCGGCTTGGCGATCTCGACGATGTCGACCGCCTGGAACGCCTCCTGGTGCAGCTTGGTGGTGGGAGCCTGCCCGGTGATGCAGATCATCGGGATCGAGTCCGCCTGCGCGGTGTAGAGCCCGGTGATCATGTTGGTGCCGGCCGGGCCGGAGGTGCCGATGGCGACGCCGACCCGGCCGTTGGTCCGGGCCCAGCCGTCGGCCATGTGGGTGGCGCCCTCCTCGTGCCGGACGATGAGGTGCCTGATGTCGCTGTTGCGCAGGGCGGCGTACAGCGGCAGGATGGCCGCGCCGGGGCAGCCGAACGCGATGTCCACGCCCTCCGACGCGAGCACGGCGACCACCGCTTCCATGCAGGGGATCTTGGCCATAGTTTCCATACCTCTCGAATGGGCGGGGGAGACGCTTCGCTCGGACGGGCGGGGGAGACGATCGGCGGAAACGGTCGGTCAGTGCCGGGCGGAGGCGCGGCGTTCGCGGGGCAACCACCCGAAGCTGTCCGCGCTCGGTCCGAGCGGCTTGTACTCACAGCCCACCCAGCCTCGGTAGCCGGCCCGTTCGAGCTGGCCGAGCAGCCCGTCGAGGTCGAGCCCGCCGGTGCCGGGCTGGTTGCGCCCCGGCGCGTCGGCGATCTGTACGTGACCGATGTGGCCGGTGTGCGTGGTGATCACCTTCTCCAGGTCCTCACCGTTGCTCGCCAGGTGGTACAGGTCGCAGAGCAGCCGTACGTTGTGCTGACCGGAGCCGAGGCGTACCCGGTCGACGACCGCGCGTACGTCGGCGGCGGTGGCCAGCGGGTAGGCCGGGTTCTGCGCGCTGTTGAGCGGCTCGACCAGTACGACCGCTCCGGCACCGGCGGCGGCCTCGGCCGCGAGTGCCAGGTTCTCGGCGGCCAGGTCGTCCTGTGCGGCCGGATCCACCCCGTCCACCCGGTTGCCGTACAGCGCGTTCAGGGCGCGGCAACCGGTCACCTCGGCGATCCCGACCGCCGCGTCGATGTTGGCCCGGAACCGGGCCGAGTTCGCCGGCTGGGAGAGCAGACCCCGGTCGCCCGCGGCCATGTCACCGGCGTCGAAGTTCAGCCCGACGAGCCGGACCCCGGCCCGGTCGAGCGCGTCGACGAACGCCGCGACGTCGCGGTCGCCCGGAACCGGCTCGGCGAACGGCCACCAGAACTCGACCGCGTCGAAGCCGGCCTCGGCGGCGGCCGCCGGCCGTTGCAGCAGCGGAAGCTCGGTGAACAGGATGGAGAGGTTCACGTCGAACCGGAGGTCGTGTGCCGTCATGCGTGCGGACTCCTTGCGGACCGGGCCGGCTGGCCGGCTGGTGGGGGTGGACCGGTGCCGCCGCCCGCGCCGGTCGCGACGGCACGGGCGGCGGCTGGCGGTGGTGGGACCTCACACCGCCGGGTACCGGGCATGGGAGGGGAAGTTGCCGTACGGGCGTTCGTCGGTCGGACCCTCGGTGACGGCGTGGACCAGCAGTGCACCGCCGACGAAGGCACCGCGCCAGGACGCGCCCTTGCCGCCGAACACCTCCTGCCGGTCACCCCGCGACCGGGGCCGGTTGACGCCGACCTTGAACGCCTGCAACTCGCCGCCGAGCCGGTACGCGGTCGCCTCGTCGTCACAGGCGATCGAGGCGACCAGCGCCCCGTTGCTGGCGTTCATCGCGGCCAGCAGCTCCGCCTCGGTGTCGACCAGGACGATGGTGTCGACCGGCCCGAACGGCTCGGCGTGGAACAGCGGCGAGGACGGCGGCGGGGCCAGGATCGCGGTCGGCGGCAGGTACGCCGACGTGTCCTGCCCCGGCAGGAAGTGACCACCGTCGAGCGAGCCGCGGTAGATCGGTACGCCGCCCTTGTTGATGGCCTCGTCCACCGCGTCGTTGAGCTCCTTGACCTTGGCGTCCTTGATCAGTGGACCGAAGTCGAGTTCGGGTGGGTCGTCCCGTCCGTCCTCGACCGCCAGCGGGTGCCCGAACCGCACCCCGCGCACGGCCGGCAGGTACGCGGCGAGGAACTCGTCGAACAGTGAGCGCTGTACGACGTACCGGGGGTAGGCGGTGCACCGCTGTTTGGCGTACTCGAAGGACTTGCGCACATTGGCGGCGAGCAGTTCCCAGTCGCTGAACTCCCACACCCCCCAGCAGTTGAGTCCCTCCTGTTCGAGGACGTGCCGCTTGTCCGAGTCGACCAGTCCGGCGGCCACCTGGCTGCCGACGTCCCGGCCGCCGACGAAGAAGACGCAGCCGATCTCCGGTGCCGCGACCAGCACCGAGGAGAGTTCGGCGCCGCCGCCGCTGATCAGGGTGAACGGCAGGCCGTGTCGGGCGGCGAGGGCGACGGCCAGGGTCAGGCAGCTGACCCCGCCGTCGGAGGGCGCCTTGGCGATCACCGCGTTGCCGGCGAGCGCCTGGACCAGCATCGCGTGCATGATGACGCTCATCGGGTAGTTCCAGCTCGCGATGTTGCTCACCGGGCCGGGCAACGGGGTCCGGCCGTCGAGCATGTCGTCGACCTCATCGACGTACCAGCGGACCCCTTCGATGCACCGGTCGACGTCGGCCCGGGCCAGCCGCCAGGGCTTGCCGATCTCCCAGACTAGGAGCAGGGCGAGCAGGTCCCGGTGCTCGGTCAGGGCGTCCAGCGCGGCACCCACCCGCGCCTTGCGGGTGGCCAGCGGCAGGGCGGACCAGGTTCGGTGGGCGTCCAGGGAGGCCCGGACCGCGGCGGTCGCGGTTTCCCCGGTCACCCGTGGCGGGCCGGCGATGGGGGTGCCGTCGACGGGCGAGGTGGCCGGGGCCGGTGACCCGTCGGGTTGCCAGCGGCCGTCCCAGTAGTTGCAGAGGCGGCCGTCGAGGAACGCCTCGGGGGCCACCTGCCGGCAGCGGGTGTAAACGTCTGACCAGGCGGTGCCGGGCTTGAGGATCAGGGGCACGGGAGCCTCCAGGGCGTCGGGTGTCCTGCGGGTGTGCTGGCGCGCCGGGTCGCGTCAGGCGTCTGGTACGCCGAGGACGCCGGCGTCGCGCCGCCGGCCGTGGCCGGCACCGGATCCCGGTGTTCACGGCTGGGCCATTGCGCGTACTGCATACAGTATGCGGTCGGCCGACCCAGTGCAAGGCTTCGGTCGACGGACAACAGCTTCTGGCGTGCGGTTTTGCGGCGGTCCCGGTGGCCGCTCGACCGCACCGGTTCGGGTGGAGAAACAACGCGGGGTCGCCGGGGGCGAGGCCGGGTCCCGCCGGGTACGGCCGGGGATCAGGCCGCCGTGTTGCCGGGTACCGCCGTGCGTCGGGCGGTGGACCTGGCCAGCAGGTCGGTGGCGGCGTAGACGGTGCGCAGGGTGGGTGCCGGGGCGCTGGTGATGTCGGCCATCTCCACCACGGCCGCGACGATGGCGTCGAGCTCCAGTTCCTTGCCCGCCTCCAGGTCCTGCAACATGGAGGTCTTGTGGTGACCGACCCGCTGCGCGCCGTCGATCCGCTTGTCGACCGAGATCTCCGGGTTGCTGCCGACCCGTGCCGCGATGTCCAGCGTCTCCTCCATCATCTGCGCGACCACCCGACGGGTGCCGGGGTTCTCGCAGATCTCGATCATCGTCGCCCGGGTCAGGGCACTGATCGGGTTCAGGGAGACGTTGCCCATCAACTTGATCCAGATGTCGTCGCGCAGCCGGGGCTCGACCGGGCACTTCAGACCACCGGCGACCATCGCCGCGCTGAACTCCGTACAGCGCCGGGAGATCGAGCCGTCGGGCTCGCCGATCGAGAACCGGGTTCCCTCCAGGTGGCGGATCACCCCGGGAGACTCGATCACCGTGGCCGGGTAGACCACGCAGCCGATCGCCCGCTCCGGCTCCATCACCGCCGAGGTCTGCCCGTCCGGGTCAACCGCCTGGATGCGCTGGTTCTCGTAGGGCCCGCGCAGCTTGTGGAAGTACCACCACGGGATGCCGTTCTGGGCCGCGATCAGCGCGGTCTGCGGCCCGAGCAGCGGGGCGAGCAGTGGCCCCGCCGAGGCGTACGAGTGCGCCTTGAGGCCCAGGAACACGTAGTCCACCGGCCCGACCGCCGCGGGGTCGTCGGTGGCGTGTGGATGTGCCGAGAAGTCCCCGCGGGGACTGAGGATCCGGACTCCGTTCTGTTGCAGCGCGGCCAGGTGGGCACCGCGGGCGATGAGGTGGACGTCCACTCCGGCGCGGCAGAGGGCCGCGCCAACGTAGGCGCCGATGGCGCCGGCTCCGAGCACTGCGACTCGCACGGGCTGCTCCCTTCGAGCGCACACAAAAAGACCAGGCTTCTGTATGCGTTATGGGGAGTACAGTATGCAATAGGGGTTCGTCACTGACAAGCCTCGGCGACCAGCGCCCGGAACGGGCGCCGCTGACGCCTTGCCGCCGTACGGCCCGCTGTAGGGTCAGCTCCGACGGCATGCCACCACCCGACGCACGCGGCAGGGACGCGGCCGGGGGTCGCCGACGAGGAGGATCAGTCCACAACGTGGCGAAGACGTTGAAGATCACCACCCGGAACGCGAGCTTCCAGCAGTGGCAGGCACTGCTGACCAACCGCACCAAGCGCCAGCGGGCGGGCGAGTTCCTGGTCCAGGGCGTACGACCGATCACCCTGGCGGTGCAGCACGGCTGGACCATCCGCGCCCTGCTGCACCCGTACGGCCAGGGGCTGTCCCGGTGGGGCCGGGACCTGCTCGACCAGGTCGACACCACCCGGGTGGTGCTGGCGCCGGAGCTGATGCGCGAACTCGGCGGCAAGGACGACGAGTCACCGGAACTGCTCGCCGTGGTGGAACTACCGCCCGACCGCCTCGACCGCCTCCCCGAACGGGAAGACCTGCTGGTGGTCGTCTTCGACCGACCGACCACACCGGGCAACATCGGCACCCTGGTCCGCTCCGCCGACGCGTTCGGCGCCACCGGAGTGGTGATCACCGGACACGCGGCCGACCCCTACGACCCGAAGGCGGTCCGGGCCAGCACCGGTTCGCTGTTCGCCACCCCGGTCGTCCGGGTCGCCACCCAGCACGAGGTCGTCGACTGGGTCGCCGCGCTGCGCGGCCGGAACCTGCCGGTGCAGATCGTCGGCACCGACGAGCACGGCGAGGTCGACGTCGCCGACCACGACCTCACCGGACCGACGGTCGTCCTCGTCGGCAACGAGACGCACGGGCTCAGCGCCGCCTGGCGGGAGGCGGCCGACCGGACCGTCCGGATCCCGATCACCGGCGCCGCCAGCTCGCTGAACGCGGCGGCGGCCGGCACCGTCGTCCTCTACGAGGCGGCCAGGCAACGGGCGCGGGCGTAGCCAGGCTCAGCGTACGACGATGGTGTGGCCGCCCCGGCGCGGCACGAGCTGCCCGATCACCGGATGGCCCGGCAGCTCGCCGGCCACCAGCAGCCCGCCCGAGGTCTGGGCGTCGGCGAGCAGCAGCGCCTCGTCGGCGTCCACCGCGTCGAGGTCGACGTGCGGGCGCACCCAGTCGAGGTTGCGCCGGGTCCCGCCGCTGACATAACCCGCGGCCAGCGACTCGCGGGCCCCGTCCAGGTACGGCACCGCCGCCGCGTCGAGTACGGCGGTCACCCCGCTCGCCCGCGCCAGCTTGTGCAGGTGGCCCAGCAGGCCGAAGCCGGTGACGTCGGTGGCGCACACGGCACCGGCCGCCAGCGCGGCGCGGGAGGCGTCGGCGTTGAGCGCGGTCATCAGCGCGATCGCCTCCGGGAACACCTCGCCGGTGCTCTTGTGCCGGTTGTTCAGCACCCCGACACCGAGCGGCTTGGTCAGGGTCAACGGCACCCCGGCCCGACCGGCGTCGTTGCGCAGCAGCCGCTCCGGGTCGGCCAGGCCGGTCACGGCCATGCCGTACTTGGGTTCCGGGTCGTCCACGCTGTGCCCACCGGCGACGTGACAGCCGGCCGCCGTCGCGACGTCGAGACCACCGCGGAGCACCTCACGGGCGAGGTCGAACGGCAGTTTGTCGCGCGGCCAACCGAGCAGGTTAACCGCCACCACCGGCTGCCCGCCCATCGCATAGACGTCGGAGAGGGCGTTCGCGGCCGCGATCCGACCCCAGTCGTACGGGTCGTCGACGACCGGGGTGAAGAAGTCGGCGGTGCAGACCAGCGCGCCCGCCCCGGTGAGCACGACGGCGGCGTCGTCACCGTCGTCGAGTCCCACCAGCAGGGTGCCGGCGCCGGGCGGCGGTTCGGGCCGGGTCAGGCCGGCGACGATCTCCTCCAGCTCGCCCGGCGGGATCTTGCAGGCGCAACCTCCGCCGTGGGCGTACTGGGTCAGCCGGAGCGCGGCCATCGTCATGCGTCCCAGCCTATGCCCGGTACGGCGCCGAAACGCCTCGTCACGGCGGCCCGGTCGCCCCGAAGGTCCCGGCGGGGACCAGGTCGTCCAGGCTGCGTTGCAGGTCGAGCCCCTCCGCGACGTGCAGCAACGCGCTGGCCACCAGCGGGGGAGGGTCGCGGTCGAGCACCACCAGCCCGACCGTGCTGGTCGCCGTCGGGCCGGTCAGCGGCAGTACCCGGGTGCCCGGTGGCACCCCGAGCAGGCAGAGCCACGCCTGCGGGATCACGCTCGCCCAGCGTCCACCGCGTACGTGCGAGCAGAGGGTGGAGATCGAGTTCGTCTCCATCCGGGGGGTGACCGTCACCCCGGCGCGGTGGAACAGTCCGTCGAGGATGCGCCGGTTCTGCATGTCGGGGGTGAGCAGGCAGAGCGGCAACCGCGCCACCTCGGCCCAACCGACCTCGGACCGGCCGGCGAAGTCGCCGTTCTCGGTGGTGAGCAGGAGATAACGCTCGTCGTAGAGCGGCACGGTCCGGTACCCGGCCAGCGGCTCGTCGGTCAGGTAGGTGAGTCCGGCGTCGAGTTCGAAGTCGGCCAGCCGGCGCAGGATCTCGTCCGAGGTCAGGGACAGCACGGTGAGGCCGGTTCCCGGATGCCGGTCCCGGAACGGGCCGGTGAGCAGGGACACCGGCGGCAGCGAGGCCGGTACGGCGCCCAGCCGCAACTGTCCGGTCAGTCCCTCGTGGCTGGTCCGTCCGAAGTCGGCCAGTAGCTGTTCCCGGTCGGCGAGCACCCGGCGGGACCAGGCGAGCAGCCGTTCGCCCTCCGGGGTGAAGCCCTCGAAGCGGTTTCCCCGACGCACCACCGCCACCCCGAACTCCGCCTCCAGCTTTCGGATGCCGTCGGACAGCGTGGGTTGGCTGACCCAGCAGGCCGCCGCCGCCCGTCCGAAGTGGCCCTCCCGGGCCAGCGCGGTCAGGTATTCGAGGTGCCGGAGGAACACCGTGAACCAACCCTTCGGTACGGGGGATGCGCGTCCAGGCGGAAAGCATCCCACCCCGGCCCCGCCGGCCGCTCCGGTCTCACACCTAGCCTCCTAGGACGATGTACGGGCGGTGGGCCGCGCCATCGGTATCGGTTGGGTCAACAGGTGAGGGTCGTTCGCGTACGACATAGTCATTCGAAACCTGACCTTGAAAGACTGTGCCGGTGTATGACTTCGATCTCCTCGTACTCGGTTCAGGTCCGGGTGGACAGAAGGCGGCGGTCGCGGCGGCGAAGCTCGGCCGGCGGGTGGCCGTCGTCGAGCGCGTCGACATGGTCGGCGGCGTCTGCATCAACACCGGCACCATCCCGTCGAAGACGCTGCGCGAGGCCGTCCTCTACCTGACCGGCCTGAGCCAGCGGGAGACCTACGGCCAGAGCTACCGCCTCAAGGACGACATCACGGTCGCCGACCTCGCCGCCCGTACCCAGCACGTGATCGGGCGCGAGATCGACGTCATCCGCAGCCAACTGTCCCGCAACCGGATCCGGCTGATCGGTGGCACCGGCCGGTTCGCCGACCCACACACGATCATCGTCAGCGAACACAACGGACGCGAGTCGGCGGTCACCGCCGCGAAGATCGTGATCGCGGTGGGCACCCGCCCGGCCCGCCCCGACGGAGTCGCCTTCGACGAACGTACGGTGGTCGACTCCGACGGCATCCTCAACCTCGAACAGGTGCCCGGCTCGATGGTGGTGGTCGGCGCGGGCGTGATCGGCATCGAGTACGCCTCGATGTTCGCCGCGCTCGGCACCAAGGTCACCGTGGTCGAGCGACGCGACCGGATGCTCGACTTCTGCGACCTGGAAATCGTCGAGGCGTTGAAGTACCACCTGCGCGACCTTGCCGTGACGTTCCGGTTCGGTGAGGCGGTCGCCTCGGTGGAACGGCATCCGCGCGGTGCGATCGCCGTACTGGAGAGCGGCAAGCGGATCGCCGCGGACACCGTGATGTACTCCGCCGGGCGGCAGGGGACCGCCGATGCCCTCTCCCTGGAACTGGCCGGGCTGAGCGCGGACTCGCGCGGACGGATCAAGGTTGACGAGTGGTTCCGCAGCGCCGTGCCGCACATCTACGCCGTCGGTGACGTGATCGGCTTCCCCGCGCTCGCCTCGACCTCGATGGAGCAGGGCCGGCTGGCCGGACACCACGCCTGCGACGAGCCCGTACGCGAGCTGTCCCAGCAGCAGCCGATCGGGATCTACTCGATCCCCGAGATCAGCTTCATCGGCCGGACCGAGGACGAACTCACCGCCGCCCGGGTGCCGTTCGAGGTGGGCGTCGCCCGCTACCGGGAACTCGCTCGCGGACAGATCATCGGTGACTCGTACGGCATGCTCAAGCTGCTGGTCTCGCCGTCCGACCGGAGCCTGCTCGGGGTGCACATCTTCGGCACCGACGCCACCGAACTCGTCCACATCGGGCAGGCCGTGATGGGCTGCAACGGCAGCGTCGACTACCTGGTCGACGCCGTGTTCAACTACCCGACGCTGGCGGAGGCGTACAAGGTCGCCGCGCTCGACGCCATGAACAAGCTCCGGCACATCGCCCAGCTACCCGGATGAGAGGCGGGCTCAGGTACGACCGGTGAAGGCGGCCAGCAGACGCTCGGCGGCCAGCGTCGGGGTCAGGCTGCCGTCGAGGACCCGACGTTCGAGCTCCGGGGCGAGCGCGGTCACCGCGGGATGCTCCCGCAGCTCGTCGAGCAGGCCCGTCCGGACCATCGCCCAGAGCCAGCCCACCTGCTGGTTGCGGCGCCGGGCGGCCAGCTCACCGGAGGCGCGCAGGCTCTCCTGGTGCCGGACCAGCTGCTGCCACACCTCGGTCAGGCCGGTGCCCTCCAGCGCGCTACAGGTCAGCACGGGCGGCTGCCAGCCGGCTTCGCCCGTACGCAGCAGCCGCAACGCCCCGGCCAGCTCGCGCGCGGCGACGCGGGCGTCGTTGGCGTGCGGGCCGTCGGCCTTGTTGACCGCGATCACGTCGGCGAGTTCGAGCACCCCCTTCTTGATCCCCTGGAGCTGGTCACCGGTCCGGGCCAGGGCGAGCAGCAGGAAGGAGTCGACCATGTCGGCGACGGTGGTCTCGGACTGTCCCACCCCCACGGTCTCCACCAGCACCACGTCGTAGCCGGCGGCCTCCACCACGACCATCGCCTCACGGGTCGCCTTCGCCACGCCGCCGAGGGTGCCGGCGGTGGGGGAGGGGCGGACGAAGGCGGCCGGATCAGTGGCGAGCCGGGTCATCCTGGTCTTGTCGCCGAGGATGCTGCCACCGGTACGGGTCGAGGAGGGATCGACCGCCAGCACCGCCACCCGGTGTCCCTCGGCGGTGAGATGGCTGCCCAGCGCGTCGATGAAGGTCGACTTGCCGACCCCCGGTACGCCGGTGATGCCGACCCGCCGAGCGTTGCCGGCGTGCGGGGTGAGCGCGACCAGCAGTTGCTGGGCCAGTGCCCGGTGGTCCGGGCGCCGCGACTCCACCAGCGTGATCGCCCGCGCGATCCACGCGGGCGTCGCGGCGAGCACCCCGGCGGTGTAGTCGTTGACGTCCGGCATCGGTCGGGTCATCCGGCTGTCGGGTGGCCGAGTTGTTTGGTGAGTTGGGTGAGGAGGTCGAGCGCGGCGGTGGGGATGACGGTCCCGGGCGGGAAGATCGCGCTGGCGCCGGCCGCCCGGAGCGTGTCGAAGTCCTGCTCGGGGATGACGCCGCCAACAATGATCATGACGTCGGGGCGGCCGAGCGCGGTGAGTTCGTCGCGCAGCGCCGGTACGAGGGTGAGGTGGCCGGCGGCGAGGGAGTTGACGCCGACGATGTGGACGTCGGCCTCGACGGCCTGGCGGGCTACCTCGGCCGGAGTCTGGAACAGCGGGCCGACGTCGACGTCGAAGCCGAGGTCGGCGAAGGCGGTCGCGATCACCTTCTGCCCCCGGTCATGGCCGTCCTGACCCATCTTGGCGACCAGGATTCGGGGTTGGCGCCCCTCGGCGTCCGCGAACGCGGCGGTGGCGGCCCTGGCCTGTTCGATGGTGGTGTTGTTGCCGGCCTCGTTCCGGTACACACCTGTGATCGTACGGATCTGCGCGGTGTGCCGGCCGTAGACATCTTCGAGGGCTTTGCTGATCTCCCCGACGGTGGCTCTCGCGCGGGCGGCGTCCACGGCCAGGGCGAGCAGGTTGCGGCTCAGGTCGCCGCGTCCGGCCGGTCCGGCGGCAGCGGCCGTACGCAGGGCGTCGAGGGCGGCAGCCCACACCTCGGGGTCCCGGTCGGCGCGCAGTCGGCCGAGCTTGTCGACCTGTTCGGTGCGGACGGCGCTGTTGTCGACCCGCAGGACGTCGATGGGCTCGTCAGCGTCGGCGCGATGGATGTTGACGCCGATCACAGGTTGCCGGCCGGAGTCGATTCTGGCCTGGGTGCGGGCCGCCGCCTCCTCGATCCGCAGCTTGGGCAGGCCGGCATCGATCGCGGCGGCCATCCCGCCCGCGGCCTCGATCTCCTGGATGTGGGTCCAGGCGCGGGTGGCGAGGTCGTGGGTGAGGCGTTCGATGTAGTGGCTGCCGCCCCAGGGGTCGATGACACTCGTGGTGCCGGATTCCTGGGTGAGGAGGAGTTGGGTGTTGCGGGCGATCCGGGCGGAGAAGTCGGTGGGTAGGGCGAGGGCTTCGTCGAGGGCGTTGGTGTGCAGGGACTGGGTGTGGCCCTGGGTGGCGGCCATCGCTTCGACGCAGGTGCGGACGACGTTGTTGTACACGTCCTGGGCGGTCAGGGACCACCCCGACGTCTGGGAGTGGGCCCGCAGGGACAACGACTTCGGGTTCTTCGGCTCGAACTGGCGGACGAGTTTGGCCCAGAGGAGGCGGGCGGCGCGGAGCTTCGCGACCTCCATGAAGAAGTTCATGCCGATACCCCAGAAGAACGACAGTCTCGGGGCGAACGCGTCGATGTCGAGGCCGGCGGCTTGGCCGGCGCGGAGGTACTCGATGCCGTCGGCGAGGGTGTAGGCGAGTTCGAGGTCGGCGGTCGCGCCGGCTTCCTGGATGTGGTAGCCGGAGATCGAGATCGAGTTGAACCGGGGCATCCGGGTCGAGGTGTAGGCGAAGATGTCGGAGATGATCCGCATCGACGGTCCGGGTGGGTAGATGTAGGTGTTGCGGACCATGAACTCTTTCAGGATGTCGTTCTGAATCGTCCCGGACAGTTGCTCCGGTGCCACGCCCTGTTCCTCGGCGGCGACGATGTACAACGCGAGGACGGGCAGGACCGCGCCGTTCATGGTCATCGACACGCTCATCCGGTCCAACGGGATCCCGTCGAACAACTCCCGCATGTCCAGGATCGAGTCGATCGCCACCCCGGCCATTCCCACGTCGCCGATCACCCTGGAGTGGTCGGAGTCGTATCCCCGGTGCGTCGGCAGGTCGAACGCCACCGACAACCCCTTCTGCCCCGCCGCCAGGTTCCGCCGGTAGAACGCGTTCGACTGCTGCGCGGTGGAGAACCCGGCGTACTGACGGATCGTCCACGGCTGGGTGGTGTACATCGTCGGGTAGGGACCCCGCAGGTACGGGGCGATTCCCGGATACGCGTTCAGGAAGTCCAGGCCGGCCACGTCGTCGGCGGTGTACAGCGGGGGGACGGTGATCCCCTCCGGGGTCTCCCAGGCCACGGCCTCCGGATCGGCGCCGGTCCGGTCACGTACCCCGGCGCCCCAACCGCCCGACTCGGCGGTTGGCTCCGGGGTGCCGAGTTCCAGGTCGGAGAAGTCCGGGATCATCGATCCACCCCCAGGTCACGTAGCGTCGTTTCGAGAACCTCGACCGCGTCACAACCGGCGAACAGGTACGAGTCCACCCCGTCCCACCCGCCGGGCGGACCCGCCAACCACACCCGCCGTGCCCCCGCCGCCGCCAACGCGACCGCGACCGGACCGGCCAGGGCGGCGTACGTCTTGTCCGTTCCACACAGGCATGCGACCGTGGCGCCGCTGGCGGTGAACGCGGCGGCGATCTCGTCCGCGTCCGTTGCGGGGCCGCTGCGTGTCGTGGCGATCCCACCGGCGGCGAACAGGTTCGCCGCGAACGACGCCCGACCCGTGTGCGCCGCCACCGGGCCCAACGTCGCCAGGAACACGCTCGGGACGGTGCCGGTGGTCGCGGCGTGCGCCTCGGCCCGGTCCCGCAGATCCTCGAACAGCTCCGCGTAACGATGCCGGGGCAACCCACCCGAGGGCGGCGCCGGTGCCGCGCGACGAACCGGCAGGCGCTCCTCCAGGAGCGGGAACTCGCTCACGCCGGTGATCGGATCCCGTCGGTGGGCGAGGTTCTTCGCCCGCCGGTCCCAGGTACGGGCGAGCCGGTCGGCGACCAACCCGCTGCCCAGAGCGGCAGCGAGGCCGCCGGCCCGCTCGATCTCGGTGAACCACGCCCAGGCGGCCCGGGCGAGGTCCTCGGTGAGTCGCTCGACATACCAGGAACCACCGGCCGGATCGACCACCCGACCGACATTCGCCTCCGCGAGCAACAGCGACTGCGTGTTACGGGCGATCCGGCGGCTGAACCCGTCCGGGAGTCCGAGCCGGGTGTCGAACGGCTGCACGGTCACCGCATCCGCGCCACCGACCCCGGCGGCGAAACAGGCGAGGGTGGTACGAAGCATGTTCACCCACGGGTCGCGGCTGGTCATCATCGCCGCCGACGTCACCGCGTGCTGACGCTGGGCACCCGCGGTCGGTGCCCCGCACACCTGCGCCACCCGGGCCCACACCCGGCGGGCCGCGCGCAGCTTCGCGATGGTCGAGAACTGGTCCGCTGTCGCCGCGTACCGGAACTCCAGTTGACCCAGGGCGGCGGCGGGGTCGAGACCCGCATCGGTCAGCGCCCGCAGGTACGCGACCCCGGCCGCGACCGAGCACCCCAGTTCCTCGGCGTCACTACCCCCGGCGTCGTGGAAGACGGTTGCGTCCACGGTGACCGCCCGCAGGCCGGGGTACTCCGTCGCGCACCGGCCGGCAAGCACCGTCGCGCTTCGCAGGTCGGCGTTCTCGCCGGTGCGGGCCTGCCAGCCCAGCGGGTCGGCACCCAGGTTGCCGGTGAGTTGGGCGGCCGCGACACCGGACCCGGTGGCGAGCGCGAACAGGGCCGCCGCCGCGCGTTCGGTCGCCGGACCGGCGTCCAGTATCAGTCCGACCAGGTCGAGGTAGACCCCGTCGAGGGCTGCCGGAAACGCCGCCGGATCCAGGCCGCCGGGCTCCAGGGCCAACCAGATCGAGCTGCCGCCGTTTTCCAGGTCGGCGAGGATCGCCTCGTTGGTGGCCACCGGATCAGGATCCGCGTGACGCTGTCGGATGTCCCAACCCGAGCCGACCGGCCTGGTCGGCTGCCCGCCGCGGGTGAACGGCGGCAGGCCGGGCAGTCCGGCCTCGGGTGCGGCGTCGGCGCCGGTGTACAACGGCGCCACCCGGATGCCGTCGTAGGTCGTGCGGCCCAGCAACCCGGTGACCGCGTCGGGATGAGTGTTCTCGTCGGCTGCCCCGCTCTTGCGCAGTACGGCGAGCGCCAACTCCTGCCACTGGGCCAGCGTCGCGGGTGCGAAATCAGCGGCCAGGCTCAGCTCTGCTGGTAACCGGGTCATCAACGGAGACTAAGGGTGGTGTCTAGCGGCCCGCTCGCAGGCCCGTGACTCTTGTGTTGTTTCGGCGTGCGAGCATCCGGATCGCCCGTCGTCCCGAGGGCGGGCGGCGAGACGGACCCAATGCCAACAAAAGGGGGCATATTGCCCTTGGTTCGGCTCGGTCGGCGGCTGTCGGGCACGGTACGGATTGGCGGGTCCGGCGGCGGGTAAGCGAGCGCGGCTCACGCTTGCTTACGCGACCTTGCCAGGAGGGGATCATGAGCAGCAGTCCCGCCGATCGCAGCTCGGCCGACACCATCGTCCTGATCCACGGCCTGTGGATGACGCCGCGTAGCTGGGAGCAGTGGGTCGACCACTACTCCCGCGCGGGCTTCCGGGTGCTCGCGCCCGCCTGGCCAGGGATGGACGGGGAGGTCGAGCAACTTCGGCGGGATCCGTCGCCGATCGCGAAACTCAACGTCACCCGAATCGTCGACCACTACGACCGGATCATCCGGGACCTGGATCGGCCGCCGATCATCATGGGGCACTCCTTCGGCGGGGCGTTCACCCAGATGCTGGCCGACCGCGGCCTCGGTGCCGCCGCGGTGGCGATCGACTCGGCCCCGGTCAAGGGGGTGTTGCGGGTGCCGCTCTCCAGCCTGCGGGTGGCGTTGCCGATCCTGCGCAGTTTCGCCAACCGGCGCAGGGCGGTGCCGCTGACCCCGGAGCAGTTCCACTACGCCTTCACCAACACGATGAGCCGGGAGGAGTCCGATCGGATCTACGGGCGCTACCACGTGCCCGCCGCCGGGGGAGTGCTCTGGGAGAGCGCGTTGGCCAACCTGAACCCGCGGTCCGCGATCCGGGTCAACTTCGCCAACAGCGACCGGGCGCCGCTGCTGTTCGTCGCCGGCGGCGCCGACCACGTCGTGCCGGTGTCACAGAACAAGCAGAACGCCGGCCGCTACCGCCGGTCCCGGGCGATCACCGGTTACCACGAGCTTCCCGGCCGGACCCACTTCACGCTCGGGCAGCCGGGTTGGCAGGCGGTGGCCGACTACGCGCTCGAATGGGCGGTCGAGGCCACCGCGCCACACAAGCCGGAGTACCACCGGCAGCCGGCACCGGTGGCCGGCCGGTAGCCGGCGACCAACACCTGGCGGTGCGCGTCCCGACGTTCGTCGGGGCGCGCACTGGCGTCCAACCACACTCGTACGTGGTGAGACATGTCACGAACGCGGGTGTCGGATCGGTCGATGCGCTCCTAGCCTCGGTGCACGCCGCGCCCCACCGCCCGGCGTCTTCCCATCAGGAGGGCGTCCCATGAGGTTCCTCGCACGCACCGTCACCGCCGCCGCCGCGGCCCTGTCACTGCTCGTCCCCGGTGCCGCCCCCGCCCGGGCCGCCGCCACCCCGTACACGAAGACGCCGGTCGCCGGCTCGCTCGGCACGTACCAGGTGTCCGGGGTGTACGTCGCCGGCGTCTCGTCCGGCGGCTACCTGGCGACCCAGTTGCAGGTCGCCTACTCCAGCCGGATCAAGGGCGCGGCGGTTTTCGCCGCCGGGCCGTACTACTGCGCCCAGAACAACGTCAGCCAGGCCCTGTACGGATGCGCCGACAACAGCCTGCCGACGTACCTGGGGAACCTTCAGACGTACACCCGCACCTGGGCCGCCTATGGCTGGGTCGACCCGGTCAGTCGGCTGTCGGGTCAACCGGTGTACGTCTACCACGGCAACAACGACACGGCGATCAAGAAGTCGGTCACCGACGACCTGGTCCGTTACTACCAGCACTTCGGCGCCAGCGTGCAGTACGACAGCGGCTCGTCCGCCGGCCACGCCTGGGTGACGCCGTACGGCACGGGTGCCTGCACCGCGACCGTGTCGCCGTTCCTCAACGACTGCGGTACGGACCCGCAGAACGCCTTCCTGCGCAAACTGCTCGGTTCGGTCAGCGCGCCGAACACCGGCCCGCTGGGCGGCACCCTGACCAGCTTCAACCAGAACACGTTCGCGGTGAACGGGGTCGCGGCCGGTCTGAGCATGGGTGGCACCGGGTTCGCGTACGTGCCGTCGACCTGCGCGTCCGGGCAGTCCTGCAAGCTGCTGGTCGCGCTGCACGGCTGCCAGCAGGGCTACAACACCGTCGGTACGGCCTTCGTGGACCGGGCCAACCTCAACCAGTACGCCGACACCAACCGGCTGATAGTGCTCTATCCGCAGGCCACCGCCTCGGCGGTGAACCCGAACGGGTGCTGGGACTGGTGGGGCTACCTGGGCAGCACCGCGTACCCGATCAAGGGCGGACCGCAGTTGGAGACCGTGATGAACATGGTGCGCCGGCTCGGCGGCTGAGGCTCCGGGCGGTCGACAGCGGACCGGGGGCACGGTCGGACAGGCCGCGCCCCCTGGTCCTTGATTGATCGACAATTCCCGGTCAACCGCAGTTCAACCGGGACGCCTACCGTCCCGGCCATGACAGCTACCGCTCGACGGCTCGGGCTAGGC